>CAVWQY010000005.1:0-413604 GCA_963757255.1 uncultured Thermoleophilia bacterium
ACGCCGGTTCCTTCCAGGATCGTCAGTTCGGCGGTTCCTTTCGTGCGCGCGAGGGCCTGGCCGGCGCGCAGTCGGTACGCCCGGTGGGATTGGCGTCGCCTAAGTGGTTTACGCTGGGAGGGCCCGGCGGTCGCCGGGCCCTCCGTCACGGAGTTCGAGCGAGCTAGGCGACTGCCAGAACGCGGTCGCTGTGGGCGACGACCTTGCCGCTCGTGATCTTCGGAGCATTGGGAAGAGCCTTGTCGAGGTGCTCGTCGGTGATCCAGTTCGAGACGAGCATCGTGGACTTGTCGGCCTCCTCGGAGGTCTCGAAGAGACCGAGTGAGCTCAGGACGCCGCTGCTGCTCTCGATGAGGAAGTAGCCGGCGAAACCCGGGAGCTCGCGGAGCTTCGGGACGAGCGTCTCGTTCACCTTGCCGGTGATCTCGGTGGTGCGGGCAGGGTCGACGCCTTCGTAGCGACGAATCGTGGCAAACATGTGGTGCTCCTTCCGGAGTCCATCAGGACAGCGCACTCGGTTGGGCGCACTGCGGCGGCCAGGCCAGGGGTCACAGTCGGAGAGGAACGTGCTAAGAGCCTCGGCGGCTTAGCAACAGCTAGAGCCAACGCGCTGCCTGTCACCCTAGCTGCAATCCCGAGCTGCCGAACCGGTACTAAGCCGCACAGATTCAGTTTGCGAAGCGAGCGCGTCTCATCCTTCTCGTCGTTTTCGTGCTCCCGGGGGATCTCGCGAACGGAACCTTGGAGAGATTGAAGGCAAAGAACGATGTCCGGACGACACTCCTGCAGGCGCTGATATCCGTGCGGAGATGATCCGCGGCAACGTCCTGAGAGGAGTACGGTGGTTGGACTGGCCCTGCGCCAGGATTCCGGCCGAAAGCCCGCAGTCCGCCGAACGCATCCCCTCGGGTGCGCAAGACGCCGAGGAGCCTAGGCAAACAGAGTTCACACGCAGGGCCAGCGCCTTCTGGGCGGCGCCTGGAGGTTGAGGGAGCCCGGTGTGGCGTTCCGAACTGCCGCCCCTCTTCGCTGAGATGGTGGCCCCAATGGGGGAGGGCGAATCGTCGCCCGCAAGCGATGGTTCGCCTTCCCTCGTTTCGCGACCACACGAGCACGGGAAGCCCGGCCACGGTGCCGGCTCATTTAGGGGGCTCGACGATCTTCCGTCATGACCCGAGCGCCACGTTCGGTTCGCGGTCATAGGCCACACGGCCAGCGTCTACCCTCATCTGTCGATGCTGGCTGAACCGGAACCCTGGGTGGCGGAAAGGCCCTGCGATCCCCATCCCCGCGCGCCTTTCGACGCCACCCCGGTTTGATGCCGAGCACCCGACACTACTCCGGCCGCGTCCCACTGGATAGGGCTCGGTCAGGACCTGGCGTCGCATGTCTTTGAGTACTAGGTTGGACGTTGCCGCCCCTCTCTGGGTTCCCCCCTCGTATGGGCGGTACGGCAGACGAGGGCGGACCGCCGATGAACCGACGATCCGCCCTCCCTTCCGATTCGCCTCTCGCATTCCGCGCGTTCGGGCTGGTCTAGACTCACCGCCGTCCGTCCGGCCCCGGAAAGGACAGGCATGGGATTCAAGTACCAACTCCTGTGGGCTGACGGCGACGACGCAGGCGACGCCGAATACCCCGACGGCAGCATGGAGGCGGGCGACGAGATTCGCATCAACGGGAACCGGTTGGTCCGGGTTCGGTCGGTGATCCCGGTTGAGCTCGCAGCCGAGTTCGTCGACGATGCCGTCTACAGCACACTCGAGATCGAGCCGGTATGAGCGGCCCGCCCCCTGACCCGACGCCGCTCGAATATTTGGCCGACGACGCCGGCCTCGGCCCGGAAGACCTGCGTAAATGGCTACGCGCCGAGATTGCAAGGCGGCAACGTCCCGGGAGCTATCTAACCTCGCCATACGATGAGCGACGAACGCGCACTACCGAAGCCACCGGAGAAGCAGCCGCCGCCGAAGATGGCGGCGCCGAAGCAGGTTCCGCCGAATCAGTCGGTGCCGGGCGTCCAGCCGAAGAGCACGCCCACCGGGCGCGACGCGCCGCTGCCTGACCCGCGGTAGGGGGCACTGATTCTGGTGTTGTCGGTGTTGGCGACGCCGGTTACAGAACGGGTACAGGTGGGTGGCTGCGACGTGTTGCAACTGTCTGCCGAACCTCCACCTGTCCCCTGTTCTCATACCCGTTTTGCAGCCTGTTGCATCGTGCCGCAGCCTGTCGGGGGCGACAGGATGTCAGAAGACGCGAAATTCATTCTTGGCTTCGGGTAAGACCTGAACTTTCAGGTCTTGGAAGTTCCCGGACCACGAAGTAACCTCTGCGCTGCCGCTCTTACAACCCCCTTGGGGAGCGGTGGACTGACCACAGGGCTGCGGCGGGCCGTCGCGCGGCGACGGTCCGCACTCCCTCGGGGAGCCGAACCCGGTTTGCTTCTTGAACCAGGTTCACAGACCGAACCTGGTTCCAGGCTGCGGAGAGGTAGCGTCATCCTTCATCCAGATAGGGGGATGATTCCTGCTCCTTCTGCCGTTATTCCAGGTTCAGCGGCTACGAGGCTGTGAGCCGGGTGACGTCGAAGAGGCCATGGCCGTGGGGGGTCAGTCGCCTCTCCGTCACCCGGTACCAGCTCCGTCTCCCTCAACGTGGTTGCGCGTGGTCGACCGTCCACGACAGGGCGTAGTCGGCGACCTCCTCCCATCCGTCCTGGCCGGGGTAGTGGCAACGGCCCGGATATTCCTTGTACGCCGTGGCAGACGGTGCGTGCGCTTGCTTCTTCAGGTTCGACCTGTTCACGGACGGTGGGCTGATGCGGTCCTCGCTGCCGGTCAGGAGCAGGAGCGGCGGCCTCGACGGGTTCTTGTAGTCGATCTTGGTGACCGCGTTCGGGTTGAAATTGGCAAGGCCGGCCTCGAAGAAGGGACGCCCCGCGCCGGGGATGTAGTAACGGTCGTAGACGGCGTCGGAGTCCTCCCGGCTGAGCGCGTTCGTGAAGCACCAATAGAACTGCTCGCGGGTCAGAGGGACTTCCTTCTTCCGGTTTGCCGGATTGCTCAGCGCGGGCCACGCTGCCCTGGCCGTCGAGAGCGGCAGCTTCAGCACACCCTTCGGGGCGGCCGTGCTGAGCGCGACACCGGCTGCGCCAAGGCCGCGGTTCAGGAGCAGCTGGGCGAAGAGGCCACCGAACGAGTGGCCGATGATGATCGGCGGGCTGTCGAGACCGCGGATGATCTTGTCGTAGTGGTCGATGGCCGTCGCGATCCCGAGGCCCCTGAGCGGCGACGGGTCACGACGAAGCTGTTCGGGGGCTGCGTCGAGCCCCGGCCAGGCGGGAGCGAGCACGTTGTGACCTCGCTCGGTGTAGCGGGCGGCCCAGTGCTCCCAGCTGAGTGGCGTCATCCACATCCCGTGGATGAGCACGATGTTCTTGCCGGCGGTCGGTTCTGATGCGTTCGAGCTCATTGTCCCCCCGTTTCGATTCGTGACCCTGCCTGCTTCGCCCTCGCGGCACTTATCTCACAAACCCGCGCGTGGCTCGTATGCACGGGCCTCATCGCCTCACTCCGTCTTCATACCGGGCGGCGGCCGTGGTTCCGACCGGGGCCGCCGAAGGTGGGTTTGTCAAGCACGACCAACCCTTTCAAGGAGAACACAGACATCATGAGGCAGCGGATCATCATCACCATCGCACTTGTAGTCCTGGCGCTTGCATTGGCCGCGGGAGCCCTCGGCGCACCGCTCACCACCACGGCGACGATCACCGGCACGGCCGGGATCAGCCTGAACCTCCCGGCCAACCCGTCGATCTCCGACACCCTCGACGGCACCGACCAGACCGTCAGCTACGCCCCGCTGCTCGGCGTCGTCGATGCCCGCGGCACCGGCGCCGGCTGGAACCTCCAGGTCTCCGCCACCACCTTCACCGACGGCGCAAGCCACACCCTCGCCCCCGGCACCGTCACCTCCGCCGTCCAGGCCTGCGTCGCCGGCAGCACCTGCACCGCCGCCGTCAACAGCGGCATCACCCTCCCCCTGACGATCACCACGACCCCGGCGAAGTTCTTCAACGCCGCCCTCCTCAGCGGCCTCGGCAAAGTCAACGTCACCCCGACCATCGCCGTCGCGATCCCCGGTAACGCCTACGCCGGCACCTACACCTCCACCGTCACCCTCGCAGCAACCACCGGCCCGTAGCACCTCCCTTCCGAACAAGGCTCCGTCCCACGGCACCGCTGCCTCAGGACTCTGCCCCCCACGCACCACCGAGCGCCCCGGACACCCCGGGGCGCTCGTCGTTTCGCGCCCACCGCTCAGCCGGGGATCGAGAGGACGATCTTGCCGAGCTGCTCGCCGGCCTCGAGCCGCTCGTGCGCGGCGCGCGCTTCCGCGAGCGGGAACACGCGATCGACCCTGGGCCGCACCTTTCCGGCGGCGACGAGCTCGTAGACGTGCCGGAAGTCGTCGGGCGTGCCCATCGACGAGCCGAGGATCGAAAGCTGCTTCCACCACACACGGTGGAGGGCGGCCGGCGGGTTCGGGCCCGTCGTCGCGCCGCAGACGACGATGCGCCCCTCGGGGCGGGCGGCGTCGAGCGTGCGCTTCCAGGTCGCCTCGCCGACATCGTCGACGACGACGTGCGCGCCCCCTTCGGTGATCGCCTTGACTCGCGCGACGACGTCCTCCGTCTCGTGGTTGACCGTCGCGTCCGCGCCGAGCTCGCGTGCGAGCGCGAGCTTCTCGTCGCTCGACGAGGTGACGACCGTTCGCGCGCCGAGCGCGCTTGCGATCGCGAGAGCGGCGGTCGCGACCCCGCCGCCGATCCCCCAGATCAGCACCCATTCGCCGGCCTGCAGCCGGGCGCGCGGCACGAGCATCCGGTACGCGGTCAGGAAGACCAGGGGAAAGGCCGCGGCCTCCTCGAACGAGAGGTCGCCGGGAATCGGATGGACGAAGGCGCGCGGCACGGCGATCAGCTCCGCGTGCGTGCCGTCGGCCGTCTCGCCGACAATGTGCATCGTGCCGTTGCTGATGATCGCCGGGTTGATGACGACGCGCTCGTCGGTGCCGGCGATCACACCCGCGCCGTCGGCGCCGAGGATCCGCGGCTTGGGCACCGACGGCAGCCCCTTGCGAATCCACACGTCGAGATGATTGAGGCTCGCCGCGCGCAGCTCGATCAGCACCTCGCCCTCGCCCGGCGTCGGATCGGGGACGTCCTCGTAGCGCAGCACCTCGGGGCCACCGTCCTCATGGATCCGAATCGCCTTCACCGGGCATGATCTTCGCATGACGACCGCAGAGGTCGAACGATTGGGCGCGGAGCTCGGGCTCGACGCGGTCGGTGTCACCCGCGCCGAGGCGTACCTGGGCACGGAACGGCACATCGTCGAACGGCGCGAGCGCGGCCTCTTCGCGGAGATGAAGTTCACGATGGCCCGCCCGGAGGAGTCGTGTCATCCCGAGTCCCTGCTCCCGGCTGCACGAAGCGTCGTGTCGGCGGCGCTCTGCTACTGGCTCCCGGAGCAGCCGTTGGAGCCGGGGAAGGGACGGCTCTCGCGCTACACGTGGTCGGACGGGTACGCGGAGCTGCGCGACAAGCTCGATGCGCTCGGTCGCAGGCTCGGCGGCTCGTATCGCGTGCTCGTCGACGCGAACCAGCACGTCGACCGAGAGGCTGCTGCGCGCAGCGGAGTCGGCTTCTACGGCAAGAACACGATGCTGATCACGCGTCGCCACGGCTCGTGGGTCGTGCTCGGGACGCTGATCACCGACGTCGAGCTCGCGCCGACGCCGCCACTCGACGCCGACTGCGGCTCGTGCCGGCTCTGCGTCGAGGCGTGCCCGACGGGCGCGCTCGACGACCCCGGGACGCTCGACGCGACGAAATGCCTCTCGTACTGGACGCAGGCGCCGGCGGCGATCCCCGAGCCGTATCGCGCCCGCCTCGGTGCCCAGGTCTATGGTTGCGACATCTGCCAGGACGTCTGTCCGTGGAATCGCGGCGTCGAGAAGCGCCGCAGCGACCTCGACGAGAGCGCGGGCGGGCACGTCGACCTCGTCGGCTGGCTCGAGGAGGACGGACGCTCGCTGGTCTCGAGCTTCGATCGCCTCTATGTGCCCCGCAACGACCCGCGCTGGCTGCAGCGGAACGCGCTGGTCGCGCTCGGCAATACCGGCGGCGCGGAGCACGTCCCGCTGCTCGAGCGTTACGCGGCGGACGGGGACGAGCTGCTCGCCGAGCACGCATCCTGGGCGCTTGCGCGCGTGCAGGAGCGCACATGACCCGCACGCATGACCGCTCGCTCGAATGGTGGATCGGAGTCGTTCGCCTCCTCGCGGTCCCGTTCGCCGTGCTGCTGGTCTCGTTGAGCGATTTTCCGACGGCGGAGACGAAGCACCTCGCCTGGATCTTCACCGGCATCCTGGCCGTCGGTGCCGTCGTGCTCTTCGCCATGGTCGGCGACCGGCCTTCGCGGACGTTCCAGCTCGTCGCGCTCGTCTTCGACTTCGGGATCGTCTCGGCGTTCACGCTGCTCTACGCCTTCGAGCCGGGCACGCCGAGCCGGCAGCTCCTCTTCCTGGCGATCGTCGCCGGTGCGGCGCGATTCGGGATGGTCGGCGGGATCGCGACCGCGGCCGCGGCCGTGCCCGTGGCTGCGTGGTTCGAGCTGCGGCGCTCCGACTACTTCCACGTCGACTACCGGATCGAGTTCGTCGTCTTCCAGGCCGTGGCCGGCCTCCTGCTCGCGCTGATCGTGGGCTGGCTCGTCGCTCGGCTCGACGAGCAGCGGAGGATGGCGGAACAGCGTGCCGCCGAAGCCGAGGGACTGCGCGACGAGCTCGGCCGGCGGGCAGATCTGCTCGACGCGGCGAATCGCTGCGCGCGCGCCCTCAGCTCGTCGCTCGATCTCGACGAGGCATTCGGAGCGTTCATTCGCGAGCTGCGCGGCCTCATCCCGTTCGACCGCATGGCGATCGTCCTCGCGGAGGAGGGAACAGCGCGCGTGATCGCCACCGCGGGCAAAGGCGCCGACGACGTGATGCCGCCCGGGACCGTCTTCTCGCTCGAGCGGAACCTGCTCGCCGACGTGATCGCCTCCGGCACGACGATCTACCGCGCGGACATGACGGAACGCCTGTACGAGGAAGAGGGATGGCTCGTCGACCTCGGGGTGCGCTGTCGCGTGGTCGCGCCGCTGCTCGTCGGCGCGCACGCAATCGGCCTGATCTCGCTCAGCCGGCGCGACCCCGACGCCTTCGACGAGGGTGAGCGCGAGCTCGTCACCCTGCTCGGACGACTCGCTGCATCGGCGATCCAGAACATCCGCGCCTACGAGAACGAGCACCGGACGGTCGAGGAGCTGCGAAGTCTCTCTGCGTTGCGCGCCGATTTCGTCTCGCTCGTCTCGCACGAGCTCCGGAGCCCGATGGCGGCTGTGATCGGCGCCGCGCGCACGCTGCAACGCCGCTGGCGCGAGCTTCAGCCGACCCAGCGCGAGGCGTTTCTCGCGCTGATCGCCGACGAGACGACACGTCTGACGACGCTCGTCGGCGACGTCCTCGATACGTCGCGAATCGACGCGGGGACGTTCAGCTTCACGTTCACCGAGGTCGACCTCGTCGCGCTCGTGCGGGATGCGGTTGCCGCTGCCGCCGCCGGGCAGGACGAGATTCCGATCGTCGCCGAGCTCGCCACGACCGCTCCGATCAGGGCCGACCCGGAACGCCTGCGCCAGGTGATCGGCAACCTGATCGACAACGCGGTCAAGTACTCCCCGGTGGGCGAGTCGGTGGCGGTGGAGCTCGCGCCGCAGAACGGTGCCGCCGTGATCGCCGTGACCGACCGGGGCCCGGGGATCTCCCCGGACGACCAGCGGCTGATCTTCGAGAAGTTCGGCCGTGCGACGGGAGCCGGCACGGCCTCGAAGCCGGGCACGGGCCTCGGGCTCTTCATCGCCCGATCGATCGCCGAGGCACACGGCGGCACGGTCGAGGTGTCGTCTGCGCCCGGGCACGGCGCGACGTTCAGGCTGAGCCTGCCGCTCGGCTAGGAGGCCTTGGCCTTGCTGGGCCGGAGCTCGACTGCGAGCTCGCGCGCGCGGTGCGCCACCTGGTCGCGGAGCTCCTGCGGCTCGAGCACGATCGCCTCGCCGCGGTAGGAGACCACCTCGCCCACGAGCCAGTCGGCGCTTCCGACCGACTTGTCCGCGAGCGCGGATCCGTCGACGAGCTGCCGTGCGCCCTTCTCGACCTCCCAGCGCGCAACGTCCGGCGAGTACCAGATCCGGGCGGTCGTGGCGTGGTGGAGCTCGGAGATGTCGAAGCCTTCGCGCGGCTTGAAGCCCTTGCGCAGCACCTTCGCCTTGCGCATCCGGTCGAGGCGGTACGAGCGCGGCTCGTCGCGCTCCGTGTCCCAGGTGTGGACGTACCAGTGGGGGAGGCGGCGCTCGATCGAGTACGGCTCGAACGTGCGCGTCACGACCGCCTGCTCCTCGGGCTTGAGGTACTCGACCTCGACGAGCCGGTGCTCGTCGATCGCCTGGCTGAGCTTGGCCACGAGATCCTCCTCGTCGCCCGTGTGCGGCGCGGGTGACTGCGCGAGGTCGAACGCGCCGAAGGTCTCCTCGAGCTTCGCGCGGACGCGGTCGAGCGGCGAGTGCGCATCGGCCGCGATCATCGGGCCGACGAACTCGAGCGCGAGCCGGATCGCTCGCGCCTCGAGCGGCGTGAGCCGCGGCGGCCGGCGGAACGTGTCGCCGAAGAGCTCCTTGTCGACGTGCACCTCGTCGCCGTGCAGCTCGGCGTAGACCGCGTAGCAGCCGCCGCCGAAGTTGACGAGGTTGAGCAGCGAGAGATGCTCCTCGAGCTGCTCCGCCGGAATCGAGAATCGGTCGACCAGCTGCTGCGCCGGGATCACTCCCTCGCGCTCGTCCCCGCACGCGGTGAGCAGGTAGGCGAGCAGCGACTGCAGCACGCCGAACCGCTCGGGCGCAACCGGTCCCGCGGGACGATCGGCGACGACGTCGCTCTCGGCGAGGACGGCCTCGAGCGCAGGCGTCTGCGACGCCCCCTCGTGCGCTGTGCGCGCCGCACGCGCGCCCTCGACGACGAGGCGGCGGAGCTCCGACGGCTCGAGCGGGACGGCTCGCCCGTCCTGCCGCAGGATCCAGCGTGCGAGCTGCACGGTCGACGCATACTGCGTGATGAACACGTCGCCCTCGACCCGGTTGCGGCCACCGCCGCCGTAGGCGCGCTCGACCCACCAGGCGGTGTCGGGTGCGACTTCGATCCGGGCTTCGCCGACGATGTCGCCAAACTGCCATTCGGCCCGGCCGCGGAACTGCTCGACGTCGAATTCGGGCGGCAGCCGGAAGTCGCGCTCGCGGCGGGTCGCGAACCGGATGTCGGACCGGATGCGCGAGACCCGGAAGGTGCGGATGTCCTCACGGTCGAGGTCGTGGCCGATCACGTACCACGAGCCGTTCTCCGGCAACAGCGCATACGGGTTGAGCGTGCGCTCGATCTCCTCGTCGCGGTAGATCGACCAGTAGCGGAACTTGACGGTGCGCTGCTTCGAGATCGCGCCTTCGATCTTGCCGAGCCGGCCCTGCAGCTCGGGCGTGTAGTCGGGGTCGAGCACCTCGACCCGCTTCGCCGTGCCGGTGGGCCGCGCGGCGAGGTCGCCGGCGGAACGCCCGAGCGCGAGGTTCTGGAGGGCGAGCCGCAGCGGCTCGGCGTACGCGAAGCGGCCCTCGAGAAGGTAGAAGCACGTCTGAAGCGCGGCGAGCTCCTCGTCGTCGAGCTCGAGCTCGGGCAGGAAGTACCGCTCCGAGCGAAGGGTGTAGAGCTCCTCGCCGGTGAACTCGTCGCGCTGCGAGTCGAGCGGGACGCCGAGCGAGACGAGCTCCGCGCGATCGGAGTAGAAGCGCCGCGCGAAGGCCTCGTCGCTCATCTCCTGATAGCCCTCGACGTTTCCCTTGATGTCGCGCGCGGTCAACGGACGGCGTTCCGCCATCAGGAATGCGACCAGCGAGAGCTGGCGAATCAGTTTGTCCGTATCGTGGCTCATGTGGCTGCCCGGAAAGGCTCCGTCAGCCTACGCCGGGAAGCGAGCCTAGCCGATCGGCCGCGCTTTGGATCTCGGCTACGCGGCGACTTTGCTGCGATCGAGGTGCTGGTGCGACGGGCAGTAGTCGCGCTCGGGCAGCGGCGTGCGCTGGCACGGCTTGCCTTTGCGTGTCGTCGCACGACACCGGGCGACTCCTCCGTCGAACGCACCCGCCTCGATCTGGTCCTCCACGAACCCGACCGCGGCGTTCACGCCGTGATTCACCGACCAGGCCACCTGTGCCTGCACGGTGATCGGGAAGTAGCGGCGGATGTCCTGGAAGAGCGCCTTGTCCGGCTTCGCAAAATAGTGGGGGTCGGCAGCGAGCCGTTCCATCGTCCCTTCGCAGGCCGCGAGGACTTCCCGGCGGTACTCGAGCTGGGTCACCGGGTCGACGTACGGGTCGATCAGGTCCTTGATCGAGCGATAAATCGCCCGTGAGTACTGATACATGCAGTTCTGAATATGCAGGATCCGCTCGTCCATACGCTCTCGCTCAATCTCCTTCGAGTCTATCGCCAGCCGTTTTAAGAAGCCGTAAACCTTGCAGGGAGCGGCGCAGCCCGATGGGAGCTTACACGCTGCTCCGAGCTGTTACAAATGTTTCCAGTCTGGTAAACGGGCGTTGCCCGCGTTGCATCCTTCGTACCCGACTACGCCGGACCTGACACATTCCGGAAAATCGGCTGCTCAGCGGGCGATCTGGCGGGAGTAGGCCCCACCGAATCCGGCCTGCCTCGCGCTCGAGGTGGCCGCGTCCGCGTCGCTCTTGGAGCCGTAGATGCCGGTGAAGACCACGAGGTAGCCCGGCTGGAGGCTCGCGAAGCCGCTCGAGTCGAGGATCCCGACCTGGCTGAGGCCCGCCCGCGCGGCCTTGGTCGCGGTCGCGAGCGCCGAGGAACGCCCGTTCGTCTTCGGATACGAGACGAGCACGATCGTCCAGCCGTTCTCGCTGCGCGGCCAGGTCAGGCGCCCGTTCGGCGGGCCGGCCGGCTTCCGTGGAGCCGTAGTCGTCTGTTCCGGAGGCCTGGGGAGGGTTGTCGTCCCCGGATGCTTCGTGGTCGTCGTCGGCACCGCGGTCGGCACGACTATGGGCACCTTGGTGGTCGCCGTGAACACCGGCCCCGCACCGCTCGCCTGCTGCGTGGTCAGTGCGATCGAGGTCGCGGCGCCGGCGGCCGCCACGACGAGCGTCAGCAGCGAGATCCAAACCCAGTCCCCCGGATACCAGCCGAAGCGGCGCATCCACGCGCGGCGAAGCCGCGGCAGCGTCCCGGTGACGGGGGGAGCGGGAGCCCGCACTCGAGGCAGTACCGCTGGTCGTGCTCGCGGACGGCGCCGCACCGCGGGCAGGTGCCGTCGGCCGCTTCGATCGCGCTGCGGCGCTCGTCGGAGTCGCGGGGCATCAGTGCCCGGCCGACTCGATGACCGTCTCTTCCGAGACGCTCGAGCCGGCCGTCTCGCCGACGGGTCGCCCGCAGTTCGGGCAGAAGTGCGAGCCACGGAGCAGGGGTGCGCCGCACTCGCAGCGCGGGGCATGCCCACGGGTGTGGAGGAGCTCCTCGATCTCGGCGAGGCGCGCGTCGATCCCGATGATCCCCGCCGCCCGCTCGGCCAGCAGGTCGTCGCGGAACCCACCGCGGCGGTACATCTCGACGAGCAGGCCACCGAGCTCGTGCAGGCCGTCGGCGCGAGCCTTCAGCAGGGCCCGCCGCTCGCGCCGGAGCATCCCTGCGTGGGGTCGCCGTGGAGTGACGCCCCCGGGGTTGGGTCGGCGCCGGCGAAGGAATGGGGACACCCCGGCGAGTCTAACGAGGGGGTTGTACGGCCCCCGTTAAAGCTGAACGACGACGAGACGATCCTCGGTCATCTCGCGAACCGTCCACGCGGGGCCTTCCTTGGTGTTCCCGGACGCCTTGACGCCGCCGTAGGGCATCTGGTCGGCACGGAACGTCGGGACCTCGTTCACGGTCACGCCGCCGAACTCGAGCCGGCGCGCGGCTTCGAGGCACGAGCCGAGGTCGCGGCTGAAGATCGCGGCCTGCAGGCCGTAGCGGGTGGCGTTCGCCTGCTCGATCGCGTCGTCGAGGCTCGGCGAGCGCGTCAGCGTCACGACGGGCCCGAAGATCTCCTCGCACTGGACCTTGTCGTCCGCGGCCGGGCTCGCGATCACCGTCGGCGTGAGCAGGCCGTCGTCGTTCAGCTCGCCGCCCGTCAGCACCTCGCCCTTCGAGGCGTGGATCCAGTCGAGGACCCGGTCACGCTCGTCCTGGCTGATCAACGGGCCGACGTCGGTCGATTCGTCGGACGGATCGCCGACCTTCAACGCCTCGACCTTCGCCACGAACTCCGGAACGAACGCATCCCAGGCATCGGCGAGGACGTAGATCCGCTGCACCGAGATGCAGCTCTGGCCGGCGAACGAGAACGAGTTCGCCGCCAGCTTCGCGGCCGTGTCGGGCGGCGCGTCGGCGCAGACGATCGCGGGCGTCGCGTTCCCGAGCTCGAGCTTCACGCGCTTGCGATGCGCACGCTCCGCGATGCCCCAGCCGACCGCGCCCGAGCCCGTGAACGTGATCAGTTTCACCCGCTCGTCCTCGACGATCACATCTCCGATCGCGGAGGCCGAGCCCGAGACGACGTTGATCCAGCCGGGCGGCAGGCCGGCCTCTTCCTCGAGTGACGCGAGGAACAGCGCCGAGAGCGGCGTCGAGGTGGCCGGCTTCAGGACGACCGGGCAACCGGCTGCGAGCGCCGGCCCGATCTTGTGCGCGACCAGGTTGAGAGGGAAGTTGAAGGGCGAGATGGCGCCGACGATCCCGATCGGCAGGCGCAACGTCAGTGCGAGCTTGCCCTCGCCGGCCGGCGAGGCGTCCATGGGGACGACCTCGCCCGCGAGCTTGCGTGCCTCGACCGCCGAGAAGGTGAACGTGGACGCCGCGCGCTGGGCCTCGGCGCGGGCCTGCTTCAGCGGCTTGCCCGCCTCGGCGGAGATCAGCTGCGCGGCCTCCTCCTGCCGCTCCTCGAGGAGCCGCGCCGTGGCATCGAGGATGCGGGCGCGCTCGTGTGCAGGCAGGGGGGAGCGGAGCGCCTCCGCCGCGGCGTCGAGCGCGCGGCGCGCCTCCGCGGCGCCGCCACGCGCGATCCTGCCCACGACCTCGCCCGAGAACGGCGAGAGGACTTCCGTCCACTCCCCGGTCGTGACGCGCTCGCCGCCGATCAGCAGGCCGTGCTCGGTCACCGTCGCCGCCATGTCCTTACTCTAATGCGAGGATTCACGCGTGGAGCTGCCGAAGGGAATTCGTTTCTGGCTGCCCGTCATCTGGGTCTGCGGGACGGCCCTGATGCTGGTGACGGTGGGCGCGCCGACGTCGCACGATCTCGTCTTCGTCTGGCTCGGCCTCGGGATGGCCGCGTTTTCGGCGACCGACCTGCGGCACCGCGTTCCGCGCCTCCTGATCGAGTGGGCGCCGTTCGTCGTGGTGCTCTTCATCTACGACCGGCTGCGAGGGATCGCGGACGGGCTCCTCTTCCACGCGCGGGAGACGCCGCAGATCCATGTCGAGAATGCGCTCTTCGGCACGCCGGCGCCGACGGTCTGGCTGCAGTCGCACCTCTGGCACGGCGCCAACCACCTGCACTGGTGGGACTACGCGACGTGGTTCATCTACGTGACGCACTTCTTCGCGACGCTCGTCGTCGCCGCGGTCCTCTGGACCTGGGCGCATGACCGGTTCGCGCGCTACGCGACGATGGTCTGCGTGCTCGCGCTGACCGCCTTCGCGACCTACGTGCTCTACCCGGCTGTGCCCCCGTGGCTCGCGGCGCAGCACGGGAACCTCGGCGAGGCGAATCGAACGATCGCGATCGTGTGGCGGGAGGTCCCGCTCGCGCACTTCGGATCGCTCTTCGAGAAGGGGCAGCACTATGCAAACAATGTCGCTGCGATGCCGTCGCTCCACGCTGCCTACGCGCTCCTGATCACGCTGTACCTCTGGCGGCTCGTGCCACGGTGGGCTCGTGTGCCGCTCGCGCTCTACCCGCTCGCGATGGCGTTCTCGCTCGTCTACTCGGGAGAGCACTACGTCGTCGACTGCATCGCAGGCTGGATCTACGCGGCCGCGACCTTCGCCGTCGTGAACGCAGTCTTCGACCGGAGGGCGCGCGAGCAGTTTGCTCCCGTGCTGGCCGATTGAAGGTCCGGTCACTGCACTTCTGCGACGTCACGGTCCAGGGTGAGCTCTGGCCGGTCTTCGGGTGGGCGATCGAGTCGCCCGGCGGGACGATCCTCGTCGACACGGGGATGGTCGAGTCGACGCCGGAGCTCGACGCGGAGTGGGGGCCGGTGCTGCGCCCGTGGCCGCTCGAGGAGCAGCCGGTGGCGGTGATCAACACGCACCTGCACTTCGACCACTGCGGCGGCAACCGGCGCTTCGCGGGCACGCCGACATACGTGCAGCGCGCCGAGCTCGAGGCCGCGGTCGAGCCGGACTACCTCGTCGCCTGGGCTCGCTTCCCCGGCGAGTCGTACGTCGAGCTCGAGGGCGACGCGCAGCTCTTCGAAGGCATCTCGGTGCTCTTCACGCCGGGCCACTCGCCGGGCCACCAGTCGGTGGTGGTCGAGGGCGACGACGGTCTCGTCGTCCTCGGCGGCGACGTCACGTATTCGATGCAGGAGCTGATCGACGGCGCGACACCGTCGATCCTCCGGATCCACGACTTGCACCCGCGCCGCGTGTACCTCGCGCATCATCGCGAGCCGTGGATCCCGGAGTAAGGTGGCGGCCATGCACGGTTACATCGTCGACGCCGTCCGTTCACCGATCGGGCGCAAGAACGGAACGCTTTCGGTCATGCGTGGCGACGACCTGGCCGCACAGGTGCTGAACGCGCCTCGTCGACCGGCACGAGCTCGATCCCGCCGAGGTCGAGGACGTGCAGATGGGCTGCGTGACCCAGATCGGCGAGCAGGCCTGGAACATCGGGCGGATGGCGGTGATGGCTGCGGGCTGGCCGGTCGAGGTGTGCGGGAGCACCGTCGACCGGCAGTGCGGGTCGTCGATGCAGACGAACTTCAACGCCGCGGCCGCCGTGATGGCCGGCCAGCTCGACGTGGTCGTCTCGGCCGGCGTCGAGATGATGTCGCGGGTCCCGATGGGATCGAACGGCGGCGACGTGTCGAGTCTCGTCACCGACCGCTTCCAGATCGTGCCGCAGGGAATCTCGGCGGAGCTGCTCGCGCAGGAATGGCAGCTCACGCGCGAAGCGCTCGACGCGTACTCGCTCGAGTCGCACCGTCGCGCGCTCGCCGCCTCCGACGGCGGCAGGTTCGAGCGGGAGATCGTCCCGATCGAGCTGCCCGCCGACGTTGCGCGCGACGATTCCGACGTCGGTCTTCTCCAGGCAGGCGGCGCGGCGGTCGCGGCGCCGCCCGTCTTCGCGGTCGACGAGGCGCCCCGCCGCGAGACGTCGGCCGAGAAGCTCGCGTCGCTGAAGCCGGCGTTCATTCCGGACGGCGTCGTCACCGCGGGCAACTCGTCGCAGATCGTCGACGGCGCGGCCGCCGTGCTGATCGCGAGCGAGTCCGCGTGCTAGCCGGCTCGGCCTCGAGCCGCGGGCGCGGTTCGTCTCATTCGGGCTCGCAGGCGTCGATCCGACTCGGATGCTCCACGGGAACCCGCAGGCGATGGAGAAGGCGGTCGCGAAGGCCGGCCTGTCGATGGACGACATGAGCGTGATCGAGATCAACGAGGCGTTCGCCTCGGTCGTCCTCCAGACGGTCAAGGATCTGCACCTCGAGGACCGCGGCGGCGATGTGAACCCGAACGGCGGCGGCATCTCGCTCGGGCATCCACTCGGCGCGACGGGCGCGCGCATGACTGCGACGTTGCTGAACGAGCTCGACCGGCGTGATGCGCGCTACGGCATCGCGTCGATGTGCGTCGGCTTCGGCATGGCGATCGCCGGCGTCGTCGAGCGCCTGTGAGGATCGGCGTCGTCGGTCTCGGGGCGATGGGCTCCGGGATCGCGCAGCTTGCCGTCGAAGCCGGCTTCGACACGATCGGTCGAGAGGTCGAGGCCGAGCGCGGCGAGGCAGCGCGCGACCGGATCGCGCATTTCCTGACGCGCAAGGTCGAGAAGGGCGGCCTCGACGCAGGACGCGCGCGACGCCGCGGTCGCTCGCCTGAGCCTGACGACCGAGCTCGCCGAGCTCGCGGACTGCGACGTCGTGATCGAGGCGGCATTCGAGGATCTCGAGGTGAAGCACGAGCTCTTTCGGGCGCTCGAGGCGGTCGTGCGCGACGACGCGATTCTCGCGACGAACACGTCCGCCCTGTCGGTGACCGAGATCGCGTCGGTGCTCGAGCGGCCGGAGCGGGCCGTCGGGATGCACTTCTTCAACCCGGCCCCGCTGATGCCGCTCGTCGAGATCGTGCGTGCCGAGCGGACGTCCGAGCAGGCTTTCGAGACGGCCTACGACCTCGGTGCGAAGCTGGGGAAGACGCCGATCCGCTGCACCGACACGCCCGGGTTCGTCGTGAACAGGGTGCTGATCCCGCTGCTGAACGACTGCGTGCGCGTGCTCGACGAGGCCGGGGTCACGCCCGAGGATCTCGACGCGGGGATGAGGTACGGCGCCGGCTGGCCGATGGGGCCGTGCGCGCTGCTCGACCTGGTCGGCGCCGACGTGCACGTGCATGCGAGCGAGGCGCTGTACGAGAAGCTGCGCGAGCCGCGCATGGCGCCGCCCGCCCGGCTCGTCCGGATGGTGCAGGCGGGCAAGCTCGGCCGCAAGAGCGGCGAGGGCTTCTACCGCTACTAGCCAAGACGGACATGTCTGGGGGACAGTCCCCGGGGCATGTCCGTCCGGGACGATGCCTAGCGTGCGGGCCATGGCGATGTGCCACCTCTGCCGCCGCAGCCTCCTCGCCGGGGAGCGTTACCGGACCTGGCGCGGCGACCGCCGCGATCAGCCGGTGTGCGTGGTCTGCGAGCCGGCCGCTCACGACGCCGGCTGGGTGCGGATCGTCGACGCGTACGAGCGCGTCCCCGTCGGCGGCGTCAGAGTGTCGGTTCGTCGCGCGGCGTGATCCGCCGCATCTCGACACCGAAGACGCGCGCTGCCGTCGGGATCGTCCCGCCCTGCACGACGACCGACGCGAGGACGACGACGAACACCGTCTCGTAGATCCGCTGCGCGTCGTGCACGTGCTGCCCGACCGCGAACGCCGCCAGCAGGATCGGCACGGCGCCCTTCAAGCCCGCCCCAGGCGACGAACAGCTTCTCGCCACGGCGCAAGCGTGTCGGAGCGAGGAGGGCACCCACGACGATCGGCCGCGCGACGACCGCGACGAACGCGGCGAGCGCCAGGCCCTCGAGCCACCGGCTTACGCCGAGCGACGAGATGCTGACCGTCAGGCCGAGCGCGACGAAGACGAGCACCTCGGCCAGGGTCGAGAGACCGTCCTGGAACACCTCGATCTCGCGCTTGAACGGCGCGCGCACGTCGCCGATGATCAGCCCGGCGACGAAGACGGCGAGGAACCCGGAGCCGTGGGCCACCGCCGCCGCGCCGTAGACGATCCCGGCGAGCGCGAGCGTGCGGACCGTGTAGAGCCCGGCCGACGGCAGCGCGACGCGCCGCAGGAGGCGGCTTTCCAGCAGGCCCCCGGCGATTCCGATCGCGAGCCCGATCGACATCTGCTCCAAGAACACGCGCACGACGACCCAGAAGGTCGCGCCGCTCGACGTCGCGAGCTCGATCATCCCGAGCATCAGCGCGATCCCGACGGGATCGTTCGCGCCCGACTCGCCCTCGAGGATCGTTCCCGTTCGCCCGCCGATCTCGCGGTCCCCGAGCACCGAGAACATCACGGCCGGATCGGTCGGCGCGATCGCGGCGCCGAGCAGCCCGCCGGTGATCCAGTCGAGACCGAGCACGTAGTGCACGAACAGCGCGATGAGCCCCGCTGTCGCGAAGGTGCCGAGGATCCCGAGCGACGCGACCGGGATCGCCGCGGCGCGGAAGCGACGCAGCCCGATCGACGAGCCTCCGTCGAAGAGGATGACGATCAGCGCGACCGTCCCGACGCGCTCGACCGAGCGGATCGACACCTCGAGCGACGGGAAGATGTCCGACGCGACGGCTGCGGCGACGAGGAAGAGGGCCGCCGAGGGAATCGGAGGTCCGGGCGCTCACCTTCGACGCGGCGAGCGCCGCCGAGAGCGCGCCGGCGACGACCAGCACCGTCAGCCCGAAACTCGTCAGGTCGTGCACGGCGGTTGACGCTACAAGGTGGTCTGCGCATCCGCGCCGCGACCAAGCTCTCCAAAACTCCTTACGTTTCGCTCATTCAGGGCATAATTGGCCGCGAAAGACTGTCCTTGCCGATGCGGAGGCTCTGTCTCATCCTGCTCTGTGGCCTTGCTGCCGTCCCTGCGGCCCTGGCCGGCGGCCGCGCGGTCGGCGACGGGGTGCTCGAGTTGCGCACGGTCGACGCAACGGTCGTGATCACGGGCAAGGGAGTGGTGCTGGGGGCAGATGGACGACGGCAAGCTCGTCGCCAACGACCTCGACCCGACCGCGGGCGACATCCGCGTGTCCGGCGTGGGAGCACAAGCGCCCGCGGCCTCTGCGACCTCTGCACCGTCTACACCGGGAAGGATCTCCATTTCCGCGTCACCGGCGGGAAGTACAAGCTCGCGTTCATCGGCTCGGGCATCGACTTCAGCGCCGTCGGCGTCGGCAACGCGCAGCTCACGGGCGACGTCACCGTCGACGACACCGGCGACTACGCGATCGACGGCGGGAAGTGGACGCCGGTCCCGTGGCTGAAGCGGACCGTCTACTTCGGCGTTCAGCCGGTCCCGCTCCGGTCCCATCACCGTCGGGGCCATAGGGTGAGCGCGACAGACGCCGAACATCCTGGTGGTCGAGGACGAGAGCTCGATCGCCTCGTTCGTCTCCCTCTATCTGAAGAACGCGGGGTACGGCGTGCGCACCGCAGCGACCGGGTCGGAGGCGCCTGGCCCAGGTCGCCGCGCAGATGCCGAGCCTGATCGTGCTCGACCTGATGCTGCCGGACATCGACGGGATCGAGGTCTGCAAGCGCATCCGGCAGACGAGCGACGTGCCGATCCTGATGCTGACCGCGCGCGACGAGGACGTCGACAAGATCATCGGGCTCGAGGTCGGCGCCGACGACTACCTGACGAAGCCGTTCAACCCGCGCGAGCTCGTGGCGCGCGTGAAGTCGATCCTGCGCCGCGCGGCGCCGGACCGCCGGGAGCGCGAGACCGAGGTGATCGAGCACGGCGACCTGCGCGTCGACTCCGGCCGTCGCGAGGTGAAGGTCGGCGACGAGGAGATCCAGCTCGCGCCGAAGGAGTTCGACCTGCTCTGGGAGCTGCTCGACCACCGCGGCCTCGTGCTGACACGCGACCAGTTGCTCGAGCGCGTCTGGGGCTACACCTTCGCCGGCGACACGCGGACGGTCGACGTGCACGTCCGCCAGCTGCGCCGCAAGCTCGGCGACGCGTCGCCGATCGTCACGGTCTGGGGCGTCGGCTACAAGGTCTCGCCCGCGAAGGACGCGAAAAAAGACACGGCGAAAGCCTGAGCGTCGTGCTCGGGTCGCTGCGCGTCCGCCTGCCGCTCGTCTTTCTCGCGGGGATCTTGCTCTCGGGGGTCGATCACGACCGCGATCTCGATCCGGCTCTTTCAGCAGTTCGCGCACGACCAGGCCGTGACGAAGCTGAGCCGCGAGGCGTACGGGATCGCGCAGCTCTACTCGGCCGCGATCAACGCGAGCTACGCGTCGGGCAAGCCGAAGCGACCAGCGCGCTCCGTCGACGTTCGCCGCGGAAAACCTCGAGCGCGCGACGGGCGACCACATCTACTTCGTCGGGCCGCGCCGGCTCTTCCCGGGCCAGGTCACGGCCCTGCACCGCCTTCCGCTGGCGACGATCGACTGGAGCTCGGGAAGCTCGCTGTCCTTCCAGTTCACGCCGCCGGGCTCGCATCGCGGCTACCTCGCTGTCGCCAATCCCATCTTCCTCACGAAGCGGTCGAACACGACGGCGATCGGCGCGATCGTCGTCGCCACTCCGAAGACCGACGTGACCAACATCGTCCGGGCGCTGATCGAGCGGCTCGCGATCGCCGCCATCCTCGGCCTTCTCGTTGCGGGGCTGCTCTCGTGGTACCTGACGCGCCGCCTCGTGCGCCCGGTGCTGCAGCTCTCCTACGCCGCCGACGAGGTCGCAGCCGGCCACTACGCGGTGGCGGTGCCGCAGAACGCGCCGGGCGAGCTCGGCCATCTCAGTCGAGCGCTTCGGAGAGATGACGGAACGGCTTGCCGAGGTCGAGGAGATGGAGCGCAACTTCCTGATGTCGGTGTCGCACGAGCTGAGAACACCGCTCACGGCGATCCGCGGCCACGTTGCCGCTCTGCTCGAGGGAGTCGTCTCCGATCCGGAGCTGCGGCAGGCGTCACTCGAGACCGTCGAGCTCGAGTCGCAGCGGCTCGAGCGCCTGGTCGGCGACATCCTCGACCTCGCCAAGCTCGACACCCACCGCTTCACGGTGATGACGGAGGAGGTCGACATGGCGCAGCTGATCGACCAGGCCTATGACCGCTACCGCGACGAGGCGCAGCGGCGCGGGATCGACTATCGGCAGAAGGTGCGCGACCGGCCGGTGATCACGTCGGACGGTGACCGGGTGCTGCAGGTGGTCGGCAACCTGCTCTCGAACGCGTTCCGCGCGACGCCCGACGGCGGGCGCGTTTCGCTCGGGCTCGCGCAGCGCAACGGGACGGTGCACGTCGCGATCGAGGACTCGGGCCCCGGGATCTCCGCCGAGGCGCAGGAACGGCTCTTCCGGCCATTCGTCTCCGAGCTCAGCGGAGGCACCGGCCTCGGGCTCGCGATCGCGAAGGAGATCTCGGCCGCGCTCGGCGGCCGGATCGAGCTCGTCTCCGAGGTCGGCAAGGGCTCGACGTTCGAGCTCGTGCTACCGGCGGACGCGAGTCAGCCGGCGTCTGCCGACGGCAGCCGGTAGAGCTCGGCCTCGGCGCGCGGCGCATCGGCCGCCTGGAGCAGGGCCTCGAGCCGGCCGAGCCGAGCGTTCATGGCGCGCCAGCCTTCGGTGAGCAGCTCGACGAGCAGCGCGAGGTCGTCGACGCGGGCAGTGCGTTCCGCATCGATCGTCGCCTCGATCGACTCGAGCCTGCGGATCGCATTGTTCGAGAGGCCCTTGACCTCGGCCAGCCGGCGCGAGATCGGCGCGGCTTCCTCGCGCAGCCCCTCACGGAGGGCAGTACGGATCTCTTCCATTTGCGCGAAGCTACCGTCCGCACCGGATGGACAGCCGCGAGCTCGACTATGACCTGCCGGAGGAGCTGGTCGCCCAGGAGCCGGCCCCGGTGCGTGACGAATCGCGGCTGCTCGTCTACTCGAGGGCGACCGGCGAGGTCGACCACCGAGTCTTCCGCGAGCTCCCGGAGCTCGTCGGGCCATCGCTTGCGGTGGTCAACGACACGCGGGTCGTGCCGGCGCGGATCCCGATCGAGAGCCCGCGGGGCGAGGTCCTGCTGCTCGAGCCGCTCGAAGGCGACGAGTGGGAGGCGCTCGCGCGCCCGACGCGGCGGCTGCGGGCGGGGCGGAGCTACGGCCCGGTGCAGCT
Source organism: uncultured Thermoleophilia bacterium (assembly GCA_963757255.1). Taxonomy (GTDB): domain Bacteria; phylum Actinomycetota; class Thermoleophilia; order Gaiellales; family Gaiellaceae; genus PALSA-600. The sequence goes on from CAVWQY010000005.1 coordinate 21,805, forward strand.
CCTCGAGCATCTGGGCGAGGGCCGCTGGCGCGTGCGCCTCGAGGGCGAGCCGGCCGGTCGGCGCCGCTGCCGCCGTACATCACCCGGCCGCTCGAGGACGCCGAGCGCTACCAGACGGTCTACGCGCGCGAACGCGGCTCGGCCGCGGCCCCGACGGCGGGCCTGCACTTCACGCCGGAGGTCCTCTCGCGTCTCGACGTGGAGCGCGTCACCCTGCACGTCGGCCTCGACACATTCCGGCCGCTGCACGCCGAGGTCGTCGAGGAGCACCGCATCCACGGCGAGCGGTATGCGGTCGCGGCGGACGCCTGGCAGCGGATCCGAGCGGCGGAACGCGTGCTCGCGGTCGGCACGACGACCGTTCGCGTGCTCGAGACGCTCGCCGCGGGCGGCCCGCTCGCCGGGCGCACCGAGCTCTTCATCACGCCGGGCTTCGAGTTTCGCCGCGTCGATCACCTGCTGACGAACTTCCACCTGCCGCGCTCGACGCTGCTCGCGCTGGTAATGGCGTTCGCGGGCATCGACGAGGTGCGCCGCCTGTACGCCCTCGCCATCGAGGAGCGCTACCGCTTCTACTCCTTCGGCGATGCGATGCTGATCCTGTGAGAGCGACACTACGCTTGCTGACGACGTTCCGACACAGTCTTCGGTCTGACCACGAGACGTGGCCGAAGCGGCCGTGACGGAGCTCTTCTCCGTCCTCGCGACCGACGGCGCCGCGCGCGCCGGCGTTCTGCGGACCGCGCACGGGGAGGTCGAGACACCCGTCTTCATGCCCGTCGGCACGAAGGGGACCGTGAAGACACTGCACCCGGACGAGGTGCGCGACCTGGGCGCGCAGATCCTGCTCGGCAACAGCTACCACCTGCACTTCCGGCCCGGCGACGAGTTGATCCGCGAGCTCGGTGGGCTGCACCGCTTCATGAGCTGGGACGCTCCGATCCTCACCGACTCGGGCGGCTTCCAGGTCTTCTCACTGCGCGACACGATCGTGCGCGTCGACGACGACGGCGTCACCTTCCGCAGCGTCTACGACGGCGCGGCGACGCGCTTCACCCCCGAGCTCGCTGCGCAGATCCAGGCGAACCTCGGCAGTGACATCGCGATGTGCCTCGACCACGTCCCGCCTGCCGGCGTCACGCGCCGCGAGCTCGAGGACGCCGTCCGGCGGACGACCACGTGGGCGCGACGCCAGCGCGACGCGCCGCGCGCCGACGGTCAGTTGCGCTTCGGGATCACCCAGGGCGGCACCGACCCCGAGCTCCGCCGTCGCTCGAGCGAGGAGATCGCAGAGCTCGACTTCGACGGCAACGCGATCGGCGGGCTGGCGATCGGCGAGGACCGCGAGGCGATGTTCGAGACGACCGACTGGGCCGCCCAGCTGCTGCCGGCCGAGAAGCCGCGCTACTTCATGGGGATCGGCGACCCGGTCGGCATTCTCGAGGTGATCGAGGCGGGCGTCGACATGTTCGACTGCGTCCTGCCGACCCGCACCGCACGCACCGGCAGCGCGCTCACGAACGAGGGGCGCCTGAACCTGCGCAACGCCCGCTTCGCGAAGGACGAGGCGCCGCTCGACGCCAGCTGCGACTGCCCGGCGTGCGCGCGCTTCAGCCGCGCCTACATCCGGCACCTCGTCAACCAGAACGAGCTGCTCGGCCTGCGCCTCCTCTCGCTCCACAATCTACGCTTCCTGATCGAACTGACCCGCGGGGCGCGCGACGCGATCGCGGCCGGCGGGTTCGCCACCTACAAACGCGAACGGTTGGAGAGGCTCACGTGCCCGGCGCCGGATTCCTGATCTTGATCGTGATCCTCGGCGCCATCTGGGCGCTGCTCGTGCTGCCGGCCAGGCGGCGCCGCGATTCACACCGAGCGATGCAGGACTCGGTCGACGTCGGTGACGAGATCATCACCGCGGGCGGGCTGCATGGCGTGGTGAAGGAGCTCGCCGACGACACGGCCCGGATCGAGCTGGCGCCGGGCGTGATCGCGACGCTCGACCGCCGGGCCATCGCCGCCGTCGCCCGGGATGTCGACGTCGAGGTGGAGGCCGACCACCTAGGCGAAGACTAAGAAGCAGATAAGCCGGGCCGCTCGCCGAACGAACCTCGCTACCCTTCCGGCGCGTGTCGTCCCGGCGGTCCCATCTCTTCCTGATCCTCCTGATCCTGCTCGCGCTCGTCGGCGTCGGGCTCCTCGCCGTCCCCGGCTCGCCCTTGCACCGCTCGGTGAAGAAGGGGCTCGACCTCCAGGGCGGGCTCGAAGTGGTGCTGAAGGCGCAGCCGCCGAAGGGCCACAAGCTGACGCCCGACGATCTCAACCGCTCGGTCGCGATCATGCGCAACCGCGTCGACAAGCTCGGCGTCGCCTCGCCTGAGATCCGGACGCAGACCCCCGACGAGATCGTGATCGAGCTGGCGGGCGTGCACAACCCGCAGCAGGCCGCGGCGATCATCGGCAAGACCGCGCTGCTCGAGCTGTACGACCTCGAGCCGGCGCTGGTGTCGCCGTCGGTGACCGTCACCGGCCAGCCGGTCGCGACGACGAGCCTCTACCAGCTGCTGTCGCGCGTCCAGGCCGTCGCGAAGACGGGGGCGCCGAGCCAGTACGTGCTGTTCCGGCCGCAGAAGGTGACGACGACGACGGGCACCGGCAAGAACCGCAAGACCCGCACCTCAACCGTCTGGGTGCGTGCCGCCGGCCCGACGGCGCAGCTTCATCGCGATCCTTCGACCGGGAACGCGGGCCTCCTCGACGCGTACCACGGCAAGATCCCGAAGGGCGACAAGGTCCTGCCCGTGCCGTTCCAGACCGTCGTGATCACCTGCAGCGTCCTCACCTCGACGGTCTGCCCCGGCGACCCGAACGGCCTGCCCGCAGTCGGCAAGACCGACTACTACCTCTTCAAGAAGGGCCCCTATCCGAACGACCGCTACGGGCCCTTCCCGAACATGACCGGCAAGGATCTGAAGCTCTCCGGCACGCGCGCCGACTTCGATCCGACTTCGGGCGCGCCCGTCGTCCTGATGCAGTTCACCGGCAAGGGCAACAAGCTCTTCCACCAGGTCACGAAGAACATCGTGGTGCGCGGCTCGATCCAGAAGGCCGAGCAGCACTTCGCGATCGTGCTCGACGACGAGATCCGCTCCTGGCCGCAGGTCGACTACACGGATCCGTCGCTCGCGAACGGCATCGACCCGACGGGCAGCGGCGCGCAGATCACCGGCATCGGGAGCACCAGCGAGGCGAAGAACCTCGCGCTCGTGCTGCAGACGGGCGCATTGCCCGTCAACTTCGTGCCGCTCGAGAACACCGAGGTGTCCGCGACACTCGGTAAGGACTCGCTCGGGCAGGCCCGCGACGCCGCGATCGGCGGCCTGATCGTCGTGATGATCTTCCTGCTGCTCCTGTACCGCTTCCTCGGGCTCGTCGCCGTGCTCGGCCTCCTGATCTACGCGGCCTTCATGTACGCGGCGATCCTCCTCTTCGGCGTCACGTTGACGCTGCCGGGCTTCGCGGGACTGATCCTGACGATCGGTGTCGCCGCGGACGCGAACGTCGTCATTTTCGAACGCATCAAGGAGGAGTCTCGGTCCGGTAAGTCGATGCGCGCTGCGATCAGCGCCGGTTACGCGAAGGGATTCCGCACGATCGTCGACGCCAACGTCGTCACCGCGATCACGGCGCTGATCCTCTTCGCGGTCGCGACCGCAGGGGTCAAGGGCTTCGCCCTGATGCTCCTGATCGGCACCGTCGTCTCGCTGATCACGGCCGTCGCAGCGACTCGCGCGATGCTCGGGCTGCTCGCAGGGTTCAGGTGGTTCGACAACCCGAGCTTCATGGGCGCCCACCACTCGCAGCGCGGCCGCTTCCTGCAGATCGACTTCATGAAGCGGACGACGCTCTGGTTCGCGATCTCGGCCGTGATCCTCATCATCAGCGCCGGGTCGCTCGCGGTCCGCGGGCTCAACCTCGGCATCGACTTCCGAGGCGGCGTGCAGATCACGTTCAAGACGGCGCAGCCGACGCCGATCTCGACCGTGCGCGACCAGGCGGCGGCGATCGGCCACGCGAAAGACGCCGTCGTTCAGGGCCGGGGTGCCGCTGCGAACGGCGGTGAGGATTTCAAGAGCTTCCAGCTTCGCCTGAAGCACCTCAAGCCCGCCGAGCAGGAGACGCTGACCGCCGATCTCAAGTCGAAGGCCGGTGCGGAAGCGCTTGGCGTCAAGAACGTCTCGTCGAGCTTCGGCCGTCAGATCGCACGCTCCGCGGTGATCGCGATCATCTTCTCGCTGCTCGTGATCACGCTCTACATCACGATCAGGTTCCGAGGGCTCGCGTTCGCGATCCCGGTGATCGCCGCCATGTTGCACGACGTGCTGATCACGGTCGGCGTGTACTCCGTGACGGGACGCGAGGTGACGGAATCGACCGTCGCCGCGGTGCTGACCGTGCTCGGGTACTCGATCTACGACACGATCATCATCTTCGACCGAATCCGCGAGAACGTGCCGATCATGCGCCGTGCCTCGTTCGCGACGATCACGAACGTCTCGCTCTGGGAGACGATCCGCCGGTCGTTGGCGACGACGTTCATCACGCTGCTGCCGGTCGGCGCGCTGTACTTCTTCGGCGGCGCGACGCTCCAGGACTTCGCGTTCGCGCTGCTGATCGGGATCACCTCGGGCGCCTACTCGTCGATCTTCATCGCGGCACCGCTCCTGAACTTCTGGAAGGAGCACCGCGATCCGGAGTACGCTCGCCGCCGGGGACAGGACATGCCCGCGGGTGTTCGCGCCGACCGCTTCCTCGCCCAGGCCGAGCAGGCCGCGGCCGCCGCGCCGGCGCCCCCGACCCCGCTCGACGTGATCGAAGACGAAGTCGCAACGGTCACCGACGGGGCCGACGCAAAACTCGAGCGCCGGCGCCAGCGACGCAAGTCGCGTCCCCATGGACGAGCCCGCTAGCGACCCCTCCGACGAGCGCGACACGCTCGACCGGCTGATCACGTTGCTCGGCCCGCGCTTCGACGACGCGCGGTCGCTCCTCGAAGGTGCCACGTCGCGCTGGCGGGGCGATGCGACGCGGGTGGGGGAGACGACGAAGGACCGCATTCAGGACCTTGCGCGCGACTTCGGCCTCGTGACGCGCGACCAGTGGGACGAGCTCGAGCTGCGTGTGGCGCAGATGGAGCACCGCCTGCGTCTCCTCGAGGACGCTGCGGACAACCCCCAACGTCCGTAACCCCTGCTACTTTGGTCGTACGGAGCGCGAATGGGTCGCGCTCCTGTGAGATCGCGTCTCCTGCTTTCGGACACGATCTCGACGTCCGAAGGAGTTGAGACAAGTTGACTGATTTTCGTTCCCTCGGGGTCTCTCCCGCCGTGTGCGAGCTGCTCGCCGAACGCGGGATTGCGGCCCCATTCCAGATTCAGAGCCTCGTCATCCCCGAGGCGCTACGCGGCGGCGACGTGCTCGCCAAGAGCCCGACCGGCTCGGGCAAGACGCTTGCGTTCGCGATCCCGATCGCGCAGCTCGTCGATCCGGCGGCCGGCACCCCGTTCGCGCTCGTCCTCGTTCCGACCCGCGAGCTCTGCGCGCAGGTCACCGACGAGTTCGCGCTGATCGCCGGCGACACGGTCAAGGTCGCCTCGGTCTACGGCGGCGTGCCACTGAAGGCACAGGCCGACGAGGCCAAGCGGGCGCACGTGATCATCGCGACGCCGGGGCGGCTGCAGGATCTCGTCGACCGCGGCCTCTTGACGCTCGACCACGTCCGCATCCTCGTGCTCGACGAGGCCGACCGCATGCTCGACATGGGCTTCAAGCCGCAGGTCGACAAGCTGGTGCGTCGGCTGCACGACGACCGCCAGACGATGTTCTTCTCCGCGACGCTCGACGGCGAGGTGGGCGAGCTGGCACGGCGCTACACGCACTTCCCCGCGCGTTTCGAGGGCGAGCTGCCTGCCGACCGCCGCTCCGGGGACGTCGATCACCGCTTCGTCGCGGTCACGCAGGACAACAAGGTCTCGACGCTCGTCGAGCTGCTGAAGCGGGAGGAGACCGGGCTCGCGCTCGTCTTCGTGCGCACGAAGGCCGGCGCCGACCGGCTCGTCGAGAAGCTGCTGCGCCACGACGTCGACGCAGCTGCGATCCACGGCGACAAGGGCCAGGCGCAGCGCGAGAGCGCATTGCACCGCTTCGACACCGGGAAGGTGAAGACGCTCGTCGCCACCGATGTCGCCGCACGCGGGCTCGACGTCGACGACATTACGCATGTGATCAACTTCGACCCGCCCGAGGAGGCAGACGTCTACACGCATCGCGTGGGGCGCACCGGCCGGGCAGGTCGCGGCGGTGTCGGCATCACGCTGGTGCTGCCCGAGCAGCAGGCAGACGTCAGCCGCGTTGCGCGGCTCCAGGGTCATGTGGAGCGGTTCGAGGAGACGGGCATGACCGTCGCCCGGCCCCGGCTCGTCTACAAGTCGCGCCGCGGTCGCGGCTCGAAGTGGTAGAGGGCGAACGCCTCACCGCCAAGCAGGCCGACGCCCTCCGCGAGGAGCTTGCAGGCCTCGAAGGCCCGCGCCGCGAGGAGATCGTCGCGGCAATCAAGAAGGCGCGTGAGTTCGGCGATCTCTCCGAGAACTTCGAGTACCACGCCGCGAAGAACGAGCAGGGGCTCCTCGAGGCACGCATCCGCACGCTGCGAGCGCGCCTCGACGGCGCCGAGATCGTCGAGCAGGCGTCGGGCGATGCCGTCGGCATCGGCTCGGTGATCGATGTCGAGGACGATGCCGGCCAGACCATGACGGTCGAGATCAGCGCGGTCGGCGGCGCGGGGACGGTCTCGCCGACCTCGCCGCTCGGCGCGGCGCTGCTCGGGCGCAGCGTCGGTGAGACCGTCGACGTGCAAGCGCCGCGGGGCGCCTGGCGCGCGACCGTCAAGCGCATCCAGTAACGGACGCCTCCGCGGGCGCCCTCGCGAGGGCATGCAAGACTTAGGCCATGGCGGCGCGGCCCAAGCAGCGCACGATCGGACGGCTGAGCGAGATCGCGCAGGTGGCTGTACGGCACGGCTTCGGCTATGTGGTCGACGGCCACCGCGACACCAGCGGCGAGACGGGCACCGCGCGCGGGCGGCATCTGCGCGAAATGCTCGACGAGCTCGGCCCGACGTTCGTGAAATTCGGCCAGCTCCTCTCGACGCGGCCCGACGTCGTTCCACCCGACATCATCATCGAGCTGCGCGGCCTCCAGGACGACGTGCGCCCGTTCCCGTTCACCGACGTGGAGCGGACGATCCGTGAGGAGCTCGGTCAGCCGATCGAGCGGCTCTTCCTCGACTTCGACGAGCAGCCGCTTGCCGCCGCGTCGATCGGCCAGGTGCACCGCGCGACGCTTCCGAACGGGCGCGCGGTCGCGGTGAAGGTGCAACGGCCGAATGCGCCGCGTCAGATCGAGGCCGACCTGGCACTGATGTACCAGGCGGCGCGGCTCGTGAAGGAGCGCATCCGGGCGCTCGACTTCATCGACGCGAACGAGATCGTCGACGAGTTCTCGCGCTCGATCCGGCAGGAGCTCGACTACCGCCTCGAGGCGCGGAACGCCGACGGCTTCCACAAGAACTTCGCGGGCCACCCGCACGTGTCGGTGCCGAAGGTCTACTGGACGTACACACGCGCCCGTGTGCTGACGCTCGAGTATCTCGACGGCGTGCAGCTTGCCGACATCGACGTCGAGCACTGGACGCTCGACCAGCGCCGCCGGCTCGCCTATCTGATCACCGAGACATGGATGACGATGATCTTCCGGCAGGGGTTCTTCCACGGCGATCCGCATCCCGCGAACATCCTCGTCCTGTCGCCCGACCGGATCGGCCTCGTCGATTTCGGGCTGACCGGGAGGCTCTCCGACGACGACATGTCGAAGCTGACGCGCCTCTTCATCGACGCCGCGTCCGAGAACGTCGAACTGATCCCGAGACGCCTCGCCGACCTCGGTGTTCGCTATCCGAAGGAGCGTGAAGAGGAGTTCGTCGCCGAGTTGAGCGAGCTCTTCTACCGCTATTACGGCGCGAGCCTCCGGGAGATCGATCCGATCCAGGTGATCCGCGAGGCGTTCGGGCTGATCTATCGGATGAACCTGCGACTGCCGACGCGCTTCGTGATGCTCGACAAGGCGATCGCGACGCTGGGGTCGGTCGGCATCGAGCTGTACCCCGACTTCAACGTGTTCGAGGTGGCGAGGCCGTACGCGCGCGACCTGATGATCTCGCGCTTCACGCCGCGCCGCGTCTTCCTTCGGGCGCGCCGTGAGGGCTGGATGCTGACGCAGATGGCCGCCGACCTCCCGTACCAGATTCACGAGACGCTCGAGCAGGTGCGCGACGGCCAGATCGAGGTCGGGTTCGTGCACAAGGGCCTCGACGATCTCCTGGCGAAGCTCGACACGCTCTTCAACCGGCTCGTGATCGCGATCGTCGTCACGGGCGGGCTGATCGGGTCGAGCCTCATCGGCATCCTGGCGAAGAGCGGCCCCCACGTGCTCGGTCTGCACGTCGTCTCGGTGCTCGGCTTCGGGCTCTCGACGGTGCTCGGGATCTGGCTGCTCTGGGGCGTGATCCGCTCCGGCCGGCTCTAGCTCAGACCACGAGTCTTGACACATATAGCGTCAAGATATATCTTGACGAGGTATGGAGCCGACCGCTGTCACGTGGGCCGTCCTGGGGTTGATCGCGCTCGGGCCGCACAGCGGCTACGACATCAAGCGCGTCGTCGACCGATCGATCCGGCATTTCTGGGCGGCGAGCTACGGCCAGATCTACCCCGAGCTGACGAAGCTCGAAGCCGCGGGCTGGATCGCCGGCGAGGACGCGGACCGGGGCGGCCGCTCCCGGCGGGTGTTCACGATCACGGGTGTCGGAGACGAGGCACTGCAGGCGTGGCTCGTCGGTTCCGAGACACGGATCGAGCTCAGGGACGAGTCGCTCCTTCGGCTCTTCTTCGCCGACACGGCGCCGACGGAGCTCGGGCTCGGATTGCTGCAAGCGCGGCGTGCGGGGTACTGAGGAGATGCTCGCGCAGCTCCGGTCGCTCGACGACGGCACGGGGCCGGACCCCCCGTTCATCGACCTCGTCTACCGCTGGGGTCTCGACTATTGCGAATGGGGGATCGAATGGTGCGAACGGCAGGAGCGCCGCTTGCAGGGGACGCCCTGATCGACCTGCCGGAGCCGACGTGGTCGTCGCTCATTGCGCGCGGGCTGCCGCAGTTCGGCGTCGAGAGCATCGTCCCCGTCGTCGTCTTCTTCGGCGCCTGGAAGGTCGCCGGCCTCGCCGGGGCGGTCGTGTGCGCGACGTTGCTCTCGCTCGCGATCGCCGTCTGGCAGATCCGGGCGAATCGCGGCGGCGCGCTCGCGATCGCGACCGCCATCTTCGTCGTCATCCAGGCACTCGTCGCGCTCGCCGCGCACAGCGCGACCGTCTATCTCGCACAGCCGGTTGTGCTGAGCGCCTGCTGGGGGGTCGCGTATTTCGGCTCCGCGCTCGATCGGCCGGCCGTTGATCGGCGTGTTCGCGAACGCGTGGTATCCGTTCCCGCCGGTCTTCCGCGCGAGTGGGCCGTACCGCCGTGAATTCGGGATGCAGTCCGTCGTGTGGGGCTTCGTACCGCCTCGGCCGCGCTGCGCTTCGGTTGGCCGTACTGCTCGGGTCCGGCGTCGGGAGCTTCGTGCTCGTCTCGGCGGTCACCGGCGCGCCGATCCTCGTCGTGCTCGTCGCCTGGGGGATCTGGCATGCGCGGCGCACGTTCAGCGCCTCGTGGCGGCCGATGCAGTGCCGTCCGCTTCGGCCGGCTGAGGATTGATCGGCGCACAATCGTGCGTATGGACAACTGGCCGCACCGCGGGAAGGGGGCTACCGTCGTCTCGTGTCACCTGCCGCCTGCCTCTTGCTCGCCGACGCGGAGCCCGCGACCCGGGGCTTTCTCGAGCGTCACCTCCCGCGGGACGGGTTCGAGCTGGTCGGCGCGCATGCTGCGTTCGACCTCGTGCTCGCCGGCGACGTTTCCGATGTGGATCGTTGGGTCGAACGCGCGCCGGTGATCGTGCTCGGCCGGGAGCAAGCCGACACCGTGGATCGCATCCACGCCTTCCGGCAAGGGTGCGACGATTACGTCGTTCCGCCGTTCGAATATCAGGAGCTGGTCGAGCGGATTCGCGCCGTCCTCCGCCGCGTGCGACCGCGACTCGAGGAGATCGTCGACGCGCCGCCGGTTCACATCGACGTGCGCGACTCGCGTCGTGCGCGTCGACGGGACGACCGCGTTGAGCTCGCGCAGAAGGAGTACCAGCTGCTCGCTGCGGCTCGCGCGCGAGCCGCGGCGCGTGTTCACGAAAGGCGGAGCTGCTCCAGGAAGTGTGGGGCTACCGCGCGCAGCACGCACGCGCACGCTGGATTCGCACGCGTCACGCCTGCGTCGCAAGCTGCGCGACGGCGGGCCGCCGGTGACGCTGGTCGAGAACGTGTGGGGCGTTGGGTACCGGCTGCTCGGCCACGCTGCCCGAGGAGTAGCCGCGCCCATGGGTCGGGTGCGGGTCGTGGTAGCCTCGAGGATGAGCCAGGGCGAAAAGGCGGAACTGCTGCTCGGCTACCACCACGCGCCGCCAGATCCTCGTGCTCCCGAACGCGTGGGATGTCGCGAGCGCGAAGATGCTGGCGGCGCTGCCGGGCTGCCGCGCGCTGGCGACGACGAGCGCCGGGCGTCGGCCGCGTGCCTCGGGTACGAGGACGGCGAGCAGACTCCGGCGGCGGAGATGGTCGAGTGCGCTGCGACGGATTGCAGCTGCGGTCGACATGCCGGTGACGGCCGACCTCGAGCAGGCTACGGCGACTGGGTCGGGACCGCGCGGGCGGCGTGGGACGGCGGCGTCGTCGGCATGAATTTCGAAGACTCGGCGGGCGGAAAGCTCGTGCCGGTGGACGAGCAGGTCGACGCGATCCGCGAGATTCCGACGGCGGTGCCGAAGCTCGTGATCTGAACGCGCGCGTCGACGTCTTCCTCGGCGGCCGGCGACGTCGACGAGGCGGTCGAGCGGGCCAACGCGTATCTCGCGGCCGGCGCCGACTGCGTACTACCCGATCTTCTGCCGCGACTTCGATCCGGTCGCCGAGCTGGCCCGTCGCATCGACGGGCCGGTGAACGTGCTTGCCTGAACCGGCGAATGCCGGAACCGCGCGAGCTCCAGGCGCTCGGCGTCGCGCGCTTGACCTGGGGTCGGCGGCTCGCGAACGCTCGCGTACGCCGAAGCTGCGACAGTCGCGCGCGCCGGGCGCTCGCTAGAGGAGCAGCGTCGCGCCCTCGAGCTGGAGCAACCGCGCCTTGACGTCCAGCCCGCCGGCGTATCCGGTGAGCGAGCCGTTCGCGCCGATGATGCGGTGGCACGGCAGGACGATCGGGATCGGGTTGCGGTTCATCACCGTGCCGACCGCGCGCGCTGCCTCGGCTGTCCGACCTTCGCGGCAAGTGCGCCGTAGGTCGTCGTGCGTCCGTACGGGACGCGCGCGAGCTCGTGCAGCACCTCGTCGTGGAACGGCGCGACGCGCAGGTCGAGCGGGAGGTCGAACGTCGTGCCGCGTGCCCTCGAAGTACTCGTCGAGCTCGCGGCGAACGTCGTCGAGCGGCATCCGCAGGACGCGCACGGCCGAAGATGCGGCCAGCTCGTCCTCCTCGGCCGCTCCGGGGAAGTAGAGATGCGGCAGAGGCCGCGGTCGGTCGCGGCGACGAGCAGCTCCGCCGACCGGTGAGTCGACAGGTCGTAGCGCACGTCGACCAGCCCCTCGGCGAAGGCGGCGGCGCGGAAACGTGCGTCGAGCTCAGGCGAGATGTTCATGTGTCCTCCTCAGTCGGCGCACGCCGGACGAGGCCGCCGCGCGCGCTGCTTCCTCCGTTCGAGCCGAGCGCGTTGGCGATTGCGTCATAGGGAAGGTCGTAGCCGTAGCGCAGCACGACGGCCGCGCGTTCGGTCGGCGGCAGGTCCTCGGTCAGGTGCTCGATCTCCTTGAATGCGTCCTGCTGAAGTTCGACCCGCCGGCTCGCCGTCGCCGGCGAGACTCGCACGGCTTCGCGCGCAGCTCGTCCATCGCGACGTTCGTCGCGATCGTGAACACCCACGCGCGCAGATGCCTGCCGTGCTCGAGGCGGTCGTAGGCCCGGAGCGCCCGTAGGAACGTCTCCTGCCACGCATCCTCGGCCCGCTGCCCGAGCAGCCGGCGCAGGTAGCCGAGGACCTCGTCGCGATTGCGCGAGGTAGAAGCGCTCGAACGGCGGTATCGTGCTCGGTGGCCACTGTTCCCCATCATCACTTGAAACGCTGGCAGCGGTGTCTGTGAGATCGAATGATCCAGCGATGCGCGGTCATCGGTCACGTCGAATGGGTCGATTTCGTCCGCGTCCCGCCGTGCCGGCGGCCGGCGAGATCGTGCATGGCGAGCAGGTCTGGCGGTGCCTGGTGGCGGGGGCGCGGTGGTCGCGCGCCAGATCGCGCGGCTCGCGGGCCGCTGCGAGTTCTTCACCGCGCTTGGCGACGACGAACTCGGACATGCCTCGACAGAGCTATCCCAGCGCCGGACTGGACGTCCATGTCCAAGGACTGGGCGTCAAGCACCGGCGAGCGTGGGTGCATGTCGATCGGGGCGGGCGAGCGAACGATCACCGTCTCGGGGCCAAGCTGCTGCCGGCACGGCCCGCTGCCGCTCGAGGGCTACGACCTGGTGTTCTTCGTCGCCGGGGACGTCGAGGCCCTGCACTCGGCGCGGGCGGCGCGCTTTCTGGCGGCAACGACGCGCGAGCTGCCGACGCTCCGGCAGGGCGGCGTCGCGTTCGATCTGCATCGTCGGCAGCGGCACGACGCGGGGGAGCGTACGAGGGCGAGCTCGACGCGAGTGTCGTGCGTCTGACCGAGGGCGCGAACGGCGGGACGGCGAACGGCGTGCGCTGATAGGCGGCGACACCGCAGCCGGGCCACGTCGTCGACAGCTACGGCGCCGGCGACTCTTCGCCGCGACGCTGGCGTTCGCGCTTGCGCGTGGAGACGACCTCGCCGGCGGCGCTCGACCTCGCGGCGCGGGCTGGAGCGGCCGTGATCGCGGGCGGGGCCCGTACACGGCGCAGCTAGGGTCGTGAACATGACGGGGCGCATTGCGTGGATTCCGTCAGCGCCGGTGAAAGGCATGTCGCTCGAGCTGGTCGACGAGAGCAGAGCTACGGAAGCGGGCATGCGTCGGCGACCGGCGCTTCTTCCTGATCGACGAGAGCAACCGGCTCGTCAACAACAAGGACGGCCCGGGTTGCTGCAGATCGTCCCGAGTACGACGAGCGCGGCGCGCACGCTGACACTGCAGCTGCCGACGGCCGATGAGATCAGCGGCACGTCGTGACGGGCGACGAGGTCGACGACGAACTTCTGGGCCGACCCGAGGCCGGCGCGTGCGCGTGACGGGGCCGTGGAGCGATGCGATCTCCGATCTGGCCGCGCGCAACCGCTCCGGCTCGTTGCGGCCGAGGCACGGCGCCGCCGATCGCGGTCGGAGCGGCGCAGCGTCGCTCGTCTCGACGGCTGCGCTCGCGTCGCTCGCGGCCGAGCTCGGCGTCGACAAGGTGGACGGCCGCCGCTTCCGCATGAACTTCGGGATCGACGGCGTCGAGCCGCACGCCGAGGACGGCTGGCTCGGCCGGCGGTCGCGATCGGCGAGGCTGTGGTCGTGCCGCAGGGCAACGTCGGCCGCTGCGCCGTCACGACCCAGAACCCGAGCTCCGGGATGCCAGACCTCGACACGCTGAAGGCGCTCGCCCGCTACCGCGGCGAGCTCGAGACAACCGAGCCGCTGCCCTTCGGCGTCATGCCGCGGTCGCCCAGCCCGGGCGCGTCCGGCGTCGGCGACGCGTGTCCGCTGGTCTAGAGCTGCGATTTCGCGGGTCATGGGCCCGGCGTCAGCCTGGTCCAAAATGGGTTTACAAGTGGGGGGAAGTGGGTTACAGTGGGGCGCAGTGGAAGCATGCTGCTGGGGGAACACGACCATGCGCTGGACGAGAAGAACCGCCTCACGCTGCCGGCGAAGCTTCGCGAGGAGCTTCGGAGACGCGCGTCGTCGTGACGCGCGGGCTGGACGGCTGCCTCAATGTCTACGCCGCCGAGGAGTGGGCAGGCGCGCGGACCGAGATCCAGGCACTCGACCCGCTCAGCAAGGAGGGCGCGCAGATGCGCCGCCACTTCTTCTCCGCCGCGGTCCGCGGCGAGCTGGACAAGCAGGGCCGCATGGTGCTGCCGGCAGGGCTGCTCGAGGGCGCGGGATCGAGCGCGAGGTGACCGTGGCGGGCATGTACGACCACCTCGAGATTTGGGATCGCGCCAAATGGCGCACACAGCAGCACGAGGTCGAAGGGAGCGCGGAAGATGTTGCCGAGCGTCTTGCCAACTGATTCCGACCATGTCCCCGTCCTCGCGGACGAGGTCGTCGCCACCCTCGACCCGCGTCCGGGCGAGACGATGGTCGACGCGACGTTCGGCGCCGGCGGTCACGCCGAGCTGCTCGCTGCGCGCCTGCGCGGCGACGGCAAGCTGATCGCGATCGACCGCGACCCGACGGTCGCGCCGTACTTCGAGCGCGTGCGGCGCGGGAGCGCGGCAAGACGCGCCTGCTGCACGGCGAGTTCTCCGCGGTGCTGCTGCAGCTCGCCGAGAACGGCGTGCGCGCCGACGCCGTTCTGCTCGACCTCGGCGTCTCGTCGATGCAGCTCGACCGGCCCGAGCGCGGCTTCTCCTACGCGGTCGACGCGCCGCTCGACATGCGCATGGATCCGAGCGCGAGCTACTCGGCACGCGAGCTCGTGAACGAGTCCGACGAGCGGGAGCTCGCGAACATCTTCAAGCGTACGGCGAGGAGCGGTACGCGCGCCAGATCGCCCGCGCGATCGTCCGTCGGCGCGCGAGCAGCCGTACGAGCGCACCGGCGAGCTCGTCGAGACGATCAAGGCGTCGATCCCCGCGCCGGCTCGCTTCGGCGAAGGTCATCCCGCGAAGCGTGTCTTCCAGGCGCTCCGCATCGAAGTGAACGACGAGCTCGGCGCCCTCGAGCGTGCGCTGCCGGCTGCGCTCGAGATGCTGCGGCCCGGCGGCCGTCTCGCCGTGATCTCGTTCCACTCGCTCGAGGATCGGATCGTGAAGCGCTTTCTCCGGTCGCGGAGCACGGGTGCACCTGCCCGCCCGACTTCCCCGTCTGCGTCTGCGGCTCCGAGCCGACGTTGCGCGCGACACCGCGTCGCGCGATTCGGCCCTCTGCTGCCGAGGTCGCCCGCAACCCGCGCGCGCAGTCGGCTCGCCTGAGGGTGGCGACGAAGGTTGGCTAGCTGGTCGCATGCCGAACAGGCTGTCGTCGTCGAGCCGGTCCGGTGCCGCGCCCCGCCGCCTCGCACGCGGGGCCGCGTCAAGGGCGGCAGGCCCGCGCACGCGGCGGAATCCTCTGGATCGCGATCAGCGGGATTTTGCTCGCGGGCGTCGTATTCGTGAACGTGGCCGTCCTCCAGCTCAATCTTTCCCTCGACTCGGCGACCTCCGAACGCGCCAAGCTCCACGCGGAGAACGCGGCGCTCGCCTCTCAGCTCTCGAGCGAGCTGGCGTCGTGGCGCATCCAGTCGCGCGCCTCGAAGGAGCTCGGCCTCGTGTATGCGGATCCCGGGCAATACGGCTTCGTGAACCTCGGGCATTAGAGGCTGATGAAAGACCGGCAGGCCAATCGCCGCATTCGTCTGCTGCTCGTGATCTTCGTCCTGATCTTCGCCGCGACGCTCGCACGTGCGGTCTGGCTTCAAGGCGTGCATGCCGCGGCGCTCGGGCGCATGGCGGAGCGCCAGCATCACGAGACGCTCGTGACGCCCGCGGGCCGTGGAGCGATCTTCGACGACACCGGCGTGCAGCTCGCGATCGGCGAGCAGACCACCACTGTCTACGCCGATCCCACCCAGCTCGTCGATCCGCGCGCCGTCGCAGTCGCGGCACACCAGGTCTTCGGGATCGACTCGAACACGCTCTACCCCGAGTTGCTGAACAAGCACACGAGCTTCGTCTACATCCACCGCTTCGCCGACCCGAAGCTCGCCGCGACGTTCCTCAAGAAGGGCTTCACCGGCGTGAACAGCTATCCCGAGGAACGGCGCGCGTACCCACAGCGTTCGGTGGCGGCCCAGGTGGTCGGCTACGCCGGCACCGACAACAAGGGGCTCGGCGGTCTCGAGTTCGAGTACAACAACAAGCTGGCAGGGAAGCCGGGGAAGCAGACGATCGTCCGCGATCCGTTCGGCCGTGTGATCGACGTCGTCAGCTCTACGCCCGAGCGCGAAGGCCACAGCATCATCACGACCCTCGACCACACCATCCAGGCGAACGCCGAGTCGGTGCTGCGCGAGACCGTCGCCCATTGGCATGCGCTCTCGGCGACCGCGGTCGTGCTCGATCCGACCACCGGCGCCGTGCTCGCGATGGCGCAGGCCCCGGGCTACGACGCGAACAACGCCAGCCGTGTGTCGCAAGCGCTCCAGCGCAACCGCGCGATCACCGACACGTTCGAGCCGGGGTCGACGTTCAAGCTCGTCACGATCTCCGGGGCGCTCTCGACCGGGCTCGTCACGCCCCAGACGAAGTTCACGCTGCCGTACTCGATCCACGTCGCCGACCGGATCGTGCACGACGCCGAGCCGCGCGGGACCGAGACGCTGACGGTCGCGGAGATCCTCTCGCACTCGTCGAACGTCGGCGCGGTGACGATCGCCGAGAAGCTCGGTGCACCGACGCTGATGGACTGGATCCAGAAGTTCGGCTTCGGGAAGCAGACCGGCATCGACTTCCCCGGTGAGAGCCCCGGCCAGCTGCTGCCGCTCGACAAGTGGTACGGGTCGACGATCGGCAACATCCCGATCGGCCAGGGGATCGCGGTCACCCCGATCCAGCTCGCCGCCGCGTATGGCGCAATCGCGAACGGCGGGGTCTGGGTGCAGCCGCACCTCGTCGACCGGGTCGGCGGTGTGAGCCCGCGCAAGCTCGAGCGCCGGCGCATCGTCACGCCCGCCGTCGACGCAGTCTTGAAGTCGATGCTCACCGGCGTCGTCGACGAGCATGGTGGGACCGGCAACGCCGCCGCGATTCCCGGCTACACCGTCGCCGGCAAGACGGGCACCGCCCAGAAGCCGGGGCCGGGCGGCTACACCACTGGCAAGTACGTCGCCTCGTTCGTCGGGATGGTCCCGGTCAAGCATCCGCGCCTGCTCGTGCTCGTGGTGGTCGACTCGCCGTCGAGCGCCATCTTCGGCGGCGTGGTCGCCGCACCGGCGTTCGCCCAGATCGCGAAGTTCGATCTCCAGTATCTCGCGGTACCGCCCGACGCACCGCAGACGCTCACGAAGTAATCCTTCACCGTGCAGGTCGTGATCAGCCCGCCACGGGACGAATGGCCCCGCGAGTTCGACGAGCTCGCCGCGCGGCTCTCCGAAGGGCTCGGTGCGCTCGCCCTGCGCGTCGACCACATCGGCTCGACGGCGGTCCCCGGGCTGCAGGCGAAGGACGTGATCGACGTCCAGGTGATCGTGCGCTCGCTCGAGCCGCGAGCGGAGATCGTCGCGGCGTTCGAGAGCCTCGGGCTCCCCCAGCGCGCCGACGGGATCGTCGGCGACCATGTTCCCCCGGACTGGGAGGGTGACGAGTCGGCGTGGGCGAAGCTGCTCTTCGGCCGGCCGGCGGAGGAGCGCCCGAGCAACATCCACGTGCGGGCGGCCGGCAGCCCGAACGAGCGCTACGCGCTGCTCTTCCGGGACTTCCTCCGTGCGAACGATCGCGCGCGCGACCTCTGGGGCAGCTTCAAGGAGCGCCTCGCCCAGGAGACGAGTCACGACCGCGACCTCTACACGCAACTGAAGGATCCGGCGACGGACGTGCTGATGGCCACCGCCGAGGAGTGGGCGCGGGCATCGGGCTGGCCCGGCCCGCCGGGCCGCTAGCGCGCCTCGAACGGGGCAGGGAAGGACCCCGGTGACGCGAATGAAGCTCCCGCGGCCGGCGCCGTCGCATGAAGCGTCGCACCGAGTGAGCTCGGAAGCGTTGACTCCGTCCGGCATTCGTGCGGGAAATACCACACACCATTCAGGAGGTAGTGCGTGGACATCAGTGACCAGACGCCGGAGGAGATGTCGTCGGACGAGGCGGATCTCCACCAGTTCGGTTACACGCAGGAACTGAAGCGCTCGCTCGGCCTCTTCAGTTCGTTCGCCGTTGCGTTCAGCTACATCTCCCCGTCGACAGGCATCTTCGCGCTCTTCGCGCTCGGGCTGACGACCATCGGCGGCGTTTTCTTCTGGAGCTGGCCGCTCGTCGCGCTCGGCCAGTTCATCATCGCCCTCTCGTTCGCCGAGCTCTCGAGCCACGTCCCGGTGGCCGGCTCGGTCTACCAGTGGTCGAAGCACCTCTCGAACCGGACGCAGGCCTGGTTCACCGGTTGGATGTACCTGTTTGCAGGGATTTTGACCGTCACCGCCGTCTCGGTGACGCTGCCGCTCGCCCTGATCCCGGCGCTCAACGGGATGGGCTGGCACCTCGCGAACAGCCTCGGCAACCAGAGGATCATCGCGTTCGTGTTCCTGATCGTCGTCACCCTGTTGAACATCTACGGCGTCAAGGCCGTCGCCTTGATCAACAACGTCGGGGTGTTCTTCGAGATCCTCGGCATGGTCGTGTTCGCGTTCATCCTGGCGCTCTTCCACAACCACCAGGGCGTCGGCGTCATCTTCAAGACCGGTGGCATCGACGGGACCGTCGGCCTCTTCCTCGTCGCCATGTTCATGAGCCTGTTCGTGATCTACGGCTTCGACACGGCGTCGACGCTCGCCGAGGAGACGAAGAGCCCGCGCAAGGAGGCGCCGAAGGCGGTTCTCTACTCGATCCTGGGCGCGTTCATCATCGGCGGCGTGTTCATCTGGGCGATCCTGATGGCAATCCCCGGGACGCTCGCGAGCGGCATCAAGGCCGGCCTCGGACCGGCGGACGTGATCGACGCGAACTTCTCGAATGCGTTCGCGACCACGTACCTGGTGGTCGTCTCGATCGCGATCTTCATCTGCTTGCTCTCGATCCAGGCGAACGTGATGCGCCTCGCCTTCAGCATGGCGCGCGACAACCAGCTCCCGGGCTCGTCCGTTCTGCGGACGGTGAACCCGAGGCTGCACACCCCGTGGGTCGCGTGCATCACCGTGACGGTGATCGCGGCCATCCCGCTGCTCCAGTACGCGGGCGCGACGTACCTCGCGATCGCCGCGACCGGGCTGATCTACCTCGCGTACTTCCTGGTCGGCACCGCCATCCTCCGCGCACGGCTGAACGGCTGGCCGCACACCGAGGCGCCGTTCAAGCTCGGCAAGTGGGGCATCCCGGTCTCGGTCCTCGGCCTCATCTGGGGCGGCAGCATGCTGGTCAACTTCGCCTGGCCGCGGGCCGCGTCGAACCCGACCCCGAACCAGACCGGGAATCTCCTCGACTTCGGCTGGGCGTGGCTCAACGACCAGCCCGTGCTCTGGACGGTCGCGATCGTGATCGCCGGCGTCGGCACCCTCTACTGGGCGCTCGTCCAGCGGGGCAAGCACGCGGAGTCGCCGGAGGCGTCGCCCGCAACAGCGCCTTAGGGGACGTTCTGCGGGGGCGGCCTCGGCCGCCCCCGCTAGTCTCACCGGCGATGGACCTGAACCGCCTCGCGGGCGCGATCGGTGCCGCGGGCGCACCGTCCGTCGAGATCCGCGACCTCGCCTATGACACGCGCGCCGTTTCGCCGGGAGCGCTCTTCTTCTGCATCCCGGGCGCGAACGTCGACGGCCACGACCTGGCGGCCCGGGCGGTCGAGGAGGGCGCGGTCGCGGTCGTCGCCGAGCGGCGCGTCGAGGCGGCAGTCCCGCAGCTCCTCGTCGACAGCGTCCGGCAGGCGATGCCTGCCGCCGCGAACCTCTTCTTCGGCACTCCGTCGCACGAGCTCGAGGTCGCTGCGGTCACGGGGACCAACGGCAAGACGACCACCGCGTTCCTGCTCGAGTCGATCCTCCGCGGCGCGGGCCGGCGACCGGGGCTCCTGACGAACATCGAGCGCCGCGTGGGCGGGAAGACGCTGCCGACCGGGCTGAACACGCCCGAGTCGATCGACCTCCAGCGGCTCCTCAGGGCGATGCTCGACTCCGGCGACCGGTCTTGTGCGATGGAGGCGACCTCGATCGCGTCCGCGAAGGGCCGGCTCGACGGAACGCGCTTCGCGGTGCTCGTGTTCACGAACCTGACTCAGGACCACCTCGACTTCCACGGGACGATGGACGAGTACTTCGTCGCGAAGCGCGCGCTCTTCGAGCAGGCCGAGCGCGCGGTGGTGAACGTCGGCGATCCCTGGGGCCAAAGGCTCGCCGCCGAGCTGCCGCAGGCGCGCACCTTCACGCCCGACGACGCCCTGGACGGCATCGACCTGCAGCTGCGCGGGCGCTTCAACCGTGCGAATGCGCTCGGCGCGGTCTGGGCCGCGCGGGAGCTCGGCATCGAGGAGCCCGCGATCCGTGCCGGCATCGAGTCGCTCGCCGGCGTGCCCGGCCGCTTCGAGTCCGTCGACGCCGGGCAGCCGTTCAGCGTGATCGTCGACTACGCGCACACGCCGGACTCCCTGGAGAACGTCCTGCGGGCGGCGCGCGAGCTCGGTGGGCGGCTGACGGTCGTCTTCGGGGCCGGCGGCGACCGCGACCGGGAGAAGCGGCCGCTGATGGGACGGATCGCCGCCGAGCTGGCGGACCGGGCGATCGTCACGACCGACAACCCCCGCACCGAGGATCCCGCTGCGATCGCGGCCGACGTCGCCGGTGGGACGCTCGAGATCGTGCTCGACCGGCGGGAGGCGATCGAGTCGGCGCTCGGGGCCGCCCGCGCAGGCGACGTCGTCGTGATCGCGGGCAAGGGCGCCGACACGGAGATGGAGCTCGCCGACCGCCGCATCCCGTTCGACGACAGGGTCGTCGCTCGCGAGGCGCTCGGGTGATCCCGCTCGAGCTGAACGTCCTCGAGCCGCTCGGCCGCGTGATCACGCGGCCGTGGGCGGACGTCGTCACCGGAATGCAGGTCGACTCGCGGCGCATCGAGGAAGGTGACCTGTTCGTCGCCATCGGCGACGGCACGGACTTCATCGAGCACGCGATCGCCCGTGGTGCGGGCGCCGTGCTCGTTCCCACGGAGCCCGTCGAGGCTCTGGCTGCGATCGCAGGAGAGGTGCGCTCGCGTTCACATGCCCGCGTCGTCGGCATCACCGGCTCGACCGGCAAGACGTCGACCAAGGACATCTTGCTCGCGCTCTGCGCCCCGCATCGCCGGACGATCGCGAACGAAGGCAACTACAACACGGAGATCGGCGTGCCGCTGACGATCTGCCGCCTCGAGGAGGACACGGAGATCTGCATCAGCGAGCTGGGCATGCGCGGGCTCGGGCAGATCGCGTGGCTGGCGTCGTTCGTGCGGCCGGAGATCGGCGTGATCACGAATGTCGGCCCTGTCCACCTCGAGCTCGTCGAGACGATCGAGAACGTTGCGCGCGCGAAGGCCGAGCTGATCGAGTCGCTCCCGGCGGGCGGCGTGCTCGTCGTGCCCGAGGAGCCGCTTCTCGAGCCGTACCTGACACGCAGCGACATCTTCGTGAAGCGCGTCGACCCGGAGGCGCCGCTGCCGTTCACGACCAGCTACACGGCGCGTCACCAGCTCGCGAACACGCGCACGGCCGTCGTGGTCGCGGAGGCGCTCGGCGTGCCGCTTCCCGATGGCGAGCTGCGCGTCGAGTTCTCGAAGCTGCGCGAGGAGGAGCGGCCGTTGCCGGGGGACGGCCTGCTGCTGAACGACTGCTACAACGCGAACCCCGTGTCGATGCGTGCCGCACTCCTGCATCTCGCCGAACGGGGCGAGGGGCATCGGCGTGTCGCGGTGCTCGGGGAGATGGCCGAGCTCGGTGCCGACGCGCCCGCCTACCACGCCGAAGTCGGGGCGCTCCTCTCGGAGCTCGGCATCGAGCACGTGATCGCGGTCGGCGAGCTGGCGCGCGCCTACGGGGGCGACTGGGTGCCGACGGCGGCCGACGCCGCCGCACGGCTGCGCGCCGACCTGCGTCCCGGCGACGTCGTGCTCGTGAAAGGCTCGCGCTCGGTGGGACTCGAGGCCGTCGCGGAGAAGTTGGGCGACTGATGGCCAGAGTTCTCGCCGCCGCGCTCCTTGCGATGATCATTGCGATCCTCGGGGGCCCGACCTTCATCGCGTTCCTGCGCCGGAACGAGTTCGGCCAGCACATCCGGGAGGAGGGCCTGCAGCACCACGTGCTGAAGCAGGGCACCCCGACGATGGGCGGCCTCCTGATCATCGCGGCAGCGACGATCGCGTTCCTGCCGCTCTCGGACTACACGCTCCCGGCGCTGACGATCTTCGGCACGACGCTCGCCTGTGGCGGCGTCGGCTTCATCGACGACTACATCAAGCTGCGCCATCGCCGCTCGCTCGGGCTGCCGGGCCGTTGGAAGATGCTGATGCTGCTCGCCATCACCGTCGCGGTCGGATACGCGGCTCACCACCAGCATCTGAGCCACGTCGTCTACGTGCCCGTCGCGAACTTCGGGATCCCCCTCGGGCCGTTCTGGTACGTGCTGCTCTTCCTGATCATCGCCGGCGCGGTCAACGGCGTGAACCTCACCGACGGCCTCGACGGTCTCGCTGCGGGCACGTCGATCATCGCGCTTTCGACGTTCACCGCGATGGCGGTGACGATCTACATCCGCTCCGGCACGGCGACCCACGGGCGCATCGAGAACCGCCTCGACGTCGCATTCATCGGCGCCGCGCTGATCGGGGCGGCCGTCGGGTTCCTGTGGTTCAACGCGTTCCCCGCGGAGGTGTTCATGGGCGACACGGGCGCGATGGCGATGGGCGGCGCGCTCGCTGCGATGGCGATCTTCCTCAAGGTCGAGGTGCTGCTGCTCTTCGTCGGCGGCATCTTCCTCGTCGAAGCCGTCTCGGTGATCCTCCAGGTGGTCTCGTTCAAGTGGTGGGGGAGGCGGATCTTCCTGATTGCGCCGCTGCATCACCACTTCGAGATGAAGGCGTGGTCGGAGACGAAGATCATGGTGCGCTTCTGGATCCTCACGGCGCTCTCGTGCTTCGCGGGCTTCGCGCTCTTCTACAAGTACTTCCTCCAGTTCCGCGCGCACAGTTGAAGACGCTCGTCTACGGCCTCGCCCGGTCGGGGCGCTCGGCGCTCGAGCGGCTGGTGGAACGCGGCGACGAGGTCGTCGCCGTCGACCGCTCGCTCGGCAACGAGGACGACGAGTCGCTGCTCGACGGCGTCGAGCTCCTCGTGAAGTCGCCCGGCGTGCCCGGGGAGGCGGCGCTCGTCAAGGCTGCCCGCCGCCGTGGCATCCCGGTGTGGTCCGAGGTCGAGCTGGGCTACCGGCTGCTGCCGAGTGCACGGATCGTCGGGGTCACGGGCACGAACGGCAAGACGACGACCACCGAGCTGCTCGGCTCGATCTTCCGCGTCGCCGGGCGCGACGTCGCCGTCGCCGGGAACGTCGGCACGCCGCTCACGTCGATCCGCGACATGGAGTGGGTGGTGTGCGAGCTCTCGAGCTTTCAGCTCGAGGACGTCCACGAACTGGCGTGCGACGTCGCGGTGCTGCTCAATCTCGAGCCCGATCACCTCGACCGCCACGGCTCGTTCGAGGCGTACCGCGACGCGAAGCTCCGCATCTTCGAACGCGCCCGCGCGAAGGTCGTGCCCCGCGGGCTCGGGCTGGACGGAATCGGGTTCTCCGCCACCGACGAGCTGCCGGCCGAGCCGCTGATCCGCGGCCTGCACAACCGTGAGAACGCCGCCGCCGCGACGGCTGCCGCGCGCGCCGCCGGGATCGGCGACGAGCAGATCGCCGCTGCGCTCCTCACGTTCCCCGGTGTGCCGCATCGGCTCGAGCTCGTCGGCGAGCGTGACGGCGTCCGCTTCGTCAACGACTCGAAGGCGACGAACGTGGCGGCGGCGCTGCGCGCCCTCGCCGCCTACGAGGACGAGCCGGTGCACGTGATCCTCGGCGGCTCGTCGAAGGGCGAGGACTTTGCGCCGCTCCGCGTGGCGCTGGGCCCGAACGTCCGCTCGGTCCACCTGATCGGCGACGAGGCGACGCGGCTGGCCGAGACGATCGACGGTCACCTCGACGGCGACCTCGCGACGGCTGTAGCTCATGCGCTGCGCCTGGCGCGCCCAGGGGACGTCGTGCTGCTCACCCCGGCGTGCGCGAGTTACGACCAGTTCGAGAACTTCGAAGCGCGCGGTGAGGCCTTCCGCGCCCTCGTCACGAGGTAGGAGGCCGCCCGCCGCCAGCGAATCGTGACTGATGAAGCGGCGCGAGCTCGACTCGAGGCTCCTGATCCTCGTCACGCTGGCGCTCGTCGCCTTCGGCCTGGTGATGGTCTACAGCGCCACCTCGGCGGCAGCCGCCGTCGGCGGCCGGGACCCGAACTACTACCTGGAGCGCCAGGGGATCTATGCGGCGCTCGGGATCGTGCTGATGCTGGTCGCGCAGCGCTGGGACTATCGCCGCCTCAAGTCGCTTGCGCCGGGCCTGGTGCTCGGGTCGCTCGCCCTGCTCGTGCTCGTGCTGCTGATCGGCCCGCCGATCAACGGCGCACGCCGCTGGATCTCACTCGGCCCTGCCGTCTTTCAGCCTTCCGAGCTTGCGAAGCTCTCACTCGCGGTCTGGGCGGCCGCCTACTTCTCGAAGCGGCCCGCGCCGCGCACCCTCGGGGAGCTGTGGCGGCCGGTCGGCGTGCTCACGGGCGCTGTTCTGCCTGCTGCTGATCCTCGAGCCCGACATGGGGACGGCGATCGCGCTCCTCGTGATGCTGATCGGGATCCTGGCGGTCGCCGGCACGCCGGTCCCGACGCTCGGTGCGGCGATCGGCATCGCCGCCGCGCTCGGCACGCTCGCGATCTGGTTCGAGCCGTACCGCCGTGCTCGCTTCTTCGCGTTCCTGCATCCGTGGCACGACGCGCAGGGAACCGGCTTCCAGATCGTGCAGGCGATGATCGGAATGGGCTCGGGCCACTTCTTCGGCGTCGGCCTGGGCCAGGGGATCCAGAAGATCTTCTACCTCCCCGAGGCGCACACGGACATGATGCTCGCGAACATCGGCGAGGAGCTCGGGCTCGTGGGCGTCGCCACGGTGATCGGCGCGTACTGCCTCTTCGCCTACGCCGGGCTCGACATCGCGCTGCGCTGCAAGGATCCGTTCGGAAAACGGCTCGCAACCGGGCTCACTGTCCTGGTCTGCGGCCAGGCGGCGATCAACATCGCGGCCGTCATGGGCGTCGCCCCGCTGACCGGAATCCCTCTCCCGTTCCTCTCCTACGGCGGCTCGAGCCTCGTGGTGCTGCTCGCCGGAGTCGGAATCCTCCTTAACATCGCTCAACGTGGCGGCGCAGCAACAGCTTCGGTTTCTGATCGCGGCCGGCGGGACGGCAGGGCACGTGCTGCCGGCACTCGCGATCGCGGCAGCGTTGAAGGAGCGCGGCCAGCTCGTGACGTTCGCCGGGTCGCCGGATCGCGTCGAAGCTCGGCTCGTTCCTGAGGCCGGTTACGAGTTCGATCCGTTCCGGGTCGAAGGCTTTCCCCGCAAGCCCTCGCTCGCCCTCGTGCGCGCATTGCGACTCGCCGGCGCCGCGCCGTTCGCCTGCCGGGCGATCCTGAAGCGACGGCGTCCCGACGTCGTCCTCGGCGGCGGCGGGTTCGTCGCGGGGCCGATGGTGCTGGCGGCGTCGAGCCTGCGGATCCCGGCCGCATTGACCGAGTCCGATGCGCATCTCGGGCTTGCGAACAGGCTTGCCGCACCGTTCGCGCGGCAGATTTTCCTGGCCTACCCGATCGAGACGCGCCACGGAGCGAAGGTGCGCGTTGTCGGGCGGCCGATCCCTGCCCGCGCCGCGCCCGTGCCGCAGGCGGACGCGCGCGCGATCTTCGAGCTGCCGGCGGAGGGGCCTGTGCTCGGCGTCTTCGGCGCGCTCGCAGGCGCGACGGCGCTGAACGACTTCGCCGCCGACACCTGGGGGACGACGGGCCCGGCGATCCTGCACCTCACCGGCAGCCGCGACTACGAGAGCGTTCGCCGTCGCGTGCACCGCGACGACTACCGCGTGTTGGCCGAGACCGACCGGTTCGGGGCCGCGATCTCCGCCACCGACCTGGTGCTCGCGCGCTCCGGCTCGACCGTCTGGGAGGTGGCGGCCATCGGCCGGCCCGCGATCCTCGTGCCGTACCCGTTTGCGACCGGCGACCACCAGGCCCTGAATGCGCAGCACTTCGTGCGCGCGGGCGGCGCGATCATGGTGCGCGAGCTCGACCTCGACGACGTGCCGAGTCTCGTACGCACGCTGCTCGAGGATCGGGCGCGGCTGCAGCGCATGGGCGAGGCGATGCTTCGCGCGTCGCGGCCCGGCGCTGCGGCGGAGATCGCGGACGCGTTGATCGAGCTGGCCGCTTCGTGAGCGCGCCGTTCGCGGGGCGCCGCCTCTGGTTCGTCGGGATCGGCGGAGCGGGCCTGAGCGCCTACGCGCAACTCGCCCAGGCCTGGGGCGCGGAAGTCGGAGGCTGGGACCGGGTCGAGACGCCGTATCTTGCGCCGCTGCACGGCGCAGGGGTCGACGTGCGCATCGAGCCCGAGCCCGTCGTCCCGGACGGCTGGGAGCCTGTCGTCTCGTCCGCCTATCCCGCCGTCGCCGGGCCTGCGCCGTGCGGAGTTTCTGCGCGAGCTCGTCTCGGCGCGTCCGTCGATCGTCGTCGCCGGCTCGCACGGCAAGGGGACGACTGCCGCAATGATCGCGTTCGTCCTACACGAGCTCGGCCGCGATCCGGCGTGGCTGATCGGCGCGCCGGTGCCGCAGCTCGGGTCGAACGCGGGATTCGGGAGCGGGCATCTCGTCGTCGAGGGTGACGAATCCGATCGCACCGTCTTCGCACTGCCGGCCGAGCTCGCGGTCGTCACGAACGTCGAGCTCGACCACCACAGCGAGTTTGCCTCGGCCGCCGAGCTGCAAGCAGCGTTCGAGAAGTGGCTCTCGGGTGCGGGCGCCGTCGTCCGGGACGAACCGCCGTATGAAGGGCCGCTGGCGCTGCCGGGCGAGCTGAACCGCCTGAACGCGGGCACCGCCCTGGCTGCGCTCGCCCACGTCGGCGTCGGCGCGGAGGAGGCCGAGATGACACTCGCGCGCTTCACGGGAACCGGCCGGCGCTTCGAGGTGCACGAGCTCGACGGGCTCACGCTCGTCGACGACTACGGCCACCATCCGACCGAGGTCGCCGCCACGATCGCCGCCGCGCGCGAGCGTTTCCCCGGCGCGGTCCTGCGCGTGCTCTTCCAGCCGCACCTCTATTCGCGCACCCGTCATCTCGCCGCCGAGCTCGCCGAGGCGCTCGCCGCCGCGGACGACGTGACCGTGACGGATGTCTACCCGGCCCGCGAGGCGCCGGTGCCCGGCGTCACGGGCAAGCTCGTCGTCGACGCCCTCAGCGATCGCGGCGTCCTCGCGGGATGGACGCCGTCCGTCGAAGCAGGGGCCGAGCGCCTTCGCCGCCGGGCGCGACCCGGCGACGTGCTGCTCGTCGTCGGCGCCGGCGACGTCGATCGCGCCGTCTCATTGATCGTCGGCACGCCGATCGGTGGCTAGGTTCCCCGAGATGGAGGAGCACGTTGCGCTCGCGCGCTACACGACGATCGGCACCGGCGGGCCCGCGCGCTGGTTCGCCCGCCCGGCGACGCTCGACGAGCTCGTGCAAGCGCTCGCCTGGGCTGCAGAGAACGGGCGTGGAGGTCGAGACGATCGGGCTCGGATCGAACCTGCTCGTCGCCGACGCCGGCGTCGACGCGCTCGTGTTGAAGCTCTCGGGCGAGCTCGCCGCCGCCCGGGTGGAGGGCGAGACGCTCGTTGCCGGGGGTGGTGCGGCGAACGCCGTGGCGCTCCACCGGGCGCGTGCCGCCGGGCTCGGCGGCTTCGAGTTCGCGGCGGCGATCCCCGGCACCGCCGGAGGCGGCGTCCGGATGAACGCCGGCGCCTACGGCCGCGACTGGCGCGACGTGCTGGTCGGCGCCGTCGTCGTGGACGCCCACGGGGCGCGGACGCTCGACGCCGACGAGCTGGAGCTGTCGTATCGCCACTCCGATCCTCGGGCCGGGCCAGGTGGTCGCAGAGGTGCGCTTCCGCCTCGAGCCGCGGCCGCCGGCAGAGGTGAAGGCCCTCGCCGCCGAGCTTCTCGCCCAGCGGAAGGCGACGCAGCCGACGAACAAGCGGACGTTCGGAAGCGTGTTCAAGAACCCGGCAGGCGGGCGTGGGGCGGGGCAGCTGATCGAGGAGGCGGGACTGAAGGGCCACCGGATCGGCGGCGCGCAGGTCTCGCCGCGGCACGCGAACTTCATCGAGAACCCCGGGGGCGCTACGAGCGCCGACTGCGCTTGCCCTGATGGTCGAGGCGCGTCGCCGCGTGCTCGAGCAGTTCGGGGTGCGCCCTCGAGCACGAGGTGCAGTTCCTGGGGCAGCTCGAGCTGCCGCCGCTGTAGGGGAACCGCTCGCCGCGGCGAACTCAGCCTCAGTGGCTGCCCGCAGGAGGACGAATGCCCGCTCCGCGGTCCTGCCCGCCCGCCGGGCCGTCCCCGAGCTCGCACGGCTCGCGCCCTCCGGGCGCTCGATCCTGATCGGGCTCGCGCTCCTCGCGCTCGCTCTCGGCGCGTATGCCGGGGCACGCGAGACCTCGGTCTTCGCCGTGCGAACCGTCGAGGTCCGCGGCGGGACACCGGCGATCCGCGCCCAGGTCCGCGCAGCGCTCGCGCCGGATCTCGGCAAGAGCCTGCTGCGCGTCGACGGTGGCGATGTCGAGCGCCGGCTCGCGTCCATCCCGGATGTCCATTCGTTCAGATACGACCGTGCCTTCCCGCACACGCTGAGCCTCGTGATCCGGCCCGAGCGCCCCGTGCTCGTCGTCCGCAGCGGCGAGGATGCGTTCCTCGTTGCGGCGAGCGGGAGGGTCCTGCGCCCGCTCGCGCATCCCCGCCGCTCGAGCCTGCCGCGCTTCTGGATGAAGAAGGACGTCGTCGTTCGCACGGGGCAGCAGCTCCCCGGCCGGGCCGTCGCAGCCCCGGTCGCACTCGCGGCGCTCCAGGGAACACCGCTTCCCGGTGGCGTGAAGCTCGTTCGCGTCGGGTCCGACGAGCTGACGCTGGTACTCGGTGGGGGCGTCGAAGTGCGCCTCGGAGACCCCGCCGACCTGCGCCTGAAACTCGCGATCGCACGCCGGATCCTGCGCTCGACGGGAGCCGCGGCGACCGGAGCGGGCTACCTCGACGTGAGCGTGCCCGAGCGCCCCGTCCTGTACGCCAACTCTCAAGTCGGAGGTTGAGGTTGAGGGTTACGTCACTCGAGAGTCGAGCTTTTCGTGTTGACAAGGCAGGAAACCCTCCGTACCCTGCCGAAGGAAGGAGGTGCTCGACCGCCCCAACCCTGCACTCCAGCTTGAGGTCGGGCCACACCCAATGAGAGATCGTTCCGGCAACTATCTGGCCGTGATCAAAGTCGTCGGCGTCGGCGGCGGCGGCACGAACGCGGTCAACCGCATGGTCGACGCGGGGCTCACGGGCGTCGAGTTCGTCGCCGTGAACACGGACGCCCAGGCGCTCGAGATCTGCGAGGCCGACGTCAAGATCCACATCGGGGCGAAGGCGACGCGCGGCCTCGGTGCCGGCGCGGACCCGGAGGTCGGCCGCGAGGCCGCGACCGAGTCGCGCGACGAGTTGAAGGAGTCGCTGAAGGGCGCCGACATGATCTTCGTCACGGCGGGCGAGGGAGGCGGCACCGGCACCGGCGGTGCGCCCATCGTCGCCGAGATCGCGCGCGAGCTCGAAGCGCTGACGGTCGGCGTCGTCACGCGGCCGTTCTCGTTCGAGGGGCGCCGCCGCCAGCAGCAGGCCGAGCAGGGAATCGCCGAGCTCGCCGACAAGGTCGACACGCTGATCGTGATCGAGAACGACCGGCTGCTCCAGGTCGTCGAGAAGAAGACGCCGCTCTCCGATGCCTTCAAGATGGCGGACGACATCCTTCGCCAGGGCGTCCAGGGGATCACCGACCTGATCACCGTGCCCGGGATCGTCAACCTCGACTTCGCCGACGTGCGCACGATCATGCGCGACGCCGGCTCGGCGCTGATGGGCATCGGCAGCGGCCAGGGCGAGAACCGGGCGGGAGAGGCGGCACGGCATGCCGTCAGCTCCCCGCTGCTCGAGTCCTCGATCGAGGGCGCGACGGGGATCCTGCTGAACATCAGCGGGCCGGCCGACCTGGGCCTGTTCGAGGTGAACGAGGCCGCCGAGGTGGTCACCGGAGCCGCCGACCAGAACGCGAACGTGATCTTCGGCGCGGTGATCGACGAGAACCTGCGCGACGAGGTGCGCGTGACGGTGATCGCCACCGGCTTCGGCACACAGCGCCGCCGCCGCACCCGGCCCGGGGTCACCGGCGAGCCGGCGCCGCTCAGCGGCTCGAGGCCGAGTCTTCGATCCCGGCGACTCGCTCGACGTGCCCTCGTTCCTCCGCGACGAATAGCCGCGGAGTTGGGCGTGGTGTCTGACACCTGTTCGGCGCTCAGCCCCGTCTCGTAGCGCGTTCTCGAGAAAGGTGTCTGACACCTTTTCGAGCTCTGGGTGCGGGCTCGTCGTATCGTACCGGTGTCAGACACCCCACGACGGTTAGCATCGCTTCCGGTGCAGACCCTCCGGCGCACGCCGCTCCATGACCGCCACGTCGAGCTCGGCGCGCGCATGGTCCCCTTCGCGGGCTGGGAGATGCCGGTCCAGTACGAGGGCGTCATCCCGGAGCACCTGGCCGTCCGCCGCGACGCCGGCGTCTTCGACGTCTCGCACATGGGCGAGCTCGAGATCGAGGGGCCGACCGCGCGCGACCTGCTCCAGGCGATGCTCTCGAACGACATCGACAGGCTCGAGCCCGGCACGGCCCAGTACACGCTCCTGACGACCGAGACCGGTGGGATCGTCGACGACCTGATCGCCTACCGCCTCGACGGGCACCGGTACCTCCTGATCGTGAACGCATCGAACCGCGAGCCCGTCTTCCGGTGGCTGAAGGAGCACGAGCTGCGCGGCTCCGACGTGCGTGACGTCTCCGACGACTACGCGCTGCTCGCCGTACAGGGGCCACACGCGCTCGAACGGCTCGGTCTCGCCCCGGCGAAAGCGTTCACCTTCGAGCTTGGCGAGCTCGACGGCGTCGAGGTGATGATCAACCGCACCGGCTACACCGGCGAGGAGGGTGTCGAGCTCGCGTGCATGGAAGAGGACGCCGTTCGTCTGTGGGACGCGATCCTCGCGCGCGGCGTCACGCCGTGCGGCCTCGGCGCGCGCGACACGCTGCGCCTCGAGGTCTGCTACCCGCTTCACGGCAACGACATCGGCCTCCAGTGGGACGCGATCTCGTCGGGGCTCGGCTGGGCGTGCGCGCTCGCCACCGAGTTCACCGGGGTCGAGCGGCTGCGCGAAGTGAAGGAGCGCGGCCCCGAGCAGAAGCTCGTTGCCTTCGCGATGACCGAGAAGGCGATTCCGCGGCACGGCATGAGCATCGACGGCGGGGGTGAGGTCACCTCAGGCTCGCTCTCGCCGATGCTCGACGTCGGCATCGGGCTCGGCTACGTTCCCGAGGCGACGGCGACGCCGGGCACCGAGCTCGTGATCGACGTGCGCGGCAAGCCGCGCCGCGCCGAAGTCAAGCGCAAACCCCTCTATGCGAAGGAGGCCTGAGTTGGCCGCCAGCGAGTCGTACCCGGACGACCTCAGCTACCACCCCGACCACGACTGGGCACGTATCGACGGCGACGAGGCCGTCCTCGGCATCACGTGGTTCGCGCAGGACGCGCTCGGCGAGCTCGTGCACTACGAGGCGCCCGACGTCGGCACCAACGTCGCCAAGGACACCTCGTACGGCGAGGTCGAGTCGGTGAAGGCCGTCTCGGATCTCATCTCGCCCCTCTCGGGCGAGGTGCTCGAGGTGAACCAGAAGGTGCTCGATGCTCCCGAGACGGTCAACGACGATCCCTACGGCGACGGTTGGCTGATCCGTATTCGCATGACGAACGCGGAGGAGCGCGACCAGCTGCTCGACCTCGCGGCGTACAAGCAGGTCCTCGAGACGCAGTGAGCTACCTCTCGCTCACGGACGCCGACCGCGAGGCGATGCTCGCGGCGATCGGCGTCGCCTCCGTGGAGGAGCTGTTCCGGGACATCCCGAGCGGCGTTCGCTATCCGCGCGAGCTCGACATCGCACCGGCGCTCCACGAGGTGGAGCTCCAGCGGCACCTGGAGGACCTCGCCGCCAGGAACGTCGTCGACGAGGTCTGCTTCCTCGGCGCCGGCATCTACGACCATCACGTTCCGGCCGTCGTCGACGCGGTGCTGCAACGCGGCGAGTTCCTGACGGCGTACACGCCGTACCAGCCCGAGATGAGCCAGGGCGTGCTCCAGGCGATCTTCGAGTACCAGACCGCGATCTGCGAGCTGACGGGGCTCGACGTCTCGAACGCCTCGGGCTACGACGGTGCGACCGTCGCCGCCGACGCGTGCTTCGTCGCGAAGCACGCGACGGGGCGCTCGAAGGTGGTCGTGACCGAGGCGACCAACCCGCAGGTGCGGCAGGTCGTGAAGACCTACGCGCCGGGCTTCGGGCTCGAGATCGTCGAGGTGCCGCACGAGGGAGGTACGACCGATCCCGACCGCGTGCGTGACGCGGCGCAGGACGCGGCCGCCGTGATCTTCCAGCACCCCAACTTCTTCGGGTGCCTCGAAGCGGCACCGGAGCTCGCAGCCGCCGCCAACGAGGCAGGCGCGATGCCGGTCGCGCACGTCGATCTCGTCTCGCTGGGCGTGCTCGAGGCGCCCGGCGCGTACGGCTGTGCGCTGGCGATCGGCGAAGGGCAGTCGGCAGGCAACTCGATGAGCTACGGCGGGCCGCACTACGGGTTCCTCGCGGCGCGATCCGAGTACATCAGGCGGCTGCCCGGCCGCATCGTCGGCGAGACGGTGGATCTCTCGGGCGAGCGTGGCTACGTGCTCACGCTGCAGACGCGCGAGCAGCACATCCGGCGCGAGAAGGCGACCTCGAACATCACCACCAACCAGACGTTGCTCGCCCTCGCCGGGCTCGTGCACCTGAGCCTGCTCGGCCCGCAGGGCCTGCGTGAGCTGGGGGAGACGTGCATGGCGCTCGCCGGCTACGCGAAGGAGCAGCTTCAGGCAGCCGGCCTCGAGCTCGCGTTTCCCGAGCGGTCGACGTTCAAGGAGTTCGCGGTGCGCACGGGACGGAACGCACGCGAGGCTCTGACCGCCGCCCGCGCGCACGGCGTCTACGCCGGCTACCCGCTTGGGCGCGACTATCCAGGCCTCGACGACGTCCTGCTCGTCGCGGTCACCGAGAAGCGGACGATCGAGGAGATCGACAGGCTCGTCGAGGTGCTGTCGGGGTCGGCAGAGCGGTGAAGCTGATCTACGAGAAGTCGCAGGCGGGTCGCCGCGGGATCGGCGTCCCGCAGCCGGACCTGCCCGTTCCCGAGGTCCCTGCCGAGCTCGCACGTGCGCGCCCGCCGCGCCTGCCGGAGCTCGCGGAACCGGAGGTGCTCCGTCACTTCACCGAGCTCTCCACCCGCAACTTCGGCATCGACACGGGCTTCTACCCGCTCGGCAGCTGCACGATGAAGTACAACCCGCGCATCAACGAGCGGCTCGTCGCGCTCCCGGGCTTCGCGAACCTTCATCCGCTCGTCGAGGACGACGCCGCGCAGGGCGCGCTCGAGCTCGAGTGGCACCTCGAGCAGATCCTGCGCGAGGTGACCGGGCTCGACGCCGTCTCGCTGCAGCCGGCTGCGGGAAGCCAGGGGGAGCTGACGGGCCTGATGCTCTTCCACGCGTACTTCGCCGAGCGCGGCGAGGATCTCCAGAGGCGCAAGATCGTGATCCCGGACACGGCGCACGGCACGAATCCCGCGAGCGTCACGATGACGGGGTACGAGCTGACGCCCGTGAAGACGGACGCGCGCGGCAACATCGACGTCGCCGACCTGCGCGGGAAGGTCGACGAGCACACCGCCGGGCTGATGCTCACCAACCCCTCGACCCTCGGGCTCTTCGACGAGAACATCGAGGAGATCCGCGACATCTTCCACGGTGCCGGTGCGCTCATGTACTACGACGGGGCGAACCTGAACGCGGTCTGCGGCATCTCACGGCCGGGGGACATGGGTTTCGACGTCGTTCACATCAACCTGCACAAGACGTTCTCACAGCCGCATGGCGGTGGCGGCCCCGGCGGCGGTCCGATCGCAGTGCGCGCGTCGCTCGAGCCGTACCTTCCCGCGCCCGTCGTCGCACGCGACGGCGCGACCTTCCGCCTCGACTACGACCGGCCGAAGTCGATCGGCAAGGTGCGCGCCTTCACCGGGCCGTTCGGCGTCTTCGTGCGCTCCTACGCGTTCATCCGCTCGTACGGGCCAGGCCTGCGCGAGATGAGCGAGGTCGCGGTGCTGAACGCGAACTACCTCCTGGCGCGCCTGAAGGACGCCTACGACCTGCCGTACGACCGGCTCTGCATGCACGAGTTCGTGCTCTCGGCGCGCACACTGAAGCGCGAGCACGGCATCAGCGCCCTCGACGTCGCGAAGCGGCTGATGGACTACGGCTTCCACCCGCCGACGACCTACTTCCCGCTCGTCGTTCCCGAGGCGCTGATGATCGAGCCGACGGAGACAGAGGCGAAGGAAACGCTCGACGCGTTCGTCGACGCGATGCTTGCGATCGTGCGCGAGGCGGCCGACGACCCGCAGCTTCTGCACGACGCGCCGCACGAGCGGCCGGTCCGCCGGCTCGACGAGGTGCGCGCCGCGAAGCACCCGGTCGTGCGCTACGGCTTCGAGGACCACCAGCCGGAGCAGGACGGGCGCGAGGCGCCCTCACTCGAGACCCAGAAGGGAGCCTGATGCCCGAGAACCAGTACCACGAGCCGCCCGACGAGCTCTCGGACGAGACGCGGACGTTCGCCCGCATGATCACGTCCCTCGTCGAAGAGGCGGAGGCGATCGGCTGGTACGAGCAGCGCATCTCCGTCGAGAAGGACGCTCAGGCGAAGGCGATCATGGAGAACGCCCAGCAGGAGGAGTTCAAGCACTTCGCGATGGACCTCGAGTTCCTGCTGCGCCGCACCCCCAAGTGGCGCGTCGCGTGCGAGGGCGTGCTGTTCCACAAGGGCGACATCGTGAAGCTCGGAGAGAAGGCCGAAGAGGCCGAGGACGAGGTCTAGCTCGCAGCGTCCTTCGGCCAGAAGCTCTCGTCCATCTCTGCGTCGTTCGCCTCGCCGGCCCCGAAGGCGAGCAGCTCGAGACCGTCGTCGCCGGCTTCGAACGCCCGCCACGTCTGCGGCGAGACTCTGAGCGCGTCGAGCCGCTTCAGCTCGACGATCTCGTCGCCGACCTTTGCGCGTCCTCCGCCGGAGAGCACGACATACGTCTCTTCCTGGTCGGCGTGCCGGTGCCCGAAGCCCTGGCGATAGCCGCTTTCCAGCTTCTGATAGCTGAACCCGCTCTCTTCGGCGGCGACTGCCTTGCGTCCGAATCGCGCCTCGACGTGCGGCGCGAGGCCGAACTGGACCGCGCTGTCGTCGAGCTCCTTGATGTTCGTGAGTGCGTAGTTGGTCATGCGCCCAACCTACCGGCGTCTGCGATTCTTAAACGATGAAAACACGGAAGCTCGGACAGCTCGAAGTATCGGCCCTGGGCCTCGGCTGCATGGGCATGTCGGAGTTCTACGGAACGGCCGACGAAGGCGAAGCGATCGCGACGATCCACCGTGCGATCGAGCTCGGTGTCGACTTCCTCGACACCGCGGACATGTACGGACCGTTCACGAACGAGCGCCTCGTCGGCCGTGCGATCGCCGACCGGCGCGACCAGGTCGTCCTGGCGACGAAGTTCGGGAACGAGCGCAGGGAGGACGGCAGCTTCGTCGGCATCAACGGCCGGCCGGAGTACGTCCACGAGGCGTGCAACGCGAGCCTCGAGCGGCTCGGCGTCGATCACATCGACCTCTACTACCAGCACCGCGTCGACAACTCGACGCCGATCGAGGAGACGGTCGGCGCGATGAAGGAGCTGGTCGAGGCCGGCAAGGTCCGCCACCTCGGGCTGTCGGAGGCGAGCCCCGCGACGATCCGCCGTGCGCACGCGGTCCACCCGATCACGGCGCTGCAGAGCGAATGGTCGCTCTGGACGCGCGATCCGGAAGCCGAGGTGATTCCGACCGTGCGTGAGCTCGGGATCGGGTTCGTCGCCTACAGCCCGCTTGGCCGGGGGTTCCTCTCGGGCCGGATCAGGTCGGTCGACGACCTCGACGAGAAGGACTTTCGCCGGCGCGGACCGCGCTTCCAGGGCGAGAACTTCCAGCGGAACCTCGACCTCGTCGCGCAGGTGGAGGCGATCGCCGCTGAGAAGGGCGCGACGCCGAGCCAGCTCGCTCTCGCCTGGGTGCTCGCCCAGGGTGACGACGTCGTGCCGATCCCCGGCACGAAGCGGCGGGCCTATCTCGAGGAGAACGCCGGTGCGGTCGAGATCGAGCTCACCGACGACGATCTGCGCCGCCTCGACGACGTCTTCCCGGAGGGCGCGGCAGGCGACCGCTATCCCGACATGTCGACCGTGAATCGGTAACGAATCGCCCGCCAGTTGGTCTGAACACCGACCAACGAGAAAGGACGAATTTGAGCAACAGGATCGTGAAGACGGACGCCGAGTGGAGGGCCGAGCTGAGCCCCGAGCAGTACCGCGTGCTGCGCGAGAAGGGGACCGAGCACCCGTTCACCGGCGAGTACGACCACACCTTCGAGCCCGGCACCTACCAGTGCGCGGGCTGTGGCGCCCAGCTGTTCACGTCCGAGGCGAAGTACGACTCGGGCTGCGGCTGGCCGGCCTTCTACGCCCCGCTGGGCGAGGAGGCGATCGAGGAGGAGACCGACACCACCTACGGGATGAGGCGCACCGAGGTCATGTGCGCGGCCTGTGGCGGCCACCTCGGCCACGTGTTCCCGGACGGCCCGCAGCCGACCGGGCTTCGCTACTGCATCAACTCCGCCGCCCTGAAGCTGGAGGAGGAGTAGTGGAGAAGCAGGCCACCTTCGGCGCGGGCTGCTTCTGGGGCGTCGAGGCGGCATTCCGCCGGCTCGACGGCGTCACGCGCACGCGCGTCGGCTACGCGGGCGGCGGCGTCGACAACCCGAGCTACGAGCAGGTCTGTTACGACTCGACCGGCCATGCGGAGGTCGTCGAGGTCACCTACGACGACGAGAAGATCCCCTACGAGCAGCTGCTCGCGGTCTTCTGGGCGGAGCACGACCCGACCCAGCTGAACCGCCAGGGGCCCGACGTCGGGTCGCAGTACCGCTCGGCGATCTTCGTGCACGACGCCGAGCAGCGGGCCGCCGCCGAGGCCTCACGCGACCGCGTGCAGGAGCGCCTCTCCCGGCCGGTGGTCACGCAGATCGAGGACGCGCCGACCTTCTGGGAGGCGGAGGACTACCACCAGCAGTACCTCGAGAAGCGCGGCCTCGCGAGCTGCACCCCGCGGCTCGCCGCCGTCTCGTAGCCCGAGAAAAGAAGGCCCCTGGCACCGAAGGTGCCAGGGGCCGCGCCCTCGTCCCGCCGCAAGGGAGAGAGACCGGAGGCCCCGCCGCACAGAGCCTCCTCTGCACTGCATTGTGATCGAGGCTGCTCACTTGACCAAGCCCTCGATTGGTGGTTGACCGTTGCGGTTGACTCGGGCTAGGTCGAACTGACGGCGCCTGTCGAGGCGTCGATCAGGCCGAGCTCCCAGCCGCGGCGGGCAGCCTGCGTGCGGTTTCCGACCTCGAGCTTGCGGTAGATGTTCGAGAGGTGGAACTTGATCGTCTGCTCGGTGACCCACAACCGCTGCGCCAGTTCGGCGTTCGTTCCGCCTTCGGCGACCATGCCGAGGATCTCTCGCTCTCGCCTGGTGAGGAGCTCCGCTCCCGCCGGCGCGTTGCGCTCGACGCGAGGTGCGGCCGGCCCGTCGACCTGCTGGTAGCGGATCTCGAGATCGCCGCAGACGGCACGCAGTGCGTGCGCGATGTCAGCGGGCGGGACGCTCTTCCCCACGAAGCACATCGCGCCGGCGTCGAGGCAGCGATTGATCACGTTGTCGTCGTCGCTCCCTGAGAGCATCACGACCTTCAGCTCCGGGAACCGGCGCCGCAGCTCGACCAGGCACTCGATCCCGTCCATGCCGGGCATCGCCACATCGAGGAGCACCACCCGCGGCGCGACCTGCCCCGCGACGTCGATCAGCTCCTGGCCGGAGCCGGCGATGCCGACGATCTCCAGGCCCTCTCGCTCGAGAGCTGCCTCGAGCCCTGCCAGAAACAAGGGATGGTCGTCCGCCAGGACAACTCGTATCGCCATAGTCATCTCTCCAACGCCGCATGACCGGGTGCCGCCCCGGAATCATCACAGTATGCCCGGACAACGCCCTGATCGCCTCAGAAACGTCATCCTTTCTTCCGCATGAAGATTCTCGACGTCGAGATTCTGTCGCCCGACCCTGCGGCCGCCGCAGGCTTCTACGGGTCGACTCTCGGCCTGCCCGTCGACGGCGGCAGCGTGCGAATCGGCGGCTCGCGTCTCCGCTTCGCGGCCGGTCGCGCCCCATCGCCGTATCACCTCGCGTTCCGAATCCCGTCGAACGACGTGCGGGCAGCCAAGGGCTGGCTGGAGGAGCGAGCATCGATGCTCAGCGACGAGATCTTCGACTTCGAGTTCTGGAACGCCGAAGCCGTCTATTTCGAAGATCTCGACGGCAACGTGCTGGAGCTGATCGCGCGGCACAACCTGCAAGACGATCGTCCCGGCTCGTTCGGGCCTGAGTCGCTGCTCGCGATCTGCGAGGTCGGTGTGCCGCTCGTCGATCCGCCGTCGGCGATCGACGAGGTGGAGCGGACATTCGGAGTGCCGGTGTTCAGCGGCGATCGGGACCAGTTCTCCGCCGTGGGCGGCGAGCACGGTCTCCTGATCGTCGTCCGCGCCGGCCGGGCGTGGCTACCCACCGACCGCGTCGCCACCGAGGGCTACGCGCACGTGACGATCGAGGGCGCCACGGCGGCGGACGCGGTGCTCGGTTCGAGCTTCCACCTCACCGCGACGACCTAGTGAGCGGCGGC
Organism: uncultured Thermoleophilia bacterium; assembly: GCA_963757255.1. GTDB lineage: Bacteria > Actinomycetota > Thermoleophilia > Gaiellales > Gaiellaceae > PALSA-600. The sequence goes on from CAVWQY010000005.1 coordinate 61,203, forward strand.
TTCGGCCTCGCGCTTGCGGCGCGAGGTCGAGGAGGCGCGCTTGGAGGCCGAAAGCTCGACCTTGCGCAGGCGGATCGACTGCGGCGTGATCTCGACGCACTCGTCGTTCCGGATGAACTCGAGTGCCTGCTCGAGTGAAAGGGGCCGCGGCGGGATCAGGCGGATCAGCTCGTCGGCAGATGACGCGCGCATGTTCGTGAGCTTCTTCGGCTTGGCCGCGTTCACGTCGAGATCCTCGCGGCGTGCGTTCTCGCCGACGATCATCCCCTCGTACAGCTCGTCCGTCGGCTTGATGAAGAGCGAGCCGCGCTCCTGGAGGTTCTCGATCGCGAAGCCGGTCGCCTGCCCCCGCCGGTCGGAGACGAGGCTGCCGGTCGGCCGCGTGAGGATCGCGCCGTGCCACGGCTCCCACCGCTCGAAGACGTGGTGCATGATCCCGGCGCCGCGCGTCTCGGTGAGGAACTCGGTGCGGAAACCGATCAGGCCCCGCGCGGGCACGAGGTACTCCATGCGCGCCCACCCGGTGCCGTGGTTGACGAGCTGCTGCAGCGATCCCTTCCGCAGCGCGAGCAGCTGCGTGACGACGCCGATGTACTCCTCCGGCACGTCGATCGCGACGCGCTCGACCGGCTCGTGCCGCTTGCCGTCGATCTCGCGGACGAGCACTTCGGGCTTGCCGATCGTCAGCTCGAAGCCCTCGCGCCGCATGATCTCGGCGAGCACGGCGAGCTGGAGCTCCCCGCGGCCCTGAACCTCCCAGGCGTCGGGGCGCACGGTCGGGAGCACCCGAAGGGAGACGTTGCCGACGAGCTCCTGGTCGAGCCGCTGCTTGACGAGGCTCGCGGTCAGCTTGGTGCCCTCGGTGCCTGCGAGCGGTGAGGTGTTGATGCCGATCGTGATCGACAGGCTCGGCTCGTCGACGGAGGTGACGGGCAGCGGGCGTGGGTCGTCCGGATCGGCGATCGTCTCGCCGATCGTGACCTCGGGCAGGCCTGCGAGCGCGACGATCTCGCCCGGCCCTGCCTCTTCGGCCGGTACCCGGTCAAGCGCCTCGGTGATGAAGAGCTCGGTGACGCGCGCGTTCTCGATCTCGCCGTTCGCGCGGCACCAGGCGATCTGCTGGCCCTTGCGCAGCGTGCCGTGATGCACGCGCAGGAGGGCGAGCCGGCCGACGTAGGGCGAGGCGTCGAGGTTCGTGACGAGGGCCTGAAGCGGATGGTCGGGGTCGTACGACGGCGGCGGGATCGTCTCGAGCAGCGCCTCGAACAGCGGCTCGAGGTCGTCGGCGAGCTCCTCCGGGTCGAGACCGGCGCGCCCGTCGCGCGCAACCGCGTAGACGATCGGGAACTCGATCTGCGCCTCGGTCGCGTCGAGGTCGAGGAAGAGCTCGTAGACCTCGTTCACGACCTCCTCCACGCGGGCGTCGGGGCGGTCGACCTTGTTCACGACGAGAACGACCGGCAGCCGCTTCTCGAGCGCTTTGCGCAGGACGAAGCGCGTCTGGGGGAGCGGGCCCTCGGAGGCGTCGACGAGCAGCAGGATCCCGTCGACCATCGTCAGCCCGCGCTCGACCTCGCCGCCGAAATCCGCGTGGCCAGGCGTGTCGATGATGTTGATCTTCACGTCGCCTCGCTGGACCGACGTGTTCTTGGCCAGGATCGTGATGCCCTTCTCACGCTCGAGGTCGCCGGAGTCCATCACACGCTCGGCGACGTCCTGGTTCTCCCGGAACGAGCCGGACTGCCAGAGCATTGCGTCGACGAGCGTCGTCTTGCCATGGTCGACGTGGGCGACAATGGCGACGTTGCGCAGGTCGTTGCGCTCGAGCAGGGAGGTCTTCGGCATGGCTCGGGCAGGGTAGCTGGGCCAAAGACCGGCCCCGCCGCACCGCCGTCCCGTTACGTTTCACCCGTGACCGACGAGGCGCGTCTCGAGCAGGTCTCGTCCGGCTTGGCTCCGGTTTCCGACGGCTGGTTCGTCGTGAACGTCGCCGATGCGGCCTGGCTGACGAGCGATGCCTTCGGCGCGCGGTGCGTCTTCGAGAGTGATGCGCGGGTCCTCCGTGACAACCCCGAGCTCGAAGCGGCCCAGTTCGCGGATCTCGGCTTCAGGCTCTGCGTCGTGCAGCCCGGTGAGCCGACGACGATGTACCACCGCGAGTCGAATCAGGAGGATTTCCTCGTGCTCGCCGGCGAGTGCGTGCTGCTCGTCGAGGGTGAGGAGCGGGCCCTGCGCGCGTGGGACTTCGTGCATTGCCCGCCCGGCACCGAGCATGCGTTCGTCGGTGCCGGAGCCGGTCCGTGCGTGCTCCTCATGACCGGCGCGCGCAAGACGCCGTCGACCGTCACGTATCCGCGCTCCGACCTCGCGCTCGGGCACGGCGCAGGGGTGGAACAGGAGACGAACTCACCTGCGGAGGCGTACGCGCCGTTCCCGCACTGGCAGCCCGGCCGGCCGGCAGGCGACCTGCCCTGGGGGTAGGCGCCGCGTAAAGTGATGAACCGGTTGCCAACCGCATCTGCACCCACGCTTCAGCTCCTCGCCTGGATCGCCGAGGAGTCGCGAAGCCGCAGCGAGACGATCGAGGTCTGGAAGACGTCGTGCCCGCGGCTCGCTGTCTGGGAAGACGCGCTGGCCGACGATCTCGTTCGCATCGACCGTGGGCACGTGCGACTGACGGTGACCGGCGAGCGGCTCCTCGCGACTCCCCGGTGACGGCTGAAGCGCCGATCGATCCGGACATCGCCCGGCGCGTCGCCGGCGAATGGTTCGACGCCTGGAACCGACACGACCTCGAGGCGGTGCTCGGTCACTACGCCGACGACGTCGAGTTCACCTCGCCGTTCGCGGTCGAGCTCGCCGGTCAGGCCGACGGGACACTGCACGGGGTCGAGGAGCTGCGGATCTATTTCAGCCGTGCCCTTGCCGCGTTTCCCGACCTGCGGTTCACCGGCCTGCGCATCGCGACCGGCGTTTCGAGCATGACGCTCTGCTACCGCAGCGTCCGGGACCTCGACGCGGCCGAGACGATGTTCTTCGGCGAGGACGGGAAGATCGTGCGAGTGGTGGCGCACTACGGGGCGCAGGCCGGCGGCGATTAAGGAGTCGTTGCAGTACGGCGGGGTGTTCGACGGCCTTGCGGAGTCGTACGACGCGCGCCGCTCCGGTTATCCACGCGAGCTCGTGGCGACAGCGGTTCGACTCGCGGGGCTCGAGCGTGGCTCACGGGTCGTCGAGGTGGGCTGCGGGACGGGGAAGCTGACCGAGGAGCTGGTCGTGTGCGGCCTGCGCGTCGAGGCGGTCGACCCGGGACGAAACCTGATCGAGGTCGCGCGTAGGCGGGTGGAAGACTCGGCGCTCGTCCGCTTCCACCTCGGCCGCTTCGAAGACGTGTCGCTCCCCGAGGGACGGTTCGACGCGATCTTCGCCGCGTCGGCATTCCACTGGGTCGATCCGAGCGTGGGGTGGGCCAAAGCAGCTGCTCTCCTGCGTCCGGGCGGGACCTTCGCTCTGCTCCAGCCGATCGGCGTGCGCGACGCGGCGAACGGGGAGGTTCTGGACGAGCTCGGCGCCGCGTTCACGCGACTCGCTCCGGAGCTGGCCGGCGAGTGGGTCGCGGCGCGCGACGAGGCAACCATCCGCGCGGGTGTCGAGGAGCGGCGCGAGAACGCGTCGGAGGTCTGGTCCTGGCTCGCCCATCCCGGCTTCGGCGTCCCGGAGGCGGGGACGCTGTTCGGGCCGGCGGCGTTCACGTCCGTCCCGCGTCTGCGGGAGGACACCGCCGAGGAGCTGTGGGCACTCTTCGAGACGACCTCGAGGCACCATCGTCTCAGCGCGACCGCTCGCGCGGAGCTGCGAGCCGAGTACGCGCAGATCATCGCGGGGTGCGGCGGAACCCTGCGCTCGACTCAGCTCGTCGCGCTGGTCACGGCGCAACGACGCTGACTACGGCTCGCCGATCAGCTCCTTGAACGCGGGCTCGTCGCGGATGGGATCGAAGTCCGAATCGCCCTTCGCGAAGGCACGGGAGCTCTCCCTCGCCTCGATCGCGAGCCGGAGGTGCTCGAGTGCGTCGGCGGTGCGGCCGCCGAGGCTCTCGCAGCAGGCCACGTTGTAGAACAGCTCCGGGTACTCGGGATGGGCCTTGACCAGCTCGAGCCCGCGATCGGCGGCCTCGGCGAACCGCCCGGCCTCGTAGAGCGGTCGAAGCGGCGCCCAGAGCTCCCAGCCGACCGGCTCGTATGCCTTCCCCGGGACACCTCCGAGCGCGAGGATCGTCGTGCCGGGCTCCACGGCGAAGGCCGTGCGCTTCACGCCGGGCGAGACGAAGACGAGCGTCCCGACGCCCGCGTCCAGCTGCTCGCCGTCGAGCTCGAAGGTGGCTCGGCCGCTCTGCACGAGGTAGAGCTCTTCGTTCCCGTCCGGCTCCGACTCGTCGTGCTCGTTGATGATCCGGTCGCCCGCCTCACGGGCCGTCCAGGTATTGACGCCGAAGGAGGTGATGCCGAAGTAGTGCCGCACGGGCCGCCAGGGCTCGCGTCCGTCGTTGATCTCTTCGATCTCGTCGAGCCGCGCGACCGCATAACCACTCATCCGGACCTCCTCCAGGCCGTCATCGCTTGCCGGTCGATCGTAGTCCACCGGCAGGCGTGCTCTCGCATCGCGCCTTTGCAGAGACTGTCGCGGTGGGGGAAGCTCCGGTCCGTCTGAGCAAGAACGGCCTGGTCGTCGACGGCGAGGGCTGGTTCGTCGTGAACGCACGCGAGTCACGCTGGCGCGACGAAGGCCCGCTCGGGTCGTTCTGCACGTTCGAGGGCAAGCGTCGGTTTCCGCACTTCGGGATCAACATCAACGTCCTCGAGCCGGGGGAGCGGATCGGCATGTACCACCGCGAGAACGCACAGGAGGCGTTCCTCGTCCTGGCCGGCGAGTGCACCCTGATCGTGGACGGCAAGGAGCGGCGGCTGGCCGAGTGGGACTTCTTCTACTGCGCGCCGCGGACCGATCACATCATCGTTGCGTCCGGCCGGCAGTCGGCGGTCGTGCTCGCGGTGGGCGCACGCGGACGAGGCGTCGGTGGGGGACTCGTCTACGCCGCCTGCAAGGCGGCGGCGCGGTACGGCGCGAGCGTCGTGCGCGAGACCACGGAGCCGGCGGTCGCGTACGCGAAGATCTACGCAGCGCTGCCGAGGTCCAGGTTCGTCAAGTACCGGACCGGCTGGCTTCCAGGAGGCGAGGGACGCGCGTGATGCGTATCCGCGCCAACTTCTTCGTGACGCTGGACGGCAAGGTCTCCGGTCCCGACGGTCGGCCGGTTCAGCTGCTGCTGCCCGGGTTCACCGGCGCCGACTCCTACGGGCTCCCGGAGTTCCTTGCGAGCTGCCAGGCGGTCGTGATGGGCCGGACGACGTTCCTGCCGGCCGTCGGCGCATCGCACTGGCCGTGGAAGCAGCCGGTGTTCGTCCTGACCTCGAGCGCGCTGCCCGAGGGAACGCCGGCCGACGTGAGGGCCGCCCCCACCGCGGCGGGGCTCGTCGAGCTCATGAAGGCAGCCGGCATCGACGGCGACGTTCACCTCGTCGGGGGGCCGAGCACGATGCAGGCGTTCCGCGAGATCGGTGCGCTCGCCGAAGTCCGGCTGCATGTCGTCCCGATGCTGCTCGGCGACGGTCAGCCGCTCACACCGACCGGGGCAGAGCCGCTCGCCCTCGAGCTTCAGTCGACGCGCACGTTCCCGGATGGGGTCGTCGAGCTCGCATACGGGCTGCAGCCGCCACTGACGGCATCGTGACCGGTTCCGAGGCGCAGGATCGCGGCGGTGTGAGCATCGTGCCGGAGCTCTCGGTTCGTCGCGGGCGCGAGGCCATCGAGTTCTACAAGCAGGCGTTCGGGGCGGTGGAGGTCTATCGGGTCGGCGGCACCGACGACAGCCCGGACGTCGTCTCGCAGCTCGCCGTCGGGAGGGCGTCGTTCTGGGTCTCCGACGAAGCGCCCGCGCATGCGAACTTCAGCCCGGAGACGATCGGAGGAGGCACCGTCCGGATGCTGCTCGTCGTCGACGATCCGGAGCAGGCGGTCGCGCGCGCGAAAGCGGCGGGCGCGACGGAGGTCTATCCGGTCGCGGAAGCACACGGTTGGCAGTTGGGGCGGATCGAGGATCCGTTCGGGCACCACTGGGAGATCGGCAAGCCGTTGATCCCGTGGCCGCCTCCCGGCGGCCGCCCGGGCACGCACTAGGAGAGTTACGCCTCGACGGCGGCGAGCTGTCCGCACGCTGCGGCGATGTCGCGCCCGCGGGTCAGGCGAACCGTCGCGGGCAGCCGCGCCTTGTCGAGCACGTGCTTGAACCGGCCGATCGCATCGCGGGCCGATCCGTCGTACATGCCCGTCGGGTTGTACGGGATGAGATTGACCTTGAACATGTCGCGGTCGAGCAGGTCGACGAGGCCGTGGGCGTGCTCGACGGAGTCGTTGACGCCGGCGAGCATCACGTACTCGACGAACACCTTGCGGCGGCGGAGCTCGAAGTACCGGCGGCACTCGGCGACGATCTCTTCGAGCGGATAGCGGTCGTTCACCGGCATCAGCTCGCTGCGCAGCGCGTCTGTCGGCGCGTGCACCGACAGCGCGAGGCGGATCGGCACGTCCACCTCGTCGACGAAGCGCGTCAGCCCCGGCAGCCAGCCGACCGTCGAGATGGTCGAGCGGCGATGCGTCACGCCGAGATCCGGCAGCCGACGGGCGGCCGCGATCACCGAGTCGAAGTTGAGCATCGGCTCGCCCATGCCCATGAAGACGACATGGTCGATCTGCTCGATGCGGCGGAAGTGCAGTGCCTGGTCGAGGATCTCCGACGCCGTGAGGTTCCGCCGGAACCGCATCTGACCGGTTGCGCAGAACGTGCACGTGAGCGGGCAACCGGACTGCGACGAGATGCAGACCGACCGGCGGCCGTCGCGGTAGCGCATCAGCACGGCCTCGACCGGGTGACCGTCGTGCGTGTGGAAGAGCGCCTTGACCGTTCCGTCGGACGAGTGCGCGTCGTGGACGAGCTCGAGCGTCGAGAACGGCACGCGCTCCTCCAGCACCGCGCGTGTGGCGGTCGAGAGATTCGTCATCTCCGCGTATGACGACGCGCCACGCGCGGTCCACTCCCAGACCTGCCGCGCGCGGTAGCCGGGCTCGCCGTCGAGCACCTGGGAGACGAGTTCGAGATCCATCGGGACACGGTAGCGGCGCTCCTTGGCGCAGAATGGCCTCGTGCAGCGAACGAGGGCCGCGATCGGAAGCGTGATCTTCCTCGTGATCGCGCCCGGCGTCGTCGCGGGCCTGATTCCGTGGTGGCTCACCGGCTGGGATTCGAACCCGTGGTGGCTTCCGTTGCGCGTTGCCGGAGGAGTGCTCGTGGTACTGGGCGTCGTCGTTCTGCTCGACGCCTTTGCCCGCTTCGTGATCGAGGGTGTGGGCACGCCGGCGCCCGTCGCGCCGACCGAGCGGCTCGTCGTCGGCGGCCTCTACCGGTACGTGCGCAACCCGATGTACCTCGCCGTCGGTGCGACGATCGCCGGCCAGGCGCTCCTGCTGGGCCGCCCGATCCTGTTCGCCGAGCTCGCCGTCTTCGCGGCGGCGGTCGTCACGTTCGTGCGCGTCTACGAGGAGCCGCACCTACAGGGGAGCTACGGCGACGAGTACGACGCCTACCGGCGCGAGGTTCCCGGCTGGTGGCCGCGCCGCCCCTCAGCGCGCACGTAGCCACGCGACGACCGAGGCACAGGATCGCACGCCGTCAGTAGATTGCGAACGTGGTCGACCTCCGCTCCGACACCCAGACGAGGCCGTCGCAGGCCATGCGCGAGGCGATGTCGCGCGCAGAGGTCGGCGACGAGCAGGAGCGCGAAGACCCGACGGTGAACGAGCTCGAGCGGCGGACGGCGCTGCTGCTCGGCCACGAGGAAGCGGTCTACCTGCCGACCGCGACCATGGGCAATCAGATCGCGATCGCGATCCTCGGCGAGCGGGGCACCGAGCTCGTGGTCGAGCAGAACGCGCACATCATGATCTCCGAGCTCGGCGGGGCCGCCTACCACTCGGGCCTCCAGACGCGCGGGCTGCCGGGGCACCTCGGGCGGCTGAGCGTCGACCAGCTCCTCGAGACGATGCACGCGGACGGCAGCTTTCACACGCCGCGCACGGCGATGCTCGCACTCGAGAACACCCACAACGCCTCCGGCGGCACGGTGTGGCCGCTCGACGAGTTGCGCGCGCTCGTCGAGAGCGCACGCGCGCTCGGCCTGCGCACGCACCTCGACGGCGCGCGGCTCTTCAACGCGTCGGTCGCGTCGGGGGTCGCGCCGGCCGAGATCAGCGCGCAGTTCGACACCGTCGGGGTCTGCCTGTCGAAGGGCCTCGGGTGCCCGCTGGGCGCGCTGATCGCCGGCTCGCACGACCTGATGCACCGTGCGCGACTGGAGAAGCATCGGTTCGGCGGCGCGATGCGGCAGGCAGGGATCGTCGCCGCAGCGGGGCTCTACGCGCTGGACCACAACCTCGAGCGGCTCGCCGACGACCACGCACGCGCGCGCCGGCTCGGCGAGGGGTGGGCTGCGGCCGGGCTCCCGGTCGACCTCGAGCGGGTGCAGACGAACTTCGTGCAGCTGAACGTGGCCGCGCTCGGCCTCGACAACGGGACCGCGCTCGAGGCGATGCGCGGAGCGGGAGTCGCCCTCTCGCCGACGATCCACCCCGGCATCCTCCGTGCGGTCACGCATCTCGATGTCGACGACGACGACATCGAGCACGCGCTCCAAGCTGTACCGGAGGCGCTGGGCGCCGTCACGCAGGGGGCCGGTGTCGGCGCCTAGCGAGCTCGACCGCGCGCTCGACAGGCTGCTCGCGGAACGCCAGGCCGACCGCCTGCCGTCCGTCGCTGCCTCGGTCGTGCGGAAAGGGGAGCCGGTGTGGGCGGGCGCGGTCGGCAGCGCAAGCTACGAGGACGGTCGCGAGGCGACCCCGGACACGCAGTACCGCATCGGCTCGATCACGAAGACGTTCACGGCCGTCGCGATCATGCAGCTGCGTGCCGCAGGAGCACTCGACCTCGACGACCGGCTCGAACAGCACATCGAGGGCGTCGCGAACGGCTCCCCGACGATCCGCCGGCTGCTCAGCCACCTCTCGGGCTTGCAGCGCGAGGCGGGGGAGATGTTCGTGACGGGTGAGTCGCCGACCGAGGACCAGCTGATCGCCTCGATGCGAGACGTCGAGTTCGTGCTGCGGCCGGGCGAGTCGCATCACTACTCGAACCTCGCGTTCGCGCTCCTCGGACAGGTCGTCGCGCGGCGCAGCGGCCAGCCGTACATGGAGTACGTCAGCCGGCGGATCCTCGGGCCGCTCGGCCTCGAGCGCACGACGTGGTCCCCCGAGGCCCCGAAGGCACAGGGCTATCTGGTGGACGAGTACGCCCGCACCGTCTGGCAGGAGCCCGAGACGGACCTTGCGGCCACGGCGTCGGCGGGCCAGCTGTGGTCGACCGTCGGCGACCTCGGCCGCTGGGCCGCGTTCCTCGCGGCCGGGAACGACGAGGTCCTGGCTGCGGGCCTCGTCGAGGAGATGTGGTTCCCGCAGGTGATGTACGACCCGGCCGAGTGGACGCTCGCCTGGGGGCTCGGCCTGATGCTCCACAACCAGCACGGCCGGATCTACGGAGGCCACGGCGGGGCGATGGCCGGGCATCTTGCGGGGGTGTACGTCGACCGGACGACGCAGACGGGCGCTGCCGGGCTGACCAACTCGGGGACGCGCGGGAACATGGACCTGTTCGCGATCTCGCTCGCGGCGAAGACGATCGAGCTGTGGCCGCCCGAGATCGAGGCCTGGAGCCCGGAGGAGGAGCCGCCCGCGGGCGTCCGCCCTCTGCTCGGCCGCTGGTGGTCCGAGGGCAGCGAATTCGTCTTCTGGTGGCAGGACGGTGCGCTGCGCGCCAGGTTCGTGGGAGCGCCGAGCGGCAAGGGCGAGACGATCTTCGAGCCCGACGGCGACGGCTGGCGCGCAGCGAAGGGGCGTGAGCGCGGCGAGCTCCTCCGGGTCGACGGCGAGCGGATGATCTGGGCGGGCTACGCGTTCACGCGCGCCCAGGAGCCGTTCACGGCGTAGAGGCTTGATGTGGAATTGCGAGTGCGCGTGCATTCCACATCAAGCCTCTAACCGGCGCTACGAGTAGTAGTAAAGGACGACGACCCCGCCGTACACGGCGACGAGCATCCAACCTTCCCAGCGCCTCGACATGCCGTCCCAGATCACGACGGTCGCGAGCGCCGCCGCTGCGGTCATCGTCGCGAGCTCGACCACGCGGAACGAGAGCGGCAGTCCCTCGCCCACGAGCCACGAGAGCAGCGCGACGGCAGGCGCGACGAAGAGCGCGACCTGCATCGAGGAGCTGACGGCGATCTCGGTCGCGAGCTCGGTGTTCCCGCGATGCGCGATCACGACGGCGCCGCCGTGCTCGGCGGCGTTGCCGACGATCGCGACGATCACTGCGGCGATGAAGAACTCGCTGAGCCCGACGGCATTCCCGAAGGCAACGAGCGAATGAACGAGGATCTCGGACACGAGAGCCGTCGCGGCCGTCGCAATCGTCAGCAGGATCAGTGCGTTTCGGAGCGACCACGCCTGGGCGCTCGGCGCGGCGCGCTCGGCGTCGTGGTGCACCTGGAGGTTGCGGCCGGTGAGGTAGAGGTAGCTCGCGAGCAGCACGATCGCGACGGGGATCGTGACCAGAGCGAGCGTGTGGGTGTCGGCGCTCCCCGTCCAGCGTGGGACCGACGGGATCAGCAGCAGCACCATCGCCCCGAGGACTGCGAAGAGCTGTAGGCGCAGCGACCGCGTGTCGACCTTCCCCGTCCCGCCGAAGATCATCGCGACACCGAGGACGAGCAGGATGTTCGAGACGACCGAGCCGGCGATCGTCCCGAGCACCACGTTCGGCAGCCCGTCGGCGATCGCGAAGAGCGCGATGATCAGCTCGGGCGCATTGCCGAAGCTCGCGTTCAGGAAGCCGCCGACGCCGTGGCCCGTGTGCTGCGCTGCGTGCTCGGTCGACTCGCCGATCAGCCAGGCGAGCGGCAGGAGGGCGAGTGCGGCGAGCAGGAAGAGTGCGGTCGGGCCCGCGTGGAAGACGAAATCCGCGACCACGACGACGGGGGTGAGGGCAAGCGATGCCCACAGGATCCTCCGCGCCACCCCGCTAGCCTAGCCACCGCATGCTGGAGGCAGTTCTCTTCGATTGGACGAACACGCTCGTGCAGTTCACGTGGGACGACGACCTGCTCGTTGCGGGTCACGAGGCGGCTCTGGGGGCGATCGGCCGCGACGACGCCGGCTTCACGGAGCGTTACCGAGAGGTCGTGCTCGAGCGCGCGAGGCCCGGCGACGACTACGGGGAGCTCCTCCGCGAGCTGCTGGGCGAGCTCACCGACGAGGAAGCCGACGCCTTCATGGACGCCGAGCACGCGGTCTGGCGCTCGGCCCACGCGGTGCTCGGCTCCGCCCAGGCTCTGCTCGGGTCGCTGCGCGGCCGCGGGCTGAAGACGGGGATCGTGGCCAACTCGTGGCCGGAGCCGGCGCGACTCGTGCGCGCCGACGTCGACGCGTTCGGGCTCGGCGATCTGGTCGACGTCAGTGTCTTCTCGTCCGAGGTCGGCGTGAGCAAGCCCGACCCGGCGATCTTCATGCGCGCGCTCGACGAGCTCGCCGTCGACCCGCTCGATGCGATGTTCGTCGGCGATCGCCTGGTGGCGGACGTGCAGGGGGCCGCGAACCTCGGGATGACGACCGTCCAGGCGCTGTGGTTCAGCGCGGACGACGACGCCTCGGGGATCGAGCCGGACTTCCTGGCCTTCACGCCGATGGACGTGCTGAATGCCGTCCGGCGATCGGCCAGCTAGCGCGACACGCGTTGAAAGTCAAGTCTTGCGGAGAGCCACAACCGCTCCGACAATGCCGGTATGACGCCCGAGAGGACCGCGGCCCCGGCGCTCCCCCTGCACCCGCAGGACGAAATGGAGTGCCGCCGGTGCGGCGTCCACTGCGACAAGGTCGTCTACCCGGGCGCGTGCCTGGCGCGCGCCTGCCCGTTCGTCTATTCGTACGAGGGCTGGGGTCAGACGTACGTCGGCTGCATGCAGAAGGTCTACGAGGTCGAGATCGACCTCGACATGCTGCGCGCCGCCGAGAACCGCAAGCCGGGCTTCGGCGCGATTCGCGCGATGCGGCGCCCGCTGCCGATGTGCAAGGCCGAGGTCGAGCGCACGTACGAGTCGCGGGCCGACGAGCTCGGCTGCGTCAACCCGGAGTTCGACGAGCTGCCCGTCGGCGAGCCGACCTTCCGGGTGTTCGCGCAGCTCAAGTCCGGCTGAGGAGCGCGTCCTCGCGCCGCCGGCGCACCGTGCGGACGATCAGCGCGACCAGGAGCCCGAGCAGCACCAGCGGGATGCCGAGCACGAGCGCGTAGACCGCCCCGATCCCGAGCCAGACGAGCGAGCGGAGGAGCCACGCGAACGGGCCGTGGTTCTCGTGCTGGGTGACCGCCTGTACGGGCGGGGTGGCCAGGTGCAGGCGCACCGTCGCGAAGCGAGCTGCGCGGATCGTGTTCACCCGGGCCCGCTGCAGCTGCACGACCCGGGCGGTCAGGGCGGCGATCTGCCGGGTGAGGGCGGGGGTCTGCGGCTGCGCGAGCAGGCCGCTCAGCCGCTTCTGGAGCCGCGCGATCGTGCGGCTGCTCGAGTCGAGACCGGCCTGGAGGTCCTGCACCTCGACCTGTTCGCCGGTGATCGTCCCGAGCTGCGAGAGCTGGGTGACCGCGCGCTGCACGTTCACGCGCGGGATCTTCAGGACCAGGTCGGCGTGGGCGGTGCGCCCGTGCGAGGTCGCGTGCACCGAAGTGGGGTGGCCGCCGAGTGACGTGGCGATCCGGAGCGCGCGCTTCACGCCGGTGGAGACGCCGTCGGGTGTCGGCACCCTCAGCGTCAGGGAGGCGCCGTAACGCTGCACCCGCGTGCGCGAGGGCGCGACGGGGATCGCCGTCGCCGAGCCGGCTCCGGTCGAAGGCGCGAGCTTGGCGGCCGAGTCCGGGACGGCCACCGAGCCGTGGGCGACGGCGCTCCTGACCGTCGTCGGCACGATCGGGGCAGCGGCCTTGTGCGACGGTCGCGTGACGACGACCGTCGCTGCGACCGCGGCTGCGACGGGCAGCGCGACCACGAGCGCTCGCCGCCAGGTGAAGCGGGGCCCGCGGGTGCTCGTGTCGGCCGCCGCGATCAGGCGGACGCGCTCGCGGACTTCGACGGGAGCGGTGATACGCGTGGCGCGCAACTCGGCGACCAGATCACGCTGCGACATGGAGTGCCTCCTCGAGCTTCTTGAGCGCCCGGTTGAGACGCGTCGTGCAGTTGGTGGGGGAGATCCCCAGGATGCGGCCGGTCGTCCCGGCGTCGAGATCGAGCACGACGCGAAGCGCGACGACTTCTCGCTCGCCGGCGGTGAGCGCCTGCAGGGCGGATTCGAGGTCGGCCGAGAGCCCTTCCGCGAACCGCTCGTCGATCCGTTCCGGGGTGGCCGCGAGCTGGTCGCGGCGAACGCGACGCTTCTCGGAGCGGAAGTGGTCGAGCGCGACCGTGCGCGCGACCTGGCAGAGCCAGGTGCGTGCCGACCCGCGCTTCGGATCGAACCGGTGCCACAGCCGCAGCGCGCGCTCGAACGTCTCGCCGGTCAGGTCGTCGGCGGCGCCCCGGTCGCCCGTGAACCAGGCGAGGTAGCCGTAGACGTCGTCGAGGTGCGTCTCCGCGGCCTGGGTGAAGGTCATCTCACCCTTCATACGCCGCCGTTCCAGGATCCGTCACAGGTCCAGAAACCACATGTCCCGGGGACTGTCCCCGGGACGTGTCCGAAAGCAACATGTCCAGGGACTGTCCCCGGTCATGGCCTTTTCGGACGGGTGCGGCGCTTCGGCTTCGTCGCGGTCGCCCGGGCGTGCAGCTCGCGCAGCTTGCGGATCTCGTCCGCGTTCGGGCCCGACTTCGCCACGCCGGGCACCTCGAGGTAGGTCGCGAGGTGCTGCAGCTCCGGGTGCGCGAGGAACGTGCCGAGCCCTTCGCCCATCACGCCCTCGCCGATGTTCGCGTGCCGGTCGCGGTTCGAGCCGAGCGGCGCCGCGCTGTCGTTGATGTGCAGCGCCCGCAGCCGGTCGAGGCCCAAGCCGGCGTCGAGTTGCCGCACGAGCGCCTCCACCGACTTCGCGTCGGTGACGTCGTACCCCGACGCATACAGGTGGCACGAGTCGAGGCAGATTCCGAGACGCGGGTGATGGTCGAGCCGCTCGACGAGCACCTGCAGCTCTTCCACCGAGCGGCCGATCGTGCCGCCCGTGCCCGCCGAGTTCTCCATCAGCAGCCACGTGCCGCCGTCGCAGCGCTCCAGGACCTGCGCGAGCCCGGCCGTCGTCCGCTCGACCGCAGCCTCGAAGCCGAGGCCGAGGTTCGACCCGACGTGGAAGATGACACCGTCGGCCTCGATCGCCGACGCAGCGTCGACGGTGTTGCGCAGCGCCTGGATCGACCGTTCGTAGATGCCCTCGTCCGTCGCCGCGAGGTTGCAGAGGTAGATCGCATGGCAGACGACCCCGCCGATCCCCGCCTCACTGCGACGAGCCTTGAACCGCTCGATCGACTCGGGCGAGTGGTTGGTCGGGCGCCACATGCGCGGGCTCTGCGTGAACACCTGCACGCAGTCGCCGCCGATCGCCTCGATGCGGTCGATCGCCTTGTCGATCCCGCCGCCCGACGAGACGTGCGCTCCGAATTCCACGGCCGCCTACGATAGAGACGCGATGAGCGTCCGAGTCCGCATGGCACCGAGCCCCACGGGGCTCCTCCACATCGGCAATGTCCGAACCGCCCTCTTCAACTGGCTGTTCGCACGCCACGAGGGTGGCGAGTTCCTGCTCCGGATCGAGAACACCGACACGAACCGCGAGGTCGAGGCTGCGACCGAGCAGATCCAGGGCTCCCTGCGGTGGCTCGGGCTCGACTGGGACGGCCCGGTCACCTTTCAGCTCGACAACCTCGAGACGTGCCAGAAGCTCGCCCACCAGCTGCTCGACGAGGGCAAGGCCTACGAAGACGAGGGAGCGATTCGGTTCCGGATGCCCGACGACGGGGTGACCGCCTGGGACGACGTGGTTCTCGGCCGCATCGAGTACCCGAACAAGGAGATCGAGGATCTCGTGCTCCTTCGCTCGGACGGGCGCCCGACCTACAACTTCGCGAGCCCGATCGAGGACGTCCAGGACCGCATCACGCACGTGCTCCGCGGCCCCGACCACGTCGCGAACACCCCGAAGCAGATCAACATCCTCCTGGCCCTCGGCGCCGAGCTCCCGGTCTACGGCCACGTGCCGAACGTCAACGGCAACGACGGGAAGAAGCTCTCCAAGCGCCACGGCGCGGTGACCGTCGACGAGTTCAGGCGCGACGGTTACTTCCCCGACGCGCTCGTCAACTACCTGGCCCTGCTCGGCTGGAGCTACGACGACAAGACGACGATCATGTCCCGCCAGGAGCTCGTCGAGCGGTTCACCCTCGAACGGATCGGCGCGAGCCCGGCGACCTTCGACTACGAGAAGCTCGACTGGCTGAACGGGGTCTACCTGCGCAACCTCCCACCCGAGGAATACGCCGAGTTTCTCTCGACGTGGCTCGACGAGCAGGAGATCGACTGGCCGAACGAGACCGTGCGCGCGACGGTGCCGCTGGTCCAGGAGAAGATCGAGAAGCTCTCCCAGTACCCCGACATGGTCAGGTTTCTCTTCGAGCCCGTGGCGCCCCCCGACGGCGTCGACGCGCGGATCTGCCGGGCCGCCCACGACCGGCTCGCCCAGGTCGACCCCTGGGAGGCCGCGGCGATCGAGGGGGCGTTGCGCGAGCTCGCCGAGGAGCTGGGGGAGAAGCCGCGTCAGGCCTTCGCACCGATCCGGCTCGCGATCACCGGCACGACGATCTCACCGGGGCTCTTCGAGAGCCTCGAGCTTCTCGGGAAAGAAGCCTCGCTGCAGCGCCTCAGTGCGGCTGCAGCGGCGGCTTCGGCGGCCTGAAGGGCTTGGGCGGCCCCAACGGGTCGAGTGCCCGTTGGAAGGCGCGCCACGCCTTGAGGCGGTACCGGAGCGAGGCGTGCGCAAGCCCGAGGTCGTCGGCGTTCTCGAGTTCTTCGCGTGCGTCTCGCGGTATGAGAGGTCCGCGGCTTACCATTTTCAATATGTAAACGCACGAACCGGGCCAGGGGGTACGCAATCCCGTGTTAACGTCAGGGACGGTAGGCGAGCACGGACCCGGCGACGGCCAGCAGGCCGAGTGTCCAGACCGGCCAGAGGCCGAGCGTGACGCCCGCGACGAGCGCAACCGCCCCGACCAGCGCGAGGAGGAAGGCGATGAGCGGGGCGATGATGCGGCGTGGCGGCTGCTCGGGCTCGAGGTGCGCGTCCGGTGGCGGTGAGTCGAGGCGCAGCCGCGCCAGGCGGACCCGGAAGAGCGCACCGCGCCACTCGTGGAGGAGCGGTTCGACGCCCTCGGCGCCCCACAGCGAGGCGGCCTCCGCGATCTCCGCGGTTGCGTCGCGCGCGCAGGCGAGCGCGTCGGAGAGCTCCGCGTGCGCCGTCGCCGCTCCGGGGGGCGGCTCGAGGCCGTACGCGTGCTCGCTCGCGAGGTGGAGTGCGTACTGAAGGCGGCGCAGCGCGTCCGCGGAGGCGTGCTCCTCGAGCACCGCGGGCTGGCCCGCGATGACGTCCAGCTTCGCCATCGTGCGGGCGAGGCCTGACCACAATTCGCCCATCGCGACTGCGTAGTGCTCACCGGTGCCGGTCTTCGGCCCCAACGACCTGATCCTACCGTTAGCATCGCTGCCGCATGGAAGCCCAGCTGCCGAGCGCGCTCATCGTCGACGACGACGGTGCACTCCGACTGCTCTGCCGTGTGAATCTCGAGCTCAGCGGTTTCGGAGTGCGTGAGGCCGCCTCGATCGCGGCCGCGGAGTCGGCCGTGGCCGCGGAGCGCCCGGACGTCGTCCTGCTCGACGTGCATCTCGCCGGCGAGGACACGCTCGGCCTGCTCGACCGGCTGCGCCTGGCCGGGATCCCGGTCGCGCTCGTGACGGGATCGGCCGATCCGGAGCTCTATCGCCACCGCGCGGACGCAGTCGTTCCGAAGCCGTTCGATCCGCAGGAGCTCGTCGACGTCGCCCGCCGGCTCGCTAGGGTTGAGACGTGAGCGCGACGTCGGTTCTCAGCCCCACGGAGTTCGAGTCGCGCCTCGAGCGCTACCTCTTCGAGCGCTCGGAGGAGTGGCGCGCCGTGCGCGTGGGGGAGAAGGAAGTGTCGGAGCAGGCGGAGATCGTTCGCCGCTTCGCCGATCTCTTCAGCCGCGAGCAGCTGGACGCGCTCGTTGAGGCCGAGCAGAGGGCCTCGGGCGACGAGCGCGAGCGCCTCTATCGCGTGCGCAAGACCTGCGAATCGGGCCTCATCTCCGCTCAGCTGGCCGAGCGGGAAGACGAGCTCGAGAACCGCCTGCTCGCCGAGCGCGTGATCTTCAAGGGCGAGGAAATGCCGCTGCGCAACGCACAAGCGAAGCTCGCCGTGCTCCCGGGCTACGCCGACCGCGAGGAGCTGGGCGAGATCCAGGCAGCCGCGAATGCCCGGTTCAACGAGGACCGCCTGGACCTTCTCCGGGCGAACGAGGAACTTGCTGCCGAGTACTCGGGCATTGCCGACCCGGTCGAGCGGAACGAGGAGGAGAAGGGAATCTCGCTGCGCGAGCTCTCGCGTGCCCTGAAGCAGGCGAGCGACGATTCGTCGGAGAGCTACAGCGGCCTGCGCGAACGCTGGTTCACCCGGCTGCTCGGCCCCGACCGGGTCGAGGTGCCGTCGAGCTACCACACCTCCTGGATGCGCCGGCTCTCGCCGCTCGAGTCGACCTACACGAAGGAGCGCGCGACCGAGATCTGCCTCCAGACGCTGGTGGCGCTCGGCTTCGACCTGAACGCGCAGACCAACATCAAGCTCGATCTCGACGATCGGCCGCAAAAGGCGCCCCGCGCCTGCGTGATCGCGAGTGACCCGCCGAAGATCGTCCACCTGATCACTCGCGCGCAGGGCGGCCTGCACGACTACCAGGCGTTCCTGCACGAGGCCGGCCACGCGCTCCACTACGCAGGCTGCGACCCGGCGCTCCCGTACATCTTCCGCCGCATCGCGCGTGACCATGCGCTGACCGAGATCTACTCGTACATCGTCGAGGCGATCTCCCGCGAGCCCGAGTGGCACGAGTTGTACTTCGGGCTCTCGCCGGAGCAGGCGCGCGAGAACGCCGAGGCGACGACCTTCCTCGAGGCGCTCCTCTTCCGCCGCTACGAGGCGAAGCTGCGCTTCGAGCTCGGCTTCTGGACGCGCTTCGCCTCCGACGGTGGCACGTCGGCCGGGTACGAGGAGAACCTGACCGAGGCGACCGGTGTGCGCTACCGCTCCGACGGCTACCTCTCCGACATGGATGCCGGCTTCTACTCCGCCGACTACCTGCGAGCATGGATCCGCTCCGCCCAGCTGCGCCGGCACCTCGTGAGCGAGATCGGCTCGGACTGGTGGCGCAGCCCGCAGACCGGTGAGCTCCTCCGGTCGCTGTTCAGGGAGGGCACGAAGCCCACGAGCGAAGAGATCGCCGGCCGGCTCGGCTTCGACCCGCTCGACACGACGCCGCTCCTGCGCGAAGTCGGCGCGTAAGCGGCGCGCGGCACCCGCCGTGCAGGACGAGCCGAGCCCGACCAGACCGCCTCGGCCGAAGCGGCCGCGCGAGCTGTGGCGCATCGCGATCGAGCTCGGCGCCGTCGCGACACTCACGATCCTCGTCCTCGTCTTCATCGGGTTCGTGCTCGCGCGCGGCCACCGGAAGGTCCCGCCGCCGCCCCACACACTCGTGGTCGCCCAGACCGAGGACTTCGCGTCGCTCGATCCTGCGCTCGCCCAGACGCCGGAGGCCTGGCAGCTCGAGTACGCGACCTGCGGGAAGCTCGTCAACTACCCGCCGCGTTCGGGCTATGCCGGTACCCGGCTCGAACCGGACCTGGCGGAGGCGCTGCCGAAGATCTCGCCCGACCGGCTCACGTACACGTTCACGATCCGCCCGGGCCTGCGGCTCAGCGACGGGGAGCCGATCACGGCGGCGTCGTTCGCCAGGGCGCTCGAACGCGCGCGCTCGCCCGAGCTGCTGTCGCCCGCGGAGCCGTACCTCCGGGAGGTCGCCGGCTGGCGGGCGCAGGGGAGGACGCTGACGATCCGGCTGAAGACGGTCGCCCCCGATTTCACGCAGCGCCTCGCGCTGCCGTACTTCTGCGCCGTCCCGGCCGCGGCGCCGAACCATCAGGTGGACGACCTGCCGTCGGCCGGCCCGTTCGCGATCGCGAGCTACGAGCGCGGCCGCTCGCTGCTTCTCCACCGCAACCCCTACTACCGCGGGCCGCGCCGCCCGTCCGTCAGCGCAATCCACTACGAGTTCGGCGCATTCGGGTCGCAGATCAGGCTCGAGCTCGAACAGGGAACCGCCGACTACGGCCAGATCTCCCCGGCGGCCTTCCAGGCGCTCGCATCGAAGTTCAAGGGCGACCGCAAGCACCTCTTCGTCGTGCAGCAGCCGGTCGTCGCGTACCTCGCTCTGAACACCCAGCGGCCGCTCTTCCGGAACAACCCGGCGCTCCGGCGGGCGGTCAACTACGCCCTCGACCGTCCGGATCTCGCCCGCCTCTTCGGCAAGGGGGGCGCGACACCGGCCGACGAGTACCTGCCGCCCGGGTTCCCCGGTTACCGGCCGAAGCACATCTATCCGGTCGGCACGCCCGACCTGGCGACGGCGCGGCGGCTCGCGCGCGGCCACCTGCGCGGCGGCCATGCGGTGTTCCTCTCGTGCGGGTCGCAGGACTGCAAGGACCGCGCGGTCGTCGTCGCTGACTCGCTCCGCCAGATCGGCCTGCACGTGCGGATCGAGTCCGCGCCCGGGCTCGGCGAGCTCACGCTCGCGGGCGTGAAGGGGACGCGGTTCGACATCGCCGACGTGATCACGCGGCCCGACTACGGCGATCCGTACGCCCTCGTCGACAAGCTCCTCGACAGCCGCGTGATCCGCGACGTCGGCAACACGAACATCTCCTACTTCGAGAGCGCGCAGTTCGACCACGCGATCGACGCGGCCCAGAAGCTCACGGGCGTTGCCCGCGACCGAGCGTACGGCCGGCTCGGGCTCGAGGTCGCGCGCACGGAGGCGCCGCTCGCCGCGTATGCCGTCCTGAACGCGCGCGTCTTCGTGTCGGCCCGCGTCGGCTGCGTCACCTACCAGCCGGTGTACGGGCTCGACCTCGCGGGCGTCTGCCTGCGGCCCGCCGCCGCGCACTAGGAGCGGTCGAGGCGCCTTCGGTACACTGGCGCCCGTTCGGCTCGGCCCATTCGTCTAGTGGCCTAGGACACCGCCCTCTCACGGCGGCGGCACGGGTTCGAATCCCGTATGGGCCTTCTTCAGAACACGAAATACCCGCAAATGCGGGTATTTTTGTGCCTCCCCGTCAGCCGGCGCCAGTGCCTCTCGGTTGCGTCGGAGGCGACCGGATGTGACGCAAGGTACGCAGAGCACTCCGGGCAGATCGAGTGCGCCAAGACGTTGTGGCCGTTGATCGCCTCCAGAGCGGCGCGCGGTGGCTGGATCCATTCGCCGTCGAGGGTGACGCGGCCGCACCACGCGCACGACGTGATGACTTCACCGGCCTCATAGGCTGCGACGATGCGGTTTGTGACCTCGCTGGGGTCCACGACCCTTCCTGACTTGCTGGCGGGGCGAGTTTGCACGGACCGCGATCTTTGCGCAATCGACATGAGTTCGAGGCGGTATAAACCAGTGGTATGAAGGCGATCGTTGCCGCCTCTGCCGTCGCGATCCTCGCGGTCGCGCTGGTGCCCGGCTCGTCCGCGTCGAGCCCTGACCCGAAGGGGATGGTGCTCACGCTGCGAGATCTGCCCACCGGCTTCCACACCGCGCCGGGCACGGGGTACAGGTCGGCGGCGACGGCATCCACGGACGGCCCGAGCATCACGGTCGCGAAGTACAAGGCTTGGGGCTACGTCAACACGTACCAGGCGAACTTCGCGAAGAGCGGTACGACCCGCGAGCTCCGGCGCGGCGCATCCGAGATCACGTCCTCGACGACGGTCTACGCGAAGGCGTCGGGTGCCAAGAAGTCGTTCGCCTCGAGCGATCGGACTTGCGCGAAGCGTCCGTACCACCAGCTCTCGATGGACGCGCACATCGGTGACGAGGCCACCCTTTGCGCCACGACGAAGAAGACTGGGAACTTGACCGTGCAGGTCTACGGGTTGATCTGGCGGCACGGACGATTCAAGGCGACTCTGCTCATTGCGGGCGTCGCCGGCACGGTGTCGCCTGCGCAGGCTTTGAAGCTCGCGGTTCGGCAAGACCGACGGCTCGGCTAGCTCCTCGCCGCCCAATCCTGGTCTTGCGCTCCGCGTTCGGCTGCGTCATTGTCGATCGCGTCGACCCCGGGGTGAGCGGCCCAGCCGCTCCCCAGGGCTGACGGCAAGGAGGGCCCGCCGCTTTCAGGCGGGCCTCCTTCTTCGTCAGCGAGCGCCGCTCGTGTCGCCCTGCCGGCCGACGACGACCCAGAGGGCCTCCGCGGGCTGGTCGCCGATCGCCCAGAGGCGGTGCGGGGCGGAGGCGTCGAAGGAGACCGCCATGCCCGGCCCGAGTGCGTACTCGTCGAAGCCGATCCGCACACCCAGCCGTCCGCGCGTGACGTAGCCGTACTCCTTGCCGCCGTGGCGGACGAGCGAGTCCTCGTCGCACGAGGCTGCTCCGGGCGGGTACACGACGGTCAGGAACTCGACCAGCGCGTCACTCGTCGCCGTGAGGCGTTCCCAGTGCACGCCGGTCTCCAGGTTGATCACGGCGCGGTTGCCGGGAGACGTCACAGGGTCGCCCGCCCGTGGAGGCGTCACCGGCTCCAGGCCGGGCGGTGCCTGGACGTCGGAGAAGAGGTCGCCCATCGTCAGCCCGAGCACGGTCACGAGCGACCAGAGCGTGCTCACGGACGGGTTGACCTTGTCGCGCTCGATCTGCGAGATGAGGCTGGCGGAGACGCCGACCCGGCGCGCGATCTCGCGCACCGTCATGCCCTTGTCCTGACGCTCCGCTCGGAGCCGCGCGCCGATCCCCGAGGGCTGAGCGAGCTCGAGTGCCTCGTCCACGCGGGCTGCTTCCACGGTCGGAGCCTAGTCTCCCGCTGCGACTGCCGACTCGTCGCGGAGGCGGTCTGCCAGGTATTGCCAGTCGCGGGCGAAGCGGTACGAGTGGCGGTCGGGTGGGCCGGGAGCGGACGTCTCGAGCCAGAGGACCGGATTGCCCTCGACCTCGTAGAACGCGTGGATGCAGCCGACGCCGGTCCAGAAGACGTCGCCCGGGTGCAAGGTGTAGCGCTCGCCGTCGGCGACGACGTCGACGTTGCCCTCGAGCATGACGTAGGACTCTTCGAAGGGGTGGTCGTGCGGATGCGCGACGGCGCCTGGCTGATAGGCGACCATGAACATGGTCTGGAGCTGGGCGTCCAGACGCTTGTCCACGAGCATCTTGACCGTGATCCCGCTGTAGGCGAGGGCGGCGGTGGCCATGCTCGCCGAGACGGTCGGCTGGTCGACGGGCGCGCCCTGCTTGAGCCGGTCGAGCTCCATGTCCGCGGGCGTGAGCAGGAAGAGATTGCGGTTGCGCGGGTCGCGGACGTCGAGCGGCGCGGGCTCGGTGTCGGGAGCCGGCGCGAGGAAGAACGTGTCGGGCGGCTGGTCGGCGGCGCGCGGGCGCGGCGAGGCCATCTCGACCCAGCGGGCGGAGGCATCGCTGCGCCAGGCGTGGATGGTGCCGACCGGGATCGCGCCGCAGGCTCCCGGCTTCAGCCGCACGGCGTGGCCGTCGAGGTACAACACCGGCTCGCCGTCGAGGACGTAGAAGCTCGTCTCGAACGAATGCAGATGCGTGTCGACATGGCCGTCCGAGAGCTCGACGAGCGTGAGGCCCGTATGAGTCGAGCCGGTGTGCCCGCCTACGAGCAGGGCCCTGGTCAAGCCCGAGCTGTGCTCGGCAAGCGCCGGCACGAGCTGGATCTCCTCGGCACGAATCAGCGCGTGCGACGGCATCACGCCTCCACGAGGGGCTCGGGGGCGAAGTCGGCCCCGCGGACGTAGTTGCGTCCCGCGACGAGCAGCTCGTCGGCGGGGAAGCGGGTGATCACTTCCGACCCGGTGGCCGTGACGATCACTTCCTCCTCGATGCGGGCGGCGGAACGGCCGTCGGTGGCGGCGCAGTAGGTCTCGAGCGCGAACACCATTCCGGTCTCGAGCTCGATCGGGTCGTCGAAGGAGTGCAGTCGGCTGATCATCGGAGACTCGTAGAGCCCGACGCCCAGCCCGTGGCCGAACTGGAGGCCGAAGGCGGCTCGTTCGTCGCGCATCCCGATCTCCTGGGCGGTCGGCCAGACCTCGGCGATGTGGTCGGTGGTCACGCCCGGCCGCACGCGCTCGATCGCGTTGTCGAGCCACTCGCGGCACTGCTTGTAGGCGTCGAGCTGAGCCGGAGTCGCGTAGGACACGCTGAACGTGCGGTAGTAGCACGTGCGGTAGCCCATGAACGAGTGGATGATGTCGAAGAACGCCTGGTCTCCCGGCCGCAGCAGCCGGTCGGAGAAGGTGTGCGGATGCGGGTTGCAGCGGTCGCCCGAGATCGCGTTGATCGCCTCGACCAGCTCGGAGCCGAGCTCGAAGAGCACCTTCATCGCAGCCGCGACGATCTCGGACTCGCGCACGCCGGGGCGGAGCATCCGGTAGATCTCCTCGTAGGCGGCATCGACGATCCCGGCCGCCTGATCGAGGAGCGCGAGCTCGTCGGCGCTCTTGATCTTGCGTGCCTCGAGCATCACGGGCTGCGAGTCCGCGATCTCCAGGCCCTTGCGCTGGAGGGCGAGGAGCGTCGTCATGTCGGGCACGTCCATCCCGATCGGCTCGGTGTCCAGGCCGCGCTCGTGGAGCTCCGTCCAGATCAGATCCGCGAACGCGTCGGGCACGCCGGTCGGGTCGGGCATCGCACCGCGCATCGGGGGAACCCACGCGCGCCATGACGACTCCGGCAGCCACGGGCAGTAGAGCTGGTGGTGCCGCGCCGCCGAGCCGAAGTCCCACAGGATCGGGTCCTCGTCACGAAAGACGAGCGCGAAGCGGATGTTCTTGTCGCGCTCCCACGTCCCGATCGCCGTCGAGGTGACGTAGCGAAGGTTGTTCGGGTCGAAGAGCAGCAGGCAGCCCAGGTCCGACGCCGCCAGCGAGGCTTTTGCACGCGTCAGCCGATGAGTCCGGAGGCGACCGAAATCAACGCGCTGCTCCCAGTCGACCGCCATCGACGCGCCACGCGACGCGATGTTGGTGCTCACTTCGATCACCTGTCCTTCGTTGCCGTCTCGATGCCCGCAGAACGCTCTTTCAACTCGACGAGCAGCGAGGAGAAGTCGTCGTCGGCGTGACCGTGCTCGCACGCGCTCTCGAGCAGTGCGCGGAGCTCGCGGGTCAGGGGGAGGGCTGCGTCGCCCGCGTCGGCGAGGTCGAGGATGAGATCGACGTCCTTGGCCATCATCGCCGTGGTGAACGTGCTCGAGTAGTCGTCGTGAAGGAGCGGCCCGGTCTTGTACTCGATGAAGCGTGAGCCGACGACCGACGAGCCGATCGCCTCGAGCAGCGTCTTCCGCTCGAGTCCAGCGCCCTCGCCGAGCACGAGCGCTTCGGCGAGCAGGCCGGCCGTGCCGCCGATCATGACCTGGAGGACGAGTTTGACCACGCGAGCGCGCTCACCCTCGCCGACGAAGCGAACCGTCGGTGCGATCTGCTCCAGCAGGGGCCGGCAGGCGTCGACGACGTCCGGACGGCCCGAGACGAAGACGGTTGCCGTGCCGCTCCGGAGCGCAGCCGGGTTGCCGCTGATCGGCGCCCGCAGATAGTGCACGTCGTGCTCGGCGGCGGCCCCGGCCACCTTCTCGGAGGCGGCGACGGAGATCGTGCTCGTCTCGACGAGCACCGTCCCCGGCCGGGCAGCGGCGAGGATTCCGTGAGGGCCGCAGAGCACGCTCTCGACCGCCTCGTCGTCGGGGAGCGAGGTCAAGGAGATGTCCGCCTCGACGAGTGCTGACTCGAGTGACGCCAGCCGAGCGGCGCCGGCCGAGACCAGTGCGGAGTCGCGGCCGGGCGAGCGGTTGAAGACGAGGAGGGGATACGTCCCCGCGAGCACCCGTTCGGCGATCGCCGTTCCCATGTGCCCGAGGCCCACGACGGAGACGCGCTCTAGCGGAGCAGCCATCCGCCGTCCACGTCGAGGTTGATGCCGTTGACGCCGCCGTTCTCGAGCAGGAAGAGCGAGGCGTCGACGATCTCGTCCATCGACACCGGCCTGCCGATCGGCGTCCGCTCGCCGACGGCCTCGAGGGCAGCCTGCTTGCCGGCCCAGTAGGGGCTGTCGCCGACGACGCCCGGATGGATGCCGTTGACCCGGATGGGCGCGAGCTCGACAGCGAGGGTGTGCACGAGCCCGGTGACACCGCCGTTCACCGTCGAGACGGTAGTCGAGCCCGCGTAGGGACGGCGCAGAGCGAGGCCGCCGAAGAGCAGGATGGAGGCCCCGTCGTTCAGGCGTGGCAGCAGGGTGTGGACGACCTCGGTGTAGCCGACGAGCTTCAGCGTCACGAGCCGGATCGCGCTCGCGACGTCGTAGTCGGCAACCGTGTTCTCGTCGCGGTCGACCGCGCCGATTACGAGGCGGTCGACGGGGCCGACCTCGGCGAGGCACGACGCGATCTCGTGCGGGGCCGTCAAGTCGACTGCGCACGCGCTGACCGTGCCCGGCCCGGGGACAGCGTCCGCGATCGCGCGCGTGCGCTCGAGCTCGCGGCCCGTGATCACGACCGGCCGGCCTCGGCCGGCGTAGGCCGCGGCCAGTCTCAGGCAGATCCCCGAGGTGCCGCCGACGATGACCACGGCTCCGTCCTGCATCGGCCGCACGATAGACCGCGTGTGCAGTGTGAGTCAACTACGCCGCCCTTGCAGCGAGCTCCGGAATCCCCACCAAGAAAGGGTTTCCGGGCAATCCGGCGTTGCCTGAGGGCGCTCGGGGTGGTAAGAGTTACACGCTCAGTTCAGCCATGCTGGACTAAACGAACCGCCAGAAGGGAGAGATCATGCCCAAGCGCGTGTTGCTCCGTGGAGGTCATGTCCTGAGCATGGACGCGGAGATCGGCGACCTCTACGGTGGCGACGTTCTGATCGAAGACGACCGGATCGCTGCGGTCGGCGTCTCGCTCGAAGTCGGAGATGCAGAGGTCATCGACGCGACGAACTGCATCGTCATGCCGGGCTTCATCGACTCGCATCGTCACACCTGGGAGACGGTCATCAGGGGAATCGCACCTGACGTGAGCCTTGCGGGCTACTTCGACATCGTGCTCGATCAACTCGCGCCGGCCTACCGCCCGGAAGACGTGTACGCCGGGAACTATCTCGGGTCGCTCGAAGCACTCGACGCCGGCGTGAGCACGGTGCTCGATTGGTCGCACATCAACAACACGCCGGACCACGCCGACGAGGCGATCCGCGGGCTGGGCGACGCGAACCTGCGGGCGGTTTACTGCTATGGCAACCCGAACACGTCGCTCGCGGACTGGTGGTACACGAGCACCCTCGAGGCGCCCGAGGACATCCGGCGAGTTCGCGAGCGGTACTTCTCGAGCGACGAGGGCCTCCTCACGCTCGCGATGGGAACGCGCGGGCCGGGCTTCTGCACCCCCGAAGTGGTCAAGCACGACTGGGAGCTCGCGCGGGATGTCGGCGCACCCATCAGCGTGCACGTCGGCATGGGCCCCTTTGCAGGCCGATTTGCGATGGTGAAACAGCTCGACGAGCTGGGATTGCTCGGCCCCGACACGACTTACATCCATTGCAACTACCTCTCCGACGAGGAGTTCAAGCTGATCGCGGACACGGGCGGGAAGGTCTCGATCGCCCCGGCAGTCGAGATGATGATGGGGCACGGGACCCCGCCGACGGCAAGGGCACTCGCCCACGGGCTGCGGCCCAGCCTCAGCATCGACGTCGTCACCACCGTCCCAGGCGACATGTTCACCCAGATGCGGTTCCTGTTCGCGCAGGACCGGCTTCAGGCCCACGAGGCGGCGTTCGCCGCCGGGAACGAGACGGAGCCGACGCTGCTCTCGAGCCGCGAGGTGCTCGAGTTCGCGACGATCGAAGGAGCGCGTGTGTGCGGCCTGGAGGACCGAACGGGATCGCTCACTCCCGGCAAGCAGGCAGACGTGATCATCATCCGCGGCGACGACACGAACACCTATCCGGTGATCGACCCCGTCTCCACGGTCGTCCTCCAGGCGGACACCCGGAACGTGGACACCGTGTTCGTCGCGGGCCGTGCGGTCAAGCGCAACGGGCAGCTCGTGGACGCGGATCTCCGCCGCGCCCGCGATCTCGCCGCGTCGTCGCTCGAGTATCTCCTCGGGCATACGACGATCCAGCCGAACTGGGTGCAGAGCGCCGGCCACGCCCCGGCCACCCACGCCCACTGAGGGCTGCCACTTCGCTCCGGGCGCGGTAGCGGCGCGCCCGGAGCGTGCAGTCTCAATAACCAGATCTTGACTCACGCGTTCAGTCTCCCTACACTCGCGCGCACCGTGAGTGAGTCCGGGACCCCGTTTCCGATCACCAAGAGGGAGTCGCCTCACGGCTTTACTCGGTTGCCGCGGACGGTCATCGCGGCAACGACCGAGGGCTCCTCCCTGTGCAGGGAGGGTGTCCGAGGTACCCGTGTCCCAAGGAGGGAGAGGCTTAGTGAACGCTAACTCTGCTGCAGGGCGGGCCAAGCAGATCGCCGGTGCCGCGGTGCTCCTCGCCGTCGCCACCGCAGCCGTCTGGGCAGGCGTCGCGACAGGCACGCCTGCCGGGCAGGCGGCCCCGAAGCCCGTCCGCATCGCCTATCTGTCGTTCGCGGTGGCGAACAGCTACGACGCTCCGATGCTCGCCGCCGCCAAGACCGCGGCGAAGAAGGGAGGAGCGAAGATCACCGTCTTCGACGCGAACAACGATCCGAAGGCGCAGTTCTCGCAGCTCCAGACCGCCGCGACGTCGAAGCAGTACGACGCGATCATCGTCCAGCCGATCTTCGGCACCGGCCTCATCAGCGTCGTGAAGCAGGCGATCCAGAAGGGGATCAAGGTCGTCAACATGGACCAGGAGCTCGGGGCCAACCTCGGCACGTCGAAGCCGCAGGTCCCGGGCCTCTCTGGAAACGTCGTCTTCGTGCCGACGGAGATCGGGAAGAAGCTCGGCAACCTGGTCGTGAAGGCATGCGCGGCGAAGTCGCTCGACCCGTGCAACGTCGGCTACCTCTTCGACATCAAGGCGTCGGCGCTCGACGTCGCGATTCGCAAGGGGTTCAACCAGGCGATCGCAGGCCACAGTTCGGTGAAGGTCGTCGCCGAGGGCGAGAGCTTCTTCACCCCGGCGAAGGGCCTGGCCGCCGTGCAGACGATGGTGCAGGCGCATCCCACCATGAACCTCGTCGCCGGCTCCGACCAGGGCATCGAAGGGGCCGTTCAGGCCGTCGATCCGAGCAAGGTCGCGCTCGTCGGCTACGGCGGCAGCGCTGCCGGGCTGAAGGGCGTCGCCGCCGGCACCTGGTACGGCACGATCATGCAGCTGCCTGCGAGCGAGGGGCGGCTCGCAGTCGGGTGCGCGATCAAGGCCGTTCGGACCGGTAAGGGCTGCGGCGGCGTCGATCCCGTCGACGCGATCGTGGACAAGGGCGTCGTGACGAAGGCGAACGTCGCGAAGTTCAAGGGAGAGTGGCCCGGATAGAGGCCGGCGCGGGACCTGGAACACCGAAGGTCGTCGAGCTCCAGGACGTCTCCAAGCACTTCGGAGGCGTCCTGGCGCTCGACCGCGTCACGCTTGCGGTCGAGCGCGGGTCCGTGCATGCGCTGATCGGCGAGAACGGCGCAGGCAAGTCGACGCTCGGCAAGATCGTTGCCGGCGTCCACACCGCCGACGACGGCCGTCTGCTCCTCGACGGTCTCGCGGTTTCGTTTCGCTCGCCGAAGGAGGCGCTCGAGCACGGCGTCGCCGTGATCGCGCAGGAGCCCTCCGTCGTACCCATGCTGACGGTGGCCGAGAACGTCCTGCTCGGCTCCGAGCCGCGCGGCGGCGGCTTCGTGAAACGGCGTGCGCTGAGACGGCGGTACGAGCAGCTCGCCGGGCAGGCCGGGTTCGACCTCCCCGGCGCAACGCTCGCCGGCAGGCTCCGCACGGCCGAGCAGCAACAGGTCGAGATCCTGCGTGCGCTCGCCCGCAATGCTCGCGTGATCGTCATGGACGAGCCGTCGGCGGCGCTCGACGGCGCCGACACGGAGAAGCTGCACGAGATCGTGCGGTCGCTGGTCGCTGCCGGGAAGACGATCGTCCTCATCTCGCACTTCCTGCGCGAGGTGCTCGAGCTTTCCGACCGGGTCACGGTGCTCCGGGACGGTCGTGTCGTACAGACCTCTCCCGTCGGTGATGCCACGCACGAGTCGCTCGTCGAGGCGATGCTGGGCCGGCCCCTGACCTCTGCCTTCCCGCCCAAGCGGCTCCCGCCGGTCGACGCACCCGTCGTCCTCGCCGCCCGGGGCCTTGCGGCCCGGGGTCTCGTCGACGCGTCGCTGGAGGTGCGGCGCGGTGAGATCGTCGGAGTCGCCGGCCTCGTGGGCGCCGGCCGCACGGAGCTCGCGCGCGCCATCTTCGGCGCCGATCGCATCAGCGCCGGCGAGATCGTCCTCGACCACGGCGCGCTGATGCGCGGCGGGCCGCGGCAAAGCCTGCGAGCGGGAGTGGCCATGATCCCGGAGTCGCGCAAGGACGCGGGACTGATCTTCACGCGCTCGGTGCGCGAGAACGTGACGCTCGCGCGCCTGCCGGAGCTCAGCCGGTTCTTCGTCGTGCAGCGCGGCGCCGAGCGGCGCGAGGCCAACGACATCCTCACTCGTTGCGACGTGCGCGGCGCAAGCCTCTCTCTGCGGGTCGGCGCGCTCTCGGGCGGCAATCAGCAGAAGGTGCTCTTCGCGCGGATGCTGCTGTGCGCGCCGCGGGTGATGCTCGCCGATGAGCCCACGCGCGGCGTCGACATCGGTGCGAAACGCGCGATCTACGACATCCTGGTTGGCCTCGCCGAGTCGGGCATGGGGATCTTGCTGATCTCCTCCGAGCTCGAGGAGATTCTCGGACTTGCCCATCGCGTGCTCGTCATGCGCCGGGGCCGGATCGTCGCGGAGCTCGCAGGCGACCAGCTGAACGAAGCGGCGATCCTCGCGGCAGCGTTCTCGGAGCCGACAGAGGTGCCGGCGTGAGCGCGGTCTCGACTCGCGCCGGGCTCGACCTCTCACGTCTCCGGAGCGTCGGCATCCTGCTCCCGTTCGTCGTGCTGTTCGTGACCCTCACGCTGGCGAGCAGCGCGTTCGCGACGAAGGTCAACCTGCTCAACATCCTCGACCAGCAGTCGGCGACGCTGATCATCGCCGCCGCCGGCACGCTCGTCCTCGTCTCGGGCGGGATCGACCTCTCGGTCGGGGCCGTCTACTCGCTGGCCGCCGTCACCGCGGCCGAGGCAGCGCAGCACCACAACGCCTGGCTTGCGATCGCGCTCGGCATCGGCGCCGCGTTGCTCGTCGGGCTCGTGAACGGGCTCGTGACGACCATCCTGCGGATCAACTCGCTGATCGCGACTCTGGCGATGTCGTTCGTGATCAGCGGGATCGCGAGTCGGATCACCAAGGGAAACCTGCTCGTCCTGTTCGACAACAAGTCGTTCGGCTCGCTCGCGCGCACCGAGTTCGCCACCGTGAAGACGTCGATCTGGCTGATGGTCGTCGCCGTGATCGTGCTCGGGCTCGTTCTCGCGCGGACCACCGCAGGCCGCTACATGTATGCCGCAGGCGGGAACGCCGAGGCGGCGCGCCTCTCGGGCGTGCGGGTCGACGCGGTCCGCATCCTCGCGTTCGTCCTCAGCGGCGGTGCAGCCGGCCTTGCGGGAGTGATCGACGCGTCACGCGTGCTGAGCGCGTCGGCGTCCGCGGAGAACACGACGCTCGCGTTCACGGTGCTCGCGGGGATCGTCGTCGGCGGGACGAGCATCCTCGGCGGCGACGGCGCGGTCTGGCGCAGCGTTGTCGGCGTTCTCTTCATCGCCCTGATCGGCAACGGCTACATCCTGCTCGGGCTCGACCCGCTCTACGAGCAGATCACGATGGGCGTGATCCTGATCGCCGCGGTCTCGCTCGACGCGTTCGCGCGGAGGCGCACCTGACGATCGATCAGGGCCGCACGACGCAGCGGAAGCCGATGTGGCTGGTCGTCGAGTCGACCGCCTCGGCTTGCCGCGCGGCGGGCCGGTAGCGGAGGCAGTAGTTCGGCGCGCAGAGATGTGAGCCCCCCTTCGTGACCCGGCGCGGGATGTGCGCGCCGGGGGCGTCGAGCCCGTAGCTTCGGTCGGGGGAGGTGATCCTGGGATTGCGCGGCGCGCAGCATGGATGATCCGCTCCACCCTCCGCGTCACCGTGCGCGGGGGTGAAGAAGTCGCTCGTCCATTCCCACACGTTCCCCGCCATGTCGTAGAGGCCGTAGCCGTTCGGCGGGAAGCGCTTGACCGGCGAGGTGCGCTCGTAGCGGTCGAGCATGGTGTTCTGCCACGGGAACTCGCCTTGCCAGGTGTTCGCCATCATCTTTCCCTTGGGGGCGAACTCGTCTCCCCAGCAGAAGATCGCCGACTCGAGCCCGCCACGGGCTGCGAACTCCCATTCTGCTTCCGTGGGGAGTTGTCTCTCGGCCCAGGCGGCGTAGGCGACTGCATCCTCGTAGGCGATGTGCGTGACGGGATGCAGCTCGCGTCCGTGCAGCGTGCTGTCCGGGCCTTCCGGGTGGCGCCAGTCGGCGCCCGGGCACCACGACCACCAGTTGCGGACGTCGGTGAGGTCGACAGGGCCGGCGCTGCCGGTGAAGACGAGCGAGCCCGGCACCAGGAGCTCCGGGATCGCATCCGGGTAGTCGGCCGGGTCCGGTTGCCTGCTCTGCCCAGGTGACGTGCCCGGTCGCTTTCACGAAGCGGCGGAACTGTGCGACCGTGACGGGATGCTCGTCGATCCAGAAGCCGTCCACGGCGACCCGGTGGACGGGGCGTTCCTCGGGATAGAAGTCGTTCGAGCCCATCATGAACTCCCCGCCTTCGATCCAGGCCATGCCCTTTGGAACCGGAACGGAAGCGTCTCCCACGACGAAGAGCATAGGCCTCGAAGAACGCGCGTCCGGGGGCGCCGCCACTAGGATGGAGAAGGAAGTCCGGTCGATCAAGACCGTGTTGGCGACGGCGCCACAGAAGCTCGTGCTTCTGGGGCGCTTTTTTCGTGGGCGAGAACAGGGAGGGGGAGGGCTCGGGTGCCAGTGCTCGGAAGAGTCCTCGTCGCCGAGGACGAGACCATCATCAGGCGCGACCTCTGCTCCCAGTTGGAGGACGTCGGCTACGTCGTGTGCGGCGAGGCACGCGATGGCGCCGAGGCGGTGGCGCTTGCCCGCGCGCTGCAGCCCGACATCGCGGTTCTCGACGTGAAGATGCCGATCCTCGACGGGGTCGAGGTCGCGCGGCAGATCCTGTCGGAGCGCTCGATCCCGATCGTGCTGCTGACCGCCTACAAGGACGAGAGACTCGTGCGGCACGCGGCGGAGGCGGGGGTCTTCGCCTACATCGTCAAGCCGTTTCGGGCGAACGAGCTGCTGCCCGCGATCGAGACCGCGGTCGCGCGCCACCGAGAGCTGAGCGACCTGCGTCAGGAAACGGAGCGGCTCGAAGAGGCACTCGCCTCGCGCAAGGCGATCGAGCGCGCCAAGGGAATCCTCATGGAACGCGAAGGCCTGTCCGAGCGCGAGGCGTTCGCGCGCCTGCGGCGTGCGAGCCAGACGAGCGGGCAGCCGGTGAAGTCGATCGCCGACGCGATCGTCGCGACGCTCGCCTGAGCGGCGGCCGACGTGCGCATCCGCACGTTCTTGCGCAGCGTCCTGCGGAGCCGCTACCGTCGAAGCACGATCCGCTGACAGGGTCGTCCGCTCCCGACTCGTTCGGGTCTCGGTTGCACTCTCAGGCCTTGCTGCCTGTGACGGGGCGATGCCGCCTCCCTCATCCTCGCGCCGACCCGCCTGACCGCGGTGTGCGCAACGACTCGCAAGGGAGATGTTCGCCATGTCGATTGCTCATCAGATCGCCGATTCACCGACCCTCGAGCAGGAGCTCGCCGCCGTCCTCGACGCGGGCAGAGTCCGGGGCCGCCAGGCCCGAGCAGTCGCCGCGCGCCTCGGCTGGGACGGGACGGGATCGCACACGCTCGCCGAGGCCGGCTCCGGCGAAGGCTATTCCCGCGAACGCGTCCGCCAGCTCGAAGACCGCGTTCGCGACCACGTCAGCACTTCACGTCCCCGCCTCGTCGCGGTCGAGTCGGCGCTCCGTCTGCTCGCAGACGCAGCGCCGATCCGGTCGTGCGACGTTGCGGCATACCTCCTCGCTGCCGGGTATGCGCGCGGCAGGTTCGAGCTCACCGGGCTTCTGACGGCAGCGAAGCTGACCGGGATCGAGCCGGGCGTTCGCGAGCTCGAGGGCCTCGTGATCCGTCCCGGTCAGGCTCAGCTCGTGCGGGAGACGGCACTGCACGCGCGTCGACTCGTGAACCGCAACGGGGCGGCCAGGATCGAGGAGCTGACATTGCGGCTCGGCGGCCGCGCTCCGCTCGGCGCCGCTCGCCGGATCCTCGAGGCGGTGGAGGACGTCATCTGGCTCGACGACAGCCGCAGCTGGTTCATCATCCGCGGGGCGCCGAGTCGCGCGACGAGAACGCTGCAGAAGATGCTGTCCGTGTCACCGCGACTGACCGTCGGCCAGCTCGACGACGGCCTGCGGCGCTCCCGCCAGCTCGTCGTGCTTCCGAGCGACGTGGTGCGGCTGCTCTGCGCGAGGCAGTCATGGTTGACATTCGACGCCTCGACGGACGCGGTCACGACGAACGTGCACCTCGACCAGGGATGGACGCTGACGCCGATCGAGCGCGGCATGGTCGCGATCTTTCACCGCGCCGGGCCCACGCTCACGTTCACCGACATGCTCGAGCTCGGTGCGCGCGACGGGCTCAATCCGAAGAGCGTCGGGCCGTACCTGACGCATAGCCCGGTGATCCGAAGACTCGCGCGCGGCCGTTACGCTCTCTGCGGGTGGAGCGGCTGATGCGCCCGTCGTCCACCAGCTTCCGCAAGCGCCGCGATCGCGACGAGGACGCAGAGGACGTGCAGCTGAAGATCATGATCGAGACGATGGTCCGAAACGGTTGTTCGGAACGCGAGATCGTGGCAGCGGTCGAGCAAGCCACGCGGCAACGGCCGGCCGCATGACGCAACCGCGGGTGCTCATCGCCGAGGACGAGACGCTGATCAGGCTGGACATTCGCCGGCTGCTCGAAGACGCCGGCTTCTCGGTCTGCGCCGAGGCCCGCGACGGAGAGGAAGCGGTGGCCCTCGCGCGACAGCACCAGCCCGACCTGATCGTCCTCGACGTGAAGATGCCGCACCTGGACGGCGTCGAGGCATCCCGGCAGATCCTGGCCGAGCAGAGCGTCCCGATCGTGATGCTGACGGCGTACGGCTACGGCGACCTCATCTCGCGTGCGCTCGACGCCGGGGTCAACGCCTACGTCGTCAAGCCGTTTCGCGAGCAGGACCTGCTCGAAGCGGTCGCGGCCGCGCTCGGAAAGGCGAAGGGCTCGTCGACCCTCGCATACCTGCGGCGGCGGCCGCCGGCCTCTAACGCTCGGTAGGCGGCACGGCGCGCAGAGTCTCGGCGAACGCGACGATCTCCTCGCGCGTGTAGGCCGCGTGGCGGCGCCGCGTGCCGGGCGGGTCGTTGACGAGCCCCGTGGTCTCCCGCCATGCCTGCGCCGGACGAATCGGGCGGGCCTGAAAGCCGCCGCCGCAATTCGGGCACACGTCGTGGAGGACGTCCTCGACACACGCTGCGCAAAACGTGCACTCGTACGTGCAGATCCGCGCGTCGACCGCTCCCGGCGGCAGATCCTTGTCGCACAGCTCGCAGTTCGGGCGCAGCTCCAGCATCGGCGCTCGCCACGCTAGTCGACGGCCGGGACTCAGTGCTGGTTCACGAGGTACAGAACACACCCCAGCAACACCAGCCACAGGATCGCGGACAGCATGTCGTTCACCTGTTCTTTCGCCCGGTGCCGTCCGATCGGTTTCCCGGTCTAGTCGCTCGGCTAGTAGAGGTCGCCCGCGATCGCTCGTATCCTGGAGGGGTGCTGAAGTGGCTGACAACCGCAGCGATCGTCGCGTTGGTGCTGGCGCTGCCGGCCGTCGCGGGCGTCCCGCATCTCGTGACTGCCACCTCGATTGGAGGAGTCGGTCTGGGCCGGAGCGCCTCCGATTACACGCAGGCGATCGGGGAGCAGCCCTCGCGCTTCCGTCTTCCCGACGGAGAGACCAAGCTCGTGTTCCCAAAGGCGTCGCTGGCCATTACGCTCGACCCAAGTGGCCGTGGGATCGCTGTTCTGACGAATCTGCCTCGGTACGCGACGAAGCACGGCACGCACCCGTGCGGATCGATCGCTGCGCTCCGGCAAGAGTTTCCGGGCCGTCTGCTGAAGGTCAAGCAGTACACGACCCATCAACTGATCGCCTATCGCGTTGGCAACCTAATTTTCAGCCTCTACGCTGGCAAGGTCGGCGCGATCATGCTCTCCGACGCGTCGAACGCCGCATCGGTCGCCGCAAATGCCGCTCAGTGCGGCTCGGGCGTCGAAGGCAGGTAAGCCAGGCGCAGACCGGCGTCACCGGCGCTTGCGCAGGCTCTCCTCCGCCTCGTCGAGCTCGGCTGCCGCACGCTCGGCCGCGGCGCGCTTCTGCGCCGCTTCCTCCTGGAGGAGCGTGCTCGCACGCATCGCCTGGTCCGCGGCCATGTCGGCGTCCTGCGCCTCCTCGGCGAGGCGGCGCGCTTCGGCCCGGAGCACCGTCACGCGTTCACGCGCGGCGCGCCCGACCTCGTCGCTGCGACGGCGGGTGGGCTTCACCGCCTCGAGCGGCCCGAAGCCGACCGCCTTCAGCTCGTCGGTGAGCCGCCCGCGTTCGAGCAGTGACCGCGCCACCTCATCGACGGCGGCGGCTCTCAGGGTCTGGCCCAGGCGGTCGAGCAGGGTGGGAGTCGCCCGGGCGCCGAGCTGCGTGCGCGCCGCCGCGAGCAGGGCGCGCACCGCGTCGCGCTCGGAGGCTGAAGCCTCCAGCACCTCGTCGGCGCCGGCGTTGCCGGCCAGAGCTCGCTGCTGTGTCTCGCGCAGCCGCTCACCCGACGCGAGCAGCTCGCCGACGAGCTCCCGCTCACTGCGGGCGAGGCTGTTCGCCGCCCACGCGACTGCGCTCGGC
The DNA here is from genome assembly GCA_963757255.1 of uncultured Thermoleophilia bacterium. Classification (GTDB taxonomy): domain Bacteria; phylum Actinomycetota; class Thermoleophilia; order Gaiellales; family Gaiellaceae; genus PALSA-600. Next base: position 97,873 of record CAVWQY010000005.1, read on the forward strand.
TTCTTCAGCGCCCGAACCTCGGCGGCGACGTCGTCCTGGTGCGCTTTCTTCAGGCGCGAGGCGAGGTCGTTGCGAGCCTTGGTGAATTCCTCGAGCGGAAGGTTGTAGAGCGCGTCGAGCTCCGCGTCGAGATCGGGAACTGCGGCAAGCGGCCGCATCAGATCCGGGCTGCGGCCGCCGCGCCCTCCGCGAGCGCCTGCCCGCGCCCGACGCGCTTGTCGCCAGGAGTTGCGCCGAGGTTCGCCTCGACGAGCAGCGCCGCCGAACGGGTCGCCGCCGCGGCGAGCACGGCGGCGGCACGCGCGTCGGGCTGCAGGTCTGCCTTGCCGCTCTCCGCGAGCGCGGCGCCGAGCTCGGCGACGTCCGCGCATGCCTCGGCGATCTGTAGCGGGATGTCGGCGGCCGCCGCGAGCGCCTTCCCGAGATCGAAGTCGCCTCGATGCTCGCGCAGCTGCTCGAGCGCTGCGGCGAATGCGGCCGCGTCTTCGGGCGCCAGGGCGGCCAGCCGCCGCTTCAGCGCCTCCGCCTGCGCGAGCGCGCCGCCGTCGCCGGAGATGCGCGCCACCTTCGCGCAGAGCGCAGCGGCCATGGCGCCGACGAGCGCAGCGGTCGATCCCCCGGCAGGCGCCGGCCGCCGCGAGGCGATCGCGTCGAGGAGGTCGTCGATTGGAGGAACATCCACGAGCCCGGGATCGTCCCACATCCCGGGCCCGTGGCGGCCGCTTGAGCTAGAGCGAGCGGATGCGCTCGCGCAGCTCCTGGAGGATCGGCGGCGTGGGCGTCACGCCCGCGTCCGCCAGAGCCGATTCGAGGTCGGCGACGACTTGCTCGCGGTAGGCGGCATCCGCAACGGCCCGTTCGACGATGCCGTCGATTCCCGTCCGGGCCGCCGGGAGCTCTTGCGCAGCTTCGACCCAACCGTGCGGGGCGGGGCGGAGGGCTGCGATCAGCCTGGCCAGCGTGTCGTATTCGTCAGCGTCCATTCGAATCACCCAGTCTCAGGACGGCCGGGGGCTCGGGTTTCTTCCAACAGGCTCTTCAATTTGTCGAGGCAGCGTGAGATTCGGCTTGCGATCGTGCCTGCGGGCAGGCCGAGCGCCTCGCCGATCGTCCGGTAGCTCTCGTCCCGGGCGAAGAAACGGTCGAGGATCTCCTGGCAGTTCTCGGGGAGCTCGGCCATCGCACCGTGAACCGTGAGCGCCTCGTCGAGCGTCGCGAGCGTCTCGTCGAGCTCGGGCGGCTCGAGCTCCTCCACCGGTGCTTCGCGGCTCCCGGTGCGCAGCTTGTCGATGCACGTGCGCCGGGTCAGCTGTGCGAGCCAGGGACGGAACGCCTCGTCGTCGCGTAGCCGGTCGAGATGGGTATAGACGCGGGTGAAGACGTCCTGGAAGACGTCCTCGGCGTCGTGCTCGGCCAGGCGGAACCCGTGCGTGCAGATCGCATACACGTAACGCGAGAACCGCTCGACGAGCTCGTTCCAGGCTTCCGCGTCCCCTCGCCGGCACCGTGCGACGAGCTGAGAGTCCGAAATGGCCTGGGCAACCATGCTTTCGAGCATAGAAGAGAGGGAGGGCGACATGCCCTCCCTCTCTCGCTCGTACTGCTGGGGTCCCGGCTTTATGCCGACTTGACGAGACTGTTCGGCGGGACGATGACCCTGAGGGTCGTCGACTTCCCACCAGCCACCTTGTAGATCGTGACCGGGTTCGACGTCACGTCACCGTTCGCGTTGAACGAGACGTTGCCGAGGATGCTGTTCCTCAAGTGGATCTTGAAGACCTGCTTGGTCACGTCCGAGCGCGTGCCGTTGGACTGCGCGATCGCCGCAACCATGGCCTCGGCGGCCTGAGCCGCATAGACCGAGTACGGATCCGGCGGACGCTTGTCCGACTTCGTGAAGTCCTTGACGAACTTCGCGCCGGCGCCCTTCAGTGCGGTGTTCGGCAGGCCTGCAACCGAGACCGAGATGCCCTCGGCAGCCGTACCGGCCTCCTGCACCACCGCGGAGACGGGCGTGAACCCGTCAGGCGTCATGATCTTGGCGCCCGGCGCACCGGCCGCCATGTCCTTGATCAGCTTGCCACCGTTCTCGCAGATCAGACCGCCCAGGAACACGCCCTGCGCCCCGGAGGCCTTGATCTTGACGGCGAGCGCCTCGTACGACGACGCCTTGCCGTCCCACGCGGTGAAGCCGACGACTGCGATGCCGAGCTTCTTCGCGGCGTTCTTGAAGTTCGTCGCGACGCCGAGGCCGTAGGCCTCCTTGTCGTTCAGAATGAACACCTTCTTGACGCCGATCGACTTCGCGTAGAGCGCGTCAGCGGCGCCCTGGTAGTCGTCAGCCGCGACGACACGCGCGTAGTTGCGCTTGCCGGTCGGGTAGTACTTGCCAGGCTCGCCGGCCGCAGTGCCCGGTCCGCCGTGCGTCAGGCCGACATACGTGTTTGCCGGGCTGATCATCGCGATCGGGCCGTTCGAAGCCCGGTTCAGCACCGGAATCTCGATTTCTGCCGCACCGGAGTTGAACGTCCCGATGACCCCGATCACGCTCGAGTCCTGGGCGTAGTTGTTCGCGTTCGCGGACGCCTTGCCCGAGTCCCACTTGCCTGCCTGTGCGGTCGAGTCGTCGCAGCTCTGGTAGGCGAGGGTGTACTTCCCTGCCTTCCAGCCGTGCTGATTCAGGATGAACTTGATCGCCCGAGTCATCTGCGTCGTCTGGGTGCGCCCGGAGCCCTGCAGCGGCAGGTCGGACGCGACCAGGTACTGACCGCTTGGGTTCACGATCGCCGAGCACGACGAGGCCGGCAGCGGTGTCGCACCGCTCCGGGCAACCGCCCCGCTCACCGTCGCCACAAGGGCGACGATCGCGATCAGCGCGGACGCTCCAACGCCCACGTACATACGCTTCTTCACTCGTCCTCCTACTCCTGGGGGGTCAGGGGATACCGGGAGAGTGTAGGAGAGAGACGCGCCGACCGCCACGCCCGGAGACGTCCCTGTGCCATCGGGGTGGGCTCCTCCGGCGGGAGGTCGGGCTAGGGTGGGTGCCGAAAGCTCCCTCATGGCCTCGTTTTCCCTCACCGCGCGCACTGTGCCGGCGCTGACCGGACGCATCCGCGAGGCGCCCGCGGCGTGGACGTTCCTCGCCGTCGGGGTGCTCGCCATCGGCGTGTACTTCCTCCTGCCGGCGAATGCGCAGTCGATCTACTACGTCGTCGTCGGCTTCTCCGCCGTCACGGCCGTGTACGTCGGCACGGTGCGCAACCTGCCGAGGGGCGAGCGCCTCCCATGGAATCTCTTCGCGCTCGGGCTGCTCGGCCAGGTGGCCGGCGACGCGATCTTCGCTGTCTACGAGGTGCAGCTGAATCGCGAGCCGCCGCTGCCGTCGATTGCCGACGCCTTCTATCTGGCCGGCTATCCGCTGCTTGCCGCCGGCGTGTTCCTCATCCTGCGCCGGCTCGGCGCCCAGACGAGCCGCGCCGCGATTCTCGACACGATCGTCATCTTCTGCGGGGTCGCGCTCGTTCAGTGGGTCTTCTTCATCGAGCCGTACAACCACATGCACTTCGGCAACGAGGGCGCGCGGCTCGTCTCGATGGCGTATCCGGCGATGGACGCCCTGCTGCTCGTCGCGCTCGCGCAGCTGCTCGTCGGGCCAGGGGGCCGCACGGTCGCGTATCGCATGCTGCTCGTGAGCGTCGGCCTGTGGGTGGTCGCCGACGAGATCTACGGCCTGAACACCGCCGGCTATCAGGGCGGTGCCTGGATCGACGCGCTCTGGCTCGGCTCCTACGTGGTCTGGGGCGCCGCGGCGCTCGAGCCGTCGATGGCGCGGATCGCCGAGCCCGACCGGCGACGGCTGCCGCGGCTGACGACCACGCGCGCGGTCCTGCTCGCGGCGGCGCTGTTGACGGCTCCCGCGATCCTGTTGATCGAGCGAGCGTCGCACCACCGCGTGCACGCGTACGTGCTCGGGATCGGTGGGGCGGTGCTGTCGATCGTCGTCCTCCTGCGCCTGGCGGGGCTCGTGCGGGCAGTCGAGCGGGCAGGGCTCGCCGAGCGCATCGCACGGCGCGAGGCGGAGCAGGCGCAACGGCTGCTCGCGTACCAGAACGAGCAGCTGGTCGAGCTCGACACGCTGAAGGACGAGTTCGTCTCGAGCGTCTCGCACGAGCTGCGCACGCCCTTGACGTCGATCTCGGGCTACGTCGACCTGATGCTCGAAGACGAGGACGACGAGCAGAAGCGCGGGTACCTCGGCATCGTCGAGCGCAACGCGCAGCGGCTGCTGGAGCTCGTCTCCGACCTGCTCTTCTCGGCGCAGCTCCAGGGCGGGCGGCTCGAGTTCGAGCGCAGCGAGGTCGATCTGCACCGGCTCGTGCTCCAGTCGGTCGAGTCGGCGCGGCCGCGCGCCGAGGCGGCGGGGATCGAGCTCGTGCTGGACGCCGAGGCCGTCCCGTCCGTCGACGGCGAGGCAGTGCGGCTTGCGCAGCTCCTCGACAACCTCGTCTCGAACGCGATCAAGTTCACCCCCGGCGGCGGACGTGTCTCCGTGCACCTCTCGCCCCGCGACGGGCTCGTGCGGTTCGAGGTCTCCGACACGGGGATCGGGATCCCCGAGGACGAGCGCGAGCGGCTTTTCGAGCGTTTCTTCCGCTCCCAGACGGCGCTCGAGCGGCAGATCCAGGGCACCGGGCTCGGTCTCTACATCTCGAAGGCGATCGTCGAGGCCCACGGCGGCCGCATCGGGGTGCAGAGCGAGCCGGACGAGGGCACGACGTTCGTCGTCGAGTTGCCGGCGAGCGCATGAGCGACGCGCCGCTGATCGTCTGCGCGGACGACGACGAGGACATCCTCGTCGCTCGTCTCGCTCCGGCTCGAACGCGCCGGCTTCCGCGTCGTCCAGGTCGTCGACGGCGCAGCGGCGCTCGAAGCCGTCCGCTCGCAGCGGCCGGCGCTCGCGGTGCTCGACGTGATGATGCCGAAGCAGACGGGCTACGAGGTCGCTCGCGGCGCTCCGCGCCGACCCCTCGCTGGGCGGCCTGAAGGTGATCCTGCTCTCGGCCCGCGTGCAGGAAGCCGACATCGAGCGCGGCCTGGACGCGGGCGCCGACGCCTACCTCGCCAAGCCGTTCAGGGCGGCCGACCTCGTCGCGAAGGTGCAGGAGCTGCTCAGCACCTGAGCCTGCCGAACCTGCCGCGCGGGAGGCTACGGGCGCCGGTAGCGGTAGCCGAACCCGCGCACGGTTTCGATCGGCGCCGTCTCCGGTGCGTCGGGCACGAGCTTCTTGCGCAGGTAGCCGACGTAGAGCTTCACCTGGTCGCCCGAGACGCCGTACGGATCGCCCCAGACGAGCTCGAGCAGCTGGTCGCGCGAGAGCACCAGGTTCGGGTGCTGCACGAAGGCCGCCAGCAGCTTGAACTCGAGCGGCGTCAGCTGCACGTCGCGGTTCTCGACCACGATCCGCCGCTGGCCGTAGTCGATCTGGACGAAGTCGTCGGCGTACGACTCGACCACCTCCGACTTGCCGCCGCTTCGGCGCAGCAGCGCCTGGACGCGGGCGAGCAGCTCCTGGCGGCCGAACGGCTTGGCGACGTAGTCGTCGGCGCCCGCCGAGAGGCCCCGAACCTTCTCGAGCTCCTGGGTGCGGGCCGTCAGCATCAGCACCGGCACTTCGGAGAGGTCGCGGATCCGCTCGAGCGTCTCGTAGCCGTCCATGTCCGGCATCGTCACGTCCAGGATCACGAGTGCGGGAGGCGTCGTGAACAGGATGCGGAGCGCCGCACGGCCGTCCTCCGCCTCGTCGACGACGTAGCCGGCCCGCTCGAGCAAGCCGCGCAGGAGCTGGCGAATGTCCTGGTCGTCGTCGACAACGAGGATCCTCGTGCGATCGCTCATACGGCCTTCATACCATCCGGCTCGTGTAATCCCTGCGGGTCCGAGTCATTGTGGGGTTATGGCCCGTGTGCTCATCTGCGAACCCCACGACGACATCAGCGCTCTGCTGGAGCTGGTCGTGCGCCGCCTGGGGCACGAGCCGGTCGCCTTCGCCGAGGGAGAGTACGACCCGGTCGGCGTGGACGCGGCGGTGATCGAGCCGGGCGTCGAGGCGGGCCTCCGCCTCGCGAAGAACCTCCGCGAGCGGAACGTGCCGATGCTGTTCACGAGCATCTACCCGGCCGAAGCCGACATCCTCGAGCTCGCTCCCGCGGCCTACCTCGTGAAGCCCTTCCCGCTCTACGCGCTCGAGCGCGCACTCAGTGCCGCTCTCGCGGCCCTGACCGCGCCGGTCGTCACCACGACCGCCGTCCTGTAGCTCACCCCTCCTGGAGAGACGGCGCGGCAGTCGTGCGCCGCGTGACCAGTGCGAGGGGAAGCGTCACCGAGGGCGGATCGTGCTCACCGCCGAGCACGGCCAGCAGCAGCTCGGCGCCACGCCGACCGCTTTCGTGCAGCGGCTGGCGCACCGTCGTCAGCCCGGCGAACGAGGCGATCTCGATGTCGTCGAAGCCGACCACCGACAGGTCGTCGGGAACGCGCAGGCCGGCGTCGGCCGCCGCTTCCAGGACACCCAGCGCCTGGAGGTCGGAGGCGGCGAAGATCGCGGTCGGACGCTCGTGGAGGCGAAGCAGCGCGCTCGCGGTCTCCCGCGCCTGCTCGCGCCGCTGCGTCCCCGCGAGGACGTACTCGGGCCGGAGCCGGACGCCTGCAGCAACGAGCGCGCGCTCGTAGCCGCGCGGTGCGGTCGCGCGTCGACCCGGGGCGGAAGGGGTCGTACGGCTTGTCGCCGATGAAGGCGATGCGCCGGTGGCCGAGCTCGAGGAGATGCCGGGTCGCGAGCTCGCCGCCCGCGACGTCGTCGACGATCAGGTGGGGGAGAGCCGGATGCGCACCGTCCACGAGCACGCACGGAATGCGGGCCCGTCCGAGCCGCTCCACCTCGTGGTCGTCGGGGATCATCGAGATCACGAGCAGCCCGTCGGTGCGGTCCGCCCGGCCGAGGACGTCGAAGGCGCGGCGGCGGCGGTCCTCCGACTCGATGTCGATCAGCGCGAGGTCGTAGGCGGACGCGGCGAGGACCTCGACGACCCCGCGCAGCCGCACGACGGCGGACGGGCTCGTCAGGAACGGCACGACCACCCCGATCACGAGCGTCCGTCCGAGCGAGAGGTTCCGGGCGAGGGTGCTCGGGCGGTACTCGAGCTCCTTGATCGCCGCCTCGACGCGCGACCGGGTCGGCGCCGAGACGTGCGCGCGGCCGTTCAGGACACGCGAGACCGTTGCCACGCCGACGCCCGCGCGCGCGGCGACGTCCCGAATGCGCACCGAGGTCTCCGGAATCGGTTCCATTCGGCTTATCGTTTCAGTTTCGCGACGCCGGGGCAACTTCTTGACACGGCAGCCAGGGGGTACGTAGGCTCGCCGTCGACCGGTGACTGAAACCGGTTCCAACGAACGAGGAGGTTCGCGCTATGCGCAGGGGGATTGCCGCACTCGTCGCTTTGACCGTTGTCGTCGTCGGGCTCACGGCGGCGGCTCAGGCCAGGCCGAAGGCGACGGTGACCGTCAGCCTTGCCGGCTGGTCGGCAGGCGCCGACGAGGACAATCTGCTGAAGCAGGTTGTCGCCAGCTTCGAGAAGTCGCATCCGGGCATCAAGGTCGATTACTCCGTGATCAACGGCGACTACGCGACCGCGATGACGACCCGGTTTGCCGCCCACAACCCACCCGATGTCTTCTACGTCGATTCGAGCCTCGCGCCGACCTGGTCGCAGCAGGGAGTGCTCGAGCCCCTGAACAGCTACATCACGGCCAGCAAGTACGACACGACGCAAGTTCTATCCGGGGCTGCTGAACGCCTTCAAGACCGGCAAGACCATCTACGGGTTCCCGAAGGACTGGTCGCCGCTCGCGATGGAGATCAACACCGGCGTCCTCGGGACGGCGAAGGCGAAGGTCCCGACGACCTGGGCCGGATTGACGGCCGCCGCGCAGAAGATCAAGTCCGCGGGTGGCCTCAACGGTGGCGCGCCCATCTGTCTCTCGCCCGACTGGGCACGGATGCTGCCGTTCATCTTCCAGAACAACGGCTCCCTCGCGAACGTGCAGTCGCCGGCTGCCGTCGCGGCCGTCAACTACTACGTCGGCCTGCTCAAGTCGGGCCTCGCGCAGACGCCGACCCAGCTCGGCGTCGGCTGGTGCGGTGAGGCACTCGGGAAGCAGAAGGCCGCAATCGCCTTCGAGGGGAACTGGGTCCTTCCCTACATGAAGACGACCTTCCCGAACACGCGCTACGGCGTGTTCCCGATGATCAAGAACAAGACCGGGGGCAACCTCGGATTCACCGTCTCCTACTCGCTTGCGAAGGACTCCGCGCACAAGCAGGCGGCCTGGACACTCCTCAGCTGGCTCACCGGCCCGCAGGGGATGAAGCAGTGGACGTCGCTCGGGCTCGCCCTTCCGTCGCGTTCCGACGTGAAGGCGATCGGAGGGCGGGGGGCGTTCCTGGCCGCCGCGCCGTACTCACACGGCTGGGGGTTCAAGAACTTCTCGAACGCCTACACCGTGATGAACAACGACCTCACGGCAGTGATCGGGGGCAGCAAGTCCGTTCCCGACATGCTCTCCGATGTCGCGAGCGCGCTGAAGGGATAGATCGAGGCGCTCTTCCCCCGCGTAGCGAAAGCTGCGCGGGGGAAGACGTTCGTCGAACATGGACGCCCGGACACCCTTGAACGTCGCAACGCCGCGCGGTCGCATCGTTCCGCGCGGCAGCTCCCTGGCTGGGGCACGCCTGCGCGAGGCGTCATGGGGCTATGCCTTCGTCGCGCTGCCGATGGTGCTGTTCGGGCTGTTCTTCCTCTACCCGTTCGTCTACGCGATCTACATCAGCTTCTTCAACTGGGGCATCCTCGGGAAGGCCGCCGGGTCGCAGGCCGGGCTCGGGAACTACCGCGCGTTGTGGGACGACCAGATCTTCCACATCGCGATCAAGAACACGTTCGAGTACGCCCTCGCGGTCGTGCCGCTCGAGATGGCGCTCGGCCTCTCGATGGCGCTGATCGTGAACCAGAAGATCCGTGGGCAGACGTTCTTCCGCGCCGCGTTCTACTTTCCGTCGATCGCCTCGTCGGTGGCGATCACGTCGATCGCGATCTTCATCCTGAATCCCGACGGCCTCCTGAACAAGATCGTCGGCGGGAACCAGGCGTGGTTCGGCGACCCGAGCACGGCGCTCTGGTCGATCGTCGGGCTGAATGCGTGGACGACCGCGGGGACGGTGATGATCTTCTACCTCGCGGCGCTCCAGTCGATCTCGACCGACGTCTACGAGGCTGCGGCCCTCGATGGGACGAGCCAGTGGCGGACGTTCTGGAAGATCACCTTCCCGCTGCTCCGCCCTGCGCATTTCTTCGTGCTCGTCATCTTCGGGATCGGCGCGATCAAGGTGTTCGACCAGGCGTTCATCGTCTCCGGCGGCACAGGCGGCCCGAACTACTCGACGACGACGGCCGTTCTCTACATCTATCTCAAGGCGTTCCACAGTGCCGAGATCGGGGTCGCCGCGGCGGCGGGCGTCGTGCTCTTCACGCTCATCTTCGGGCTGACGCTGATCAATCGCCTGACGCTCGGCCGGTCGGAAGCCGGATGACCGCGTCAACCGCCGCGCAGCCGTACATCCCGCCGAAGTCGCGCCGTGCGATCGCGCAGCGCGTGATCCTCTACTTCCTGCTCGCCTGCGTCTCGGCGCTCTTCTTCGTGCCGTTCATCTGGTCCGTCTCGACGTCGTTCAAGACGCTGCCCGACACTGCGAACTTCAGCCTGCTGCCACACGAGTGGACGACTGCGGCCTGGAAGACGGTATGGACCCAGTACGACTTCAAGCGCTACATCGGGAACAGCCTCTTCCTCGCGGTCTTCATCACCACGATCAACCTGGTGCTCAGCTCGCTCGGCGGCTACGCATTCGCGCGGCTTCGCTTCCCCGGTCGCGAGGTCCTGTTCATCCTCGTGCTCGGGACGCTGATGATCCCCGACCAGCTGCGCTTCATCCCCGTGTTCGTGATGCTCACGAACTGGCACCTGATCGCGAGCTTCGAGGGCTACATCCTCATCAACCTCGTCAGCGCGACGAATCTCTTCTTCATGCGTCAGTACTTCCTGACGATCCCGAAGGACTTCGAGGAGGCGGCGAAGCTCGACGGCGCCGGCTTCTTCAAGACGTTCTGGCGCGTGATGCTCCCGCTCGCGGCGCCCGCGGCCGCCGCACTCGCGATCCTCCAGTTCCAGGGGATCTGGAACGACTTCTTCTGGCCGCTCATCCTCTTCGGCCAGGGCAACCCGCATCTCTACACCGTGCAGCTGGGCCTGGCGGAGTTCGTGCTCACCTACCAGACGAACTGGCCCGCGCTGATGGCGGGCAGCCTGATCGCGATCATCCCGATCCTCGTGATCTTCATCGTGTTCCAGCGCTACTTCATCGCCGGTGTCGTCGCGTCGGGAGTGAAGGGATGAGAGCGGGCGCCGCCTTTCGCTGTGCGTTCCGCGACTTCTACGGAAACTCGTGGAGGCTCGTGCCGGTGAATGCCGCGGTCGGCGCCGTGCTCGCGTTCGCCGTGCTCTCGGCCCTCGCCGTGCGTGCCGCGCTCGTCGTGGTGGTGCTCGCGGGACCGCTGCTCGCGATGCTCGTGCACTGCTCCGTCACGCTCGCGCAGACGGGCAACCTCGAGCGCGCGGATGCGCTCCGCGGGCTGCGCCTGCACTGGCGGCGCGGGCTGCTGCTCGGTGCGGTCGGCGCGTCACTCCTCGGGCTCGGCGTGCTTGCAGTGCACTTCTACGGCGGGACCGCTCTGTGGCCGCTGTCGTTCGTGACGATCTACTGCCTCGTTCTCCTCGGCATCTACCAGCTCGTCCTCTGGACGCTCGCGATCGCGAGGCCGTCGCTGCCGCTGCACACCGTTGCGCGCGACGCGGCACGGTTCGTCGCCGAGCGGCCCTGGCCGACCCTTGCCTTCGGCCTCGTTCTCCTGGCCGTCAACGTTGCCGGCGTGGCCGCGGCGCTGATGCCGTTCCTGACCCTGACGGTCGCGTACTCGTTCCTCGCGGCTGCCCACTTCGTCCTTCCGCAGCCCGCCACCGAGGAGCACTGATGGCTTCGATCACGTTCGAGCACCTGACCAAGCAGTTCGACGACACGAAGGCCGTCGACGATCTGAGCATCAGCGTCGAGGATGGTGAGTTCCTCGTGCTCGTCGGGCCGTCCGGCTGCGGGAAGACGACCGCTCTCCGCATGCTCGCCGGCCTGGAGGAGATCACGAGCGGGCGGGTCCTGATCGGCGATCGCGTCGTCAACAACGTCGCACCGGGCGCCCGCAATGTCGCGATGGTCTTCCAGTCGTACGCGCTCTACCCGCACATGACGGTCTTCCAGAATCTCGCCTTCAGCCTGCGCAACCACAAGGTGCCGAAGGAGCAGATCGACCAGCGGGTGGCGAACGCGGCCGAAGTGCTCGAGCTCGGGCCCTTGATCAAGCGCAAGCCCAAGCAGCTCTCGGGCGGCCAGCGGCAGCGAGTCGCGCTCGGACGCGCGATCGTGCGCGAGCCGGCGGCGTTCCTGATGGACGAGCCGCTCTCGAATCTCGACGCCGCGCTGCGCGTGCAGACGCGTGCGGAGATCCTGAAGCTCCAGAAGCGCCTCGGCACGACGACGATCTACGTGACGCACGACCAGATCGAGGCGATGACCATGGGTGACCGGATCGCCGTGATGCGCCACGGGGTCCTGCAGCAGATCGGGACGCCGCAGGATCTCTATCTGCGGCCCGCGAACACCTTCGTGGCGACCTTCATCGGCTCGCCCGCGATGAACATGCTCCCGTCCAAGCTCGTGGGAGTCGGGGGCGAGGATCAGCTCGTGGGGTTCCGCCCGGAGCACGTTGCGCTCGGGAACGGCTCACCCGGCGCGGCCCACTACGACGCGCGCGTCGAGGTGATCGAGTACCTCGGGAACGAGCAGCTCGCGCACCTGCGCCTCCAGGACGAGCCCGTCGTCGTCAAGCTGAGTGCCGACGTGCAACTGCAAGAGGGGAGCGAGCAGAGCTTCTCCGTGCCGCTCGACAAGCTGTTGCTCTTCGACCGCGAGAGTGAGCGCGCACTCGGAACCGCTGCGTCGAAAAGTTGACGTTCACGGTTCTGGAAGGGTCGACGTTCTGCGTCTGTGACGAGCGCGGCGACGTCGACGGCACTCCCCGGGCGGCGGGGTTCTTCGCCTCCGACACGCGTTTTCTCTCACGCTCCGTCCTGACGATCCAGGGCGCGCGCCCGGAGCCGCTCTCGCAGGCGCAGCCCGTGCCGCACGTGGTGAGCTTCGTCCTCCGCAACGCAGTCGTCGACGGGATCGGCCCGAACGAGCTGTCGGTCGAGCGCGAGCGCTTCGTCGCGCGTGGCATGGAGGAGCGGATCGCCGTCGTGAACCACCACCACAAGCGGCTCGAGTTCGAGGTGGCGCTCGAGCTCGCGGCGGACTTCGCCGACATCTTCGCGGTCAAGAGCGCCGACCCGGGCTTCGCGGAGTTCGCCGGCGCGTCGGTCGACGGAGCCGGGCGGCCGCCCGAGGCGGAAGACGGAGACACCTTGCTCTTCAGCGATGTGGGGTTCCCCGCCCGCTCGCTGTTCCATGTCTCGCAGCCGCACACGGTGTCCGGCGGTGCCGTTCGGTTCGCGGTCGCGCTGGAGCCGCGCGCCCGCTGGGAGGTGACGATCGCGCTCCAGCCGCTGCTCGACGGGCTCGTGCCGCTCGGCACCGGGGACTTCCGCCACCGCTTGCAGCGGGAGCGCGACCGTGCCGACGCGTCGCTCGCGGCGTGGCAGGAGTCTGCGCCGCGGCTCGAGTCGTCGTGGAACGACCTCACGCGCACGTGGGACCGTTCGCTCGCCGATCTCGCCGCGCTGCGCATCGAGGACGACGACTTCCACGTCGGTGCGCTGCCGGCTGCCGGCACGCCGTGGTTCATGACCGTGTTCGGCCGCGACACGCTGATCACGTGCCTGCAGTCGCTCGTCCTCGGCCCGGAGCTCGCCACGAGCGCGCTGCTCGAGCTCGCCGCCACCCAGGCCGACGAGGACGATCCCGAGCGCGACGCGGAGCCCGGGAAGATCATCCACGAGATGCGCCGCGGTAAGGCCGCGCGCGCGTGGACCGACCGCTACTACGGCACCGTCGATGCGACGCCGCTCTTCCTGGTCCTGCTCTCGGAGCTGTGGCGCTGGACGGGCGACGGCGCGCTTGCGTTGAAGCTCGAAGGGCCGGCGCGCCGCGCCCTCGGGTGGATCGACGGCCCCGGCGACCGGGACGGCGACGGGTTCGTCGAGTACCTGCGGCGTGCACGACGTGGGATCCGCCACCAGAGCTGGAAGGACTCGGATGCCTCGATGGTCTTTCGCGACGGCTCGTTCGCCGAGCCGCCGATCGCATCCGCCGAGGTTCAGGGCTACGTCTACGACGCCAAGGTGCGCATGGCGGAGCTCGCCCGCCACGTGTGGTCGGACGACGCGTTCGCCGAGAGGCTCGAGACCGAGGCGGATGTCCTGCGGGAGCGCTTCAACGAAGCGTTCTGGGTGGAGGACGGCGGCTACTACGCGCTCGGCCTCGACCGTGACAAGCGGCCGATCGACGCCGTCGGCTCGAACATGGGCCACCTGCTCTGGAGCGGGATCGTCCCTGTCGAGCGGGCTGCGCGCGTCGCCGAGGTGCTGATGGGAAACGGGCTCTGGTCGGGCTGGGGAGTGCGCACGCTTTCGGCGAACGAGGCCGGCTACAACCCGCTCGTCTACCACAACGGCACGGTCTGGCCCCATGACAATTCGCTCGCCGCCGCCGGGCTCGCTCGCGCCGGGCGAACAGGCGATGCGCAGCGAATCCTCAGCCGCATGATCGAGGCGGCGGCGCACTTCGACTACCGGTTGCCGGAGGTGTTTGCGGGCTTCCCGCGCCAGCCGGGGCTGCCGCCGGTTCTCTACCCGACGGCGTCGAGCCCTCAGGCGTGGGCGGCCGGCACGCCGCTTCTCCTGCTCCAGACGCTGCTCGGCCTCGAGCCGGATCGCGAAGCGCGGGCGCTCCGCTCGAACGCGCACGACCTACCGGAGTGGGCGGAGGCGCTCGTCCTCAGCAACATCCATGCGTTCGGCCAGTCCTGGACGGCACGGGTCGAGAAGGGCTCGGTGCTGCTCGGCCCGAGTTAGAGAGGCTTGATGTGGAATTGCGTGCATTCCATATCAAGCCTCTCGCAGGGTCCTGGTTGCATCTGTCCGGGCCGTGAAGGAAGCTTCTCCGATGGCCGGGTCGAACTTCGACGGCGGACCGCCGAGCGCGATCGCGACGATCTGCGGGAACTGCCCGGTGCCGGCGACCCCGCAGGCGTTCTGGACGGCGTGGGGGCCGATCTTCTACCGCGGCCGCCTCGACGGGTCGGCACGGCTCCTGTGCATCGCCTCCGACCCGGGGCCGACCGAGCGGATCGCGCTCCGGACGCTCGTCGGTGACGCGGGCCAGCGCGTCCAGGGCTTCCTGACCAAGCTCGGGCTGACGAAGTCCTACCTCTGCGTGAACGCGTTCCCGTATGCGTTGCATCCGAGCTTCGGGCGCGGGGTGGACAAGCTGCTCGCCGCTCACGACGAGCAGGTGTGGAGGCACCAGTTCTACGACGCCGTTCGCCCGGCGCACGTGCAGGCGGTCGTCGCGTTCGGCGTCAATGCGCAAAAGGCGTTCGCCCTCTGGCCGGGCAAGCCGAACGTGCACGTCGAGCAGATCCCGCATCCGAGCAGCCATGACGAGGGCGCGCTCGTCACGGCGTGGCACGGCGCGATCGAGCGGCTGCGCGCGATCGTCACGCCCGACCCGGACGGATCGGTGGCCGGCGCGAACTACGGCGCCTCGTTCCTGGAGAGCGACTACGCGCCGATCCCGAGGCGCGATCTGCCCTTCGGCGTGCCGAGCTTCCTCGGCGACGACTCGGCCGGCCGCACCGCGCATCCGAAGCACAACGACAGCGTGAAGCGGCCGAGCCCGGACGACGGCCACACGCTGACCTGGCTCGCACCGAAGTGAGCGTGTTCTCGCTCGCCCCGGTCGACCCCGCGGACGGGCCGACGTTCGCCCTCGCGGGCCGAGTCGTGCCGATGACGAGGACCGACGCCGTCATCGACGACGGGGTCGTCTACATCCAGGCCGGGACGATCACGGCCGTCCAGGCGGCGGGCGCGCCGAAGCCGGCGGGCTTCGAGAGCGTCAAGCCGCTGGACACGCACGGGACCATCTACCCGGGCCTGATCGACCTGCACGACCACCTCAGCTACAACGCGCTGCAACTCTGGGATGTCCCGAAGAAGTACGTGAATCGCGACCAGTGGGCGCAGGGCGACGTCTATCGCAAGCTGATCACCGGCCCGATGAAGGTGCTCGCGCACACGCCTGCGTACGTGCCCGCGATCGTCCGCTACGTCGAAGCGAAGTGCCTGGTCGGCGGCACGACCACGAGCCAGGGGCTCGCGCTCTCGAGCTACGCCGGGATCCAGCATTACTACCGGGGCGTCGTCCGCAACGTCGAGCAGACCGACGACCCGGAGCTGCCCGAGGCTGCGAGCCACATCGCCGACGTCGACGCCAAGGATCGCGCCAAGTTCCTGAAACGGCTCGGGCAGTTCGACTGCCTGCTCCTGCACCTGAGCGAAGGCACGAACAAGGCAGCCAGCGCGCATTTCCTCGACCTGAAATCGCCCTCGGGCGACTGGGCGATCACGAACTCGCTCGCGGGCATCCACTGCGTCGCGCTCGACTCGGCCGACTTCGACGTCCTCGCAGGCGCCGGCGCCTCGATGGTCTGGTCGCCGCTCAGCAACCTGCTGCTCTACGGGGCGACCGCCAAGATCGGCGAGGCCGTGCGCTCCGGCGTGACGATCGCGCTCGGCCCCGACTGGTCGCCGAGTGGGAGCAAGAACCTGCTCGGCGAGTTGAAGATCGCGCGGCTCGCGTCAAATCTCGACAATGCGGGCCTCTCGGATTTCGACCTCATCTCGCTCGCGACCCGGAACGCCGCCAAGATCCTCCGCTGGGACGCCAAGCTCGGCACGGTCGAGGCGGGGAAGTACGCGGATCTCCTCGTCGTCAGCGGCCAGGACGGCGACGCGCACAGCCACCTGCTCACGCGCAGCGAGCACGATGTCGAGCTCGTCGTGATCAACGGCTTCCCCCGGTACGGCGCGAGCCGGCCGATGAAGAGCCTGCTCGGACCGGCCGCGGGTCAGACGGAGACGGCGACGGTCGCCGGCCGAAAGCGGCTGCTCGACCTGCGCCAGCCGACCAGCGATCCCGCAGTCGCGAAGCTGACGCTCAAACAGGCGACCGACCTGCTGGAAGACGGGCTCTCGAGGCTGCCCGCCCTTGCGAAGGACCTGGTCTCGAAGCCCGCGCTCGAGTTGCTCGACGGCCGGTCCCTCGACGACACGTCGGTCTTCCTCGTGCTCGACCACGACGACCTGGGGGGCGTCTCCCTGCGCCCCAACCTGTCCGGCGCGGAGCCGGCCCAGGTGCTTGCAGCCTCGACTCCGCTCGGCGACCTGCTCGAGCCGCTCACCCTCGACGCGCTCACGGTCGACGACGACCACCGCTTCGTCGAGCTGCTGCCGAAGCAGCGGAACCTTCCCCCGGAGCTCGCTGCCGAGGTCGCCAGCCTCTTCTGATCGCCCTCTCTAGAGGCGCTGCAGATCGGCCGGCGAGAACTCGCGGACGTCGCCCGGCTCGAACGCGACGAGCACGGTCATCGGATCGCGCATGAAAAAGCCGATCACGCTGCCGTTGCGACCGTCCGGAACCGAGACTCGATCCTGAACGTCGATGCGTTCTGGCGTCGGGGCTGTGACTTCGTCGCTGAGGTGAAACCTGACGGCCATACCGGCACAACCCGAAAGCGGGCCACGGGGGTACGGGCATGCCGAGCCGGTAACCCGTTTCGGGGATGCGCGCGCCTTCGGGCGGGGATGGCAGTCGTCGTGACGGTTGTCGATGTTCAGGGTGTTATCTACTGCGGCTGCGCCTCCGGGCGGGGAGAAAACGGTTGAACGTTCAAGCGAGTTGGTTGGAGCGGATGGCGCGGTTCGCGGGTCTTGGGCTGATGCTCGTGCTGGTGCTCCTCGGGGCGTTTGCCATCGCCGCGACGCGCACCACCGACGCGGCGGTCACCAAGGCAGCGAAGACCGCGTCGCTGAATGCCGCCTATGAGCGCGCCCGCTTCGCAGTCGGCGAGGAGGAGTCCCTCGAGCGGAAGTATCGGCTCGAGCCGAGCCCGCCGATCCGCGTCCGCTACCGGCGCGCCGCTGCCGAGGTGCTCGCAGCGATGGGCGTGGTCGCCCGCACCGGCGGCGAGCGCGACAAGGCGGTCGCGCGCCAGGTGCTTGCTGCGCATGGGCCGTACCTGGCTGCAATCCGGCTGATGTTCGCCGCCGTCGACCGGCAGGACACCCCCACGGTGTTGCGCATCGACGGAGGCCAGGTCGATCCAGCCTTCGGCAAGATCGAGAGCACGGTGTTCGCAGCCGCGGCACGGAACCAGCGGGCGTCTGCGGGTGCGCTGCGCTACTCGGAGACGGTGAGCCGCACCGTGGTCTGGCTCGCCCCGGTTGTCTTCGGTGCCGGGCTCGTGCTGCTGGCGCTTCTCTGGATGGTGCGGCGCCGCGAACAGGCAACGGCGACGGCCGCCCTCGCCTCGCACAACATGTTGCTCTCCCACCAGGCCGAGCAGTTGCGTCGAACGCTCGAGGCACGTGAGCACGCCGAGTCCGAGCTGGCTGCGACGCAAGGGAGGCTGCACGACGCGCAGAAGCTCGAGTCGGTCGGCCAGCTCGCGAGCGGCGTCGCGCACGACTTCAACAACCTGTTGCAGATCATCCTCGGCTACTGCGGGATCCTCGAGAAGAACCTGCCCGAAGAAAGCAGACAGAACCTCGCCGCGATCTCCGAGGCGGCCGGCCGGGGCTCCGCGCTCACCGGCCAGCTGCTCGCCTTCGGCCGCCGCCAGGTCCTGAAGCCCGCCGTCTGGGACGTGAACGAAATCGTGTTGACCGTCGAGTCGATGCTCGGCCGCGTGCTGCCGAACGAGATCGACTTCAAGGCGCTCCCGTTCGAAACAGGGCTCCGCGCCCGCGTCGACAGGGGGCAGCTCGAGCAGGTGCTCGTCAACCTCGTGCTGAACGCGCGCGACGCCATGCCCGACGGCGGGACGCTCACCATCTTCACCGAGCCGCTCGAGCTCGACCGCCTTGCCGGCGACGAAGACAGCGAGCTGCCGCACGGCCCCTACGTCCAGATCTCCGTCCGCGACACCGGCTGCGGAATGGACGAGGAAACCGCGGCACGAGCCTTCGAACCGTTCTTTACCACCAAGGAGTCCGGTCGCGGCACCGGCCTCGGCCTCGCGAGCGTCTACGGGATCGTCCGCCAGAGCGGCGGCTTCGTCTCGCTCGACAGCACGGCCGGCGTGGGGACCGAGATCGCCGTCTGCCTCCCACGCACCCTCGAGCCGGCAGCGGCGCCGACAGCCGCCGAGACGACCGTGCCCGCGGAAACAGCCGAGGTCGGGCGGGTGCTGCTCGTCGAAGACGAGGCCGGAGTCCGCTCGATGCTCACGACCTACCTGCGAGCACAAGGCTACGACGTCCTCGAAGCAGCCGACGGACGCGAGGCCCTCGAGGTCTACCGCAACCATTCCGGGCAGATCAGCGTCGTCGTCACCGACATCGTGATGCCCCACCTCGACGGCTGGGGGCTCATCAACGAACTACGCCGCCTCGGCGAGACCTTCCCCATCATCGTCATGTCCGGCTACACCAGCGCCGCCCCGGAGGCGACCGACGAGCACCTGGAACGCTTGACGAAGCCGTTCGCACCATCCGAAGTGGAACGCGCAATCGCACGCCTCGCACCGTTTGCCCGCCGCCGCTAACGCCTCCTTTATCTCTGCGGTGTCGCCGGCGCCCGCTCCCGATCGAGCGGCTTGCCGAGCGGCCTCATGGGGATCGTCGCCGAGACCAGTGTCCCGAGCCCGACCGTGGACACGATCTCCAGGTGGCCGTCGAGTGCGGCGACGCGATCCTCCATGTTGCGGAGCCCGACGCCGTCGTGGGCCGCGGTCAGCTCGAAGCCCGGTCCGTCGTCACGGACCTCGACTCGTAGCTCCGTCCCGGTGTCCTCGACCCTGACCGAGGTTCGTACTCGTTCTCCGCCGTGCTTGATCGCGTTCTGGAGCGCCTCACGGCAGCAGTAGTAGAGGGCGGTCTCGACCTCGGGCGGGTAACGGCCGACATGCTCGGCACGGACGCTGACGTTGTTGACGGATCCGAGCTGAATGCTCCTGAGTGCCGGAACGAGGCCGAAGTTGGTCAGAACCGCCGGGTAGATGCCGTGCGCGAGCTCGCGCAGCTCATCGATCGCGTCGTCGAGCTCGCGCGCAATCGCTGCCAGCTCACGGTCGAGCGCGGGATTCTCCGGTTTCAGGTCGATGGCGTGCGCGATCCTGACGCCGAGCGCGCTCAGTGCCTGCTGCGCGCCGTCGTGCAGGTTCTGCTCGATCTTGCGGCGCTCGAGGTCGCCGGCTGCGGCGATCCGAGCTCGCGAATCTCTCAGCGCCGACAACGACTCGTTCCACGCGGCCTCGAGCTGCGCGTTCTCGTACGCGAGCAGCGCGGTCGCACCGGCGGTCCGGAGCAGCTCGGGGTCGGCAGAGAGCTCCGCGTCGTGAACGATCGCAGCAGCCGGACGACCATTCTGCTCGACGACGGTGAGCGCACGAGTCGACGATTCAGCGGGCCGCTCGAGCGATTGTCCTTGCGCATCGACGAAGGCGTTCATTCGTGGCTGCCAGAACCCGAGCCTCAGGGCGGGGTCGCCGAGCGGGCCGCGCAGCAAATCCTCGAGCTCGCGCAGCGAGGGGCGTCGTAGCGACTGAGTGACCATCCGCTGAAGAACGCGAGCGGCCACCAGCTCGGCCACGAGGAGCGAGAGCCAGAAGCCGTACCAGATCGCGGCACGCGTGCCGACGAACGACCAGCGGAGAAACGCAATCGACGATGAATGCGCATCGGGAGCAAACAGCCTGGTCGACTGGTAGGTCGCCTGATAGATCAGAAACAGCAACGCGACGGGTGCGCCGACCGCGAGGGCTCGCCTGCGCGGCGTCGAGCCTATGACGAATCGCCAGATCAGCAAGCCAGCCGTCGCGATCGCGATCGCGATGATGGCTACTCGCTGGAAGTCGATCAACGGGTCGATCCACGAAAGCTTGGGGGTCACCAGGAGCGCGTTCTCGGGACAGCCGTCGCGGCAGCCCGAGATCGATCCCTCGCCGCTGATTGCAGGGCTGACGAGCGGAAGGATGACAGCCGACGCGACGCCGGCGCCCATCGCCACGAGGATGAGACGCTCGGGCCAGTCGTACTTCAGACGGCCGGTCGGGAACGCGAGGATGAGAATCTGCGTTCCGACGTAGATCGGGATCTCCCAGAGCACACCCAGGCTGAACAGGAGGGAGTTGCTCGACGACTGCAGGGTGTAGAGCGCCCCCACGAAGCCGAACGCGATCAACATCGCACCGAGCCGGCTCTCCGGCCGTCGACGCCGCCAGTACAGCCCGACCGCGACCGGTCCAAGGATGAAGTCGGCTTTTTGCAGCGCGAGCCAGCCCGGATGGGCGAGGAAGTCAGCGCGCAGCGTTGCCCAGACCGCGATCGCCGCGGCGAGGACCGCCACACCGGAGACCGCGAGCTCCCATCGGGCCAGCGTGTGCCGGGCCATCCACGCAGACAGCGGTGTCTCCGAAACGGCCTCGACGCCGGCGTACGCTTCTTGCGCCACTCACGCCTCCTCAGGCACGTTGTACCGCCATCCGGCTTCGACCGTACAGCCGGGACACGACAATGTCGACGAGGAGCGCCGGCGAGCTCTCACAGGCAGCGCTCGACCCGGTCGCCCTGCGGCCCTCGACCGAGGGATCGTCGCCTGCCCGGTAAACGAAAACCCCGCCTGAGCGGGGCTTTCGTGGAGCTGCGGGACTAGGACTCGAACCTAGACTACCGGATTCAGAGTCCGGCGTCCTACCATTAGACGATCCCGCAGAGCGACCGCATTGTAGCCGCAGCGCCGGGCAAAACGCCCTCAAAGATCGAGCTTGTAGAGGGGCACCAGGCGCTTTTCGGCCTCCGTGTCGATGTGCGCGATCACCTCGACGTAGGGCTCGAGGCCGGAGCCGCGCAGCTTCGCCTGGAGGAGGCCGTCGACCTGGTAGATGCCGGAGGAGTTGTTCATGCGGATCGAGATGCGGATCGGCTTTTCCTCGCCGTCGGTGATCTCGACCTCCTCGATCGCGGCGGCCGAGAGCGAGTGGATTCCGATCCGGCCACGTTCGAAGGCGATGCGCGAGCGTCCCTGCTCCATGTCCAGCGCGTCCGCGACTCGGAGGATGCCGGCCTCGAGCGTGAGCGGCTCGCCGTCGGCGCGGTGGCTGATGATCCCCTGCAGCACCTCCGAGACGACCACCGTCAGGTCGGGCTCCTCGTAGAGGCCGGCGAGGAGCTGCCGGAGCTTCGGCTCGGCGAGGAACAGGCTGAAGTCTTCGTGGCCCTTGCGATGCACCGACATCCCGATGCAATGCGTGAGGGCGGTCAACGCGACGACGACCTCGGAGTCGTCCCGCGTCATCCCATAGTCGGTGACCATCGCCGGCTCGACACCGTGCTTGGTGAGCTGCCGCAGCAGCTTCAGCGCGATGTTCGTGACGATCTGGATGTGCACCCAGGAGTGGTCGTTGATCTCCATGCGTGCGACCGCGTTCACGTTCGAGACGTGCCACCAGCCCTTCAGCTGGTCGTCGCGGTTGACGCGGTCGATGACGGCGCGGAGCTTGCGGTCGCCGCGCACAGGGACGCGGATCCGCATTTTGGTGATTGCCTCCGCGGGCGTGAGGCGCGTCTCGCGCTCGGCCTCGTCGGACGCGGGCTGCTCGATTCGTTTTTCGGTCTCGGGGTCAAGAGTCACGGGAACAGCTTATGCTCCGGCCGATGGACTCAACTGCGGCCGCTCTCGGCGCCGCCTCCGTTCCCACTGCTCGCTCGGGCTTCTGGCGCCGCTTCGTCGCGGCGTTCGTCGACGCGATCGTGATCGGCGTCGTCTCCGGGATCCTCAGGGCGATCCTCGGCAACACCGGCGAGGGCCTCGGCTTCCTGATCGGGGCCGCCTACTTCACGTACTTCCACGGGTCGACCGGGCAGACTCCGGGCGACGCGGCCCTCTCGATCCGCGTGATCGATCTGCAGGGCGGCGGCCCGATCGGCTACCCGCGCGCATTCATCCGCTGGCTCGTGTCGATCGTCTCGGCGATCGTGTTCCTGCTCGGCTATCTGTGGATGCTCTGGGATCCCGAGAAGCAGACCTGGCACGACAAGGCGGCGGGCTCGGTCGTCGTGCCCGCCGCCTAGCAGTCACCTCTAGTTGATCAGGCTCGACGAGCCGTGCGAGATGTCCGCGGCGATCGCGCTGTAGATCGTCTGCAGCTCGCCGGCGCTCGGCTTGACGTGGAACATCGACGGGCTCGACGCGATTGCACCCAGCGCCTGGTAGACGTTGATCCCGGGAGACTCGGCGTTGCCCGTCACGCCGTTCTTGCAGCCCCCGGTGTCGTCGTCGAGCGCGTAGCCGATCGAGTAGATCGTCGTCCCCGCCGCCTTCGCGACCGCGGCGGACGTACCGCCCTGATGGCACGGCTGGGTGCGGTAGGGCGAGCTCGACGAGAGATACGACGGGCCGGTGTTGGCGGCGCCGTCGGAGAAGAACACGATCACCCTCGGGACGTGGGGGCGGCCGTGCAGGTTGAGCTCGGCCTGTGCGGCATCGATCGCATTGGCATACGCGGTCGTGCCGGCGCCCTTGATGCAGTTCACCGTGGAGACGAGTGTCGAGCTCGCGTTCAGCGTCCCGTTCGGGAGCTTGTAGTCACTCGACAACGGTACGAGCGTGTAGGCCGCGGAGGCGGAGTTGTAGTTCGAGGACGCTGGAGTGTTGCAGCGCGCCGAGACGCTCGTCGCCGGTGGCAGGACCGCGAGCCCCACGTGTGCGACCGCGGGGTTGAAGTAGCTCAGGAAGGTCGTCAACCCGGCCTTTGCGTTGTTCAGGTCGGCGCACGACGGGTCGGCCTTCCCCAGGCTGTCCTGGCACATCGAGCCGGTGCGGTCGAGCACGAGCATGATGTCCTCCGGTTGCGAGCCGCATGGTGAGCACGCGGTCGCGCCGACGTGCACGCTGAACGACTTGATCCCGAGGATCTGCGAGAAGAACGTCGGGATGCTCGCCGTCTCGTTGACCGAGACCTCGTTCACCGGCAGGCAGCCGGGGATCGTGGCGAGGCAGCTCGTGGTGACCTTCTCGGTCACCGCGACGTTCGAGATCTTGTTGAACCCGGCCGCCGAGGTGCCGTACTGCTGTGCGACCTGCGTGGCGCTCGTCGGGTCGGGTAGCTGCTGCGCGCCGGCGAGGGCGGATGCATCCGCAGCCGACTGGAGCGCGCGCTGGGTGCGGTACGCGTAGCCGATGTCGATCACGACCCCGACCACCCCGATCACCGCCACGAGCAACAGCAGGACGAACACGACCGTCTGGCCACGTTCTCCGGAAAGCCGGTTATTGGAAAGCGCCCCCGTCCGTGAATGCTGTTGGCCCATGCTGGAACCCCCTGGCGCTATTCACGGTGTCTGAACTGTCGACTAACAGGAATAGCCGAACGGCAGGCTCGATGTGCTCCCCCGGATGGGGGTAATGGCTTATGCCGCCGTTGCGGCCCAGTCGCCGTACAGCGAGGTGTAGAGGCCGCGCGCGGCGAGCAGCTCGTCGTGCGTTCCCTGCTCGACGACCTGCCCGTGCTCGAGCACGACGATCAGGTCGGCGTCGCGGATCGTCGAGAGGCGGTGGGCGATGATGAAGGCGGTGCGGCCGTGCAGCAGGCGGCGCAGCGCGCGCTCGATCTTCCGTTCGGTGCCGATGTCGACGGAGCTCGTCGCCTCGTCGAGGATCAGGATCCGCGGGTCGGCGAGGAGCGCCCGTGCGAACGCGACGAGCTGACGCTGGCCAAGTGAGAGCCTCGATCCGCGCTCGCCGAGCTGCGTCTCGTAGCCGTGCTCGAGGCTGTCGATGAACTCGTCTGCGCCGACCGCCTGTGCGGCGGCGACGACCTCGTCGCGACTCGCGTCCGGCCGACCGAACGCGATGTTGTCGGCGACCGTGCCTGCGAAGAGGAAGCCTTCCTGCGGGACGATTCCGAGCTGGCGCCGGAGGGAGAGCTGGGCGACGCCGCGCAGGTCGGTGCCGTCGATCGTGAGGCGGCCGCCGGTCGGGTCGTAGAAGCGGGCGAGCAGCTTCGCGATGGTCGACTTGCCCGCCCCGGTGTGACCCACGAGCGCGACGGTCGTCCCGGCGGGCACGTCGAGGTCGATGCCGTGCAGCACCTCCGGGCCGCGGCCGTACGAGAACCGGACGTTCTCGAACGTGACGTGGCCCGCGATGCGGTCGAGCTCGCGAGCGTCGGGCACGTCCTCGACCTCGGGCACCTCGTCGAGCACGTCCGTGATCTTGTCGAGCGCTGCAACCGCGGAGAGGAACGTGTTGTAGAGCTGCGAGAGCTGTTGCACGGGGTCGAAGAAGTTCGTCAGGTAGCCGAGGAACGCGACGAGGATCCCGATCGACACCTGACCGTGGAACACGAGCCAGCCTCCGTAGCCGAGCACGATTGCGGTCGCAGCCGACGAGAGGAAGTCGACGAGCGGGAAATAGAGCCCGCTGAGAACGACGGTCTGCATGTTCGAGGCGCGGTACGTGTCGCTCACGTCCCGGAAGTTCGCGCGGGCTGCCTGCTCACGCGTGAAGGACTGGAGAACGCGCATGCCCGCGATGTCCTCGGCGAGCGTCGCCGTGACCGCGCCGAGGGTCTCCCGGACGGAGCGGTAGGCGCGTCCGGAGCGCTTGCGGAACCAGGCGGTCGCAAGCGTCATCGCGGGCATGATCACCATC
The DNA here is from genome assembly GCA_963757255.1 of uncultured Thermoleophilia bacterium. GTDB lineage: Bacteria > Actinomycetota > Thermoleophilia > Gaiellales > Gaiellaceae > PALSA-600. Next base: position 122,976 of record CAVWQY010000005.1, read on the forward strand.
GCCGCGAGTGCGAGCCGCCAGTCGAGGAAGAAGAGGATCACCGCCGTGCCGACGAGCGTCAGCGTGTTCTGGACGAGGGAGCTCACCCCGTCGGTCACGAGCTGGTCGAGCGCCTCGACGTCGTTCGTCAGCCGGCTGATGATCACGCCGGCACGGTTGCGCTCGTAGAAGCCCAGCGAGAGGCGCTGCAGGTGGCGGAAGAGATGGTCGCGCAGGTCGGCGAGCATGCGTTCGCCGGTCCAGCCGGTGAAGTACGTCTGCGCGTACGTGAAGACGATCCCGGCCACGCCGGCAGCGACGAACGCGGCCACGAGCCAGTTGAGCTGCGACGTGTGCCCGTCCTGCACCTCGTTGACCGTGAGGCCGACGAGGTACGGCGGCACGAGCGCGACGGCCGTCGCCCCCAGGAGCGCCAGCACGGCGAGCGCCGTCCGCAGCTTGTACGGCCGTGCGAGGCGGTAGAGCGCGGTGAGCCGCCGCCTCGTCTGCGCCCACGACCAGTCCTCGACGGTCGCACGCCCCCCGCGCGTCAGGTGCGATCCGGCCTGGTTCACGCGCACTACGCGACCTCCTCCGTGAACACGCGCTCGAGCTTCCCGTGCTCGTAGATCTCGCGGTAGACGTCGCTGGAGACGACGAGGTCGTCGTGCGTGCCGCGTGCGGCGATACGACCGCTCTCGAGCACGACGACTTCGTCCGCGAGCGCGATGGTCGAGAAGCGGTGGGCGATGATGATCGTGGTCCGGCCGCGCATCGCCTCGTGGAGGCCGACGCGGATCTTCGACTCGGTGGTGGCGTCGACCGACGCGGTCGCATCGTCGAGGATCAACACCCGCGGGTCGACGACGAGGGCGCGGGCGATCGCCACCCGTTGGCGCTGCCCGCCCGAGAGCGTGATCCCGCGCTCGCCGATCACCGTGTCGTAGCCGTTGGGCAACGCCGCGATGAAGTCATGAGCCTGCGCAAGCCGGGCAGCCTGCTCGACTGCCTCGGGGGTGGCGTCGGGCCTGCCGAAGGCGATGTTCTCGCGCACCGTCGCCGAGAAGAGGAACGGGTCCTGCGCGATCACGCCGATCTCGCGTCGCAACGACGCGAGCGTGAGCTCGCGCACGTCGTGGCCGTCGATCGTGACGCGGCCCGCCTGCACGTCGTAGAAGCGCGGCACGAGCGAGGCGATGGTCGTCTTCCCACTGCCCGTGTGCCCGATCAGCGCCACGATCTTCCCGGCAGCAAGCTCGAGGTCGAGGTCGTGCAGAACCGGGCGCTCGGGGTCGTAGCCGAACGTGACGCCCTCGAAGGCCACGAGCCCCGGTCCCGGCGGCAGTTCGCCGGCGCCCGGCGAGTCACGAATGTCCTCCGTCTCGTCGATCACCTGGAAGATGCGCTCGCCGGACGCGGTGGCCCGCTGGGCCTGTCCGATCCACATCCCGAGCTGCCGCAGCGGCATCACGAGCAGTGCGAGAAAGAGGTTGAAGACGACGAAGTCGCCGAGCGAGAGCGTGCCCCGCGCGACCATCTGGCCGCCGACGAGCAGGATCGCGGCCTGGGAGAGCAGCGGCAGGAAGCTGAGCATCGGGATGTAGAACGCGCGCTGGCGGTTCGCCTTCACGCTCAGGACGAAGACCTCCTCCGAGCTGCGGCGGAACTTCGCGAGCTCGGCGTCCTCCTGCGCGAACGACTTGACGACGTGCACGCCGACGATGTTCTCCTCCGCCACGGTCGCGACATCGGCCATCTTCTGCTGCACGTCGCGGAGGAGCGGATGCGAGACGTGGCTGTAGCGGTACGCGACGGCGACGAGCACCGGTGCGATCGCGATCGTGATCAGCGCGAGCTTCCAGGAGATGAGGAAGACGACGATCCCGACGCCGATGATCGTGAAGACGTGCTGGAAGAAGAAGATCAGCCCGTAGCCCAGGAAGAAGCGGACGCCCTGCAGGTCGACGGTCGCGCGGCTCATCAGCTGACCGGTCTGGTGACGGTCGTAGAAGCCGAACGAGAGCCGGACGAGCTTCGCGTAGATCGCCGTGCGCAGATCGAGCTCGACGAGGAGCGCCTGCTTCCCGGCGATCAGCCGGCGGCCGCTCATCATCGCCGCCCGCGCGACGCCGAGGCCGAGGACGAGCCCGATGTAGAACGGAAGGCGGCTCAGCTGATCGCTGCGGAGGATCTCGACGATGCTGCGCGTCAGGAGGATTGCCCCGAGCGCGGCGGCCTGCGAGCCGATCGCGAGCAGGATCGAGATCGCCATGGAGACCTTGTAGGGGCGCAGGAAGCCGACGAGACGAAAGAACGTCGAGCGATTCCGCGGCGCTGACGGCACGGGAGGCACGCGCCCAAGGTACTCCCCGCGTGGGTGTCTGACACCTCTCGCGAGCAGCGGGAGCCGCGCTCGACGCGAAACGGTGTCAGACACCTTTCGAGGTGCGCTACGCGTCCGTGCCGTGGGGCGAGGTGTCAGACACCACCACCAAGCTGGGCGAGCTCGGCGCGGATCAGCTCGACCGCGCCGGCGACGCGCGCGCGGTTCGCGGGCACGTTCAGCCAGCTGCTCGCGCCCGAGGGATGCGGCAGCGGAACGGCGACCGCCCCGCCGAGCTCGTAGCGCAGGCCGACGCACTCACCGACGCTGCGCGCGCCGAGCAGCTGCCGCGCGGCGAGGCCGCCGACCGTGACGACGAGGCCGGGCTGCAAGAGCGCGAGCTCACGCTCGCGCCAGAACTCGCAGAGCCGCTGCTCCGCTGGAGTCGGCGTGCGATCCCCGCGCCCCGAGGACGCGCGGCCGGGATAGCAGCGCGTGACGGACGCGCAGTAGAACGTGCGATAGAACGCGTCCTCGTCCAGCTCGAGCCAGCCGCGCAGCGTTCGGCCGGCGCGGCCGCGCCACGGCCGGCGCTCCTCGCCCTCGACGACCCCGGGCGCCTGCCCGTAGAGATACGCGCGCTGCGCCTCGCCCGGCGCGACCACCGGCAGGGACTCGAGCGGATAGCCGGCCTCGACACACGCCCGGCAGGCGCGCTGGTCGCGCTTCAGCGACGCAAGCGAACGGTAGGTCGTTCGGCGGCGACTCACCGGGGTGCGCGGACGACCACGAACCAGCGACCCTCGTGAAGCGTCTCGCCCCCGCCGAGCTCGGCCGAGAGACCGTCGCCGGTGAACCAGCGCTTGTAGACCTCCCAGCTGGTCCCGTCGTTGAGGATGCGCTCCTGCACGTCCTCGTCGACTTCGCTCCCGGTTCGCGACGAGTCGACGACGACGAGCTCGGCCGCGACGCGGCGCGCCTCCGCAAGGAACGTCAGCCGCTCCTCCTCGCGGAGGTGGCCGTAGAAGTGGCCGGTGAAGACGCGGGAGAAGCTGCCGTCCGGAACGGGGAGCGCGAGGCCGTCGCCCTGGACGAACGTCGCGTGAGGCGCCTGGCGTCTCGCCTCGGCGAGCATGCGGTCGCTCTGGTCGAGGCCGACGACCTCGCCGCGAAGATGCCGCGTCAGGAAGCCGGTACCGCACGCGACGTCGAGCGTCCGTCCCGGAGCCAGCGCTTCGATCGTCGTCGCGAGCGCGGCCAGTTCCGCCTCCCATTCCGGGCGGTCACGCTCGGCAAAGCGGCCCCGTCCGAGGTACCAGTCGTCGTATTCCGGCGCACGCGTGTCGTAGTACTCCTTCATGCCAGCCCTAGAGTACGGCTGTGCTGCCGCTCGAGTCCGTTCCGAACTTCAGCGAGGGCCGCGACCGAGCCACCGTCGACGCGATCGGCGCGGCGCTGGGGCGGTACGCGCAGCTGCTGGACGTGCACGCGGACGCGGACCACAACCGGTCGGTCTTCACGATCGTCGGCTCCGAGCGCGAGCTCGGCGACGCGCTGCTCGCAGGGATCGGCGTTGCACTCGAGCGCATCGACCTGCGCACGCACGAAGGCGCCCACCCTCGGATCGGGGCAGCGGACGTCGTCCCGTTCGTCCCGATCGTGCCCGAGGACCTGAGCCGGGCCACGGCAGCGGCCCAGGTGATCGGGGCGCGCATCGGGGCCGAGGCCGAGCTGCCGGTGTTCGTCTACGCGCCGCCCGAGCGGGGGCCGGCGTTCTATCGGCGTGGGGGCACCGCCGGCCTGCAGCAGCGGCTGGACGCGGGCGAGCTCGTGCCGAGCTTCGGGCCGCCGGTCCTGCATCCGAGCGGCGGCGGGGTGATCCTCGGCGCCCGCCGTCCGTTGATCGCGTTCAACGTCAACCTCCGCGGCTCGCTCGATGTCGCCAAGCAGATCGCGGCGCTCGTTCGCGAGCGCGGCGGCGGCTTCCCGGGAGTGCGTGCGCTCGGCCTCGACCTCCCGAGTGCCGGCCTCGTCCAGGTGTCGATGAACGTCGAGGACTGGGAAGCCGCGGCCCTCCACGAGATCGTCGCCCGCATCGACGCCGAGGCGCTCGCGCGCGGTGCCGAGGTGGCGGGCTCCGAGCTCGTCGGGCTCATGCCCGCCGGTGCCGCGGCTGCGGCGGCAGGGGCGATGCTGAGGATCGACGGGCTCGACCGCTCCCACCTGCTCGAGCTCAGGCTGCTCGAGTCCGAGTAGCGAGCAGCGCGACGGCCAGCGCGACGAGGCCGACGAGCGGAACGACGATCGCCGAGGCCCCGAAGATGATTCGCGCGCCGACGAATGCAAAGAGCGGCGAGATGAGGAGGATCCCGGTGGCATGCGCACCTCGGTGCGTCAGCGAGATCAGGCCGAGGACCCGCCCGAGCACCGAGTCCGGAACGTCCTCCTGGGCGGCCGAGTTGATCAGCACGAGCGACGAGCTCTGGCCCGTGGCTGCGAAGAACGCGCCGGCGACCGCGACCGGCAGCGAATGCGCGAGGGCGACGAGTGCGTAGCCCGGCAGGTACATCGTCCAGGCAAGGAGGCTTGCCCGGGCCTTGCGGCGGATCGGCACGCGCGCCAGGAGCACACCGCTCGCGATCGACCCGGCGGCGTAGCCGACCATGACGATCGAGAATCCGCCCGCACCGTGATGGAGGCCGTCGCGCACGAGGGTCGGGATCCCGCCGATCCACGTGCCCGCCGTGATCGTCACCGCCACTCCCAGCGCGATCACCGAGGCGGCGAGGACGGGGTGAGGACGAATCGCGGCGAGCCCTTCACGGATCCGGGGCTGAGGGGCGTGCGGGTCGTGCGCGCCGGCGTGGCGGATGCGGGCGATCAGCGCTGCGGACACGAAGAACGACGCCGCGTTGACCGCGAAGAAGACGCTCACGGGGATGAACGCCAGCAATGCGGCTGCGACGGCCCAGCCTCCGATCGAAAGTGTCTGCGCCGTTCCCTGCACGAGCGCATTCGCCTGCTGCACGTTCGCGCGGTCGACCAATGTCGGGACGGTGGCGCCATACGCGGGCGCGAAGTAACTGGTCGCGGTCTCGAGCAGGAAGGCTGCGACGACGAGCCCCCAGAGCGGCAACGTGCCTGCGAGCCCGGCGGCGGCGACGGGAACCAGGACGACGCCGCGCACGAGATCTGCGCTGACCATCAAGCGCTTCCGGCTGAACCGGTCCGCCGCGAGGCCGCCGTGCAGCCCGAAGACGAGTGCAGGGACGCTGTCGGCGAGCCGTACGGCGACGACCCCGAGAGGCCCGCCGGCGTCGAACGCGAACCACATCAGCGCGATGTAGTGCAGCGAGTCACCGAGCTCGCTGGCGGCGACCGCGAGGTAGAGCCGCCTGAAGTCGCGGCGCCGGAGCAGGTGCAAAGCCTTGGCCGTGGGCGGTGCGGCGCCGGGCTCGAGCTCGCGGGGGATGTCGAGGACCGGGTCTGACATCTCGAACTGAGTCTGCCGGGTGAGCCTCCAAGAGGCTTGATGTGGGTTGGGGTGCTTGCGGGGATGGCTCAGACCAAGCAGGTCGCACGGGTCGGGCGCAGGGCATAGCGGTGCCTACGTTCAAGCCCGACCCGGGCGAGATGCGCCGCGTCTGAGCCACCAGCCGTGAGTGCCTGAAACCCACGTCAAGCCTCTAAACTCGCGCTGTGACCGCGACCGGCACGTTGACCGGCGACGATCTCTCACTCGAGGACGTCTGGGAGGTCGCCGTCGAACGGCGCCCGGCCGCGCCGCTCTCCGAGGGCGCACGAGACCACATGCGGGCGGCGCGGCAGGTCGTCGAGCGGGTCGCACACGGCGCCCACGAGCACACCTACGGCGTGAACACGGGCTTCGGCCGCTTCGTCTCGAAGCAGATCCCCGAGGAGCTGACGGAGGAGCTGCAGCTGCGATTGCTCCGGTCGCATGCGTGCGGCGTCGGCGAGCCGTACCCCGACGCAGTCGTGCGCGCGGCGATGCTCCTGCGCGCCAACGCACTCGCGAAAGGCAACTCGGGGGCGCGTGTGGAGACGGTGGAGTTGTTGCTCGAATGCCTGAACCGCGGCGTTCTGCCCTTCGTCCCGGCGCGCGGCTCCGTCGGCGCCTCCGGCGACCTCGCACCGCTCGCGCACCTCGCGCTGCCGCTCGTCGGCGAGGGCCGTGCATGGGTCGAAGGCGAGCTGCTCGAGGGCGCGGAGGCGCTGGCCCGTGTGGGGCTCGACCCCGTGCGACTGCTCGCGAAGGAAGGTCTGTCGCTGATCAACGGCACGCAGTTCATGGCCGCGCAGGCGACGCTTGCGCTCGTACGCGCCCGCCGGCTCGCGCGCGCGGCCGACTGTGCGTGCGCGCTCTCCCTCGAAGCGCTGCAGGGGTCGCGCAACTCGTTCATTCCGCAGGTGCACGCTCTGCGGCCGCTGCGTGGTCAGGCCGCGTCTGCCCGCAACGTGATCCGCCTGCTCGTGGACTCCGCGATCAACGAGTCGCACCGCTGGTGCGACAAGGTGCAGGACGCCTACTCGCTTCGCTGCGCCCCGCAGGTGCACGGCGCGTCGCGGGACCTGCTCGACTACGTCGAGTACACCGTCACGACGGAGCTGAACGCCGCGACCGACAACCCCCTCGTCCTCGTCGAGGAGGAGATGCTGGTCTCGGCCGGCAACTTCCACGGCCAGCCGCTCGCGTTCGCGCTCGACGCGCTCGCCATGGCGGTCGCCGAGCTCGCGAGCATCTCCGAGCGGCGGCTCGAACGTCTCGTCAACCCGAACCTGAACGACGGCCTGCCCGCATTCCTGACCACGGACGGCGGTCTCAACTCCGGGTTCATGATCCCCCAGTACGTCTCCGCCGCCCTCGTCTCCGAGAACAAGTCGCTCTGTCATCCGGCTTCCGTCGACTCGATCCCGACGAGCGCGGGCCAGGAGGACCACGTGTCGATGGGGAACGCCTCCGGCCTGAAGGCATGGCAGATCGTCGCGAACTCCGAGCGGGCGCTCGCGATCGAGTTGCTCGCCGGCGCGCAGGCGGTCGAGTTTCTCGCACCGCTCGAGCCGGGCCGCGGTGCGCGAGCGGCGTACGAGCACGTTCGCTCGCTCTCGGAGCGTCTGCGTGACGACCGATCGCTGAGCAGCGATATCGAGGCCGTCGCGGACTCCGTGCGCGACGGCTCGTTGATCGCCGCGGTCGAGGCGGAGATCGGAGAGCTCGAGTGAGCCCGCCGCGCCGCCTCCAGTGGCAGCTTCCCCAGAGGCCGCCGCCGAAGCATCCGTATCGCGACACGCTGATCGTGTACGCCGGGCTCGCGGTGGTCATCGTGCTCATCGCCTGGGCGACCGGCGGCAAGGTCGGGAAGGCTGCGGTCGTCGCAGCCGTGGTCTTCGTGGTGGCATCGGCCTGGAGCGTCGTCCGCTGGCGGTCGAAGCTGCAGGCGGAGGCGCGGCGCGCCGAAAACGGGAATCGCGAGCTGTGACCGTCGCACCGTCCATCGACGCGCTCGTCGAGTCCCTCTGCGGCGACCTCTCCTCGGTGCGGGCGCCGCGAGGGACGCACCTGAACGCGCGGTCGTGGTCGACGGAGGCTCCGCTGCGGATGCTGCTCAACAACCTCGACCCGGACGTCGCCGAGCGTCCCGAGGACCTCGTCGTCTACGGCGGCACCGGCCGGGCTGCGCGCTCGCACGAGGCGCTGAAGGCGATCGTCCGCTCGCTCCTCCTGCTCGAGGACGACGAGACGCTGCTCGTGCAGTCCGGCAAGCCGGTCGCCGTGTTCCGGACGACGCGTCAGTCGCCGCGCGTGCTGATCGCGAACTCGCTGCTCGTTCCCAGGTGGGCGACGTGGGACGAGTTCCGGCGGCTCGAGGCCGAGGGGCTGACCATGTTCGGGCAGATGACCGCCGGCTCGTGGATCTACATCGGCACCCAGGGGATTCTCCAGGGCACCTACCAGACCTTCGGCGCCGCCGGCCAGAAGCACTTCGGCTCGTCGTCGCTCACCGGCCGGACGATCCTGACCGCGGGCCTCGGCGGCATGGGTGGAGCGCAGCCGCTCGCAGGGACGCTCGCCGGCGCCGCGGTTCTCTGCATCGAGGTCGACCCATCCCGGATCGAGCGCCGGCTCGAGACGCGCTACCTCGACGAGGCGACGGAGTCACTCGACGACGCGCTCGGGCGCATCCGCGCCGCCGCGCGGGAGGGACGTGCGCTCTCGGTCGGGCTGCTCGGCAATGCGGCCGAAGTCGTGCCCGAGCTCGTCGCGACGCGGCGAGCACTTCGATCTCGTGACGGACCAGACCGCGGCGCACGATCCGCTCACCGGCTACATCCCGACCGGGCTGTCGGTCGAGGAGGCTGCCGTCCTCCGCTCGTCCGATCCGGACGAGTACCTTCGGCGGGCCGGCGAGTCGATCGCGCGCCACGTCGAGGCGCTGCTCGAGTACGTCCGGGCCGGCAGCTACGTTTTCGACTATGGCAACAACCTGCGAGGTGAGGCCGAAGCAGCCGGCGTAACGGAGGCCTTCTCATACCCGGGCTTCGTCCCGGCCTATATCCGGCCGCTCTTCTGTCGTGGCATCGGGCCGTTTCGCTGGGCAGCGTTGTCCGGGGACCCGGCCGACATCGCGGCGATCGACGAGCTGCTCGTCGGGCTCTTCCCGGACGACGAGCTCCTGCAGCGCTGGCTCGAGCTCGCACCGTCCCGGGTCGCGTTCCAGGGCCTGCCCGCGCGCATCTGCTGGCTCGGTCTCGGCGACCGCGCCAAGGCAGGGCTGGCGATCAACGAGCTCGTCCGCTCTGGCCGCGTGAAGGCGCCGATCGTGATCGGGCGCGATCACCTCGACGCCGGCTCCGTGGCCTCGCCGTATCGCGAGACGGAGGCGATGCGAGACGGCTCGGACGCGATCGCCGACTGGCCGATCCTCAACGCGCTCGTGAACGTCGCAGCGGGGGCCACGTGGGTGAGCGTCCATCACGGCGGGGGCGTCGGGATCGGCAACTCGATCCACGCGGGCATGGTCGTGCTCGCCGACGGGACCGACGAGATGGCCGAGCGCCTCGAGCGGGTGCTGACGACCGATCCCGGCATGGGCGTCGTTCGCCACCTCGACGCCGGCTATCCCGAAGCCGAAGCCGCCGCGCACGAGCACGGCCTGGCGACGCCGAGCCACGGCTGAGGCGCGTGCCGCGCACGAACGCGCCGGAGCAGGCGCACCGCCTGCTCGTCCGCGACCTCGCGCAGGTGGCCTCGCCCGCCGGCACGTCGGCACCGCTTCGGGGCGCCGCGTTCGCCGCCGTCGACCTGGTCGAGGACGCGTTCGTGCTCGTCCGCGACGGCACGATCGAGTCCGTCGGGCGGATGGCCGACCTCCGCCCCGTGGACGGCGCGGTCGAGGAGCTCGACGGCCGCGGCCTGTGCGCGATTCCCGGCCTCGTCGACTGCCACACGCACCCGGCGTGGGGCGGCGACCGCGTCGAGGAGTTCTCGCTCCGGGCGGCGGGCGCAGGCTACGAGGAGCTGCACGCGGCAGGTGGCGGCATCCTGTCGACCGTGCGGGCGACGCGTGCGCTCGACGAGGCCGCTCTGCGCGCCCGCGTGTCACGGCACGCCGGGTGGATGCTGCGCGACGGCACGACGACGTGGGAGGGCAAGTCGGGCTACGGGCTCGACCGCGACACCGAGCTCGCGTCGCTCCGCGCCGTGCGGGAGGCCGGCGGCTCTCCGACCTGGCTCGGGGCGCACGCAGTTCCGCCCGAGTTCGGCGACGGCGACGCGTACCTCGACTTCGCTCTCGCGGAGGTGCTCCCGGAGGCGGCTGCGCTCGCCGACGCGGCCGACGTCTTCCTCGAGCGGGGTGCGTTCGACGCCGCGCAGGCCCGGCGCTACCTCACCGCGTGCAGCGAGGCGGGCCTCGCCCTGCGGCTGCACGGCGACCAGTTCACGGAGCGCGGCGCCATCCCGCTCGCGGTCGAGCTCGGCGCGCGGTCGGTCGACCATCTCGAGGCGACCGGGGCGGAGGGGGCACTGGCGCTGGCCGCGAGCGAGGTCACCGGCGTCCTGCTCCCGGCGAGCGCGCTCTTCCTCGACCGGCCGATGCCGCCGGCGCGCGCTCTCGTCGACGCGGGCGCGGCGATCGCGCTCGCGACCGACTTCAACCCGGGAAGCTCCTTCACCACGAGCCTGCCGCTCGTCTGCTCGCTCGCCGCCACCCAGCTGAAGCTCGCGCCCGCCGAGGCGCTCTCCGCGGTGACGGTGAACGCCGCACACGTCCTCGGGCTCTCCGCCGACCGCGGCCGCATCGCGCCCGGCCTCCGGGCCGACCTCGTGCTGCTCGACGCGTCGGACTGGCGGTACCTCGCCTACCACCTGGCGGGTGAGCTCGTCACCGCGGTGATCGCCGGCGGGCGAATCGCCTACCGGCGCTAATCTGATCCGGTGCCGACCCGTAAGCAGCGCCGCCGCCGCGAGAAGACGTTCCGTCACGAGTACGAGACGGTCCTCCTCGACGGAGAAGGGAACGAGATCCCGCTCGACCCCGACGAGCTGCGAGCCGAGCGCGAAGCAAAGGATCGCGAGCGGGCGCAGGCGAAGCCGGCGAACGGCAAGAAGCAGCAGCAGAAGCCGGCGCGCGGCGCCCGGAACCGCCCGCTGCGCGAGCCGCCCATGCCGTCCTGGCGGCGCGCCGCCAAGCGCGGCGGGCTGATGGGCGGGTTGATGCTCGTCGCCTTCCTCTTCATCCTGAAAGGCGGCCCGCTGCCACAGCGGCTCGCGATCGGGATCTTCTACGGAGTCGCGTTCATCCCGCTCACGTACTGGATCGACCGCACGGCCTACCGCACCTACCAGCGGCGCCTCGCCAAGGCGGCGGAGAAGCCCTAAGCCTCTAGGGAGGACCGCCGCGGTAGTGGCCCTCACCGGGCCACGGCGCGAGCAACATCAGCACGCGGGCGCCGTCCTCGCTCCGTAGCGCGTGCCGCTCGTCGGGGTCGAAGCGCACCATCGTCCCCGCGCCGGCCCGCAAGACCTCGCCGCCGGCGGTGATCTCGACCGTCCCCTCGAGCACGGTCACCCACGCGTTCTCCTTCACCTGGTGCTCTCCGAGCGACTGGCCGGGGCTCAGCACGATCACGACCGCGCGCGCACCGTCGTCCGAGTGCAGCACGATCGGGTCGCGGGTGCCGTCGGGGGCGTTCAGCTCGAGGAGGTTCCACTGCTGCATGGGAGTAGCGTTTCCGCGCCTGGATACACTCAAACGCTCGCCATGCCGCTTGTCGTCGACACCTTCGTGATGGGCTCCTTCCAGAGCAACTGCTACGTCGTCCGGGCGGAGCGGGGTGCCCCGGAGGCAGTCGTGATCGATCCCGGCGACGACCCCACGGAGCTGCGTCTCGAGCTCGCCGGCATGGGCACGCGCGCTGCCGGGATCCTCGTCACGCACACCGACGTCGACCACATCGGCGGTGTCGCCGCGCTGGCCGACGGCACGGGTGCCGAGGTCTGGGCGCCGGCGGGCGAGCTCGAGGCGCTCCGCACCGGCGCACCGCGCGGCGGCTTCCCGGTCGCACCGCACGACCCCGCGCACGCCGTCTCGGGCGGCGACGAGGTCACGGTCGCCGGCATCACCTTCGAGGTGGTCGACGTGCCCGGCCACTCGGCGGCCCACATCGCGTTCCTCTCCGGCGGCCTGCTCTTCTCCGGCGACGTGCTCTTCGCGGGCTCGGTCGGCCGGCACGACCTCCCGGGCGGCGACTGGGAGACGCTCCTCGCGTCGATCCGCTCGTTGACCGAGCGATTCCCGCTCGACACCGTCGTCTATCCCGGGCACGGCCCGGCGACCACGCTCGGACGCGAGCTCCAGTCGAACCCGTTTCTGCACGAGCTGCGAGCCCCGCAGGCGTGAGCGCGAAGTTCCAGGCGCCGCGGGGGACGCACGACGTCCTCCCGGCGGACGCCGACTGGTGGCACGTCGTCAGGACGATGGAAGAGGTGACCGCTCTCTACGGCTGGGGCCGCATCCAGACGCCGGGCTTCGAGGACACCGGGCTCTTCACGCGCACCGCGGGCGAGGCCTCCGACGTCGTACACAAGGAGATGTACACGTTCACGGATCGCAGCGACCGTTCGCTGACGCTGCGGCCGGAGGGAACCGCGCCGATCGCGCGCGCGTACGTCGAGCACGGGCTGCATCGCGAGCCGCAGCCCGTGAAGGCGTACACGATCGCGCCGATGTACCGGTACGGCGCGCCCGGCAAGGGGCGGTACCGCGAGCACCACCAGCTGTCCGTCGAGGCATTCGGCTCGGCCGACCCGGCGCTCGATGCCGAGATCGTCCAGCTCTACGTCGAACTGCTCCGCCGCCTCGGCGTGACGCAGTGGCAGCTGCACCTGAACTCGATCGGCGATGCGAACTGCCGCCCGCAGTACATCGAGCAGCTGAACGTCTGGCTCGACGAGCACGCCGACCTCCTCGACGACGACGCGCGCCACAAGCGGCAGACCAGCCCGCTGCAGGTCTTCGACGTCAAGGACGCTGCGCTTCGTGCCGCGCTGGAGGACGCGCCGAAGATCGGCGAGTCACTCTGCGGTGCGTGCCGGGAGCACTTCGACCAGGTCCGCGCCCAACTCGACCTCTACGGCGTGCCGTACGTGCTCGACCCGACGCTCGTGCGCGGCCTCGACTACTACTCGCGAACGACGTTCGAGTTCATCGCGCCGTTCGAGAACGCCAACTCCTCGATCTGCGGCGGCGGCCGCTACGACGGTCTCGTCGAGGCGATCGGCGGCCCTGCGACACCCGGCATCGGCTTCGGCGCCGGCATCGAGCGCCTGGTGCTCGCCCTCGAGCTCGAAGGCAGCAAAGCCGCGCGGCCGCGGCTCGACGTCTTCTTCGTCGTCGGCGACGGCGCGCCGCGCGAGCGGGTGCTGACGGCGCTCGCGGGGCTGCGCCGCGCCGGCATCTCCGCCGACGCGGACTACGCGGGCCGGTCGCTGAAGGGCCAGCTGACGCAGGCCGGCCGGACGCGTGCCCGCACGGTCGTGATCGTCACCGGTACCGAGGCGGCCGTTCGCCGGGAGGGCGCCGACGAGCGCATCGTCTCGCTCGACGACGTCGTCGCTACCCTCACCGGCCAATGAGCTGGCGCGACCTTCAGTGTGGAGAGCTTCGGAGCAGCGACATCGGTCGCCGCGTCACGGTCGCCGGCTGGGCGGACACGCGCCGCGACCACGGCGGGCTCGTCTTCGTCGACCTGCGCGACCACACCGGCAAGGTCCAGCTCGTCGTCAATCCCGAGCGCGCCGCCGAGCCCGCGGCGGTCGCCCACGAGGTCCGCAACGAGTTCGTGCTCCAGGCGGAGGGCGCGGTCGTCGCGCGCGCGCCGGAGGCGGTCAACCCGAACCTCCCCACCGGTGAGGTCGAGATCCAGGTCGAGCGCCTGACGATCCTCTCGCGCTCCACGCCGCTGCCGTTCCAGCTCGACGAGGAGAACGTCGACGAGACCCTGCGGATCCGGTACCGCTGGCTGGACATGCGCACCGAGCGGATGCAGAGGAACCTGCGGCTCTCGCACACGGTCATCTCCGCGATTCGCCGCACGATGGACGCGCTCGACTTCGTCGACGTCTGGACGCCGAGCATGACGCGCGGCACGCCTGAGGGTGCCCGCGACTTCCTCGTGCCCGTCCGCCTGCAGCCCGGCCGATTCTTCGCGCTCGCACAGTCCCCGCAGCTCTTCAAGCAGCTGTGCATGGTCGGCGGGCTCGACCGTTACTACCAGATCGCCACCTGCTGGCGCGACGAGGATCTGCGCGCCGACCGGCAGTTCGAGTTTCGCCAGCTCGACCTCGAGCTCGCGTTCGCCGAGCGCGAGGACGTCCTCGACGTGATGGAGGCGGCGGTTGTCGCCTCGTTCGAGGCGCTCGGCCGTGAGGCGCCGCCGCGGCCGTTCCCTCGGCTCGCCTACAGCGACGTGATCGCGCGCTTCGGGACCGACAAGCCGGATCTTCGCTACGGGCTCGAGATCCAGGACGCGACCGAGGTGACGCGCGGCTCGGAGTTCGGCGTGTTCGCCAACGTCCCGTGCGTCCGCTTCATCGTCGCGCCGCGTGCCTTCTCGCGCGCCGAGCTTGCTCGCCTGGAAGAGGTCGCGAAGGAGTGGGGTGCCCGCGGCCTCGCATACATCGTCGCCGACGAGAGCGGCGAGGTGCGCTCGCCGATTGCGAAATTCCTCTCCGAGGCAGAGCTCGCTGCGTTCCGCGCCGACCCCGGTTCGACCGTCCTGTTCGCGGCGGGCGACGAGGCGTCCGTCGCGCGCGTGCTCGGTGGCCTCCGCGTGCACCTCGGACGCGAGCTCGGCCTGGCCGACACCGGAGCTGACGTCTTCCATTGGGTGCTCGACTTCCCGCTCTTCGAGCAGGACGAGGAGTCCGGCCGCTGGACGTTCCTCCATCACCCGTTCACCGCTCCGATGGCAGGTCAGGAGACCTGGGACGAGGCGAACCCGGCGGGCGTGCAGGGCCAGCACTACGACCTGATCTGGAACGGCTGGGAGCTCGGCTCGGGCTCGATCCGCATCCACGACGTCGAACTGCAGAAGCGCGTCTTCCGCACGATGGGCCTCTCCGACGAGGAGGCGCACGCGAAGTTCGGCTTCCTGCTCGAGGCGCTCGCCATGGGCGCACCGCCGCACGGCGGCTTCGCGATGGGAATCGAGCGGTTCGTCGCGTTGATGGCCGGGGAGCCGGATATCCGCCAGGTGATCGCGTATCCGAAGGTGTCGAGCGGCTCGGATCCGCTGACCGGAGCACCGACGCCGATGCCCGAGGCGGTCTTGAAGGAGCTCGGGATCGCCGCTCTGCCGCAGGAACACTCAAGCCCGGGCTGAACTTCAGCCGATAGAGCAGGCATACTTGCCGTGCGGCTCCTTCCGGGGCCCGGTTTGCCACGCCACATGTCCAACACCGAACCCGAACGCACACCGACCGGCCTCACGTCGCTGCCACGGCTCGACGACCTGCGCCAGAGCGAGAACGGGGACTACGAGGCGGACGCGGTTCGCGAGGCGTTCGACTCGTTCCGCCGCCACGCGCTGCAGCTGCAGGCGCAGCTCCGGGTGCTGCAGGCGGCAGGCAAGACCGCGAGCGTCGATCCGACGGGGCACGCAGTCCGCATGGATGCGCTCCATCTGATTCGCGCGGCCGCGGAGTTCGCCGACACGCTCGAGCGTGACGCACAGAATGCGTCGGCAGCCCAGCTGAAGCGGACCGAGAACGAGGTCACCCGTCGCCAGCATGATTTGCAACAGCGTGAGCGCGAGGTCGAGCGCTACCGCGAGGAGAGCGAACGGCAGCGCGTCGAGATCATGAACGCCGCGAAGAACGAGGCTCGCGAGCTGCTTGCGACATCCAACAAGGACGCGACGACCGAGATGCGTGAGGCGGAAGCCAAGGGTGCCCGGTTGCTCGAACAGGCCCGCCATTCGGCGACCGAGCTCACGAACGCCACCCGCGCCGAGGTCGAGCAGACGCTCGAGTGGGCGCGTGCGCAGGCCGGCGTCATCCTCGCCCGCGCCCAGACCGGCGCCGAGCAGTTGCTCACCGCCGCGGGCCTCGGGCCCGACGCGCTCGCCGAGGTCTCCAACGCGATCATGGCCGCCGCCCAGGCGTCGACCGACGTTTCCCGCGCACGCGGCGGCGGCGGGCTTCCGCCCGCGCCTCCGGTCGAGCCGGAGCAGCCGCGGATCTCGGCAGTACCCGAGGAAGAGGAAGCCGAGCCTGTCGCGGAGCCGACCTCCGACGAAGGCGCCGACGAGGGCGGGGAGATGCCTCCGGTGAGTGCACCGCCCGTCTCGGGGCCGCCGGCCCCGGCCTCGTCCGAGCAGGGCGAGGACGCTTCGTAGTCGAAGGAGGCCTCCGTGCCTGATCGTCGCGGTTCGCGGTTCCTTCTCGAGGTGCTTTTCCTCCTCGGCCTCACGGTCGGCCTGACACTTGCACGGCTGAGCCCGCTCCAGATCGCCGGGGTGATGCTCGTCGGTTGGGTGATCGTCGCCGCCCTCGAGTGGGTCGCCTGGCGCGGCGAGCCGCACTACGGCAGCGGCCTGCCGCCGCGCTACTACGTGCCGCGCGTGAACCTACCTCCCGCCCAACCGCTCGAGCCGGTCCAGACGGGGTACCCGGAAGCCGCCCGGGACGAGGCACCAACCTGGATTGCCTCTGCCGCCATGCGCGACGAGCTGCTCGGGGAATGGCCCATGTCGGCTCCGATGACGGAGCCGGTCGAGGCTTTCGAGGCGGTCGTGCCCGTACAGACCACCGGCGAGCCGGCGACCGCGCCCGTGTTCGACCCGTGGCTCGTCCGCGAGCTGCCCGTCGCCCCGCTCGGCGAGCTCGAGCCGGAACCGCAGCCGGAGCCCGCGCCGGAGGCGGCACCGGAGGTCGAGGCAGTGCTTGAACCGGAGCCCGACCCTGCTCCGGCCGAGCCGGAGAGCGAGCCGGCGCCGGAGCAGATGTCGTCCGAGCCGGAGCCCGAGCTCGACGTCGTGCTCGCCCGGTCCGCATCCGGCGTCGCTCGGTATCACCTCGACCCGCTCGCCGACCCGCCGGCACGCCGTCGCTTCGGGCGCGGCGCGGGCGAGGAGCCTGCTGCGGTGGAAGTGGCGGCTCGTCCCGGGGGCGTCCGTCCGCTGCCCGGCAGCTCGGCACGTCAGGATTAGCGCGTGAACGCCCTTCGTCGCCCAGGTCTCCGCTTCGTCGTGGAGGCAGCCCTGATCGTCGGGACCGCGGTCGTCACGGGCCTCGCCGACTTCGACGGCTGGGTGATCGCGGCCTCGGTGATCGTCGTCTGGGTCGCCACCGCCGTCGTCGAGTACTCGCTCTCCCGCCGGTGGACGAAGCGGCCCGACACGCGAGCGCCGGCTGTCGCCGAGGCGGTGCCGATCGACCTCTTCACGGGCGACCACGTGCGCGTCCTCGACCGAGAGGACGTCGCGGCGGCGGAGCCCGAACCGGAGCGGGAGCCGGTGGTGATGGAGCCCGAGCCCGAGCCTGAGCCTGAGCCTGAGCGGGAGCCTGAGCCGGTGGCGATGGAGCCCGAGCCCGAGCCGGAGCCCGAGCCGGTGGCGGTGGAGCCCGAGCCGGAATCGGAACCGGAACCCGAGCCCGAGCCCGAGCCGGTGGCGGTGGAGCCCGAACCGGAACCGGAGCCCGAGCCGGAACCGGAACCAGAGCCCGAGCCGGAACCGGAGCCCGAACCGGAACCGGAACCGGAGCCGGAACCAGTCGCGGTGGCACCCGAGCCGGAAGCCGGAACCGGAGCCGGAGCCCGAACCGGAACCAGAGCCGGAGCCGGAGCCGGAACCAGAGCCGGAGCCCGAGCCGGAGCCCGAGCCGGAGCCGGAGCCCGAACCGGAGCCGGAGCCGGAGCCGGAGCCCGAACCGAACCGGAGCCCGAGCGGGAGCCGGTCCCGGTCGTCGCGCGCCAGTGGAACATCTGGGAGCTCGAGACCGCCTACCGTGGCGAGGCGAGCGAGGAGCAGGAGTTCCTCCTGCACTACCTCCGCGAGTACGCCGGGCCCGACGGAATGCTGCCGCTGGACTTCGATGGCCTCGTGCGTGAGTCGTTCGGCGAGTTGCTCGGCACACCCGCCGCATGAGGCCCGCCCTCGCGCAACGCGAGATCGCCCTGGCGGGCGTCGCGTTGCTGGCCGCCGTCGTCTCGCTCGCGGTCACCGAACAGACGCGGGAAGGAACGCGCTCGACGCCGCAGCCGGAGGGCTCGTACGCCGCGCTCGCAGGCTCGAGTGGCCCCGAAGCCGTCGGACGCCGGACCGCCTGCGGCGGCGTCATCCGGACGGACACCCAGGGCGTTGCCCACCCGACGCTCCCGTGCGGCGCGCGCATCTTCATCTTCTTCAACGGCGTGCGGGTGCTGACGCAGGTGATCGACCGTGGTCCCTACGTGCCCGGGCGCCAGTTCGACCTGACGGATGCGCTCGCGCGCCGCGTCGGGCTCAGCGGCGTGCAGCGGATTCACTGGTCCTACGCGCGCGCCGGCTGACAGGCTCTTCATCGTGATGTCCTCGACGGCGGTACTCGACGCCCGCGCGGTGCGCCGCCGCGGGCAGGTCTACGTCGCGCTTGCAGCCCTCGCCTGGTCGAGTGCGGGAGTGCTGCAGCGCGAGCTCTCGGTCGGCACGGCGACCCAGGTGGCCGGCCGTGCGTTCTTCGCAGCGATCGCGCTCCTCGGGTTCGTCGTCTTCTCGGAACGCGACGGCGTCTTCCGAGTCTTCGCCTCGATGGGCCGGGCCGAGCTCGCGGTCGCGGTCTTCACCGCGATCGCCTCGTCGGCTTTCATCGTCGCGCTCAACCACACCACCGTCGCGAACGTGCTCTTCATGCAGGCGGTGGCGCCGATCGCCGCCGCGCTGATCGCCTGGGTTGCCCTGGGCGAGTCGGTCTCCCGCCGGACGGGTGTGGCGATGGTGGTGGCTCTCGGCGGTGTGGGCCTGATGGTCGGCGGCCCCGGTGGCGCGCAGGGCATCGGCCTCGCGCTCTCCGTTCTGATGACCCTCTCGTTCGCGCTCAGCGTCGTGATCACCCGTCACCGCCGGGACATCTCGATGGCCCCGGCGATCTGCCTGTCGCAGGTGCTCGTGCTCGCCGTGGTCGGCCCGTTCGCCCACCCGGGCACCGTCGGGGCGCAGGACCTCGTCCTGATCATCCTGCTCGGCGTCGGGCAGATCGGGCTCGGCCTCGCGTTCCTGACCGTGGGCGCGCGGCTGATCCCGGCGGCGGAGGTGGCCCTGATCACGCTCCTCGAAGTCGTGCTCGGGCCGTTGTGGGTCTGGCTTGCGCTCTCCGAACGTCCGAGCACGACGACGCTTCTCGGCGGTGCGGTGGTCGTGTCAGCCGTCGTGCTGCAAGCCGGTGGCGACGCGGCCGGGGGCTGACACGCTCGTCGCCTTCGCCAGCCGGCGCGCCTCGATGCCCGCCTGACGGAAGTTGCCCCCGAGCGTCACGCGAAAGCCGACGAAGTACAGCCCGGGAGCCGACGGATGCTCGACGGCGCCGTGCACCAGAGGCTCGCCGTTCGGGTCGAGCACGTCGAGGTGCCCGACGAGCGAACCGAGGTTCGACCGGTAGCCGGTCGCAGCGACGACCGCGTCGACGCGCTCGCGTGTGCCGTCGCGCAGCACGGCCGCATCCGGTTCGAAGCCGTCGAGTGCCGCGACGACGCGGACCCGTCCACTCCGCACCGCGTCCACGATCCCGACGTCGAGGATCGGCAGCGTTCGCGTTCGGAGAAAGTCCGAGTACGGCCGAGCGGGGGCGACCAGGCCGTACTCCTCGAGGTTCGGGATCGCGACGCGCCGGATCGACGAGGCGATCGTGTCCACCACCCGAACGGGCAGACGGCCGCTCGCGATCCCGAGCAGTTGACTCGGGATCCCGAGGGTGTCCCTGCGCACGATCGCCGGCGGCGTGCGGACCGACAGCAGCACAGCCGCGGCACCGTGCTCGCACAGGTCGACGGCGATCTCGGCCCCGGAGTTGCCCGACCCCGCGACGAGGACTCGCCGGCCGCGGTAGGGCTCGCCGTTTCGGTACTGCGCCGAGTGCTCGACGGGCCCGCCCAGCTCTCCTTGCCAATCGGGGATGAACGGCTGATTGTTGTGGCCGGTCGCGACGACGACGCGTCGCGCCTCGTAGGTCCCGTCCGAGGTCGTCACCGACCAGCCGCCGTCGCCGCGATCGATCCTCGTCACCTCGACGGGAACGCGAACGTCGAGCACGTTTCGCTCGGCGTAGGCGCGCAGATACGCCGCGACCGCGTCTCGTGACGGCCACTTGCCGTACGAGCGAGGCATCCTCCAGCCCGGCAGCGACGACAGCCAGCGAACGGTATGCAGATGCAGACGGTCGTACCGCGACGTCCATACTGCGCCGATCTCCGAACGATCGACAACGATGACTCGTTCGCCCGACCGCTGCAACATCGCCGCAGCCGCGAGCCCGGCCGAGCCGGCACCGACGACGACCACCACGCTGCAGTTGTACAGGCGACCGTCGTCCCGGAGCAAAGACCTCGGCTACATTGCGTTCGCTCGACGTCGTTCGTGCGCCGCGCATCCATGTAGAACCAACACCATGTGAAAGGGAGCCCGAGTCGGGGCTAGGAGCTTTGCGTCCGACGGCCCGCACGGCACCCACCTGGCTTAGTCCAGGTTCACACGGGCGCGGCCCAATCGGCGAGGTCGGAGCATTGTGAGGGGAGCCTTGGCTCCCCTCCGCTTTGCGTGAGTACGCTGGCCGCATGTTGAGCTCTCGGCGACTCGGCGCGCGGTGAGGATTGGGCGCGCCGTTCGGCTGCGCGTCGACGGCGATCGCATCGTCGACGCCGACGCGCCGGGCTCGACCGCGACCTGCGCGGACTGACGCTGCTCGAAGCGGCAGCGGTCGGCGGCGAGACGCTGGCGGTCGATGCGCTCGCCAACGCGCTCGCGCCGGTGTTCCGCGCGCCGCGCGACGAGCGGCGGGTCGCGGTCGCGATGAGCGGAGGCGTCGACAGCGCGGTCGCGCTGCTGAAGGCGGGGCCGCATGCGGTCGGCGTGACGCTGCGCCTCTGGCTCGACCCGGCAGGCCCGGACTCCGAGCGCGCGTGCTGCTCGCCGGCCGCCGTGGTCGCGGCGCGGGAGACGTGTCACGGCCTCGGCCTGCCGCACGTGACGCTCGACCTGCGCGAAGAGTTTCGGCGCGCCGTCGTGAAGCCCTTCGTGCGCGGCTACGCGCGCGGCGAGACGCCGAACCCGTGCATCCGCTGCAACGGCGGCTTCCGCTTCGCCGAGCTTCTCGCGTTCGCCCGCCGCGTCGGCGCGGCGCGGCTCGCAACGGGCCACTACGCGCGCATCGTCGAGCGCGACGGGCAGCTGCTGCTCGCGCGCGCGATCGACGAGACGAAGGACCAGAGCTACATGCTCGCGCGGCTCGATCCGCGCCGCCTCGAGCGCATCTGGTTCCCGCTCGGCGACCAGACGAAGGACGAGACGCGGGCCGAGGCCGCGGCAGGCGGGACTCGCCGCGGCGCGGCGCGCGGAGAGCCAGGAAGCGTGCTTCCTCGCCGGCGACGACTACCGCGCGTTCCTCGGCGCGCACGGGCTCGCCGCCGCAGCCCGGCGCGATCGTCGACGAGACGGGCGCCGAGCTCGGCACGCACGACGGCTACTGGCGGTTACACGCCCGGCCAGCGGCGCGGTCTCGGCGTCGCCGCGGCGGAGCCGCTGTACGCCATCGACGACGAACGCGCGCACGAACACGGTCGTCGTCGGGCCGCGCGCGGCGCTGGCGCGGACGCGTGTTGCGGCGCAGCGGCCGGCTCTTCGTGCCCGCCGAGCGGGTGACCGCGAAGCTCCGTTACCGCTCGCCGGCCGTGGCCGCGACGGTCGAGCAGACGGCGAGCGGTTTCCGGCTGCACGCTCGACGAGCCGGCCTACGGCGTTGCCCGCGGCCAGGCGGCGGTGCTCTACGACGGCGACGTCGTCGTCGGGTCCGGGTTGGTCACGTCCGCCGCCTGCCGATCTAGTGCTAGGTCGCCGTGCTCGTCGCTTTCTCTTCGGAGATGTCGCCTATCTGGCCCTGGCGGTGTTTCTGCTCGCGTCGGGCTGGGCCTCGGCTGGGCTTTCTTGCGGCTTGGCCGTAACGTTCGACCGCCTTTCGTCGTTGATTCGAGGGACGGAACGTGAGGCGCTTCCCGTGATCAACAAGGTCGGAGGGTCGGTCGACCGCGTCAACGCGCAGCTGGACAAGCTCGATCAGGCGACGGACAGCGCCGTCGACGCCGTCGAGGCGGTCGACGAGGCGGTGCGCACGGTGAGCTTCGCCGTGAAGCGGCCGGTGCAGAAGCTCGCCGGGTTCTCGGCCGGCGTCTCGCACGGCTGGGCCTCGCTCCGCAGTGCGCCGGAGCTGGCGCGGCGCGGTGGACGAGGCGAAGGCAGCCGCGGCGCGGCGCGAGCGCGACCTCGACGAGGAGCTCCGCGCGACGCATGACTGACGAGATCACGCTCACGATCCCGACCGCGGCCGGACTTTCACCGCGTCGCGCATCTCGTGCTCGGCGGCCTCGCGGTGCGGCTCGAGCTGACGATCGAGAACCTCGAGGACCTGCGAGATCGCGCTCGACGCGATCCTCGACGGCACCGAGCACGACGGGGATGCGGTGACGGTGACGCATGGCTGTGCGCGACGGCGAGCTGGAGACGATCAGTCGGCCCGCTGTCGGCCCGCGTGCTCGAACGGCTCGAGCGAGATCGACGAGGCGAGCTCGGCCTGCGCCGCGTGCTCGAGTCGACGGTCGACGACGTCGTCGTCGACGGTGACGTGGGTGCGGCTGACGAAGAAGGTCGACGCGTCGGTGGCTGAGAACGACAAGGTCCTGCTCCGCCGATACCACGAGGAGGGCGACCTCCAGGCGCGCGAGCAGCTGATCGAGCAGTACATGTCGCTCGTCCGCTCGCTCGCCCGGCGCTACAGCTACCGCGGCGAGCAGCTCGACGACCTCGTCCAGATCGGCTCGATCGGCCTGATCAAGGCGATCGACCGCTTCGACCTCGATCGCGGCGTCGAGCTGACCACCTACGCGACGCCGAACATCATCGGCGAGATCAAGCGCCACTTCCGCGACCGCGGCTGGGCGGTGCGCGTGCCGCGCGGGCTCCAGGAGCTGAACGTCCAGCTCTCGAAGCTCGTCGAGCAGCTGACCGTGCAGCTCAGCCGCTCGCCGACGATCCCCGAGCTCGCGAAGGCCGCGGGCGTCGAGGAGGAGGCGGTGCTCGAGGCGCTCGAGTCCGGGCGCGCGTACTCGTCGCTGTCGCTCTCGCACGGGCGGCGGCACGGAGGACGGGGAGGAGCTCGACCCGCTCGAGTCGCTCGGCGAGATCGAGCACCAGTACGAGGTGTCGGAGGACCGCGCCGTGCTCGCGCCCGGCTTCAAGGTGCTCGACGAGCGCGAGCGGACGATCCTCCACCTGCGCTTCTTCGAGGGGCTGACGCAGTCGCAGATCGCACAGCAGGTCGGCATCTCGCAGATGCACGTCTCGCGCCTCATCCGCCGCGCGCTCGAGAAGATCCGCGACGAGATCGCCGCGGACGAGCTCGATCCCGACCACGCGAGCTGAGCGAGACTCGTAGCCCAGGCCCGCAAGTCGCGCGAAGGCCGTCCGTACACTGTTCGCCGTGGCGATGACGACCAACGAGCTGCGCGAGGCGTTCCAGCGCTTCTACGAGGAGCGCGGGCATCTGCGCGTGCCCGGCCACTCGCTGATCCCGCCGCGCGGACGACCAGTCGACGCTCTTCATCAGCGCCGGGATGCAGCAGTTCAAGCCGTACTTCCTGCGCACGAAGGAGCCGCCGAGCAACCGGGTCGTCAGCGTCCAGCCGTGCCTCCGCGCAGGCGGCAAGGACAACGACCTCGACGAGGTCGGCCGCACCGAGCGGCACTGCTCGTTCTTCGAGATGATGGGCAACTTCTCGTTCGGCGACTACTTCAAGGACGAGGCCGTCGACTTCGCGTGGGAGTGGGTGACCAGCGTGCTGCAGCTCGAGCCCGAGCGCCTCTGGGCGACCGTGCACGAGGGCGACCCGGTGCTCGAGCTCGGCGAGGACGCGGTCGCGATCGAAGCCTGGCAACGCGTCGGGATCCCCGTCGAGCGCATCGTCCGGCTCGGCAAGGACAACTTCTGGCAGTCGGGGGAGACCGGGCCGTGCGGCCAGTGCATCGGAGATCTTCTACGACCGCGGCGAAGCGTACGCCTGCGGCGACCCGAACTGCGGGCCGGGTCACTGCGACCGGATCATGGAGATCTACAACCTCGTCTTCATGGCGTACGACCTGCAGCCCGGCAACGTGCTCGTGCCGCTGCCCACGCCGAACGTCGACACCGGCAACGGCGTCGAGCGCACGGCGTGCGTGCTGCAGGACGTGAGCTCGGTCTTCGACACCGACGGCTTCCAGCTGATCATGGAATGGGTCGAGGCGGAGTCGGGCGTCGCTTACAACGACAGCGACGTCTCGCGCCGTGCGCACCGCGTGCTCGCCGATCACGGGCGCGCGGCGAGCTTCCTGATCGCAGAAGGGATCGAGCCGTCGAACGAGGGGCGCGGCTACATCTGCCGGCGGCTCCTGCGGCGTGCGATCTACCAGGCGAAGCGCATCGGCCTCGAGGGCGTGCACCGGCTTCCCGCCGTCGTGATCGAGCAGATGGGCGACGCGTACCCGATCCTGCGCGAGCACGCCGCCGACATCGAGCGCATCGTGCGCGCCGAGGAAGAGCGATTCTCCGAGACGCTCGCGCGCGGCATGAAGGTGTTCGACGACCTGGCCGGCCAGGAAGCGATCTCGGCCGAGGACGCGTTCACGCTCGTCGCCACGTACGGCTTCCCGATCGAGCTGGCACAGGAGCTTGCGGAGGAGCGCGGCCAGCCAGTCGACATGGACGGCTTCCGCGAGCTGATGGAAGAGCACCGCGAGGTCTCGCGGGCAGGCGGCGACAGAGCGACCTGCAGCTCGCCGCCGAGTTCGTCGGCGGTGCCGCGTCGACGGAGTTCGTCGGCTACTCGAAGCTCGACGTCCTGACCGCGGTCGTCGCGGTCGGGCGCATGGACGGATCGCGCCAGCTCGTCAAGCTCGAGCAAGTCGCCGTTCTACGCCGAGAGCGGCGGCCAGGTGACCGACACGGGCGAGCTGAGGTCGACGGCGAAGACGAGCGGTACGAGGTCGTCGAGGTGCTGAAGTTCGGCGACGACCAGGTGCTCGTCTTCGAGGTCGGGCCGGAGCCCGTCTTTCGCGACGGAACACGCGTCCACGCGGTCGTCAACTGGGGCGCGCGGTTCCCGACGCAGGCGAACCACACGGCGACGCACCTGCTGCATGATGCGCTGCGCGACGTGCTGGGCGACCACGTCAAGCAGGCCGGCTCGGCCGTGCGCCCCGACAAGCTTCGCTTCGACTTCACGCACGAGCAGCAGCTCTCGCCCGAGGAGCGCGAGCGCGTCGAGCGCATCGTCAACGAGAAGGTCTTCGAGGCGATCCCGGTGCGCACCTTCGTGACGCCGATCGACGAGGCGCGCAAGCTCGGCGCGATGATGCTGTTCGGCGAGAAGTACGGCGACGAGGTGCGGGTCGTCGAGATCGACGGGTTCTCGCGGGAGCTCTGCGGCGGCACGCACGTTCGCTCGACCGCCGAGATCGGCCCGTTCGTGATCCTCAGCGAGGGCTCGGTCGGCTCGGGCGCGCGCCGGATCGAGGCGGTGACCGCCGGGGAGGCCTGGTCGGTGCTCGAAGGCCGCTCGCGCGAGCTCGAAGCCGTGCGCGCCGAGCTCGAGCAGGTGCGGCGCGAGGCGAAGAAGCCGAAGGCCGCGGAGCCGGAGACCGACATCGTCTGGCAGGACCGCAGCGGTGACGTCCTCGTCGCCGAGGTGAAGCGCGCGCGCGGCGGCGGGCTGCGGGACCTCTCCGACCGGCTGCGCGCGCAGGAGAAGGCGTTCGCCGTGATCGTCGCGGCGGTCGACGACGGCAAGGTCGCGCTCGTCGTGAACCTCGACAACTCGGTCGTCGCGCGGGGCGTCGACGCCGTCCAGCTCGTCCGCTAGCTCGGCTCCGATCATCGGCGGCGGCGGCGGCGGCCGGCCGACGCTCGCCGAGGCGGGCGGCAAGAACCCGACGGGCCTGCGCGACGCCCTCGAGGCCGGTCGCGACAAGCTCGCCGCGGCCCTTCGGTGAGTCACGCATGAAGGTGCTCGCGCTCGACTACGGCTCCGCGCGGACCGGCGTCGCCGTCTCCGACCCGACCGGCACCGTCGCGCGGCCGGTGGAGATCGTCGAGCGGGTCACGAGCGACGCCGGGCTTTGCGAAGCTGCTCGCCGTGATCGCGGCGCGAGGAGCCGGAGCTCGTCGTCGTCGGCATGCCGCTGACCCTGCGCGGCGACCACGGCGAGCAGGCGCTCGAGACCGCGGCGTTCGTCGAGCGGCTTCGCGCCGCCGTGGAACTGCCGGTCGAGACGTACGACGAACGGTTCACCTCGGTGCTCGCCGGCGGCGACGACGCACGCGCGGCTGCACATCTCCTGTCGAGCTACCTGGAGTGGCAGAGCGCCCGACGTTGAGCCCGTGCGGCGCCCCCCGGGGCCGTCGCGTGAGCAGATCCGCCGGCGCCGAGTGCTGGCGCTCGGCGCGATCGCCGGCGCGCTCGTCGCGGTCGTCGTCGCGGTCGTCGTCGCGCTTCCCCACGTGCACGAGTCGCACGCCCTGCCTCCGCCTCCACCGGCGCCGAGGCAGTTCCGCATCGTCTTCCCCGAGGGGTTCACGCGCGCGCAGATGGCGGACCGCGTCCGCGCTGTCGCCAAGATCGCGCGGCGGAAGAGCCATAAGGCGGTGAAGCTGAACGCAAACGCGTATCTCCTCGGCTCCCGGCGCGCGTTCATCCCGTGCTTCAGGCCGCGGGCGCAGAAGAACCTCGAGGGATTCCTGTTTCCGGCGACCTATGACTTCGTCGCCTCGACGACGTCGAAGCAGCTCGTCCAGGACCAGCTCACGACGTTCTGCCGCGAGTGGAACCAGGTCGACTTCGCGTATGCGAAGAGCAAGAACCTGACGCCGTACGACGTGCTGATCATCGCGTCGATGATCGAGAAGGAGACGCTTGTCCCCGACGAGCGGCCGCTCGTCTCGGCGGTCATCTACAACCGCCTGCACGCCCGGATGCCCCTCGGCATCGACGCGACGCTCCGCTACGGGCTGCACATCCCGCCGACGAAGTCGATCCTGGAGTCGCAGCTCGCGGGCGACAACCCGTACAACACGCGGAACACCACGGGTCTGCCGCCGACGCCGATCGCGAACCCGGGCCTCGCGTCGATCCAGGCGGCGGCACATCCGGCGCAGGTCGACTACCTGTACTTCGTCCGCAAGCCGGACAAGATCCACCACTTCTTCACCGCGAGCGCCAAGGCGTTCGCGGCCTACGAGTGCGCGCACGGCTACGGCTGCGCGGATGATGACGACGCACGTCGCGCTCCTCGGGCACCCGGTCGGCCATTCGCTCTCGCCGCGGATGCAGAACGCTGCCTTCGCCGCGCGCGGGCTCGACTGGGACTACGCCGCGTTCGACGTCGAGGACGTGCTCGACGCGGTGGCTTCGCTCCGCACGCTCGGGTTCGCCGGCGCGAACGTCACGATCCCGCACAAGCAAGCGGTCGTCGCGGCCTGCGACGAGGCAGACGGCGACGCCGTCAACACCCTCGTCTTCCGCGACGGACGCGTGCTCGGCTTCAACACCGACCAGGAGATCCTCGCCGGCATCGAGGCGAAACGTGCCTGCGTGATCGGTGCGGGCGGCGCTGCACGGACGCTGGCGCCGGCGCTCCCGCCCGACACGCGCACGTACACCCGGTCGGGCAGCTGGCCGCCCGACGCGAGCGGCTGCGACCTGATCGTGAACGCGACGCCCGTTCGCGACGAGCTGCTCGTGACGCCGCAAGCCGGACAGACTGTCGTCGACCTCGCATACGGGCCCGAGGAGACCGCGCTCGTCGCGGCCGCCCGGGCGGCCGGCTGCGTGGTGGTCGACGGGCTCGAGGCGCTCGTGCGCCAGGGCGCGGCGAGCTTCCGTCTGTGGACGGGGCTCGAACCGCCGCTCGACGTGATGCGCGCGGCCGTCCGGCCGACTCCGTTGGAAGAAGAACTCTAGGCTCCTCCCATGACGCTTCGCCTCAGCTCTGCCGGCGAGTCGCACGGGCCCGCGCTCGTCGCGATCGTCGGCGGCCTCCCGGCGGGCTTGACGCTCGACCGCGCCGCGATCGACGCCGACCTGAAGCGCCGCCAGGAGGGCTACGGCCGCTCGCCGCGGCAGCAGATCGAGCAGGACCGCGTCGAGGTGCTGGCCGGGCTGCGGCACGGGCGCACGCTCGGGACGCCGCTCGCGCTCGTCGTGCGGAACGTCGACCACAAGAACTGGACGTGGGGGATGTCGCCCTGGCCGCCCGAGGGCGAGCCGCAGGGCAAGGGGACGAAGCCGGTGACGCTCCCGCGGCCCGGGCACGCCGACCTCGCGGGCGTGCTCAAGTACGGCCACGACGACGTGCGCAACGCGCTCGAGCGCGCGTCGGCTCGGCACACAGCGGTGCACGTCGCAGCAGGCGCCGTCGCGAAGGCGTTGCTCCGTGCGATCGGGATCACGGTTGCGGGGACGACCGTCGACGAGGCGGGCCTCCAGGCCCGCGTCGACGAGGCGCGTGCCGAGCGCGACACGGTGGGCGGAGTCGTCGAGGTGCGCGCGACAGGGGTGCCGCCCGGCCTCGGCTCGTACGCGGCGAAGGAAGACCGGCTCGACGCACGGCTTGCGTTCGCGCTGATGGGGATCCAGGCCGTGAAGGGCGTCGAGATCGGCGACGGGTTCGCGCTCGCATCGCTGCGCGGCTCGGCCGCGCACGACGAGATCCGAACCGACCGCCACCGCGACACGAACCATGCGGGTGGCATCGAGGCCGGGGTGTCGAACGGCGAGGAGATCGTCGTGCGCGCGGCGATGAAGCCGCTGCCGACGTTGATGAAGCCGCTCGCGTCCGTCGACCTCGCCACCGGCGAGGCGGCAGTCGCGCTCGTCGAGCGCTCCGACGTCGCGGCGGTGGAGGCGCTCGCCGTCGTTGCCGAGGCCGCGGTCGCGTGGGAGCTCGCGGTGGCGGCGCACGAGAAGTTCGGCGGCGACGCGCTCGAGGACTTCGTCGCAGCGCACGGCGCCTACCTCGCGCGCATCGAATGGCACTGAACGCGCTCGACCGTCATGTCGCGCTGATCGGGTTCATGGGCGCGGGCAAGACGACGCTGGGGCGGCTGCTCGCGGAGCGGATCGACCGCCGGCTGATCGACGTCGATCGCGCGATCGAAGGGCGCGTGAAGCTCACCCTCGGGCAGTTCTTCGCGCAGCGGGGGGAGACCGAGTTTCGGGTCCTCGAGGCGTCCCACGTCCGCGAGGCCGCGAATCGCACCCCTCCTGCGGTGCTGGCGCTCGGAGGTGGAGCGGTGAAGTCTCCGGAGGCCCGCGCCGCACTGCAGCGGCGGGCGTTCGCCGTGCTCGTCGAGGTCGACGTCGACACCGCCTGGGCCCGCGTGCTCGGCAGCGACCGCCCGCTCGCCCAGGACGAGCAGGCATTTCGCCGGCTCTACGCCGAGCGGCAGTCGCTCTACTACGACGTCGCCGACGTCGTCGTGCAGAGCGGCGACGTTGACGGGGTCACGCTGGCGGCTGCCGGCGTGCACTTCGAGCGGGGCGGGCTCGCGCGCCTCGGCGAGCTCGTGCCCGGTGACGGCCCTGTCGCCCTCGTGGCCGACGCCACGGTGCTCGGCATCCACGGCGCGGCGGCGCAGGCAGCGCTCGGAGGGCGCCTCGCGTCGGTGCACGAAGTGCCGGCCGGAGAAGCGGCCAAGCAGCTCGAGGTCGTCGAGCGGCTCTGGTCGGAGCTGCGGCTCGACCGCAGCGGCACCGTGGTCGCGCTCGGCGGCGGGGCGACGACGGACACCGCGGGCTTCGCGGCGGCGACGTACCTCCGCGGCGTGCCGTGGGTCGCGGTGCCGACGACGCTCGTCGGCCAGGTCGACGCGGGGATCGGCGGCAAGACGGCGATCGACATCCCCCAGGGCAAGAACCTCGTCGGGGCGTTCCACTGGCCCGCGCGCGTCGTGATCGACGAGGCGCTGCTCGAGACCCTGCCCGAGCGGGAGCGGCGGCAGGGCCGGGCCGAGCTGATCAAGACGGAGCTGCTCGCCGGACGCGACCTCGACGTCCGCGGGGCTGCCGCGTACAAGGCCGCGCTCTGTCTCCGCGACCCGCACGACCGTGGGCCGCGGCAGTGGCTGAACCTCGGCCACACGTTCGCGCACGCGCTCGAAGCGGCGGCCGACTTCGACCTGCCGCACGGCGAGGCCGTCGCCCTCGGGCTCCTCGCAGCGCTCCGCCTGAGCGGCAAGGACACGGCGCGGGTGACAGATGCGCTCGACCCGCAGCCCGTCCAGGTCGACCGCGAACGCGCCTGGCAGGCTCTCCAGCGCGACAAGAAGCGCACCGGCGGGGAGATCAACCTCGTGCTCCTCGGTGACGACGGGCCGTTCGTCGAGGCACGCCCGGCTGACGAGGTGCGCGCGGCTCTCGATAGCCTCGTGGTGTAAATGCAGATCATTGTCCTCAACGGCGTCAACCTCGATGTGCTCGCGCGGCGCGATCCGGAGCTGTACGGCGGGATCAGCATGAACGAGCTCGAGTCGCGGATCTACGAGTGGGCCCACGCGCTCGACATCACCGCGCGCTGCCGGCAGACGAACGCCGAGGGGGAGTTCATCGAGTGGATCCACGACGCCTACGACAACGTCGACGGGCTCATTCTCAACCCGGGCGCCTGGAGCCACTACAGCTACGCGATCCGCGATGCGTTGGAGCTGCTCACGGTGCCGGTGGTCGAGGTGCACCTCTCGAACATCGAGGAGCGCGAGGAGTGGCGGCGCCACAGCGTGATCGCCGACGTCGTCTCGCACCGGGTGGTCGGCAAGGGCCCGGACGGCTACCGCGAGGCGCTCGAGTTCCTCGCCGGGACGGTCGAAGCATGAGCACCCGGCTCGAGGCACTGGCCGGACTGCTCGACGCGCCGCTGCTCGTCACCGACCTGACGAACGTCCTCTATCTCACGGGCTTCGACTCGTCGAACGCCGCGCTCCTCGTCGAGCCAGGCGGCGGCGTGACGCTCTACACGGACTTCCGGTATCTCGAGGTGGCGCGCGGCGTCCCGAACGTCGATGTGCAGCTGACGAAGCGCTCGCTGCTCCGCGACGTCGGCGAGCAGCTGAAGGGTCGCGTGCAGTTCGAAGCCGACGTGCTGCCGTACGCGGAGTGGGAGCGGTTGTCGGCCGGCTCGGCCGAGCTCGTGCCGACAGCGGGGATCGTCGCTGCGTTGCGCGCGGTCAAGGATGCCGACGAGGTCTCGAAGCTCCAGCGTGCGGCGAGGATCGCGGACCGCGGGCTCGAGGCGCTCACCGCCGAGACCTGGATCGGCCGCAGCGAGAAGGGGCTCGCGTGGCGGCTGCGCGAGCTGCTGCACGCGCACGGGGCGGACGAGCTCTCGTTCGACTCGATCGTCGCATCCGGCCCGAACGGCGCGCTGCCGCATGCGACTCCGAGCGACCGGATCATCGACAGGGGAACGCTCGTCACGGTCGACTGGGGCGTGCGCGTCGACGGGTACTGCAGCGACTGCACGCGCACGTTCTCTACCGGGCGGCTTCCCGACCGGTTGCGCGAGGCGTACGAGGTCTGCCTTGCAGCGCAGAAGCGGGCGTGCGCGAACATCAAGGCGGGGCTGACGGGTATCGAGGCGGACGCGCTGGCGCGCGACCCGATCGACGAGGCGGGCTTCGGCGAGAATTTCGGCCACGGGCTCGGCCACGGAGTGGGACTGCAGGTGCACGAGGCGCCGCGCCTCTCGACCGAGTCGACCGACACGCTCGAGCCCGGACAGGCGGTGACGATCGAGCCCGGCATCTACCTCGAAGGCCTCGGGGGCGTGCGGATCGAGGACCTCGCGATCGTGCGGGAAGGCGGCGCCGACCTGCTCACGTCGTTCCCGAAGGAGCTCGCCGAGGTCGGCTGACGCTGCGAGCCAGGCTCGTTCCGGGGGCTACACTCCTCCGCCGATGGCCGAGGTCGTTTCCACCAATCACTTCCGCAACGGGATGCACATCGAGCTCGATGGGCAGACGTGGCGGATCGTCGAGTTCCAGCACGTGAAGCCGGGCAAGGGCGGGGCTTTCGTGCGGACGAAGCTCAAGTCGCTTTCGAGCGGCTCGGTCGTCGACCGCACCTTCCGCGCGGGCGAGAAGTTCGCACGCGTCCGCACCGAGCAGAAGAACATGCAGTACCTGTACGACTCGGGTGACGAGGTCGTCTTCATGGACGAGTCGACGTTCGAGCAGCTGTCACTGCCGCACGCGCTGATCGAGGACGAGCTGCCCTTCATGCAGCCGTCTTCGACGGTGCAGGTGATGTTCGTCGGAGGCGACCCGTCGGGCGTCGACCTCCCGTCGTCGGTCGTCCTCGAGGTGACCGACACCGAGCCGGGGATCAAGGGCGACACCGTCTCGAACGTGACGAAGCCGGCGACGCTCGAAACCGGCGCCGTCGTCGCGGTGCCGCTCTTCGTGAACGTGGGCGACAAGATCAAGGTCGACCCGCGCGAGAAGCGCTATATCCAACGAGCCTGACTCGCTAGCGGAACGGCGGGAGGTGCAGGTCGCGCATCAACTCTGTTCGGAGATCCGCCAGCTCGCCGCCTAGCGCGTCGATCCCGTCGTTTTGCATCCAGTCGCCGAGCGTTGCGAGAACTGCGGCCTTCTCGTCCGAGGTGAACCGCACGCCGCGGTCGTCAGCGTTGGCTATTGCCTTTGCCGCGCCCGGATGACGCAACCTGCTTGAGAGCTCATCGGCTTTCTCGCGGGGTACGTCGATTGCGTCGATATCGGTGAGAAATCGTAGAGTCGTCACTGCGAGCCTTTCGCGACAAGGCCACAACGGATCCGCGCTGCTTTTGGTTGCGGGCTCAGGCGCCACCCACAGATTCGGA
Organism: uncultured Thermoleophilia bacterium; assembly: GCA_963757255.1. Taxonomy (GTDB): domain Bacteria; phylum Actinomycetota; class Thermoleophilia; order Gaiellales; family Gaiellaceae; genus PALSA-600. The sequence goes on from CAVWQY010000005.1 coordinate 155,950, forward strand.
CGGAGTGCCGGGTGACGGAGAGACAGCGGACCCCCCAAGGTCTTGGCCTCTGCAACGTCACCCGGCCCGTAGGCCTCCCAACAGGCGCCTGTCGCTGACAACGCCGGCAGGCGCCCCGATCTTCCCGTCCGGATCGACCCTTTTGGGCCCTGAGGCGCTCAAGGGTTGGGTGCCGGGCGCCGATACGCGGTCTGTGACGGCACCGCTTCAGCATCTGATCGGCTCGGGTCTCCGGGACCAGCTCGGCGACATTCTCGTGCGCAAGGGACGCCTCGAGCGCCATGAGCTTGCCCAGGCAGTGGTCGAGGCTCGGGCGCAGGGGCGCCGCCTCGGCGAGTACCTGGTTTCCATCGGCGCCGTCTACGAAGTGGACGTGGCGCAGGGACTCGCCGAGCAATACGGGCTCCGCTACGTGGACATCGACGTCCGGCACCTCGATCCGGGCACCGCCGACCTGATCCCCATCGCAGTGGCCAAGCGCCTCGGCATGGTCCCGCTCCGCGCCGACGCGGACGTCGTCGTCGTCGCGGTCGCCGATCCGACCGACGTCTTTTCGATGGACGAGCTGTCGATGCTCGTCCAACGGCCGACCGAACTGGTCGTGAGCGAGCGCTCGTCGATCGAGGACGGGATCCGCAAGCTTTACACCGCCGCCACGGTCTGGTCCGACGACGAAGACTTCGGGCACGCCAAGGGGCCGCAGCTCCTCCCGTCCATCGACGCCCCGGAGGACGGAAACTCCGCTCCGGCCATCGAGGCTGTCAACGCGATCCTGCGGCGCGCGATCGACCTCAGAGCTTCCGACATCCACTGGGTGCCGCGAACCGAGGATCTGCTCGTGCGCGTGCGCATCGACGGCGTCATGCGAGACCTGGAGATCGTCCCCCTCGAGTTCAGGGCCCCGATCGTCGCGCGCCTGAAGGTGATGGCGCAGCTCGACATCGCAGAGCGCCGGCTCCCGCAGGACGGCCGCGTCTCGATCACCTTCGACGGCGTCGCCATCGATCTGCGCATGGCAGTTCTCCCATCGATCCACGGCGAAGAGGTCGTGCTCCGGATCGCCTACATCGGTAGAGAGGGCAGCTCGAGCCTCGACGACCTCGAGCTCGACGACGACACGCGCGCCGTCTTCACCCACGCGCTCCGGCAGCCGGGCGGAGCGATCGTCGTGGCCGGCCCCACCGGGAGCGGGAAGACGACGACCGTCTACGCCGCGCTCGCCGAGCTGAACGACGGCAGCAGGACGATCATCAGCATCGAGGACCCGGTCGAAGCCGACGTCGAGGGCATCGTCCAGATCCAGATCAATTCGCGCATCGGACTGACGTTCGCGAGCGGCCTGCGCACGATCCTTCGCGCCGATCCCGACGTGATCTTCGTCGGCGAGGTTCGCGACGCCGAAACGGCGGAGATCGCTCTGCAAGCGGCCATCACCGGTCACCTCGTCCTGACGACGATCCATGCCGAGAATGCCTCGGCCGGGCTCGTCCGCCTACGTGAGCTCGGGGTCGACCCGACGACCATCGGCTCGGCGGTTCGCTGCGTCTCGTCTCAGCGCCTCGTGCGCAAGCCGTGCCCGCGCTGCGCGTCGACGAGGCCAGTCGAGCCCGAGGAGCTCGCGAGCATCGGCCTGCCCCAGACGATCGCACTGACCCAGCCCGAGGGGTGCTCCCACTGTGGGAACACCGGCTACATCGGTCGCGTCGGAGTCTTCGAGGCGTTTGCCATGACACCCGGGATCCGTGACGTGCTGGACGGCTCCGCCGGCAACATCGAGGAAGCCGCCGTGGCAGACGGGATGCAGTCGCTGACCCACACCGCGCGCGAGCTGGCTGCGGCCGGCGTGACGACCGCCGAGGAAGTCCTGCGCGTCTGCGGCGAGGTCGACCTCGCCAGACCCACCGCCGGCTAGCTCCGGATCGGCTCGGCCGGGCTCATCGTCACCGTGCCGTGCTCGTCGACCTCGACGACGAAGCGGCCGCCCTCTCCGCTGCGGAACCGCGCCCACCGCCGGTTGGGCCGCTCGACGATGATCGCGTGGGTCTCCGTGTGCGTTTCGATCCCGAAGCCCTCGGCGACCTTCTGCTCGAGAAAGGCGTCGAGTGCGGTCTTGCGCGCTCCCTGCGGGTCGATTCCCTCGGTGGACATGCCTGATTCGTAACACGCGCCCAGGACACAGGTCGCACACGACGAGGCAATCGAGCCGGATTCCGTCGTCGCGGTAAGGTGCCACCTCATGCCGCGCCTCGTCGACACGACGATCCGCGTCCTCAGCCAGGAGCCGCTCGCGGGCCTGATGCCGACCGCGGAGCTTCTCCGCCTGGCCGAGCTCCTGGATGGGGCCGGTTTCGCTTACCTCGAAGTCTCGGGCGGCGGCGTCTTCGACAGCGCGGTCCGCCGTGGCGTCGAGAGCCCCTGGGAGCGGATCCGCGCGCTGAAGGCGCGAACGACGACGCCGCTCGCGCTCGCACTCCGCGGCCGCTTCCTCGTCGGCTCGCGCCCGGTGGGCGGTGACTTCGCGCGGCGCTTCATCTCGAGCGCCGCCCAGAGCGGCATCCACGTCTTCCGCCTCCACGACCCGCTGAACGACGTCGAGAACCTGCGCGAGGCCGCCGAGGCGATCGTCGCCTCCGGGAGCGAGTTCGAGGCCGGCCTCCTCTACGGCACCGGCAGGCTCGAGGCGCTCGTCGACGCGGCACGTCGCCTCCCGGAGCTCGGCGCGGCGCGGATCCTGCTGAACGACCCCGCCGCCGTCCTCCAGCCCCACCGTGCGAGCGAGCTCGTCGCCGAGCTGCGCAACGTCTCCGGTCTGCCCGTCGGCCTCTACGCGCAGGGCGCAGGCGGCAACGCACTCGCGTCGGCGCTCGAGGCTGCACGCGCCGGCGCCGACGTCATCGCCACCGCGAGCTACCCGGTCGCGCTGACGATGCACCGCGTCTCGGCCGAGGCCGCCGCCCAGGCGCTTGCCGGTCTCGGGCTCTCGACCGGGATCGACCTGGCCAAGCTGTGGCAGGCGGCGGATCTCGTCGACGAGCACATCGGCGACGAGCCGGTCGCCCCGGTGCCTCCTCGCATCGCCGTCCGCGCGGCGCAGAGGAAACTGCCCGTCGGGCTCGTCGGCGCGCTCGACGCGCAGCTGCAGTCACAGGACGCAGGCGACCGGCTGGACGACGTGCTCGAGGAGGTCGACCGGGTGCGGATCGAGGTCGGGTCGCCTCCGCTCGCGGCGCCGATCGGCCAGATCGTCGCGTCCCAGGCGCTCCTGAACGTTCTCTCCGCGAACCGCTACTCGACGATGGTCGACGAGCTGCGCGACCTCGTCGCGGGCCGCTTCGGCCGGACGCCGGCGCCCGTCGATCCCGCGCTCACGCGTGCCGTCGAGCTGCTCGGTGGGAGCGCACCCGACGAGGAGCAGGTGCTCGACGAGGTGCGCGACGACGCCGAGGGCCTGGCCGCGAGCGAGGAGGAGCTGTTGCTGCTGGCGCTGTTCGGCGAGGAGGCGGAGCCGCTGCTGCGCTCGATTCGCGAGCGCTCGGGCGGCGAGGAGTCGCTGGCCGCGCGCGGCGTCGACCAGGCCCGCGCGGAGAAGATCCGCGAGGTCGTCCGGATCGTCCAGGAGACGGGGGTCGGAGAGATCACCGTCGAGGAGGACGGGATGCGGGTAAGCGTCCGGCGTACCTCCGATCCGCCGCCGGTCGCCGCGCAGGCGGAGCCCCCAGGCGGCGAGGAGCCGCCGGTCCTGCCGCGAAGCGACGGGCTCGTGCGGGTCGAGAGCCCCATGGTCGGGACGTTCTACCGGTCGGCTGCGCCCGGGTCGCCTCCGTTCGTCGAGGAGGGGGACGCCGTCGCCGCCGGGCAGACGCTCTGCATCCTCGAGGCGATGAAGCTGATGAACGAGGTCAAGTCCGAGGTGGAGGCCGTCGTGCGGAAGATCCACGTCGGCAATGCCGACCCGGTCGAGTACGGCCAGCTGCTCTTCGAGCTGGAGCCGATCAACGGCCGTCTGCTCGACGCCGTGTAGTGGCTCGCCCGGCGCCATCAGCACTCCCTGTGCGGCTGCAAAGCTGCGCGCTGCTGCGTCCTCGGTTACACCCGTACGCTCCCAGTACGAGTGCAACCTGCGTCCTTGCATCGCTTGCTTTTCGCTCGCCCATGAAGCACTGCTGCCACCGGACGAACCACTGATGTTCGGCCGGGTTCTGGTCGCGAACAGGGGCGAGATCGCCGTTCGCGTGATCCGCGCGCTGCACGAGCTCGGTGTCGAGGCGGTCGCCGTCTATTCGACAGCCGATCGCACCTCGCTGCATGTGCGGATGGCCGATCACGCGGTCTGTGTCGGGCCCGCCGCGGCCTCCGAGAGCTACCTGCGCATTCCCAGCGTGATCGCCGCGGCCGAGACCACCGGCTGCGAGGCGGTGCATCCCGGCTACGGCTTCCTCGCCGAGAACCCCGCCTTCGTGCAGGCGTGCGCCGAGAGCGACCTCGTCTTCGTCGGCCCGCCGCCGGATGTGATGGCGACGATGGGCGACAAGATCTCGGCGAAGCGAGCGATGCGGGCGGCGAATGTCCCGACGGTGCCCGGCACCGACGGCGCGACGGACGTCGGCGCGGTGCGTGCGGCCGCGGAGGAGCTCGGCTTTCCAGTCCTGTTGAAGGCCACGGCCGGCGGCGGCGGCAAGGGGATGCGACTCGTGCACCGGGCGGAAGACCTCGAGGACGCGTTCGGGCTCGCCGCGAACGAAGCGGACTCGGCCTTCGGCGACCCGACGATGTACCTCGAGAAGGCGCTCGTGCCCGCACGCCACGTGGAGATTCAGGTCCTCTGCGACGGCCACGGCAACGTTCTCACGCTCGGCGAGCGCGAGTGCTCGATCCAGCGGCGCCATCAGAAGCTGATCGAGGAGTCGCCTTCGCCCGCGCTCACGCCCGACCGGTTGGAGGAGATGGAAGAGGCGGCCGAGCGCGCCTGCCGGGTCGTCGGCTACCGCAACGCCGGAACCTTCGAGTTCCTGCTCGGCCCGGACGGCAGCTTCTACTTCATCGAGTTGAACGCGCGACTTCAGGTCGAGCATCCCGTGACGGAGATGTGCACCGGCGTCGACATCGTCCGCGAGCAGCTGCGGATCGCCGCCGGCGAGCCGCTCTCGGTCACCGGCCGCGCCCCGCGCCGCGGGCACGCGATCGAGATCCGCCTGAACGCGGAGGACCCGGAGCACGACTTCCGCCCGTCGCCCGGCCTGATCACGCGCTTTCACCTGCCGCAGGGCCCGGGCGTGCGCGTCGACACGTACCTCGAGACCGGCTCGGTGATCTCGCCGTTCTACGACTCGCTCGTCGCCAAGCTCGTCGTGTGGGACAGCGACCGGCCCGCCGCGATCGCGCGGGCCGAGCGCGCGCTGCGGGAGACCGTGATCGAGGGCATCGCCACCACGCGCGACCTCGCTCTCGAGGTGCTCGCGAGCGCGCCGTTCGCGAGCGGCGACTATTCGACTTCGACGCTCGAGCAGCTGCGGGCGGTCGCGGCGTGACGGTCTCGCGCCGCCAGGCCCGGCGCCAGGCGCTCTTCCTGCTCTACCAGTGGGACCTCTCGGGCCAGGAGATCGGCTCGCAGTACGCCGGCGAGATCGACGCGTGGGCGCGCGGCGTCGCAGAAGCCGTCGCCGCACGGGCTCCGGAGCTCGACGAGCGGATCACGGCGGCCTCCGACGGCTGGACCGCCGACCGCCTCGGCGCGGTCGAGCGGAGCGCCCTGCGGGTTGCGGTGCACGAGCTCCAGCACCGTGAGGTGCCCGCCGAGGTCGCGATCAGCGAGGCGGTCGGCTTCGCGAAGAAGTACGCCTCCGACGACGGTGCAAGACTGGTGAACGGCATCCTTGGTCGAATCCAACGGGAGGAGGCGGCGTGACCGCTGACGAGTCGCTGTCGAACGCGGAGAACCTGCTCGCGAGGCTCGAGTCCGCGCGGGCGCGGCTCGAGGAGACGCAGGACCCCGACCAGGCGATCGAGATCCTGCAGGAGCTGGCCGAGCTCGCGAAGGAGGTCGAGGCGGAGCTGCAGCGCGCGAAGCGCGCGGCCGAGACGGAGGCCGCGACGCCCCCAGGCCCCGATGTCCCTGAGGCCTGACGAGCTCCGCGCACGCGTCGAGGGGTACCTCGACGGCCTCGCGCTGACCCCGGACCTCGGCAGCCTCGCCGAGCCGATGCGCCATGCGCTCGGGGGCAAGCGTGTGCGGCCCGTGCTGCTCCTGGCGACCGGAGACGCAGTCGGTGCGCCGGTCGAGAACCTCCTGCCCGCTGCGGCGGCGGTGGAGCTCGTGCACTCGTTCTCGCTCGTGCACGACGACCTCCCGGCGCTGGACGACGACCGCGAGCGCCGGGGCGCGGCGTCGGTCTGGGCCGCGTACGGCGAGGCGACCGCGATCCTCGCCGGCGACGCGCTCCTCGCAGAGGCGTTCCGCCTGGCGCTCACCTACCCGCGGCCCGCGGTCGCGCGTGAGCTCGTCGCTGCGACTCTCGGGATGATCAGCGGGCAGCAGCTCGACCTCGACGGCAGCGGCGAGCTGGCGCAGCTGCATGCGCTGAAGACGGGGTCGCTCTTCTCGGCCGCAGTGATGTGCGCGCTCTGGGCGGCGGAGGTGCCGATCGAGGAGCATCCGCCGTGGCGGGCCTTCGCCGGTGAGCTCGGTTTGCTCTTCCAGGTCGTCGACGACGTCCTCGACGGTGACGGCTTCGTCCTCACGGTCGGGGAGGACGAAGCTCGGCGGCTGGCGGACGAGGCAGCCGAACGAGCTCAGGCGCGGCTCGCGGAGATCGATGCCGACACCGCCGTCCTGGAGGAGATCGTCGGCGAGCTCGCCGCACGCACGGCGTGAACCGCTAAGGCCTCGACGCGTGATCCATGTCCAAGAAGCGGCTTGACGTCCTGCTCGTCGAGCGAGGCCTCGCCGAGTCACGCACGCAGGCCCAGGCGCTCGTGATGGCCGGGCTCGTGCCCGGGCATTCCAAGCCGGGCGAGCAGGTCGACGAAGCCGCGCCGCTCGAGGTGGAGGCAACGCCGCCGTACGTCTCCCGTGCGGGGCACAAGCTCGCGAATGCGCTCGACGCGTTCGCGATCGACGTCGCCGGGCTCGACTGTCTCGACGTCGGCGCCTCCACCGGAGGGTTCAGCGACGTGCTGCTGCAGCGCGGCGCGGCGCGCGTGATCGCGCTCGACGTCGGCTACGGCCAGTTGCACGATCGTGTGCGTCGTGACCCGCGGGTGACCGTGCTCGAGCGTGTGAATGCGCGGTCGATCACCGAGCTCCCGTTCCCGCCGCAGCTCGTTACGTGCGACGTCTCGTTCATCTCGGTGAGGCTCGCGCTGCCGCCGGCGCTCGGCCTCGCAAGCCCGGGCTGGCAGGCGCTCGTGCTCGTGAAGCCGCAGTTCGAGGCGGGCCGCGCCGAGGTGCCGCGTGGAGTCGTTCGCGATCCCGTCGTGCAGGCGCGCGTCGTTCGGGAGGTCGCGGAGGCGCTGCTTGCGAGCGGGGGAGAGCCACTCGGGGTCGTAGACTCGGGCTTGCCCGGCCCGAAGGGAAACCATGAGTTCGTCCTCCACCTCGTCAACCGAGCCGCGCCCCGGCTCCCCGCCGGCTTCGAACGGTGGGTTCGCGATGCCGTCGGTTAGGTCCGCGGCGGTGGTCACGCACGGCCGCGACGAGGTCGCCGACGCGCTCGTGCGCCTGCGCGCGGTCGCTTCGGCCGCGGGCGTCGAGCTGATCGAGGACGATGCAGACGGCCGGATGCCCGACATCGCGATCGTGCTCGGAGGCGACGGGACGATGCTGCGGGCGCTCGCGCGCTTCCTCGGCTCCGGTGTGCCGGTGCTCGGCGTCAACTACGGCCGCGTCGGCTTTCTGACGGCGATCCAGGCGGATGACCTCGAGACCGGGCTGACGCGTGCGTTCGCCGGCGACTACAGGACGATCGAGCTCTCGACAGTCGACGTCACGGTGGGCGACGTGCAGCGCGTCGCGGTGAACGACGTGGTCATCGCAGGCGACACGCCCGGCCGCATGATCGAGCTCTCGCATGCGATCGGCGGTGAGGAGCTCGGCGTGCAGCCGTGCGACGCGCTGATCTGCGCCTCACCGACGGGCTCGACCGCCTACAACCTCTCGAACGGCGGGCCCGTGCTCGTGTGGGGACTCGATGCGATCGTGCTCACCTTCGTCGCTCCCCATTCGCTCCACATCCGGCCGCTGGTGGTGCCACGCGGCTCCGACGTCGCGGTCGCGAATCACACGACGGGCCTCGATGCGAGGGTGCTCGTGGACGGGCACCCGATCGGCCGCCTGGCCGTCGGCGAGCAGGCAGTCGTTCGAGTCGGCGAGCAGCACAGCCTGCTCGCGACCCTGCCGGAGGTGACGTTCTTCCGCCGCTACAGCGCCGCTTTCGCAAGCGGCGCCGATGCAGGCACAGGTGCGTAAGACCCTGGCTCGATCACAAACTCGGCACGAGTGACCGTAGGTGCGCTCCGTACGATTGAGCGATGCTCCTGCGCCTCTCGATCTCGAACCTCGTCCTGATTCGGGAGGCGGGCCTCGACTTCGATCCGGGGCTGAATGCGATCACGGGCGAGACGGGCGCGGGGAAGACCATCCTCTCAAATGCGATCGGCCTGCTGCTCGGGGCGCGCGGGGACGCGGGGCTGCTCGGCGCGGCCGGGGACGAGGCGTACGTCGAGGCCGAGTTCGACGCGGTCGACGACGACGCGCTCGGCCCGCTTGCCGAGCTGCGGCCCGAGGGCGAGGACGGGCTCGTGCTCGCGCGGCGCATCTTTCCCGACGGCCGCACGCGCGCCTATGCGTGGGGCCGTGCCGCGGCGCGCGAAGACGTGGCGGCTGCGGCGGAGCAGCTGATCGCGATGAGCGGCCAGTTCGAGCAGCGGCGGCTCGCGCGCCCGGCGTACCAGCGGTCGCTGCTGGATGCCTTCGCAGGTCTCGACGTGCGTGAGGCCCGGCGTGCCTGGCGCGAGCTCCAGGCAGCCGAGCGCGCTTACGACGAGCTCACCCGCGACGCCGACGCGGCACGGGCCCGACTCGACGAGCTGCGCGCGCTCATCGAGGACACCCGGGGCCTCGACGCGAGCCGGGAGGACGATCTCCGGGCCGAGCGCGAGCGGCTGCGGCACGTCACCGAGCTTGCAGACGCGGCAGCGGCGGCAGCCGACGCACTGACGCCGGAGGACGGGGCCGGCGCGACCGACCTCGTCGCAGGCGCCGCGCAGGCCGTCGCGCCGCTCGAGCGGCTCGCTCCCGAGCTCGCGGCGGCCGGTGACGTGCTCCGCCAGGCCGAGCTGCAGCTGCGCGAGACCGCCTCCGAGCTCCGCGGATTCCTGCTCTCGCTCGAGGCCGAGCCGGGCAGGGTCGAGGAGGTGGAAGCGGAGCTCGACCGGTTCGCCGACCTGCGCCGCCGCTACCGCGCACAGAGCTTCGCCGACCTGCTGGAGCGGGCCGCGACGGCCCAGACGGAGCTGGGCGCGCTCGAGGACGGCCACGATCCGGTGGAGGCAGCCGAGCAGGCCCTCGAGGCAGCACGCCTCGAGGTGGCACGCGTGCACGCCGCGCTCCGCGCGGCGCGCGAGCAGGCCGCGAAGCCGTTCGCCGAGGCGGTCGCGGAGGAGCTGCGCGGCGTCGGCCTGGGGGACGGCGAGTTTCGCGTCGAGCTGCGCGCGCGCGAGCCCGGTGCCTCCGGCGCCGACGAGGTGGGGTTCCTGATCCGGCCCAACGCCGGCCTCCCGTTCGGGCCGGTCGCCGAGACCGCCTCCGGCGGCGAGCTGTCGCGCGTCGCGCTCGCGATCGCCGCCGTCGCGGGCGGCGAGACGATGGTCTTCGACGAGATCGACGCCGGCATCGGAGGAACGACCGCGCATGCCGTCGCCGAGACGCTGCGGCGGCTGGCGGCCCGTGCGCAGGTGATCACGATCACGCACCTGCCGCAGATCGCGACGGTCGCAGACCGGCACTTCCGCGTCGAGAAGGTGGCCGGCGACCCCACGCACACGCAGATCGAGGCGCTCGACGATGCGGAGCGCCGCGACGAGGCGGAGCGCATGCTCGGCGGTGCCGACTTTCTCGCGTCGCTGGTGGAACCTGGTTTGCCGTTTGAACCGGGTTCATGAGTCTCAGATCGAAACTCAGCAACCTGGTTCGCAAGAGCGGCGAACCAGGTTGGCATGAGTGTCCGCCCTAGACTCAGGGCGTGAGCTTCGTCGAGTTCACCGGGAACGCCCGGCTCGATCGCCGCACGAAGAACCTGACGAAGCGCGTTGGGCCGGACGACGTCGCGATCATCGACCACACGGATCTCGACCGCGTCTCGGCCGAGGAGCTCGTCGAGTCGGGCGTGCGCGTCGTCGTGAACGTTGCGCAGAGCCAGACCGGCCGTTATCCGAATCCCGGGCCGCTCGAGCTCGTGCGCGGCGGCGTGCGGCTGATCGACGCTCCGGGCTCCGACCTCTTCGAGAAGCTCTCGGACGGCGAGCTGATCTCCGTGCGGGGCGCGAGCCTCTACCGCAACGACACCTGTCTGGCCGAGGGGCGGATGCTCGGCGTCCACGATCTCGAGCGCGCGCTGAACGATCAACGCGCCCGCGTCACCGGCGCTCTCGAGGCGTTCGCCGAGAACACGCTCACGTTCCTCCGCGAGGAGGGCAAGCTGCTCACCGAAGGGCCGGAGCTGCCGGTGCTCCGTACGCGCTTCCGCGACCGCCACGTCCTCGTCGTCGCACGCGGGCCGGGGCACAAGCGCGACCTGCGCATGGTGAACACCTACGTGCGCGACTTCCGCCCGGTGCTCGTCGGCATCGACGGCGGCGCCGATGCGATCGTCGAGGCGGGCTGGAAGCCGCACCTGATCGTCGGCGACATGGACTCGGTCTCCGACGCAACGCTCGCGCTCGGCGCCGAGATCGTCGTGCACGCCTATGTGGGGGGAGAGGCGCCCGGCGCCGCGCGGCTCCAGCGGCTCGGGCTCCGCTACCACACCGTCTCGGTCCCGGGCATCAGCGAGGACGTCGCGTTCCTGCTCGCCTACGAGAAGGGCGCGGAGCTGATCGTCGCCGTCGGCACGCACTTCAACCTGATCGAGTTCCTGGAGCGCGACCGGGCCGGCATGTCGTCGACGTTCGTCACGCGGTTGAAGGTCGGCGAGATCCTCGTCGACGCGAAGGGCGTCTCGCGGCTCGTCGCGCCGCGGCTCGGCCTCTGGCCGCTCGTCGTCCTCGCGTTCGTGGGCCTGCTCGCGATCGTCGTCGCGATCCTGGCGTCGCCGGCGCTCCGGAGCCTCATCGAGGATTTTTCCCGCTCGATCCTGTGAGCACCGGATCGATCGAGCTGCTCGCGCCGCGCGCCGACGTCTGGGCGTTTCTGTCCGAGCCGTACCACCTGACGGACTGGTGGCCCGGGATCACGGGCGTCGAGCCCGACCGTCGCGGCTTCGCGCCCGGCGCGCGGTGGAAGGTGATCGTGGTGACGCGGAACGTCTTCGCGGGCCCCCGCAGCAAGGAGACGCTGCTCCTCATCCGGGCGATCGATCCCTACGAACGCTGGTCGTGGCACGTGCTCGCGACGAAGCTCGATGTCGAGATTCGCCTGCGCGCCACCGCCGAGGACCGGACGCAAGCGACGATCACGCTCAGCAAGGGCTCGCCCGCCGCCGCGCTGAAGCGGCTCTTCGACCTCTGCCAGACTGCGGCGAGTCTCTGATGCTGGATCTCCGCTATCACGTCGCCTCCCTGTCCGCGGTCTTCATCGCGCTCGTCGTGGGGATCCTCGTGGGCGTCGGCATCTCCGGACGGGGCGTCGTCGACAAGTCGGAGCGGCGCAACTTCCAGAACCAGATCGCCTCGCTGCAGGCCCGGGCCGACCAGCTGACGGCCGAGAAGCAGCTGCTTTCGCAACAGGGTGCAGCCGCCGCGTCGTTCGTGCAGGACACCTACCCGGTCTTGATGCGGAACCGCCTGGCGGGGAAGCGCATCGCCGTGATCGTGATCGGCCCGAGCGGCGGGGCCACCGGGAGCGACGTCTCGCGCGCCCTCGCGGACGCCGGCGGCACGGTCGCGCTCTATCGCGCCGTGAAGGAGCCTGTGACGCTCGAGCCGTTGCTCCACGCGCTCAAGGGCACGCCCGGATTCAGGACGCTCCCCAACATCGCGCACGAGCTCGGGCAGGAGTGGGTGACGGGCGGCGTGACACCGGTCGCGGACAAGATCTCGCCCCTGCTCGTCGAGGAACAGCGCGGCACCGTCGGGCGCCCGGTCAACGGCGTCGTGGTCGTCGAGCGCTCCGCCCCGGCCGATGCCCCGACCCTTCGCTTCCTCACGGCGCTCCTGAACGGCCTGAGCGAGGGCGGCGTGCCGCTCGTCGGTGCAGAGCAGGTGGCTGCCTCGCCGTCGCTCGTGCCGTCCTGGCAGTCCGTCCAGGGGATGTCGTCGGTCGACGACATCGACACTCCGTCGGGCAAGCTCGCGCTCGCCCTGCTCCTCGGCGGTGCGCCGGCGGGCCAGTTCGGCCTCAAGGCGACCGCCGACGACACGCTGCCGCCCATCGAGCCCGCGCAATGAGCGGCGACGAGCCGTGGACGATCCTCATCGCAGCCCGCGACGAGGAGGAGCGGATCGCGGGCACGGTCGAGACGCTGCGCGGCCAGTTCCCGGACGCCGAGGTGATCGTCGCCGACGACGGCTCGCGTGATGCGACGGCCGCGCGGGCGGAGGCGGCGGGGGCGACCGTCCTGCGCCTTCCGCGTCGCGGCAAGGGCCAGGCGCTGTCGGCGGGGGAGCGTGCCGCCCCGCCCGGAAGCCTGTTGCTGGTCGACGCCGACCTTCGCGGCGATGTCCGGGAGCTCCGCTCAGGCGCTGCCGAAGGGCTGCGAGTGGCGCGCTTCGCACGACGCGAAGGCGGCGGGGTGGGGCTCGCCAAGGGTGTCGCCCGGGCGCTGATCCGTCTGCGGGCAGGGCTCGAGACGACCGAGCCGCTCTCGGGACAGCGGGCGCTCGACGCGCGCACGCGTGCCGCCGTCTTCCCGCTGGCGGCGGGTTTTGGGGCGGAGACCCGCATGACGATCGACGCCGCCCGGGCCGGCCTGGCGGTGGTGGAGATCGCGCTCGACCTCGAGCACCGGGCGACGGGCCGCGACCTCGGCGGCTTCGTTCACCGTGGCCGGCAGCTCGCCGACCTGCTGCTCGCGGTCGGGCCGCTCCGCGTCAACTACCGCGGGCTGCGGCTCCCGATCGTCGGCTGGCTGGCTGCGGTGCACGAGCCCGTGGTCGCCGCGATCGGGCTCGCCGACGACCTCTGGTCGGGTCCCGAGCGCGGCTTCCGCGCCCACCTGCGCGCGCGTCGCACGACCGGCGTCCTGAAGCTCGCCGGTATCCCGCTCTACGGGCTCGTGCGCACGCGCAGCCTGTCCGCCGCCGCCGTCGTCGGCCTCTCCGCGAACGCGCTCAACCAGCTCGACACGCGTCCCGGCCGTGCGCTGAAGGCCTACCTCGCGGTAGCAATCCCGCTCGGCGCCCCGGTTCGGCTCGCCGTCCTGCTCGCTCCCTACGATCTCCGCGAGATGGCAATGCTCGGAGACACCGGGGCCAACGCGCTCGGGGCGGTGCTAGGCTTGAATTCCGTGGAACGCATCACGGGACGAGGCCGGTGGCTCCTGATCGGAGCTCTGCTCGGCTTGACCGCCCTCGGTGAGCGGACCTCTCTGGGTCAACTGATCGAACGGACGCCGGTGCTGCGCGGCGTCGACGAATGGGGGCGGGTTTAGTGCAACATTCCGGAAGTCTCGCGCGCCCTGGCGGCTGCAAAGCTGCGCCGGGCTGCGTCCTCAGTCTCCCCGATAGCACACCGCCATCGGGGCTCCCTGCGTCCTTGCCCGGCTTGCTTTTCGCGCGCCAGGATCATCACGGAACCTCCGGAATGGTGCACTAATGGCGAAATTCGTGTTCGTGACCGGCGGCGTGGTGTCGTCGCTCGGCAAGGGGATCACGGCGGCCTCGCTCGGACGCCTGTTGAAGGCACGCGGGCTGAAGGTGCAGTGCCAGAAGTTCGACCCGTACATCAACGTCGACCCCGGGACGATGAGCCCGTTCCAGCACGGCGAGGTCTTCGTCACCGAGGACGGGGCTGAGACCGACCTCGACATCGGCCACTACGAGCGCTTCATCGACGAGAACCTCTCGCGCGCGGCGAACCACACCGCAGGTGCCGTGTGGGATCGCGTGCTGCGCAAGGAGCGCAAGGGCGAGTACCTCGGCTCCACCGTGCAGGTGATCCCGCACATCACGAACGAGATCAAGTCCCGCATCCGCTCGGTGGCCGAGGCGACCGACACCGACGTCGTGATCACCGAGATCGGCGGCACCGTCGGCGACATCGAGTCGCAACCCTTCCTCGAGGCGATTCGCCAGTTCAGGCGTGAGGTCGGCCCCGAGAACGTGATCTACCTGCACGTGACCCTCGTGCCGTACATCGACACGGCCGGCGAGCTGAAGACGAAGCCGACGCAGCACTCGGTCAACGAGCTGCGCCGCATCGGTATCCACCCGGACATCCTCGTCTGCCGCTCGACCGAGTCACTGCCGCGGGAGATTCGCGAGAAGATCGCGCTCTTCGCCGACGTCGACGTCGACGCGGTGATCACGAACTCCGACGTCGCGGACGTCTACCTCGTGCCGCTCGAGCTGCAGGAGCAAGGCCTCGACGAGCTCGTCTGCCGCAAGCTCGGGATCGAGGCGCCTCAGGCCGACCTCACCGAGTGGCTCGAGCTGACCGAGCGGATCAACGAGCGCAACGAAAGCGTCGAGATCGCCCTCGTCGGAAAGTACGTGAAGCTGCACGACGCGTATCTGTCCGTGCACGAGGCGCTCAAGCACGCCGGCATCTACAACGGCTGCCGTGTCCACGTCCGCTGGGTCGACGCCGAGGACATGACGTTCGACGAGGCGCGCGCCGAGCTCGCGGGCGTCGACGGCGTGCTCGTGCCCGGTGGGTTCGGCTCACGCGGGTGGGAGGGGAAGATCCTCGCCTGCCGCGTCGCCCGCGAGGACGAGATCCCGTACCTCGGCATCTGCCTCGGGATGCACGTCGCGGTCTCCGAGTACGCGCGCCACGTGTGCGGCCTCGACGGCGCGAACTCCACCGAGATGGACCCCGAGACGCCCTATCCCGTGATCGACCTCCTACCGGAGCAGAAAGACGTCGAGGACCTCGGCGGCACGATGCGCCTCGGCGCCCAGGCCGTGGAGCTCGCCGAGGGGACGCGCACCCGCGAGGTCTATGCGAACGAGCCGGTGATCGCCGAGCGGCATCGCCACCGCTATGAGGTCAACAACGCCTACCGGCAGGCCATCATGGAGGCGGGCCTCGTCGTGAGCGGAACCTTCCAGGAGGGCCGGCTCGTCGAGATCATCGAGTTGCCCGACCATCCGTGGTTCGTCGCCTCGCAGTTCCATCCGGAGTTCAAGTCGCGCCCGACGCGCCCTGCTCCGCTCTTCCGCGAGTTCGTGGCGGCCGCTGTGCAGCGCGCCCGGCTGCGCGTCGGCGTCGAAGTCGCCTAGCGACCCGAGGTTCGGCGGGAAGGCGCTACGGGAACCAGGCGACGATGCCGATGCATCCCAGTGTGGAACGCACCGTGTCGGAGCTCGAGGAGCGGCTAGGTCGGCTCGAGGAGGAGCACCAGGTCCTCCTCGGCCACATACCCGGGGCCCTGATCTGCGTCCTCGACACGGATCTCCGCTACCTCCACATCGACGGCAGCTCGGACCTGCTCGGCTGGCAGCGCGCAGAGATCATCGGCAAGACGGTCGACGAGGTCCTCCACGATCGGCCCGCGGCGCAGGAGGCGTACGCCGCGGCGCTCACCGGCGAACGGCAGGAGTTCACCTACAAGAGCCTGAACGGCGAGCGCGACTTCATCGTTCAGGTCATGCCGCTCGCGAACGCCGGGGCCGTCTACGGCGTGATGTCGATCCACCAGGACGTCACCGAGCGCGACGAGACGATACGCAGGCTCGGCGAGTTGAACAACGAGTTCGAGTCTGCGTTCCGGTATGCCGCGATCGGAATGTCCCTCGTCGGCCTCGACGGCCGATGGCTGAAGGTGAACGACACACTTTGCGAGCTCGTCGGCTTCCCCGAGGCAGAGCTCCTTCAGCAGACCTTTCAGGACCTGACTCACCCGGATGACCTCGAGAAGGATCTCGCCTATGCCGAGCAACTGCTCGCCGGGGAGATCGATGCGTATCAGATGGAGAAGCGCTACATCCGGAAAGACGGTTCGGTCGTCCCCGTGCTCCTGTCGGTGAGCCTCGTTCGCGACGAGCACGGTACTCCGGTGCGGTACGTCTCACAGGTCCAGGACAGGACGAACGACGTGCGACGTCGCGAGCTCGAGCGTGAGCTCGCAGAGCAGCGGCGTGCCGAGGCCTTGAACGTGCTCGCCGGCGGGGTGGCGCACGACTTCTCGAACCAGCTCGTCGCGATCCTCGGGCACACGTCCATGGCGCTTGGAGCTCTGCCCGAGGGATCGGCCGCGCGCCGACATGTCGAGGAGGTCGAGTCGAGTGCGCGCCGCATCGCGGAGCTGACCGAGAAGATGCTCGCCTTCTCCGGCAACGCCTGGCGGCAGTTGGTCGACGTCGATCTGAGTGAGCACGCACTCGAGGCGTGCGAGGTTCTTCGCGCTTCGCACGGCGATCTGAATCTCCGCGTCTCCGCGGCTCCCGACGTGCCGCTTGTGCGTGCCGATCTCGCCCAGCTGCGGCGGATCACGTCGAGCCTCGTGGACAACGCCGTCGAGGCGCTGGAGGCTCGCGACGGCACCGTGTCGCTCTCGACCGGCGCGGTTCATCTCACGAGAGCGACCCTCGATTCGTACCCCGTGGGTGCCGAGGCATCGCCCGGCCTCTTTGCATTCATCGAGGTCGGCGACGACGGCTGCGGGATGTCGGAGGACGTCCGTGGCCGGATGTTCGAGCCGTTCTTCACGACGAAGTTCCAGGGTCGCGGGCTGGGGCTCGCAGCTGTCGAGGGGATGATTCGGGGCCACGGTGGCGCGCTGGCCGTGCACACGTCACCCGGCGTCGGCACTCGCGTGCGCGTCCTGCTGCCCGCAGCCGCGTAGGATCTTCCCCCGGTGCCGCCGGAGGTCCTCGATCTGTTCACCGAGCTCGCGTCGGTCCCGAGCCCGCCCGGGGAGGAGCGTGGCGTCGCCGACCTCGTGCTGCGCTATCTGCGCGACTGCGGGCTCGCCACCGACGAGGACGACTCCGGTCCCGGGATCGGCTCGAACACGGGCAA
The DNA here is from genome assembly GCA_963757255.1 of uncultured Thermoleophilia bacterium. GTDB lineage: Bacteria > Actinomycetota > Thermoleophilia > Gaiellales > Gaiellaceae > PALSA-600. The sequence goes on from CAVWQY010000005.1 coordinate 173,285, forward strand.
CGTGCTCTGCCGCCTGGAGCCGAAGGCCGCAGGTGAGCCGCTTCTGCTGTGCGCGCACCTCGACACGGTGCCGCCGACGGCCGCGATCGAGCCGGTCGTCGAGGACGGCATCGTGCGCAACGCAGCCGGAACGATCCTCGGCGCAGACAACAAGGCAGCCGTCGCGGCGATGCTCGAGGCGGTGCGGCGCCTGCTCGGTGAAGGACGACCGCATGCCGGGATCGAGCTGCTCTTCACTCCGAAGGAGGAGGTCGGCCTCGTCGGTGCCTACGCGTTCGACCACACGCGCCTGCAAGCGCACCTCGGCTTCGTCTACGACCAGGCCGCCCCGATCGGAGTCGTGATCCTCGGCGCGCCGTACTCGCAGTCGCTCGAGGTGACCTTCCACGGGCGGGCGGCGCATTCGGGAATGCACCCGGACGAAGGGCGCTCGGCAATCGCCGCCGCCGCGCGCGCGATCTCGGACATGAGGCTCGGCCGCGTCGACGAGGACTCGACGGCCAACGTCGGCACGATCAACGGCGGCACCGCGACGAACATCGTTCCGGAGTGGTGCACGTTCGTGGCCGAGGCCCGCTCGCACGACGAGCGCAAGCTCGCCGATCTCGTGCAGGAGATGCAGGATGCGATCACGTTCGCGGCGGGCGTCGCCGACTGCGACGTCGAGACGAAGGCGCGCAAGAGCTATCGCGGGTATCGCTTCGTGCGCTCAGATCGTGCGGTCGTCATGGCCGCTGCCGCGCTCGAGCGGTGCGGGCATCCCGTCAGCTATGAGCTGTCCGGTGGTGCGGCCGACGCGAACGTCTTCAACGAACGCGGCCTCGAGATCGTCAACCTCGCCAACGGCATGACGGACATCCACACGCCGAACGAGCACATCGCCGTCGCCGACCTCGAGGCGATGGTCGACGTGACGCTGGCGCTGGTCGATGGCGCTCTCGCTTAGACGCGGGCATGTCACGCGCGTGCTCGAGCGGCACGCCGACCTCGTGCGCTGTGAGGTCGACGGAGCTCCCTGCGTCGCCTATCCGCCGCTCACCGGGCCGGTGGACGAGGGTGACGAGGTGCTCGTGAACGTGCAGGCGCGCGAGCTCGAGCTCGGGTCCGGCGGCTTCGACCTGCTCTATGCGAACCTGACCCGAGGCCTCGAGCTGCCGGTGGACGCGGCAGCGCACGTGATGGCGCTGCCCTACGCGCCAGGGCAATGGGCGGTGCGCCACGCCGAGGAGGACGGCGAGCTCGCTGCTGCGCTCGAGGGGCGACCGGTCGTGCTCTGCACGGTGCACTCACAGGTCGTGCCGGTCTGCGCGGGGCTCGCCGGCTTGCGGGTCGCCTATCTTCAGGTGGCCGGCGGCGCGCTCGCGCTCGGCCTCTCCGATGCGCTCCGGGCCCTGAGGGCGCGCGAGCTCGTCGTCTCGACGGCGTCCGTCGCGCCCTGCTTCGGGGGCGACGTGCGCTGCGTCTCGGTCGCGTCCGCCCAGTTGTGGGCGGCCGGCCACCACGACGCCGTCGTGTGCTCGGTGGGCCCGGGCCTCGTCGGCACCGGAACGCGTTTCGGCCACGGGGCCGTCTCGCTCGCCGAGGCCGCGAACGTCGCGTCCGCGCTCGGCGGCGTTCCGATCCTTGCTCAGCGTGTCTCCTCGGCGGACGAGCGAGAGCGCCACCGCGGAGTCTCGCATCACACGCGCGCGGTCCTCGACCTGGCGCTCGGGGACGTGGTGATTGCGCCGGCCGATCTCGGCGAGGGCTGGCAGGACGCATGCGCAGGGCTGCCGCTCTCCCACATGGGACGCGGCCCGGACGAAGAGGGTGAGCACTTCGCCGCGGCGTATGCCGCCGGTCGCCTGGCCGCAGGACGAGCCCGGATGCGGGAGCGGTGATGGACGAGCGCCGCCTCGGCCCGGTCGTCGGGCTCGGCACCTGGGGCACCTTCGAGAGCGACGCGGCACTCGCGCACACGGTCGTCGATGCGGCGCTCGCGGGCGGGACGCGCCTCTTCGACACCTCGCCGATGTATCGCGGAGCGGAGGGCGCGCTCGGCGCTGCGCTCGAGGGACGCCGGGACCGGGCGATCGTGGCGACGAAGATCTGGACCGGCTCCGTCGAGGAGGGCCGTGCCCAGTTCGCACGGCAGCTCGAGTGGTACGGCGGCCACGTGGAGATCGAGCAGGTGCACAACCTGCTCGCGTGGCGGGAGCACCTCGAATGGCTCGAGCAGGAACGCGATGCCGGCCGCATCGGCCGCCTCGGGGTGACGCACTACCAGGCGGGTTCCTTCGGCGAGCTCGCGGAGGCCGTGCGCTCCCGTCGCTTCGAGGTGCTCCAGGTGCCCTACAGCCCGTGGGAGCGCGAGTCCGAGCGCGAGCTGCTGCCGCTCGCCGCGGAGCTCGGCCTGAGCGTCATCGCCATGCGGCCGCTCGGCGGCGCCGACGAGGCCCGACGCCGCAGGATCGAGCCGTCACGGGACGAGCTCGCCGAGCTCGGCTGCGAGTCGTGGGCGGAGGCGTTGCTCCGGTGGGCGCTCGCCGACGAGCGGGTGGACGCGGTGATCCCGGCGACCTCGAGGCCGGAGCGCGCCGTTGCCAACGCCCGGGCCGGGGAACCGCCGCGGTTCACCTCGGAGCAGCGCGCGGTCGTGGAGCGCCTGGCAGGCGCCGTTCGGCTGTAGGCTTCCGCCCGCATGCGGATTGGGGTGGCCAAGGAGATCAAGCCCGACGAGTACCGGGTCGCCCTCACACCCGCGGGCGCCCTCGAGCTGATCAATCGCGGGCACGAGGTCGCGATCGAGTCGGGCGCCGGCGACGGGAGCGCCTTCGCCGACGAGGCCTATGCGCGCGTCGGTGCGGAGCTCTCGTCGGTCGACGGGATCTGGGAGCGGTCGGAGCTCGTGCTGAAGGTCAAGGAGCCGATCCCGGCCGAGTACGCGCGCCTGCGCGACGGGCAGATCCTGTTCACGTATCTGCACATCGCGGCAGACGAGCCGTTGACCCGCGCTCTGATCGACTCGGGTGTCACTGCCGTCGCGTACGAGACGGTCGAGGTGCGCGGCACGCTGCCGCTGCTCGCGCCGATGTCGGAGGTCGCAGGCCGCCTTGCCTCTCAGGCGGGTGCGTACTTCCTCGAGAAGCCGCTCGGAGGCCGCGGGCTCCTGCTCGGCGGCGTCCCGGGTGTGGCGCCGGGCCAGGTCGTGATCGTCGGCGGCGGCGTCGTCGGCTACAACGCGGCCGTGATCGCGCTCGGGCTCGGTGCCCAGGTGACGATCCTCGAGCGGTCGATCGACCGGATGCGCCACCTCGAGGAGGTGCTCTCCGGCCGCGTCACGCTGCTGATGAGCTCGATCCTCCAGGTCGGAGATGCCGTCGCGGAGGCCGATGTCGTCGTCGGTGCCGTGCTCGTCCCGGGCGCGGTCGCGCCGAAGCTCGTGACGCGCGAGATGATCAAGAGCATGAAGCAAGGTGCGGTCGTCGTGGACGTGGCGATCGACCAGGGCGGCTGCTTCGAGACGTCGCATGCGACGACCCACGCCGATCCGGTATACGTCGTCGACGGCGTGACGCACTACTGCGTCGCGAACATGCCGGGCGCCGTGCCGATCACCTCGACGCTGGCACTGACGAACGCGACGCTCCCGTACGTCGAGGCGATCGCGGAGCACGGGCTGCGCGCCGCCGTCTCGGATGACCCGGCCCTTGCCAAGGGCGTGAACGTCATCGGGGGCAAAGTGACGTACGAGGCGGTCGCCGACGCGCACGGCCTGGACTACACGCCGCTTCGCGACGTGCTGCCGCTCTCTGCGGTCTAGGCGGACGAGTCGGCCGACGCGGCGGCCTTTTTCTTCCGGTCCGGCGACGGGCTGATTCGCACCACGAGCCAGGTCACGCCGGCCGACAACGCAATCATGCAGACGATGAAGATCGCCATTCCGATGAGTCCGAGCACGTTTGCCACAGAAGTAGGATAGCCGCGTGCCCCGTGCGTGCGTCATCGTGTTGGACGCCGTCGGAGCGGGAGCGTTGCCGGACGCGGCCGAATTCGGCGATGAGGGGTCGAATACCCTGGCGAACGTTGCCCGCGCCGTCGGCGGCCTCGACCTGCCGACCCTGGAGGCCCTGGGCCTCGGGAACGTCGAGCCGCTGGAGGGCTGTGCGCCTCAGCCCGGGGCGCCTGCCGTCGCCGGGCGCCTGCGGGAGCGCTCCAAGGGCAAGGACACGACGACCGGCCATTGGGAGCTGATGGGCGTCGTCACGCCGCAGGCGATGCCGACGTACCCGTTCGGCTTCCCCGACGACGTGATCGACCCGTTCATGAACCGCACCGGCCGCGGTGTGATCGGCAACAAGCCCGCGAGCGGGACGGAGATCATCCAGGAGCTGGGGGAGGAGCACCAGCGCACGGGCAAGTGGATCGTCTACACCAGCGCGGATTCGGTGTTCCAGATCGCCGCGCACGAGGAGACCGTGCCGCTGGAGGAGCTCTACGAGGCCTGTCGCGTCGCCCGCGAGATCCTGACGGGCAAGCACGCCGTCGGCCGGGTGATCGCCCGACCGTTCACCGGTGTTCCCGGGTCCTACGAGCGGACCGCGAACCGGCACGACTTCTCACTCGAGCCTGCGCGGCCGAACTACCTGTCGCTCGTCAGGGATGCCGGGCACAAGGTGTACGGCGTCGGGAAGATCGGCGACATCTTCGCCCACCGGGACATCGACGAGGAGCTGCCGACGAAGTCCAACGTCGACGGGATCCAGAAGACCGAGGAGCTGCTCCGCACGATCGACGACGGCTTCGTGTTCACGAACCTCGTCGAGACCGACTCGCTGTGGGGTCACCGGAACGACCCCGTGAACTTCCACCGGTGTCTGCAGGACTTCGATCGCCGGCTCCCGGACATCCTCGACGCGCTTCGCCCGAACGACCTCCTGATCCTCACCTCTGACCACGGGTGCGACCCGACGACCCCGTCGACCGACCACTCGCGCGAGCACGCATTGCTTCTCGCCTATGTCGAGGGCAAGAACGCGGCCGGGAAGATCCACGAGGACGGCGAGTTCGGCGATGTCGGCGCGACCGTCAATGCCTGGCTCGGAGGGCGGGCGCCGTCGAAGGGCATTCCGGGAGCGCCGATCGTCGAGGGTGCGTGAGCACGACCGGCGGGCTGCCACCTGCGTGGGCGGCCCTGTGACACGGCTGAACGATCCCGCCGCCGTGGCCTCGCAGTACGCGCGCGAGGACAACCTCCGGGCGCGCCAGGGCCTCTACGCGGAGACGGAGGGTCTCCGGGCGCTCGACGCGCTCTGGGAGGCGCTCGTTGCGACCGACCCACAGCACGTCCTCGAGGTCGGAGGCGGTCCGGGCGAGCTCTCCGAGCGCATGCGCGACGAGCTCGAGGCCGACGTCTCGTTCGTCGACCTCTCTCCTCGCATGGTCGAGCTCGCGCGCGAGCGCGGAATCGCTGCACAGGTCGGCGACGTGCAGGCCCTGCCGTTTCCCGACGCGAGCTTCGACGTCGCGGTTGCCGCCTGGATGCTCTACCACGTCCCCGACATCGATCGCGGGATCGCCGAGCTCGCGCGGGTGCTCGAGCCCGGAGGGCGCCTCGTCGCCGTGACGAACTCGGTGCTGCACCTTCGGGAGCTTCGGGAGTTGATCGCGTACCCCAGCGGGCTCTTCGAGCTCTTCAGCCGCGAGAACGGCGAGGAGTTCCTGCGGCCTCATTTTCGACAGGTGAAGCGACTCGACGCCGACGCTGTCGCGACCGTTCGCGATCGTGCGAGGCTCGTCGCCTACCGCGAGTCGCTCAGCGTCGAGACGCAGCCGGTCCCCGACGACGTCGGGCTGCCCTTCGTCGTCCACTGCGCCTCCTCGATCTTCGTCGCGACGAAGTGATCCGCCCGGCCGAGCTCATCCAGCGCAAGCGTGACGGCGAGGAGCTCTCGACGGAGGAGCTGTCCGGCCTCGTGCTCGGCTACGCGCGCGGCGAGGTGCCCGACTACCAGATGGCGGCGTTCTGCATGGCCGTCTACTTCGTCGGGCTGACATCGGCCGAGACGTTTGCGTTGACCGACGCGATGATCCGCAGCGGCGACACGATCGATCTCGGTGCCGCGCTGGGTCGCAAGGTGGTCGACAAGCACTCGACCGGAGGTGTCGGCGACAAGACGTCGCTCTCGGTCGGGCCGATCGTCGCGGCGTGCGGTGTGCCGATCGGGAAGATGAGCGGCCGCGGCCTCGGGCATACCGGGGGCACGCTCGACAAGCTCGAGTCGATCCCCGGCTACCGGACGGAGCTGACGGTCGACGAGTTCATCGCGCAGGTCCGGGACGTGGGTGTCGCGATCATCGGGCAGACCGGCGACCTCGTCCCTGCCGACAAGCTCCTCTACGGCCTGCGGGACGTCACGGCGACCGTCGACCAGGTCTCGCTGATCGCGGCGTCGATCATGTCGAAGAAGATCGCCGGCGGCGCGCAGGCGATGGTGCTCGACGTGAAGGTCGGCGACGGAGCCTTCATGAAGACGATCGAGGAGGCTCGCAACCTGGCCGAGACCATGAGCGAGCTGGGGCAGAGGGCCGGCCGCGAGGTCGTGTGCCTGCTCACCGACATGGACCAGCCGCTCGGAGCAGCCGTCGGCAACGCACTGGAGGTACGCGAGGCGCGCGACACGGTGCGCGGCCACGGCCCGGCCGACTTCACGGAGCTCGTGCTCGACGCCTCGGCGCGGCTGCTGGCGCTCTCCGACCTCGGCATCGACGCCGCGGAGGGCCGCCGCCGCGCGGAGGCAGCCGTCGGCGACGGCAGCGCGGACGCGGCCTGGTGCCGCTGGATCGAGGCGCAGGGCGGAACGGCCGACGAGTCGGCGCTCCCCCAGGCTCCGATCGTGCGGGAGCTCCCCGCGCCGGCGGGCGGCTACGTCGCATCGCTCAGCGCGGTCGCGATCGGGAACGCGGCGGTGCATCTCGGCGCGGGCCGGCGGACGAAGGAGGACGCCGTCGACCATGCGGTCGGCATCGTCTGCCGCGCGAAGCGGGGAGACCGCGTCGAGGCGGGCGAGCCGCTGGCCGAGGTGCACGCGCGCACGGAGGCTGCCGCCGACCTCGCCGCAGGCGAGGTGCTCGCCGCCTACGAGCTGCGCGACGTCGCGCCCGCCGAGCGGCCGGTGCTGCTCGAGGTCGTGTCGTAGCGCGGCGGCCTTCGCTCCGGAGCCGGGTCTCGGGGCGAAGAGGTGTCAGACACCGTGGGGATCGCGGGGGCGGGCGGTCGTCGCCAGCGCGGTGTCAGACACCACTCCCACCACCCCCTCGGGGTACCGTGCGGACATGCCCGAGCTGCCCGAGGTCGAGACGGTCCGCCGGCGGCTTGCGCCGCTCCTCGAGGGCCGGCGCTTCGAGCGCGTCGAGATCGCCGACCCCCGCCTGACCCGGCCGCACGACCGCCTCGAGACCGCCCGGGAGCTCGAAGGCGAGCGCGTGACCGCCGTCGATCGCCGTGGCAAGTATTTGATTGTTCGGTTCGAGTCGGGAAGGGCTCTGCTGATTCACCTCCGGATGACGGGGTCGCTGAGGCATGCGGCGGCCGGGACGCTGCCGGACGATCCTCACCGCCGTGCCGTTGTCAGGCTAGACGACGGATCGGACGTCGCCTACCGCGACGTCCGGCGCTTCGGTACGTGGCTGCTCCTCGAGCCGTCCGAAGTGGACGACTACCTCGACGCTCGCGTCGGGCCCGAGCCGCTGGCGCGGAACTATCGAGGGCAGCATCTCGGCAAGCGACTCGCAGGGCGGCGCGCTCCGATCAAGGCGGCGCTCCTCGACCAGCGCACGGTGGCGGGCGTCGGGAACATCTATGCCGACGAGGCCCTCTGGCGAGCCCGCGTCCACCCGCTCACGCCGGCCGCCGACCTGACCCCCGACGAGGTGAAGGCGGTGCATGGTGCGGTGCGCGCCGTGCTGCAGGCGGGCATCCGCCGGCAGGGCTCGACGCTTCGCGACTACCAGCTGCCCGACGGGTCGAGTGGGACGGCGCAGGAGCGCTTCAAGGTGTACGGCCGCGCCGGCAGCCCCTGCGAGCGGTGCGGAACCGTCATCGACAGGATCCGCGTCGCCGGGCGCGGCACGTGGTACTGCCCCGCCTGCCAGGTCTACGGCGGCTACGCCGCGAGCAAGTCGTCGAGCAAGCCCTCGCGATCGAGTCGCCAGAGCTCGGTGTAGCCGCCGATCGGCTTGCCGCCGATCAGGATCTGCGGCACGGTCCAGCCGCCGGTCAGCTCGTGGAGCCTCGCGCGAAAACCGGCGTCGTCGTCGAGGTCGATCTCCTCGTAGGGCACGCCGCGGGCGTCGAGCAGCGCTTTCGCGCGAACGCAGTAGCCGCACCACTGCGTCGTGTACATCGTGATCTCAGCCATATGGTTTACAACGCAGATTAGCCGAGTTGGATTCCCCGACGCCGGCTCTACACTGGCCAGAATGGCCGGGAGGACACACAAGACCGAGGCGATCGTCCTCCGCTCGATGCGCTTCTCGGAGGCCGACCGCATCCTGCACCTCTACACGGAGGACCGCGGCCGCCTCGGCGCGATCGCGAAGGGCATCCGCAAGACGAAGTCGCGCTTCGGCGCGCGGCTCGAGCCTCTTTCGCATGTCGAGCTGATGTTGCACGAGGGCTCGGGCGAGCTCCAGACGATCACCGGCGTCCAGCTCCTCAACTCCCATCACGCGAGCCGTGAGGACGGCTACCGCCTGAACGTCGGGATGATCGGCGCAGAGGCGATGCTCCGTCTCTTCGCCGAGCCGGAGGCGAACGAGCGCGCGTTCGGTGCGCTGGCACGCTTCCTCGACCTGCTCGACGAGACCCCTCCCGCCACGACGCGGCCGGCGGTGGACGCGCTCGGCCTCTCGTTCCAGCTGAAGCTCCTGTGGCTCGCCGGCTACCTCCCGCACCTGACGAGCTGCGTCGAGTGCGGCGCCGTCGACGGGCTGATCGCGTTCTCCCCGCGCTCGGGCGGCGCCGTCTGTGCCGCGCATGCGGCCAACTCGCTCCGCCTTTCCGCGGAAGGGCTTGCCGGGATCGAACGGCTGCTCTCGACGCCGCTCGCCGACGCGACCCCCGCGGGCCTCTCCGACCGGGCCAGGCGCGACGCGCTCGCGGTCGTCACCACCTCGTACGAAGAGCATGGCGGCTTCCGCCTGCGGACCGTGTCGGGCTGACGAATGACGCGCGACCTCGGCGACGGCTTCGAGCTCGACGACTCGAAGGAGCGGATCGACCTCGTCGAGGTGCACCGCTTCCTCTCCGACGAGGCCTACTGGGCACTCGGACGCCCGCGGGAGACGCAGGACCGCCTCGTCCGCGAGGCCGCTCGCGTCGTGGGTCTCTACAAGGACGGGAGGCAGGTCGGCTTCGCCCGCGCCGCCTCCGACGGGACGTCGTTCGTGTATCTGGCCGACGTCTACATCCTGGACGAGCACCGTGGCCGTGGGCTGGGGGAGGAGATGATGCGCGAGATGATCGAACGCGGGCCGCTCGCGCACCTCAGGTGGATGCTCCACACGACGAACATGCACCGCCTCTACCGGAAGTTCGGCTTCGACGCTCCCGGGCCGAAGGTGATGGAGCGGCTCCCGCCGGGCTGAGCCTCTCTAGCGAGCCGCGAGGCGGTCGACGAGCCAGGCGAGCGAGAGCGGGTAGCGCCACATCACACCGCTGTGCGTGCCGGGAAAGAGCTCGAAGTGCAACCGCTCGGCGGGCAAGCCTGCGGCGACCACTTCGCGGTGGAAGGCCGTCGCACCGAGGTCGAGGAAGTAATCGTCGCTCGCGCCGGAGTCGATCCAGACCGCGCGCAGGTTCCTGAGCGTCTCGGCGTGCTGAGGCTCGCGGGCGAGCACGACCGGGTCGAAGCGCAGCCACCGCTGCCACACCTCGTCGATCCGTTCGCCCGTCTCGATGTCGAACGGCAGCTCGACCGTGCCGTCGTCACGCGCCGAGTAGGCGGCCGCCATCGCATAGATGTTGACGAGCAGCGCATCGTGCTCGGAGGCGAGCACCGGGCGGCCCGAGCGGAAGTCCGCCCAGAACGCGTCGAATGAGCCGCCGTACGCGTCGCGGAGGGCACGCGCGGACGGAGCGAAGTCGCGGCCATAGCAGACCTCGAAGAGCGCGTCGCCTGCGTGCGTCGCGAGCCCGCCGAAGAGGTCGGGGCGCAGGAGCGGCGTGATCATCGCGCCGTAGCCGCCCGACGACTTGCCCTGAATCCCGCGGTGTGCCGCGTCGGGCAACGTCGGGTAGTTCGCGTCCACGAACGGCACGAGCTCGTCGCAGAGATACGTGTGGTACTTGCCCGTTCCGGGCGAGTCGACGAACTGGGAGCCGCCGACCGCCGTGAACGCGTCGACGAGCACGACGACCGCCTGCGGGTCGAGCTCCGCGATGCGGTCCGGGAACGATGGTGTCCAGGGCGCTCGGTTGAACCAGGCGGCCGCCATGCCCGTCATCCCCTGAATCACGTAGACCGACGGGAGACGCTCCTCGGCTCCCTCCGGCGACCAGACGTAGAGCGGCCGCTCGTGCGGGTCCCCGAGCGGGTTTCCGCGCAGGGCGTCCGAGGTGAAGGTGTGCTCGTGCCAGGCCATCGAGCTACGCGCGCGGTGCCCACGGCTGCTCGAGCCGGTCGAGCAGCAGCTGCTTCGCCCCGTCGAGCGGGATCCGCTCCTGCTGGAGCGTGTCGCGGTCCCGGAGCGTGATCGTGCCGTCGGCGAGCGTCTGCTCGTCGATCGTGAGCGCCCAGGGCGTGCCGATCTCGTCCTGGCGGCGGTAGCGCTTGCCGATCGCCGCGGCGTCGTCGTACTCGGCCGACATCGACGTGCGCAGGTCCTTGTAGAGCCCTCTCGCCTGCTCGACCATCGCCGTGTCCCTGCCGATCAGCGGCAGCACGGCCGCCTTGACCGGTGCGAGGCGCGGGTGCAGGCGGAGGAGCGTGCGGGGGCGCTCCGCCACGATCTCCTCGTCGTAGGCGTCGCAGAGGAAGGTCAGGAACGCACGGCCGACGCCGATCGCGGGCTCGATCACATACGGCACGTAGCGCTCCTCGTGCCCGATCCACTCGAGCTTCGTTCCGGAGGCCTCGCTGTGCTGGCGCAGGTCGTAGTCACCGCGGTTCGCGACGCCTTCGAGCTCCTGCCAGCCGATCGGGAAGAGGTACTCGATGTCGCTCGTCGCGCTCGAGTAGTGCGAGAGCTCGTCGGCCTCGTGCGCGCGCACGCGCAGATGCGACGGCCTGACGCCGAGCCTGAGGTGCCAGTTCACGCGCTCGTCGATCCAGTAGCGGTGCCACTCGTCGGCGTCGGCAGGCGGGACGAAGAACTCCATCTCCATCTGCTCGAACTCGCGCACCCGGAAGAGGAAGTTCCCCGGGGTGATCTCGTTGCGAAAGCTCTTCCCGATCTGCGCGATGCCGAAGGGCGGCTTGACGCGCAGGGACGACGTCACGTTCTTGAAGTTGACGAAGATGCCTTGCGCCGTCTCCGGCCGGAGATAGGCGATGCTCGCGTCCTCGCGCACCGCGCCGACGTGCGTCTCGAACATCAGGTTGAAGTCCCGCGGCTCCGTCAGGTCGCACTCGGAGAACTCGCCCGGATGTTTCGACGGCTTCTTCCCGCACGCGCTCTCACCGATGTGGTCGGCGCGAAAGCGAAGCTTGCACGTGCGGCAGTCGATCATCGGGTCGGAGAACCCGCCGACGTGGCCGGAGGCGACCCAGACCTGCGGGTTGAGGATCACCGCTGAGTCGATCGCGACCATGTCGTCGCGCTCCTGGATCATCGAGCGCTGCCATTCGCCCTTGATGTTCTGGGAGAGCAGGACGCCGTAGTGGCCGAAGTCGAACGACGAGCCGAGCCCGCCGTAGATGTCCGACGTGGGGAAGACGAACCCGCGGCGGCGGCACAGCGAGGCGACCTTCTCGATCGTCGCTGCGCCCTCGAATTGCTCGAGCTGTTCGGAAGCTGCCATGCCCTGAAAGTAGCTAGTCGTCGGGCTCGCCGTCGCCGTACTCGAGCGCCTCGATGCGCCCGATCACGCCGAGACCGCGCCAGGAGATCTTGCTCGAGCGCGGGTACCAGCACATGTCGTTCGGCCGGCGGGTCCCGTAGATGAGCATCGTGATGCCGTTCGGGCCCGCGCGGAACGAGTGGCTGACCCTCGTCCCGGGCGGCCGGGCGATCACGTGGCCGGGACGGATGGGGATCTCCTCGTGCGGGACGCCGTCTTGCGCAGCGCGCGGCGACGGCCACAGGTGGAGCGCGCCGTCGCCCTCGAGGATGACGAAGACCTCCTCCTCCTCGGAGTGGCAATGGGGGACCGACCCGCGCGCGCCCGGAGCGAGCCGCTCCCAGTGGAATCCCGCCTGCTCGGAGCGCTCCTCCGTGGCGAGCGGCGCGGTCGTCGTCGAGGTCGTCCCCCAGCTCTCGTGCTCGACCTCGTCGATGTTGAGGATGTTCGGCGGGCGTGGCGCCGGATCGCCGTAGGCGAGCGGCGGCTGTTGCGCCTCGATCTCCCACGGATCATCGGTGCGCCCCTCGGCCCACGGCCAGCCGAGCCGCACCGCGCCGGAACGCGGCAGCCAGCCGAACTCCGTCGGGTGGTTGGTGGCGAAGACGAGGAAGTCGAGACCGTCGGGGCCTGCAACGAACGTGTGCTCCAGCTCGTTCGCGCGATGGATGACGCAATCGCCGGGACGAACGTCGTGCACCTGCTCGTCCTGCCAGGCGAGACCCGACCCGCCGAGCACGTAGTAGATCTCCTCCGAGGCCCCGTGCGAGTGCGGCGGCGTCGGCAACTTTCCCGGTGCGACGCGCACCCGGTTCACGCCGACGCCCTTCGTCCCGGCCGCGGCACCGAGCCGCTGCCAGGTGGCGTCCATCTCGCCCTTGGCGGCGTGGTGCTGCTCGACGTCGTCCCAGTGCGCGATGCCCACGCGCGTCAATCTACGAGATGGAACCGTCCTACGGCTTGGAGATGTCCACGGTGAAGGTGCCATGGCCCGAGACCCGCTCCACCTTCAGCGTCAGGGCGCGCTGCCCGCAGATCTCGTAGCGCACGGTTGTCGCGCTCCGCTGGACCAGCCTCGAGCCGTTCCAGAGCGACAGCCGGAACTTCGACTTCGCCGGGGCGTGGAGCCGCGCGACCAGCGAGCCGTCGAGCGTCGTGACCAGGCCGATCTTCCGGGTCGTGCCGTACCCGAACGTGCCCGTCACGTGCCGCAGCGTGGGGCCGCTCCACGGGTCGATCACGTCCTGCTCGAGGAGCGACAGCGCCGTCGCGTCGGGATACAGCTTCCGGTCGACGATCTCCCAGTCGATCGCGGTCGCGCCCTGGTGGGTGAGGTTGAGGACGCGGTAGCTCTCGGCGAACGCCTCGCCCGGGTTCTCCGTATACGCGACTCCTTCGTTTCCCGGCGTGAGCTCACCGTCGGCGGCGCGCGCGCAGATGTTCTCGTACGACGCCCAGCGCTTCGTGCCGTAGTCCTCGGCCGTCCACGGGTTGTCGAGCCGGTTCTGCGCCACGTGGTGGCCGTACTCGTGCGTGACGATCTCCTGCGCGGAGGGCTCGTCGAGCTGGTTGTCGGGGGAGGCTTCGATCGTCTCGGAGCCCGGGTCGTAGCAGGCGAGCGCCGCGGAGCCGCAGATCTTCTGCACCTCGGCGAGCGGCGCGAGGTCGAGGGTCAGCTTGGCGAGCTCCGGCCCGTGGACGAGCGTGCCGAGGTAGGTCGCCCAGCCCTGCGGCAGGGTGTCGTCGACCGCGATTGCATCCGAGACGTTGATCTGGACGGACGTCCCGAGGCCGTCTCCCGTCGGGTACGCGCCACCCCATGCGAACGCGGAGGCGGGAAGGGCGAGCGCGAGCAGGGAGACCACGAGAAACCGTTTCACTGAGCGCACACAGTGACGGGCAACGCCGCCGAGTGCATGAGGGCGGTGTTAAGCCTGCGAGAAGTACGCTGCGCCCGTGACTCCCGTCGAGCTGCACGTGATCTCCGATTCGACCGGCCAGACCGCCGCACGGATCGTGCAGGCGCTCGAGGCGCAGTTCCCCGATCAGGAGTTTCTCGAGATCAGGCATCCGTCGGTGGAGACGGTGTCCGACCTCCAACTGGCAGTCGACCGCATGAAGGGGAGGCCGGCGGTCGTGGTCTACACGCTCGTCGAGCCGGCGCTGCGCGACGCGATGCGAACGCTCTGCCGCCGCGCGAAGCTTCACTACTGCGACCTGCTCGGCCACCCGATCGCCGCGGTCGCGAAGGTCTCCGGCCAGTCCGCGAAGATGAAGCCGGGAGCGCGGCCGCCGTTGAACGACGCGTACTTCCGCCGGATGTCGGCGATCGAGTTCGCCGTCAAGTTCGACGACGGCGTCGGGTCGGGCCTCGAAGAGGCCGACATCGTCCTCGTCGGTGTCTCGCGCACCTCGAAGACGCCGCTCTCGATCTACCTCGGTTACCTCGGCTACAAGACCGCGAACGTGCCGCTCGTGAAAGGCATCGACCCGCCGCCCGAGCTCTTCGAGATCGACCAGTCGAAGGTCGTCGGCCTCACGATCGATGCGCAGCGCCTCTCGGAGATCCGCGGCGAGCGCATTCGGTGGATGCGCGGCGACCGCAAGTACGCGAGCCTCGTCGAGATCTACGACGAGCTCGAGTACGCGGGGCAGGTGCACCGCCGGCTCGGCTGCCCGGTGCTCGAGGTGAGCGAGCTGTCGATCGAGGAGATCTCGCACCGGATCATCAGGCTCGTCGAGAGCCGCCGGGCCGAGGCACAGGCGATCGCCGCGGCCAAATGAAACCCAAACCCCCGGTACCGCCCTGGCGCTGGGGCGTCTGGTACACGTCGCTGGCCGCGGCGCTCGTCCTCTTCTACGTGGTGTTCGCGCCCTTCTGGTTCTCGCTGCGCGTCCTCGCCTGGGTGGCCGAGTTCCGCTCGCGCCGGCGCCGCGCGGGCTAGATGGTTGATCTAGATTCCGCGTCCACGATGCAGAACCGTTACGTCTACGACTTCGACGAGCCCACGACCGGCGGTCGGGAGCTGCTCGGGGGCAAGGGGATCGGCCTCGCGGAGATGACCCAGATGGGCGTGCCGGTGCCGGCGGGGTTCACGATCACGACGGATGCCTGCCGCGCCGCGATGAAGCTCGGCGGTGAGCTGCCGGACGGGCTGCCGGAGGAGGTGGACGAGCACGTCCGCCGGCTCGAGGAGCGCACCGGCAAGCGATTCGGCTCGGACGACGACCCGCTGCTCGTCTCCGTCCGGTCGGGCGCGGCCGTCTCGATGCCGGGGATGATGGACACGATCCTCAATCTCGGTCTCAACGACCAGGCGGCCGAGGGGCTCGGGGCGCGCACGGAGAACGCCCGGTTCGCGTTCGACTCGTATCGGCGGCTGATCCAGATGTTCGGCGAGGTGGTGGAGGGCATCGACGGCCATCGCTTCGAGAGCGCCCTCGGACGGCTGAAGCAGGAACGGTCGGTGCAGCTGGACACCGATCTCACCGCGGACGACCTGCGCGGGCTCGTCGCGACCTTCCAGGAGATCTATCTCGAGGAGACCGGCTCCGACTTCCCCTCCGGCGCGCGCGATCAGCTGCTCAGGGCCGTGCGCGCCGTCTTCCGCTCATGGGACAACCCGAGGGCGCAGGTCTATCGCCGGGCGCACGACATTCCGGACGACCTCGGCACGGCGGTCAACGTCGTGCAGATGGTGTTCGGGAACAAGGGGGACCGGTCGGGGACGGGGGTCGCGTTCACGCGCGATCCGTCGACGGGCGAGTCGGGCCTCTACGGCGAGTTCCTCGCGAATGCCCAGGGCGAGGACGTCGTCGCCGGCATTCGCACCCCGCAGCCGATCGAGGCGATGCGCCAATCGCTGCCCAAGGCGTTCGACCAGTTCGTCGACACGATGCAGCGGCTGGAGGCGCACTACCGTGACATGCAGGACATCGAGTTCACCGTCGAGGACGAGCAGCTGTATCTCCTGCAGACGCGTGCGGCGAAACGCACCGCCGCCGCGGCGCTGAAGGCCGCGGTGGCGATGGTCGGCGAGGGCCTGATCACACCCGAGGAGGCGGTCGGCCGCATCGACCCGACCCAGCTCGATCAGCTGCTCCACCCGATGATCGACCCGAAGGCGGCTCTCGACGTCGCGACGAAAGGGCTCAATGCCTCACCCGGCGCGGCGAGCGGTGGGATCGTCTTCGACGCCGACACGGCCGTCGAGCGCGCGAAGACCGGCCCGGTGATCCTCGTCAGCTGGGAGACGACCCCGGACGACATCCACGGGATGATCGCCGCGCAGGGGATCCTCACCGTGCATGGCGGCATGACGTCGCACGCCGCTGTCGTCGCGCGCGGGATGGGCAAGCCGTGCGTTGCGAGCTGCGAGGAGCTGACGCTCGGCGACGGCACGGCGACGATCGCGGGCCAGGTGCTGCGCGAAGGCGACGTGATCACGATCGACGGCGGCACCGGCCGCGTGTTCATCGGCGAGGTACCGCTGGTGCCGCCGCAGATCAACGACGATTTCGAGACGATCCTCTCCTGGGCCGACGCGCAGCGGCGGCTGAAGGTGCGCGCCAACGCCGACAACCCCGAGGACGCCGTTCGGGCACGCGAGTTCGGCGCGGAGGGGATCGGTCTCTGCCGCACCGAGCACATGTTCTTCGGCGAGGAACGCCTGCCGGTGATGCAGGAGATGATCCTGGCCGACACCGAAGCGGGACGGCGGTCGGCGCTCGATCGGCTCCTGCCGTTCCAGCAGGCCGACTTCGAGGGGATCTTCGAGGCGATGGCGGGACTGCCCGTGACGATTCGCCTGCTCGATCCGCCCCTGCACGAGTTCCTGCCCGACGAGCAGGACGCGTCGACCGACAAGCTGCGCGCACGGATCCGCGCGCTTCACGAGTCGAACCCGATGCTGGGCACACGCGGCTGCCGCCTGGGCCTGATGTTCCCGGAGATCTACGAGATGCAGATCCGCGCGATCGCGCGTGCGGCCCGCGTCGTGCAACAGCGCACCGGCGACGCGCCGCTCGTCGAGGTGATGCATCCGCTCGTCGCGTTCGCCGAGGAGCTGCGTCGGCTGCGTGCGCTGACCGAGCACGTGTGGGCAGAGGAGGCACCCGAGCGCGAGTATCTCGTCGGGACGATGATCGAGGTCCCACGGGCAGCGCTGCGCGCCGACGAGATCGCCGAGTTCTCCGACTTCTTCTCGTTCGGCACCAACGACCTGACGCAGACGACCCTCGCGTTCTCACGCGACGACGCGGAAGGCAAGTTCCTGACGCGCTACCTCGAGGACGGCGTGCTCGAGCGCAATCCGTTCGAGGTGATCGACATCGACGGCGTCGGCGACCTGATGCGGATCGCCGTGGAGCGCGGCCGGAGGACGAAACCGGAGCTGAAGCTCGGCATCTGCGGCGAGCACGGCGGCGATCCGACCTCGGTCGCGTTCTGCCACGAGCTGGGGCTCGACTACGTCAGCTGCTCGCCGTTCCGCGTGCCGCTGGCACGCCTCGCCGCTGCACAGGCGGCGCTGAAGGAGGCCGGCGCAGGCTCGTACGTCGCCGCCGGCGGCTGAACGTCAGCTGTAGTTGCGGGCCTTCGCGTACGCGATCACGAACGCGATCACGATCACGCCAACCGCCGAGAGAACGCTGTAGACCCACGAGCGCCGGAAGTTCGTGAGGAGGACCATCAGGATGATCCCGGCGAACAAGCCGCCGACATGCGCGCCGACGGAGATGTAGGTCGACAGTGCGAACGTGATCACCAGGTTGATCACGATCAGCGCGGCGATCTGGCCGCCGGTCGAGATGTTCCCGCGCCGCTCGAGCACGAACAGCGCGCCGAGCACGCCGAAGATCGCGCCCGAGGCGCCGGCGCTCGGGACGTTCGGGCTCCAGAGCAGCGCGCCCGCCGACCCGGCGATCCCCGACGCCATGTAGAGCAGCAGGAAGCGCCACCGGCCGATCAGCTGCTCGAGGATCGATCCGGCCCAGTAGAGCGCGTACATGTTGAAGGCGATGTGCAGGAAGCTCACGTGCAGGAACATCGCGGTGACGAGCCGCCAATATTCGCCGTGCGCGACCCCGACGGGGGCGCTGAACTGGTTGTAGGAGAGCGAAGCGAAGAGGGAGCCGTGGGTGAAGATGCTGTTGTTCGTGAACGACGCGCTCCTGCTGCTCGCGAACTCGGCGAAGACGACCGCGACGTTGATGGCGATCAGCGTCAGCGTGACGACGTTCCCGCGGTGGCTCCCCACGCCGGTGACGCTGCGCTGGGCGCCCTGGGTCACCTTCTGGATCCCCTGCGGCTTGCCGGAGTGCTCCGGGCAGCGCAGTCCGACCGGTGCCGGCGTCATGCACTCGTAACAGATCGGGCGACCGCACTCCGAGCACGAGAGACCCGTCTCGCGGTCGGGGTGGCGGTAGCAGTAACGGGGTGCGTCCATGCGGTTAGCGTATCGGGGTGCAGGTTCACGTCGCGTTCACGCCAGAGGAGGAGGCCGCAGCGCGAATCGGCATCGTCGTCGACGTGATTCGCGCCACCTCCTCGATCGCGCAGGCGCTGGCATCCGGCTACGAGCGGGTGCTGTGCTGCGCCGAGATCGAGGAGGCGCGCGCGCTTCGCGCCGAGCTCGGTGACGGCGCCGTGGTCGGCGGCGAGCGAAACGCGGTCGTGGTCGAGGGCTTCGACGTCGGTGCATCGCCGCGTGAGTTCGCCGCCGCACCGAGGGCGAAGACGCTGATCCTCACGACGACGAACGGCACGCGGACGATCCTGACGGCGGTGGCCCGCTGCGAGGTGGTGCTGCTCGGATCGCTCCTCAACCTCTCGTCGCTCGTTCGGGCAGCGCGGGGGGCCGGCGGAGACGTCGCCGTCATCTGCTCGGGCTTCAAGGGGGCATTCGCGCTGGACGACGCGTACTGCGCCGGGCGGATCGTCGCCGAGCTCGACGGCGAGCGCTCCGATGCGGCGATCGCCGCAGAGGTCGTCGCACGCGCGTGGCCGACCCCGCTCGAAGGGCTGAACGCTCGCACGTACGGCCTGCCGGGACTCGAGGCCGACATCGAGTTCTGCGCGCAGGTCGACCTGCTCGACACCGTGCCCCGGTTCGCGCGGATGGTCGGGAGCGCGGCGGAGATCGTCGCATGAGAGTGTGGGAGCCCCCCGAGGCACGGGCGATCGAGCACTTCGGCTCGCATGGCTTCCTGCACACGCGGCTCGCGCGCGGCGACGTGCAGGTGTCGAAGGCCGAGCTCGACGGCGTGATCGGCGGGCACGAGGCAGCGTCGAAGCAGCTGCTCATCGTGCTCGAGGGGAGGGTGGAGGTCGCGACGACCGATGAGCGTTTGCAGCTCGGCGCCGGGGAGGCCGTCGAGTGGGGGGAAGGCGAATGGCACGAGACGCGTTCTCTGGAACCGTCGATTCTGTTACTCGTGGAAGGAGCATTCGAGTGAGCGAAGCGGAGAACCTGTTCGGTGACGAGCACGTCCGGGTGTATCGCGAGACGGGCGGCAAGGTGGGGCACGAGTGGCGGCGGGGCGCGAAGATCCTGCTCCTGACCACCAAGGGTCGTCAGAGTGGCGAGCCGCGGACCGCGCCGTTGATCTACGAGGCGGACGGTGACCGCTACGTGATCGTCGCCTCGAAGGGCGGCGCCCCCGAGGATCCCGGCTGGTATCGCAACCTGGCCAAGGACCCGGAGGTGGAGCTCCAGGTGCGGGACGAGGTCTTCCCGGCACGGGCGCGAACCGCCGAGGGTGAGGAGCGCGAGCGGCTCTGGAAGCTCGCGGCGAAGCAGTGGCCCGACTACGACGAGTACGTGAAGCGCACCGACCGGACGATCCCGGTGGTCGTGCTCGAGCGGCGCTAGGAGTTGGGCGGCGTCCCGAGTAGCGGCCGGCCTCCCAGTCCCCTTCTCACAGTGACCCCTTCCTCCGGTTTGTCTGTCCCGCGCACCCTGACGCCCCCGGGAAGGCAGGGGTAATGGCCGATTGGCCAGGTTTTTCGCGCTCTCACAGGGAGCCTCGAACTTGACAGGGGAACGTATGTTCGTGTAGAACATACGTTCCCTGTGATCGCTTCTCTCGTCATTCCAGCGTTCGATCTCCGGGCTGCTCTGCGCCTGCGGCCGGGCTTGCAGGCGAAGCCGGCCGCCCTCGCGCCGCTGCCCGGGACGGAGCCGCTGATCGGCTCGGTCACCGGTGCTGCGGAGGCGAAGGGCGTGCGGCCGGGGATGCGCCTCGGCGAGGCGCTCGCGACCTGCCCGGAGCTCGAGCTCGTCGAGCAGGACCCGGCGACGGCGGAGCAGGCCTGGGAGGAGATCCTGCGCCGGCTGGAGGACGCCGGGTTCGCGGTCGAGTCGGCCGAGCCCGGCACGGTCTTCTTCGAGTCGAGGGGCGTCGAGCGGCTCTACGGCGGCCTCGAGCCGGCGCTGAAGCGGGCGCTCCGGGCGGTCGGGTCGGCCTGGGACGCGCGGGCGGGCGCGGCAGAGCGGCGCTTCGCCGCGCTCGCAGCGGCGAACGTCGCCCGGCCGGGGCAGGCGCTGATCGTCTGTGACGACCGGTCGCGCTCGTTCCTCGCGCCACTGCCGCTGACGCTCCTGCCGCTCGAGCGGGCGCGTTACGCGGAGCTGGAAGAGCTCGGGGTTCGCACGATCGGACAGCTTGCCGGGCTGCCGGGCAGCGCCGTCTCCGAACGGTTGGGGCCGGACGGACGGCGCGCCTGGGGCCTGGCGAGGGGCGAGAAGGATGGAAGGGTGATGCCGAGACGGCCGGCGGTTGCCCTGCACGAGACGCTCGAGTTCCCGGAGGCGGTCGGCAACGAGCTGACGCTTCGCCGAGGGCTCGCAGTGCTGCTCGACCGCCTGCTCGCCCGACCGGAACGCGCGGGGCGGCCGCCGAGAAAAGTCGCGGTGTGGGCGCGGCTCGTCGGCGGCGCCTCGTGGCGCCGGACGGTCACCCTGCGCGAGCCGACGGCCGACCCGGCCCGGCTGCGTGCGGCGCTTTCGGCGAAGCTCGCCGAGCTGCCCGCGCCGGCGTTGAAGCTGCGGCTCGAGTTCTCGCAGCTCGCCGAGCACACCGGCGAGCAGCTGGAGCTCGTCGCGGCGGAGGGAGAGGTGCTCCAGGGACGGCTTCGGGAAGGCCTGCGTCAGGTACGGGCGGCCGTCGGCGCAGGCGGGGTCTCGACAGTGGTGGAGGTTGCTCCGTGGTCTCGCATTCCGGAAGCGCGCGCGCTGCTCGTTCCGCGCGACGACTGAATCCGCCTCGGCCGGCGCTCGTCGAGGCGCACGCGGGCGGGCTGCCGTGTCGCGTCAACCGGCAGGAGGTCGCCGTCGTCCGCGAGGAGTGGCGGGTCGTCGACCGCTGGTGGACGGACGAACCGGTCGCCCGCCGCTACTTCGACGTCGTGCTGGAGAGCGGGGAGAACGCCGTCGTCTACCACGACGGCGAGGGCGGCTCATGGTTCACCCAGCGCGCGTGAGCGTCACGCTTCCGTGACGAAGAACATGTCCACGCGAGCCACCTCAGGGGTCAGACGCCGGACATGGCCGAACGTGGTGGGGTCGCCGCCTGAACGAGCCATTTTTCTCCGCGGCCCCTCCCGCCACACCGCCCTTTGGGCCGGTTGTAGGGGTCAGACCCACGGTCATGTCCGGTTCGGCCGGTGAGCTTCGCCTCCCGCGACGCCTTTCCGGCGCGCGGCGGCGTGGGGGACGATCGCGCGCCGCTGCCGCCGCTTCCTGCCGGGCCGCCGCCGCGTTCCGGTCCCGCGCCCTATGTCGAGCTGCACGCGCACTCGGCGTACTCCTTTCTCGACGGGGCCTCGCTGCCGGAGGAGCTCGCGGCGCGCGCGGCCGAGCTCGGCTACGACGCGCTCGCGCTCACCGACCACGACGGCGTCTACGGCTCGCTCGAGTTCGCATACGCGGCGAAGCACTTCGGCGTGCGGCCGATCACGGGCGCCGAGGTGACCTTGGCGGGCGGCAGGCACGTGACGTTGCTGTGCGAGACCCAGCAGGGCTACTCGAACCTCTGCCGCATCCTCACGGACGCGCACGCTGGCACGCGCCTGCCGGGCCGCGAGCGCGACCTGCTGCCGGCGGAGACGACCATCGAGACGCTTGTCGAGCATGCGGAAGGGCTCGTTGCGCTCTCCGGGTGCGCGCGGCACGGGCTCGGCGTCCTCGACGCCCCCGGGGCCGCGCAGCTCGCGCAGGCATTCCGCGGTTCGTTCTACGTGGAGCTGCAACGCCCGTACGAGCGGGGCGACGCGCAGCGCAACGCGCGGCTCGAGGAGCTTGCCGAGCGGTTGCGGGCACCGACGGTCGCTACCGGCGACGTCCATGTCCATCACGCGCGCCGTGCGCGGCTGCAGGACGTGCTCGTCGCGATTCGCTGCCGCACGTCGCTCGACGGCTGCGAGCGCGAGCGGCGCGGCAATCACGAGTCGGTGCTCGCGAGCCCCGAGGAGATGCTCGAGCGGCTGCCACGCGATGCTGCGCTGCGCACGCGGGAGGTCGCCGAGCGCTGCGAGTTCGACCTGACGCACGAGCTCGGCTATCGCTACCCCGACTTCTCCGACCGAGGATCCCCGCGGACCGCCAGCTCGAGCTGATCTGCGAGGCGAGGTTCGTCGAGCGCTACGCGAACGCCAACGGGCTCAAGCGACGCGCGCGCGAACGGCTCCACGACGAGCTGGCGCTGATCGCGCGGCTCGGCCTCGCCGGGTTCTTCCTGCTCCACTGGGAGGTGCTCGAGCTCGCGCGCGAGTGCGCGCTCGAGGTGCGCGGGCCGGGCAGCCCGCGCCATGCGCTGCCGCCGGGCCGCGGCCGCGGTTCGAGCGTCGGCTCGATCGTCTGCTACCTCACGGGCCTCTCGCACGTCGATCCCGTCGAAGCCGGCCTCTCGCTCGGGCGGTTCATCAACGACGAGATGGTCTCCGTCCCCGACATCGACCTCGACTTCCCGCGCGAGATCCGCGAGAAGCTGATCGTCCGCGTCACCGAGCGCTACGGCCGGGAGCATGCGGCGCTCGTCGCGAGCTTCTCCACGTATCGCTCCCGCGGAGCGATCCGCGATGTCGGGAAGGCGCTCGGGCTCCCTTTCGCGGAGCTCGAGCGGCTCGCACGCGTCACCGACGGCTGGGACGCAGCCCGGGTCGGCGAAGAGCTCGACGGCGTGCCGGGCGCGCACACGGGGCCGCGCTGGGACGCCTTCCGCGAGCTGACGCACGAGATCGCCGGGCTGCCGCGCCACCTCAGCCAGCACCCGGGCGGGATGGTCATCTCGACGCGTCCGCTGATCGACCTCGTCCCCGTGCAGCCTGCGGCGATGGCCGGCCGGCAGATCTGCCAGTGGGACAAGGACAGCTGCAGCGACGCCGGCTTCCTGAAGATCGACCTGCTCGGGCTCGGCATGCTCTCCGCCGTCGAGGACGCGGTCGACCGGATCGCGCGGCTGCACGGCGAGACGATCGACCTGTCGCGGATCCCGCTGACGGATCCAGCCGTCTTCGCCGAGATCCAGCAGGCCGACACCGTCGGTGTCTTCCAGATCGAGAGCCGCGCGCAGATGCAGAGCCTGCTGCAGACGCGGCCCGAGAACCTCGACGACCTGACGGTGCAGGTGGCGCTCGTCCGCCCGGGGCCGATCCAGGGGAAGGCGGTGCACCCGTACATCAAGCACCGGCAGGCGAAGCGCGACGATCCGAGCTTCGAGCCGCCGGTCGAGCACGAGTCGCTGCGTGAGCCGCTTCGCGACACGCTCGGCGTCGTCGTCTTCCAGGACCAGGTGCTCGACGTTGCGATGGCGGCCGCCGGCTTCTCGATCGGCGAGGCGGAAGGACTGCGCCGCGCGATGAGCCGCAAGCGCAGCGAGGAGGCGATCGAGGCGTTCCGGCCGCGCTTCGTCGACGGCTGTCACGGAAACGGGATCGACGAGCAGACGGCAAACACGATCTACGACAAGCTCGTCGGCTTCGCGGGCTTCGGGTTCCCGAAGTCGCACGCTGCGGCGTTCGCGCTGCTCGCGTACCAGTCGGCGTGGCTGCGTCGCAACTACCCGGCAGAGTTTCTGTGCGCGCTCCTGAACGCGCAGCCGATGGGGTTCTACCCGCCGTCGTCGCTCGTGCGCGACGCGCAGCGACGCAGGGTGGAGGTGCGACCGCCGCACATCAACCGCTCCGAGGCGCAGTGCTCGATCGAAGAGGGCGGCCGTGCGGGTCGGGCTCGGCTACGTGCAATCGGTCGGCGAGGAGGATGCGAAGGCGGTCGAGGCGCAGCAGCCGTACGCCGACCTCGGCGACCTCGCACGCCGCGCCTCGGTGCAGGCGGATGCGCTCGAGGCGCTCGTCGCCGCCGGGGCGTGCGACGAATGGGGACCGCGGCGGCAGCTCCTCTGGCGACTCGGCGTCACGGCCCGCGGCCAGGCGGTGAGGGGCGGCAATCGCCAGCTCGCGCTCCCGCTCGAGCCGACCGCGGAGATCCCCGACCTGCCCGCACAGACGCCGTGGGAGCAGATGCTCGCCGACTACAAGCACACGTCGCTCTCGGTCGGCGTCCATCCACTGCAGCTGCTGCGCCCGCATCTGCCGGCGGGCGTCGCGACGAGCGCCGAGCTGCCGGAGACGCCCCACGGGGCGTTCATCCAGATCGCGGGGATGGCGATCGCGCGACAGCGGCCCTCGACGGCGAACGGTGTGGTCTTCATGCTCCTCGAGGACGAGCACGGGCAGGCGAACCTGATCCTGCCGCCGCACGTCTACGAGGCGCACCGGGCGATCGTCCGCGGCGAGCCGCTCCTCCTCGCGCGGGGACGCCTCGAGCGCCACGATCGCAACGTGAACGTGCTCGTCAGCGGCGTCGAGTCACTCGGCCCGCTCGCGCGCCGCGCGGCGAGCGAGGCGGAGGTGACTCGCTCACTGCCGCGGGCGCATCACTTCGGCCACCGCTGATCAGGGGTTAACCCTCGATCTCCCAGCGCCGCAACCCGCCCTCCGGGTCCCAGGCGAGCCCGTAGCGCGGCTCGGCGAACGTGACGAACCCTGCCGACTCGGCGTCGACGGCGAACACGTGGAAGTTCGGCTCGTCCGGCTCCCAGTCGATCCTCGCCTTGATCGCCGCGCGGTATGCCGAGCGGCGAGCCGGGTCGTCGATCGGAACGGCACGACCGTACAGCTTGAAGTCGCCCTCCTCGCCGCTCCGTTCGGACACGACGCTGTGCACGACGAGCCGCGGGTCGCGCAGCAGGTCGAGTGCCTTCGGCGAGCGCCACATCATGCCGAGCATCAGCTCGCCGTCGACGAACTCCGGCTCCACCGGCGAGATGCGCGGATAGCCGTTCTTGCGCAGAGTCCCGACCAGGCACAGCTCCTTCGCGCGCAGGCGCTCCTCGCCGAGCTGCGCGAGCTCGGGGCATTCGGCGGTGAACTCGTCCCAGCGCATCAGGTGCCCTCCGTTCGCTGTTGGATCGGGCCGGTGTGGTGCGAGAGGTTGTACGCGGAGTTGACGAGCCCGACGTGGGTGAAGGCCTGCGGATAGTTTCCGAGCAGCCGCTTCGCGGAGGGGTCGTACTCCTCCGAGAGCAGACCGAGGTCGTTCGAGATGCCGATCAGCTTCTCGAACAGCTCCCGCGCCTCGTCGTCGCGCTCCTGCAACACCAGCGCGTCCACGAGCCAGAAGGAGCACGGCAGGAACACTCCCTCGCCACCCGGCAGCCCGTCGACGTCGTTGTGCGCCTTCGGCCTGTACCGCTCGACGAACCCGTCGCGTGTGAGGTGTCGCTGGACCGCGTCGATCGTCCCCGCGACGCGCGGATCGTCGGCCGGCAGGAAGCCGACGAGCGGGATCAGCAAAGTCGATGCATCGAGCTCGTCCGAGCCGTACGACTGGGTGAACGAGTTCAGGTCGACATCGAATGCCTCGCGGCAGACCTCCTTGTGAATGTCGGCGCGCAGCCTGCGCCAGCGGTCGAGCGGCCCGTCGAGATCCCAGCGCTCGACGGCCTGGACTGCCCGGTCGAATGCAACCCATGCGAGCACCTTGGAGTGGGTGAAATGGCGCCGCGGCCCGCGAACCTCCCAGATGCCTTCATCCGGCTGGTCCCACGCTCCTTCGAGGAAGTCCATCAGGTTGCGCTGCAGCGACCACGCGTGATCGTCGGGATCGAGGCCGTGCACCCGGGCCTGGTGCAGCGCGTCCATCACCTCGCCGTACACGTCGAGCTGGAACTGCTCGTGGGCGGCGTTGCCGACGCGAACCGGGCCCGAGCCCTCGTAGCCCGGGAGCCAGGGGAGCTCCGATTCGGCGATCCGTCGCTGTCCGCCGACGCCGTAGAGGATCTGCGCCTTCGCCGGGTCGCCGGCGACCGCACGCAGGAGCCACGCCCGCCACGCGCGCGCCTCGTCGGTATAGCCCGCGTTAAGCAGGGCGTACAGCGTGAACGTCGCGTCTCGCAGCCAGCAGTACCGGTAGTCCCAGTTGCGCACCCCGCCGATGTGCTCGGGCAGCGATGTGGTCGGAGCCGCCACGATGCCGCCGGTCGGAAGGTACGTGAGCGCCTTGAGAACGACGAGCGACATGCGGACAGCCTCCCGGTAGTCGCCCTGGTAGGCGCACCCGTGCATCCACTCGCGCCAGAACGTTTCCGTGTCGTCGAGCGCCTGCTCGGCGTTGACCGCGTCCGGGAGCTCCTCGTGCGACGGGAACCAGGTGAGCACGAACGGGACACGATCGCCGCTTCGCACGGTGAACTCGGCGGTGTGGGTCAGCCCGTCCGGCTCGAGGTCGACCGGCGTGCGCAGCATCAAGCCGTCCGGGCCGCCGACGGCGACGAGCGTTGCGTCGTCGATGCGCCGCACCCACGGGACCACCGAGCCGTAGTCGAAGCGCATCACGAGCTCCGTGCGCATCTGCACGCTCCCGTCGAGCCCCTCGACGATGCGCACGATGTCGGGCTTCGTCTCGCGCGGCGGCATGAAGTCGATCACGCGGACACGCCCGGTCGGCGTCTGCCACTCGCTCTCGAGGATCAGGGTGTCGTCGCGGTAGCACCAGGACGTCGCGTGACCCGCGCCTGCAGGGGCGAGCTGCCAGTGCCCGTGCTCGGCTGCGCCGAGGAGCGCGCCGAAGCAGGAGCTCGAGTCGAAGCGAGGGAACGGCAACCAGTCGACCGAGCCGTTGCGGCACACGAGCGCAGCGGTCTGCAGATCGCCGAGGAGCGCGTAGTTCTCGATCAGCTCGGCCATTCAGCGATTCTCGATCTCGAGGGCGTACGCGGGCAGGCGCTTCGCAACGGCCCGGTCGAACTCGGCGAGGTACCGGTCGGCCTCGGCCTCGTCGAGCGTCTGCGCGAAATTGTCCCGCAGGTCGGCCAGCAGCTCCGTCCCGGTCTCCACGGCGTCGAGGTAGTCGCCGTAGAGCTCCTCCGCGCTGTCGCGGTCGGATGCGTTGTAGAGGCGGAGCCGCTCGTCGACGTCGTCGATCACATCGCGGTGCTCGCGCACGAACACGTCGAGCTGCCGGCCGATCACGATCGGCGAACCGCGCGCGGCCGAACATCAGAGGAGCTCGCGGTAGAGGGCGAGATGCTGCGTCGCTGCGGCCTCCCAGGTGAGCTCGCGGCGCGCCCGGTCCGCGCCTGCGCGCGCCGCCGCGAGTGCGTCGGCGTTCCCGAGCAGCTCGCGCACGGCCTCCGTGAGCGCCTCGACGTCGCCCGCCGGCACCACGCGCCCGGCGCCGAAGCGGCGGATCGGCTCGCCGAGGCCCGCCACGTCGTAGACCACCGCGGGCACGCCGGCGCCGAGCGCCTGGAGGAGCGCGCCCGACTGGTCGATCTCGGCGCGGTACGGGAAGACGGCGACCGTCGACTCGGAAAGCGCCCGGTCGAGATCCGCCTGCGAGAGGTATCCGAGCCGCCAGTCGACGCGCGCTGCCGCGCGCAGTCCGTTCAGCGGCATCGCCGGATCGCCGGCGACGATCAGCGTGCCTCCGGCAGCCGCCGGGTCGCCTCGATCGCGTCCGGGAGGCCCTTGTACGGGCGGATCACTCCCAGCGAAAGCAGCGTGCAGCCGTCGTCGGCCCGGATCGCGGCGCTCGGGTAGACGGGGTGCGGGATGACGCGGGCGTCGACTCCGAGCTCGGTGAGCGTCTCGCGGCCGCGCTCGGTGTGGACGACGACCGCGTCGAAGCGGCCGAGAAGGCGCTGCCAGAGGTCGCGGCGCGACGCCGTGCGGCGCGGCAGGAGATCGTGCGCAGTGAAGACCGATGGGACGCGGAAGCGAAGCCGCACATCGGCCTGCGGCAGCGCGAGCCATTGCACGTGGACGATGTCGGGTTTCGCGCGTGCCAGGGAGGCGAGCACACCGAAGTGCTCGATGCCCTTCAGCGGAAGCCGGAGTCTCGAGCGCTTGAAGAGGCGAGACGAGAGCGGGTAGAAGCGCTCGCTGCGGCGATAGCCGTCGGGAGCCGGGAGCTCGCCGAAGCGGAAGCGCGAGGTCGCAAGCTCGACGTCGGCGCCCGCCGCGCCGAGCGCCCGGGCGAGCTCGTGGTCGTACCACGGCGTGAAAGCAGGCGGATCGGCAAGCAGGACGCGCACGGAAGTAGCGTAGATGCGTGCTCGTCCGGAGCTGGAACCTGTATCACGGCAACGCGGTGCCGCCAGAACGGCGCGCGTTCCTTGCCGACATGGTCCGGCTCGCGACCGTCGACGAGCCTGACGTCCTCTGTGTGCAGGAAGTCCCGGCGTGGGCGCTTCGCGATTTCACCGTCGGCGCGCTCGCCGCACGTCCCTTCATGGGCCCGATTCCGATCACTGCCCGGATCGGGCGCAATCTGACGGAGGTGCACCACGGAAGGCTGCGCTCCGCGTTCGCAGGCCAGGGGAACGCGCTTCTCCTCTCGCCGCGGCTGCGTGTCCTCGAGCACCGGATGCTGAGGCTGAATTCGCGCCGCTTCCGAACCGCGCAGGCTGCGGCGTTGGGGCTCAGCGCGGCCGCGCGGCTCGTGTGGGCGAAGGAGCGGCGAGTCGTTCACGCGGCGCGCCTCGCGCATGCCGACGGGCGCATGTTTCTCGTTGCCAACCTGCACTGCACGAGCTACCGGCACGACCAGCGTCTGGCGGATGCCGAGCTGCTGCGCGCCGCGTGGTTCGCGTCGTCACTCGCACAGCCGGGAGACATCCTGGTGCTCGCGGGAGACTTCAACGCCAGGTCGGCCCACTCACCGACGCTGCGCGACCTGACCGGGCCGGAGTGGGGCTTCTCGCCGGCGGGGCCGGGCATCGACCACATCCTCGTCCGCGGCGCGGTTGCGACGCCGCTCCATGTCTGGCCGGAGGCGCAGCGGCGGCACGGCGTCCGCCTTCTGTCGGATCATGCGCCGGTGGAGCTGGAAATCCCGTGAGCGTCGACTGGCAGGAAGCGCGCGCCCGTTTCCCCGTGTTCGAGCGCTACGCGTACCTGAACGCCGGCACGTTCGGCCCGCTCGCGCGGTCGACGGTGGACGCGATCGCGGGCCTGCGCGCCTGGGAGCTCGAGCGGGGTCGCGGCGGCCGCGCCTATTTCGACGAGATGCTGGCGGCCCGTGCGCGCGTCCGCGGTCTGCTTGCCGCGCAGATCCGCGTGCCTGCGGAGAACATTGCACTCACGGAGTCCACGACGCAGGGAGTGCACGTCGTCGTCACCGGCCTGGGGCTCGGGCCCGACGACGAGGTGGTCACGACGGACGCCGAGCACTTCGGGCTGACCGGGCCGTTGATCGCGTCGGGTGCTCGGTTGCGAATCGCGAAGGTCCGAGACGCGCCCGCCGCCGACGTCTACGACCTGATCAAGGCGGAGCTCACGTCGAGGACGCGGCTGATCGCGATGTCGGCCGTGTCGTGGATCGACGGCACGATCTTTCCGTGGCGTGAGCTCGGCGAGGCAGCCCGAGTCCCGGTGCTCGTCGACGGCGCGCAATCGGCGGGCGCGCTCGACGTTGACGCCGCGGCTGCCGACTTCTACACCGTGAGCGCGCAGAAGTGGCTATGCGGTCCCGATGCGACGGGCGCGTTGTACGTGCGCGACCCCGAAGCGATGCCGGCTCGGCTCGTCTCGAACCCTTCGGCGGAGAGCTACGACATCGGCGCCGGCACGTGGGAGCCGAAAGCGGGTGCGCTCCGGTTCGACCCGGTCTTCACCCCGGCGTCGTCGCTCGCGGGCCTCGAGGCCGCGCTCACGGACCTCCCGGGCGGTCGCTTCGAACGTGCACGCGAGCTGGCCGAGCGCTGCCGCATCTTGCTAGCGGACGCAGGGCACGACGTCGTCACCGAGGCGGGCCAGGCAACGCTCGTGACGTTCCGGGTCGCGGGCGACCCGTCGGCAACCGCAGCCGCGCTCTATGAGCGCGGCGTCGTCGTCCGTGACCTGCCGTCGAGCGATCTCGTGCGCGCCTCGGTCGGCTGGTGGAACGACGAGAGCGACCTCGAGCGCCTGGTCGAGGCGCTTGGGCTCAGCCGGTGACGCGGAGCTTCTGGCGCGCCGTCAAAGTGCTGACGAGGCGGTAGGCGAGTGCAGCCGCGGCGATCTCGGAAAAGCACCCGAGCTCGACGAGATTGACGTAACAGCGGTGCAGCCAAAGGAGGAACGCGATCCCGATGAACGGGTACAGAATGAGCTCGGCGATCGCGAGGTGCGAGACGCGTCCGCTGGTCGTGGTCCATTCGGCAAGCGAGAACTGGCCCACGCCACGGTTGAGCAGCAGCCACTGCGCCAGGAGGGCGAACACCGAGAGCACGTGCAACCCGAGCGTCAAGCCGAGGAGGCAAAGAGTCGAGCGTTGCGCGCGAGCTCGGTGATCGATAGCCGGGCGGGGCCGAAATCGCATCCGCGCGAATCACCGCGGACGCCGACGGCACCGGTGTCATCGAGTACAGGTCGTGCGGCGCCCTGTCGGGAAACTCCATGCCCAAGCGCCATCGACCCCGCCGAGGTGCGCGCAGCTCCCTCGATCGAGGGACGCCCAGCTGCAAGGGCGACGCTAGAGACGCCTTCCGTGGAACCTGGTTCGCTCTTTGAACCAGGTTCCCGAGTTACCCGGGAGGCCGGACGCGATGCGAGAACTCATGAACCTGATTCACAAACCGAACCAGGTTCGGTCCGGCTGTCATGTCTCGCCGCGCCACCGGAGCGTTCCGATCACGACAACAAGTGAACGAGCGCATACGAGCGGCGCTAGGCGGCGTCCGCCGTGCGCAGGCCCAGCTCGCCGGCGATCGGCTGCAGCGCGGTGATCACGTTCGCGATGTGCTCGTCGAGCTCGAGCCCGAGCAGCTCGGCGCCTTCGTAGACGTCGTCACGCGAGACGCCCGCTGCGAATGACGGCTGCTTCAGCTTCTTCTTGACCGACTTCGGCTCGAGGCCTTCGAGGCCCGTGGGCCGGACGAGCCCGCAGGCGTGGATGAAACCGGAGAGCTCGTCACACGCAAAGAGCGACTTCTTCAACGGCGTGTCGCGCGGCACGTCGAGATGGTTCGCATGTGAGAGCACCGCGTCGATCACGATCTCGGGATAGCCCTGCTCACGCAGGATGGGCGCGCCGTCTTGCGGGTGCTGGTCGAGGGTGGGGTGGATCTCGTAATCGAAGTCGTGCAAGAGCGCCGCGACGCGCCAGAGCTCCTCGTCCTCGCCGAACCGTTTGGCGTAAAACGCGGTCGACGCCTCGACCGCGAGCGCATGGCGCAGGAGCGCCTCGCTCTTCGTGTACGCCTGGAGCGTCTCCCAGGCCTGCTGACGGGTCGGATCCACGGCCCTCGCTAGCATAGTGCGCTCCGTGGCCTCGACAACTGTCAGACACGCGGTGGAATCGTTCGTGATCGAGGGCGGCCGGCCGCTCTCCGGACGCGTTCGCGCCGCCGGCAACAAGAACGGCGCGCTGCCGATTCTCGCAGCGTGCCTGCTCACCGACGAGGCCGTGACCCTTGCGAACGTCCCGCGGATCCGAGACGTCGACACCATGCTCGGCCTGCTGGCGCATCTCGGTGCCGATGTCGAATGGATCGGCTCGCACGAGGTGCGGGTTCGCGCGGAGAACGTCACGCACGAGATCGACGACGAGCTCGCGAGCCGGATTCGCGCATCCTTCCTGCTCGCCGGCCCGCTGCTCGCGCGTCTCGGCCGCGTCAGCGTGCCGCCGCCGGGCGGCGACATCATCGGCCGTCGCCGGCTCGACCCGCACATCCACGCGTTCGCCGAGCTCGGCGCCGCATTCGAGCTGACGGAGCGCTACGAGCTCGCGGGGACGTTGAAGGGCGCGCACATCCACCTGGACGAGGCTTCGGTGATGGCGACCGAGAACACCGTCATGGCCGCGTCGCTCGCCCCGGGCAAGACGATGATCTCGAACGCCGCGTCCGAGCCGCACGTCCAGGACCTGTGCCGCTTCCTCGTCTCGCGGGGAGCGCTGATCGAGGGCATCGGCTCGAACGTGCTGCACGTGACCGGTGTCGAGCGGCTCTTCGGCGGTGACTACTCGATCGGGCCCGAGCACATCGAGGTCGGCAGCTTCATCGGGATGGCGGCCGCGACCGGCGGCGACGTCACGATCGAAGGGATCGTGCCCGACGACCTGTGGCCGGTCCTGCCCGTGCTCCGCCGGCTGGGAGTCGAGGTCGAGTTGGGCGACGACTGGGTGCGCGTACCGCCGAACCAGGAGCTGGTCGTCGTCGACGATCTCGGCGGCGCGATCCCGAAGATCGAGGACGGCCCCTGGCCGGCATTCCCCGCCGACCTCACGTCGATCGCCGTCGTCGTCGCCACCCAGACCAAGGGCACGGTGCTCGTCTTCGAGAAGATGTTCGAGAGCCGCCTCTTCTTCGTCGACAAGCTCGTGTCGATGGGCGCGCGGATCATCCTCTGCGACCCGCACCGTGTCGTCGTCACCGGCGTGTCACCGCTCTACGGGCAGCGCATGTCGAGCCCCGACATCCGCGCCGGCATGGCGATGGTGATCGCCGCGCTGTGCGCCGAAGGCACGTCGGTGATCGGCGACGCCTTCCAGATCGACAAGGGCTACGAGCGCATCGACGAGCGCCTGCGCTCACTCGGTGCCAGCATCGAGCGCGTCGAAGGCTAGGGGCTAGCGCCCGCCTCTTCGGAGGTACGGGTTGGTCGGATAGCCGCTGCCGCTCGACGGCCGGCCGGTCGTCGTCTTCGCCGCTGGCGCAGC
Source organism: uncultured Thermoleophilia bacterium (assembly GCA_963757255.1). GTDB lineage: Bacteria > Actinomycetota > Thermoleophilia > Gaiellales > Gaiellaceae > PALSA-600. Next base: position 206,525 of record CAVWQY010000005.1, read on the forward strand.
CGGCGGGGTCGCCTCGGGCGGCACGCCGATTCCGGCGCGCTGCACGGCCGCGGCCACATTGACGTTCCCGAACGCGAGCTCCTGCGTCCAGGCGCCCTCGCCCGAGGCGGATGCCTCGATCAAGCCGGCGACGCCGGCTGCGTCGAGCGCAGGGTTGGCGGCCCAGACGAGCGCCGCCGCGCCCGCGACCTCTGGAGCTGCGTACGAGGTCCCGCTCCCGGATCCGAAGCTGCCGAGCACGCCGGGCGTGGCGACCGGTGAGAACAGGCCGGCCTCGCCGCGGGCGGCGAGCGCACCGAGCACGTTCACGCCGGGGGCGAGGACGTCGACGTACGAGCCGGTGGTGGAGAACGGCGCGCGGCTGCCGTTCGACGCGGCTGCGCCGACCACGAGGCCTCGACGGCCGATCAGCGCAGCCGGGTAGATCACGGGATTCCCCTGCTGCGCCGCGTTGCCCGCCGCTGCGACGAGCAGCACGCCGTGGGCGATCGCGTAGGCGATCGCATGGCGTTCGACCAGCGACGTCTGAGGACCGCCGAAGCTGAGGTTCACGATCTTCGCGCCGTGGTCGACGGCCCAGGTGATTGCATTCGCCTCGTCGACGTCGGTGAAGCCGGTGCCTCCGCGATTCGCCTGCACGATCATCAGCTGCGCGTCGCCGCCGAAACCGGACATGCCTGCCCGGTCCGAGATTGCGCCGCCGGCGAGCGAGGCGACGAACGTCCCGTGGCCGACGACATCCTGGACGACGGAGCTGCCGGTGACGACGTTGTAGGTGGTCGGATCCTTGGCCGCGAGGTCGGGCACCGTGAGGTCGGCGCCCGTGTCGACGACCGCGATCGTCTCGCTCGCTGCCCGCTCGAGCACCGACTGCGGGACCTCGTCCGCATGCATCGCGCTCCACTGCCACTCCGGGACGGTCATGCCGGCGAGCGTGGGGACGAGAGGATTGCCGAGCCTGGTGCGCGCGACGACCCGCTGCACGAAACGGATGCCGGGCCGAGCGCGCAACGCGCGCTCGGCACGGCGGTCTTGCACGTACACCTCAGCGGTACGGAGCGCGGGCACCCGCTGCAGCACGCGCAACCCGTGCAGCGCCGCGGGCGTGCGATACCCGACCGAGACCGGCCGTCCCCCCATGGCAACGGAGGCGCACACGAGCACCACCGCTGCTGCCGCCCCTAGGCAGCCCGCCGCCCTCATCACCCTCGTTGCCCTCTCCGCCGCTACGTACCGAAGTTTCCAAAGCGAATGCTACGACGGCTGCAGCGCTGCGCATAAGGGCCGTTGGACCCATCGTTGCAAGTGGGAATCCGCCAACCGGGTAGGCTCAACGCGCGATGACGGAGACACAGACAGGCGTTCGGCTGGCCCTTGCGCCGGAAGGCTCCGCCAACGTCGCCACCGGCCTCCCGGTGCTGGATCACCTCGTCGTCGAGCTTGCGCGCACGGCGCGATTCAAGCTCTCTCTCGAGGTCGCGCCCGGAAGCGCCGACGACACTGCCGCGGCCGCCGGCAGGGCCCTGGGGGAGGCGCTCGCCGTCCAGCTCGGCGCGCCGGCGGCAGCCGGTCGCGGCTGGGCCATGGTGCCGGCGGAGGAGGCACTCGCCTCGACGGCGCTCGAGACATCCGAGCGGCCGCGCTTCGTCACGAACGTCGACTTCTCCGGGCAGAGCGTCGGGGGCCTCTCCACCGACGTCGCGTCGAGGTTCCTGCAGGAGCTGGCTCAGGCCGCGGGGCTGAATCTGCACGTGCGGCTGGTCGAAGGCACCGATCCGCAGCACGTCCTCGCAGCGATCTTCAAGTCCGTCGGAGCCGCGCTCGGCCCGGCGTGCCGCCCTGTCCCCGAAGCGAAGGAGGAGCCGTGAGCAAGGAGGCCGTCCGCACCGATGCAGCACCCGCGCCGTTCCAGGGCGCGCCGTACTCCCAGGCGATCAAGGCGAACGGGCTCGTCTTCGTCTCCGGCCAGCTGTCGCTCCTCCCGGGCCACAAGGAGCTTGCGCCGGGGGACATCGGCGCCCAGACCGAGCAGGTCTTCGCGAACCTGCGGGCGATCCTCGAGGCGGCCGGCTCGTCGCTCGACAAACTGGTCAAGACGAGCGTGTTCCTGCAGAACCTCGACGACTTCCCCGGAATGAACGAGGTATACGCGAAGCATGTCGGCGCGACGCCGCCTGCGCGCTCGACCTTCGAGGTCGCGAAGCTGCCGTCGGGGGCGCTCGTCGAGATCGAAGCGATCGCGCTCCAATAGCGTCCAGTGCCGTCAGCGGCTTGACGTGAGCGCCGTCGAGGACTACGTGCGATCGCTCGACCTGGACGCATACGTCGTCGGCGGCGCCGTCCGCGATGGGCTGCTCGGCCTCGAGTCGAAGGACGCCGACTTCCTGGTGCCCGGCGTCGACATCGACGGTCTCCGACGGGCGCTCGCCCCGCACGGGCGTGCAGAGGAGCTGACGGTCGCAGGACGGCCGGTCGGCGTGCGCTTCTACCCGCGTGACCCGCGGCTGCGCGAGAGCGTGCCGAACGGCATCGAGATTGCCCCGCCGCGGCGCGAGCTCTCGACCGGGCCGGGGCGTCACGACTTCGAGATCGTCGTCGACCCGACGGCGTCGGTGGAGGACGATCTCGCGCGCCGCGACTTCACCGTCAACGCGATGGCCCGTCGCCTCGCGGACGGCACGCTCGTCGATCCCTACCACGGCCAGGACGACCTCGCGGGTCGCGTGCTGCGGACCGTCTCGCCGAACAGCTTCGCCGAGGATCCGCTCCGACTCGTTCGCGGGCTCCGGTTCGTCTCGCAACTCGACCTCGACCCGGACGAACAGACGCTCGCGCAGATGCGGGCGGAGGCCGACAGCGTCGCGCTCGTCTCGGGCGAGCGCGTCGGCGGGGGCCTGTCTGCGGACGGGATGGGAGAGCTCTCGAAGCTGCTGCTCGGCGCGCATCCCGCGAAGGCACTCCGGATCGCGCGCGACACCGGCGTGCTCGTCGCGCTCCTGCCGGAGTTCGAGGCGGCGATCGGATTCGACCAGGAGAGCCCGTACCACGACCTGACGGTCGACGAGCACACGTTCGCAGCGGTCCAGGCCGCAGCCGATGCCGGCGCGCCGCTGCGCATCCGGCTTGCAGCGCTCTTCCACGATCTCGGCAAGCCCCTCGTCGCGTGGCGCGGGACGGACGGGCGGCTGCACTACTACGCGAGCCCGGGCCATTCGACCCGCAGCCACGAGCAGGTCGGCGCCGAGCTGGCCGACGAGGCGCTCGAGCGCCTGCGCTACCCGACGGACCTTCGCAAGCGCGTCGCTCGGATCGTGCGCGCGCACATGCTCGACCCCGGGCGCGCCGATCCGCTGCGCGCGAGGCGGCTGCTGGCGCGGCACGGCGCCGGGATCGCGTTCGACCTGCTCGACCACAAGGAGGCGGATCTGCGCGGAAAGCGGGGCGGCGGCCAGCCTCTGCCCGAGAAGGACCTCGAGCGGGTCGCACGCTTCCGCACCGTGCTCGAGCAGGAGCTCTCGAGCCCGCATCGCCTGCGCGATCTCGCGATCGGCGGCGACGATCTGATCGCCCTCGGCTACCGGCCCGGCCCCGCGATCGGGCAGACCCTGCAGACACTGCTCGACGAGGTCGTGCACGACCCGTCGCTGAACACCCGTCCGGCGCTCATCGAGCGGGCGAGGAGCCTGCTCGCGTGATCCGGTGGGACGAGCCGGGCTACGTCGTCGCGTTCACGACGCGCGCAGGCGGCGTCAGCGAGCCGCCGTACGACTCGCTGAACCTGACGATCGGCACGGGCGACGACCGTGCCCGCGTCGAGGAGAACCGGAGGATCGCGTGCGCGACCGTCGGCGTGCCGTCCGACTCACTCGTCTTCAATCGGCAGGTGCACTCGCCGACGGTCCACCGCGCCCACGCCGGCACACGAGGAGAACCGGGGGACGGGCTCTGGACCGACGAACCGGGCGTGTCGATGCTCGCGATGTCGGCCGACTGCGTGCCGATCGCGATTGCGCGAACCGACGGCCGGCCGGCGCTGGCGGTCTTGCATGCCGGCTGGCGCGGCCTCGCGGAAGGCATCGTCGCGTCGGGGGTCGCGGCGCTCGGCGCCGAGTCGGGGCTCGCCGCGGTCGTGGGGCCCGCGATCGGACCGTGCTGCTACGAGGTTGGGCCGGAGGTGTCGTCGCTCTACGACGCGGACCTCACACGCGGCCGGAAGCTCGACCTGTGGACGGCGTCCGAGCGCGCGCTGCGTGCAGCCGGCGTCGAGCGGGTCCGGCGCGTCGACCTCTGCACGCGCTGCCATCCGGAGCTCTTCTTCTCACATCGGCGCGACGGCCGCGCACGCGGGGTCCAGGGGGTGCTCGGTGCTATCGCCTGACGCGGTTCGCGAGCGGCTCGCCCGCGTGCGCGAGCAGGTGGGCGAAGGCGTGACGATCGTTGCGGCCACGAAGTACGTCGCCCTGCGCGACATGGCAGTGCTCGTCGAGGCGGGCGTCGAGGTGGTGGGCGAGAACCGCGCGCAGGACCTGGAGGACAAGCACGCCGAGTACGGCGACGCGTTCCGCTGGCACTTCATCGGCCGGCTTCAGTCCAACAAGGTCAAGGTCGTGAACCGTGTCTGCGAGCTCGTGCACTCGCTCGACTCGCACTCGGCTGCGCGCCGGCTCGAGGTTCCGGCGCTCGTGCAGGTGAATCTGGCGGGCGAAGGATCGAAGGCAGGGGTCCCGCCGGAGGAGCTCGCCGACTATCTCGCCTACGACGTGCGCGGCCTGTCGACGATGCCGCCCGCAGCGGAGTCGGCCGAAGCGTCGCGCGAATGGTTCAAGCGCCTGCGCGAGCTCGCCGCCGTCCACGACCTGCGGGAGCTCTCCATGGGCACGACGCAGGACTACGCAGTTGCCGCAGAAGAAGGAGCGACGTATGTTCGCGTCGGTTCGATTCTGTTTCGCGACCAGATGGTTGACCGGTGACTCGAGTGGTCGCGGGGATGGCCTGGATCAAGCAGGCCAGTCAGGTCGGGCGCAGGACATAGCGGTGCCTACGTTCAAGCCCGACCTGACTGAGATGCGCCGCATCCAGGCCACCAGCCGCGGATGCTCCAATTGCCGGTCAACCATCTAGGATCCCCTGCAAATGGCCCTCGGCGACCTCTGGTCTCGCACTCTCGTCTACTTCGGCATCGCCGAGGAGGACGACGACTGGGACGACGAAGACGGCGTCGCCGCCGAGGAGAGCCTCGAGCAGAGCTACCGCGAGCGGCCGAACGTCCGTCGCCTGACGCCGCGCCGGCGCCAGCAGGACTTCGACGACTGGACGGAGTCCGAAGCCGACGGGCCGGCTGCGCGTGCTCCCGCGGTGCGGCCGTCCCGTGCCTCGGTTCGCGAGATGCGCCCGGCGATCGAAGCGGTGCCGAATCCGTCGAGCGTGCAGGTCCACCTCGTCCTGCCGCGGAGCTTCAACGACGCGCAGCAGATCGCCGACAAGTTCAAGCAGGGGATCCCGGTGATCCTCAACCTCCAGGGCGCGGACACCGAGCTCTCGAAGCGACTGATCGATTTCGCGAGCGGCCTCACCTACGCGCTGAACGGCGGCATGCAGCGCGTCGCCGACAAGGTGTTCCTGCTCACCCCGCGAAACGTGGAGGTCTCCGCGGAGCAACGCGCGCAGCTCCTCGAGCGCGGCGGCTTCTACAACCAGGCGTAGGAAAAGCGACTACCGCCCCGAAAGGCGGGACTATGGTGCTCGACGCAGCAGGATCGGTCGCGCGTTTCATCCAGGTCTTCTCGGGTGTGTACGTGCTCACGCTGATCCTCTACGTGCTGACGACGTGGATCCAGCTGCCGTACTCGCTCCGGCCCGTGCAGCGCTTTCTCCACGACGCCTGCGATCCCTACCTGCGCTTCTGGCGCCGGATCCTGCCGTTCCGCGCAGGGCCGATCGACTTCTCGCCGATGATCGCGATCATCGCGCTCGGCGTCATCAGCCAGATCATCGTCTCGCTCGTGAACCGGCTTTAGAAGGAGGCAAGGACGTATGCGCTACACCCCAGTTGAGCTCAGGCACTTACGGATCCACCGCACGCTCGTCGGCGGCTACAGCCGCCGCGAGACCGACCAGCTGCTCGAGGACATCGCCGAGAGCTTCGAGGACGTGTGGCGCGAGCGCGGCGAGCTGACCGACAAGCTCGAGGACCTCGAGAAGCGGTTCGACGAGCTGAAGCAGCGGGAGACGCTCGTCGCCTCGACGCTCGTCTCTGCCGAGCGCGCCGCCGACGATGCGAGGCACGCCGCGCGCCGCGAGGCCGAGGTGATCATCTCGGAGGCGCACCAGGAGGCGCGGTCGGTCACGCGTTCGGCGCAGGGGGAGAAGGAGCGGCTGTTCGCCGAGGTGCGCCGCATCGAGACGCTTCTGCGCGCCGCACTCGGCATGGTCGAGGAGACGAAGAGCGAGCCGCCGGTTGAGGCGCCGGCCGACGAGTCGCGGTCGCTTTCGATGATCGACAACTGGCCCCGGCGGGAGGACACCCGCGAGTTCGAGGCAGTGTCGCTCCCCGAACCGGGCGTCGAGGCCGCACCCGTGCTGCCCGCGCTCCCGCCGGTCGCCGAGGAGCCTGCGCTGGAAGAAGACGAGGGCCCCTGGGAAGAAGGACGCGACTTCGCCTGGGGGTAACCTTGGGCGCGTGAGCGCCTCGAACCGGCTGCAGGTGCGTGTTGCTCCCGGTGCCTCTCGGCCCGGGATCGTCGGTCGCCATGGAGCTGCGTGGAAGCTCCGCGTCGCGGCGGCGCCCGAGGCGGGCAAGGCGAACGACGCGGTCGTGCGCCTCCTGGCCGAGACGCTCGCGTTGCCGGCGCGAGACATCGAGATCGTCGCCGGCCACTCGTCGCGCGACAAGCTCGTCGAGCTCGCGGGGATCGAGCGAGGCGAGATCGACTTCGCGGAGATCGAGCGACGCCTCACCCGGGCGACCGCTCCGACCAGGAGCACCGGATGACCGAGCCGCAGCGAAAACCGGCGACCGACGTACGGGTCGGCTCTTCCACGAACGGCCTTGCTCCGGTCTCGGTCGCCGAGCGCTCGCTGGCGGCCGGGCTGTGGCAGTGGGGCGGCCTCGCCGCGGTCGCGCTCGCCGCCATCGCGGCGGACCAGGTGACGAAGCACATCGTCACCCGCACTCTCGGGCTCGACGAGTCCGAGCACGTGATCGGGCCGCTCTCGATCCACCACGTCCAGAACTCGGGAATCGCCTTCGGGTTCTTCTCGAGCGCGACCGCCGTGGTCACGGTGATCACGGGGATCGCGGTCGTCTGGATGCTCGTCTTCTTCGCGCGCTCCGGCGCGCGCCACCCGGTGCTGCCGGCCGCCCTCGGCCTGCTGATCGGCGGCAGCGTCTCGAACCTCGTCGACCGCATCCGGCTCGGGCACGTGACCGACTTCATCGACTTCCGGTACTGGCCCGCGTTCAACCTCGCCGACTCGTTCATCGTGATCGGCGTCGCGATCCTGCTCGGTCGCGCTCGTCGCGGCCGACCGCACGCCCCGCCAGCCTCGGCGGCCGCTCGACGTCGCCGCGCGATGAAGCTGGCGGTTCCCGCCGGCGCGGCGGGCGAACGGCTCGACCGCTTCCTCGCCGACGCACCTCGGCTCGCGGGCGGCCGCCGAGCGAGCGGTCGACGCGCGGCGCGCTCGTCGACGGAGTCGCACGGGCGAAGAGCTTCCGGCTCGAAGGCGGGGAGGAGGTCGAGCTCGCAGCCGAGACCCCGGCTGCGACCGTCTCGCCGCCGGCGGAGCCCCCGATCGTCTGGGAGGACGAGCACCTGCTCGTCGTCGACAAGCCTGCGGGCCTCGTCGTGCACCCGGGTGCCGGGCACGCGGGCGACACGCTCGTCGACGCACTCGCCGGCAAGATCGCGGGCGGCGACGACCGAGCGGCCGGGAGTCGTGCACCGGCTCGACCGCGACACGTCGGGACTGATGGTCGTGGCGCGGTCGCCGGAGGCGTACGCGCGCCTGCAGCAGCTCGTGCGCGAGCATGCACTCGAGCGGGTCTACCTGGCGCTCGTCCGCGGCAGCCGCGCTCGCGCACCGGCCGGATCGAGGCGCCGATCGGCCGCGACCGGAGCGAGCCGACGCGCGTGTCGCTCGACACCGATTCGCCGCGCGAGGCAGTCACGGAGTTCGAGGTCGAGCAGCCTCTGGCCGGGTCACGCGCTCCTGCGCGTGCGGCTCGAGACCGGGCGCATGCACCAGATCCGCGTGCACCTCGGGCGATCGACCTGCCGGTGATCGGCGACGCGGTCTACGGGATCAGCGAGCCGGCGCTCGGCCGGCAGTTCCTGCACGCCGCCGAGCTCGTCGTTCCCGCATCCGTTCAGCGGCGAGCGGATCGAGACACGCTCGGAGCTTCCGCCCGAGCTCGCGGGCTACCTGACGACACTCGCCTGAGCCCGGGCAAATCGCCACGGGCGCTACCATCCCCGTGTCAGTCGTTCCCTCGAACCGGTGGGAACCCCGAGGTGGACGGTGGCCGGCAGCTCATGCCGGCTTCCACCGAGGCCCGCCGGAATCACAGAATCCAAACCAGAAAGGGGCTCTCATGCCCGTCGTCTCCATGAAGGAGCTTCTGGAGGCCGGCGTCCACTTCGGCCACCAGACTCGCCGCTGGAACCCGAAGATGAAGCGATTCATCTTCACCGAGCGCGGCGGCATCTACATCATCGACCTCACGCAGACGCAGCAGCTGCTCGACGATGCCTACAACTTTGCGAAGGCGATCGCCGAGCGCGGCGGCTCGGTCCTCTTCGTCGGCACGAAGAAGCAGGCGCAGGACTCGGTTCGCGACGAGGCGACGCGCGTCGGCATGCCGTACGTCAACAACCGCTGGCTCGGCGGCCTGCTGACGAACTGGCGCACGATCTCCGACCGCATCCAGCGCCTCCACGAGCTTCGCACGCCTCAAGCAGGACAGCAGCTCGGCCTGCTCCCGGCGAAGGAGCGCATCCGATGGAGGCCGAGCTCGAGAAGCTCGAGTCGAACCTCGGCGGGGTCGCGGACATGCGGCGCCAGCCGGACGCCGATGTTCATCGTCGACCTGCGCAAGGAGCAGCTCGCCGTGCGCGAGGCGCGCCGGCTCGGGCTGCCGGTGATCGCCCTCGTCGACACGAACTGCGACCCGGACGAGGCCGAGTACGTGATCCCGGGCAACGACGACGCGATTCGCTCGTGCGCGCTCGTCGTCAAGGCGATCGCCGCCGGCATCGAGGCCGGCAAGCAGAAGGTCAGCGCCGCCGAGCTGAAGGCACCGCGGAACGGCGGCGCCGAGGCCGCTCCGGAGGGCGTGGAAGCGCCCCCGGCCGAGGCAGATGCACCGGCAGACGCGGCTGCAGAGACGGTCACTCCGACGGCTCCGGAGGAGGCACCGCCTGTGGAGGCGGTCGAGGAGGTCGCACCGGCAGAGCCCGAGGCGGCCCCCGAGACGCCGGCCGCGACCGAGGACGAGGCACCGGCGTGACCGAGATCTCCGCGGCGATGGTGAAGCAGCTCCGCGATGCGACGAGCGCGGGGATGATGGACTGCAAGCGTGCGCTCCAGGAGACGGAGGGCGACTTCGACTCCGCGGTGGCGCTGCTGCGCGAGAAGGGCATGGCGCAGGCCGCCAAGCGCGCCGGCCGTGAGACGAGCGAGGGCCAGGTCGACGTCCGGATCGACGGCACCGTGGGCTCGATCGTGGCCGTCGGCTGCGAGACCGAGCCCGTCTCGAAGAGCGACGAGTTCCTCGCATTCGTCGCAAAGGCGCTCGAGGCGGTGCACGCAGACGGCGAAGGGGCCGTCGAGGCGCTCGAGGCGGAGCGCGTCGATATCGCCGCGAAACTCGGCGAGAACATCCAGGTCATCGGCGCCAAGCGGATGGAGGCTGCGGACGGGGAGCTGCTCTCGTCGTACATCCATCCTCCGGGCAAGGTCGGTGCCCTGGTGCGGACGAAGGGCGGCGACCCGCAGGTGGCGCGCAGCCTCGCGCTGCATCTCACATTCGCGCGGCCGACATACAGCACGCGCGACGAGGTGCCCGCAGGAGCTCGTCGACGCCGAGCGCGAGATCCTCTCGCACGCGGAAGACGTGCTCTCGAAGCCCGAGAACGTGCGGGAGAAGATCGTCGAGGGCCAGCTGAACAAGCGGTTCTACGGCGAGTCGGTGCTCACCGAGCAGACGTGGTACCGCGCCGACGAGTCCACCGGCACGGTCGCTCAGGTGCTGAAGGAGCGCGGCATCGAACTGCTCGACTACGCCTGGTACTCGGTCTCGGCGTAGTGGCAGCGGCGCCGCAACCGAGCGCGCCGACGGCGTTTCGGCGGATCGTCCTCAAGCTCTCGGGCGAGGCGCTGATGGGCTCGCAGGAGTACGGGATCGACGCCAACACGATCGACCTCCTCGCCCGCGAGCTCGTGCACGTGCGCGCGGACGGCCTCGAGGTCGCACTCGTGATCGGCGGCGGGAACATCTATCGCGGCATGGCCGCCACGGCCGAAGGCATGGACCGTGCGACCGGCGACTACATGGGGATGCTCGCCACGGTGCTCAACTCGCTCGCCGTGCAGGAAGCGCTCGAGCGTCACGGTGCCGACACGCGCGTGCTCTCGGCGATCGAGGTGCAGGAGGTCGCGGAGCCGTACATCCGGCGCCGGGCCGTGCGTCACCTCGAGAAGGGACGCGTGGTGATCTTCGCCGCCGGCACCGGGAACCCGTTCTTCACGACCGACACGGCTGCCGCGCTGCGGGCGCTCGAGATCGGCGCGGAGGCGATCCTGATGGCCAAGAACGGGGTCGAAGGCGTGCTCGACGGAGATCCGCGCGAGAATCCGGACGCGAAGCTGATTCCCGAGCTCACCCACCTCCAGGCGATCGAGCGCGGCCTGAGGGTGATGGACACGACGGCGCTCTCGCTCTGCATGGACAATCACCTCCCGATCCACGTCTTCGAGCTCGTGCCCGGCAACATCGGGCGCGTGGCGAACGGCGAACGGATCGGAACCATTGTCACGACCTCTCCCGAAGGAGACGCACGGTGATCGAGAACTTCCTGGGTGACGCGACTCAGCGCATGGACAAGTCCGTCGATGCGACGCATGAGCACTTCAACTCGGTGCGCACGGGGCGCGCATCGTCGGCGCTGCTCGACCGGATCCACATCGACTACTACGGCACGCTGACGCCGTTGAAGAACCTCGCGACGATCAGCGCGCCCGAGCCGCGGATGCTGACCATCCAGCCGTTCGACCCGTCGGCGATCAAGCAGATCGAGAAGGCGGTGCTCGAGTCGGATCTCGGGTTGACCCCGTCGAGCGACGGGAAGCTCGTACGTCTCCCCATCCCGCAGCTGACCGAGGAGCGCCGCAAGGAGCTCGTCAAGCTCGTGCGGTCGATGGCGGAGGAGGGGCGTGTCGCTGTGCGCAACGTGCGGCGTGACGCGATCAAGCATCTCGTCGAGCTCGTGAAGAACGGAGACGTGGGCGACGACGACGAGCGTGCGGCCGAGTCTCGCGTGCAGAAGCTCACCGACGAGCACGTCGCGAAGATCGACGACCTCTTGAAGCGCAAAGAAGCCGAGATCATGGAGGTCTAGGCGGCTCTCCGTGAATCTCCTCACACGCATCCGCACGCTTGCTCGCATCCGGCCGTTGCCGGAGGTCGAGCTACCCGAGGTCGCCGGGTCGGTCGCGATCATCCTCGACGGCAACGGCCGCTGGGCAAAGCGTCGCGGTCTTCCGACCGCCGCCGGCCACCGCGCCGGCGCGCGCACGGTTCGGGTCGTCGTCGAGGCGGCGATCGATGTCGGCATCCACGACCTGTCGGTGTTCGCGTTCTCGACCGAGAACTGGTCGCGCCCGGCGGACGAGGTCGACGCGTTGATGGAGATCTTCGCCGAGACGATCGAGCGCGAGCTGCCCGATCTCGCGGAGCAGGGAGTCCGCGTGCGCTTCATCGGCCGCCGCGACCGCGCCCCCGAGGAGCTGCGCCGGCGCATGGGCGCGATGGAGGATCGCACCGAGCTGAACACGCGCATCAACCTGTGGGTCGCCTTCGACTACGGCGGCCGCGCCGAGCTGGTCGAGGCGACCCGGCGGATCGTCGAGAGCGGTGTCGAGGCCGAGGAGATCGACGAGAACGTCTTCGCAGCGAATCTCTACGCACCAGAGCTTCCCGACCCCGATCTGCTGATTCGAACGAGTGGTGAGCTGCGCATCTCGAACTTCCTGCTCTGGCAGCTCGCCTACACAGAGCTCGTCTTCGTGGACGAGCTCTGGCCCGACTTCGGCGAGCGCGAGCTCCGCGCGGCCCTCGCGGAATACGCTCTGCGGCGCCGAAGATTCGGCGGCAGATGAGCAATGCCACGTCGCGTGTCGTCGTCGGCCTGATCGGGCTGCCGATCGTCCTCGGCGGCGTCTATCTCGGCGGGTGGTGGATGTTCGCGCTCGCCGCCATCGCGGCGGCAACCGCCCTGCACGAGTACTGGCTGCTCGCGCGACCGCTCGCGCCCCTCGCACCGGCCGGCTACGTGGGTGCCGCGCTCGCGCTCATCGGCGCGGAGCTCGGCGGCATCGACTGGATGATCGGCGGCATTCTCTCGACGTTCCTCTTCGCGTTCGGGCTGAAGGCGATCTCCGAGGCGCGCCAGGCCGCCACGATCGCGATCAGCGGCACGGTGATGGGCGCGATCTGGATCGGCGGCGGGCTCTCATTCCTGGTCCTGATCCGCGAGCTGCCGGAGCACGGCCGGCTCGCTGCCCTGAGCGTGCTCCTCGCCGTCTGGGCGGGCGACACGCTGGCGTACTTCGGCGGGCGGCTGATGGGTCGTCACAAGCTGGCGCCGCGCACCTCGCCCGGCAAGACGTGGGAGGGGTTCGCGTTCGGGACGGCTGCCACGATCTTCGTCGCGTTCGTGACCTTCTACAAGCAGGACTACCTCACGATCGCGCAGTCGATCGTCGTGGGCGTCGTGATCTCGGTCGCGGCACCTGCCGGCGACCTGTTCGAATCGCTGCTGAAGCGCGATATGAACGTCAAGGACACGGGCACGCTCCTGGGTGGTCACGGCGGCATGCTCGACCGCATCGACGCCCTGCTCTTCGCCGCGCCGGCCGTCTACTTCACGATTCTCGCGTTCTCCTAGGGCCCCTGCGTCCTTCGGTGTCTGACACCTGGCCCCGCAGCTCGAAGTCGTAGCTCGGCTCGAAAAGGTGTCTGACACCTTTTCGTCCCGAAGGGCGGTTTCGTAGCTCGGACGGTGTCAGACACCAGCCTGGCGTGGGCACACTGTCGGGATGACGCGTGTCGCCCTGCTCGGAGCAACCGGCTCGATCGGCCGCCAGGCGCTCGAGGTGATCGAGTCCAACAGCGCCGCGAACGGCGGCAGCCTCGAGCTCGTCGCGGCGACCTCCGGGTCGACGCCGATCGAGGGGCTCGCGCCGCACACCCAGGTGGGCGGCGATCCGACCGAGCTGCTGGAGCGCTCGTCGCCGGAGCTCGTACTCAACGCGACCCTCGGCTTCGCGGGGCTCGCGGGGACGATGTGGGCCCTCGAGCACGGCGTCACGCTCGCGCTCGCGAACAAGGAGAGCCTGGTTGCTGCCGGCGACCTGGCGCTCCGCGCGCGGGAGCGGGGAGGCGGGTTGCTGATCCCGGTCGACAGCGAGCACTCCGCGCTCTTCCAGTGCGCCCAGGTCGGCGCGCCCGAGAGCATCGTCCTCACCGCGAGCGGCGGCCCGTTCCTCGGGCGCTCGCGCGCGGAGCTCGCCGACGTGACCGCGGCCGAAGCGCTCGTACATCCGACCTGGTCGATGGGCGCGAAGATCACGATCGACTCCGCGACGCTCGCGAACAAGGGCCTCGAGGTGATCGAGGCGCACTTCCTGTTCGGGCTCCCGTACGACCGCATCGAGGTGGTCGTGCACCCGACCTCGATCGTGCACGGCGTGGTGCGCTTCCACGACGGCGCGTCGATCGCACATCTCGGCTACCCGGACATGCGCGTCCCGATCTCGTACGCGCTCACGTATCCGCACCGTGCCGCGACGCCCTTGCCCGCGCTCGACCTGACCGCCGGGCCGCTCGAGTTCTTCGAGCCAGATCTCGAGACGTTCCGCATGCTCGCGCTCGCGCGTGAGGCGGGCGAGCGCGGAGGTACCTACCCGTGTGCGTTCAACGCCGCGAACGAGGTGGCCGTAGCCGCGTTCCTCGAGGGGCGCATCGGCTTCCTCGACATCGCGGCACTCGTCGAGGATGCACTTGCGAGCGTCGACGGTGCACCCGCGTCGAGTCTCGTTGAGCTGCGCGAGGCCGACCGGCACGCGCGTGAGCTCGTGGGAGCCGCATGGGCCTGACCGCCGCGATCGTCGGTCTTGCCGTCCTCGTGATGATCCACGAGGCCGGCCACTTCTTCGCCGCGCGGGCGGTTGGGATGACGCCGCGCAAGTTCTACATCGGCTTCGGCCCTGCGATCGCGAAGACGACTCGTGGTGGTGTCGAGTACGGGATCGGCTCGATTCCGCTCGGCGGCTACGTGAAGATCCCGGGAATGAATCGCCCGTCGCCGGGCGATCTCGGCAAGCTGCTGCCGGAGGGGCAGGCGAAGCGGCACGCGACGGAGCTCGCGGCGATCGACGCTGCGATCGAGCGGGGCGACTACGACGGCGCGCGTGCGACGTTGCTGGAGCTTCGGCCCGAGCTCGGCGAGACCCGCGCCTGGCAGGAGCTCGAAGGCTCACTCGCGCCGGACGCGTACTGGCGCGCCGCGACCTGGCGGCGGCTCGTGGCCATCTCCGCCGGGCCCGCAGTCAACCTCGTCTTCGCCTTCGTCCTGTTCGCGGCCCTCTTCATGGTCGCCGCCGTTCGCGACACGAACATCGTCGGACAGGTGGTGAAGGGGTCGCCCGCGGCCGCTGCGAGCGTGCGAGTCGGCGATCGGGTGCTGAGGGTCGCCGGTGCGCCAGTGCAGCCGAAGGAGATCCCCGCGCATATCCGCGCGACGGCCGGCAGGCCGTTCAAGCTGCTCGTCGAGCGCCACGGCCGGAAGGTCGTCGTCGGGCCGGTCCGCGCCCGCCTCGACCAGGGCGCCTACCGGATCGGGATCGCGATCGAGTCGCGCACCGGCCCGGGCGAGTCCCCGCCGACTGCCGCCCGCGACGCGCTGAGCCTCACGTGGCAGGTCACCTCGGGCACCGTGCGCGGGATCGGGCATCTCGCGACCGGCCGGGACACGAACCAGGTATCGAGCTCGGTCGGGATCGTCCGCGTCTCCGCTGCGGCGTGGCGCCAGGGCCTGCGCGACTTCCTCTTCGTGCTGGGCCTCGTCAGCCTGGCGCTCGGCCTGCTGAACCTGCTGCCCGTGCTTCCGCTCGACGGCGGCCACATCGTGATGGCGCTGATCGAGAAGATCCGCGGCCGCACGTTCCAGCAGGCCGTCTACATGCGCTACACCGTCGTCGGCCTGTCGCTGTTCGCGCTGCTCATGTACTTCGGGCTGCGGAACGACCTCTTCGGCGGCGGGGGCTAGCGCCCGCTACGACGCGACGGCGCCGAAGCGCTGGGCCGCGCGGGCCTTGCGCCTCGCCGCCTCGACCTCGCGGTCGCGCGGCGGGGCGGGCGTCACGAGGTCGGCGAGCAGCTGCTCGGTTGCGCTCGCCACGGCCTCGACGGCCCGCTCGAACGCAGCCTCGTTCGCCCGCGACGGCTTCTGCATCCCGCTCACCTTGCGCACGTATTGCACCGCGGCCGCGTTGATCTCGTCCTCGGTCGTCGGCGGCTCGAAGTTGTAGAGGATCCGAATATTCCGGCACATGCCGCGATTCTAACGACGTGGGCGACCCCGCCACCGGGGCACGCCGGTACGCTGGGCTCGTGGCCAGCGACCGCTCAATCAGCGTCGGGGGCGTCCAGATCGGCGGCGGCGCCCCGGTCGTCGTGCAGTCGATGACACTCACGAAGACGCACGACGTCGAGGCGACGACTGCCCAGATCGCTGCGCTCGTGAGCGCCGGCTGCGAGATCGTGCGCGTCGCGGTGCCCAAGAACGAGGACGCGGACGCGCTGGAGCGGATCGTCCGCTTCTCGCCGATCCCTGTGATCGCCGACATCCACTTCAACGCGAGCCTCGCTCTGCGTGCGATCGATGCAGGCGTGGCCGCCGTGCGGATCAACCCGGGCAACATCGGCGGCAACGACAAGGTCGAGCAAGTGGTACGCGCCGCCAAGGCGAAGGGGATCCCGATGCGCATCGGTGCGAACTCCGGCTCGCTGCCGAAGCACCTCGCCGGGCTCGCACAGGACGACCAGGCCGAGGCGCTCGTCGAGGCGGCACTCGAGGAGGTGCGCCTGCTCGAGCAGCTCGACTACTACGACTTCAAGATCTCGGTCAAGTCGAGTCACGTCCCGACGATGATCCGCGCGTACCGGCTTCTCGCCTCGAAGGTCCCGTATCCGCTCCACCTCGGCGTCACCGAGGCCGGGACGCCGTTCTCGGGGGCGATCAAGAGCGCCGTGGGAATGGGCGCGCTGCTCGCCGACGGGATCGGCGACACGATCCGCGTCTCTCTCACCGCCGACCCGGTCGAGGAGGTCAAGACGGCGTGGGAGATCCTGAAGGCGCTCGGCCTGCGCGAGCGCGGGCCGGTGATGATCGCCTGCCCGAGCTGCGGCCGCGACAACGTCGGCGTCCAGGCCCTGGCCGAGCGAGTCGAGGAGCGGCTGCGAGCCTATCCGCAGGCCTTCGAGGTCGCCGTGCTCGGCTGCGCCGTGAACGGGCCGGGCGAGGCGGGCGACGCGGACTTCGGCATCGCCGGCGGTCGCGACGTCGGCTTCGTCTACGCGCACGGTCGCGTGCTCAAGAAGGTCTCGAGCGACATCCTGGTGGAAGAGCTCTTCCACGAGATCGACAAGTGGATCGGCGACGGGATGTTCCGGCCGAAGCGCCTGAAGATGGCGAAGCCGGCGGCACTCGCGATGGCCGAGGCCTCTGCGATCCCACTCGAGTAGCCTGCGCGGACAACGATGATCGCCCGCGCCTCACAGCTGTTCCTGCCTACCCTTCGCGACGCGCCTGCGGACGCGGAGGCCGTCAACCACAAGCTGCTCGTCCGCGGCGGCTTCGTGCGCCAGGTGACGGGCGGCGTCTGGACGTTCCTGCCGCTCGGCTGGAAGGTGCACCGGAAGATCGAGCAGATCATCCGCGAGGAGATGGACGGCATCGGCTGTCAGGAGATGCTGATGCCGGTGCTGACGCCGTTGGAGCTCTGGCAGCAAAGCGGTCGCGACTTCATTCCGGAGCTCTTCCGCCTGAAGGACCGCAAGGGCGCCGAGTACGTGCTGCCGCTGACGCACGAGGAGACGGTCACGTTCCATGCGCGCGAGCTGCAGAGTTACCGGCAGCTCCCGCAGATGCTCTACCACTTCTCGATCAAGGAACGCGACGAGCCGCGCCCGCGCGCCGGTCTCATCAGGCTGCGCGAGTTCATCATGAAGGACGCGTACTCGTTCGATCGTGACGAGGCCGGCCTGCGCGCGGAACTTCGAGCTGCAGCACGGCGCGTACCAGCGCATCTTCGAGCGCTGCGGGCTGAAGACGTCCGACGTCGAGGCGGAGTCGGGGATGATGGGCGGCACGGAGTCGATCGACTTCCTCGCCCCGGCGGGTGCCGGCGAGAACACGCTCGTCACATGCGAGAACGGCGACTTCGCGGCAGACCTGGAGGTTGCACGCGCCGTCCCGCGGCCACCCACCTTCCCCGAGGGGATGCCGGCGCCCACCGAGGTCGAGACGCCGGATGTGAAGACCTGCGAGGCGCTGGCAGCGTTCCTGTCGATCGACGTGGCGGCCACGTCGAAGGCGATGCCGGTGACGACCGACGACGGAACGGTCGTGCTCGCGCTCGTTCGCGGCGACGACCGAATCGAGCCGGCCAAGCTCGACGCCGCTCTCGGGCGGCCCTCGCGGCCGTCGACCGACGAGGAGATCCGCGCCGCGTTCGGTGCGAGCGGGGGGTCGCTCGGCCCGGTCGGCTTCGAGGGCGAGGTCCTCGCCGACGAGGCACTGCAGGGCGGGCAGTTCGTCGCCGGTGCCAACCGCGACGGCTGGCACCTCCGCGGCGTCGAGGCGGGTCGCGACTTCGAGGCGCGCTTCGCCGACCTTCGCCAGTCCACAGACGGAGATACCTGCCCGAACTGCGGCGGCCGCCTCCTCTTCGAGACGGCGATCGAAGTCGGGCACATCTTCAAGCTCGGTACGCGCTATTCCGAGCCGCTCGGCGCACGGTTCCTCGACGAGGAAGGCCAGGAGCGCGCTCTCGTCATGGGGAGCTACGGGATCGGCCCCGCCCGCGTGATGGCGGCGCTCGTCGAGCAGCGCCACGACGAGCACGGGATCATCTGGCCCGCTGCCGTCGCGCCGTACGATGTCCACGTGGTCGTGCTGGCAGGCGCGGAGGAGATCGGCCTACGGGCGGCAGAGGAGCTCTCGGCCGCCGGGAAGGACGTCCTCCTCGACGACCGGGAACAGCGCCCGGGGGAGAAGTTCGCCGACGCCGACCTGATCGGGGTGCCGGTGCGTGTCACGGCCGGGAAGAAGAGCCTCGAGGACGGAGCGGTCGACGTGCGCAGCCGCGCGTCCGGCGAGGAGCGACGAGTGAAGGTCAGCGACCTGGGCAAGGAGGTCTGAGGTGGCGAAGAGACGCCGGTATGCGTCCGACCCGTTCGGCCCGGCGGTCGAGCGGCTGATGAACGAGACGGGCGTCACCTACCGGGCGCTCGCCTCGAAGACCGGGCTCTCGGCCGGCTATCTCAACCACCTCGTGCACGGCAACCGGCCGGTGCCCTCGAACGACGTGGTGGTGACCCTCGCGAAGTCCCTGGACGTCGAGCCGGAGCATTTCCGCGAGTACCGCCTGCGGGTGATCACCGAGAAGCTCGAGGCCATGCCCGACCTGGTCGACCGTCTTTACAAACGCCTTTCGGCCTGATCACTAACCCCGCCGCCGCGCCGGAGTCGTAGTGAGTGGCCGGTGGGGTCCCGGCAAGCTAACCACTGGGGGGTTAGGGGCCCCACCTGCCTTTCGAACTCGTCGAATCGGGGTGGAGAGATTCGAACTCTCGATCTCCCGGCCCCCAGCCGGGCGCTCTAGACCAGACTAAGCCACACCCCGAGCGACGCAGTGTAGAGAAGCGCGCGGGCGGGATCAGATCAGTGCTGCACGAGGCGCGTGCCGCTGATGATGCGCTCGTAGGCCCTGCGGACGGGGTCCGGCGCGGCCGCGACCGGCTCGGCGCGCGTTGCCGTCTCGGCGATCAGCTTGTCGAGCTGGCGCACGGCCTGGTCGAAGCTTCTCCCGTCGCCCATGCTCCTGACTCTAGGTCGTGCCGGAGGCCCGGTATCACCCTGACGGGTGGTCCCCGAGTGCCCGGAATGCGTCTTCCAGGTCCCCGTGCACGGAAGCCGCGATGTACACCGTCCACGGGTGCGCGGGCGTCCCGCTCGTGTACACCACGACCGGGATCCCCCGGGAGTGCGCATACCAGGCCTCCATGGCGGTGCCCTCGTCGGGGGCGGTGAACGCGGCGAGCACTGCGTTGCAGGTGTCGATGTCGGCGAGGTCGCCTTCGACGATCTCCGCCTCTTTTCCCGCGGTTGCACCGCGGAAGTCTCGTCGCATCGGGTCGACTGCCTCCCAGCCCGCCGCCTGCGGCGAGCGCGGTGGCGCGCCGGCGGTACTCCTCGGCGAACGGGGGACCGGCCAGGTACACGCGCGGCACCTGTCTAGAGTACGGGCGTGGAGCATGAGTTCGTCGCCCTCGGCCACTCGGGCTCGGAGGCCTACGCGGGCCTCGAGGCATTCCCGAACCCGGGCGTCGAGCGCGTGGAGCTCGTCAGCGACGAGCTGACCGCGATGTGCCCGATCACGAGCCAGCCGGACTTCTACACGGCGACGATCTCCTACCGGGCGCGCGGCCTCTGCCTGGAGTCGAAGTCGCTGAAGCTGTACCTGGCGCGTTTTCACGACCAGGGCGTCTTCTGCGAGGCGCTCGCGGTGCAGATCCGGGACGACGTCGCCGCGGCGCTCGAGCTGAACACCGCCGAGGTGAACGTGGCCTTGCGCCAGAAGGCCCGCGGCGGCATCACGATCACCGCCTCGGTCTGACGCCCATCCCATCGGTGCCGGCTTCCCTGGCCGGAGCCATCACGTTTTGGCCCTCTGTGAAAGGGTTCGGGGGAGATGTCAAACGCCATCGTCGGCCGAGACGAGGAGCTCCGGGTCGTTCATGCGTTCCTCGACCGTGCTCTGGGCGTGCCGCGGACGCTCGTGCTCGAAGGCGAGGCGGGGATCGGGAAGTCGACGCTCTGGCTTGCGGGCGTCGAAGCCGCGCGTGAACTTGGCTTCCGGGTCCTCGTCACGCGCCCGGCCGAAGCGGAGCGTGGACTCGCGTACGCTGGCCTCGGCGATCTCTTCGAGGGCGTCCTAGAACAGATCCTCCCGGCATTGCCGGCGCCGAGACGGCGCGCGCTCGAGGTAGCGCTTCTCCTCCAGGCGGGCGACACGACTGATCCGCGTACGCTCGGCGTCGCGGTTCGAAGCGGGCTGGAGATCCTGGCAGCTGAGGCTCCGATCGTGCTCGCTGTCGACGACGTCCAGTGGCTCGACCCGTCGTCGGCGAGCGCGCTCGCGTTCGCGCTTCGGCGGCTGGAGGAGCGGTCCATCCTCCTCCTACTCGCCCGTCGAATCGGCGAAAGTGAGAAGACGCCCGAGCTCGAGGGGGCTATCCCTGCCGACCGAGTGGAGCGGCTGCACATCGGCTCATTCAGCCTCGGCGGCATTCACCAGCTCCTTCAATCACGTCTCGGACTGAGGCTGCCGCGCCCGACCCTCCTACGCGTGCACGAGACGTCCGGTGGGAACCCCTTCTATGTGCTCGAGCTCGCCCGGGCTCTTGGCGCGCACGTCGACCCGACGCAGCCGCTTCGTGTTCCGGAAACGCTGGAGGGATTGGTCCGGGCGCGCCTCGACGAGCTGGCGCCGGCGACGCGAGAGTCGCTGCTGGTCGTGGCGGCCGCGGGCCGTCCATCCGTTGAGCTCCTTGCAAGCCTGGACGTCACCGAGCGTGCGCTCGATCGCGCCCTTGCCGCGCGCGTGATCGAGCGCGCGGACGGGACGATTCGCTTCACGCACCCACTGCTCGCGTCGGTGGTCTACCACGGCGCGTCCGCCGGCGAGCGACGGCGCGTACACGGACGCCTCGCCCAGGTCGTCGCAGATCCGCTCGACCGCGCCCGCCACCTCGGGCTCTCCACAGAGAGCCCGGACACCCAGATCGCCTCCGACCTCGTGGAGGCGGCGGCTCTCGCCGTCACGCGAGGAGCGCCCCTCGCTGCCGCCGAGCTCGCCGGGCACGCGCTTCGGCTTACACCGCCGGACGCCCACGCGGACCGCCATCATCGAGCGCTCGTTGCGGCGCGCGCTCAACGGAGCGCCGGCGAATGGACGCGCGCGCGAGCCATTCTCGCCGATCTCCTCGCGGAGACGCGAGGGGGCTCCTGGCGTGCCGAGGCTCTTGTCGTCCTGGCCGGAATCGAGAGCGAACGTCGCTCGATTGCTCTGCTCGGGGAAGCGCTGCACGAGGCCGCCTCGCGCCCGGCGCTTCAGTCGGTCATCCACTGTCGGCTCGCGTGGGCGAGCTCGAAGACAGGGTACGACCATGCACAAAGAGCGCTCGAGCTCGCCGAGCAACTCGACGACGACCAGCTGCGAGGGCGGGCCCGGGCAATGCAGGCCGTCCTCAGTTGGTTCCGCGGCGACGCCAAGGCACCGGAGGATCTTCCGGCACGTGTCCGCGACTTCCCGAGCGCCGTTGGAGGCGAGTTGCTGGTCCGGGAGGCGACTCTGGCCGTCGTGAACACGCTCGCGCCTGTTCCGAAGAGGGAGGAAGCCCGCGCCCTGCTCGAGCGGGAGTACGAAGAGTGGCGCGAGCGGGACGAGCCGAGGAGCTCGCGCGCGCTCTGGGGGCTCGCGTGGGTCGAGTTCTGGGCTGGACATTGGACGCTTGCGGCCGAATACGCGGCTCGCGCCCGTGACATCTCTGTCCAGTACGGGCTCGAGATGCCGCAGGACCACTTGCCGAGCGCAGTTATCGCAGTCCACCGAGGGCAACTCGACCTGGCCCGGGAGCACGCTGTGCGAGGTCTCGACCTCGCACACGAGCAGTTCGGCGGACGTCGCCCCGTGCAGCTCATGGCAGTGGTCGGGCTCGTTGCGCGATGGACCGGAGATCCGTCCGCGGCCGAGGAATGGTTCGAGAAGGCCGACCGACGGGCCTCGGAGCTCGGGTGGGGCGAGCCGAGTATCCGCTGGTGGACGGCGGACTACGCCGAGATGCTTCTCGAGGACGGTCGGATCGACGAAGCCGTTCGGGTCATAGATGTCTGGGAGGCGGATGCCGCTCGGGTCGCCCGCGAATGGGTGTTGGCGCAGGCGACCCGATGCCGTGGTCTTGTCGCCGCCGCTGAGGGCGAGGTTGTTCGCGCCGCCTCACTCCTCGACCGTGCGGTTGAGGAGCACAAGGAGGTCGGAGACCCGTTCGGCACGGCGCGGGCATTGCTCGGGCTCGGCATCGTCCGGAGGCGGGCGCGGAAGAAGAGTGGCGCCCGCGAGGCGATCCAGGCTGCGCTCGACGGCTTCGAAGAGCTCGGGGCTGCGGCCTGGGCCGAGAAGGCTCGCAGCGAGCTCGGGCACATCGGCGGGCGTCGGCGGGAGGAGGGGCTCACGCCCGCCGAGCGCCGCGTCGCTGCCCTCGTCGCAGAAGGCCATACGAACCGGGAGGTCGCCGCCGCGCTCTTCCTCGCGGAGCGGACGGTGACCAGTCACCTCTCCCACGTCTACGCCAAGCTCGGCGTGCGCTCGCGTACCGAACTTGCACGCCAGCTGCGCTGAGCGGGTCGCCGCGAAATAAACAGGTTCCGACGTTTCGAATCAGCGGGCCGCAGCGTAGAGTCGCATGGATGCCGAGGCCTCTCGGCCGGAACAAGGAGAAGACATGAGATCGAGTTTGGTCCTAGCTTCCTTTGTCGTTGTCGGAGGCATCACCCTCTATGCCGGAACTGTCCTGGCGACGCCCCCCTCTGCCGTCGTGCCAACCACGTACGGGATCGGAGAGGTCGGCCCGATCGCGACAAGCGGCAAGATCGGAGCGTGGTCGGCGAAGATCAAGACAACGGGGGCCTCAGACCTCTACGTCCTTTCGAACACGATCCTGCCCGGAGGATCGTTTGGGTGGCACAGCCATCCCGGGCCGAGCTTCGTGATCGTCAAGTCAGGGACGGCGACGTTCTATTTGGGCGCCGATCCTCTGTGCCGGCCCCACAGAGTTCGGGCTGGGGCGACATTCGTGGATAAGGGTCTTGCCGTCCATGTGGTGCGGAACGAAGGCAGCGTGCCCCTCGTGACGGTCGTCGTGTCGTTTGTTCCGAGAGGCGCACCGAGACGGATCGACCAACCAGACCCCGGCCACTGCCATTTCAAGTAGGAGCGACAGCCGGACGGTGGCCACTGTGCACCGTCCGGCAGCCGCGATCGCGCGAAGGACAAAGTTCCGACGTTCGTACGTTTTCAACGTATCGGCGCGGCCGTAGCGTCAAGGCATGCCGAGCTATCTCGTCGAGACCTTTCTAACCCGTCGTCAGGCGGGAGAGAGGGCAGCCCGCGAGCAGCGGGCACGCTCGGCCGTGGAGGAGCTGACGCGATCGAGCGTCCGCTTCAAACTCTCGATCTACGTACCTGAGGACGAGATCTGCTTCTTCGTCTTCGACGCCCCCTCGGGCCGCGAGGCTGCGCTTGCCGCGCAGCGTGCAGGGCTCGAGCCGATCCGCGTCGTCGAGGCGGCTTCGTCCTCAGGGGAGGAGGAGAAATGAGATCGAAGTGGTTCATCGTTCTACTTGTCGGTGTCTTGGGCGCCGCTGTGTATGGCGGAATCGCCCTGGCTACACCGCCCCAGGGCGTGTCGAATCCGCTGCTCGTCATCGGAAACTTCGCCGGCGGCATCGACGCCAAAACGAAGACAGACATCGACCCCGGTCGCAGGAAGGATAACTGGCGGATCAAGATCGAGGCCGAGGGAGCGACGGACGTTCACGTGCTCGAGAACGTCATCGCCCCGGGCGGATCGTTCGGTTGGCACAGCCATCCCGGACCGAGCCTCGTGACCGTCAAGTCCGGGACGCTGAGCGTCTACGACGGTTCAGACTGCACAAAGCCGGAGGACTTCGGGCCAGGGTCGCCGAACGGATCGACGTTCGTCGACCAGGGCCACGACCTCCACATGGTTCGCAACAACAGCACCACCGATGTGGCGGACGTCTACGTCGTCTCGTTCGTCCCGGCGGGCTTCGCGAGGCGAATCGACGAGCCGAACCCCGACCCGAGCATCTGCCCCAACTGAGCCGAAGACGGAGGGAAGCACGCGGACACGGGGCCGGCGGCTTGGAGGGGCCGGCCCCGATCGTCCAAAGAGTGGAGACGATGGTGAGCCTCGTCCGCGCCGTGCAGGGGCCAGGTGAGTAGCCTTGTCTCGATGGGATCGCCGCGCACGATCACGACCGAGGACGAGCTTCGAGCGATCATCGGCTCGCCGGCCGAGGTCGTCGTCTCGAAGATCTCCGACCGTTTGAACGGTCTCACCCGGCAGTTCATCGAGCGCTCGCCGTTCGTCTGCGTGGCCACGAAGATGCCGGGCGGAGGCATCGACGTCTCGCCGCGCGGCGACCCACCTGCGTTCGTGCGGATCCTCGACGACCGCACGCTGCTGATCCCCGACCGTCCGGGCAACAAGATCGCCGACACGCTCAGGAACCTGCTCGCGGATCCGTCGATCGGCCTGCTCTTCCTCATTCCCGGTGTGGGGGACTCGTTCCGGGTCAACGGCCGCGGCGTCATCACCGACGACCAGGAGCTGCTCGCGCCGAGCGAGGTCAAGGGGTCGGTCCCACGGCTCGGGATCCTCGTCTCGATCGAGGAGGCCTACACCCAGTGCTCGAAGGCGCTCATCCGCTCCGACCTCTGGAACCCCGACCGGCACATCGAGCGGTCGGATCTCCCGAGCTCCGGCGAGATCCTGCGCTCGCTGAACGACCCGGAGTTCGACGCGGCGGAGTACGACCGCGAGCGCGCCGAGCGCTACGCGCGCGGCGAAGGCCTCTACTAGCGCTACGCCGCGGTCTGGCGGGCGAGCAGGGCCGAGATCGTCGCGTCCTGCTGGGCGATCCGCGCGTCGCGAGCGGCCAGCTCAGCGGTCAGTGACTCGAGCCGCTCGCGGAGAGCGACCTCGACGACCGACGAGACGCTCGGCGAAGACTGGCGCTCCTCTGACTCCAGCACCTCGAGCTTCCGTGCCTCCGTCTCGGCGTTCTTGCGTGCACCCGTGGTCAGGCCGAGATCGTCCCACTGCGCGCTGATCACGCCTGCCAGCGCAATGCGCGTGATCATGTTGAGCTCGACCAGGACCTCGCCCAGCTTGAGGCCGGTCGCTTCCTGCTTTGCGAGCGCGACCGCCAGCTGCTCTTCGGTGATCATCCGCCGCTCGACGACGATGTCGCCGAGCCGCTTTCTTGCCGCAGGTTGCATGGCTGCGCAAGGTATCGGGCATCCCGGGGGAGTGCCGGATCCCTCATTCAGTGGGACTCGGTATGAGTCGTGGATGAGCCGCGCCGGGGTTGTTCATCCGCGATGGGTGGTACATGATCCGTACGCCCGGTGCTACGGCGACTCCTTCTTCTCGTGGTGCTTCTGCTCATCGTGCCCGCCGTTGCCTCGGCAGCCGACGTGCGCGTCTCGGCGTTCTACTACCCCTGGTACGGCACGCCGGCGCTCGATGGGGCGTACCAGCACTGGTCGCAGAACGGCCATACGCCGCCGAACGACATCGCCTCGTCGTACTACCCCGCCCGTGGGATCTACTCGTCCTCCGACCGGCTCGTCCTCGGCGCGCAGATGGACGAGATCGAAGCAGCGGGCATCGACGAGGTCGCGGTCTCGTGGTGGGGGAGGGGGTCGCCGGAGGACGCTCGCCTGTCCGCGGTCGTTGCAGCCGCGCAGATCGACGGGCTCGCGGTGGCCGTGCATATCGAGCCCTACCCGGGCCGCACGGTCGCGACGATCGTCTCCGACCTCGCGTATCTGAGGACCTCGGCGTCAGGACGTTCTACATCTATCGCGCGCTCGACCTCCCGGTCGCCGACTGGGCGGCCGCGAAGGCCGCACTGCACGTCGGCGGTTCGGTGCTCTTCGCGCAGACGGCGCTCGTCGGGTGCCGCGGCCGCCGCCGGGTTCAACGGGATCTACACGTACGACATCGTCACGTACAGCGGCAACAAGTTCGCGCGGATCTGCAGCGAGGCGCACGCGATGCATCTCCTCTGCGCCCCGTCGGTGGGCCCCGGCTACGACGCCCGTCGCGCAGGCAGCGACCCGCGCGTCAAGCCTCGCCGCCACGGTGCGACCTACGACGCGATGTGGCGCGCCGCGCTTGCGGCGAAGGCCGACCGCGTCACCATCACGTCGTTCAACGAGTGGCACGAAGGCACGCAGATCGAGCCCGCAGACGCGACGAGGCATCACGGGACGTACCGGTACCTCTCGTACGGCGGTGCGTGGGGGCTGCACGGCGTCGCCGCCGAGAACGCGTACCTCGAGCGGACGCGTTACTGGGCCGACGTCTTCCACAGCACGTCGGCGCCGCAGCTGAAGACCAGAGCCTCGTAGAGCCCCGTCTCGTCGACGCCCCGCAGCTGCGGATGGTCGAGGTCGACAACCGCGTCGGGCCACGAGTCGAGCCCGAGCGCTGCGGCACCCTCGTCCGAGCCGAAGCCCAGCAGGGCGTCGAGTGGGAGGACCCCGCGTTTGCCGGTCTGCCGCCGGGCGATTCCCTCCAGCTCTCGCAGCTCCTCGAGCGGGTCGATGCGGGCGTTCGAGTCGGAGCCGATGCAGATGCCGATGCCGCGGTGGGACACGCGCGCGACCGGCAGGAAGCCGTCGCCCAGGTTGGCCTCGGTCGTCGGGCACGCGCAGATGCGCGCGCCGGCGTCACGCAGCAGGTCGAGCTCCCGTCCGTCGGCATGCGTTGCATGGACGACCGTCGTCCGCGGGCCGAGGCAGCCCTCTCGCGCGAGCAGCTCGATCGGGCGCAGGCCGTGCTCCGCGATGCACTCCTCGATCTCGCGCGGCTGCTCGTCGGCGTGCACGTGCAGCGGCAGCTCGTGCTCGGCGGCGTAGCGACCGAGCTCGCCGAGAGCATCGGCCGGGCACGCGCGTACGGAGTGGGGGGCAACCCCGACGCGGATGCCTTCGGCGCGCAGCGCCTCCAGCTCGCCGCAGGTATTCGGCGACCGACTCCTGGCGGAAGCGCGCAATGCCGCCACGCAGGTAGCACGCGTAGAGGCAGACGAGCTCGATCCCCGCCTCGGCTGCCGCGGCCGCGGCAGCCCGCGCCTCGTCGAGCCCGAGGTAGTGGAACTCGCCGACCGCGGTGTAGCCGGTCGCCCGCAGCTCGCGGTAGACCTCGACGTACTCCCGGCGGATCTCTGCCGCGGTCAGCGACTCGGCGAGGGCGATCATTCCGTCGCGCCAGGCCCAGAAGTCGCCCCCGGGGGCGCCTCCGCGCAGGGCCCGCTGGAACGCATGGCAATGGGCGTCGACGAAGCCCGGGATCGCCAATGTCCGGCACGGCCGTATCCTGTCAGCGTGGCGACACGCACACTCTCCGTACAGCCCGGGTCGGGATCTGCGCCTGCGCAGATTCCGAACGCGCTCACGATCGCTGCGGCTTGCGCTGATCCCGCTCTACGTCGTCGCTGATCCTGTCTCGCGACGGCGGCCGGTCGTGGCCGGCGGCGATCGTCTTCGGTGTCGCCGGGATCACCGACCAGGTCGACGGCTTCCTCGCACGGCGCTGGCACGTCGAGTCGCGGGTTCGGCAAGATCGCCGACCCGCTCGCCGACCGGCTGATGATCGGGCTCGCCGTGATCCTGCTGCTGCACGCCGGCCGGCTGCCCTGGGCCGCGCTCGCTGATTCCGCTGCGCGACGTTGTCGTCTCGTGGTGCTACGCCGATCGTGGTCGGCCGCGGCTACGACTTCGAGGTGAACACGATGGGCAAGGCGGCCACGTGGCTGCTGTACCTGCGCGTCGGCTGCGTGATGGTCACGCACCAGGGCGACGCGCGTGGCCGCTCTGGATCTTCTGGGCCGGCTTCGTCCTGGCGCTCGTCTCGCTGCTCGCAGTACGCGGTGAAGGCGCGGCGGGAGATGCGCTGGTGAAGGCCGTCGTCATGGCGGGCGGCGAAGGCACGCGCCTGCGCCCGCTCACGTCGAACCAGCCGAAGCCGATGGTGCCCGATCGTCGGCAAGCCATGCATGGAGCACATCCTCGAGCTGCTGCGCGAGCACGGCTTCGAGGACGTCGTGGTCACCGTCGCGTTCCTGCCGCAGGCGATCCGCTCGTACTTCGGCGACGGCGAGAACCTCGGGCTGAACATCGAGTACTCCGTCGAGGAGAGCCCGCTCGGCACGGCGGGATCGGTGCGGCTCGCGCAGCGACCGCCTCGACGACACGTTCCTCGTCATCTCCGGCGACGCGCTCTGCGACTTCGACCTCGGCAAGATCGTCGAGTTCCACCGGGAGAAGGGCGCGGCCGTGACGATCGGCCTGAAGTCGGTCGAGAACCCGCTCGAGTTCGGGATCGTCGTCACCGACGAGGACGGCCGCGTCGAGCGCTTCCTCGAGAAGCCGTCGTGGGGGCAGGTGTTCTCCGACACGATCAACACCGGCATCTACGTGCTCGAGCCGGAGGTGCTGCGCCACGTCCCGACCGACCGGCCCTACGACTTCTCGAAGGAGCTCTTCCCGCTGCTGCTCGAGATGGGCCGGCCGATCTACGGCTACGTCTGCGAGGGCTACTGGCAGGACATCGGGAACATCGACCAGTACCGGCAGGCGAACTTCGACGCGCTCGACGAGAAGGTGCGCCTGCAACGTCTCGGGGCTGAAGATCCGCGGCGACGTCTGGATCGGCGAGGGCGTCGAGATCGACGACGTCGAAGGCGTCGAGGGGCCGGCGTTCATCGGCAACTACTGCACGATCTCGCCCGACGCCTCCGTCGGCCCGTACACGCGTGCTCGGCCCGGGCACGACGCTGCGCGAGCGGGCGCGTGTGTCGCGCAGTCGGTGATCGATGCGTCGTGCGTACATCGGCCGGAGCGCCGTCGTCGAGGGCGCGATCATCGGCCGCGACTGCGACGTCCGCGCGCATGCGCGCGTGCACGAAGGCGTTGCGATCGGCGACTCGGTGACGCTCGGCGACCAGTCGGTGATCTTCCCGGGCGTGCGGATCTACCCGTACAAGGAGGTCGAGTACGGCGCGCAGATCCACGAGAGCCTGATCTGGGAGTCGCGCGGGACGACGCGCGTGTTCGGCAAGGACGGCGTGCTCGGCCTCGTCAACGTCGACCTGACGCCCGGAGGTGGCGGTGCGCTTCGGCGCGGCGCTCGGCACCGCGCTGAAGCGCGGCGCGCGCGTCGTCGCGAGCCGCGAGAGCGCGCCGGCGTACCGCATGATCAAGCGCGCGCTGATCTCCGGGCTGAACTCGACCGGCGTCCAGGTCGCCGACCTGCGCACGCTGCCGGCGCCGGTCGGCAAGCACCTGCTGAAGACGCAGGGCTACGACGCGGCGTTCCACGTCGGCGCGGCGTCGACGACCGATCCCGAGGCGGTGCAGATCCGGCTCTTCGAACGCCCGGGCATCGCGCTCTCGCTCGGCATGCAGAAGGAGGTCGAGAAGCACTTCACGCGGCAGGAGCTGCGCCGCGTCCCGTTCGCCGAGGTCGGCGCGATCACGTATCCGGCGCGCGCGCGGGAGAGCTACGCGAGCGACCTGCTCGGCGGACCTCGACGGCGAGGCGATCCAGGCGCGCGGCTTCCGCATCGTCGTCGACTACGGCTACTCGGCCGCCAGCTTCGTGCTGCCGCTCGTGCTCGGCCCGCTCGGCGTCGAGGCGATCACGACGCACGCCTTCGAGTCGGACGCGGCAGCGGGCCCGGTGCTCCTGCAACGAGACGATCGCAGCAGGCGAGGCGGCTCGTCGCGGCCGTGAACGCCGACTTCGGCGCCGTCTTCGACCGCTCCGCCGAGCGGATCTACCTGATCGACGAGCTCGGGGCGCGACGTGCCGCTCGACCAGGCGCTGCTGCTCTTCCTGCGGCTGCTCGCCTCGAACGGGCGCCAGGGCAAGGTCGTCGTGCCGATCAACATGACGAGCCAGGTCGAGGAGATCGTCGGCGAGGGCTCGAGGTCGTGCGCACGCCCGTCGTCGCTGCCGGAGCTGACGCGCACCGCCGCGGCGGAGAGGGCGTTCGTCTTCGCGGGCGCGGCGGGCGGCGGCTACGTCTTCCCGGACTTCCTGCCCGCCTACGACGCGATCGCGTCCCTCTGCAGGCTGCTCGAGCTGCTCGCGCCGGTGCGACGGCCGCTCTCGGAGCTCGTTGCGCGAGCTGCCGAAGCCGACGCTCATCCACAGCAGGCTCCAGTGCCCGTGGGCGCTGAAGGGCACCGTGATGCGCGTCCTCAACGAGCGCTACGCGGACGGCGAACGTCGACCTGCTCGACGGGATCAAGATCTTCGACGACCGCGGGTGGGTGCAGGTGCTGCCCGACCCGGACGAGCCGCTGATCCACATCTACGCCGAGGGCGAGTCCGAGGAGGTCTCGGCCGAGCTGGAGGCCGAGCTGCGCCGGATCGTGGCCGAAGTGATCGAGGGAGAGGAAGTCGGCGCGAGAGCCTGAGGTGGGTGGGTTGGAGTTTCGCGTGGTGGGAAAACCCCTTCCGCCGGGTGGTGCTCAGTTGGTCAAGATGGCGGCGTCTGACACCAATTCGCCACCCGGCACCTTCGCTTTCAGGAAGGAATGAGCGGTCACTGTCGAACTCTCAGGTGTCCCACCTGAGGTCCCCGTTCCGGTTCCTGCCCACGAAGCAAATCGAGCGCCGTCAGCGCTCTCCGACGAGTACAGTGCATTTCTCGCCCTTAACCTGAGGTTGACGGTTCCGGTGCGCTCTGCTGGAATCACGAGGCCCTCGACGACGACGAAAGGCGGCAACGTGGAACCGCTACCCGATCTCGGCTCGCTCTCCGACGACGAGCTCAAGGGGCTGATCGGAGAGCTCCGAGCAGAAGGAGCGCGAGGTCAGCTACCAGCGCCGGCTGCTGCACGGCAAGATCGACATCCTGCGCGCCGAGCTCGTCGCACGCCTGCAGACGTCGGGGGGAAGAGCGTGCTCGACCAGGTCGACGTCGACCGGCTGACCGACATCCTGACCGGGAAGGCCGCGCCTCCGTCATGAGCGTGGGTCCGGCGGAGCGAACGGCTACGAGCGTAGGCTCGACGGAGCGAAAGGCAACACCATGAGCATCGTTTACTGCCAGGAGTGCGGCTTCCAGAACCCGGAGGCCGCGAACTACTGCTCGCGCTGCGGCGCGCTGCTCGCTCGAGGCGAGTCGTCGGGCGAGATCGACGCAGACGTTCTCGCCCGAGGAGGTCGGCGACCTCGAGCACGATCCGGTGGTGGGGCTCGAGGGCCCCGCGCTCGTCGTGCGCGCCGGCGGCGGCCGGGCGGGGGAGACCTTCGGCCGACCGTCCGACCGCACGCGCATCGGCCGCTCGCCCGACTGCGAGATCTTCCTCGACGACGTCACCGTGTCGCGGAACCACGCGGTGCTCGTCGTCAGGACGAGCGGGTTCGTCGTGGAGGACCAGGGCTCGCTGAACGGGACGTTCGTCAACCGCCAGCGCATCGACAACGCGCCGCTCGAGAACGGCGACGAGCTCCAGATCGGCAAATACCGGATGACGTTCATCGCATGACGACGACCGCCGGCAGCAGCAGAGCCGCGAGCGCCTCCTGCGCATCGGCGAGGTCGTGCGGCGGCTCGGCGAGGAGTTCCCGGACATCTCGATCTCGAAGATCCGGTATCTCGAGGACGAGGGGCTGCTGACGCCGCGGCGCACGCAGGGTGGCTATCGGCTGTTCAGCGAGGAGGACGTCGACCGGCTGCAGACGATCCTGCGCCTGCAGCGGGACGAGTTCCTGCCGCTGCGCGTGATCCGCGACGAGCTCGACGCACCCGGCGCAGAAGGAGCGCAAGCGGCGACGGCCGGCCGCACTCGGCGCGGCGGAGGACGAGATCGACCTCGACGAGCTGTGCGAGCCGCGCCGGCGTCACGCCGCGAGCTCGCGAAGGAGCTCGAGGACTTCGGCTTGCTGTCGTCCCGCGGCGGCCGCGGCGACAAGCGCTATCCGGAGTCGGATGCCGATGTCGCCGCCACCTGTGCGCAGCTCGCCCGCTACGGCGTCGACCCGCGTCACCTGCGCACGTTCCGGACCGCAGCCGGCCGCGAGGCGGCGCTGATCGAGCAGCTCGTCGCCCCGTCGCTCCGCGCGCGCAGCACCGAGCGCCGCGCGCAGGCGCTGGGCGATCTGCAGCAGCTCGCGGAGCTGTCGAGCGAGCTCTCGTCGCTCCTCTTCTGGCGCGACCTGAGAGACTTCGCTCAGTGACGGTCGACCTGCGCTCGAAGATCCGGGAAGTTCCCGACTTCCCGACACCCGGCGTGGGGTTCAAGGACTTCACGCCGCTGCTCGCCGATGCCGAGGCGCTGGGCCAGGCAGTCACCGAGCTTGCGGAGTGGGTGAAGGCGAAGGAGCTGTGATCTCGTGCTCGGCGCCGAGGCGCGCGGCTTCATCCTCGGCGCGGCGATCGCGCGGGACGCCGGCGTCGGCTTCGTGCCTGCGCGGCGCCCCGGCAAGCTGCCGCCGGAGACTGTCAGCGCCTCGTACGCGCTCGAATACGGCTAGAACTCTCTCGAGCTGCACCCGGACCTGATCCCGTCGGGCTCACGCGTGGTGATCCACGACGACGTGCTCGCGACCGGCGGGACGGTCGAGGCGATCAACGGGCTCGTCGAGCGGCTCGGCGGGGTGGTCGTCGGGGCGTGCTTCCTCATCGAACTGACGTTTCTCGGCGGCCGCGAGCGCCTTGCCGACTGCGATCTGCACGCCCTGATCTCGTACTGAGGAAACCTTTTCGCGCAAAGCGCGTCTCAGGTTGTGTCCGGGCCGTCCGATAAGACAGTCACGGATGTACGACGCGCTGACCAGCACCTACACGTTCTCGTGCCCGATCCACGGGCGAGACGCGTGTGAGGCTGTCGCGCTTTCGCCGCCTCGAGCAGCTTCCCGGGGCGCAGCATCCTTCGGTGTACCGCGTCGAGTTCGCGTGCGGCTGCGGGTCGGAGCATCCGGCGCTCGTCACGCACGACGACCTCGACTGGGCGCCGCTCGGGCTGCAGGACTCGACGAGCTTCGTGAACCTGATGACCTCGCGCGTGGAAGGCCTCGGCGCCGAGCTCGGCGATCTCGCAGCACGCGCGCATCAAGGCGGGGGAGTGGCCGTGGAGCTTCTTCTGCTGGCCGGAGGAGCGCCCGCGGCCGGTGTTCCCGTCGGCGTTCAGGCTGCTCGCACCGGCGGTCTCCGGCGAGCAGGTCGGCCTGGCGGTGCGCTGCCCGGTGTGCGACAAGGTCTCGGTGAACCTCGTCTCGCGCGCGCATGTCGACGTGCCGTTCATGAACGACCGGGAAGTGGGGGTGGTGGAGCATCTGTTCGAGCGCGACGCCTCCGCGACCGTCGAGGAGTTCCAGGCCGAGCTCTGGTCGGGCTCCTTCGACGCCCGGCGCCTCACACTTGAGTAGCGCGGTCACTCCCGCCAGGGATGCTGACATCCGCCGCGCCGCCGATACGTAGGTCAGTTCACATGTCCGCTCTCACGCCGCACCCCCACAGGGGAGTAGAGCTTCTCCTCGCGCACTGCGCTGCCGACGCGTGCGAGCGGCCGAGCGCCCTCGATCGCCTTCAGGAGGCGCTCGGCGGCGACCTGGCGCACCTGCTGATGTTCGCGCTCGTCCGCCCTCAGCGGGCGCGCGGCTCGTCTTCGCCGTAGACGCGGACGAAGACGAAGATCAGGAAGCCGGCGACGGCGCCGGTGATGAACGTGATCCCGCTGTCGTAGCCGACGAACGCGCCGCCGAGCCAGATCAGCACGCCGAAGAAGACGCCCCAGAAAAACGACGTGACGCCGTGGTCGATCGAAGGTGGCCGGAGATGCACGGCGGTGATCCTAACGTCCGGCTGCCGGCGGGGCTGCCCGACCGTTTTGGACTGTGCCTATTCAGGACCAAAAAAATTCACCGAGCCGGTTGCGCTTTTGTCCACCTTCCCCGTGAACCTTCGGCTTCCGCCTACGGCCCTCGGGAGCGGCTTCGACCTACTCGCGCTCCGTGCTCGGTGCTCCACCAAACTACCCAGCCGGCCACGTCGATTCAAGGCCTGCCCGTGCGAAAAGGACGCTCTTTGCGGCCGCGAAGTTGTGAACATTTCCACGTCCCATGTGGACGGCGTGTGGACAATTCTGTGGACGAGCGAGGGGCGGGCGGAAAGCCCCTGCACTTCGCGCGTCAGGCGAGCACTTCCGAGTCGAAACGGGCAAAGAGGGCCGCGAGGTCGTCGAACCCGGCCGGGTCGTGCAGCGCCTCGATCAGCGCGGCGATTCGCGGTGTCAGGACGATCAGGTAGCGGCAGCGCCCGCCGCCGGCGTTCCAGAAGGTGTGGGCCTGCCCGGCACGCACGAGGACGGCTGCCCCCGAGGGCGCGACGAGCCGCTCGTCGGCCCGGATGAACCCGAGCGAGCCCTCGAGCACGTACCAGGCTTCGTCGTCGCTGTAGTGGACGTGCAGCGGGGCGATCGGCCGCTCGGCCGAGCTCGCGTCGTCGTCGACCCACTCGGCGAGCACGAAGTCGCTGCCGTCGATGCTCGTGCCGAGGAGGGGCGGGACGGTCATGCTCGGATCACAGCACCGCTGCCGGACGTCTCTCCACGTTTCTCGCCCAGCTTTCCATAACACTCACTCTCGTGCATTCGTTCAGAAAAGCCTGCAAAAGGGTTTGGGCGTGTGCCCGTCTGGCTAGATGGTCTCTTGCGTGCCGACCGAGACGGACATCCTGCTGTGGAACGACGACCTGCGGCAGCTGATCGATGCCTGGGAGGAGCGCGGTTCGCTGCTGCAGTCCGAGCTGAACGAGGCGCTCGAGCCGCTGAATCTCGACCCGCTCGAGACCGACGCCGTCTACCGCGAGCTCGAGACGCGCGCGATCGACATCACGAACGACCTCGACGCGAACGGCGAGACGAAGCCGCAGGCGCCCGAAGCACCGGCCGAGCCCGCGCCGGTCCTCCAGATCTCGTGGGAGACGACGACCGACGCGCTGCAGCTCTTCCTGCGCGAGGCCGGCCGTCACCCGCTCCTGACCGCCGCCCAGGAAGTCGAGCTGGCCAAGAAGATCGAGGCCGACGACCCCCAGGCGAAGCAGCGCATGATCCAGTCGAACCTGCGCCTCGTCGTCTCGATCGCGAAGAACTACCGCAACCAGGGCCTGCCGTTCCTCGACCTGATCCAGGAAGGCACCCTCGGGCTGATCCGGGCGGTCGAGAAGTTCGACTGGCGCCGCGGCTACAAGTTCTCCACGTACGCGACCTGGTGGATCCGCCAGGCGGTCGCCCGGGCGCTCGCCGACAAGGCGCGCACGATCCGGATGCCGGTGCACATCGTCGAACGCATGCAGAAGATGAACCGCGCCGAGCGGCAGCTGTGGTCGCAGCTCGGCCGGGAGCCGACGCTCGAGGAGATCGCCGACGAGGCGAACCTGCCGCTGCAGCAGGCGGTCGAGGTGCGGGCCGCCGCGCGGGCGTCGACGTCCCTCGACGCGCCGATCGGCGAGACCGACGACGCGACCCTCGGCGACTTCGTCGCCGGCGACCAGCCTCTTCCGGAGGACCTCGTCGAGGACTCGCTCCGTTCGCAGACGCTCGCCGGCGCGCTTCGCGCGCTCCCCGAGCGCCACCGTGCGGTCGTGATCCTTCGCTACGGCCTGGACGACGCCGATCCGAAGACGCTCGAGGAGATCGGCCGCCGCCTCGGCCTGACGCGCGAGCGCGTCCGCCAGATCGAGGTCGAGGCGCTGAAGCGGCTCTCGACCCTCCACGAGATGGAGTCCGTCGCCTACTCGAGCTGATGCGACGTCTGAGGACGAAGCCAGCCTACGGCTGCAGGTAGAGCTCGAGGCCGGGTGCGACCGTGCGCAGCTCGCGCAGGGCGCGCGTTTCGAGCTGGCGGACGCGCTCTCGGGTGATGCCGAGGTCGTTGCCGACCTCTTCCAGCGTCTGGGGAAGCGCACCGTCGAGGCCGAAGCGCCTCAGGACGACGTGCTTCATGCGCGGGTTCAGCCGCTCGATCGCCTCGGCGAGGTCGACCGTGCGTGCGTTTGCGGCGGTGGCGCTGAGCGGTGACTCGGACTTCTGGTCCTCCACCATGTCGGCGACCATGCTCTCGCCGTCACCGACCGGCGTCTCGAGCGAGACGGGATCCTCGACGAGCTCGTACAGCTCGCGGATCCGCTCGACCGGCATCCCCGACTCCTTCGCGATTTCCTCGGTCGTCGGGTCACGGTTCAGCTTCTGTGTGAGGACGCGGCGTGCGCGGTGAAGGCGGCGCACCTGCTCGGCGACGTGCACCGGGAGGCGGATCGTCCGGCCCTGGTCGGCGAGCGCGCGCGTCACGGCCTGGCGAATCCACCAGGTCGCGTACGTCGAGAGCTTGTAGCCCATCTTGTAGTCGAACTTCTCGACCGCCCGGATCAGGCCCATGTTGCCTTCCTGGATCAGGTCGAGCAGCGGGACGCCCGCCTTCGTGTAGTTCCGGGTGATCGACATCACGAGCCGCAGGTTGCACTCGATCAGCCGGCGCTTTGCGGCCTCGTCGCCGAGATCCTTGCGCCGGGCGAGCTCGCGCTCCTCAGCCGGCGTCAGGAGGGGCCCGTCGCCGATCTGCCGGACGTAGAGCTTCAGCGGGTCGGAGCTCTGGAGCCGGTCGTTGTCACTCAGAAAGGCGTTGTCTGGCTCTTCCTCGTCCTCTTCGGGCTCGACCTCGTCGGCCACATCGAGTGGCGGGAGGAGCTCGAGCACCGGATCAGCGGTATCGAGATCCAGGGTCTCCTCAGGGGCCGGGTGCTCCACCGTTCCTGTATCGGCGGCAGGAGCGTCGGCCTTGAGATGTAAAACAACTATGCAGGTATGCAACAAACATCCGAATTTCTCCGTCTAGGTACATAGGACAGCAATCATGTGCGGCATCGCGGGATACAGCCTTCGGCCTCGCTCGACCATCGAGCGGACTCTGGCTGCGCAATCGCTGCTCGCGGCGATCGCCGAACGAGGCGCTGACGCCGTCGGCTACGCGTATCGCGCGCCCGCCGAGACCTATCCGACCGTCGTCAAGCAGCGCACACCGGCCTCCCAGCTACTCGAGCGCGTCTCGGTGCCCGACACCGCCAACCAGCTGCTCGTCCACGTGCGCGACTACACCAAGGGGCATCCCTCGATTGCGGCCAACAACCACCCGGTGCGCCACGGCCCCGTGGTCGGCATCCACAACGGGATCATCCTGAACGACGACGAGCTCTTGGCCCCCCACTCCTGCGCGCGCGCCGAACCGCGGATGACCGTGGACTCCGAGGCGATCTTCGCGATCGCCGCTCATTCGCGGAACGACGCGCGCGCACTCGAGCACCTGCGGGGCGCGATGGCGACCGGCTGGATCGATGCGCGGGAGCCGGGTGTCGTCTTCATCGCACGCGGCATGGGCCGCCCGCTCTGGGCCGGCATCGGCCGCGACGGCATCTTCTTCGCCTCGACGAAGGCCGCTCTCGAGATCGTCGAGCGCTACTGCGAGATCCGGCTGCGCAAGCGCCAGGTGCCCGAAGGGACGCTGTACGTCCTGAAGAACGGGTCGATCGCGCTCGAGGAGCGCTTCCGCCCGGATCTCTCGTACGTCGAAGAGAACCCGCTGCCGTCGGTTCGAGCCCCGCAGGAGCGCGACTTCTGCCTCAGCCGGCTCGCCGCGCTCGCGGCCGCCGCGTAGCGCCCTTGCCTAGCCCTTCGCGGCGTCGATCAGGACGTCGAGCGGCGCCCAGAAGGCGACCTCGGCCTCGGGTGTGATCTGGAGCGGCGCGGAGTGCACCGTGGAGAAGGTCGGCGTCGAATGGACGTGCTGCAGCCGCTTCCGGCTGCTCGGGTGCGACGCGAGGAGCCGCCAGAGGACCTGTCCGCCGGCCGCGCCGCCGGCCCGGTCGTCGTCGCCCACCTGGATGAGGACCCGCGTCCGCGCGGGCACGGGAGCCTGGAGCAACGCGGCCGCCTGCCCCGAAACCGGGAAGATGGTGTCGACCGAGAGCGGCACGGGAAGGCCCCAGGCCGCGGCGTTGGCGGCGTACGCGAGGGCCAGCACTCCGCCGTAGGCGAAGCCCGCCCCGACCACCGGAAGCTTCGGAGGCACGCGCGGCGCGGCCTGGACGTAGGCAATGCCTCTCGCAATGCCCGCGCGGAGCCCGCTCAGGTCGGACGCCCCGGAATGGCTGGATGCGGAGACCTCGTAGCGCGGGAAGACCGCGGCGCAGTGATTGCTGATCGCGAGGTAGGAGAGCCAGCCCGAGTAGCGCGCCGGGCTCAGGTCACCGCCGTCGTGCACGAACGTCACGATGCACTCGGGCGCGTGCTCGGGCAGGAAGACCCAGACCTCGCCGGCACCCGTGCCCAGGTCGTGGACGCTCACGATCGAGCTCGTCGAGGCTGCGAACGCCTGCGCCGGTAGAAGCGCAAGGCCGATCGTCACCGCAATAGCCGCCAGCCCGCCCCGAAGCTTCATCGCACAAGCTTAGTCGTTGGACTACGACCCGACCGAACCATCACTCTCGACCGCGGCGCCCTCTTCCACGAGACGCTCGCGCACGAGGAACTGGAAGGTCGCCCACGCCCCCCGCCGCGACTCGAACATGCGGTAGACCTGCCACTCGGTGAGCATCGAGGGGTCCGCGCGCCGCGCCTCCGTCCAGTCCCCGAACTTCGGCAGCCTGCCGAGGCGGCGGGCGAGCTCGGCGCCCTGCGCGACCGCCCGTTCGAGCCGCTCCTCCCCCACGGCGACGTCGAAGCCCGCATCGCGGAGCGCCACCGCCAGCGATCCGAAGGTGTGCCAGTAGAGCGAGACCGACGGGACCGTCCCGCGGCGCGCCTTGATGTCCTTCGCCGTCGGCGTGCGGCCGAGCTCGGCGCCCAGGCGTCGCAGCTCGCCCACGAGCTCCTCACGGGTCGCGAACCGGCGCGGCATGAGCCCGGCGGCGCGCTTCGCGGCGTTCCACGTCCCGAAGTGCTCGATCACGGTCTGCGGGTGCACCTGCGCCCCGGCGTCGGCCGCGAACTCCTTCATCGTCGGCGAGCGACCGAGCCGCTCGGCGGACTCCCGTAGCTCGGCCAGGATCTGCTCGTCGCTGTAGCGCCGCCGGATCCCCGCCTGGAAGGCAGCGAGCGCCTGTGGGTCGATGTCGGCGATCGCGCGATACGGCTTGCGCGCCACGACAAGAATGGTAGAGCGGATTGAACAATCCGCAAGTAAAGCCTAGTCGACCGGCGTCAGTCGACGAGCTGCGGCGTGCGCAGGCTCGGCTCGTCCGCGATCTCGGTCGTGACGATCGCCTCGAGGGCGCCGACGCACCGCGGGCAGAACTGGCTCCCTGCATTCACCCGGAGCTCGCTCAGCGCCTCGTGCGCCGGGCGCGCCGGGCGGTACACCCGCGTCGTCAGCATCGAGTCGAAGGCGTCCGCGACGTGGATGATCCGTGCACCCAGGGGGATGTCGTCGCCCGAGAGGCCGTCCGGGTACCCCGCTCCGTCGAACCGCTCGTGGTGGTGGCGAATGGCCGGCACGGCGTCGCTCAGGAAGCCGAGGCGATTGATGATCGAGGCGCCCTCGGCGGCGTGGCTCGCCATGATGACCCATTCCTCGTCGGTGAGGCTCGACGGCTTGAGCAGGATCGAGTCCGGGATCCCGAGCTTGCCGATGTCGTGGAAGAGGGCCGCGTGGCCGAGTAGCTCGAGCTCCGCCTGTGACAGGTCGAGCTCGCGCCCGATTGCCAGCGCAAGCTGCTGTACGCGGCGTGAGTGGCCCGCGGTGTAGGCGTCGCGTGCGTCGACCGTGGCCGAGAGCGACTCCATTGCGGCGGTCGAGCGCTCCTTGAGCAGCCGGTTCGCCTGCTCGAGCGACACGTTCTGCGTCTGGATCGTCTCGGCGGCGGCGCGGAGCTTCTGCGCGGAGCGCTGGGTGTGCTTGAGGTACGCCTCCTGCGTCTTGCGCATGAGGAAGAGCGGCAGCGCGAAGACGACGATCGCCCAGGCGCCGATCGGCTTGTACGCCTCGTAGATCACCGCCGCCATGAACCCGTAGACGGCGTAGTGCGGCAAGCAGCCAGCTGAAGCGCTCGGTCCAGACGCTGCGTGGGCTCTCGAGCCCCTCGACACCGACCGCCACCGAGACGAGGCCCAGGTTGACGAAGAAGTAGGCGAGCCCCGCGAGCAGGCCCGAGGCGACGAAGATGCCGGTCCCCACCGCTCCGCCGAAGTGGAACGAGAAGACCGCGGCCGCGGCGAGCGACGCGAGCGAGAGCGCACCGACGTTGAAGAGCAGCTGGTGGAAGACCGCGCGGCGCGCGCTCCACTCGACGGCCGCCATGGTGAGGGCGAGCGGCAGGGCAGCGCGCGGTCCGATGATCGCGGCTGCTGCAAGCGCACCGACGGCGCTGACCGAGATCGACCCGGTCTCCATCTCGAGCGAGAGCACCTGACCGAGGCCGACGAAGACGATGATCGTGACGAGCCCGACGAGGTCGGTCGAGTCCCCGAAGATCGCGCCGAGGACGCCCGCCGTCGTGCCGAGCACGCCGACCAGGCCGACGAGGAGCTTCAGCCGTCGGGGAACGGAGAAGAACCGCGGTGCCGGCGGTGAGTGCGGCCGTGAGGTCTGGCGGCGCTCGACGTCGGGGATCACCTCGATTGCCGGCTCGAGCGGTCGCACAGCCTCTTGCACCGGCGCCGGGAGCGAGGCGAGACGCGCGGGCCGCTTGTCGGGCTGTGCGAGCAGCGGCTCGTTCGAGGCGTCGAGAACCCGATTGCGCCCCTGGAGCTTCGCGCGGTACACCGCCAGGTCGGCCTGGTGCACGAGCTCGTTCATGTCGTCGCCGTCGCGCGGGAAGCTCGCGATGCCCATCGAGATCGTTGCGCGGATCGGCTCGCTCGAGGTCTCGACCTCGAATTGGCGTGCGGCGACGGCGCGCCGGATGCGATCGGCGATCTCGTACGCCTGGTCGGGTGGCGTCTCCGGGAGGAGGATCGAGAACTCCTCACCGCCGAAGCGCGCCGGGACGTCGTAGTGGCGAAGCTGCTGGCGGAAGACCTCGGAGATGCCGCGCAGGACGGCGTCGCCGGCGAGGTGGCCGTAGGTGTTGTTGATGTCGCGGAGGAGGTCGAGGTCGGCCATGATCAGCGACATCGGCCGTTGGAACCGCTGTGCCCGGCCGAGCTCCTCCTGCATGACCACCGTGAAGTGCCTGGCGTTGAAGAGGCCGGTCTTCGGGTCGACTCGCGCCTCCGCCTGGAGCTGCGGGATCGCAAGGCTGCGGTGGATGAGGAGGAGCGGCGCAACCGCGAAGGGGATCAGCCACGGGTTCAGGTGCCAGAAGGCGGCGACCGCGAGCCCGAGGGTCGCGAGGATGAAATCCGTCGAGAGGCTCTCGAACGAGAAGACCCCGGCTTCGCGCAGCGAGTGGCCGCGAGCCAGCGTGACCATCGGCGCCAGGATCACGTGGTTCGCCGCGACGGCGATCGTGCAGGCGGCGAGCCCGGCGAGCGCCCAGCGGAGGTGCTCGTCCGGGATGAGGCCGTTCGAATGCAGGATCAGTGCCGCCCCACCCCAGGTCGCGAGATTCCCGAGCGTGTAGTTGCTGATGTTGAAGCTCTGGATGTACCAGGCGTACCGCTCCTTCAGCCATTCCGGAACGTGCATCACGACCGCGACCAGCACCACGAGCTCCGGCGGCAACAGCATCGCCGCCGGGATGAGGAACACCCAGGAGGTGTGGAACGCCGTGTCGCGGGCGGTGCGGACGGTGTAGGTGTGAGACGCCGCGGCTCCGGCGGCGAGGATCAGGAACGTCGTCCACTTCGACGTGTCGGAGTGAGCGAGCCGTGTGAAGAACGGCAGCGCGGCGGCGACCGCGGCGATCCCGATCGTGATCCCGTAGATCCCGGCGGCACGCGGAAGCCCGCGGCGGCGCGGGTCGGCGTCCTCGGCCGGATCGGCCTCGAGCCGAATGTCGGTCGGGATGGTGCTCATCTCGGGGACTTCTCCTTCCGCGCCGCAACGCGGGCCGCAGTGAGGCTCACCTTGGAAGTTACGGCCGTGATCGGCCGACTCTCATCCCCCGTTTGGGTGCGCCCCGTCCAGATCCCCCGAACGGGTGACGGCGCAAACACCGAGGGCCCGCCGGAGCGGGCCCTCGGTTCGATCTCGCCGGTGCGCCTCTTAGGGGAGAAGCGGGGCCGCCGTCGTGCTGGTGCTGGTGGTCGTGGTGGTCGTCGTCGTGGTGACCGGAGCGACGACCGTGGTCGGATCGACCGGCGGTGTGACCGTCACGCCGACCGTGGTCGGATCGACCGCGGGCACCGTCACGGGGACTGTCACAGCCGGCGTCGGCACGCCGAGCGCGTCGGCTGCAGAGAGCCCGTCGACCGCGACGGCCGTGTCCGGGTCGGTGGAAGCCGAGGCGATGTCACTCGCGTCGGCCAGCGTCGACGACAGGCTGGTCGAGTCGCCTTCAGCAGCGTCCTCAGCCGACATGTCAGTCCAGCTCATGTCAGTCCAGCTCATGTCAGTCCAGGACATGTCGCTCCAGGACTGATCCGCCCAGGACATCGCATCCCAAGCCTGGTCGCTCCAGGACTGGTCGCTCCAGGACTGATCTGCCCAGGACATCGAGTTCCAGGACATGTCGGCCTTGGCCGCGCTCGACCAGCTCATCGAGTCGAAGGACAGGCCGGCGCCCGCCGGCAACTGCTTGACGAACCGCTCGAGCCCCCTGTTCGGGTTCGGCGTCGGGCCCGAGACGACGGCGCGGGTGGCCGTGATCTCGCCGAGGCCGGCAGCCTTCGGGTTCCCGTTGCGAACGGCGCGAGCCGTGCGCATGAGGGCGCCCTTGACCTGGTCGGGGGTCCAGCCCGGGTGCCGGGCCAGCATGTCCGCCACGGTGCCCGAGACAACCGGGGCCGAGAAGGACGTGCCGGACAGCTGGATCCGGTCGGTACCGACGAGGTTCGCGGCCTTGACGGCAGCGATCGTCGAGCCGGCCGGGATCGGGCCCACCATGTAGCGGCCCGGAGCCGAGACGTCCGGCTTGTAGAAGCCGTCATGCGTGTAGCCGTAAGCCGAGAACGGGGCGACGGAGTCGTCACTCGCCCACGGGCTCGTGCCGATGTCGACCGCGCCGACGGTGATCACGAACGGGTCGTTGCCCGGGGCATAGAGCACGCCCGAGGGGCCCGCCGCGGTGCCGTAGTTGCCGGCTGCTGCGACGACGACCACGTTGTTGAACCACAGCTTCTCCACTGCCTGATCG
Organism: uncultured Thermoleophilia bacterium; assembly: GCA_963757255.1. GTDB lineage: Bacteria > Actinomycetota > Thermoleophilia > Gaiellales > Gaiellaceae > PALSA-600. Next base: position 250,207 of record CAVWQY010000005.1, read on the forward strand.
AGCGGGTCACGATAGAAGTTCGTGCTGTAGCCCGAGTGGAGCGAGAAGTTCGCAACGCGGATGTTGTACTTCGCCTTGTTGTCGAGGATCCACTGGCAGGCCGTGATCACGTCCGAGGTCTTGGCCATGCCCTGGTCGTTCATCACCTTGACGGAGACGAGCGGTGCACCCGGAGAAGCGCCCGGGAGGGTCGGCGAAGAGCCCGCCGCGATGCCCGCGACGAAGGTGCCGTGCCCACGCAGGTCGTTCAGCGAGTTGGGATCGGTTGCCGTGTTGCCGGCAATCGTCGAGAGGTTGACACTCGCGATCACGCGGCTACCGAAGTCGCTGCGTGCCTGGATGCCGGAGTCGACGATCGCAATCGCCGGGGTCTTACCGGCGTACTGCAACTGATCTCCAGGCCAGAGGTTCGCGTTGCCAGACTCGTACGGCCACAGCTGGCTGGACTGAAGCGCCGCCTGCTGCGTCATGCCGCCCGAGACCTTGACGATCGAGTTCGGCGTGATCATCAGACCAGGGACCGTCGCGAGCCGAGCCACGAGCTTCGCCGGCAGCGAGACTTCCACGCCGCCCACGAGTCCGAGGTTCTTGTCGCCGCCCAGCCTGCCGAGCCAGCGCATCGCCCTGTTGGCACCGTCGATGCCGTCCGAGCTCTGCACGATCACGTCGACGAGGGTGTTCGGATCGCTCGAGGCCTTGTTGAGCAGGCCCTTCGCAACCCAGGTCTTGCCGTCAGGTGTGTTTGCGTGGCTGCCCGCGGGAGGCGGAGCTGTGGCCGGCGCTACGACAACAGGTGCCGGCGCAGGTACAGGTGCCTTGACGGGCGGCTTGGCGTTTCCGGCCGACGCAGCAAGTGGAGCTGCGAGCGCAAACGCTGCCACACACGAGACGAGGATGCCGCGGCCACCCTTGCCCCAAAGGACACTCGAGCGGTCACCGCCCCTGCTACCGGTGCCCCAGAGGGCGCTTTGACGCCCTTCCGTGGCTCCGCGCTCGTTCTTTCTCGACAAATTACTCTCCTTCTTCCGTGCCGAAGCACGGGCCGCAGACAAAAATCCAAGCCCGGGTCCACCCGAAGTGCCGCATGGAAAGACCCGAACGAGTCGGAACGTATGCGTGTTTCGGGTGACGTCCCTCCCCCGCATGGGTGAGAGAGCCCGGATCGGCGCCCAGGTTCACTCGATCGAGTGAGCGCCCGATCCAGGCGGGTACGGTTCCCCGCGTGCGCCCGCCGTTTCCGCTTGCGCTCGAGGCCGCGGCCGTGCGCGCCGCGGGCTCGCTCTCACGCTTCGCCGGCCGTGGCGGCGGCACGACGCTGCCCGGCAAGCTGCTCTGGAAGCTCGATCCCGGCGCGATCGACCGGCTCGCCCGCCGGCTGCCCGAGGGCTCGGTGCTGATCTCGGCCACCAACGGCAAGACGACGACCACGGCGATGGTCGCGGAGATCCTGCGGCCGCGGGTGGCCGTCGCCCACAACAGCTCCGGCGCGAACCTCGTCTCCGGTGTTGCGTCCTCCCTCCTCGCCTCCCGCGGGGCGGCGCTCGGCCTGTTCGAGGTCGACGAAGCCGCGCTCCCCGAAGTCGCGCGCCGCGTGCGCCCGAAGGCGCTCTTGCTCGGGAACCTGTCCCGTGACCAGCTCGACCGCTACGGCGAGCTCGAGCTGCTCGCAGCGCGCTGGCGCGTCGCGGTGCAGGGCCTTCCCGACGCCCTGCTCGTCCTGAACGGCGACGATCCGCAGATCGGCGACCTCGGTCAGGTGCACGGGAACTCCCTCGTCTACGGCGTCGACGACCCGCGCAGGGCGCGCCCGGCCCTGCAGCACGCGGCCGACTCGAAGTACTGCCTGCGCTGCGGCGCCCCGTACGACTACGCGGCCGCCTATATCGGGCATCTCGGCGACTACCGCTGCCCCAACTGCGGACACGCGCGGCCGGAGCTCGACGTCGCCGCGCAGGGAGATCGAGCTGCACGGCCTCGACGGCTCGTCGTTCACGCTCCATGCGCCGACGGGACAGACCAGCGTGGAGCTCGCATTGCCGGGGCTCTACAACGTCTACAACGCCGTCGGCGCCGCGGCGCTCGCCGTCGGGCTCGGTGTGCCGCTCCCGGAGGTCAAGGAAGGTCTCGAGCGCTTCTCCGCCGCGTTCGGGCGCTTCGAGCGCATCGCGATCGGCGACCGCGGGGTCGTGATGCTGCTGATCAAGAACCCGGCCGGGGCCAACGAGGTCGTCCGGACGCTCGTCGAAGGTGCGCCGCCCGCGGTTGCGGTGATCGCGCTGAACGACGCGATCGCGGACGGACGGGACGTCTCGTGGATCTGGGACGTCGACTTCGAGCCGCTGCTCGCCGGGCTCGACCGCCTCGTCGCGACCGGCTCGCGCGCGGCCGAGCTCGCCCTGCGCTTCGCCTACGGCGGCCTGGAGCGCGACCGGATCGAGGTCGTGCCGTCGCTCGAGGCCGCCCTCGACCGCGGGTTGGAGCTCACTCCTGCCGGCGGAGAGCTGATGCTGCTCGCCACCTACACGGCGATGCTCGCGCTCAGGCAGGTCGTCGCCGGCCGCGGCCACGTGCAGAACTACTGGGAGTCGGCCGCGTGAGGATCCGCGTCGGGCATCTGTACCCCGAGTACCTCAACATCTACGCGGACCGCGGGAACATCGCGGTGCTCGCGGGGCGGGCGCGGGCGCGAGGGCACGAGCTCGACGTTCGTGCGATCGGGATCGGCGATTCGATCCCGACGGGCGAGATCGATCTCTTCTACATCGGGGGAGGCCAGGATCGCGAGCAGGAGCTCGTCGCGCCCGATCTCGCCGCCAAGGGCGAGGCGCTGCACGAGGCGGCGCGGGCGGACACCGTGTTTCTCGCGGTCTGCGGCGGCTACCAGTTGCTCGGCCGTTCGTATCGAGACGTCGCCGGCACGGAGCTGCCGGGGATCGGGCTGCTGCCGCTCGAGACGGTCGCGGGCGAGCGGCGGATGATCGGCGACGTGCTGCTCGACTGCGCCTGGGCGGGCCGCACCCTCGCAGGCTTCGAGAACCACGCCGGGCGGACGCTCCTCGACGGAGGAGCCGAGCCGCTCGGCAGCGTCGTCGCCGGGTTCGGGAACGACGGCGCCTCGGGCAGCGAGGGCTGCCGCGTCCGCCGGGTGTACGGGACGTACCTGCACGGGCCGCTCCTGCCGCGGAACCCGTGGTTCGCCGACCTCCTGTTGGCGCAGGCGCTCGCCCACGCGGGCGCCGATACGGTGCTCGCGCCGCTCGAGGACGAGCTCGAGCACGAGGCGCACGCCGTCTCGGCCGCGCGCGCCCGCGCTCGCGGCGGGAGGTATTGAACCCGGTTTGCTCTTTGAACCGGGTTCATGAGCTTCCTCGGAAGTGCCGCGTCGGTGCGAAACTCATGAACCAGGTTCGACACCCCGAACCTGGTTCCAGGTCGCGCTAGCGCGCCCAGAGCGCGCCGAGGTACACCGCCGGGTCGCCGGGCTCCCAGCGGGTGAGGAACCGCTTGATCGGCGGGTGGACGACGATGTCGCGCAGCTCGTCGTCGCGAGAAGAGGCGTGCGCCCTTCACCGCCGCGTCCTTCGTCTCGACGTCGCCGAGCGACCGGTGCGAGAGATCGGCGGCGAAGATGATGTGCACGACATGCTTGCGCGAGAGCATCGAGGTCGGTGCGATCGAGTCGACGATCGCGACCGGCCCTTCGAACTGCACGTCGGCTTCGATCCCGAGCTCCTCGCGCAGCTCCCGGCGCAGCGCCTCGATCAGCGACTCCCCCACGTCGACACCGCCGCCCGGCAGCAGCCAGTACTCCTTGCCCGGCTTCTCCTGGCGGCAGAGCAGCACGCGCCCTTGCCAGAGCAGGATCGCCGAGACACGGATCCGCGGCTCCATCAGTGCTTCGAGGAGCCGAAGCCCCGCTCGCCGCGCTCGCTCGCCGGCAGCTCGTCGACCTCGACGAGCTCGAGCCGCGGGACCGGCAGGACGACGAGCTGGGCGATCCGCATCCCGGGCTCGACGACGAACGTCTCGCGCGAGGTCGGTGTTCAGCAGCGCAACCTGCAGCTCGCCGCGGTAGCCGGAGTCGACGAGGCCCGGTGTGTTCACGATCGAGATGCCGTGCTTGCGCGGCAAGGCCGGAGCGCGGCTGGACGAAGCCCGCATAGCCGTCGGGGATCGCGACCGCGAGGCCGGTCGGGACGAGCGCGCGCTCGCCCGGCGCGAGCTCGACGCGGTCACAGGCTGAGAGGTCGAGCCCCGCGTCGCCCGCGTAGGCCTGGGCCGGGACGACGGCCTCCGGCCGCAGCCGCCTGATCGGCAGCTCGATCAGGCCGTCTCCCGGCCCGAGGCGGCGGAATCGGCGATCAGATACGGAGCGAAGCGCGGGAGGTCGCGCCGCGGCAGGCGCGCGATCACCAGCACGCCCTCGGCCGTGTCCTTGCGCTCCTCGATCGGCGTCCCGAGGGCGTAGAGCTCGGAGAGACGGTCGCCGGCGGAGTACGGCAGCAGCAGCCGGACGCGCTCCCAGCGGTCCTCGAAGCAGGCGCGCGAGCTCGGCCTTCAGCTCCTCGATGCCCTCGCCGGTGAGGGCCGAGACCTGCGTTGCCGACGGGAAGCGGTTCCCGAGCCGCCGGCGGCCGAGGGGGTCGACGCGGTCGATCTTGTTCAGGACGATCTCGACCGGAAGCTCCCCCGCCCCGATCTCGTGCAGGACGTCGTTGACGGCGCTCACCTGTGCGTCCTGCTCGTCGTCGGAGGCGGAGCCGTCGACGACGTGCAGCAGCATGTCGGCGAGCAGCGTCTCCTCGAGCGTCGAGGCGAATCCTTCGACGAGCTGTGTCGGCAGGCGCCGGATGAAGCCGACCGTGTCGGTGAGCAGGTAGCGCCGGCCGTCGTGGTCGAAGCCACGGGTCGTCGGGTCGAGCGTCTCGAACAGCCGGTTCTCGACCGACACGTCCGAGCCGGTGAGCGCGTTCAGGAGCGTCGACTTGCCGACGTTCGTGTACCCGGCCAGGGCGACGGTCGGCGTCTGCGCGCGGCGCCGTTCCTTGCGCTGCGTCCCGCGGTGCTTCTTCAGATCCTTCAGCCGCTTCCGCAGGACCGAGATGCGATGACGCGCGAGCCGGCGATCCGTCTCGAGCTGCGACTCGCCCGGGCCACGCGTGCCGACCCCGCCGCCGAGGCGCTCGAGGTGCTGCCACATGCCGCGCATGCGCGGCAGGTTGTACTCGAGCTGGGCAAGCTCGACTTGCAGCTTGCCCTCGGCCGACGTCGCGTGCTGCGCGAAGATGTCGAGGATCAGCTGCGTCCGGTCGACGACGCGCGCGTCGAGCGCGTTCTCGAGGAAGCGCTGCTGGGACGGCTCGAGCTCGCCGTCGACGATCACGCTCTCCGCATCCGCCCGCTTGAAGAGCTCCTTCAGCTCCTCGACCTTGCCCTTGCCGACGTAGGTTCGCTGCGCCGGCTGAGCGCGGTGCTGCACGACGGTGCCGACCGGCTCGACTCCGGCCGTGCGCGCAAGCTCCTTCACCTCGGCGAGCTCTGCCTCGGCATCCACACCCTGAGCCAGCACTGCGAGGACGAACCCGCGCTCGGGCTCCGGGGTACGTGGGATCATCGACTCGCGATTATGCCCGCTTCCGCCCCGGTCTCCGCCCTCGCAGAGCCGACGCTCGCCCTGGTCGACATCCCCTCGGAGTCCAGATCCGAGGAGGCCGTGCACGCCTACCTGCGCGGGCAAGTGCCGCTGGCCCTCGACCTGGACGACGGCGAGACGCTCCTCTACACGAAGCGCACCGGCAAGCCACTCGTCCTGCTCGCAGGTCATACGGACACGGTCCCGGCGCAGGGGAACCTGCCGGGGCGGCTCGAGGACGGCGCCGTGGTCGGGCCTCGGCGCGAGCGACATGAAAGGCGGGCTCGCGGTGATGGTCGAGCTCGGCGCGCTGGGCGGCGGAGACCGAGCTCGCCTACGACCTCGCGCTTCTCTTCTTCCCGCGCGAGGAGCTCGGGCCTGCCGCGAATCCCCTCCCGAACGTGTTCGTCGCCGCGCCGCTGATCGACGAGGCGCGGCTCGTGGTCTGCCTGGAGCCGACCGACAACACGCTGCAGCTCGGCTGTCTCGGCAACCTGAACGCACGCGTCGTCTTCGACGGCACGTCGGCGCACTCCGCGCGGCCGTGGCTCGGCGTCAACGCGATCCGGCTGGCGTTCGACGGCCTGCGGGAGGTCCTCGACGCCGAGCCGCGCGACGTCCTGATCGAGGGGCTGCTCTTTCGCGAGGTGATCTCGGTGACGGAGCTGCACGCCGGCATCGCGTCGAACGTCATCCCCGCGCGGGCCGAGGCGATCCTGAACTTTCGCTACGCACCCGACCGCACTCCTGCCGACGCCGAAGCGCGAGTGCGCACGCTGGTCGGCCGCGAGGTCGAGATCCTCTCGAACTCGCCTCCCGCTCACGTGGCGCTCGGTTCCCCGATCGTCGAGGAACTGCGCGCCGCCGGCGTCGTTCGACCTCGAGCCCAAGCAAGCGTGGACGAACGTCGCCGACTTCGCGGCGCGCGGCCTCGACGCCGTCAATCTCGGCCCCGGCGGTACGCGCTACGCCCACGCGGTCGACGAGCGCGTCGAGATCGTCGAGCTCGCGCGAACCTTCGAGGCGCTGCAACGGTTCCTGCTCGGTACGGTCTAGGGGTGCAGCTCTCCCCCGTTCTCACAGAGCTCGCCCAGTATCCGTTCGCGCGGCTCGACGACTGGAAGGCCGAGGCGGCAGCGCGTGGCATCGAGCTGATCGACTTCGGCATGGGTGATCCGCGCGAGGTGACGCCGGCGTTCATCCGCGAGACGCTGATCGCATCGGTGGACGAGGTCTCGTCATATCCGCGCGCGACGGGGCTGCCCGAGCTGCGCCAGCGCGATCGCGGGCTGGATCGACCGCCGCTTCGGTGTCACAGTCGACCCGGACACCGAGATGGTGCCGACGCTCGGCTCGAAGGAGGCGATCTTCTCCTTCCCGCAGGTCGTGCTCGGCGAGAAGCGGCTCGTCGCGATCCCCGAGCCGGCCTACCCGGTGTACGAGCGCGGCGTCCTCTTTGCGGGCGGCGCTGCCACCACCGTGACGCTCAAGGAGTCGACCGGCTGGCTGCCCGACCTCGAGGCGTTCGACGCGTGGGACGAGATCGCCCTGTTCTGGGTCTGCTACCCGAACAACCCGACGGGCGCCGTCGCTCCGCTCTCGTTCTACGAGGAGCTCGCCGGGCGCGCACGCGAGCACGGGTTCCTCGTCTGCTCCGACGAGGCGTACTCGGAGCTGTGGTTCGACGAGCCGCCGTCGTCGGCAATGCAGGTCGCGGACCGAACGAACGTCGTCGTCTTCAACACGCTCTCCAAGCGCTCGTCGATGACCGGGTATCGCTCGGGGTTCGTGTGCGCGTCGGCGGAGATCGTCGGCGCATTGCGCAGCTTCCGGCCGACGGTCGGTACCGCGCCACAGGAGTTCGTGCAGCGCGCGTCGGTCGCCGCGTGGTCCGACGACGCGCATGTCGAAGACGTCCGAGCGCTCTACAAGCGCAAGCGCGACACCCTGCTGCCGGCGCTCGAGGCCGGCGGCTTGCGCCTCGCGGGCTCCGAGGCGACGTTCTACCTGTGGGTCGATGTCGGCGGCCCGTCGGAGCCGTTCTGCCGCCGGCTGCTCGAGCATGGCATCGTCGCGGCACCGGGATCGTTCTTCGGTGCCGCCGGCGAGGGCTACGCCCGTTTCGCCCTCGTGCCGACGCAGGCGCAGTGCGAACGCGCCGCGAAGATCCTGCGCGAGGTCCTGTGACGACCCTGGAGACGATCGACGCGCTCGACCGCGGCGAGGTGCGCGTCGCCGAGCCCGACGGCGACGACTGGAAGGTCAACGCCGACGTCCAGGCGGCGATCCTCGACTACTTCCGGCTGCGGCAGATGGAGCCGCGCGAGGTCGGGCCGTTCGAATACCACGACAAGATCCCGCTGAAGAGCGGCTACGAGTCGCTCGGCGTGCGCGTCGTGCCGCCGGCGACCGCACGCTACGGCGCGTTTCTCTCGCGCGGCGTGGTGCTGATGCCGTCGTACGTGAACATCGGTGCGTGGATCGGCCCGAACACGATGGTCGACACGTGGGCGACGGTCGGCTCGGGTGCGCAGATCGGCGCCAACGTGCATCTCGCCGGCGGCGTCGGGATCGGCGGCGTGCTCGAGCCGCCGGGCGCGCGGCCGGTGATCGTCGAGGACGGCGCGTTCATCGGGTCGCGCTGCATCGTCGTCGAGGGCGTGCGCATCGGCCGGGAGGCCGTGCTGGCGCCGAACGTGACCCTGACGGCGAGCGTGCCGATCATCGACGTCACGGGCGACGAGCCCGTCGAGTATCGCGGCTATGTCCCGCCGCGCTCGATCGTCGTGCCCGGGCACGCGCCCGAAGGAGTTCCCAGCCGGGACCTACCACCTCTCGTGCGCGCTGATCATCGGGCGGCGCAGCGAGGCGACCGACCTGAAGACGTCACTGAACGACGCGCTGCGCGAGTACGAGATCGGCGGCTGACCTCGTCGCGGCTCGGCGCAGCGCGCCGAGCGCGTCAGCCCTTGAGAATCTCGTGAACGGGGAACTCCTTGATGTCCGGCGGCCCCTCCGGCGCGACGCCCGCGGCAGTCATGCCTTCGGGAATCCGCGTCGCGAAGGCGTCGAAGTCCGCACGCGACTCCCAGAAGTCGATGATTCCCCAGCCGCCGTCGATCGGCCCCGACGAATGGAAGATGAGGCCTGCCGGGGCGGTGTGATCCGGATTGATGGCCTCGTGCGCGGTGTCGAACTGCTCCTGCGTGATTCCTGGGAGCTTGATACGGATGCCAATGGCCACAGTCGAGTCCTTTCCTTTCGTTGGTTGGCCGCAGACTCTACGACGCGGCTTGCGCGCGTGCTCCGCGCCGCCGGCCCTCAGTCGTCGTCGTCCAGAGGCCGGCGAAGAACCCACAGCAGGATCGTCGGGCTCGTGGCCTCGTCCGCCTCGGGCGGATCGCTTCCGCCGAGCTTGTTCAACGTGGCCGCGGCATCCTCGAGACGCCCGAGCGATCGCGGTACCGGCAGCTTGCCGCCCTTCTGGGGAGCGGGCACATCGCGGACGTCGGTCGCAACGGTGACGAGCTCCCAGCCGTCTCGGCCGTACTGATTGAGCGTCTCGGTGTAGTGCCCGTCTCGGAGCGACACGACCCTGTACTCCCAGCGCTGCACCGCGAAAGCCTAGCCTCCATCCGTACGGTACGGCGACATGCTCGAACATCACGCCGGTTCGTCGACCAGGTCGCGGAGCGTTTCCGGGCGCAAGCCTCGATCGATGTCTGGACGCCGTCACCTCGTCGTGCTGAGATGTCGTCCATGAGATCAGACAAAGAGGTCACTCGATGACCATGAGCGGTAGAGCGCGCGAGCGCCAGAACGTCCTTCGGCGCGTGGGCGTGATCGCGGCCGTGCTCGTCCTCTTGGCCCTGTTGTTCCTGATCAGCGGCCATTGGGTGCTGGGGATCATCTTCGCCGCCCCCGCCGTCGCAGCGATCTGGGTGTTCCTGCAGGCACGAAGCGTGCGGTAGGCGGTCCTCGCGCGGAGCCGCGCTCGCGGACTGGCTAGGATCACGCCCTTTGATCCGAGGAGGACGAATGGGTGTGAAGGAAGCAAGCTCCGAAGAGACCCCGTACGGGCGGTACATCACGTCGGACGGCTGGTTCGTGCACAACCTCGAGGAGGCGCTCGCGGTACGCAACGAGGAGAAGGGCGGCGCGTTGTACCCACTGGAGCCGCAGGACTCGCGGTTCTCCGACTTCGGCGTCAACATCCGTGTCCTCTGGCCGGGCGATGCGAACGCGCTCTATCACTCGGAGGGCGCACAGGAGGGGTTCTTCGTGCTCTCGGGGGAGTGCACCCTGATCGTCGAAGACGAAGAACGGCCGCTGCGGCAGTGGGACTACTTCCATTGCCCGGCGAACACTCGCCACGTGATCGTCGGTGCAGGTGACGGCCCGAGCACGATCCTGATGATCGGCTCGCGGCCCGAGGTCGAGACGCTGCTCTACCCGGTGAGCGAGGTCGCGGCGAGGCACGGTGCGTCCGCCGCCGAAGAGACCGACGACGGAGACCAGGCGTACGCCGATTGGCCGGGCGAGTACCAGCCGGTGCGCCTTCCGTGGCCGCTCGCAGGCACGTAGTCGCAAAGGCGAAAGGATGGCCATGGACGAAGCACCGGACTACGCGTTTCCGCACTCCGCCGATGACGAGTCACGCCGGCTCGAGCTGTTCGAGGAGCGTCTCGACCCACTGACGAGACGGCGGATCGAGCAACTGTCGATCGGTCCAGGCGCCAGGTGCCTCGAGATCGGCGGTGGGCGAGGATCGATCGCCCGTTGGCTCTCCGAACGCGTCGGTCCCGAGGGGCACGTAACCGTCACCGACCTCCAACTCGGCTTCCTCGAAGCGCTCGACGCGTCGAATGTCGAGGTGCTCCGTCACGACGTTCGCACCGACACGTTCCCTGAAGGAACGTTCGATCTCGTCCACGCCCGGGCTGTGCTCATGCACGTACCGGACGACCTGGAGACCCTCCGTCGAATGGCTTCCTGGCTTCGACCCGATGGCTGGCTGTTGCTCGAAGAGCCGGACTTCGGCATGTGGCTCGCCGACGCCGATCCCGTTTGGGCGGCCCATCCGGCCGCCTGGCATCGCACGTTCCCGGGCGGCTCGCTTGCGCGCGGCCGGTCACTCCTGAGGCAGATCCACGAGCTGGACCTCGTCGACGTCGGTGCCGACGCCGAAGTGGACGTCATCGAGGCAGGTACGTCCCTCGCCGAGTTCTATCGCCTCAGCATGGTCGCAATCGGGCCGCCTGCGGTCGAGGCGGGTGCTCTCACCGCCGCGCAGGCCGCGGCGCTCGCCGAGCGGCCGGCTCAACCAGACTTCCTCGACTTCGGGTTCGTGCACGTCGGCGTCCGGGGACGCCGCCCGGCAGGGCCCTAGCGAGCGCTCAGCGAAGAGCCTCCTCGAACCGCGGGTCGTCCCGCACGGCGGCGAAGTCCTCGTCGACGCGCGCTTGCTTGCGGAACCGCGGGAACAGCTCGACGGACCGCTGCAGGTGCCCGAATGTCTCGTCGCCGGTTTCACCCGCGAGCGTCGCGAAGCAGGCGTAGTTGTAGTTGAGGCCCGGGTGGTCGGGCGTGTGCTCGAGGCCGGTGCGGACCGCTGCGAGCGCGTCGGCGTAGCGCTTCTCGCCGTAGGCGGTCATCGACTCTCTGTGGAACTGCCAGGCGTCACCCCAGTCGATCGCCTGGTACACCTCGCCGGGCGCCGCGCCGAGGGCGAGGACGGTCCCGTCCCCGGTCGCCTTCCGCCGCGATTCCGGCCGGACGAACACGAGCGTCCCTGCGGGCGCGTCGAACGTCTCGCCGTCGACCTCGAAGGTCGCGTTGCCGTCCAGCACGACGTAGAGCTCCTCCTGGCCCGATCCGGACTCGTCGTGCTCGCCGATCAGCGTGCCGTCCTCGCTGGGCGTGTAGCCGTTGATTCCGAATGCGTGGATCCCGAGGTGCTCGCGCACCGGGATGTCTCTGCCGCGCCGCTCGATCTCGTCGAGGCGCGCGACCTGCCACTTCGGGTTGTCACTCATCCGAATCACCTCCGTGCAGCGCGGGTCGTTGCGAATCGTCGATCCTAGCCTCTGCGGGCCGGCACCCAGAACCCTGAGCCGTCAACATCGAACGGTGGCGAGCACACCTGTTCAGCGGAGTCACCGTCTCGGATTTCGCCCTGGCGTGTGACTGGTACGAGCGCCGGTTCGACACTCGGCCCGACACTAGCCGACGGAAAGCGAGGCGATCTGGCGTCTCGCATCGTCGACGTCGGTCTACATCGCCGCCGACCCAGAACGTGCGGGCAACGGTGTCCTCCGCTGGCGGTAAGAGCCTCGAAGACCTCCGCGCCGGTTTCGCCCGGCGCGGGCTCGTCGCCAAGGAAGGCGCAGAGCTCGACGGTCTGCGCACCATGCTGGTCACCGACGCTGACGGCAACAGGGTTGAAGTTCTTCGAGGCCCGTCGGCCGCTGCGAGCGGTGCGAGGAAGGCCCGCCGGCGGCCTTCAGCGCGCGGGTAAGAGACGAACGAGATGGACCTCACTCACCAGCCGGGAGTCCCCCAGTCCGGGCCGGGAACCGAGAGCGGTATCCGCGCGCGCAGTCCTGGGCCGATTGCAGTCAGTCGGAAACACCCCGTGCGGCCGATTCCTGCTCGTCCCGCCGATGCGCCAACCGCGTTCGTGCGATCCCGAGGTGGGCAGCATGTCGGTGACCGTTACCGCAGTTCACGTCCGGGCTCGCGACGCTGCAATGGTTCGCGCCGTCGGTCGAGAACCCGAGTGTGGTGCGCGGCCCGGGTCGGAGGCGTGCTCCGGTGATCGTGAGGGCACCCGTGTACGAGGGCGAGACGGCGATCAGGGCGCGGTGCAGGTAGTACCCGTCGCTGTCTCGAAAGTCCCCGTCACGAGAGATTGCGGCATGCGACGAGAGCGCGAGCAGATACACGGGCCCATCGCGAAGCGCGCCGGCGGTCCTCACCCATGGGAAGAAGCGTCGCGCCTTCGCGGCAAGCGGACTCGGGGCGAGTCGCTCGACGGGCATCGAGGCGCAATGCAGGTCCTCACGGATTCGAGGCGGCAGCCGACCCGCTCATGGTCGCGAGGCAACCGGCGAGGGCCAGCTCAGCACGATCCAACGTGCGACAACAGCAGGGTGAGCACCCTCCAGGAGTACGAGCCCGGGTCGAATAAAGGTCCGTCGAGCTCCCTCGGCGCGGGGATCGGGTCGAGCCGGACGAACGCCGATGACCCGAAGATGAGGAGCCGGATCGCCATCGTCGTCATCTTGGCCGTGCCGCTCGCCGGGATCGACCTCCTCGTCAAGTTCGTGCTGCCGACCGCTCCGATCTTCTTCCACAGGCGCTCGGCCGACTGGATGATTCTGTCCGTGGTCATGCTCGTCGTGGCGCTGCTCCTCACGCGCCTGCCCTCGCGGCTCCTCGCGGGCGGCGCGGGACTGCTCGCAGCCGGCGTGCTCGGGAACCTCGTCTCGGCGCGCCTGCATCATGGGCTCGTTCCGAATCCGTTCGTCGTCGCCCTGGGCGACCTGGAGCTCGCGTTCAACCTGGCCGATCTCTTCGTGCTCGCAGGCATCGCGGTGCTCAACGTCGCGGCGTTGCGCCTCGCCGTGCGCTACCGGCATCTCCTGCCGCAGTCGACCGTCGCGATGCGGCTCGCCCGGCGCATCCGCTCGCTCCTCGCCCCGGGCTGACCGACCTGCACCGGTAGCCCGGTTGGTGAAGAGGTGAGACAATCGCGTCGCGTGCTTGGAGCTGGCGATGTGAACGGAGGGTCGATGATCACCGGGACGGGACGGGGCTCGACTCGTGCCGAGTTCCTGCGGACTGCGGCGGGTGGCGCCGCTGGGATGTTCCTGACCGGAGCCGGCTCGCTCGCATCCGAGCTCGTGCAGGCCGGCCCCGCCGCGGGCGCCACGCTCTCCACGAGCGCCGGTTCCGGCGCCCAGCTCTTCCACTCGCGCCCCGACCTCCGCCCGCCGAAGATCCAGATCGTCCATCGCGCGCAGGAGACTGCGGACGGCTACGTATTCATCACGCCGCTCTCGGGCCCCGGCCAGCGCGGGGTTCAGATGCTCGACGACCGAGGTCACCTCGTGTGGTTTCGGCCGAGCGACCCGCTGACGGCGCTGAACTTCCGCGCCGCGCTCTACAAGGGCGCGCCCGTACTCACCTGGTGGGAAGGCAAGTCGCAGATGGGCCTCGGCACCGGTGTCTGCGTGATCGTCGACCAGTCGTATCGCGAGATCGCGCGCTTCAAGGCAGGGCGTCGGCAACCGGCGGATCTGCACGAGTTCCTGATTACGCGGCACGACACGGCGCTCGTCACGAGCAATGAGGTCCGGCAGGATGGACCTGAGCAGCGTGGGCGGCCCGTCGAGCTGGCCTGTGGTCGGCAGCGTGATCCAGGAGCTCGCGATCCCGAGCGCACGCGTGCTGTTCGAGTGGCACAGCCTCGACCACGTCGATGAGTAGACGAGTCGCACCAGAGCGATCGGGCCGCAGTTCGACTACTTCCATTGCGAACTCGATCGACATCGACGGCGAAGGCAACCTCCTGATCTCCGCGCGCAATACCTGGGCGATCTACAAGAGTGAGCCGCAAGACGGGCGAGGTGCTCTGGCGGCTGGGTGGGAAGAAGAGCGACTTCACGATGGGGCCGGGCAGCGTGTTCGCCTGGCAGCACGACGCGCAGTTCCAGCGAGCACGGCCGGGTGATCAGCCTGTTCGACGACGGGGCCGAGCCGATAGGCCGAGCCACAGTCACGCGCGCTCATGCTCTCGCTCGACATCGCGAACATGCACGCGAGCCTGACCCGTAAGTACACCCACCACCCCGCGCTCCTCGCAACGCACACGGGCAGCGCCCAGGTGCTCCCGAACGGGAACGTGCTCGTCGGTTGGGGAAGCAAGAGGTACTTCACCGAGTTCGGTCCGGACGGCGCTGTGCGCTTCGACGCGCGCACCCGAGGGCGGCCAGACATACCGTGCGCTCCGCTTTCCGTGGGTCGGTCGGCCGAGCCTGCCGCCGAAACCGTCACCCGCCCGAGCCCGTCGGCCACGTCGGCTACGCGAGTTGGATACGGTGCCACCGAGGTCGATGCGTGGCAGCTCCTCACCGGGACGCGTCCGGCCGCGATGCTGCCGGCACTGACGATGCCACGACGCGGCTTCGAGACAGCGCTCCCGATCCCGCGGGGCACGAGGTATGCGGCGGTCGTCGCCCTGGGCGCGAAGGGAAATCGCCTCGACAAATCGAAGACGATCCGCGTCTAGCATTCCGCGAACGGCTCGGGATAGCCTTGCGCGATGCGTGCGCTCCTGACTTGCAGGCCGCTGGCGGGTCACTATCGGCCGATGTTGCCACTCGCGCGTGCCCTGGCTGAAGCGGGACATGAGGTGGCGTTCGCGTCGGGCGAGCCTGTCGACGGCGAAGCGGAGGCGGAAGGCTTCGCAGCGTTCCGCGTCGGGCCGGCCGGGCACACCGCGGAGCCGGTTGCGCGACGCGTTCGAGAGCTTGCTGCCTCGCTTCCTCCTTCCCAGGTCCGATCGTTCGTCTTCACCGAGCTCTTCGTCCGGGTCGAGCTGGAGCCGCGCGCAAACGACCTGATCGACGTCATCGAGAAATGGGCGCCGGACCTCGTCGTGCACGACGTCGCGGAGTTCGCCGCACCGCTCGTGGCCACCATGGTCGGAATCCCGTACGTGGAGCACAGCTTCGGACCGGCCATCCAGAACGAGGTCATCCGCACCGCCGGCGAGGCCACTGCCCCGTTCTGGAGCTCGCGCGGTCTCGCCCCGCATCCCCTTGGCGGCTTCTACCGCTACCTGTACCTCGACGTGTGCCCGCCGAGCCTCCAGGTACCCGAAGCGGTTCCGGGCGCGGTACAGGGCATCCGCACGGTCGAGACCCAGTCGGCCGGCACGCACCTCCCGTGGCTGGATGCCCTGCGCGGCGCGCCGATCGTCTACATCACGCTGGGCACCGTCTACAACCGCAACCTCGATGTGTTCCGGGCGCTGCTCGACGGCCTCCGCGACGAAGCGCTGAACATCGTCGTCACGGTGGGCAAGCAGAACGATCCGGCGGTGCTCGGTCGGCAACCGTCGAACATCCACGTGCACCAGTACATCCCGCAGGAGCTGTTGCTCCCTCGCTGCGCCGCTGTCGTGACGCACGGTGGCGCCGGCTCGACGCTTGGTGCACTCGCGTTTGGCCTGCCGCTCCTGGTCGTCCCGCAAGGCGCCGATCAGTTCTACAACGCCGAGCGCGTCGTTGCCGCAGGTGCGGCAGTCCGGCTCATGCCTGATCGCCTGACCGCCGACTCAGCTCGCGATGGCGTTCGCATGCTCCTGCGCGACGCCACATTCCGGGCCGCGGCACACCGCATCAAGAACGAGTTCGACGCGATGCCCGACCCGCGGCAAGCCGTCGAGGCGCTCGAGCGACTCGTCGCGCAACACGCTCTCAAAACGGAAGCTGACGGCCTGCCCGATGATAGGTTCGGATGTTGGGGCGTACATCGATCTTGGGGGTGATGCATGTCCACGGCGGTGAATGTCGAGAACTTCGCTCGTGCCGAGAGCGACCGGATGTTCGCCACGTTCGTGGCAGAGGCGGGCGGCGTCAATCGTCTGAGCCACCGCAGGCGCCGACGCCGGTCACCGCCGTCGGTGATCGGATGAACCGAGACACGCTGTACTGCGCGAGGTCGTCGGCATCTCGGAGGGCGCGACGCTGACGATCCCGGACGGAGAAGAGGTACATGTCGGTGATGGTGGTCAACCAGGAAGTGGTCTCAGAATGCTCGTGAGTCGGCGGCTGAGGATGAGGGCGAGGGCGAGTTGGGCGAAGGCGAGGTAGAGCTCGGGTCGTCGTTCCAGCCGGGCGGAGCGTCCCGGTAGTGGCGCCCGAGGCGCAGACGGTCGATCGCGTCAAGCGTCGGGCATGTAGATCGCGCTCGTACCAGTCCGCCGCGATCTCTTGCGTTCGGTTCGAGCACGCGTCCCCGTCCTCAGGCATCGGATGTGGTAGCCGTGCACCTGGATGTTCTCGAGCACCGCTCGAGATAGTGCGCCGGCCGCGCCGCAGCCGGGGGATCGCATCGATCACGGCGAGCGCGTGGCGGCGGTCGTGGTCGTTGGCGGGACTCAGCAAGACCGCGAGCAGGGGCGCCGCGGCCGTCGCTGACTACGAGAAGCTGCAGGCCGGGCGGCGCCATCGGCAGGGTTTCTGCCGATTTCGCCGCCCCCTTTTCGCCGACACGATCGTCGAGTCGACGATCGCCCGCTCCCAATCAAGCCCGTCGGCTTTCGCGAGCCGCCGCTGCAGCCGCTCGACAAGCTGCGGCCGAACACCCGCCCGCTGCCACTCATCAAACCGCCGCCAACACGTCTTCCCCGACGGCCTGCCCGGCAGCTGCGGGCACTCCCGCCACGGGATCCCCCACCGCAACACCGTCAAGACCCCCTCCAAACACGCCCGCTCCGCATACCGCCGACGACCCGGATACCGAAACCGACGCTCCGGCAACGGCAACAACGGCTCGACCTGACGCCAAACAGTCTCGGGCACCTCCACCCACATACCCGCCATGCTCACCTCCCGGTCGGCTAACACCAACCGAGTTCGTCAACAACGAACGGGTCCCTTGATCCCGGAGGACGACCTCCAGTTCTATGTGAACCGGGTCATCCACGGCCGGGCCGGCACGCGCTACGTCGAAGAGCTCGTCACGCTGGGTCGCCGTCGCCGCGCGGGTCCTCTTCGACCCGGCCGACAAGGACGACGGCGCGGCGGTGACCGCGCTCCAGGATGTTTCGCGATCGAAGACGCCTCATCGAAGCCGTTCGAGCGTCGGACGACGACGCGGAAAGCCTCGCCGCGACGCGAACGCGCTCCTCGAGCCTCGAGCGCATCCGGTCGCGGCTTCGACAGGCGTGAGGCGGAGCGGGAAGTCGACGGGTCCGCCACCTGCTTGGCACCGCTGCCGGATGGGGCGGCCTGCCGAACGAGCTGGCGCGGCTACATCGGCCGACGAGCGCGTCGGGCGGTCGCGAGGACTCCTCACGTACCGGCGAGTCCCCGTAGACGGCCTCTGGTCGATCTCCGTCGACAACGCGACGGGACTTCGAGCAGAGCGCCCGCGGCGGTGCGCCCTCAACTACCTCATCGCGACGCCAAGCCTACAACGGGGCTGTCGCCGTCCACTTCGGCGGCGACGACGACCGTCCCAACCTGATCCCGATCATGGAGAGCTGGGACTACACCGTACGGCTGTACCGGCCGAGACCGGAGGTGTTGAGGGATTGGGTGTTTGGAATGAAGGTGTAAGAGTGTGAGTATAGGGACCAGTGATCAAGACCACGGGTACTTGTCGTGCTGAGGCAGATCGTCGAGGATCTCGTGCCACGATGCCTTCGAGCCGACGAACATGTGCGCCGTCGGCTTGAGCGCCGGCTCGTCGATCAGTGATCCATACGGCACCCGGATCTTGCCTTCGTGGCCCGTCCAATACAGCAGCGAGAAACACTTCTCGCAGCGCGTCGCGTGGTGGCCGTCGGCTTCGCCGATCAACAGCAACGAGCCCGCACCTCTGGTCACCGTGAGCTTCTCGGGCTCGATCTCGCCCCAGGGCAGGAACGCCGAGCCTGTCGTCGCGCGGCAATTCGAGCAGTGGCAGTTGTACGCGACGACGAACTCGTCCGATACCTCGAACGCGACGACATTGCACGCGCAGCGCCCCCTCAGCACGGCGCCACTCTACGCCCCTCCGAGAAGGGGCCGCCCAACGTCAGTCGAGGCGCAGGATCGTTTCCTCGATCTCCTCACCTCGACCCGGTGCGAAGCCGCTGTCGACGCCAACGCGTCGGAACCCGGCCTTCTCCAGTACTCGAAGCGAACCGACGTTGTCCGAGGCCGCCCGGGCGTACACGGGACGTTCGGCAGTCTCGGCGAGCAGAATCTGGAGCGCTGTGGTCGCGATGCCTTTCCCCCAGTGCGCTCGGTTCACCCAGTAGGTCACCTCAGGCTGGTCGTCGATTCGGAAGAACCCGATCGTCCCAGCGGCTTCTCCGTCGACGTCGATGACTCGGTGCAGCACGCTTGTGTCGGCCCGCAGGCGCTCCTGCCGGTTGAGAAACGCGCTGCGATCGGTCTGATCCACAGCTGTGAACGCGGCCATTCGGACGGACTCCGGATCCGTTACCTGCTGAAAGAGCGTGTCGAGATCTCGGTCCTCGACTGGCCTCAGCGAGACGTTCATCTGGGCGATCCTAAGGGTGTGTTTGCCGGGCCGGGCCGGTGAGGAAGGCCCGCGTGCCCTCGAAGCGCACGCCGAGCTCGCCGCCGGGGAAGCGCACGACGACCGGGGAGATCCCGAACACCGCGGCGACTGCGACCGCGCTCGAGCCTGACGAGGCAGTCTCGCCTGCGCCCCGCTCCCAGACGCGTGCCTCGATCACCCCGGCACCGACCTTGCGTGCCACCTGCACGTTCGTGCGGTTCGGGAAGCGCGGATGCACCTCGAGGAGCGGCCCGACCTCGAGGACGATCGACGGGTCGCCTTCGACCACCGCATGCGGATTGCCGACGTCGACCGTGACGAGCGCGATCCCCGCGACCTCCTCCGGCCTCCCGATCGCAACTTCGCCGAGGTCCTGCTCGACCAGGGCGCCGGCCAGCATGCGTGCGACGACTTCCCTCGACCCGACTCGCACGGTCACCTGCTCTGCGTCCGTGCTCTCGGCGAGCCAGCGGGCAGCGATCCGCGTCCCGTTCCCGGACATCTCCGCACGCGAGCCGTCGGGGTTCCAGATGGCGATCTCGAGCCAGTCGTCGCCGGCGCGGAGCACCTCGATGAACCCGTCGGCGTCCCCCACCTCCGCCCGTACGAGCTCAGGCGTCAGCCGTTCCTCGGTGACCCGATAGATGTTCCCCTGAGCGTTCCAGCGCGATGAGGTCATCGACGATCTCCTCGGCAGGCCGATTGCCGTCGAGCGTAACGGCACCGCGCAGGCTGCGAGCCCACTTCCGCTGATAGCGCGCGAGGCGCTTCGTCGCGCGCGCGACCTCGGTGACCGCCTGCTCGACGGGCAAGGTCGCGAACTGCTCGAGCCCGAGCACCTTGCGCGCAGTGTCCGACAGTGGCTGCCCCCAGGCCCGCCGGGCCTCGTCCACCCCGCCGCCCGCCGCGATCGCGCGCGTACGCTCGTCGATTCGGCGATCGAGCTCGTCAAGCGGCAGGTCGAGCGTCACGACGAGCGTCGGATGACGTGCCGCTGCCGTCCACAGGGTGCTCTCCGCCGGAGCCAACGAGTCGCCGCTCTCGGCCAGCTCGAGCGCGCGCACGACGCGCTTGCGGTCGTTCGCGTGCACGCGGGCCGCCGCTGCCGGATCGCGCTCCGCCAGCAGCCCGTGTGCGGCTGCGGGACCGTCGCGGTCGTAGAGCTCCTGCCAGTAAGCGCGACGAGTCGGCGCGGGTGGTGCCGGGATCGCGAGGCTCGAGAGCGCGGCGCGAAAGTAGAGCCCCGTGCCGCCGACGATCGCAGGCCGGCCTCCCTGACCGACGATCTCGTCGACCGCGTCGTGCGCCCAGCGCTGGTACTCCCCGACCGAGACGCCGTGGTCGAGCGGAACCGTGCCGACGAGCCGGGCCGGGTACGGCGGTGCCGCGGTGAGGACCGGGAGGCCCTCGTACAGCGCGGCCGAGTCGGCCGAGACGATCTCGGCACCGAGGAGGTCGCGGAGCAGGCCTCCAACCGCCGACTTGCCGGCTGCGGTGGGCCCGAAGAGCGCGAGCACGCGCCCGGTCACTTCAGGTGGTCGCGGCGCGGCGGCGGGCCCCTCCGCCCACTCGCCTCGGCACTCATCCGGCCGCGGTCACGCGACCGGCCCTCGATGGGGGCGAACGTCTTGCGGTCGCCGCGCAGCGCAGCCGGGTGCGTCCGCAGGTACGCGGCCCAACCCTCGGGCTCGGTCTCGCCATCGGCGAGCTCGTCGAGTGCCACCGCGACACGTGAGCCGTGCCGGCGGATCGTGCCGATCAGCTCGCCCTCGGGGTCGCGGGTCAGCGTGATCACGACACCGGGCGACGTCCACTCCACCTCGTTCTCATCGCGGCGCACGAGCGTCAGGCCGAGATCGTCGAAGGCAGTGAGCGCGTCAGGCACCGGTGCCTGCCGGCTGCTTGTAGCCGTGCGCGAGCTCGTCGGCCGTCTCGGGACGCGCGAACGGACGGTTCTCGTCCGGGTGCTCCGCGCGCCACTCCTTGAACCACGCGACCGCCTTCGGGATTCCTTCCTCGAGCGGCGTGGTCGGCGTCCAGCCAAGCAGGTCGTGCGCCTTGCGGACGTCGGCAACGTAGTGCGTCACCTCGCCGACGAGCGAAGGAGCGATCGTCACGTTGGGCTCGACGTCGAGCTCCTGGGCGATCAGCTCCGCCGCGCGCACGAGGGTGTTGCCCTCGCCGAAGGCGAGGTTGATCGTCTGGTTGCCTGCGTCTCCGTTGGCGAGTGCGTAGATCCCCCGAGCGATGCCGTCGACGCAGTCGTCCACGTACGTGAAGTCCAGCACCTTCGTATCGCCGCCGAAGATCGTGATCGGCTCACCCCGCGACAGCTGGTGCATCCAGAGCGGCAACACGCGATCCATGCGCCAGAGGTCGGAGTCGAAGCGGCCGTAGACGTTCGAGAACCGGAAGACGAGGTACTTGAGGTCGTAGCAGCGCGCGTACGCATAGATGAACGCCTCGCTCGCGATCTTGGACGCGGAGTACGGGCTCTCCGTGAACGCGAAGTCGGCAGCCTCTTCGGAGTACTCCTCGAAGCGGTGCACGTCGCCGTACACCTCGCGAGTCGAGGAGAACACGATCGGCAGGTTCATGCCGCGGGCGAACTCCAGCACGTTGAACGTCATGACCGCGTTCTCGAGCGCGCGGTGCGGTTGCCGGACGAGCTGATGCACCTTGGCATGGGCCGCCATGTGCACGACGAGATCGACCTCGGGATACTCCACGCCGTTGATCCCGCCGGTGAACGCGGAGTAATGGCCGGCGAGATCCTGGAGCAGCGTGGGGAACGCATTCCCCACCCACGCGTTCGGCCGCTTGTCGATCCCGAAGACGTCGTGGCCGTCGCCCATCAGCCGCAAGGCGAGATTGGTGCCGATCTGGCCGGACGAACCGGTGATGAGGACGCGCATCCGGGAGAGGGTAGTAGACCCGTGTAAGCGCTGCGTTAGGCGGGAACGAGCGTGTGCTGCGTGCCACGAAGGGTCGTGGAGGTCGCACCGTCGACCAATACGTCCACGAGCTCGCCCGCATGTGCGTCACCCGCGAAGAGCACGGTCGTGTTCCTCCGCGTTCTGCCGCGAAGCACCGAGGGATCGGTGCGCGAAGGGCCCTCGACAAGCACCTGCTCGACCCGGCCCACCCGCGCCTCGTTGTTCTCGCGAGCGAGCCTCTGCGTCACGTCGACGAGCCGCTCCATGCGCTCGATCTTCAGCTCGTGCGGCACGGGGTCCGCCATGGCAGCCGCCTCGGTGCCCGCGCGCGGCGAGTAGACGAACGTGTAGGCGCTGTCGTACCGCACCTCCTCCACCACCTCGAGCGTCTGCTCGAAGTCGGCGTCGGTCTCGCCGGGGAAGCCGACGATCACGTCGGTGCCGAGCGCGAGGTCGGGGACGGCGCCGCGCAGCTTCTGCGCGAGCGCGAGGTACCGCTCGCGGGTGTACGTGCGCCGCATCGCCTTGAGAACCCGCGACGAGCCCGACTGGAGCGGCAGGTGCACCTGCTCGCACACGGCATCGCACTCCGCAATCGCAGCGATCACGGGATCGCGGAAATCCTTCGGATGCGGGCTCGTGAAGCGAATGCGCTCGATACCTTCGACCGCGTCGCACGCGCGGAGCAGCTCGCCGAACTCGGTGCGGATGTCCGGCACCAGGTCGCGGCCCCACGAATTGACGTTCTGACCGAGCAGCGTCAGCTCGCGCACGCCCTCTGCCGCGAGGTGCGTCACCTCGGCGAGGATCTCGCCGGGTCGCCGCGACACCTCGCGCCCGCGCACCGCCGGAACGATGCAGTACGCGCATTTCGAGTTGCAGCCCATCGAGACCTGCACCCACGCCTGGAACGAGCGCTCGCGGTGCATCGGCAGCTCGGCTGCGAAGTTCCGGTCGTCGAGGCCGAAGCGGCCGCGGGCGATGCCCATCCCGCCGGCGCCGAGCCAGTCGCCGAGGTGCGCGATCGATCCGGGGCCGAAGGCGACGTCGACGGCCGGGTACAGCTCGAAGATCCGCTCGCGCTGCGCCTCCGCGTAGCAGCCGCCGACGGCGATCACCCGGTCCGGGTCGTCTCGCTTGCGCGCCGCCGCGGCACCCAGGTAGGCGGCGAGCTTCGTGTCCGGTTTCTCCCTGATCGTGCACGTGTTGAAGACGGTGACATCGGCCTCGTCCGCCGTTGGCGCCTCCCCCAGCCCGAGGTCCTCGAGCATGCCCTTTATGCGCTCCGAGTCGTGCGCATTCATCTGGCAGCCGAAGGTCGTCACGAAGTATCTCCGCACCGGTCCAGCGTAGCCGCTTGCCTCGCCTTTGCCGACAACGGAGACTGTCGGCGTGAGCGGCTCGTCCTACGTCCTCGGTCACTCCGAGCACGAGCTCGAGCGCCTCGCGCGGCAGGCCGCGCTGATCGGTCCGGTCACGCGCGCGCTCCTCGTCGAGGCGGGCGTCGGGCCCGGCATGCGGGTGCTCGACGTCGGCACCGGCCGCGGCGACGTCGCGCTCATCGCAGCCGAGCTCGTCGGCGAGGACGGCTCGGTCGTGGGCGTCGACCTCGCGCCGTCGGCGGTCGCGGCCGCGCGGGAGCGCATCGCCGGGCTCCCGCTCCGAAACGTCTCGTTCCGCGCCGGCGATCCGGCAGCGCTCGACTACGAGCAGCCCTTCGACGCCGTCGTCGGCCGCTACGTCCTCAGTTCATCCCGGATCCGTCCGCGACGCTACGCCGCGTCGCTGCGAACGTCGTGCCGGGCGGTGTCGTCGCGTTTCACGAGATCGACTGGACCGGGCATCGCTCATTCCCCGCCGTCGAGCTCTGGGACCGCTGCTGCCGCCTCGCAACCGAGGCGCTCGTCGCAGGCGGCGCCGATACGCAGCTCGGAGCGAAGCTCCCGGCGGTCTTCGCCGCCGCCGGGCTCGACTGGCCGACGCTGCGCAAGTCGACCGTCGTCGGCGGCGGCGGGCGCAGCGACGACGCTGTCGCGCGGCTCGTCGGCCTTTTCACGACGCTCCGGCCGGTGCTGGAGGAGCGCGGGCTCGTGGCGCCCGGCGAGCTCGACCCGGCGTCCGTCGAGCAGCGGCTGCGCACCGAGATCGCAGCGCGCAAGAGCTTCGTGCACTCCTCGTCGGACGTGACAGCCTGGAGCCGGATCTAGATCAGCGGCGCTCGCGCGGCGCACAGATCGCGCACGAACGGCCTTCGAGCCGTCGCCCACACGATCGGCAGTTCCGCACCGCGCGCCGTGACTCGAGCATGCCTTTCACGATCCCGAGGCGGATCATCATCACGACCGCGATCAGCGCCGTTGTGACCAGGCTTGCCTGCGGGCCGAGTTGCATCACGAGAAGAGTCTCCACGAAGCCCTTCTGCCTCAGAGGGTCGAAGCCGGCCACGAGCGCCGAATCCGGCCGGGACGTACTTCTACCCATCCCGCTCGAAGATCAACCCTGTCGAGCGGAGGGCTTCATGCATGATTGGCGTCATGCCACCGCTCGGCGCGAAGGAGCGCGCGCAGCTTCCCGACAGCGCCTTTGCCTACATCGATTCCCGCGGTCGCCGGCGGCTGCCGATCAACGACGCATCGCATGTCCGGAACGCCCTCTCGAGGTTCAACCAGGTCGCATTCGAGGACGAAGGCGCGCGAGACCGAGCACGGCTCCGGCTCCTTCGGGCCGCGAAGAAGCACGGGATCATGCCCATCGGCTTCCTCGGCGGGCAGCTCAGTCCGCAGCGGAAGCTGCCGAAGGGCGACGTCACGTTCCTGCTGACCGATCTCGAGGGCTCGACGGACCTGCTCCGGCAGCTCGACGATCGCTACGCAGCGTTGCTGGCCGACGTTCGACGCAAGGTTCGCGCGGCGGTGCGCCAGGCCGGGGGCCGCGAGGTGGACGCACGTGCCGACGACCTCTTCGCGGTCTTCGAGAGTGCCGGCGGCGCGCTGGAGGCCGCGCTCGCGATTCAGCGGGCGATGCAGGCGGGCCCGTGGCCCGACGCCGTCGACGTGCGGCTTCGCATCGGAATCCATCGCGGCCGTCCTACGCTGACCGATACGGGCTACGTCGGGCTTGCCGTCCACGCTGCCGCGCGTATCTGCAACTCGGCGCACGGCGGCCAGACCGTCGTCTCCGCCGCCGCGCGCGCCGCGGCGGTCGAGTCGCTCGCAGACGAGATCACCCTCAGGCCGCTCGGCGCCTGGCGGTTCCAGGGCCTCCCCGAGGCGGTCGAGCTCTTCCAGCTCCACGCGAGCGACCTGCTCGTCGACTTCCCGCCGCCTCGCTCGGCCGTCAGCGCCGAGTAGCGGAATGACGGGCACACGAACCCGGTTTGCTTTCTGAACCAGGTTCACAACCCGAACCTGGTTCCGTACGTCGATCTCCCCCATTTTGGGGGATTGAACGACCGTCCCGCCGTCGATGGATCCTGGGCGGAGACGTAAATGCACGACCTCAAACCCCACTTCAACCCAACGCGGCGCATGCTGCTCACGGCCGCCGGCCTTCTCTACGCGGTGGTCTTCTGCCTGTTCGCGTTCCTGGAGCGACCGGGCCTGGGCATCGGTCATGCGTTCTATCTCGCGATCGTGCTGGCGGCAGTCGCAGGCGGTCCGCTCGTGGGCGCGTTCGCGGGCATCTTCGCGACGGTCCTGTACGTGGCCGGAATCGCGATCAACCCCGCCGTGTCGACCTCGTCGATCCCGACGGTGGCGACGGTGATCCGGCTCGTGGCCTATGTCCTCGTCGGCACCCTGATCGGGTACTACTCGGGCCTCAACCGTCGCCTGCTCGTCCATGCGGACGGTCTGACGCAGGAACTGCTCCTGCTGACGCGCCGCGACTTCGTCACCGAATTGCCGAGTCAGCGCGCCTTCGAAACCACGCTGAGCGAGCGGATCGCGCGCTCAGGGCCGTTCATGCTCCTCGTGGCGGATCTCGAAGGCGAGGGTGATCACTCCGCGGACGAGCTGCTCGCAGCCGCGGAATCGATCCTGCGCCTGATGCCGGTCGAGACGGACTCGAGCCGGGTCGGGAACGGCCAGCTCGCGTTCCTGCTCGATGCAACGAAAGAGGCGAGCGGCGCGGAGGCCAGAACGTGGTGCAACGTCGCCGAGCGCCAGCTCGGGCCCGGCGTGGCCACCTTTGGCTGGTCGCAGTACCCACGCGACGGCGACAACGCCCTCTCGCTCTACATGGCAGCCTGCGAGCGCATGTACGTTCGGAAGATGGGCAAGGAGAGACGGCCGACCGGGCTCGTCTCGTTGCCTGTCGAGGCGTAGACGCTTAAGATCGCGGCGCGATGCCCGCCGAGTACCGGTTCCTCGACCACTGGGTCGTGCCATTCCCGATCGAGCGGGTCTACGCAGCGGTCGGCGAGCCGCTCAACTATCCGCTCTGGTGGTCGGACGTCTTCGTCGATGCGACAGGCGACTCGGGCCCGCCGGCAGCCGGCAACAAGGTCACGGTCGTCGCCCGCGGTTTCCTGCCGTACAAGCTCCGTTTCACGCTCGAGACGACCGAGGTCGAGGAGCCGACCCGGATCAAGTCGGTCCTCCGCGGCGACTTCGAGGGCAGCGGCGAGTGGAATCTCCGCGACGAGGACGGCGCCACGGTCGCCGAGCTCGACTGGCGCCCCGTCGTCAACAAGCCGTTCGTGAAGACTCTGACGCCCGTCCTGCGGCCGCTCTTCCGCTCGAACCACAACTGGACGATGAAACGCGGCCAGGCGCACATCCTGACCTACCTCGCCGACGGGCACTGAGACGCAGCGGGGTCAGGCTGCGTCGACGCGGACGATGCCGCGCCGCTGCTCGACCTTGTTCGAGGCGACGTCGATCGCGCGGCTCTCGCGGATCACCGTCACCTTGATCTGGCCGGGGTACTCCAGGTGGTTCTCGATCTCCCGCGCAATCTCGTGTGAGAGCAGGACCGCGCCGTCGTCGTCGATCTCGTGCGGCTTCACGAGCACGCGGATCTCGCGACCCGCCTGCAGCGCGTAGACCTTCTCGACGCCCGGATGGTTCGCCGCGAGCTGTTCCAGCGACTCGAGGCGCTTGATGTAGTGCTCGAGGCTCTCGCCGCGCGCGCCAGGGCGGGAAGCGGAGATCGCGTCGGCGGCGATCAGCAGCACGGCCTCGACCGTCTGGGGCTGAACCTCGTAGTGGTGCGCCTCGATCGCGTGGCAGACGGCCGGGCTCTCGCCGTAGCGCTTGGCGAGCTGCGTCGAGATCTGCGCATGTGAGCCCTCGACCTCGTGGGTCATCGCCTTGCCGAGGTCGTGCAGCAGGGCGGCACGCTTCGCCGTCTTCGCCGACGCTTCGACCTCGGAGGCCATGATCCCCGCGAGCTGGACGACTTCGAGGGTGTGCTTGAGCACGTTCTGGCCGTAGCTCGTCCGGTAGCGAAGCCGGCCGAGGATCTTCACGAGCTCGTCGTTGAAGTCGCCGCAGTTGGCCTCGAAGACGGCCTGCTCGCCGGCCTGCCGGATCGTCTCGTCGAGCTCGGCCTTCGACAGGTAGTACATCTCCTCGATGCGCGTCGGATGGATGCGCCCGTCCTCGATCAGCTTCAGGAGCGTCATGCGGGCGATCTCACGGCGGATGCCGTCGAAGGACGACAGGACGACGGCGTTGGGCGTGTCGTCGATGATGAAGTCGACTCCCGTCAGGTGCTCGAGCGTCCGGATGTTCCGGCCTTCCCGGCCGATGATGCGGCCCTTCATGTCGTCGGAAGGCAGTGAGACGAGCGTGACCGTGGTCTCTGCGGCGGCGCTCGCGGCGACCCGCTGGAGCGCGTCGGCGACGAGGTTGCGGGCGCGACGCTTCGCCTCGGTGGCAGCCTCCTCCTCCATCCGGCGGACGCGGCCCGCGAGCTCGTGCCGGACCTGGGCCTCGGACTCCGACAGGATCCGCTTCTGCGCCTCGCCCGAGGTCATGTTCGCGATGCGCTCGAGCTCTTTCCGCTCGTTGTCCTTGATCTGCTTGACCTCTTCCTGCAGCTGCCGGAGGTGCACCTCGCGGTCTGCGACTCCCTGCTCGCGGCGCGCGAGCTCGGTCAGCTTCTGGTCGATGTCGTCTTCCTTCGCGAGCACGCGTTCCTCGATCTTCAGCACCTCGTCGCGCCGCTCGCGGAGCTCCGACTCGAGATCGGCGCGGAGCTTCACGGCCTGCTCGCGGGCCTCGATCGCGGTCTCGCGGCGGGTCGACTCGGCCTCGCTTCGGGCCTCGTCGACGATGAGCGTCCGCGTGCGCCGGGCGGCGTCGAGGCGCGAGCCGGCGAGCAGCCGCAACGTGAGCAGCGTGGCTGCGGCTCCGGCTGCGACTCCGATCAGGATCTCGACGACGGGCATGCGCGCTCCCTGCGGGCTCATGCCCGCACGGCGCTCATTCGCCGATCGGCGTTCGAGGGCGCGCACCAGTGCGCACCGGTGGATCTCAGCTCAGATCTCGGCCTGGATGCGTGCCCTGAAACCGCCAGGGAGTAGAAGATCAGGATGGGTCGGAGTCAAGGATTCTCGAATGCAGATCAATTGGAATAGGCGCTGTGCAGGCAAAAAGGAATGGTGAACTTCTTCACTCTACAACTCCGGCGACCCCTGCGCCAGCGTCGAATCGTCGAGCCCGGCCGCCGCCTCGAGGGCGTCCTCGCCGAAGCCCTTCCGCCCCAGGTGGGCCGCCGTCTTCGGCCCCGGGCCGAGGCGCGCCACCAGTTCGGCCGCCCGCTCGCGCTCCGGCGCCAGCGCTGCAAGCGCCTCGCCGACCGTGTCCGGCTCGACCCCGTCCGCTTCCAGGAGCTGCCGGATGCCGTCGTCGCCATACCCCCGGGCGGCGAGCGACGCGGCCCGTGCCAGGGCGAAGCGCTCGTCGTCCACGTAGCCCACGCGTTCGAGCGTCTCGAGCGCTTCCGCGCGACCGGCATCGTCGACCCCGGCGCGCGCGAGCCGCGCGTCGAGCTCCTGCCGCGAGCGGTCGCGGTGCCGCAGCGCCCGTGCGGCGATCTCGATCGGATCGGGCTCCCTCGGCACGGGCGATGCCGGCACGAGCGCGCTCGGTCGCCGGTCGGCCGCTACGCGGCCGCCGTCTCGGCTGTCGCCTCGGTCGCGGCTTCCTCGTCGTCGTCGAGCACCGGTGTCACGTCGGTCGGCTCGGCCGAGGGCAGCAGGCGGGCCGAGATGACCTGGCCGGGCGCCGCCTCCGCCTGGATTCCCTGCAGGATCGACTGGACGATGTCCGGGTGCTCCTTCAAGAACGCGGTCGCGTTCTGGCGCCCCTGGCCGAGCCGCTCGTCGCCGAAGGAGAAGTACGAGCCCGACTTCTGGACGACCTTCCGCTCGAGGCCGACCTCGAGGACCGTGCCCTCCCAGGAGATGCCGTCGCCGTAGATGATGTCGAACTCGGCCTGCTTGAACGGCGGCGCGACCTTGTTCTTCACGACCTTCACGCGCACGCGGTTGCCGATCGCCTCGACGCCTTCCTTCAGCGTCTCGATGCGCCGGATGTCGAGCCGGATCGACGCGTAGAAGCGGAGCGCCCGGCCGCCCGGTGTGGTCTCCGGGCTGCCGAACATGACGCCGATCTTCTCGCGCAGCTGGTTCGTGAACAGGCAGATCGTGTCGGTGCGGTGCAGCGTGCCGGCGAGCTTGCGCAGCGCCTGCGTCATCAGCCGCGCCTGCAGGCCGACGTGGGTGTCGCCCATCTCGCCCTCGATCTCGGCCTTCGGCGTCAGCGCGGCGACCGAGTCGATGGCGACGACCGCAAGCGCGCCGGAGCGGACGAGCAGCTCGCAGATCTCGAGCGCCTGCTCTCCCGTGTCGGGCTGGGAGACGAGCAGCTCGTCGATGTTGACGCCGATGCGCTTCGCGTAGGCCGGGTCCATCGCATGCTCCGCGTCGATGAAGGCGCAGATGCCGCCGCGGCGCTGGGCCTCGGCGATCACGTGGTAGACGAGCGTCGTCTTGCCCGACGACTCCGGCCCGTAGACCTCGGCGATCCGCCCGCGGGGCAGCCCGCCCACGCCGAGCGCCACGTCGAGTGAGAGCGACCCCGTCGAGACGGCGGCGATCGCGACCTGGGCCTGGTCGTTCATCTTCATGACGGCGCCCTTGCCGAACTGCCGCTCGATCTGTCCCAGCGCGGTGTCGAGTGCTTGCTCGCGATCCACGTCTACCGACCTCCTAGGCCCACTGATTCCAGTACGTCATAGCGTGCCCCATCGGGGCCGAGCGCAGAACGGTAAAGAGCGCACCGGACGACGCCGATCGGCTCCAGGCCGGCCACCGGGGGCGCCAGTCGCGGCCGCTGCCTGAAGCGCAGGACGGTGACGTGAGGCAGCCAGCTCTGGCTCTCCCGCCGGTACAGGCCGAGCCGCTCCAGACGCTGCCCGACGTCCTCGGCGAGCGCCGTCGCCGCGCCCTCCACGTCCGCGAGGACGATCATCCCGACGCTCCGCGTCTCGCGGTAGCGGTCGGGCCGCAGCTCGATCCGCCCCGAGCCCAGGCTCGCCTCGGCGAGCTCGCCGGCGATGCGCGGCACGTCTGCGGCCGGCCGTGAGCCGAGGAACGCAAGCGTGACGTGCAGGTTTGCCGCCGGGACGACCCGGACGACCGGCGCCCGTTCAGCGCCCGGCAGGTGCTCCGCCTGCCACGCGACGAGGCGTTCGACCGCCGCATCGGGCAGCTGGAGGGCGCAGAAGAGCCTGAACCGTTCATCGCCCACGACGCTACCTGCGGTCGTGTTGCGTGTCTGTCACGACTCTGTGACAAGTCGGCGCACGAGGTGCAGGGCCGCGACGGCCGCTCGCCCGCGGATCGTCTCGCGGTCGCCCGGGATGTCGAGCCGCTGCGCCCGCTCGCCCATCGGCCCCGACGCGTGCAGGAAGACGAGCCCGACCGGCTTCTCCTCCGTGCCGCCGTCCGGCCCGGCGATGCCCGTCACCGACACCGCCACGTCGGCGCCGAGCCGTTCGCGCGCGCCGGCGGCCATGGCGGCAGCCGTCTCCGCGGACACGGCGCCGTGGCTCGCGAGCACCTCCTCCGCCACGCCGAGCTGCTCGGCCTTGACGTCGTTCGAGTACGCCACGATCGCGCCGAGGAAGGCGCCGCTCGACCCGGGCACCTCGGTGAGCCGCGCGGCGACGAGCCCGCCCGTGCAGGACTCGGCGGTCGCGAGCGTGAGGCCGCGGGCGCCGAGCAGCTGGAGCACGAGCCCCGCGGTCGAGCCTTCCTCACGGCTGAACAGGTACCGCTCGCTCGGCGCGACGAGGCCGGCCTCGACGGCTCGGCCCGCGCCTCGGCCCCGGCCGTGACGAACAGGTCGACGTGGATCTCGAAGTCCCGCGCGCAGATCGTCACGTCCACCCCGTCCCCGTCGCCGCCTGCGTCGGCCAGCGCCTTGGCGACAGCCGACTCGGACACGCCGTAGAAGCGGAGCACCCGCCGCTCGGTGACGGTCGACCGGTCGAGCAGCCGCCGCAGCGGCTCCGTCTCGAGCACGCGCGGCCAGAGCTGCTGGAGCTCCCGCGGCGGGCCCGGCAGGGCGACCGCCGTGCACGCGCCCGCCTCGAGCACGACCGCCGGGGCCGTACCGACGAGGCCGACCCAGGACGCCCCGTCGGGCAGCGTCGCCTGCTTGCGGACGCCATCCTCGAAGTCGGCATACGGACGGTTCAGGCGCGCCGCGACGCGGCGCGAGAGCTCCTCGATCGCCGTCTCGAGCTCCGGGTCGACCCGAAGCCCGACCCCCGCCGCGCGCGCCAGCAGCTCGATCGTGCGGTCGTCGTGCGTCGGCCCGAGACCGCCGGAGATGCACAGCAGGTCGTAGGCGAGGCCCTCGTGCAGCGCCGCCTCGAGGTCGGCCGGATCGTCCCCCACGACCGTGATGCGCGCCGGGTCGATCCCGAGGCGCAGGAGCGACGAAGCGAGAAACGGGCCGTTCCGGTCGTTGCGGTCGCCGCGGACGAGCTCGGAGCCCGACGCGACGATGGCTACGCGGGGTGCCAACCGGTCGGCGTGACGATGATCACCCGCGGCTTCAGGCCCGGAACGTGAACGAGCTTGCCGCGAACGTGGATCTTCAGGTTCTCGGGCGAGTCGATCTGCACCCACAGGCGCTTGCCGCGGATCGCGACGGCCGGGTCGCCCTTCTGCACGGTGCCGTCGTAGGCAACGTTGCCTGTTGCGCCGGACTTGCGAGCCGTGAGGTGGGTCGAGCCGCGCACGGCGACGACGGTGAGCAGTGCCGCCGGCGGACGCGCGCGCCGGTGGGACGCCGGCGCGGCAGGTGACTTGGCCTTCGGCGACTTGTCGCCGCTGCTCGCGGTCCAGGCGACGAGCGCGACGACGGTGACGACTCCGATCAGCGCGAGCGCGATCAGCACGACGTTCGTCTCCATCCGGCGGTTTCGCCGCTGCGGGCGCGCCGTCGACCGCCGCGCGATGCTCGCTTCGTGTGCGCCGCCGCTGACGAAGCGCGAGTTGTACTCGTCGACGTAGAGCTGGCCGTCGAGGCCGAGAAACTCGGCGTACGTGCGCAGGAAGCCCTTGACGTACGTCTGCGCCGGGAGGACGTCGAACTGCTCCTCCTCGAGCGCGCGCAGGTACTTCCCGCGGATCTTCGTGGCCAGCTCCGCCTGGGCGAATTCAACACCCCTGCGGACGCGGGCCTCACGGAGGCTGTTGCCGATCTCGAACACGGCCGGCTCAGGGTAGCTGCCGCGCTCGCCGGTCGCACCTAACCGGCCGAGCGGAGCGCGCCGTACACACCGAGCGCCACGACTCCGATCACCGCGGCGTACACGCCCGCCCACACGAGGACCCGGGCGAGGCGGCCTTTCCCGCCGACATCGGCGTACACGCTTCGCGCACGCGCGAAGCGCGCCCGGCGCGCAGCGGCCAGTGCGAGCAGCGCGAAGAGGACTGCGACGGGGACGCTGACGTAGAGCGCCCGGAGCAGCGAGACGCCCTCGAGCCGGCGGGAAGCGACCACGGCCGCCGGGTTCGCGAGCACCGCCAGCAACCCGAATGCCCCGGCCACGCGGCCGGCGCGCTTACTGCTTGACATACGGCCGTCCGGAAGCTGCCGGCGCGATCGAGCGCCCGATCACGCCGGCGACGGCGATCAGCGTCAGGAGGTACGGGAGCGCCTGGAAGAGCGTCCCCCACTGATTGCCGTACGCGATCGGCAGGCGGTCGGCGAGCGCGCTCGAGAATCCGAAGAGCAGGGTCGCCCCCCAGGCCGGGAAGGGCCGCCACTTGCCGAACACGAGCGCGGCGAGGCCGATGAAGCCCTGGCCGTTCGTCATCCCCTGGTTGAACGAGTGCAGGAAGCCGACGGACAGGTACGCGCCACCGAGCGCGGCAATCATGCCCGACAGGATCACGGCGATGTAGCGAACCCGATACACCGAGATGCCGACGGTCTCCGCGGCGCGCGGATGCTCGCCGACCGCGCGCAGCCGAAGCCCGAACGGCGTTCTGAAGACGACGAAGTACGTAACGACCAGCATCACGAAGCTCAGCCAGATCATGAGGTTGAGCTGGCCGAAGATCGGGCCGATGAAGGGCCAGTCGGCGAGGAAATGAAGATGGATGTCGGGGATGCCGTACTGATCGATGTTCCCGGGAGTGCCGTTGTCGCCGTAGTGCTGGATGAAGAGGTAGCCGGTGATCCCGAGCGCCAGGAAGTTGAGGGCGGTGCCCGAGATGATCTGGTCGACCTTCAGGTGGATCGCCCAGACGGCGTGAATCGTCGCCAGGAGGCCGCCGGCGAGCATCGCGACGAGGAGCGCGAGGACCCAGCTGTGCGTGATGTCGTCCGCCCAGATTCCGAAGTACGCGCCGGTCAGGAGCATGCCCTCGAGCGCGACGTTGACGACGCCCGATCGCTCGCAGTAGAGACCGCCGATCGCCGCGTAGATCAGCGGCGTTGCGTAGCGCAGCGTCGCTGCGAAGAGCGCGCTCCACACGACGACCGTGTCGAGGTTCGCCGTCGACGACTGGGTCGCGAGCAGCCCGAGCGCGATCCCGAACACGCCTGCGACGATCGCCAGGAAGGCGGACCGGCCGGGCTCACGCGAAGCCGACCAGATCCCCGCAGCGATCGCCAGGATCCCGAACACGACCGGCACCGCCGACGACCTCGAGGCGAGCGGCGGCAGTGCAAGCCAGAAGGCGAGCGCGCCGAGCACGACGCCGTAGATCCCGACCGTCCGCGGGTGCGTCCAGCGGATCCCGCCGACCCGTGCGGCGATCACGGTCACGCGCGCTTCCTTCCGCCGGTTCCACCAGACGAGGATCCCGCTCAGGTTGAGGCCGATGAAGAGGACGACCAGCCCCTGGATGATCGTCGTCAGGTTGCCGGCGAGGTCGGGCGGGAAGATCGTGGGGTCGAGCTGGCGGCCCGGACGTGCCGTTGATCAGCGCGCCGAACAGGAGCGCACCGAAGCCGACGCCGACGGCGGTGTTTCGCCCGAGCAGCGCGGCGGCGAGCCCGATGAACCCGACCTGCGAGACCTGGATGTCGCCGGTGCCGAGGCGGTACTCCCAGCCGAGGATGTCGCACGCGCCGCCGAGACCGGCGAACGCTCCCGCGATGCCCATCGCGAGGAAGTAGTTGCGGGCGACACTGATGCCGCCGTAGCGCGCCGCCTCCGGGTTGAAGCCGACGGAGCGGACTTCGAAGCCGAGCGTCGTCCGGTTGATGATGATCGCGTAGACCAAGAGGGCGAGACCGCGAGGATGATCCCGATCGAGAGGCCCTGCAGCTCCTTGATCCCCCAGACCACCGGCAGCTTGGCGCCTTCGACCACGTCGTTGGAGATCGGGATCGACTTCTGAGACGAGTTCTGCAGCGGCCCCTGCTGCCCGAAGAGGTACACGCCCACCCAGATCGCGATCCAGTTCAACATGATCGTCACGATCACCTCGTGCGCGCCCACGGTCGCCTTCAAGAGGCCCGCGATGCCGGCGTACGCCCCACCCGCGAGCCCTGCGCCGACGACCGCGAAGACGACGTGGAGCAGCGGGCTCAGGCCTGCGAACGACGAGCCGATCCAGACCGCGAAGTACGAGCCGACCAGGTACTGGCCCTGCCCGCCGATGTTGAACATGCCGCAGCGGAACGCGAACGCCAGCGCGAGCCCGGTGAAGATGATCGGCGTCGTCAGGAGCAGGGTCTGCTGGAGGTTCTGCGCCGCGACCGAGCTCGTGTCCCACCAGAACCAGACCTTGGTGGTGCTGAACGGCAACCGGATCTGGTACGAGCCGAAATGGAAGAACCAGTTGAGCCCCGTCCCGTTGAAGATCGCCTGGTAGACCTTCAGCGGGTTGTGCCCGGTCACCAGCACGACCAGGCCGCCGACGAGGAAGGCGATGATCGTGGTGAGGATCGGCCCGATCGCCGCCTTCAGCCCGTGGAACCGCGAGATGAAGTGCGTCTGCGGAGACGGCTCCGGTCCTTCCGGCGGCTCCTCGAACTCCTCCTCGAGCAGATCGTCGGTCATGCGGCCTCGTCCTTGCGTCCGCCGGTCATGGCGAGGCCGATCTCCTCCTCGGTCGCCGTCGGCCCGAACTCGGCGACGATGCGGCCCTCGTAGAGGACCAGGATGCGGTCGGACAGCGACAGGATCTCCTCGAGCTCGAGCGACACGAGCAGCACGGCCCGGCCCTCATCGCGCTGCTCGACCAGCCGCCGGTGGACGAACTCGATCGCCCCGACGTCGAGGCCGCGCGTCGGCTGCGCGGCGATCAGGAGGCGCGGATCGCCGTCGATCTCACGCGCCAGGACGACCTTCTGCTGGTTGCCGCCGGAGAGCGCAAACGCCGCCGTCGTCGGCGTGCCGCCCCGCACGTCGAACTCCCGCAGCAGGCGGGTCGCGTGCGTGACCATCGCGCCGGAGCGAGAGAAACCCGTAGCGGGAGTTCGGCGCGCTGCGGTAACCGCGCAGCGCGAGGTTCTCCGTCAGCGTGAACGGCAGGACGAGCCCGCGGCGGTGGCGGTCTTCGGGGATGTGCCCGAGCCCCGCGTCGAGCGCGGCGCGCGGGCTCGCAGCCGTGACGTCGGTCCCGGCAAGCACGATGCGGCCGGACGACGGGTGGCGCAGGCCGGCGATCGCGTCGATCAGCTCCGTCTGGCCGTTGCCGTCGACGCCGGCGATGCCGAGGATCTCGTTCGCGCGCACCTCGAAGCTGACGTCCTTGACCGCCTCGAGCTCGAGGTCGTTCAGCACCGTCAGATGCTCGACCTCGAGGAGCGGGTCGCCGGGGCGCCCGGGCGTCTTGTCGACCCGCAGCAGCACGTCGCGGCCGACCATCATCCGCGCCAGCCCTTCCTCCGTCGCGCCTTCGGCGGGGATCGTGTCGACGACGACTCCGCGGCGCAGGGTGGTGATGCGGTCCGCGATCTCGAGCACCTCGTTCAGCTTGTGCGAGATGAAGATGATCGACTTCCCCTGGGCCTTCAGCGCCCGGATGATCTCGAACAGCTCCTGGGCCTCCTGCGGCGAGAGCACCGCGGTCGGCTCGTCGAGGATGAGGATCTCCGCGCCGCGGTAGAGCGCCTTCAGGATCTCGACCCGCTGCTGCTGGCCGACGGTGATGCGGTCGACGCGCGCGTCGGGGTCGACGATGAGGCCGTAGCGCTCCGAGAGGTCGCGTACGCGCCTGCGCGCAGCGTCGAAATCGAGCAGCACACCCGCACGGCGCGGCTCGGTCGCGAGCACGATGTTCTCGGCGACCGTCATCACCGGGATCAGCATGAAGTGCTGGTGCACCATCCCGATCCCGTGCTCGATCGCAGCCCGCGTCGACCCGACCTCGATCGGCTTCCCGCGGAGCAGGATCTCGCCCTCGTCGGGCGTGTAGAGGCCGTAGAGGATGTTCATCAGCGTCGACTTGCCCGCGCCGTTCTCGCCGAGCAGCGCGTGCACCTCGCTCGCGCGAAGGTCCAGGCTGACGTTGTCATTGGCGAGCACGCCCGGGAAGCGCTTGGTGAGCCCGCGCAGCTCGAGAAGGGGCGCCTCAGCCATGCGACGCGATCCTAACGGGCTGGACGGAGGCCGTTCGCGATGGCTTGTGCGGCGGCGCGCGCGGCGATCGCCGTCCCCGGGCTGATCCGAGGGTCGAGGCGATTCACGCCGATGGCACCGCTGGCCGCGCCGAACACGATGTCCTCGTTGCCGTGGTAGATCCCGGTCACGGCTTCACGGACGACCAGCGCGGCGGCGACGCTCGGAAGCTCGAAGTCGGCCAGGCGGAGGCCGGTGTGATTGCGCTCGTGCGCCCCGGCGATCGCAGCGTCCGCGCAGAGCCCGCCCCGGGACATGACGACGACTGCGCCCCGATCGGCGGAGCCGAGCGACGCCTCCTTGCAGGCGGCGGGCGTGTCCTGCGACCACGCGTGCAGGATCTCGATCGTGCTGTCGATCTGGTGCGCGCCACGGCCGTACTTCGCCGCGAGAGAGCGCTCCTCCGGCCCGACCCACGCGATGCGCTTCTTCGTGCCGCCCTCCTCGTCGGCGACGAGCCCGGCGACGACACCGCCGAGGAACGCGGCCTGGTCCTCGCGCAGGACGAGCCCGGCCAGGTTCGGCCGCCGATTGCCGCGGGTCGATCCGCCGACGAGCACGTAGTGCGTTCCCGGATGCGCCGCGGCGACCGCCGCAACCGTCGCGGCGTCAGTCGTGGCCGCGGAGACGAGGACGAGGCGAACGGCAGGCAGACGGTCGAGCGCGCCGTGCACGACGACCGTGCCGGGTACGCGGACCCGAAGCGGGCCGACGACGGCGATGCGCAGCCCGGTCGCCGCCGGGGTGCGCACGGCGTGCCGCACCGTCGTGGTCGTCGTCGCATGCCGCGTGCCGCCGCATCCGGCCGCGAGCACCACGAGCACGATGAGCGCCGCTCTCATCCGCATGTGCTCAGGAAAACAGAACGGGGCGGGCCATGCGGCCCGCCCCGTCCGAACGAACGACCGTCGTCGATTACTTGACGGTGGTCGGGATCCCCGTGATCTTGCCGGCCTTCAGCAGCTGGAGCTGCTTTGCGACCGCCGCCTTGATCGACGCAGGAACCTTGGCGCTCCACTTGCCGTAGCCGACGCCGTTGATGTTCGCGCCGTACTCGACGTTCGTGCCGCCCTTGAGCTTGCCGGCCGTCGCCTGCGCGATCGAGGACGAGACCGCAACGTCCACCTTCTTGAGTGCGCTCGTCATGACCCACGGGCCGAGGAAGCCCTGGTCGGCGTCGACGCCGATGCCGAAGACGCCCTTCTCATGCGCGGCGTCGAGGGCGCCGAGACCGCAACCGCCGGCGACCTGGAAGACGACAACCGAGCCCTGCGCGATCTGGTTGAGCGCGGCCTCCTTGCACTTCGCCTGGTTCACGAAGTCCTGCGAGTACGCGTTCAGCGTCTTGATGCCCGGATAGGCCTTCTTCGCGCCGTAACCGAAGCCGGCGATGTACCGGTCCACCGGCGGGATCTTCTGACCGCCGACCGAGCTGACGACCTTGCCGCCGTGAGCCTTGGCCCAGAGGCCGGCGCCGTAGCCGACGAGGTAACCCGCCTGCTGCTCGCGGAAGAGCAGCCCTTCGACGTTCTTGGGCTTGTTCTTCAGGCCTGTCACGTCAACGTCGACGATTGCGAACTTGCTCTTCGGGAAGGCGGTCGCGATCGAGTTCATCGCGTCCTGCATGTTGAAGCCGATGCCGATCGTGATTCCGGCGTTGTGGCGCACGCACGCCTGGAAGTTCGGGATGTAGTCGGCCGCCGATTTCGACTGGTAGACGATGCCGGCGACGTGGTTCGCCTTCTCGGCCTTCTGCAGCCCGAGGTACGCGAGATGGTTGAAACCGTGATCGTTCAGGCCACCGATGTCGGTGACGAGACACGCCGTGAAGCCTGCCTTCGGGGCGGCTGCGGCGTGATCGCCGCGCAGCAGCGCCGCAACGAGCGCCAAAGCGATCGTCACGGCCGCGACGAGCGCAAGCGAAATCCAACGCTTCCTCACTGAGTAGCTCCTTCGATAGGACGGGGGGACCGGGGGGACTCGCGGGGATGCTATCCGCTTGTTGCGACGCCTGAAAGGGCCGCTGGTTAGTCCGAGGCGGCGGGAACGCGCTCGAGATCGAGCTCGGTAATCAGCACGCGACGGGGTTTCGAGCCCTCGTACGGCGAAATGATCCCCCGCCGCTCCAGCATGTCGATCAGGCGTCCTGCGCGGGTGTAGCCGACCCGCAAACGTCGCTGGATCAGGGAGACGCTGGCCGTCTGGGCGGTCACCACGACCTCGATCGCCTTGTCGAGCAGCGGATCCTCGTCGGGATCGAACTCGCCCTCGTCGCTCGCGCCGTCGTCGGCGAAGACCACCGGCGTCTCGAGGAAGGTCTCGTCGATCACCTGCTCACGCTGGGCGCGGGCCTGCTCGACGACCAGGGCCACCTCGTCCTCGGTCACGTAGGCGCCCTGAACCCGCTGAAGGCGCGACGTGCCGAGCGGCTTGAAGAGCATGTCGCCCTGCCCGAGGAGGCTCTCGGCGCCGTTCGCGTCGAGGATCACGCGCGAGTCGGTCTGCGACGAGACCGCGAAGGCGATGCGCGAGGGCACGTTCGCCTTGATCATCCCGGTGATCACGTCGACCGAGGGCCGCTGCGTCGCGAGCACGAGATGGATGCCGACCGCACGCGACTTCTGCGCGAGCCGGATGATGCAGTCCTCGACGCCCTGCGGGCTGACCATCATCAGGTCGGCGAGCTCGTCGATCACGACGAGCAGGTACGGGAGCTCCTCCTCCCCGCGCTTGCGGAACGCGCGGTTCGCCTCGGGCAGGTTTCGCGCGCGCACCTGGCTCAGGCGCTCGTAGCGGCGCTCCATCTCGGTGACGACGTTCAGCAGGACCGCCGCGGCCTCCTTCGGGCTCGACACGACGGGTGTCAGGAGGTGCGGGATCGACTCGTAGTAGTTGAGCTCGATCTTCTTCGGGTCGATCAGGATCAGCCGCACCTCGTCGGGCGTCGCGCGCAACAGGATCGACGTGAGGATCGCGTTGATGCAGCCGGATTTGCCCGAGCCGGTCGTGCCCGCGATCAGGATGTGCGGCATCCGGGCCAGGTCGGCCCACACCGCCGCGCCCGAGATGTCCTTGCCGAGCCAGACGGAGAGCGGGCTCGCGGTCTGAGGCAGGTCGTCGTAGATGTCTCCCAGGGTGACCAGGTTCGGGCTCAGGTTCGGGACCTCGACGCCGACGGCCTGCTTGCCCGGGATCGGCGCGAGGATGCGGATCTCGGTGGTGGCGAGCGCATAGCTCAGGTCGTCCTTCAGGTTCGCGACCTTCCCGACCTTCGTGCCCGGCGCGAGCTGCAGCTCGTAGCGGGTGACGCGCGGGCCGGAGATCTGACCGATCACCGTCGCGTCGACGCCGAAATGCGAGAGGCAGGTGACGAGCGCCTCTGCGACGCGGGCGTTCGCCTCCGCGTTCGGTCCGCTGCCGGGCTTCGACCGGTTCAGGAGCGAACGGTCCGGGAGCTTGTAGTCGGCAACGGGCTTCCCCACGTCGAAGAGCGTCTCCTGGGTCTCGTTCGTCACGGCGTCGAACGGGTCGGGGTCGGGATCGACGAGGAGCGGCGACGGCGAGGAGACCGTGTCGCTGAGGAGATCCGGGATAGTCCTTGCGCACGTCGACGGGCGGCTCGTGCGGAGGCTCGAGGGCGAACGAGGGCACGCCGACCTCCTCGGGCAGGCGCTCGCGCCGGACCCGGGTGTGCGCCGTGCGCATCGCGCGGCCGGAGCGGCGGAGAATCGCGCCGAGGCTCGCCCCGGTGAGCAGGAGGATGCCGGCGAGCGTGAGCACGACGCCGAGAATGGTCGCGCCGCTCGTGCCGACCGCGAGCGCGACGAGCCGCTCGAGGGCCTTGCCGAGCCGGCCGCCGTGGTCGGCGCCGAGTGTCAGCTGGAAGCCGATGAGCGCGATCGCCAGGCCGAGCCGGAACGGGCGGACGTCGACGAGCCTGCTCTTGCCCACGATCAGGGCACCGAGCGGCACGAGGACGACCGGCGCGAGATATGCGGCCGTCCCGATCCCGCCGCGCACGAGGTCGGCGACGGGCCCACCGCTGAACCCGAACCAGAAGACCGCCGCCAGGAAGACGCCGAGCCCGGCGAGGCCGAGCCCGATCAGCTCCGGGTGGTGATGGCCGCGCGCCTGCTTCCGCTTGACCTTGGGGCGGCGTTTCTTGATCCGCGCCGGAGTCTTCGGGGACGTCCGGTGGACCCGCTTGGGGCGAGGCATGCCGTGCCCTTCGCGGCCGGCCCGCCTCCTCCTCCCTCTTTTGGGCTGAAGGCCGAGGCGCGCGCTGCCGAAGACGTTGGCGTGTCGGCGCTGCGATCGCTCCCCGTCCTGGTCGCGCTCATCTGTGGCTGCTCGGTCGCGGGCCTCTCGGTGGGTGAGCTCATCTTCAGCCACCCGGCGCCGAAGCCGGCGCTCGTGGTGCCGCCCTCCCTGCGCCCGCGCTAGCTCGAGCGCGCCGTCAGGCGTCGAGGGAGGTGACGCGCTCCACGACGAGCTTCGCGAACGCATCGCCGTCGATGTCGAGGCCGACCTTGGCGTTCGGGGGGCCGAAGTGCTCGCGACCGCGCCAGTCGACGTTCGTGCGCCCCCAGCTCGGGCCGGTGCTGCAGTCGACCTCGATGAACGCGTCACGCACCGTCATCAGCCCGGGAAGGATCAGATGCGCGATGCAGACCGGATCGTGCATCGGCGAGCCGTCCAGCTCCGGGTAACGCGCCTTGTGGAAGCGCGCGTAGAAGTCCATCAGCTGCGCGACCATGGAGCCGACACGGCCCGACGCGCGCAGCTGCTCGGTGTGCTCGTCCTTGATCAGCGCGCGATGGGTGACGTCGAGGCCGACCATGGTCGTGTCGAGGCCCTCGTCGAACACGCGCTGCGCCGCCTCCGGATCCGCCCAGATGTTGAACTCGGCCGCCGGCGAGCGGTTGCCCTCCCCGATCGCGCCGCCCATCAGGACGATGCGCTCGGGCCGCGCGTCCGGGTGCAGCGAGAAGAGGAGCCCGATGTTCGTGAGCGGCCCGGTCGGGACGAGCGTCAGCTTGCCGTCGCGCGCGCGCAGCTCCTGGGCGATGAAGTCGACCGCGTGCTGCGGCTGCACTGCGCCCTTCGGCGGCGGCAGGTCGGGGCCGTCGAGCCCGGACTCGCCGTGGACGTGCGCGGCGACGAGCAGCTCGCGGATGAACGGCCGGTCGGCGCCGGCATACACGGGGATGTCCCCGCGGCCCGCGAACTCGAGCACGCGCAGCGCGTTCGCGGTCGTCTTGTCGAGGGTCTGGTTTCCGGAGACGGTCGTCACTGCGACGAGCTCGATCTCCGGGGAGGCGAGGGCGAGCAGGATCGCGATCGCGTCGTCGTGGCCCGGATCGCAGTCGAGGATGATGGGAGTCGGTGTCATGCGCTGAGTATCGCGTCAACCTGCGCGGCGGTGGGCAGGGATGGTTGGGCGCCGGGCCGCGACGCCGCGAGCGCGCCGGCCGCGCAGGCACGGCGGAGGGCTTCGGCGCGCTCGCGTCCCTCGAGCAGCGAGACGACCAGGCACGCGGCGAACGCGTCTCCTGCGGCGGTACCGTCGACCGCGTGCACGGGCGGAGGCGTGGCGCGCGCGACCTCGCGGCCTTCCGCGAAGAGGGCGGCTCCCTCGGCGCCGTACGTGACGGCGACGAGCTTGCCGCGCGACACCACCTCGTGCTCGAGGCGGTTGACGATCAGCAGGTCGGGCTCGAGGTCGATGGGGCGCGCGGGCGCGGCGTTGAGCGCGAAGAACTCGGCGTTGCGCGCTGCGGCGTGCACGACGGCGTCGGGCACCTCCAGCTGGGTCAGCACCGCCCCACCCGGCGACTGCGGCGTCACCTCGGCGTTCGCGCCGGGGACGACGACGATCTGGTTCTCGCCGTCGGCCGCGACGAGGATCAGTGCGATCCCGGTGACGCCGGTGCGCTCGAGCTGCAACTCGACTCCGGCGCCCTCGAGCCCCGTGAGGGACTCGCCGGCGAGCGTGTCCGTCCCGACGGCGCCGATCATGCGAACCGCCGCACCGAGCCGTGCGGCCGCAACCGCCTGGTTCGCGCCCTTGCCGCCGGGGATCCGCTCGAAGTCGCGGCCGGCGACGGTCTCCCCGGCGCGCGGGAGCCGCTCGACGCGCGCCACGAGGTCGAGGTTGATCGACCCGACGACGGTCAGCTCCACGGGCACCGGCGCAGCTTACGGAGCAGCCGAGCTTGTGACACGGCGAAGGGACATGTCCGCGCCGTTGTGCTCTTTCCACAACCCGCCGTCCGCCCGAGACAGTGCGCGGGGAGGAGAACCGGCCCTGAGCGCCCCGAGGACATGTCCCAGCTGTGGACGGTTCGCGGCGGTGCCTGCCACCGGCCATGGCCGTGAGGGGCGCGTCGGGAAGGGGAGGTTTGTGACTGGCTA
Source organism: uncultured Thermoleophilia bacterium (assembly GCA_963757255.1). Classification (GTDB taxonomy): domain Bacteria; phylum Actinomycetota; class Thermoleophilia; order Gaiellales; family Gaiellaceae; genus PALSA-600. The sequence continues at coordinate 293,596 of CAVWQY010000005.1, forward strand.
CGCGGCGATGGCGCGCAGGTCGTCGAGCGCTCGGCCGAGCAGGTTCTCGCGCAGGTCGAAGAGGCCCGCCCACAGCGAGCCCGCGTCGATCGTCGATTGCCACCGCACCGTCGAGGCGAGGCCCTCCAGCGCGCGGACGAGGACCGCGAGCTCGAGGTACGCGGCTGCGACCCGGTGCGGCCCGACCTTCACGCCCGCGCGGTCGAGCACCGGCTCCCAGTCGATCAGCTCCGCGCTCGAGGGCTCACCGAACCACGACCGGCCCTCGGCGAGGTCGGCCTCCAGCTCGATCAGATAGCGCCCGAGCGGCTGCTCGAGGCCGGAGAGCGCCGTCTCGACCCGGTCGGCGGCGTGGCGGAGCGCGGCCTGCCGGCGGCCGGGCGTGCTTGGATCCGGCTCGCCGCGCGCCCACCGCTCGAGCAGCCGGCAGAACGCGAGCGAGGCGACCTCGACCGCGACGAGCTGGTTGACGAGCCTCCGCGCCGTCGAATCCTCCACCGCGTGGTCGACGATCACCGCCGCCCACTCCGGGCGCGTCTCGAGCGGAGTGCTCATACCTCGACGACGACGGGCAGGATCATCGGGCGGCGGCGAGTCCGGTCGTAGATCAGCTGGCCGATGCCGTCGTGGATGTGCTCCTGGAGCAACTTGATCTCGCGGATGTCGTCGTCGAGGAGCCCGCTCACGATCTCGTGCGCCTCCTGGCGCATCTCGGCGAGCAGGTCCTCGCTCTCGGCGAAGCCGCGCGTGATCAGCTCGGGATGCGTGGCGCCGTTGCCCGTGAGCGTCGTCACGACGATCAGGACTCCGTCCTCCGACATGTGGCGACGGTCGCGGATCGCGACGTCGGAGATGTCCCCCACACCGAGACCGTCGACGAAGGTGACACCCGCTTCGACGCGGCCGGAGATGCGCACGCCCTCGCGCGAGAGCTCGACGACGTCGCCGTTCTCGGCGATCACGATCGAGGAGGCCGGAACGCCGGCCTCGCGGGCCAGGCGCGCGTGCGCGGCCTGCATGCGGTACTCGCCGTGGATCGGCATCACGGCCTTCGGGCGGACCAGGCTCAGCAGAGTACGGAGCTCTTCGGCGCGGGCGTGGCCGGAGACGTGCACGTCCGCGTTCTCCTCGTGCAGCACCTCGGCGCCGTTGCGCGTCAGGCGGTTGATCGCGTCGTGCACGCGAAGCTCGTTGCCTGGGACGGGACGGGCGGAGATGATCACCGTGTCGCCGCGCTCGACCTTGATCGCAGGATGGTCGTTGAACGCGATGCGCGTGAGTGCCGACAACGGCTCGCCCTGCGACCCCGTGCACACGATCAGCTGCTCGCGCGGCGGGATGTCGTCGAGGTCCTGCGCACGCACGAGCACGTCGTCCGCGACCTCGACGTAACCGAGGTTGCGCGCGACATTCATGTTGCGGCGCATCGAGCGCCCGACGACGGCGACTTTGCGCCCGGACGAGACAGCGACGTCGATCGCCTGCTGCATGCGGTGGATGTTCGACGCGAAGCTCGAGACCAGAACGCGTCCCTCCCGCGTCGGGATGATCTGCCGGAACGCCTCGCCGACCACGCGTTCTGAGCGGGTGAAGCCCGGCCGCTCGGCGTTCGTCGAGTCGCCGCAGAGGAGGTCGATGCCGCGGTTGCCGAGCGTGGCGAGGCGGCCGACATCGGTGCGGAGCCCGTCGACCGGCGTGTGGTCGAGCTTCCAGTCGCCGGTGTGGAAGACGCGGCCCGCGGTCGTCTCGATGCAGATGCCGACGGCGTCCGGAACGGAATGCGCCATGCGGACGAACTCGAGCCGGAACGGGCCGAGGTCGAGCGGCTCGCCCTCCGGGTCGATCTCGCGCAGCTCGGCCGCGCGGAGGAGGCCGTGCTCGTCCAGCTTCGACTTCACGAGCCCGAGCGTGAGCCGCGTCGCCCAGATCTCGTGCACCTCGACCTCGCGCATCAGGTACGGCAGCGAGCCGACGTGGTCCTCGTGCGCATGCGTCAGGACGACCGCACGGATGTTCTTGTCGCGCAGGTAGCCGAAGTCGGGGAGGATCAGGTCGACCCCGAGGTGCTCGTCGCGTGGAAACGCCATGCCGGCGTCGACGACGATCAACTCGTCGCCGAGCTCGTACACGGTCATGTTCTTCCCGACTTCACCGAGACCGCCGAGCGGAATCACACGTAGGACATCGCTCATGAGGCAGGCAGTCTAGGCGGGGACCAGCAAACCCAGGCGATCAAGGCACACGCGTACCTGCGCCAGCTCCTCGTCGGTCGGCGGAACGAGCGGCAGGCGATGGCCGCCGACCGCGTGCCCGCGCAGGTTCAGAGCGGCTTTGACCGCGATCGGGTTCGGCGCGACCTTCAGCAGGTCGTAGGCCGGCTCGAGGGCGCGGTCGAGCTCGCGGGCGCGCTCGGTGTCGCCCGCCTGCATCGCCTTCACCTGCTCGGCGACCTGCGGCCCGACCACGTGGGTATGGACGCAGACACCGCCGGTCGCGCCGAGCTCGAGGAACGGCTGGATCAGCACGTCGTCTCCGGCGTAGAGATCGAGGCCGGTCGCGACGATGTGGCGCGCCTGGTCGAGGTCGTCGTTCGCCTGCTTCACCGCCCGCACCGACTCGATCTCGGCGAGCCGCGTGATCGTCTCGGGCTCGATGTTGACGACGACGCGAGCCGGGATGTTGTAAACGACGATCGGCTTGTCGCTCGCCTGCGCGATCGCCTCGAAATGCGCCACGATCCCGCGCTGCGGCGGCTTGTTGTAGTACGGCGTCACGATGAGAAAGCCGTCGACCTCGAGCTCGTGCGCGCGCTCGGTCAGATGCACCGAATGCGCGGTCGAGTAGGTGCCGGTGCCGGCCACGACGGTCGCGTCGCTCCCGACCGCCTCGATCGCGGCGCGGAAGAGATCGAGCCGTTCGTCGTCCGAGAGCGTCGGGCTCTCGCCGGTCGTCCCGGCAACGACGAGCCCGTCGGAGCCGTTGTCGACGAGGTGCCGCGCGAGCCGCTGGAACGAGTCGAAGTCGACGGCGCCGTCCTCGTGGAACGGCGTCACGATCGCGGTGAGCACGTGGCCGAGCATCCCCGGATTGTACGGAAGCGGGATACTGGCCTCGATGGCGCGGTTCGTGCTCGTTCACGGGTCCTGGCACGGGGGCTGGTGCTTCGACGCGCTCGCCGCCGAGCTCGAGCTCCGCGGCCACGAGGTCTGGGCGCCCGACCTCCCGTGTGACGACGTGACGAAGACCCAGCAGGACTACGCGGCGCTCCTCGGCGACTGCTCGGACGCGGTTGTCGTCGGTCACTCGCTCGGCGGGCTGACGACTGCCCTTGTCGATGCCGCGGTCCGCGTCTACCTCGCGGCGATCTTGCCGGTCGAGAACGCCTGGTCCACCCTGGCCGACGGATTCGGCGGCTTCGTCCGTGACGGGGAAGGCCGCTCATACTGGCCCGACGCGGCCACGGCCGCGACGCGGCTGTACCCCGACTGCACCCGCGCCCAGTCGGACTGGGCGTATGCGAGGCTCCGCCCGCAGGCTCCGCTCGACCCGGTCGTGCGACCGCTTGACCCGAGTGACGTGCTGATCGCGACGACGCGCGACATCGCGGTCGACGCAGCGTGGCAGGTGCGCACCGGGCGAGCACTGGGCCTGCGCGTCCTCGAGCTCGACGCAGGTCACTTCTCGTTCTTCACCCATCCGAGCGAGCTCGCCGACCTGATCAGCTCGGTCGCGTGAAACGAACCACACGCGGCGCGACCTCCTCGGCCCCGGGGACCACCCGGAGGAACTCCGCTTCGTACGGGCGGCCCGCGAGCCCGACCAGCGCTTCCGGAGCGAGCTCGCGGAGCCGTGCTGCGAGCGGCTCCACGTTGCGCTGCTCGTAGAGCACGTCGGCGGCGATCGCGAGGTCGAACCGCTCGTCCCACGACTCCCGCCAGTCGCGCAGCTCGGCGCGCAGCTCGAGGCCGTTCTGCGCGGCGTTCTCACGCAGCAGCTCGATCGCGTCCTCTGCCCAGTCGGTGGCGGTGACCTCGGCCCCGCGCGCTGCCGCGACGAGCGACGGGACGCCGAGGCCGCAGCCGAGCTCGACGACGCGCACTCCGCCCAGCTGCGCCGGGAGGGCGGCCGCGAGCGCCGTCGCGGCCGGCCACAGCTCGGCCCAGTAGGGCAGGAACTCGTCGCGCTCGAACGCTCCCTCGTCGATCAGCGCCTCGGGAGCGGCGGGCCGAAGCAGCGAGAGCGTCACCTCCCCCACCCGGACCGTCTCGGCGCGTAGCTCGGTCAGAGGATCGCGTCGAGCCCGATCGTGACGCCGGGCGGAAGCGTCGGCAGCTTCTCCAGCGCGAGCAGCACACCCGGCGCGTACGCCTCGCGTGACGTCGTGTCGTGCCGGATCGTCAGCAGCTCGCCCTGGCCGCCGAGCAGCACCTCCTGGTGGGCCACGAGCCCCGGGAGTCGCACGGAGTGAATGGGCACGTCGCCGCCCATCCGCCCGGCGGTCAGCTTGGCCGTGCCGGAGGGCGCGTCGAGCTTCGTCGCGTGGTGCAGCTCGACGATCGCGGCGCTCGTCAGGTAGCTGGAGGCATCGGCTGCGTATCGCATCATCAGCACCGCGCCGATCGAGAAGTTCGGCGCGTAGAAGACCGCGACCGGGGCGCTCGCGACCGCCTCCGGGTCCCAGCCGGTCGTGCCCACGACGCAGGGGACACCGGCAGCGATCGCTGCGCGGACGTTGTCGAGCACCGCCTCGGGCCGCGTGAAGTCGACCATCGCGTCCGCGTCGTCGAGCGACTCGACGAGCGTGTGGCCCGCTGCTTCGATCGCCGGTCCGACCGCCGAGCCGACCTTGCCGCGCCGGCCGTTCAGGAGGACCTTCACGCCGCGCGCGAGAGCGTCGGCGTCACGCGTTCAAGCGCGGCGACGAAACGCTCCTGGCTCGGGCCGATGCAGGCCGCGGACAGCCGCTCGGGAGCGAGCAATGCGGCCGCGAGCTCGCAGACCGACTCGGCATCGACGGCGTCGATCTCGGCGACGAGCCGGTCGACCGACAGCAGCTCGGTGTCCGTGATCAGCGACTTCCCGAGCCGGTTCATGCGCGTCGACGTGGACTCCATCGAGAGCAGCACGCGTCCCTTGATGTTCTCCTTCGCGCGCTCGAGCTCACGCGCCGGGAGGTTCCCCCCGCGATGTCCGCGATCTGCTCCGCCGTGATCGCGAGCGCCTCGGCGAGGTTGTCCTCGCGTGTCCCGAGATAGACGCCGATCTGGCCGGTGTCGGTGTACTGCGAGACGAACGAATAGACGGCGTACGCCATGCCGCGCTTCTCGCGAATCTCCTGGAAGAGCCGTGACGAGGCGGAGCCGCCCAGGATGGCGTCGAGCAGCGAGACGGCGAACCGGCGGCGGTCGGAGCGTGAGATCCCAGGTGCGGCCAGGCACACGTGGTACTGCTCGGTGTCCTTCTGCTGGAAGCGGAGCTTGGGCGGCGGTGCCTGGACGAGCGGCGGCCGCAGGTTGACGGAGTCCGATGCCGGCCCGCGTCGTTCGAGCGCACGCGACACGAGCTCGACCACTTCGTCGTGGTCGACGTTGCCGGCAGCCGCCACCACGATGTTGCCCGGGACGTACATCGCGTCGTGGTAGCGCGCGATCGCCTCACGAGGGATCGACGAGATCACCTCCGACGTCCCGATCACCGGCCGGCCGAGCGGGTGGTCCCCGAACACCGCCTCCGCAATCAGATCGTGCACCAGCTCCTGCGGCGCGTCGTCGTACATCGCGATCTCCTCGAGCACGACCTCGCGCTCGGAGTCGAGCTCCGCGAACGCCGGGGCGAACACCATGTCGCCCATCACGTCGACGGCCGTAGCGAGGTGATGGTCGGGGATGCGCGCGTAGACGAGCGTGTGCTCGCGCGAGGTCGCCGCGTTCAGCTCGCCGCCCAGGCCGTCGAAGATCTCGGCGATCTCGAGCGCGGCATAGCGCTCGGATCCCTTGAAGAGCATGTGCTCGATGAAGTGCGTGACGCCGGCCTCGGCCGGCTCCTCGTCCCGCGAGCCGGCACCGATCCAGTACCCGACCGCCGCCGACCTGACGTGGTCGAGACGCTCGGAGATCACCCGCTCGCCCGAGTCGAGCTCGGTCAGTCTCCAGCTCTGCACGCCCGTAGCGTAGTGCCAACCGGCGTCGCAGACCGGCGACGCCTCGTTCAGGCCACAGGCCCTTCCCAGTCGTCGGCCCCGACGATCTTGCCGGGCACCCACATCACCTCGATCTTCTGGAACGTGAAGGAGTAGTGGTCGGCGAGCGTCTCGGCGGCTCCTGACGGCTGCTCGTCGACGTCGAGCTCGGCCAGGCTGGCGTTCGTGAGCTTGATCGTCAGCGCGAGCGACTCGACCCCCGTTCGGTTCGGCTCGTAGACGTCGAGCTCGACCGCGGTGAGGTCTTCGTTCGTCACGAGCGCCTCGAACAGCTTCGGGGTCTGCGGCCCCGTCGGCGACGTCACGAGCACCGGGCGGTGCTGGCGCTTGCCCGTCGGCAGGCCCGAGGCGCTGTCACGCGGGCTGATCACGCCGTACGAGAACGCGGTGACGGGGATCGTCCCCTCGCGTCCCTTCTGCGTCACGCCGCCCTTGATCTGTCCTTGTTTCGCGCCCGTGACCTTCAGAAAGACATTCGCGGCCATTTGCCAGCCTCCAGGAGTCGGTGGCCGACCTTAAAACGAATCGCGCGGCATCGTCAACGCGGGTCGTCGGGCAGGAGCGACCACACGATCGCGTCCACGCGTTCGCCGTGCAGCCAGATCGACTTGCGCTCGCGCCCCTCCTGCTGGAAGCCCGCACGCCGGGCCAGCTCCTGCGACGGCCCGTTGTCGGGGTGGGTGCGCAGCTCGAGCCTGCCGATCCCGCTTTCGAACAGCCAGTCGGCAAGCAGCCGCACGGCACGTGTCATCAGGCCGCGCCCGCGGCCGGCTGCGCCCGCGAGATAGGCGAGCTCGTAGTTGTCGCGGTGCCGGCGAGACGCGATCACGGAGCCGACGGGAGCGTCGGCCGGCGGCTCGGTCACGGCATAGTCGATGCGATCGCCTGTCAGCCGGCCGTCGTGAGCGACGCGCAACAGCGCGTCGAAGTCGCGGTCGGCCGGCTCGAGCGGCATGTTCAGCCACGCGCGGACGTGCGGGTCGCGCATGGTGGCGAGTGCGGCGGCGCGGTCGTCCTCGCGATATTCGCGGAGGACGACCACGCCGTCGGTGAGCGTCGCCGGCGGTTTCACACGCCGACCGTACTACCTAGTCGGAACGCGACCCTTCGCGCTCGCGGCGGGGACCGCCGCGGCCGCCGCCACGGGGACCGTCGCGCCGCGGCCCGCGGTCCTCGCGGGGCTCGCGCGGCGGGGCGTCCTTCGCCCGCTCGACGAGCTCCTCCGGGGAGACCAGCGCGTCGCCCTCGTGCTTGGCGACGAGCTTGAGGCCGATGCGGCCGCGAGCCTTGTCGACCTCTTGCACGATCACGTCGAGCACATCGCCGCGTGCGATGACGTCCTCGATGTGGTTGACGCGGCCCGGGCCCACGTTCGAGACGTGGAGCAGGCCGTCGGTGCCCTTCTTCAGCTCGACGAACGCGCCGAAGTCGGTCGTCTTCACGACACGGCCCGTGTAGGTGTCGCCGACCTCGGGCTCCTTGGTGAGCGCGGCGATCGCTGCGATCGCGGCGTCGCCCTTGGTGCCCTCGGTGGCGTACACGAGGATCGTGCCGTCCTCCTCGATGTCGATCTGAACCTCGTACTCGGACTCGAGCGAGCGGATCGTCTCGCCGCCCTTGCCGATCACCATGCCGATGAACTCCGGGTTGATCTGGATCGACGAGATCCGCGGAGCGTGCTCTGCGAGCGCAGTGCGCGGTTCCGAGATCGCCTCGGCCATCTTCCCGAGGATGGCGATGCGGGCGTCCTTCGCCTGCGAGAGCGCCTCCTCCATGATCTGCCGGCTGACGCCGGTGATCTTGATGTCCATCTGAAGGGCGGTGATGCCGTCCTTCGTGCCGGCGACCTTGAAGTCCATGTCACCGAGGTGATCCTCGGCGCCCTGGATGTCGGTGAGGATGACGTAGTCGTCGCCCTCCTTGACGAGGCCCATCGCGATGCCGGAGACCGGCGCCGTGATCGGGACGCCCGCGTCCATCAGTGCGAGCGTCGAGCCGCAGACCGAGCCCATCGACGACGAGCCGTTCGACTCGAGCGTCTCCGAGACGAGGCGGATCGTGTACGGGAAGTCCTCCGCGGGCGGGATGACCGCCTCGAGGGCCCGTTGCGCAAGAGCGCCGTGGCCGATGTCGCGCCGCTTGGGCGAGCCCATGCGGCCCGTCTCCCCGACCGAGTACGGCGGGAAGTTGTAGTGGTGCATGTACCGGCGATCCCGCTCGAGCGAGAGGTCGTCGATGCGCTGGCCCTCCTTGGCGGTGCCGAGCGTCAGCAGCGTGAGGATCTGGGTCTGGCCACGCGTGAACAGGCCCGACCCGTGGGTGCGGGGCATGACGCTGACCTGGACCTCGATCGGGCGGATCTGCGCCGCCGACCGGCCGTCGGGCCGGCGCTTGTCGATCGCGATCTTCTGGCGGACGAGGCTCTTGTAGATCGCCTCGCACGCCTTCTTGACGTAGCTCTTCGTCAGCGAGTCCTTCTCGGACGACTCTCCATCACCGACCGGGAACGGCAGCGTGACCGTCTCGACGATCCGCGTGTAGAGCAGGTGCCGCTTCGCCGACTTCAGGTCCTTGGAGTCCTGCTCGGCCTCGGTGAGCCCGCGCAGGTCCGACTCGAACTGCTCGCGGACCGGAACCTCGGCGGCGACGGAGCGCTGCTTCTCGAGGATCTGGGCGAGCGACATCCGGGTCTGGAGCTCCTTGAACACGTCGTCGTGCGTCGAGTCCATGGAGAGCGTGCCCGCTTCCTTCGCGACGATCTCCTCGACGATGCCGGCAGCGTCGCGCAGGCCTACTTCCTGGATCCGCGTCCACACCTGGTGGCCGTACTCGCTCTCGAGCCGCTCCGTCGTCGCCGGGTCGAGCCACTTCGGCTTGCCGGCCTTGGCGCGGAGGTCTTCCTGCGCCTGGCAGATCTTCACGATCTCGCGATGCGCGATCTCGAGCGCCTCGAGGAGCTTCTCCTCGGGCACCTGCTTCGCGCCTGCCTCGACCATCGTCAGGCCGTCCTTGGTGCCGACGACGATCAGGTCGAGCTCGGACTCCTCGGTCTCCAGGAGCGTCGGGTTGACGACCAGGTTGCCGTCGATGATCCCCATCCGCACGGCCCCGATCGGGCCGAGGAACGGCAGCGGCGACACCGTCAGCGCCGCGGAGACGGCGTTGATGCAGAGAATGTCGTGCGCAGTGATCATGTCCGCCGAGAAGACGGTGGCGACGCACTGCGTCTCGTTGCGATAGCCCTTCGGCCAGAGCGGCCGGACCGGGCGATCGGTCATGCGGGCGGTCAGGATCGCGCGCTCCGTGGGGCGCCCTTCCCGCTTGAAGAAACCACCGGGGATCTTCCCGGCTGCGTACATGCGCTCTTCGACGTCGACCGTGAGCGGGAAGAAGTCCGCGCCTTCGCGCGCCTCCGTCCGGCCCTGCGCCGTGCCGAGAACAACGGTGTCGCCGCTGCGGACGACGACTGCGCCGTCGGCCTGCTTGGCGAGCTTGCCCGTCTCGAACGAGATTTCCTTGCCGCCGATTTCGACGGAAACGGAAACCGGCACCCCGGCGGGGTGCTCAGCCTCAACAATGCTCATTTCTTCCCTTCCTCCACTGTGCTTGATGAAGGGTGGAGGTTTGAGCCAGCCCCGGCCGCCCTCGCGGCTCGCTCAAACTTCCACCCTCCGTGACTGGCCAGCGCCCGAGGCTCTAGCGCCTCAGGCCTAGCTCCTTGATGAGGGCGCGGTAGCCCTCGAGGTCTTTCCGCTGCAGGTAGTTCAGAAACCGGCGGCGGCGACCGACGAGCTTCAGCAATCCACGGCGCGAGTAGTGATCGTGCTTGTGCGTGCGCAGATGTTCGGTGAGCTCGCTGATCCGCTGGGTCAGCATCGCGATCTGGACCTCGGGCGAGCCCGTGTCCGTCTCGTGCTTGCCGAACTTGCCGACGTGCTCCAGCTTCTCTTCCTTGGTGAGGGGCATCTCTCTCCTCTTGCGTAGGTGTCGCCCGGGGCGTTGATCGCCCAAAAGGTCTCAGCACGCCGCGAAGGAAGACGCGCACGGCCGAGGCCGGGTCGGGCAGTAGGGTAGCGGATTCGTGTTGGATTCGACGTTCTTCCAGGCCTGCGAGGCGGCCGCGATCGAATGGGACGTCCCGGCACTCGCTCTCGGCGTCTCCGTGGGAGGCCGCGCCGAAACCTTCTCGATCGGCACACCGGCCGACACGATCTTCCGGATCGCCTCGATCACCAAGCCCTTCACGGCGACGCTCGCGCTCGAGCTGCTGGATCTCGAGGCCACCACCGGGATCTGGGCCTCCGACGTCCGCGTTCGCCACCTCCTCTCGCACACGAGCGGCTACGACTGCGAGGCGGGCGACCTGGCCCGGTTCGGCGACGGTGACGATGCGCTGACATCGTGCGTCGCCGAGCTGCCCGGCGTCCGGCGCTACGTCGGGATCGAGCAGGCGTGGTCGTACGCGAACACGGGCTTCTGGCTCGCCGGCCTGCTCGCAGCGCAGGCGTCGGGCGCGACCTACGAGGAGGCGCTCGCCAAGCACGTCCTCGGCCCTGCCGGGCTCGAGTCGACGTCGTTCGGCGACCCCGGCATCGAGGGCACCGGGCCTGCGGCGACAGGAGACGCCTACCCGAGGGCGCGCAGGCCGTCCGGCGGGCTCGTCTCGAACGTCCGCGACCTGCTGCGGTTCGGCGAGTGGCACCTGGCGCAGCGGCGGGCGGCCCAGCTCCGGATCGTGCACGGCCGGCCGGCCGCCGGCGTCTACGGCCTCGGCCTCTTCGGGGAGCGGGTCGGCGGCGTCGAGGTGTGGGGCCACGGCGGCTCATACGGCGGGTTCGAGACGTCCTTCCTCGTGATCCCGGAGGGTCACGCAGTCTTCGCAGCCCTCACGAACAGCAGCAACGGCGGCCAGGCGCTCCACTCGGTCGAGGACGCGTTCTTCGACCGGCTGCTCGGCGTGCGCAGACGCCCGCCGGAGCCGCTCGACCTCCCGGTGGCGACGCTCGAAGGCTTCACCGGGTCGTACGCCAACAGCGACGGCTGGCTGGACGTCGCGCTCGCGCCCGGAGGCCTGGCCGTGACGTTCGAGGACGGGGAGTTCGCAGCGCGCCCGATCGGCGAGCGCACGTTCGAGATCACGCAGGGCGATCGGATCCGCGAGCGCTTCGACTTCCCGCTCGAGGGCTTCGGCCGCTTCGGCAGCCGCCTCGCCGAGCGCATTGCCTGAAGCCGCGATCGCAGCGGGCCACCCCGCAACGGCGGACGCCGGAGCGGAGATCCTCGCCGAGGGCGGCACTGCCGCGGACGCCGTCGTCGCCGCGGCGCTCGCCTCCTGCGTCGCGGAGACGCTGATGACCGGGCTGCTGGGCGGCGGTCATGCGATCACGTTCGACGCGGCGAGCGGCTCCGTGCGCAATCTCGACTGCTTCGTCTCGGTGCCGTCGGGAACGGGCGCGCCGATGGCGCATCTGCGCGTGGCGTTCGGCGAGCAGCTCGTCGACTACGCGATCGGCGCGTCGTCGTGTGCCGTGCCGGGCGTGCCGGCCGGGCTGGACGCGCTGTGGCGCGCCGGGGGCACACTGCCGTGGGCGCGGCTCGTCGAGCCTGCCCTTCGGCTCGCGCGGACCGGCGTGACGATGCCGCCGGCCCATATCGCGTGCCTCGCGATGCTCGAGCCCGTGATGACGATGCGCGAGGGGGCCGAGATCTACGCGCCCGGAGGCCACCTCCTCTCCGTCGGCGACGTGATGCAGCAACCGGGCCTCGTCTCCGCGCTCGAGGTGATCCGCGACGAAGGCGCGTCCTCGGCGTACACCGGGACGCTCGCCGCGGCGCTGCTCGCGCTCGTCGAGGCGCGCGGGGGCGTGATCACCGCCGACGACCTCGCGTCGTATGCGCCTGTCTGGTCCGAGCCGCGCGAGGTCGGCTTCGCCGGTCGCCGCGTGCTCACGCGCGGAGGCCTGTCCGGGCTCCCCGAGACGCTCGCGCGCTACGACCCGTCCGGCGGCGCCGACGCGCTGCTCGCCGCGCTCGACCTCCCGGCAACCGCCGACGGGCACACCACGAACATCAGCGTCGTCGACGCGCGCGGCAACGCGTGCGTGCTGACGACGAGCCTCGGGCTCGGCTCGGGCGACTGGCTCCCGGGCCTCGACCTGCACCTGAACAGCATGCTCGGCGAAACCGACCTCATCCGCGAGCCGCTCCGGCCGGGTGCGCGGATGGAGAGCATGATGGCCCCCACGCTCGTCTTCGACGGCGACGGTCTCGAGCTCGCGCTCGGTGCCGCCGGGGGAACGCGGCTCCGGACGGCGCTCGTCGGGGTGCTCGGCGCCGTTCTCTCGGAACGGCTCGAGCCCCAGGCGGCGATCGAGCGGCCTCGCTTTCATCCCGTCGACGAGGGTCGTGAACGCGGAGCCCGGCATCGACGAGGCGTGGCTCACCGGGCTCGAAGCGAGCGGGCGCACGATCCGGCGCTGGCCGGCGCTGCACCACTACTTCGGCGGCGTCAGCGCGGTCGGGCGGCGGAGCTCTGGCGCGGACCCGCGCCGTAGCGGCGCGGTCCGCCTCGTGTAGAGACGAGCGCCGAGATCCACCCGACGTAGCCACAGCGGGGGCAGCCCGGGGTGTCGTCGACCGGCTGGGGGCTCGCAGGCTTCATGTACGTCGTCGCGCACTCCAGGCAGCAGACCCGCTCGACGTGCACGACCGTATCGGTGGCTTCCATCTCCAGAACAAAGACGCCGCGGAGCTGGGGATCTTGCGAATCAGGTCCCCGGCCGGACCGCCGCACGCGCCTGCTCGACGTCCTCGGCGATCTGGGCGATCAGCGCCTCCTCGCTCTCGAACGCACGCTCCTCGCGGAGCCGCTGCCAGACCTCGACCACGAGACGGTCGCCGTAGAGATCGCCCTCCCAGTCGAGCAGGTACGCCTCCACGCGCCGTTCCGTGCCGCCGTAGTGCGGGTTGACGCCGATCGAGATCGCCGCGCGCAGGTCCCCGACCGCCCCGGCGTAGATGCCGAAGGCAGGGACGAGCAGGTCGGGCTCGACCTGGAGGTTGGCGGTCGGGAAGCCGAGCGTGCCACCACGCTGGTCGCCCCACACGACGGTGCCGTCGACCTCGAGCGGTCGCCCGAGGAGCAGGGCCGCCTCGCCGACCTCGCCGGCGTGCGCGAACTGGCGGATCCGGCTCGACGAGATTCCCTCGACGAGCGGCACCTCGCGCGCGTCGAGGCCGAGCGAGCGGAGCAGCTCGAGGTCGCCGGTGCGCTGCCGGCCGAAGCGAAAGCCCGCCCCCGCGACGACGACCTCGGTGCCGATCCCGAGCAGATACCGCTGCACGAACTCGGTCGGCGAGAGCGCGGCGGTCTCCGTCGAGAACTCGACGACGAGCACGTCCTCCACGCCGCACTCTGCGAGGAGCTCCAGGCGGCGCTCGAGCGTCGAGAGCAGCTCGACTCGGTTCCCGAGCACCGTGCGCGGATGCGGGTGGAACGTGACGACCGTCGGCGAAGGACCGGCGTCGACGGCCGCACGGACGACCGCGCGATGACCGAGATGCACGCCGTCGAACGTGCCGATCGCGACCGCCCTCGGGCGCTGCTCGAGCTCCTCGGGGCGGTGCGCGATCATGCGGCATTCCCGCCGACGGGCACGTCGAGCGCGAGCACGCCCGCGCGGACCTGGGCCGGCACCCGCTCCAGTGCCTCCACCGGCAGCCGGCCGAGCGCCGTCGCTGCCGGGATCAGCTCGGCGTCCTCGGGGTCGACCGCAGCCTCGTCGACCGAGAACGGCCCGACGGCGGTCCGCCGCAGCGCGGTGCAGTGGCCCCCGAGCGCCTGCGCGATCGCACGGACATAGGTCCCCGAGCTGACGTGCAGGGCCAGCTCGACCGAGTCGGGGCCATAGCTGACCACGTCGAGCGCGTGCACGAGCGAACGCCTCAGGGGCATCTCGACCTCGACGCCCCGGCGAGCCAGCTTGTAGGAGCGCTCACCGTCGATCTTCACCGCGGACGCGGCCGGGATCGGCAGCTCGATCTCGCCGCGGAGGCCCGCGAGCCGAGCGTCCAGCTCCTCACGCCCCGGCGGCTCGTGGCGCTCGAGCACCTCCCCCTCGGGGTCGCCGGTCGACGTCGTCGACGTCAGGTCGACGCGAGTGACGTAGCGCTTGTCCAGGCCGACGAAGCATGGCGCCAGCCTCGTCGCGGCGCCGGAGAGCAGCACCAGCAGCCCCGTTGCGAATGGATCGAGCGTCCCCGCGTGGCCGGTGCGCGCCAGCGTTCGCCGGCGCAGAGCCGCGACGAGCGCGAACGACGACGGCCCGGCGGGCTTGTCGAGCAGCGCGATCCCGACAGGCTTAAGCGCTCTCGGCGGCATTCGCGCCCGGGCCCGGGGCCGTCGCGAGGACGAATTCACGCCGGAGGAACTCGACGATCTCCGCGATCGGCAGGTCGGAGGAGAATCCGGCGGCCTGGCGATGGCCGCCGCCACCGGCCTGGCGCGCGATCGCCGACACGTCGACCTCGTCCCGGCTCGAGCGAAGCGAGATGCGGCGCGGCGGGCCGTCGCCGCGCGGCGGCTCGCGGATCAGCGCGACCATCTCGGAGTTCTCGACCGAGCGGAGCGAGTCGATGATCCCCTCCGAGTACGGCTCCTCGGCGCCGACCGCCGCGAAGTCGTCCCTGAGCAGGTACGAGACGATCAGCCGCCCGCCCTCGAGCGGCTGCGCACGCTCGAGCGCGCGGGCGAGCAGCTTCAGCTTCGCGAACTGCACCGTCTCGTAGACGTGGCGGAAGACACCGTGGACGTCGGCGCCCGCCTCGACGAGCTCCGCGGCAAAGCGGAGCGCCTTCGGCGTCGTGTTCGTGTACTGGAACCGGCCGGTGTCGGTGACGAGGCCGACGTACAGCGCCTCCGCGATCGGCACCGTCAGCGTCACGTCGAGCGTCTTCAGCAGATCGCCGACGATCTCGGCGGTCGAAGAGGCGTCGTCGTCGATCAGGTTGATGTCGCCGAAGCGAGAGTTGTCGTGGTGGTGGTCGACGTCGAGCACGAGCTTCGCCTGCCGGATGAGATCCGGCTCGGGCCCGATGCGCGACTCGTTCGCGCAGTCGAGCGCGAGCAGCACGCGCTCCCCGACGTCCGTCGGCAGCTCTCGCACGAGGTCGTCGAGCTCGAGAAACCGGTACTCCCCGGGCAGCGGTCCGGAGCCGGCGAGGAACATGACGACGTCCTTGCCGAGCGACCGCAGCGCGAGCGTCATGCCGAGCAGCGACCCGAGCGCGTCGCCGTCCGGGTTCTCGTGCGTGGTCGTGACGAAACGGTCGTTCGCCCGGATCGCGTCGGCGACCGGCTGTACGTCATCCATCGTCTGCCTCCCGCTCATTCGCCGGCAGGCCGGCCTCGTCCGGCTCGACGGTCTCCTCCGGGGGAAGGTCGGCTGCGAGGTCGTCGATCAGCTTCGTCATCCGGACGCCGCGTTCGACGGAGTCGTCGTAGGCGAACGTCAGCCTGGGGGTCCGCCGCAGGCTCAACTGCTGGCCGATGCGGCTCTGGAGGACGCCGTGCGCCGAGGTCAGGCCGGCCATCGTCGCGTCGCGCTTCTTCTCGCTGCCGAGGACGGAGACGAAGACGACCGCATCGCCGAGGTCGGGTGAGACGCGGACGCCCGTGACCGTGACCATCCCGATCCGGGGGTCCTTGAGGCCCGCGACGCCTTCGGCGACGACGGCACGGACGGATTCGTTGACGCGGCGCATGCGCTCGGACACGAGCGCGAGGGTAGCTCACCTGTCGTCGGGTGAGACGACAAGCCGGTCGCAGCGGACGAGCACCCAGTCGCCGGACGCCAGCCAGCGCTCGGCTCCGTCGGCGAGCGCTCCGGCGTCGTGGGCGCTCCTCGCCGTGCACGCGACGATCAGGGTCGTGCGCTGCCAGAGGTCGTGATGGTCGACCTCCGCGACGGAGGCGGCGAAGCGGTTGCGCAGGTTGTCCTTCGCCGAGCGGACGAAGTGGCGCTTGCCCTTCAGCGACGCGGCCTCGGGGAAGTGGAGCTCGACCGTCAAGATCGCGACGAAGCCCGAAGGCATGCCGCGTGCTAGGACGAGGAGTCGGCGCCGCCCGCGGGCTCGTCGAGCGACGTGCGCTCGACCTCGCGGGTCTCGAACACCTCGAACACATCGCCCTCGCGAAGGTCGTTGAAGCCCTCGAGCAGCACGCCGCACTCGAAGCCCTCGGTCACCTCGCGGACGTCGTCCTTGAAGCGGCGCAGCGCGGCAACCGTCGTCTCGTGGATGCGCGTGCCGTCGCGGAAGAGGCGGACGCTCGAGCCGCGGCGGACGATGCCGCTCGTGACCATGCAGCCTGCGATCGTCCCGACGCGCGAGGCCTTGAAGAGCGCCCGCACCTCGACCTCGCCGATGATCGCCTCGGTCTCGACGGGCGTGAGCATGCCGACCAGCGCCTGCTCGATCTCCTCGGTGAGCTGGTAGATGACCCGGTAGAGACGGATCTCGATGCCCTGCCGCTCGGCCGCCTGGCGCACCTCGGCCGACGGCCGGACGTTGAAGCCGACGACCATCGCGTTCGACGCGGCGGCGAGGTTGACGTCGTTCTCCGTGATGCCGCCGACACCGGTGTGGATCACCTTCACGCGCACCTCGGGATGCTGGATCTTGCCGAGCTCGGAGACGATCGCCTCGACGGAGCCCTGCACGTCGCCCTTGAGCACGATGTTGAGGTCGGCCGACGCGCCGGCCTGAAGCTGGGAGAAGAGCGAGTCGAGCGAGACGCCACGGCTGCGCTGCTTCGCGACCGCCTCGCGGCGCAGGCGCTCGCCCCGCTGGTGAGCGAGATCGCGGGCACGCCGCTCGTTCTCGACGACGCGGCCGAGCTCGCCCGCAGGCGGCGGCTTGTCGAAACCGAGGATCTCGACGGGCTCGCCCGGAAGCGCCTGGTCGATGCGCTTGCCGAGATAGTCGTAGAGCGCGCGCACGCGGCCCCAGGCGTCGCCGGCGACGATCGCGTCGCCGACCTTCAGCGTCCCGCGCTGGACGAGCATCGTCGTGACGGGGCCGCGGCCGACGTCGAGGCGCGACTCGATGATCGGGCCGGACGCATCCGCGGCAGGATTGGCGCGCAGGTCGAGCTCCGCGTCGGCCACGAGCAGGATCCGCTCGAGCAGGTCGTCGAGGTTCTCGCCCTGCTTCGCCGAGACCCGCGCGATCTGCACGTCGCCGCCCCACTCCTCGGGCTGAAGCCCCTCGGTCGCGAGCTCGGCGAGCACGCGGTCCGGGTTGGAGTCGGGCAGGTCGATCTTGTTGACGGCGACGACGATCGGCACGTCGGCTGCGCGGGCGTGGGAGATCGACTCCTTCGTCTGCGGCATGACGCCGTCGTCGGCCGCGACCACGAGCACGGCGATGTCGGTCACCTTCGCGCCGCGGGCGCGCATGGCGGTGAAGGCTTCGTGGCCCGGCGTGTCGAGGAAGGTGATGCGGCGACCGTTGTGGTCTGCCTGGTACGCGCCGATGTGCTGCGTGATCCCGCCGGCCTCGGTCTTCACGACCGATGTCTTGCGGATCGCGTCGAGGAGCGTCGTCTTCCCGTGGTCGACGTGCCCCATGATCGTCACGACCGGCGGCCGCGCGACGAGCGACTCCTCCGCGTCCTCGAAGACCTCGGGCTCGCCGTCGTCGTCGTCCGCATGCTTGATCGTGACCTCGCGCTGCAACTCGGCGGCGATCAGCTCGACCTCGTCGTCGGTCAGCGACTGCGTGGCCGTCTTCATCGTGTTCAGGTTCATCAGCAGCTTGATGATCTGCGGCATCGCGACGCCGAGCGCCTGCGAGAAGTCGCGCAGCGTCACGCCGGACTCGACGGTCACGGGCCCCGTCGGAGCGACGACCTCGCGCGGCGCGCGAGGGCCGCGGTCGGCTGGGCGGTCGCCCGGCCGCTGGCGCTGGCCCTGGCCGGGGCGGTTCCCGCCCTGGTCGATCACGACCCGCCGGCGCCCCTTCGGGCCTCCTCCGCGCGGTCTGATCGGTCTATTCGGCTTGCCGTTGGCCATTGGGGTCAAGTGTAGAGACGTGAGAGATTCGGGTCGACGCGCACCGTGGCGCGCAGCGAGCGGTTGAACGCCCGGCGCGTCGACGCCCGCTCGAAGCAGAGCAGGCGCCGGCAGGTATAGGCGCCGCGCCCCGCTCCGGCGCCCGGCACGAGCTCGCCGCCCTCCGCGTGGAAGCGCTGCAGCTCTGCCTGGCTCGCCTTGCGGCCGCAACCGGCGCAGGTCCGAATCGGCTCTCCGCTCGTTACTCGCTCCCCTCGGTCGCGGCCACGTGCTCGATCGGGATCCCGCCGTCCGGGTCGTCCTCGACGTGCCGGTGGTGGACGTGCGAGTCGCCGGTGTCGAGCGTCTCGTCCTCGCCCTCGACCGGTGCGTCGCCGGGCCCGGCCGGGAACTCCTCGGGCGCGGGATCGCCGAACGACGCTGCGTCCTCGGTGACCGCCTCGGGCTCCGCCGTGTCGGCGAGGGCCTCGAGCTCGGGCTCGGACTCCTGCACGATCGGGTTCGCCTCGTCGTCGGGCAGGTGCAGCGCCAGCTCCTGGTGCGCCGGCACGCCGCAGAACTTCGAGTTCGGCAGCGGCTGCGTTGGGGCAGCGCTTGCCGTTCGAGAGGATCGCCGAGCAGCGCCCGGAGAAGTCCTCGCCGTCGGAGCCCTCGCCGCCGAAGGCCGCGTCGGCCTCCTGCTGGGCGAACTCCGAGTCGGAGGTGATGTCGATCTTCCAGCCGGTGAGGCGCGCGGCGAGACGGGCGTTCATGCCCTCCTTGCCGATCGCAAGTGCGAGCTGGTCGTCGGGGACGACGACCGTCGCCTCCTTGCCCTCGTCGTCGAGGTAGACCTCGCGCACGCGGGCCGGCGACAGCGCCTTCGCGACGAACCGTGCGGGCTCGTTGTTCCACGGGATGATGTCGATCTTCTCGCCACGGAGCTCGGAGACGACCATGCGCACGCGCGAGCCGCGAGGGCCGACGCACGCGCCGACCGGGTCGACGCCCTGGGCATGCGACTCCACGGCGATCTTCGAGCGGTAGCCGGGCTCGCGGGCGACACCGCGGATCACGACGAGACCGTCGGCGATCTCGGGCACCTCGAGCTCGAACAGCGTCTTGATCAGCTCGGGGTCGCGGCGCGACAGGATGACCTGCGGGCCCTTCGTCCCCGTCCGGACCTCGCGGATGACCGCCTTGATGCGCGAGCCCTGCTCGTAGCGCTCACCGTCGACCTGCTCCGGGCCGGGCAGGAGCGCCTCGACCTTGCCGAGGTCGACGAGAATGTTCCGCCGGTCGCCCGTCTGCTGGACGATGCCGGTGACGACCTCCCCCACGCGGTCGATGTACTCGTCGTACATCATCTCGCGCTCGGCCTCGCGGATCCGCTGCAGGATCACCTGCTTCGCGGTCTGCGCGGCGATGCGACCGAAGTTGTCGCGGCGTCACGTCCTTGCGGTTGATCAGCTGGTCGGGAATCTGCGACCAGTCGATCTCGAGATCGTCGTCGGAGAGGAGTGTGTGGTTCTTCTCACCCGTCTCCTCTTCGATGCGCTCCAGATCGTCGAGCGCCTGCTCGCGCGCCTCGTCGAGGAGCCGTGTCTCGAGCTCCTCGGGGATGTCGATCGAGAACACACGGAAGTCACCCTTGTCGTCGAGCTCCACGGTTGCATGCCGAGACGCGCCCGGCGTCTTCTTGTACGCCGCCAACAGCGCGTCTTCGAGAGCTGCGACGAGCGTGCCGCTCTCGATTCCCTTCTCGCGCTCGATCTCGCGAACGGCGTCAACGATTTCCTGGCTCATCCGTCCTACCCTTCATCGATCAGATTGGCCCGGACGATCTGCTCGTACGGGATGTCCACCGGCGTCGCGCCGTTCGATCCCTTGCCGTTCAGGATCTGCACGCTGTGCTCGGTGGTCGAGACGACTTCTCCTCGGGCCCGGCCGGAGCCCGTCTTGATGCGCACCGTGCGCCCGAGGGCGCGGTCGAAGTGCGCCTTGCTCCTCAGAGGCCGGTCGAAACCGGGTGACGAGACCTCGACGCCGTAGGTGTCGAGGTACGGCTGGAGCACCTGGGTGACACGCTCGCAGAGGGCATGGTCGACGCCCTGCGGGTGGTCGACGAAAACGCAGAAACGCTCGCTGCCGTTGAGCTCGAGGGCAAGCACCTCGATGCCCGGGATTGCTCCTTCGACCATGCGTGTCACCTCGCGCTGCAGCTGCTTCTCCCTCTCGTGCGATGCCGTGGCCAACTCAGAATTTCCCCCCCCATTACGAAAAATGGGCGCCGCGCGCCCATCTCGAGAAAGCCGAAATGTGGTGAGGGAAAAGTAGCAGAATCCCTTATTCCAGGACGATCGTCACCGGTCCGTCATTCACGAGCTCGACGGCCATCCGGGCCCCGAAGACACCGGTTTGCACCTCGATCCCGCACTCACGGCCGCGGGCCTGCGCGGCCTCACATCCGGGATCTCAGCACGTCGACCTCACAGCCCGCCGTGAACGGGTCGAAACCGTGCTCGATCAGCCAGCGAACCACCAGCAGGCTTCGTAACGACCACCACCCGCGGATCACGTCGAGGTCGACGTCGGTGCCGTAGCCGGCGGCGACGTCACCGAGGTGCTCCTCGTGTCCGAGCGTCAGGATGGCGAGGTCGAACAGGGCATCACCCTGGCCCGCCTCGGACCAGTCGATGATGCCGGTGATCTCGTCACCGTCGACGAACACGTGAGTGATCTGCAGGTCGCCGTGGGTGAACGTCGGAGCCCACGGCCGGAGCGCGGCCTCGGCGACCTGGCGGTTGCAGGTGACCAGGTCGGCGGGCAGGACGCCGTTCGTCACGAGCCGCTCGCACTCGCCGTCGAGATCCGACGCCAACTCGTCGAGGCCCCTTCCCCGGCTGGGCCAGGGCGGCAACGGCGCGTCGTGCAACTTCCGGATGGCGGCACCCGCCGCGGCCCACGCCGCCGGGGACGCGGTCGACGGCTCGCCGAGGCTGCCGAGTGCCGTCCCCGGGACCGCGGCGATCGCGAGCACGTGCGGCTTGCGCCACAGGACCTCCGGGGTCGGGACGGGCGCCAGGGCCATCGCCTTCACCTCGACGTCGATGCGCGTCTGATCGGCGTCCACCTTCAGGAACACATCGCCGACGCGCAGGGTCGCGCGCTCGGAATGGGCGACGACAACTTCGACCTCATCCATAGGAGTCCTTAGACCCGGTCGCCGGCGTCGAGGACGATCGTGACCGGGCCGTCGTTCGTCAGTTCGACGGCCATGCGCGCGCCGAAGACGCCCGTCTCGACCTCCACCCCGAGCGCCCGCAACGCCTCGACGAAGCGTTCGACGAGCGGCTCCGCCGCTTCGGGCCGCGCGGCGCCCGAGAAACTGGGCCGCGCGCCCTTGCGACGTGTCCGCGATCAGCGTGAACTGGCTGATCACGAGCGCCTCGCCCCCGCTCTCGAGGAGCGAGCGGTCGAACCGGCCGTCTGCGCCCGCGAAGATCCGCAGCTTCGCGATCTTCTCCGCCAGCCTGCGCGCGTCTGCCGCCTCATCGCCCTCGGCGATGCCGACGAGCACGCACAGTCCGGCGCCGATCGAGCCGCCGGGAGTCGAGGATGCCCGGGAGACACGCTGGACGACCGCTCTCATCTACTCCGAGTCGACCGCGTCGAGATCGAGGATGCGGGCCGCGTATTGCTCCGACGTCGGGTCCATCGAGCTTGCGAGCTTGTAGTGGCCGTTCGCCTCGGCCGTACGGCCCTGCTGCTCCAGCGCACGCCCGAGCGCGTAGTGGGCGTAGTCGTCGGTCGGCGACAGCTCCTCGACGATCGCGCGGAACTCCCGCTCGGCGTCCTCCCAGCGTGCAAGCCGGAAGTAGGCGATCCCGAGCGCCTCGCGGATCGATGCCTTGTCCGGCTCGAGCCGCTTCGCCCGCTCGAGCGGCACCGTCGCCTGGGCGGCCATGCCCTCACGGAGGCGCTTCTGGCCTTCGCGGAAGAGTTGATACGCGTCGCTCATCTGAGAGGCTTGATGTGGATTGGAGTGCTTGCGGGGATGGCTCAGACCAAGCAGGTCGTTCGGGTCGGGATGCATCGGAAAAACGGCATAGCGGTGTCTACGTTCAAGCCCGACCCGGGCGAGATGCGCCGCGTCTGGGACGTCATCCGTGAGTGCGCAAAGATTCACATCAAGCCTCTCATGTACGGGAAGTTCTCACGCACGAGGTCGTCGGGCGACGTCAGGTCGCGGGTGCGTCCCACCTGGATAGCAGACACGGCAACGCCCGCGTCGATCGCGCGCTGGAAGACGGTGGCGAGCTCGTACGGCGGCTTGCCCGGCAGCGGCCGGAGCAGCGCGTCGACCCGCGGGCCGACGGCCCAGAGCGGTGCCGCCGACCAGCCACCCGGGGCCGCCGGCGCAATCACTGTCACGACGCGGCCGTCGACGACCTCCGTGCGGGTGTCCTCCGGCCGTCCCAGCTGCCGGCGCACCGCGATCGCGCCCTCTGACTCCCGTGCCGCGGCGACGAAACGGCCGATGTCGCCGCTCGCGAAGCGGGTATCCGCCGCCGAGACCACGTAGGGCGGGCTTGCCTCTGCGCGGGCCACCGCGTCGGCGGAGCCGAGCGCCTGCGGTTGCCGAACGAAGCGCAGGTCGTAGGGCAAGGGCTCGAGCAGCGCCTCGACCTGCTCCGCGAGGTGGCCCGTGACGACGATCACGCGCTCGACCCCGGCCGCGGAGAGCTCGTGCACGAGCGTGACCACGACGGGCCGTCCGTCGATCGGCAGCACGGGCTTGGGCCAGCGGTCGGTCAGCGGCCGCAGCCGCCGGCCGAGGCCCGCGGCCATCACGACGCCTTCTATTGGAGGAGTTCCTCGACCGTGTCGAGGATCGCGGCGGCAATCGCCTGCTTCGATGCCTTGGGCACGACGTGCTCCGAGTCGCGCGTCACGAGGACGACCTCGTTCTCGCCGACGTCGAACCCGATGTCGGAACGCCCGACGTCGTTGAAGACGACGAGATCGGCGTTCTTCGTCTCGAGCATCGCCCGCTTGCGCGCGAGGCCCTCTTCCCCGTGCTCGGCGCCGAATGCGACCAGGACCTGCCCGGGTCGCTTCTGCGCGCCGAGCGCGCGCGCGACATCCTGGGTCGGCTCGAGCTCGAGCGTCCACCGGTCGTCGTCCTTCGGACGCTTGGCGGCAAGCGCCTCCGCCGGCCGGTAGTCCGCGACCGCCGCGGCGAGGAGCGCGACGTCGACGTCCGGAAGTGCGAGCGCTGCGTCGAGCATCACCTCCGCCGTCGGTGTCGGGATCACCTCGATCCCATGGGGCAGCTCCAGCTGCACGTTCGCCGCCAGCAGGATCACCTCGGCGCCCCGGCGGCGTGCCTCTTCCGCCAGCGCGACGCCCATGCGCCCCGACGAGCGGTTGCCGACGAAGCGCACGGAGTCGAGCGGCTCGCGGGTCCCGCCGGCGGTGATCAGGACGCGCTTGCCCGCGAGTGTCCCGGGCGTCAGCAATTGCTCGACGCGAAGCGCGATCTCCACGGGCTCGGCGAGGCG
The DNA here is from genome assembly GCA_963757255.1 of uncultured Thermoleophilia bacterium. Lineage (GTDB taxonomy): Bacteria > Actinomycetota > Thermoleophilia > Gaiellales > Gaiellaceae > PALSA-600. Next base: position 317,409 of record CAVWQY010000005.1, read on the forward strand.
GCCGACACCCCATTCGCCCTCGGCCATCTCGCCCTCGTCGGGACCTACGAGCTCGACCCCGCGCGAGCGGAGCGTCGCGACGTTCGCGCGCGTCGCCGGCGCGGCCCACATGCGCGGGTTCATCGCCGGCGCGACGAGCACCGGGCCACGGTGCGCGAGTGCCGCTTCCGTGAGCACGTTGTCGGCGATCCCGTGGGCGAGCTTCGCGAGCGTGTTCGCCGTGCACGGCGCGACGACGAGCAGGTCTGCGCGCGTCAGGTGGGGATAGGGATCCTCGTTCACCGGTCGCCGCGCGAGCGCAGTGAAGGTCTCGGCGCGGACGAAGCGCTCCGCCCCCGGCGTGACGAGCGGGATCACCTCGTGGCCGGCCTTCACGAGCAGGCGCGTCAATTCACACGCCTTGTACGCGGAGATGCCACCGGTGACACCGAGCAGGATCCGGCTCATGCCAAAATAGTGTGCCGGTTACTTGTTGGCTGTGTGCCGGTTACTTCTTGTATTCGTAGACGATTTTGCCCTCGGCGATCTCTTCGAGGGACATCGTCAGGTAGTTCTTCGAGCGCGACTCGATCAGCGGCGGCGCGAACTCGTCGAACGTACCCTCACCGAGCTGGTGGTGGTAGTTGTTGATCTGCCGCGCGCGCTTGGCGGCGACGATCACGAGCGCGTAGCGCGAGTCGACCTGGGCCATCAGCTCATCGATGCGGGGATGAATCATTGCCGCGCCATGGTAGCGGCCCCGTCGAGCTTCCGGGCGATAATCGCTCCGAGGTCGTCGGCAGCGCGGTCTCGGTCGTCGTTCCGGACGACGTGATCGAACTGATCGCGGAGCGCGAGCTGCTTCCTGGCGGTCTCGATTCGCTCGTCGATCACCCCCGAGCTCTCGGTCGCCCGGGCCCGCAGGCGGCGTTCCAGCTCCTCGACGGGGGCGGTCACGAAGATCGTCACCGCCTTCTCGGCCCGGCGCTGGACGCGCATGGCCCCGTCGGTCTCGAGCTCCAGTAGCGGCGCCTTGCCCGCAGCCCGGAGGCGCTCGATCTCGGAGTTCAGGGTCCCGTAGCTGTTTCCCACGTAGTCGACCCACTCCAGGAACTCGCCGGCCTCTTTCCGCCGTTCGAACGCGGCGCGATCGAGGAAGTGGTAGTCCACCCCGTCCTGCTCTCCCGGCCGCTGCGGGCGCGTCGTTGCCGAAACGGCCCGCGCGAGCTCGGGGAACCGCGGGAGGACGAGTTCGATGAGCGTGCCTTTGCCCGCCCCGGACGGGCCGGTGACGACGAAGACCGGCTTAGAGGCTTGAAGTGGGATGGCCGCACCTCCGGCTGGTGACCCAGACACGTCGCGGCTCGCCCCGCTCGGACTTGAACGTAGACCCCGCTATGTCCCGCGTCCGATCGGAACGACCCGCTTGGTCTGGGCCATCCCCGCAGGCACCTCTATCCCACATCAAGCCTCTCGCGGCGCCGCTAGCGGTTGAAGAGCCCAATCAGCTCGTGCCGCTGGCGGTCGGAAAGGCCGCCGACCGTTTTCGACTGGCTGATGCGGCACTGGTTCAGCAGCCGCGCCGCCTTCACGCGCCCGAACTTGGGCACGGCCATCAGCATGTCGAAGACCTTCGCGGTCGAGACGAACTCGGGCGGTTCGCGCAGGATCTGCTCGATCGACTTGGCGCCCGACTTGAGATCCTTCTTCAGCTGGGCGCGCTTGACGCGGATGTCATTCGCGCGCTTCAACGCCTCCATTCTCTGGTCCAGCGAGCGGACCGGAGCCTGGACCTGGGTTTGCGGGGGCACCATGAGTGCGGCATCCTACCAACCTCTACGCCGCGTGCAACCGGGACCTGATCGGGCTAGTTGGCTGGTCTGGCAACGGTTTCGTGCGCGGCGCAGAACGCGTCCTCCGGCCGCTCGAAACCGGCGCGTCTGCATTCGTCGAGCAACTCCGCGCGCACGCGCGCGGGCGCGTCCGGGTCCCCGAACAGCACGGTGCCGAGCGCGACGTCCGTTGCACCGCACGCGATCAATTCGAGCACGTCACGACCGGACTGCACGCCGCCCATGCCGACGATCGGCAGTCGCGTCGCGCGCCGCGCAGCGAGGACCGCGGCAAGCGCGACGGGCTTGAGCGCCGGTCCGGAATAACCGCCGACACTCCGTTGGAGCTGCGGCGTGAGGCGCGCATCGAGCGCGACGCCGCGCAGCGTGTTGACGAGGCTGACTCCGTCTGCGCCGGCCGCCTCGACCGCGCGGACCGAGTCCCCCATGTCCCAGGAATGCGGTGAAAGCTTGGCGTAGAGCGGGATTGCGGTCACGGCCCGGCAGGCGGCGACGATCTCGGCAGCGGACTCGGGAGCCTCGTCGACGTTCGGGCAGCTGAGGTTCAGCTCGATGACGGCGACTGCGTCGCCGTCGAGAAGCGCGCACGTCTCTGCGTACTCGTGTGCGCTGAATCCGCCGACCGATATCCATACCTCGACACCAAGTGCGCGCAACCGAGGCAGCACGGCGGCGATGAAGACGTCGCGGCCGGGGTTCGCGAGCCCGATCGCGTTCAGCATGCCGGCATCCGTCTCGGCGATCCGCGGCGGCGCGTTCCCGTCACGCGGCTCCGGCGTGATCGTCTTGGTCACGAACGCGTCGAGTGACGTCGCGATGTCGGGCGCGGTCAGCGCATCGAGGCACCCGCTCGCGTTCAGGAGAAGCACAGAACCGGTCCTTCCACACACAAGCGTTTCAGCTCACCCTCGAGCTCGACGACGCAGCCGTAACAGGCTCCGTGCCCGCAGGCCATTCGCGCCTCCCACGCGAGCTGTGCCGACGGGACGAGCGCGCGCACGGCCTCGAGCATCGGCTCGGGCCCGCACGCGAACACGCTCCGCCCGTCCGGGATCGCTTCGGTGACGAGCACGGGGTCGATCACGACTTCCGCGTTCGGAACGAGCACGGCGGCCTCGGCATGGTGCTCGGAGCGGAACCCCAGCACGGCCGGCGGCCGCTCGAGCGCCTCCGAGAGGTACGGCAGCGGCGCGATCCCGATCCCGCCGCCCACGAGGACAGGGCGCGGCGCGTCGAGCCGGAAGCCGTTGCCGAGCGGCCCGAACACGTGCAGCCGGTCGCCTCGCTCGAGCCCGGCGATCGCGCGCGTCCCCGGGCCGATCGGATCGACGAGGAACGCGAGCCCGCCACGCGGCGCGAGGCAGAGCGACATCGGACGCGGCAGCACGCGTCCGGGCGCCTCGAGCATGAAGAACTGACCCGGGACTCCCGGGTCGAGCTCGCCGCGATCGACGTGGATCAGTGCGTAGGGGCCGACCGCCTCGACGGCGGTGACGCTACGACGCTCGCGCCTGGGTCTCGACATCGATCCGCTCCTGAAGCGACAGCGCCGTCTCGGCGCGCGCGTTCGCGATCGCGTGGACCGCCGCGGCAGCCCCTGCGATCGTCGTGATGCACGGGATGCGGGCGGCGAGCGCCGCCTCACGGATCAGGTAGCCGTCGGAGCGCGGTCCCGATCCCCCCTCCGGAGTGTTAACAACCAGGTTGCAGCGGCCGCGGCGAAGAAGGTCGACGACGGACGGCCCGTCGCCGTCGGCCTTCACCTTCCGCACTTCGTCGACCTCGAGCCCCGCGCCGCGAAGGGTGCGCGCGGTGCCGTTGGTGGCCACGAGCTGGAAGCCGAGGCCTGCGAGCGCCGCCGCGACCGGGACTGCCGACGCCTTGTCGTCGTCGCGCACCGAGACGAAGACGACGCCGTCGTGCGGCAGCGAGCGGCCGGCAGCGCGTTCCGCCTTCGCGTACGCGGTCGGGAAGTCGCGAGCGCTTGCCATCACCTCGCCGGTGGCGCGCATCTCGGGCCCGAGCACCGGGTCGGCGCCCGGGAAGCGGGCGAACGGCAGCACCGCCGCCTTCACACTCACCTGGCGCGGCGGCCGCTCGGCGGGCAAGTCGAGGTCGGGGAGCTTCTCGCCTGCCGCGAGCCGGCAGGCGGCCGTGACGAGGTTCACGCCGGTCGCCTTGGACGCGAACGGAACGGTGCGCGAGGCGCGCGGGTTCACCTCGAGGACGAACAGCTCGTCGTCGACGATCGCGAACTGCACGTTCAGCAGGCCGACGACACCGAGAGCAGGCCCGAGCCGCTTCACGATCGCCGAGATCTCGGCCGACGACGAGCCGCTCAGGGACTGCGCAGGCAGCACGCACGCCGAGTCGCCCGAGTGCACGCCCGCCTCCTCGACGTGCTGCATGATCGCCCCCACATACGTGCTCTCTCCGTCGCAGAGCGCGTCGACGTCGATCTCGATCGCGTTCTCGAGGAAGCGGTCGACGAGGGTCGGCCCGTCCACGCCGGCGAAGGCGGCGACGACCTGGTCGGGCCCGTGGCACACGCGCATCGCCCGGCCGCCGAGGACGTACGACGGCCGCACGAGCACCGGGTAGCCGATGCGCTCGGAGATCGTGACGGCTTCCGCGCCCGAGCGCGCGATGCCCCAGTCGGGACAGCGGACGCCCATGCCTGCGAGCAGGCCGCCGAAGCGCTCGCGGTCCTCGGCGAGGTCGACGGCATCGAATTGCGTCCCGAGGATCCTGAAGCCCGCCGCCTCGATCCCGCGGGCGAGCTTCAGCGGCGTCTGGCCACCGAACTGGATCACGACCCCTTCGGGCTGTTCTCGCTCGAGCACGCCGAGCACCGAGTCGAGGTCGAGCGGCTCGAAGTAGAGGCGGTTCGACGTGTCGTAGTCGGTCGAGACCGTCTCCGGGTTGCAGTTCACCATCACCGCCTCGTAGCCGAGCTCGCGGAAGGTCTGGACCGCGTGCACGCAGCAGTAGTCGAACTCGACTCCCTGGCCGATGCGGTTCGGGCCCGAGCCGAGGATGACGACGCGCTTCGCATCGCCCTGCGGCGGCGCCTCGTCGCGCTCGTCCCACGTCGCGTAGAAGTAGTTGGAGCTCGCAGCGACCTCACCCGCGCACGAGTCGATGCGGCGGTAGACCGGCGGGCGCGACTGCTGCCGCTGCTCCTCGGCCTCGAGCGACTCGAGCTCGCGCTCGAACCACGGGTGCAGGTTGTCGGGCGCCCACTCGAAGTCGCCCTCGAGCCCGCGCTTCGCCTTCACGAACGCCTCGAGGAACTGCGGCCGATGCCCATCGTCTCGCCGACGGACTTCATCTGCGTGCCGAGCGTCGTGTCGGCGCCGGGGAACTTCTCGAACGCGAAGCGCGGGATCTTCACGACGACGTAGTCGAGCGTCGGCTCGAAGCTCGCCGGCGTCGTGCCCGTCAGGTCGTTCGGGATCTCGTCGAGCGTGTAGCCGACGGCGAGCTTGGCCGCGACCTTCGCGATCGGATAGCCCGGTCGCCTTCGACGCGAGCGCGGACGAGCGCGAGACGCGCGGGTTCATCTCGATCACGCGGATCTCGCCGGAGACGCGGTCGCGCGCGAACTGGATGTTCGATCCGCCCGTGTCGACGCCGACCGCGCGGATGATCGCTGATCGCGCTGTCGCGAAGCTCCTGGTAGGCCTCGTCGGAGAGCGTCATCTGCGGCGCGACCGTGACCGAGTCGCCGGTGTGCACGCCCATCGGGTCGAGGTTCTCGATCGAGCAGACGATCACGACGTTGTCGGCGCGGTCGCGCACGACCTCGAGCTCGAACTCGTCCCAGCCGCGCACCGACTCCTCGACGAGCACCTGGCCGATCGGGCGATTCGGCGATGCCCGCGCTCGACTGCCGGCGCAGCTGCTCGGGCGTGTCGGCGAAGCCGCCGCCGTGCCCGCCGAGCGTGAACGCCGGGCGCACGACCGCCGGCAGCGCGACCCCCTCGAGCTCGTCGAGCGACGTGACGATGCGCGACGTCGGGACCTTGAGGCCGCAGCCCTCGACCGTCTGCTTGAAGAGCTCGCGATCCTCGGCGCGGTTGATCGCGTCGATCGTCGCGCCGATCAGCTCGATGCCGAGCTCGTCGAGGGTACCCGGCCGCGTGCAGCTCGCGCGCGAGGTTGAGCGCCGTGCCGCCGCCCATCGTCGGCAGCAGCGCGTCGGGCCGCTCGCGGCGCAGCACCGCCGGTGACACCTTCGAGGTCGAGCGGCTCGAGGTACGTGCGGTCGGCGAAGCCGGGGTCGGTCATGATCGTCGCCGGGTTCGAGTTGACGACGATCGTGCGGAAGCCGTCCTCGCGCAGCACCTTCAGCGCCTGGCAGCCCGCGTAGTCGAACTCGGCCGCCTGGCCGATCACGATCGGGCCGGAGCCGATCAGGCAGATCGACTCGATGTCGTCGCGTCTCGGCATTCAGGCGGCCTGCTTCAGGCTCCTCGACCCAGCCGGCGACGATCGACGCGGCCGTCGTGCGGCCCGGGCTGCGCCTCGGGATGGAACTGCGACGAGCGCGCGCGCAGCTCCGGGAAGGCGAGGCCCTCGACCGTGCCGTCGTAGAGCGAGACGTGAGTGACGCCTGGCGCCGTCCCGCGGCGCGACGGCGAAGCCGTGGTTCTGCGACGTGACGAGGACGCCGCGCGATGCGATGGTCGAGCACCGGGTGGTTCGCGCCGCGATGGCCGAACGGCAGCTTGAACGTCTCGTGCCCGGTGGCAAGCGCGAGCAGCTGGTGCCCGAGGCAGATGCCGAGCACGGGCGTGCGCCCGAGCAGCTCGCGCGAGCGGCTGCGATCTCGTCGACGAGCGGCGCGGGGTCGCCGGGGCCGTTGCCGAGCAGGACGCCGTCGTAGCCGGCGAGCGTGTCGGCATCGACGTCGTGCGGGAACACGTCGACGGCGGCGCCGTTCGCGGCGAGGCGACGAAGGATCGAGCGCTTGCAGCCGTAGTCGACGACGGCGACGCGCACGTCGCCCTCGTCGGTGAACGTGTACCGCTCCGGCGGCGAGACGCCGGCGACGAGCGCCGCGCCCGCCATCGCCGGCTGCGCGCGCGACGGCTGCAACGATCTCGTCGACGTCGAGCGTCGCCCGCGACGGCGGCGGCCCGCATCGCACCTGCGCTCGCGCAGGTGCAGCACGAGCGAGCGCGTATCGACGCCGGTGAGGCGCGACGATCCCGCGCTCGTGCAGCCAGTCGGTCCACTCGGGCCACGCGCCTCGCGCATCACGACCGCCGTCGCGTGCACGCGCGTCGACTGCGAGCGGGCCTCCTCGACGCCGTAGTTGCCGACCATCGGCGCGGTGAAGCAGACGATCTGCCCGTCGTAGCTCGGGTCGGTGACGATTTCCTGGTAGCCGCTCATCGACGGTCGTGAAGACGGCCTCGCCGAAGGCGAAGCCCTCGCGCGGCGACCGATGTCGCCGGCGAAGACGGTGCCGTCTTCGAGCACGAGCGAGCCAGCTCATGCCTCGTGCACCACCCGGCCGGCGGCGATCGTCAGCCTGCACGCGGCCGTGGAGCCGCTCGCCGAGCAGCCACGAGTTGGTGGAGCGCGAGCGGAACGTCGGACGCCTTCACGCGCCAGCTGTCCGTTCGAGGTCGAGCAGCGTCAGGTTCGCCGGCGCGCCGACGCGCGATCCGCGGCCGCTCGAGCCCGAAGATCGCCGCAGGGCCGGCAGACATCCGCTCGAGCAGCGGTCTCGAGCGCAGACGAGCCCCGGTTCGACGAGGTAGGTGTAGAGCGACGCGAACGCGGTCTCGAGACCGGTCACGCCGAACGGCGCCGCCTCGAACGGCACGTCCTTCTCCTCGGGGGAGTGCGGCGCGTGGTCGGTCGCGATCGCGGAGATCGTGCCGTCGCGGAGCGCCTCGATCAGCGCGTTGCGGTCGTCCTCGCCTCGCAGCGGCGGGTTCATCTTCATGTTCGCATCGAGCGTGCGCACTGCCTCGTCGGTGAGGCAGAGGTGATGTGGCGTCACCTCTGCCGCTGCCGCGAATGCCCGAGGCATGCGCGCGGCGCAGGTGCTCGACCGATTCGCGCGCCGAGAGATGCATCAGGTGCACCGCCTGGCCTGTCTCGCCCGCGAGGTCGAGGTCGCGCGCGACCATCAGGCTCTCGCCGAGCGACGGCCAGCCCGTGAGCCCGAGCTCGGCGGCAACCGCGCCGGCGTGCGCCTGGCCGCCGCGCGTCAGCGTCGACTCCTCGCAGTGCACGGCGATCGTGCGGCCGGTGACGGCGTTGTACTGGAGCGCGCGCCGCATCACGCCCGCCGCTGCGACCGGGCGGCCGTCGTCGGTGAACCCCGCGGCGCCGGCGTCGGCGAGCGCGCCCATCTCCGTCAGCTCCGCGCCATCCTGGCCCTTGGTGATCGCGGCCATGAAGCCCACCGGGATGTGCGCCTCCTACTCCGCGCGGGCGCGCAGGCTGCGCAGGACGTCGGCGTCGTCGACGACCGGGTCGGTGTTCGGCATCGCGAGGATCGCGCAGTAGCCGCCTGCGGCCGCGGCCGCCGTGCCGGTCTCGATCGTCTCCTCGTCCTCGCGGCCCGGCGTGCGCAGGTGAACGTGCGGGTCGATGAACGCCGGGGCGAGCACGTTGCCCGCGCCGTCGATCACGCGATGCTCGTTCGTGTCGAGGTCGAGCCCGATCTGGGCGATCACGCCGCCGTCGATCCGGACGTCGAGGATCGCGTCGACACCTTCGACCGGATCGAGTACGCGCGCGCCGCGGATCACGACGTTGTCGGTGCCCGTGCGGCCCGCCAGCATCACGCCACCTCCACCGCCGTCTCGACCGCGACCGGGCCGGTCGTCAGCAGGTCGTAGAGCACCGCCATGCGAACGATCAGGCCGGAGCGCACCTGGTCGACGACGAGCGACGCGTCGGAGTCGGCAACGCGCGCGTCGATCTCGACGCCGCGGTTCATCGGCCCCGGGTGCATGACGCGCTGGCCGTCACGAACGCGCGCGGTGGTGATGCCCCACCGATCCGTGTACTCGCGGAGCGACGGCACGAAGTTCGCGCCCTCGAGCATGCGCTCGCGCTGCATCCGCAGCACGTAGACGACGTCGGCGCCGCCGATTGCCGCGATGTCGTGGGACGTCTCGGCGAGGCCGGCCGGCAGCAGCGCCGGCGGGCCGACGAGGATCGCGTCGGCGCCGACGAGCCTGAGCGCCTGGACGAGCGAGCGCGCGACGCGAGAGTGGATCACGTCCCCGACGATCGCGACCTGGAGCCCTTCGAGCCGGCCGAATGCCTCCTGCATCGTGTAGAGGTCGAGCAGCGCCTGGGTCGGGTGCTGGTGCTTGCCGTCGCCGGCATTGACGACGCGCGCCTCGGTCAGCCTCGCGACGAACTGCGCGGCGCCGACCTCGGGATGGCGGATCACGATCACGTCGGGGTCGTACGCCGAGAGCGTCAGCGCGGTGTCCTTCAGCGACTCGCCCTTGTCGACCGAGGAGCCGGAGGACTTCAGCGTCATCGTGTCCGCCGAGAGCCGCTTGGCCGCGAGCTCGAACGACGACGACGTGCGGGTCGAGGACTCGTAGAACACGTTCAGGACGAGCCGGCCCCGAAGGGTCGGCAGCTTCTTGTTCTCGCGTGCCTGGGAGTGCGCGAACGAGTGGGCGGTCGAGAGCAGGCGCTCGACGTCGCCCGCCGAGAGGTCGGCGATCGAGAGCAGGTGCCGGCGCTCGTCGGCGGGCGGCAGCAGATCACCGCCGACCACGCGAAGATCAGCCACCGTCGGCCTCCTAGCGGTCGGGGACGAGGGTGACGCGGTCGATCTCGTCGACCTCCATCAGTTCGACCTGCACGCGCTCGCCACGTGTCGTCGGCAGGTTCTTGCCGACGTAGTCGGGGCGGATCGGGAGCTCCCGGTGGCCGCGATCGGCGAGCACTGCGAGCTGCACGCGTTCCGGCCGGCCGTACTCGAACAACGCGTCGATGGCCGCCCGGATCGTGCGGCCCGTGTAGAGGACGTCGTCGACGAGGATGACCGTGCGGCCCTCGAGCTCGAAGTCGAGCTTCGTGTCGCGCACGAGCGGCTGCGGACGGCGCGGCGCGTGCCCGGCGCGCACGTGCACGTCGTCACGGTGAAAGGTGATGTCGAGCTGGCCGAGGGCGAGCTCCTCGCCGGAGCGCTCTTCGACGAGCCGCCGGAGGCGCTGGGCGATCGGGACGCCGCGCGTGTGGATGCCGACCAGGGCGACGCTGTCGAGGTCGACGTTCCGCTCGATGATCTCGTGCGCGATCCGGGACAACGTGCGGCGGATCGCGTCCTCGTCCAGGAGGACCGCTGGCGTGGACGTCACGGCAGGGTGAGACATTCGACTCCTTTCCGGCCTCGCTGGACCGGGTTAAAGGGGCGGTACGGGTTGGAGTGTAGGCAAACCGCCCGGACGGAGTAGGGTCAGCGGCCGGTGGACGACGACCTCCTCGCCCGTTACGCCCGCCTCGTGGTCGAGGTCGGCGCGAATGTCCAGCCCGGCCAGATCGTCTGGATCGTCGCTGAGCCGCGGGCAGCGCCACTCGTACGCGCGGTCGCGGCCGCCGCCTACGACCGCGGGGCCAAGTTCGTCGACCCCTGGTACTTCGACCCCTTCGTGAAGCGCGTGCGACTCGACCGGGCGCGCGCGGACTCGCTCGACTTCGTGCCGCCCTGGTACGCCCGCCGTCTGCTCGCGCTCGGCGAGGGCCACGGCGTGCGCATCTCGATCACGCCGCAGGTGCCGCCCGGGCTGCTCGACGGCATTCCCCCGGCGCGCGCGGGGCGCGACGCCCTGCCGTCGCTCGCCGAGAACTTCGACGTGATCAACGCGCGGACCACGAACTGGACGGTCGTCCCGTGGGCGGTGCCCGAGTGGGCGCGTCTCGTCCACCCCGGGCTCGACGACGAGACGGCGCTCGCAAAGCTCTGGGAGCAGCTCGTGTTCGTGCTGCGGCTCGACGAGCCTGACGCGGCCGCCGCGTGGGCGCTGCGCCTCGGCCAGCTGCACGACGCCGGCAAGCGGATCGACGCGCACCGCTTCGACGCGCTGCGTTTCGAGGGGCCCGGCACCGATCTGACGGTCGGCCTCCTGCCCACGTCGCGGTTCGCCTCCGAGACGCCCGGGATGCAGACGGTCGACGGCGTCGTGCATGCGCCGAACCTGCCGACCGAAGAGATCGCATCGGCGCCCGATCCGCTGCGAGTCGACGGCGTCGTCACCGCGACGAAGCCGCTCGACGTCTCCGGCACGGTGGTCGAGAACCTCCGCGTCCGCTTCGAGGGCGGACGGGCGGTCGAGATCGAGGGCGACAACGCCGACGCGCTGCGGGCCCGCTGCGCGACGGACGAAGGTGCATCGCGACTCGGCGAGGTCGCGCTCGTCGACCGCGAGGGCCGCATCGGCCGGACCGGAACGGTGTTCTTCAACACGCTCCTCGACGAGAACGCGGCGAGCCATCTCGCCTTCGGCAACGCCTACGCGATCTCGGTGGGCGACGAGGATCGCAGCCGCATCAACCGGAGCGCGGTCCACGTCGACTTCATGGTCGGCTCCAACGACGTCGCGGTCACGGGGCTCACGCGCGACGGCCGGGCGGTGCCGGTCCTCCGCGACGGCGCCTGGCAGCTCTAAAGGTGTCAGACACCTCTTCGAGCTGAGGGGCCGCGCTCTGCTGCGGGGTGGTGTCTGACACCTTTTCGGCTAGCGCGCCGCCCTTGACGAGCCGCGGCTCGCCGCGTTCGGGGAACGGCACTTCGACGATGTCGAAGTCGCGGGGCACGATCGTCGCCGGGAAGATCTCGCGTGCCTCGCGGGCGAGCTCGGAGCCGAAGTAGCGCGGCGACACGTGCGTGAGCGCGAGCAGCCGCACGCCGGCGTCGCGGGCGAGCTCGGCCGCCTGGAACGCCGTCGAATGGAGCGTGTCCGCCGCCCGGTCGCGCTCCTCCTCGAGGAAGGTGGCCTCGTGCACGAGCAGGTCGGCGCCCTCCGCAAGGACGCGCACCGTCTCGGTGGGAGCGGTGTCGCCCGGAATCACGACGTGACGGCCTCGCCGCGTCTCTCCGAGCACCGCATCCGGGGTCAGCACCCGCCCGTCGTCCAGGGTGATCGACTCGCCGCGCTGCAGGGCGCCGCGCTCGGGGCCGTTCGGGACGCCGAGCGCGTCGGCCGTCTCGACGTCGAAGCGCCCAGGGCGCGGATCCTCGACGACGGCGTAGCCGACGGCAGAGACGCCGTGGTGCACCGGGAAGACGAGGATCTTGTAGCCGTCGCGCTCGAGCGTCTCGCCGGCGCGTAGCTCGACGAGCTCGAGCGGATAGGAGAGCTTCCCGAACACCCGCCCGAGGCTCGCGAAGAGCTCGCGCAGCCCCGGCGGGCCGTAGACGGTCAGGGGCACGTCCCGCTGCCGGAGCGAGAAGGTCTTCAGCATCCCGGGCAGGCCGAGGTAGTGGTCGGCGTGGAAATGCGTCAGGAAGATCTCCTCGAGATCGGGGAGCCCGACCGAGGAGCGCATCAGCTGCCGCTGGGTGCCCTCGGCGCAGTCGAAGAGGAGCCGCTCACCGCCGCGGCGCAGCAGGAGCGCGAGCGGCGCCCGGTTGGCCGTCGGGGCGCTCGCGGAGGTGCCCAGGAAGACGAGGTCGAGGTCCATGAGCCGCCGATTGTCGCAAGACGGCGGAAACGAAGCGCTCGGCGCCTACGGGAGCACGAGCTGCTGGCCGGCGCGGACGTCGGCGCCCGCGAGGTGGTTGGCGCGCTCGATCCGCCAGATCGCATCGCGGACGTCGCCTCCGTAGTTGCGCTGGGCGATCGACCAGAGCGTGTCGTACGGCCGCACCGTGACCACCTGCCGCGCGCCGTGCGCCTGCGACGAGCGCGCGACGGCGCTCCAGGCCAGGACGGCGATTCCCACGATGATGAGGATGCGAACGAACATGTGTTCGCCCAGCATAGCGAACAGACGTTCGCCTTGTCAAGCGCGAACCAGGAACCGCCTCGAGACGAGCGTCGTCGAGCGCTGCGGATCGGTCGCGGCGGCAAGTGTGACCGTGTACTCGTAGTGACCCGCGGGCAGCGCCTTCCCGTTGAACCTCACGAGAGACGTGAGATTCGCCTTCACCTTCCCGGCAATCCGGAGCGCCGTTCTCGGCGAGCCGCCGGTTGCGGTCACGCTCGAGAGCGTCGCCCGGTACGTGGCGTCCTCGGTCGCGGTGACGCTGAATGTCCAGTGCCTCAAAGGCCCGCCGAAGCTGCCGGCTGCGCCGAGCACTTGGTCGGTGTGGGCCCACGACTCGCGTATGCCGGTGAGGCCGCCCTGGCATAGCCCCTGCGCCGAGGCGATCTTGCTCTTCACGTCGGCATAGGACTGCTTCGGCGTGAGATCCGCGTAGAGGTTGCCGGACTGGAACCCGGTCGACACACCGGTGTTGTCGATCAACTGGAAGAAGAGGAGCGCCTTCACCGTCGGATCGCAGGCCGCGATCTCGGCCAGCACGACGTGGTTGGCCGCCTGTTGCGCCTCGCTGATCGGGATCACGTTCTCCGTCGTGCCGTCGTACGCGGCCTCGTGGCCCGTGATCGTGGTCTGCTCGCCACCCTCGTCGAGGTCGATCGGAAGCGCCTGTGGCGCGGCGAACTGGTCGGTCCGGCTGCCCGCGTGCTCGGCCACGACCGGCTGACCCGTTCCGTGGAAGGCATCCCAGAGCGCCTGCTTGACCCGGTCGAGGTTCGCGGCGCCTGCCTGCGGCCACAGGAAAGGCTTCACGAACGAATCCGTGTCCTGGACCCGCGGATACGGATGCATGTCGAACTCGTCGAAGATCCTGGTCGTCCGCCCCGACGCCCGGTAGGCGTCGCCCATGTACTTGATGAACCACACCGGCGAATGTCCGGGGTTGGATGTCGCCTTCGCGTTGTCGTTGCCGCGTGAGGAGATCGCCGGGCCCCAGACGATCGAGTCGGGCCGCACGAGCTTCAGCGCGTCGTAGGACTGCGCGAGCGTGTGCTCGTAGTCGGCTGCCGCCGCATCGTGGCCGTTCACGTACTGCGGCTGCCAGAAGCGATTGACGTTCGGTTCGTTGCCGACGATGAAATCCCGAACGTCGGGGAAGGCCTGCCCCACGAGCCCGACGAAACTCGCGAAGGCCGCTTGAGCGCTCGCGTTCGAGCCGATCGCGTTGGGAGCCTGCGGGTAGATGGCGAGAATCGGGCGGATGTCGTTCAGCTTGGCGCAGTCGATCGCGTCCTGGAGGTTCGCTTGGTACGGGATCACCGTCGGCTGCGTTGCGTCCCATTGGACTGTCATGCGCAGGTCCTGGTAGCCGATGTCCTTGGCCGAGCTCCACCAGACATCGCCGCACGGGTGGAACTTCGGCCAGTCGTCGGCAACGCCGTAGCGCAGCGGATCGGCGGCCGCGTTCCCCGCCGCGACCAGCGCCGCGAGCATGGCAACTGCCGCCAGCAGTCTCTTCAACGTCGCCCTCTCTTCGTGCACCGCAGTGTTGGGCCAAGCGTGGACGCGCGAGCCCTCGCCGAGCAAGGGCCGGGTGTCCTATTTCCACGCCGGGCTCGGCCTACCTCCGGAGAAGGACCTCCAGAGCGTCGAGAAGCTTCGCGGGGCCGAAGCGGACCGGGTCGTCGGCCGGAAGGCCCGTTTCCTCCTCCGCCGCCTCGATCGCCGCACGGGCTTCGCCCTCACCGAGGTTGCGCGTGTTCAGCGCGATCGCGTGCACGGTGGCCGGCCGCGCGATCAGGCTGATCTGCTCGTGCAGCCGCACGAGCTCGGACAGCGGCGGGATCGGAAAGCGGACGTCTTGCTCGACCGACGTCTCGCCCGCCATGTGACAGAGCACGTAGCCATGCGGCGCCGAGCCGTGGATCAGGCCGAGCGTGACGCCGGAATACGCAGGGTGGAGTAGCGACCCCTGGCCCTCGACCATGAGCACCTCCCCACCCCGCTGCACGCCTTCGAGGACGAGCTGCTCGGCGGCGCCGGCGATGAAGTCCGCCACGACGGCGTCGACCGAGATCCCCCAGCCCGCGATCGCGATGCCGGTCTGCCCCGTCGGGACGAACTCGCTGCGCAGGCCGCGGCGCCGCGCCTCGCGATCGAGCTCGAGCGAGACGGTCATCTTCCCGATCGCGCAATCGGAGCCCACGGTGAGAATCGTGGTCGCGCCGTGCGTCAGGTTGTCGCCCGTCGGCACGTTGAGGCCGGGTGGAGCCTTGCGCAGGTCGCGCAGCTCGGCGCCGTGATCGCGTGCGAGCCCGACGAGCTCGGGATCGTCCGTGATGAACTCGTGCAGACCGTTCTCGACGTCGAGACCGGCGCGGATCGCGTCCCTCAGCAGCTCGCGCCACGCCGGCGGGAAGCGCCCGCCCGCGGTGGCGACGCCGACGAGCGCGGTCGTCGGCTCGTACCGGGCCGCCTCCACGACCGACCCGACGACGGGGAAGCCGTCCTGCTCCTCGCCGGGCCGGCGCGAGTCCAGGATCGCCACGACGTCGTCCGGGCGATAGCGAATGACACCGCGTGCGGTCTTGCCGTGGTGCGGGTCGTCCGAGTGGCCCTCGGCGAGGATCAGGAGCCTACGCGGGCGCGACACCGAGCCCCGGCGCATTCGAGGGCAGTTGGACGCCGTCGACGAACTTCACTCCCGGCCATGGGTCGGATGCGAGCAGCAGGTTGCCGTCGAGGTCGATGTGATCCATCAGCGAGGCGATATGCGCCCCGGGCGCGATTCCCAGGCCGGACTCGATCATGCAGCCGAGCATCACGCCGAGGCCGAGCGCGCGCGCGGCGTGCACCATCCGCACCGCCTCGCGGATGCCGCCCGATTTCGCGAGCTTGATGTTGATGCCGTGCGCACGCTCCGCGCAGACCGCGACGTCGGCGAGCGTGTGGCAGTCCTCGTCCACATAGATCGGGATCGGCGAGCGCCGCTTCAGCTCGGGGCCGCCGGGGTCTCCGGCCGGGAGCGGCTGCTCGCAGTACTGGAGCTCGAGCTGCGGCAGGATCTCGAGCGCCTCGTCGAGCGTCCAGGCTTCGTTGACGTCGCACTGCAGCGGCAGGCTGCTGACGGCGCGCACCGCGTTCACGCGCTCGACGTCGAGCCCGTCCCCGCCGCCGAGCTTCAGCTTCAGCCGCTTGAAGCCGCGGTCGGCGACCTTCTCGGTGCGCCGCGCCATGTCGTCCGGGTCGCCCAGCCAGATCGTCCACGACGTCGGCGGCCCGGTACGCCGCAGGCCGAGCAGCTTGTAGACGGGCTGGCCGGTCAGCTTGCCCTGCAGGTCGTGGAGGGCGTGGTCGACCGCCGCGCGAGCTGCGTGCTCGCCGGGCGGAAGGCGGTCGGCGATCTCGTCGAGCCCGAACGGATCCTCGCCGAGATCGACGCGGTCGAGCCAGTCGAGCGCCGACTCCACCGATTCCGAGTACCTCTCGATCGGGGCAGCCTCGCCGAACCCGGAGACGCCGTCGTGCTCCACCTCGACCTGGACGACGTCGGCCTCGTCCTCCGACCCGCGCGAGATCGTGAACGTCTCCGCGAGCTGTACCGTCGCCTTTCGGGCCGTCAGATTCACGGGGCTACACTAATCCGCCACGCGCCCGTAGCTCAGGGGATAGAGCGCTCGCCTCCGGAGCGAGAGGTCGCAGGTTCGAATCCTGCCGGGCGCATCGCCGTCGCTGCCGGTTGGTGTCTGACACCTGTTTCGCCGCGCAGCACCGTCTCGCACCACCACCCGGAAAGGTGTCTGACACCTTCGCCCCAATGCGCGATCTCGCAGGTCGGGCGCGGTGTCAGACACCATCCGCGCTTCACGACCGATCTCGCCGCGGCGCTCACCGCGTTCGCTTCCGCCACTCCTCTTCCAGCGTGAGCTCGCCGCGCTTGCGGGCCGCGTCGACGCAATCCGTGTGCGCGTGGCGGCGCTTCGACAGATCGCCTTCCGGCGTGACCAGAACATGCGCGCTCGTCGCCTGCAGCATGCCGTCGCAGAACGGGCACACGTAGCTCGCGGACGTGAGGTTCTGCGCCGGCCGGACCGACCACCACCGTGACTTCATCCGCTCGACTGTAGCCTCGCACGGTGCTCGCCCACCTCCGCGCTCTCGACCCGCGCCTCCCGCGCGAGGTCTGGCTGCTGCAGCTCGGCGGGCTCGCGAACTCGTTCGGCAACGGCCTCGTGCTGCCGTTCCTCGTCATCTACCTCCACAGCGTGCGCGGCTTCGGGCTCGGCATCTCCGGTCTCGTCATCTCGGTCTCGGCTGCGGCGCAGCTGACAGCCGGGCTGGTCGCCGGCCCGCTCGTCGACCGGTTCGGCGCCCGCCCGGTCCTCGGCACGGGCCTCGTGATGCAGTCCGTCGGCTTCGCGTTCTTCCCGCTCGTGCACGACCCGTGGCAGGCGTTTCTCCTGATCGCGATCGAGGGAGCCGGTAGCGCGGGCTTCTGGCCGAGCCAGTCGACGCTGATCGCCAGGCTGACGCCGCCCGCACGCCGGCATGCGGCGTTCGCCCAGCAGCGAGTGACGATGAACCTCGGGATCGGCCTCGGCGGGCTGACCGGTGGGTTGATCGCGAACGTCGCCGAACCGAGCTCGTTCACCGTCCTCTTTCTCGTCGACGCTGCGACGTTCCTCGCCTACGTCGGGGTGCTCTTCCTGATCCACGACCCCGGCGTCGCCGAAGAGGAGCGCTCGCCCGAGCGCTCCTCGTATCGCGCGGTCGTGCGCGACCGCCTCTTCGCCGGTCTGTGGATCGCTCAACTTCCTGTTCGTCGCCGCGGGCTACTCACTGTTCAATCTCGTGCCGGCGTTCGCGCGCGACCAGGCGCATGTCAGCGAGCGCGAGATCGGCGTGTTCTTCTTCGTCAACACGGCGGTGATCGTGATTGCACAGCTGCCGATCTCGCGGGCGATCGAAGGGCGGCGACGCATGCGTGCGCTCGCGCTCATGCCCGCGCTCTGGATCGTGGCGTGGCTGATGCTCGACGCCGGGGCGTACTGGCTCGACGCGACGGCGGCGTTCGTCGTGATGACGGTCGCGCTCGCGATCTTCGGGATCGGCGAGTGCTTCCACGGGCCGGCGCACCAGGCGCTCGTCGCCGAGATCGCGCCGGGGCACCTACGAGGCAGGTACTTCGCGGTGCACTCGCTCTCGTGGGGCCTCGCCGGGACGGTCGGGCCGGCCGTCGGCGGGTTCCTGCTCGCGACGAAGCCGTTCGCGCTCTGGCCCGCTGCGGCCGCGGTGTGCTTCGTCGCCATGATCGGAACGCTTCTGCTCGAACGCCGCGTACCGGACCGTTTCCGCCGCATCCCGCGCGCCGAGGTGGAGCCTCGCGTCCCGGCCGTCGTACCGGCCCTTTGAAGCGGGAAACCCCGGTAGAATGGCGAACATGGCGGTGATGTCTGTGGTCGAGGATCCTTTCAGTACCGATGCCGAGCCTGCCTCGCATCCGGCGCACGCGCGCACGCGACCTCGTCGTCGCACCGTCGGCTCCGCCGACGTCACCGGCTGAGCTCAGCGCAGCCGGTCTCACCTGGATCAACCTCGACGCTCCCGCGCTGGAGAACGCGCAGGCACTGGCCGACCGCTTCGGGTGGCATCCGCTCGACGTCGAGGACGTGCTCTCGAAGCGCCAGCGCCCCAAGGTCGACGACTACGCCGACGAGGGATACCTGTTCGGCGTCCTGCACTTTCCGATCTACGACCGCGCGAGCCGCCGGCTGAACGCCGCGGAGCTCGACATCTTCGTCGGCCCGAACTACCTGGTCACGCTGCCGAGCGTCGAGCTCCTCCCCGTCTCACGGCTCTTCCGCCGGTGCGAGGAGGACGTCGAGTTCCGGGAGCAGCTGCTCTCGAAGGGCTCGGGCCGGCTGCTCTACGAGATCCTCGACGACCTCTTCGACTACTGCTTCCCGATCCTCGACAAGATCGGCCACAAGCTCGACTCGCTCGAGGACGACGTGTTCGAGGGACGCTCCGAGGAAGTCGTTCGCGACATCTCGAACGTGAAGCAGGAGATCATCAGCTACCGGAAGATCATCAAGCCGGAGCGCTCGACGCTGCGCGTGCTCGAGCGTCACGTCGAGCGGTTCCTGCCGGAGGAGCTCGACCTCTACTTCGACGACATCGTCGACGCCGCGGAGCGCATCTGGGACATCCTCGACAACTACAAGGAAGTCGTCGAGGCGCTGGAGAGCACGAACGAGTCGGTGATCTCACATCGCCAGAACGACGTGCTGCGGGTGCTCACCGTCTTCTCGGTCGTCCTGCTGCCGCTTTCGCTGATCACCGGCTTCTTCGGGATGAACGTGCAGTTCCCCGGCTTCGACACCGTGTGGGGGTTCTGGGTGATCTTCGCCGGCATGCTCGCCTCCCTCGGCACGCTGCTCGCGTTCTTCCGTTACAAGCGCTGGTTGTAGCGATTGGCCCGTGGTGGTGCCCGACGAACCCGTTGGGCGGCACGTTCTACCCAAACGTTCTACCGACTACCGAGCCGGACCCACCTGCGCGAGCTCGAGCCCGCGCAGCATGTAGAGCAGGTGCCGGGCGCTCGTGTCTCGCACCTGGGTGTACATGTCCCAGGTGTCCGATGGCTGAGTGGAGATCAGTCGATCGAGCTGCCCCTCTTCGTGCTCGGTGAGACGCACGGCCGACTCACTCTCCGCTCTCGCGAGGTTGACCAGGAGCGTCCGCCGGGCGGTGTCGGCCTCGGTAGAGGTGGCAGGGTCGAAGCCTTCGAGGAAGTGGGCGAGTGCCTGGCTCGTCACGGTGGCCAGGCGTCGGTTGACGTACTCGGAGAACCCGATGCTGTCCATCTGCGCGCCGTCCTCGCGATCCGATGCGCTCGCGCCCGGTTGCAAGAACGGGCGAACAAACCTCGCCACCGGGCCGTCCTCGATCTCGATCAGGAGCTCACGGTGTTCGAGTCGCGCTGCCTCGGTGCCAACCACGATCGCCTGACTGCGGGTTTCGCAATAAGCGCTCACATAGCTTCCGTAGTCGACAACCCATCTCCCGTCCCGGGGAAACACCCTGATGGGACCGGACTCACTCACCTCGAAACCTTCCCTCGAGGCCGCCACCGTAGCCGCTAATGCCGGCTATCGCCGAGCAAGGCTCCGCCAGCTGCAACCGCGACCGGACCGGACACTTTCCTTTAGCGTGCCGTGCCGTGTCGTTCGTGATGTTCGACATCTATACGACCAAGCCGCAAGTCCTCGACGACCCGGACGCGGAAGCGCTCGCCCGCGAGCTCGAGCAGAACGGGCTGAGCAAGCTCGCCGACCGGATCAGGTACGGGTTCAGAAACGACACACTCGTGGAGGTCGACCCGACCGAGCATGGCTTCCTGATCGAAGCGCTGACCGGGACGCTTCAAGCGGGAGCCACCAGGTCGGACCAGCTCGCTGCGCTCGCCGCGCACCTCCAGGCCCGGGTGGCCGGCGGCGGGGAGCGCTTGCCGCTGATGGAGCAGGTCGGCGAATCGATACGAGCCTCTTTCGCCACCAAGAGAACCGCGCAACACGTCAACCTCTGCTTCGAAGATGTCCGACTCGGCTTCGATCCGCATGAGGCTCTCGTCCTCTCACGGTTGCTCGAGCGTGAACGCGACCTGGCGGCACGACGCCTCGCACGCCGGATCTCCGCAGCCAGCCTGACGGGCGAGCCGGTGCAGCTGAACATGCACGAGTTCCGTGCCCTCTGCGCCCTCGCGAGAGACTCAGACGAACTCACGGATCTACGAACCCAGCTGACACGCCATCTCCGCCTCCCGCCGCTCCACTAGACGGGACGCAAACACACGCTCAGCGCGAGCCGGACCGCGTCGTCGAAGGATGTGCGCGGCTGCGCCACGAGCTGCCAGATGCGATCGTCATGCGCGACCGTCGGGACCTTCAGGCCCTCGACGAGTGGCCGGGCTACCGCCGCATTCACCGGGGTGACGAGGTGCAGCCACAGCGACGACAGCCGCGGTGTGAGGAACGGCACCTCGACCAGGATCGGGCGCTTGCCTCGGATACGTGCGGCGCGTTCCATCATCGAGCGGTACGTCATCACCTCGGGGCCGCCGACGTCGTAGCTCTCGCCGAACGTCGCGTCGTCACCACAGACTGCGACGAGCGCGCGCACGACGTCGTCGAGCGCAACGGGTTGGGTCTCGACCGACACCCAGCGGGGGCAGATCATCACCGGGAGTCGATCGACGAGCGCAAGGATGGTCTCGAAGGCCGCGCTGCCCGCGCCGACGATCATCGCTGCGGCGAGCGTGGTGACCGGCACGTCGCCCGCCGTCAGGATCTCCGCCGTCTCGACCCGGCTGCGCAGGTGCGGCGACAGATCGCCGCGGTCGCCGCCAAGGCCGCCGAGATACACCACCTGACGCGCTCCGCCGGCGGCCGCGCCTGCGGCGACCGCGCATGCCGCGCGCCGGTCGAGCTCCTCGAAGTCCGGGCGGCCGAGCGAGTGAACGAGGTGGTAGACGACCTCGGCGCCCGCCAGGGCCTCGGCGATCGCCGGGGCGTCGCCTGCGTCGGCGGCTGCCGAGGTCACCCGCGCATCCGGCTGCTCCCGCTTCCGTCGCGAGACGGCGACGACGTCGTGCCCGGAGGCAGCGAGCGCCCCCACGAGCGGCGCGCCGATCGTTCCCGTCCCTCCGACGACCGCGACGCGCATTCAGCGCCCCGGGCCCGAGGCGAGCGAGAGGAAGCGACGACCGACCACGTCATGGAACCACGACTCGAACCGCCAGAGCGGCCCCGCGAAGAGCGGCGCAAAGCCGTGGACGGCCACGACGACCTCGTTGCCGCCGGCGGACCACCGGATCGTCCCGTGCGCCCTCCGCGCGAAGATCCCGCCGACGATCGGGCGCGCGCCGTCGAGCGTCGGCCCGAAGCGAAGCAGGACGGGCCAGAGCCCGAGGAGGCGGAGTGCGTCCCGGGAGAAACGGACGAGGCCGAAGGTCGAGCTGTGCACCGCGCGCCAGTACAGGTTCTGGAGCTCGTCGGGTGTCGGCTCCCAGTGCGTCGGACCGCTCTGGACGATGTCGACTGTCCCGTTGTCCTTGCGTGTCGTCGTCGTGGCCATGGCGCCGCGGAGCGTAGTTACGCTTCGCCGATGCCGAAGCCGCTGTGGGCGCCATGGCGTCTCGAGTACGTCCAGCACGCCGACGAGCTCGACCGCTGCATCTTCTGTGAGCCGGAACCAGAGCTGCTCGTTCACGACGGCAACCTCGCGCTCGTGGTCCTGAACAAGTTCCCGTACTCGTCGGGGCATCTGCTCGTCGCGCCGAAACGGCACGTGGACGACTTCGGTGCGCTCACCGACGAGGAGGCGCTCGAGGTGCACCGGCTCGCCGCCTGCGGCGTCGAGAGCCTGCGGGCGGAGTACGCGCCTCACGGCCACAATCTCGGCTGGAACCTGGGCCGTGCGGCCGGCGCGGGCATCGAGGGCCACGTGCACCTGCACGTCGTGCCCCGCTGGAACGGCGACACGAGCTTCATGCCGGTGCTCGGCGACGTCAAGGTCCTGCCGGAGGCGCTCGTCCGAACGGCCGAGCGGCTGCGCCCCCATTTCCAGCTAGAGGCTTGATGTGAAATGCACGCGCACTCGCGGCTGGCGGCCCAGACGCTGCGCATCCCGCCCGGGTCGGGCTTGAACGTAGGCACCGCTATGCCCTGCGCCCGACCCGTGCGAGCTGCTTGGTCTGGCACTGCCCCCGCAAGCACGCAATTCCACATCAAGCCTCTACGGTTCGCGAGCCTGCTCGGCCCACTTGCGGTGGTGCTCGAGCGCCCAGCCCTCGTCGACCCACCCGCGCGTGATGCCGCTGAGCGCATGCCGCGTCTTCGGGTAGATGAGCGAGAGGTACAGATGCCCCACGAACAGGAAGAACGAGACGTACATCAGCCAGTCGTGCACGACAAGGGCGTTCGGCATCCGAAACCGCGTGTTGCGCTCGCCGTACCAGAGGAAGAAGCCCGTGAGCGCGAAGAGAAGCGCGAATGCTGCCGTGACGATCGCATTCAGCTTCTGACCCGCATTGAGCCGCCCCTGCGGCGTGCCGCGACGGTGCCGCAGCCACGCACGGTCGTCGGCGTCGAAGCGGTCGATCTCGCGGGCAGTCCTCCGGAGCGCGCCTCGATCGCCGAACAGGAAGATCAGGACGAGCGCAATCGCCCAACCGACGGCGGTCCAGATGTGGATGCCCTTCAGGAGCGGACGGCGGCTGACGAGCTCCGAGAGGCTCGGCAGGTAGAGGCAGAGGCCGGTGACGAGCAGGATCAGGAACGCCGTTGCGTGCACCCAGTGCACGGCGCGCTCGGTGCGACCGAACCGCGGCAACCGCCTCGACTCAGGCGTGGTAGCCATTCGACCGCCCCACCCACGCGTTCTGGTCGTAGCCGAGCCCTTCCCAGTAGCCCGTCGGCTCGTGGTCGACGAGCTCCATGCGGGTCAGCCACTTGACGCCTTTGTAGCCGTACATCTCGGGGATCACGACCCGCGCCGGCGAGCCGTGCGGGCGCGAAAGCGGCTTGCCGTCGAGCTCGTACGCGAGCATCACGTCCGGGAGCAGCGCCTGCGGCAGCGTCAACGAATCCTGGTAGGGATCCTCCAGCGAGACGAAGCGAATCGCCTTGGCCGCCGGAGTCGGACGCACGAGCGCGAGCAGGTCCGCGAAGCGAACACCTGCCCAGCGGACTTTCGGCACGGACCACCCGGTGACGCAGTGGAAGTCGGTGACCTGCTCCGCTCGCGGGAGCGCCAGCAGCTCCTTGTAGGTGAGGCTCACCGGCTGCTCGACGAGCCCGCCGATCTCGAGGCGCCAGGCGCGCTCGTCGAAGAGCGGCATCGAGCCCGACACGGTGTAGATGCGCCAGCCGCCGACCGGCAGCAGGTCTGCGAGCAGCCCGGTGAACTGGGACGTGACCGGCGAGAAGATGCCCGCCGCCGGGCCGGCCCAGGCAAGCGACGAGACGCCGCCGGCCAGCAGTGCGAGGAAGGCTGCCCGCCCGTACCGGCGCGGCTCGTCCGGAGAATCACTCACGGGTGGCTGAAGACTGTCGGCACCCACTTCAAGGTACGCCCTCGACGACGACCGACCGCGGCGGATCGAGGTCCAGCTTTGTCGCGTCTGCCCGGGCGCCGCTGTAGCGTGTCGGCCTGATGGCGGGACGTGACAAGCCACGGAGCCAGAATCCCGACGACTGGTTCTCCGGCGACGGGCCGAACGGGTGGTCCGCACCGGCCGCGCGCGGCGAAGGCGGCGAGGACGACGACTGGCTCGGCGACGAGCCGCGCCCGCGGCGCCCGCATTCCGACTCGCCGGTCGCGGACTTCTTCGCGGACCGGCGGCGGGTGGCGATGGTTGCCGGCGGGCTGCTCGCAGTCATCGTCCTCATCGCGGTGCTCGCCGCCGCCGGTGTGTTCAGCGGGTCGAGCCCGAGCGCCCCGCCAACCGTTCCCACGACGCTCCCGACGACGACCGCACAGACGACGCCTCCGCCGCCGGCTCCCACCTTCGCGGCACCGACGACGACGCTCAAGCCGGGCGACACGGGGACGCAGGTGCGCGTGCTCCAGCGCGGGCTCACGCACCTCGGCTACCCCGTCGGCAAGATCGACGGGGACTACGGCACGGCGACCAAGGCCGCGGTCGCGAAGTTCCAGACCGCCGCGAAGCTCACCGCCGACGGGATCCTCGGCCCGGTAACGCGCACGGCGCTCGTCAAGGCGCTTCGCACGGGCTAGAGGCTGAGGCTGAGCTGAGCGGCCGAGGGCGCCGGACGGGCCGGCGACCTCGGCCCGTGGCTCACACGTCGCCGTTTGACGCGGGTGCGTACGCGTCGAAACTTGCACCGGAGCTCGAACTGCCGTTCGAGCCCATGTTGGGACAGTTTGCGCTGCTCTTGGCTGACGGCTTCGCCGCCGCATACGAGGACATCGACGCGACGTTCCCATGGTGGGCCGGGTGCGATGCCGATCCGGTGGCGGCGTCGACCGCGACGGCGGTTCCTGCTGCGAGCGCGCCTGCAGCAGACAGCGCGGCGACGACTTTGAGTGGAGACATGCGGTTACCTCCTTTCTCTCACCCGGTATCCAAGCAGGTGCACCTAAGGAGGTCGTAGGAAGACGCTGTGAATCAGTCCCCGCCCGTGATGCGGTAGATCACCCCGCTGCCCCAGTCGCCGACGAGGACGGATCCATCGGGGCGACTCGCGAGAGGAAGGGCGTGCAGGAGGCCCGAGACCCACGTCGAGACGGCGCCGTTCCCGAGCGCGACGCGCATCACCTTCCCGAACGTCCACTCGGTGACGAGCGCGGATCGCCCGAGGATCGCGACCCCGCCGGCGCCCGAGTGGGGATCGAGGACGCCGAGCGGCGCCGGGACACCGGCGCAGTCGGAGCCGCCCTGGCCGTAGCACGCGGGAAAGCCCCAGTCCTGCCCCTGCTCGACGACGGCGAGCCAGTCGCCGGGCGTCTTCGAGCCGAGGTCGTCGCGCTGGTTCATCGAGGCGTAGAGCGTCGAGCCGTCGAGCACCAGGCCGTAGGCCGCGCGAATCCGCGTCGCGAAGAGCTGCAGGCCCGAGCCGTCGGGGCGGAACGACACGATCGCAGCCGAGTACCGCGGCGGGGTCGGGCAATGGTCGCAGGGAGCCGAGACGCCCATCAGGAACCGGCCGTCCGGAGCGAGCACGAGGTTGTTGTTCTCCCCGTTCTGCGCCGAGCCCTTCAGGATCGTCTTGCGGTTTGCGAACCCGTGCCCCGAGAACCCGTCGAACCTGTCGACGCCGCCGAGGTAGCTCACGTACAGGCTGTGGCCGGCCCAGACGATCCCGAGCGGCCCGCGGATCGAGCTCACGACCTTGACAGGAGCCGCGCCGGGGGCGGCGACCAGATACACCCCGTCGTTTGCGTGCGTCGACGACCCGGAACGCGTCACCCAGAGGCGCCCGCGTCCGTCGAAGGCAAACGCCGACATGTTCGGGATCCCGCGCGCGTACACGGAGGCGTGCAGGCCGGCCGCTCCCTTCAATCCGGCACCGATGGAGACGAGCTTCGCCGAACTGTGAGACGCCCCGCACGCCGCCGTCGCAAGCACGACGAGGCTGAGGAGGGTGATGCGCAGAAGAGCCAGGTTAGTCGGAGCGGCGCGGGCGAGGTGCCCGCGCCGGCCTACGCCGGGCGGGTCGTTGCCGGGTCGAGCGTCGCCAGCGGACGGGCGTCGGGGACGCCGGTCGCCCACGTCTCGATCCGGCGCTCGGTCCGCACGAGCGGCCCGAGCAACCGGAGGCGTTGGGCGATGCGGAGGCGGAGGTACATGCCGTGTACTTATCGACGGCGACCCGGATTCCTTGACTAGCCATCTGGCTAGAGATTGCGGCTAGAAGAGGCTGTGAGCGATCGCCCGGCCGGGAGTCGTGCCCGGCGGGACGGCGAAGAGGCCGCTCCCCGTGTGCTGGATGTACTCGGTGAGCGCGTCGTTGCCGCCCAGCCGGCGCTGAAGCGCGGCGAACTGGCGCTCCGGGTCCTTCTGGAAGGAGATGAAGAAGAGGCCCGCGTCGAGCTCCCCGGTCTCGGGGTCGATGCCGTCCGTGAAGGAGTACCCGCGCCGAAGGATGCGCAGGCCGTCGTTCGTCGCCGGGGCGGCGAGCCTGATATGAGCATCCGCGGGGATCACCGGCTCGCCGTCGGCGGCGCGCGCGTCGAGCGCCACCGCATCGTGCTCGTGCGTGCCGGTCAGCGGCGCGCCGCTCTCCTTGAAGCGCCCGATCGTGAGCTGCTGGTCGTCGAGGCTCGAGCGGTCCCACGTCTCGATGAACATGCGGATCCGCCGCGAGACGAGGTAGGTCCCGCCGTGCATCCAGCTCTGGGGCTCGTCCTTCCCGACCCAGACGTGCTGGGCCATCGCCGCGTGGTCGTCGGCCTCGAGGTTGTTGGTGCCGTCCTTGAATCCCTGAAGGTTGCGGGGGGTGCGCTGGCTCTTCGTCGTCGACGAGGTGCGGCCAAAGCCGAGCTGGAGCCAGCGAAGCTGCGCGGCGCCGCGCGCGAGCCGCGCGAGGTTGCGAACTGCATGGAAGGCGACTTGCGGGTCGTCGGCGCACGCCTGGATGCAGAGGTCTCCGTCGGAGCTCGCAGGGTCGAGCAGTTCGCCGGGCAGCGGCCCCAGCGGACGGAGCCTGTTCGGCCGGCGAGCGGCCAGGCCGAAGCGGTCGTCGCCGTCGAGCTCGAAGACCGTTGCGCCGAGCCCGAAGGTGATCGTCAGCCTGGCGGGCGCGAGCCCGACGGCTTCGCCCGTGTCGAGCGGCGGCGCGGCCGGGGGCTCGCTGCCGCCGATCGTCTTCGCCACGGTCAGCCGGGCCGCCGCTTCCGTCCAGGTGCGCAGCAGGTCGTGGAGCTCGCTCGCGCGATCGAGCGTCAGGTCGAAGGCGCCGAAGACGAGTCGGTCCTGGGCCGGCGTGGCGATCCCGGCCTGGTGCTCGCCGTAGAAGGGAACGGGCGACGAGGCGGCGGAGCCGTCGGTGTCACGGCCGAGCTCGAAGCCCGCCCCGCCCGCTGCCGCAGCGAGCGCCACGCCGCCGGCCGAGGCGAGCAGCCGGCCACGTGTGAGCTTCGGGCCGTCGCCGGGCACGGCCGGCGCTCAGCCGCTGACCTTGGCCGCGACCGTCGAGAGCGGCTCGGCGAGCGCGTCGACCTGCTGGGCGAGCGTTCGCCGGTCGGCCGGAGTCAGCGCGCTGTAGACCGCAAAGCCGAGCGGCGTCTTGCGCCGGTAGCGGTCGAGCCCGGTCTGGACGGCGGCGAAGCGGGCCGCGATCGTCTTGGCGAGCGCGCCGTCGCCGCGAGCCACGAGCGCCGGACGGAGCAACTCGAATGCCTTCTGCGCGCCTGCGACGTTGGCCTGGAAGTCGGACAGGTCGGTATGCGAGTAGCGGTCTTCCTCGCCGGTGATCTTCGAGCCCGCGACCTCGTTCAGGAGCTCGACGGCGCCGTTCGCAAGCTGTGGCGGCTGGTAGGTGATCAGCCGCACCCGGCGATCGAGCAGCGACACGTCTCGCAGCAGCTTGGCGGCGTACTGCTGCGTGCCGGCGGTGGTGCTCTTCACCCACAGGATCTGCTCGATTCGATGGAAGCCCGTCCAGTCGGCCGGCGTCGCGACGTCGTTCTCGCGCGCGTCGATCTCGGGGTCGAGACTGCCGAAGCTCTCGGCCACGGGCTCGATTACTTCGTAGTGATAGCGGACGGGCCCGAACAGGTTCTTCGCCTTCGCGAGGTCTCCCGCCTTCAGCGCTGCGACGAAGGTGCGTGTCCCCGCGAGCAGCTCGTCCGACTCCCCGTTCACGTACGCGCGGTAGCCGGTCGTCGCCGTCGCGAGCTCCGCGCTTCCGGCCGTCGTGCCGGCCGGGGTCCGCGTGCCCGTGACGACGAGGCTCCCGTTGTCCTCGCTGTCGCCGTTCGGGCAGTTGAGGACGTACGTGCCGGGCTGCAGGTCGAGCGTGAACGTGCCGCTGATCCCGGCGACGAGGTTCTCGCGCTCGCCGAGGATGATCCCTTTTGCGTTCTTCAGCTCGAGCTCGCTCACCTTGCCGCTGCCGCCGCCCTCGACGTCGAACGTGATCGCGCCCGCCTTCGCCGTCAGATGCTCCGGCGTACAGCCCGCGTCGGTCAGCTTCAGCGACAGCGTCTGCCCTTTCGCGCCGGCGGCTGCCTTGTCGCCGCTGCCGCTACTGCCGCAGCCGGCAAGCACGGCCGCGACGACCACGACGAGGACGACGGCGGACGCGCGCCTGGGAACCCTCGTGCGCGGCCAGAGCACGTAGACGAGCATCGGGACTGCATAGAGGAGCCAGCCGGCCGTCTCGCCGAGCGTCGGCTCGGGCTGAAGGCCGAGCACTCCGGTCAGCAGCGAGCTGAGGATCGACCCCGGGCGAACGAGCCAGCTCAAGTCCAGCGTCTGCGCCTGCAGGCTGTTCCACCAGGTTGCCTCGTGCGCGGTGTGGATCGCCGACATGACGAGCCCGGCGGCGACGAGCACGAGCGCCGCCGAGGTGATCCGGAAGAAGCGGCTGAGGTTGAGCCGCACGCCGCCGCGGTAGATCCCCCAGCCGATGCCGACCGCGCAGAGGATCCCGAGCAGCGCGCCGGCCGCGGCCGAGGTCGAATCGCCGGAAGCCTGGAATGCAGCGAGCAGGAACACCGCGGTCTCGAGCCCTTCCCGGACGACCGCGAAGAACGCCATCGCGACGAGCGCGCCGGCCGAGCCGCGCGCCAACGCGCTCGCAGCGCTCGCCCGCAGCTCGCTGCCGAGGCCGCGGGCATGGCGGTTCATCCAGACGATCATGAACGTGACCATCCCGACCGCCACCAGAGCGACCACCGTCTCGAGCCCTTCCTGCTGTCGCTGGGGCAGTTGCCGGTCGACGATCTGCAGGGCGATCGCCGCCCCGGTGCAGAGGATCACGGCCGCAACGACGCCTGCCCACATCCAGCGCAGCGCATCCCGGCGCCCCTGCTGTTTCAGGAACGCCGCGACGATCCCGACGATCAGCGAGGCCTCGAGGCCCTCGCGCAGGCCGATCACGAATGTCGGCAGCACCGGCGGTTCCTTCCAGAATCCATTCGCGGGAGTGTAAGGCAACCCTTACACGTTCTGCAAGGTGATCCTGAGGAACGCTTTTCGACGCTCGCCGGGTGGTGTATGGTGGCCCTTACATGGGTGTCGTCGAATCAGCTGCCCTCGCCTCGAGGACGATCGTCGTCCGTGGCTTCAGCGCCGTCGAACTGCGGCGGCAGGCCGAGAAGAAGTGCCGGGCGGCGTTCGGCGACGACGCGTGGCGGATCACGGACGAGTCCTTCACTCCGTGCCTGCAGAGCCTGGGCGGACGTGTCCGGCTCTACGAAGGCCGCTTCCACGCGGCCCGCGCCTAGCTGCTCTAGCGGCGCCGGCCGCTGAGGGCTCGAATGAAGAACCACGCTCCCAAGCCGAGGAGGCCCAAGAGCACGAGCACCAAGATGATGTTCACGACCATGCCGAATCCTCCTCTGGCTTGAAGCGGGCGATGGGACTCGAACCCACGACCCTCAGCTTGGGAAGCTGATGCTCTACCAACTGAGCTACACCCGCGTGGGTCGGGATTCTATCGAGCGCAAGATTCGGCCGTTCTCGGCATCTCAATCTCCGAACGGCCGTTGGCAGATTCGGTCGGACCTGAGGGGTGACTCACGGGCGAGGAGCGCGCAGGCCGCGCTCCTCGCCCGTCGATGTTCGGGGCTCGCTACGCGGGCGCGGGCGCGCCCTCGTAGACCTCGATGAAGCGCAGGTAGTTGCGGGCGATCTTCTCGACTGCGGCGACGCGGTCGAAGCCGTCGGGGTCGGCGGCGTACGCCTTCACCGACTCGGCGAAGATCGAGCGTCCGATCGCGAAGCCGATGTAGCCCTCGATTCCGGCGCCTGCCCGGAGCCACTCGTCGACCTTCTCGTCGGACGCGCCGCGGCCGAGCACGACGCACGACACGCGGTCGCGTCCTTCGCGACGCGCGAGCTTCGCGATCTCGTTGCATGCTTCGCGGTCGTCGATCCCCTCGATCTTCCAGATGTCCGCCTCGACGCCTCCGTTCTGGAGCTCGTGGATCGCGCGCAGCATCAGCTCCGGGCGCAGCTCGACGTCGTAGCGCTCCGCGCTGCCTCCAACCTGCTCGAGCTGCGCGGCCTCTGCGGGCACGAGAAGCTCGAACAGGTACTTGCGGTGATGCTCGTGCAGCCACTCGGAGAGCCGGCGCAGCTTCTCGATCTGGCGTTCGTTCAGCGCCGCGTCGCCGTCGGGGTTGTAGCGGACGAGCACCTTCGTGAAGTCCGGGTCGAACTCCTCGATCTTCTCGGGGAAGTTGTCGCCGTGCTCGAACTCGAACTCCACCTGCCCCGACTTCTCGACCGGCATCGCGAGCTTGAAGCCGCCGGCCTTCGCCTCACGCGCGACAGTCGGGCCGTACTGGTCGTCGACGAGGACGCCCGCCGACCCCTTCGGGGCGCCGAGCTCGACCGCCTTCTGGAAGCCTTCCCAGATCAGGGTCTTGGCCCCGGGGACGCGCCCGACGTCGCCCACCATCTTTTCGAACGAGCCTCGATGGTCGAACGCGAGAACGTAGAGCTGCTCGTCGTACCCGAGCTCTCCCAGACCGATACTGCTCATCTAGTACTCCCTTCCGGTGAAATGCGTCAGCTTGCTGAGTTGGTGACGCGCCTCGATCCGCCTGACGGTGCCGGAGCGTGAGCGCATCACGATCGAATCGGTGATCGCGCCGTTGTTCACGTAGCGCACGCCGCGAAGCAGCGCGCCGGTCGTGACACCGGTCGCGGACGACGAAGACATCCTCGCCCGTGACGAGGTCGTCCGTGAAGAGAACGCGATCGAGATCGTAGCCCTGGTCGACGAGCGCCTGGCGCTCCTCCGTGCTGCGCGGCCAGAGCTTGCCCTGGATGCCGCCTCCGACGCACTTCAGCGCAGCGGCGGAGATCACTCCCTCGGGCGTGCCGCCGATCCCGTACAACAGGTCGACGCCGGTCTCCGGCCGGGCGGCGGCGATCGCCGGGGCGACGTCGCCGTCGCGGATCAGGTTGACGCGCGCGCCTGCCTCGCGAAGCTCCCCGATCAGCTCGTCGTGGCGTTCGCGCTCGAGCACGACGACACGGATGTCGGTCGGCCGGCGGCCTTTCGCCTTCGCGACGGCCTGAACGTTCTCGGTCGGCGTGGCGTTGATGTCGATCACGCCGACGGAGTCTGCTCCCGCGGCGATCTTCTCCATGTAGACGGCTGCGCCGGGGTAGAACATCGAGCCGCGCTCGGCGACGGCGATCACCGCGATCGCGTTCGGCTGTCCGAGCGCCGTCAGGCGCGTGCCCTCGAGCGGGTCGACGGCCACGTCGACCTCGGGCCCGGAGCCGGCGCCGACCGGCTCGCCGTTGTAGAGCATCGGCGCTTCGTCCTTCTCCCCCTCGCCGATGACGACGACGCCGCTCATGACGACCGTGTCGAGCATCGCGCGCATCGCGTCGACCGCCGCCTGGTCGGCGGCGATCTTGTCACCGCGCCCGATCCAGCGGCCGGCGCCCATCGCCGCGGCCTCGGTGACGCGCACGAGCTCGAGCGCCAGGTTCCTGTCAGGAGGGGTCGACATCGAGGGCTGATCCTAGAGCGGACCAGGCTCGTACGCGGAACCTGGTTCGCTGGGCTTGCGAACCAGGTTGCGTCCTGCTTCACATGCGATCGGGTGCCTCGACGCCGACCAGGTCGAGGCAGCGGGCGACCACTTGCTGCGCGGCGCGGCAGAGACCGAGCCGGAACGCTTGCGCCGGGTCGCCGAGCACGCGGCACGCCTGGTAGAAGCGGTGATAGTCGTCGGCGAGCCTGATCGCGTACGCCGGCAGCAGCTGCGGGCCACGACGATCCGCCGCCTCGCGCACCGTCTGCGGGAAGTCGGTCAGCCGCTTGATCAGCTCCTTCTCCGCCGGCGCGAGCGGGCCGGGCGGTGCTCCGCCGACCTCCGCTCCGTCGGCGTTGCGCAGGATCGCCGCGATGCGCGCGTGCGCGTACTGCACGTAGTAGACGGGGTTCTTGGCCGACTTCTCCGCCGCCAGGTCGAGGTCGATCTCGATCGTCTGATCGGGGCCACGGTTGACGAGGTACCACCGCGCCGCGTCGACGCCGACCTCGTCCATCAGCTCGTCGAGGAAGACGACGTTCCCGGCGCGCTTCGACGCCTTCGACGCCGCCCCGCCCTTCGTGATCAGATGGACGAACTGGTAGAGCAGCACCTCGACACGTGTCTCGTCGTAGCCGAGCATCCGCGCGATCGCCGCGTACCACTTTGCCGTCGCGTGATGATCGGCCCCGAGCACGTAGATCGCGCGGTCGTACCCGCGCTCGAGCTTGTCGACGAGATACACCACATCCGCGGCGCGATAGGTCGGCGTGCCGCCCTTGTCGGCCGAGCGGATCAGCACCCAGTCCTGGTCGTCGCCGTATGCGGACGAACGCGCCCAGACCGCCCCATCCTTCTCGTACGTGTCGAGCCGTGGCAGGAACTCGGGCAGCCGCGCCTCGAGCTCGCTCTGCAGCGCCCAGCTGTCGAAGTGGATGCGAAAACGCTCCATCGTCTGCTCGATGGATGCGAGCATGCGCGCCACGGGATCGCCCTCCTCGCGCGCGAGGTCGACCACGTAGTCGCCGTGATAGCCGTCCTCCGGCACGGGATCGCCTCGCCGCAACGCCTCGACGGAGGCACGGAAGCGCTCCATCTGGTTGCCGGCGTCGTTGTAGTAGTACTCGCGCGAGACGTCGTGGCCGGCGAACGCGAGCAGGCGCGCGACGCAGTCCCCGTACGCGCCGTTGCGCGCAGCCGACACGACGACCGGGCCCGTCGGGTTGGCGGAGACCATCTCGACCTGCACCCGCTCCGGAGACTCCACCCACCCCCCGCCGTACCCGTCCCCGATCTCCGAGAGCGCAGCGAGGAAGAACGCGTCGGAGACCCGCAGGTTGAGGAACCCCGGCCCCGCGACCTCCGCGGACTCGACCTCGTCGAGCGAGATCACCTTCGCGGCGAGCTCCTCGGCGACCTCCCGTGGCGACCTGCCGATCGACTTCGCCGAGCGCATCGCGACGTTCGTCGAGAAATCTCCGTACGCCGGGTCCTCGGGGCGCTCGAGCTCGACCTCGGCACCGACGACCTCGCCGACACGCGCGGCGAGGCGCTCGACGGCGCTGCTAGGTGGCAAGTGGCTCAGGCGGCTGGAACATCTTCTGACTTTAGTATCGTGGAGCCGCATGGACGATGCCTCCGAGCGGCAGCTCAACATCCACATGGAGCCGCAGCACCTGGCGGGCGTCTATGCGAACTTCGCGAACATCACCTTCTCGGACTACGAGTTCACGCTGACGTTCGCGCGAATCGATCACGAGGTCGAAGAGGGCGACGTCCCCGGCGTCGTCGTCGCGCGCGTCAACATGTCGCAGCAGTTCATGCGTGAGCTGCTCGCCGCAATGCAGGACTCCTACTCGAAGTACACCACGGTCAAGGGCATCCAGGACCTGCCCGAGACCAACGAGCACAGCTGATCGTCGAGCATGCGCCTCTACGGGTTGCGCTCGCGCCAGCGCTCCGTCATCGAGATGCGCTGCATCAGCGTCGGGTGGTTCTCGAGCCAGAGGTAGTCCCAGAGCGTCGGACTCGGCTGCTCGAGGCTCGTGCGCTCGAAGCTCTCGAAGAGCCGCCGGGCAGAGACAGGGTCGCGGGTCGCGTTCAGAGCGCGCCAGTCGGCCTCCGCCTCGTACCGCCGCGAGACGGCATTCTGGAGCGGCGCCGTCGCGAGGCCGAGCACCGTCAGGAAGAGCAGCAGGAACGGCAGGTTCGCCGGATCGCCCGGCCCGCCACGTCGGCGGGTGGCCACCCCCGCGAGCCACAGGGTCGGGCCGATCAGGAGGGCGGTCCAGCCGAGCGCCTTCAGGATGTGCCTGCTGCGGACGTGCCCGAGCTCGTGGGCGAGCACGACGTTTTCCTCGCCGCGGGAGAAGCGACCGTCGAGCAGCGTGTTCCAGACGACCACCCGCGTCGAAGGGCCGAAGCCGATCGTGAACGCGTTCGCCTGGTTCGTCCACGACGAGACGTCCTGGACGCCGACCGGCGTGCCGCTCACGTGCTCGATCCGCTCGAGGCGCTGGACGTCTGCCCTGAGAGCCGCGTTGCGGAGCGGATGCGTCGTCCCGGCCATGAGGTACGCGCTGCCGAAGGCGTAGAGCGCCGCCACCAGGACGAGGACCGGCGTGGCGATCAGCCACCACCAGCGGCGGAAGCGGCCCGCCAGCCCGACCACGAGGACGATCGCCGCCATCGCCGAGACGGCTTCCGGCGCGAGCACCGCCCACTGCGCGTTCAGCCAGGCGAGCACGTCGAACGGACCGAGGCCCCAGTGATGCTGCCACCAGAGGTCGGCCAGGCTGAAGGGCAGCCCGACGAACCACAGCGTCACGAGCAGCACCATTCCCACGACGATCGCGCTCCCGATTCGTCCAAGGCCCATCTCCCGGACGGTGCGCGGCAAGCGGAAGGCGAGGGCGATCAGCGCGCCGAGCGTGGCTGCGGTCGCCGCGAGCCACAGCACCTGCTCGCCGTGGGAGTACCGAGCGGCGCGTCGCAACGCGGCGTTCGTGAAGTAGTGGTGCTCGTCGAGCCCGCCGAGCGACAGGGACGGCACGGACGTTCGCACGAGCAGCCACGCGCACACGCACCAGACGACGGCGCCGACGGTTAGCGTCACGGTTCTCGTCATGCGCGTCGCGGTTCTCTCCGACATCCATTCCAATCTTCACGCACTGGAGGCAGTGCTCGTCGACGTGGACGCTCAGGCCCCCGACGAGATCTGGTGCCTGGGAGACGTCGTCGGCTACGGGCCGCGGCCCAACGAGTGCGTGAACCTCATGCGCGAACGGGCCGCTCTCTGCCTCTGCGGCAACCATGACCTCGCCTCACTGGGCGCCCTCGACACGGTCGACTTCAGCGGCGACGCGGGCGTTGCGGCCCGCTGGACACAGGCCGCGCTCGGCACCGAGGAGGCCGCCTGGCTGCGCGCCCGCGAGCCGCTGGCCGAGCGCCCCGGCGTCGAGTTGTTCCACGGCAGCCCGCGCGATCCGGTGTGGGACTACGTGCTCACCGAGCAGGTGGCGCTGATCAGCATCCTCGAGACGACCGCGCCGCTGATCCTCGTGGGGCACAGCCACGTCCCGCTGGCGCTCGGCTGGGACGGTGACGCGCTAACGGGCGGTCTCGCCCCGGACGGCACCGTCGTCGAGCTGGCCGGGAGGCGCTGGCTCGCGAACCCCGGCTCGGTCGGCCAGCCGCGCGACGGGGACCCGCGCGCCGCCTGGGCCTTGATCGACATCGATGCGGGACTGGCGACGTTCCGGCGGGTCGTCTACCCCATCGCGCAGACGCAGGCACAGATCCGCGAGGAAGGGCTCCCCGAGCCGCTCGCGCTCCGCCTCGAGCACGGCATCTGAGCGAGGTTCGGGGAGACGCTAGACCGCCGCGGCAGCGGCGGACGAGCCAAAGGTGATCCCCTCGCGCGCAAGCGCGACCTGCACGTCCTCGCGGGCCTTGAAGATCCGCCACTTGACGGTGGCGAGCGTGATCTCGAGCGAGTCGGCGATCTCGTTGTAGGAGAGGCCGACGACGTCGCGGAGGAGCAGCGCCATCTTCAGGTCCACCGGCAGCGCGTCGATCGAGCGCCACAGCGCATCCATCTCCTCGACCCGCTCCGCCGGCAGCTCGAGCGCCTCGAGCGGCGGCACGTCGTCGATGCAGACGGGCGCGAGCGGCCGGCGCTCCTTGGCGCGGAGCTCGTCGAGCACGCGGTTCTTCGTCACCTGGAAGAGCCACGTCGTGAACTTGCAGCGCAGCGAGAACCGCGGCAGTCCCTGGAAGACGCGCAGGAACACCTCTTGCGTCAGGTCTTCCGCCAGCGCCCGCTCGCCGTTCGTGAGGCGAAGGATGTAGTTGTAGACCGGCGTCTCGTACATCCGCAGGATGATCGCGAATGCGCGCTCGTCGCCTCGTTGGGCCTTGCGAAGTATCGCCAGGTCAGGCTGGGGGAGGGACAAGAGGGCCGCAGTATAGCCCCGCTTTCGGGGGAATTCCTCCCCCTTACGTGTCCCTTACCAGAAGTTTCCCAGTCGCTTCCAAAGGCGGTTCGATCCCCAGGAGATACAGGGCTGTCGGGGCCAGGTCGGCGAGCTCGCCGTCCTCCCTGAGCGTCAGGCCCGGGGCCGTCACGATCAGGGGCACGACGTTGGTGGTGTGCGCGGTGTGCGGGCTCACGCCGTCGTCCTGCAGGAGCTTCTCGGCGTTGCCGTGGTCGGCCGTGATCAGGCAGACGCCGCCGAGCTCGGTGACTCGTTCAACAACTCGTCCAAGCGCACGGTCGGCGGCCTCGACGCCCCGCACGACCGCCGGGATCACGCCGGTGTGCCCGACCATGTCGGGGTTCGCAAAGTTGACGACGCAGAAGCTCGAGCCGTTCCCCACCTCGTCGACCACGCGCTGGGCCACCTCGTCGGCAGACATCTCCGGCTTGTGGTCGTAGCTCGGCACGTCACGGGGGCTCGGGACCATCAGCCGCGTCTCGCCCGGCCATGCTTCCTCCCGGCCGCCGTTGAAGAAGTAGGTCACGTGCGCGTACTTCTCCGTCTCGGCCACGTGCAGCTGCCGGAGCCCATGTTCCGAGAGCACCTCGGCGATCGTGTTCTTCACGTCCTGCTCGCCGAAGACGACCGGCGTGTCGAGCTCTGCCGAGTAGCGCGTCATCGTCGTGACGTCGACGTCGTGGTCGAGCAGCATCCGGGTGAGCTGGCGCCCGCGATCGGGGCGGAAGTTGAAGAAGATCACCGTGTCGCCCGGAGACACCCTCGGGGCGCCGTCGACGACGATCGGCTCGATGAACTCGTCCGTGATCCCAGCGTCGTAGCTCGCCTGCACCGCGCCGAGGACATCGGTGGTCCGTGCGCCCGCGCCCCCCACGATCGCGTCGAAGGCACGCTTCGTCCGGTCCCAGTGCGCGTCGCGGTCCATGGCGTAGTAGCGGCCGACGACCGTGGCGATCCGGTCGCGGGGAAGCTCGGCCAGGTCATGCACGGCCGAGGTTGGCGAGACGTCGCGCCCGTCGGTGAAGGCATGAAGCCACGTCTTCTCGGGGGCGAAGCGCAACAGCGCCTGAACGTGGTCGATGTGCGAATGGACGCCGCCGTGCGAGACGAGCCCGAGCAGGTGCACGCGGCGCCCCCGCTCGAAGGCGGCCTGCAGGACGGCGTTCTCGAAGAACGAGCGGTCGGCGATCGCCTCGTTCACCCGCATCAGGTCCTGGTAGAGCCGCCGGCCCGCGCCGATCGTCAGGTGGCCCACCTCGCTGTTTCCCATCTGCCCCGGCGGCAGCCCGGCGGCCGGCCCCGACGCTTCGATCGTCGTGTGCGGGAACGTGCGCCAGAGCCGGTCGAAGACCGGGGTGTCGGCAAGCTCGACCGCGTTCCCCGGCCCCGGCGGCGCGCAGCCCCAGCCGTCGAGGATGACGAGCGTTACGAGCGGGAAGTGACTGCTGCCCGGCAAATCGCTGCGAACGAGTCGAGGTCCAGGGCCGCACCGCCCACGAGCGCGCCGTCCACCGCCGGCTGCGAGAGCACGGCTTCCGCGTTCTCGGGCTTCACCGAGCCGCCGTACAGGACGGGGACGTCGACCACGGAGCGCACGACTTCGTGCGCCTCCTGGGCCATCTCCGGGGTGGCCGAGCGGCCGGTGCCGATCGCCCACACCGGCTCGTAGGCGATCACGAGGTTGTCGTCGGCCTGCAGCACGGAGAGCTGGCGGCGCAGGACAGCCTCCGTCTCCCCCGCGTCCCGCTCGGCCTCCGTCTCGCCGACACACGCGATCACATGGAGCCCCGCGTCGAGCGCCGCGCGCACGCGGCGGCCGACGCTCTCGTCGGTCTCGCCGAAGTACTGCCGCCGTTCGGAGTGCCCGACGAGGGTGCCGTACACGCCGAGCTCGAGCAGCATCGCCGCGGAGACCTCGCCCGTGAACGCGCCCTGGGGCTCCCAGTGGCAGTTCTGGGCAAAGACGCCGATCTCGGTGCCGGCGAGCGCCTGCGCGGCCGGGGCGAGCGACACGAACGGCGGGCAGACGACCACATCCACCCCGTCGGGCAGGTCGGTGTCGCGAAGCGCGCGGCAGAAGTCCCCCGACTCGGCAGGCCCCTTGAACATCTTCCAGTTGCCCGCGATCAGCATCAGGTGGCCGGGATCGCAGTCACGCCGGGAAGCTCTCGGCCTTCGAGCAGCTCGAGCGCCGCGCCGCCGCCGGTCGAGATCCAGGAGACCTGCTCGGCGACGCCCGCCTCGTGCACCGCGCGCACCGAGTCGCCTCCGCCGACCACGGTGAAGCCGTCGCAGTCGCCGAGCGCGCGCGCGACCGCGAACGTTCCCTCGGCGAACCGGGGCCACTCGAAGACGCCCATCGGCCCGTTCCAGAAGACGGTCTTCGCGCTCGCGATTTGCCGCGCGAAGTCCTCGCGGGCCGACGGGCCGATGTCGAGCCCGAGCCAGCCGTCCGGCAGCGCGTCGAAGGGAACATTGCGTGCGTCCGCGTCGGCGTCGAAGGACTCGGCCGCAACGACGTCGATCGGCAGGACCACGTCGAACGCGAACGGGTTGTCATCGCGCACCTGTTCGGCCATCTTGCCGCCGATCAGCACCTGGTCTGCGCGCGCGCCGAGATGCTCGAGGACGCCGAGCTTGTCGTCCACCTTGGCCCCGCCGGCGACGATCACGAAGGGGTGCTCGACCTCGCCGAGCAGGGCGCCGAGGTGCTCGAGCTCCGCGAGCAGCAGCAAACCTGCGTACGCGGGCAGCAACTCGGTCACACCGACCGTCGAGGCGTGTGCCCGGTGAGCCGAGCCGAAGGCGTCGTCGGCGTAGAGATCGCAGCCGTCGGCGAGCTTGGCCGCGACGGTGGCGTCGTTCTTCGTCTCGCCGGGATCGAAGCGTGTGTTCTCCAGCACTGTGAGCCGCTCGTCGTCGAGCAGCTCGCGCAGCCGTTCGCGCACGGGAGCGATCGCGTAAGCAGGATCGACGCCCTTCGGCCGCCCCAGGTGCGAGCAGACTCGCACCTCGCGCGCGCCCCGGTCGAGCAGCAGCTGCAGCGTCGGGAGCGACGAGCGGATGCGCGTGTCGTCCGCGACCCGGCCGTCTTCGAGCGGCACGTTGAGGTCCGAGCGGACGAGGACGACCTTGCCGTCGACATCCGCGCTCTCGATCGAGCGCGGCAGGCTCACGCGACGAGCTTCGGCACCAGATCGACGAGCCGGCACGAGTAGCCCCACTCGTTGTCGTACCAGCCGAAGACCTTGACGAACGTCCCCGACGCCATCGTCAGGGGGCTGTCGAAGGTGCACGACGCGGCGGAGTGGACGATCGCCGTCGAGACGAGCGGCTCGGTGGAATAGTCGAGATACGGGGCGAGCGGCCCGCTCGAGCCGGCCTCGGCGAACGCAGCGTTGATCTCGTCGGCGGTGGCGGGGCGGCCGAGCTGCACGACGAAGTCCACGAGCGATCCGGTCGCGACGGGCGCACGGACGGAGATACCGTCGACCTTGCCCTTCAGGTGCGGGAGGACCACGCCGATCGCACGCGCTGCGCCGGTCGAGGTCGGGATCAGGTTGATCGCGGCCGCGTGCGCGCGCCGCAGGTCCTTGTGCGGGAGGTCGAGGGACCTGCTGATCGTTCGTGTACGCATGGATCGTCGTCATGAAGCCGTGCTCGATCCCCCAGCCCTCGTCGAGCACCTTCGCCATCGGCGCGACGCAGTTGGTCGTGCACGAGGCGTTCGAGATGATCGAATGCTTCGCCGGGTCATAGTCACCGTCGTTGACGCCGAGCACGAGGGTCACGTCGGGGTCGGTGGCGGGGGCCGAGATGATCACCTTCTTCGCGCCTGCGTCGAGATGCTTCTGCGCCGACGCCCGGTCGGTGAAGAAGCCGGTCGACTCGATGACGACGTCGACGCCGAGATCGGCCCACGGAAGCGATGCCGGGTCGCGCTCGGCCAGGCCCTTCACTTCGTTGCCCGAGATCTTCAGCGAGCCACCGGTCACCTCCACGTCTTCGCCGAAGCGCCCGAGCACCGAATCGTGGCGCAGCAGATGCGCCATCGTCTCGATGTCGCCGAGGTCGTTGAACGCCACGATCTCGAAATCTCCACCTCGCTCGAGTGC
This sequence comes from uncultured Thermoleophilia bacterium, assembly GCA_963757255.1. Taxonomy (GTDB): domain Bacteria; phylum Actinomycetota; class Thermoleophilia; order Gaiellales; family Gaiellaceae; genus PALSA-600. Next base: position 358,071 of record CAVWQY010000005.1, read on the forward strand.
CGCCCGGAAGAAGTTGCGGCCGATCCGGCCGAATCCATTTATCCCTACGCGTGTTTTCGCCATGCCGGCGACTCTAACTACGCAGCGGTCGAGCTCGCGGCAATGCCGTAGATCGACGAGAGCTTCTCGCGGAGGTAGCGGACGTACGGCTCGGGGTCGATCTCCGACGTCCCGACGACGCGCTCGAGCGTTTCGCCCGGCGTGTACTTGCGCCCGTGACGATGCAGGTGCTCGCGCAGCCAGTCGCGGAGCGGGGCGAACTCGCCCGCCTCGATCGCGCTGTCGAGGTCGGGCAGGTCGGCGACCACCTTCTCCCAGATCTGGGCCGAGATGAGGTTCCCGAGGGCGTACGTCGGGAAGTAGCCGACCGAGCCGCCCGACCAGTGGACGTCCTGGAGCACGCCCTCGGTGTCGCTCGGGACCTCGATCCCGAGGTAGTCCCACATGCGGCGGTTCCACTCCTCGGGGAGCTGCTCCAGCGGAAACTCGTCCGCGAGCATCGCCTGCTCGAGCTCGAAGCGCAGGATGATGTGCAGGTTGTAGGTCGCCTCGTCCGCCTCGACGCGGATCAGCGACGGCGAGATCGAGTTGACCTCGCGGTACCACTGCTCGACGTCGTAGCCGCCGAGAGCCTCCGGATTCAGCTCCTGCAGGCGCGGGAAGAAGTGCCGCCAGAACGGCAGCGAGCGGCCGACGAGGTTCTCCCACATCCGGCTCTGCGACTCGTGCAGGCCGAGCGAGACGCCGCGGGAGAGAGGCGTTCGCTCGAGCGACGGGTCGATCTGCCGCTCGTAGAGGCCGTGGCCGAACTCGTGCATCGTCCCGAAGAGGCCGCCGAGGTGCTCACGGAAGTAGCGGGTGGTGATGCGGATGTCGGTCACGCCCGTGCCGGAGGCGAACGGGTGGACCGTCGGATCGAGCCGCCACGCGTCGTCGGTGAAGCCGAAGGCTCGTACCACCTCGAGCTCGAAGACCTTCTGCGGCTCGAGCGCGAAGTCGTGGTTCGGAGCGGCGCCGCCGCCGTTGGCAGCGACCTCCTTGACGAGGGGTGCCTGATGCTCCTTCAGGTAGTCGAAGATCCGCCGGACCTCCTTCGTCTTCATCCCGCGCTCGTAGTCGTCGAGCACGATGTCGTACGGCTCGTCGCCGACGTCGAAGCACTCGATGTAGCGCTTGCGAAGGTCGAGGTTCTTGCGCAGAACGGGCAGGAACGAGGCGAAGTCGTTGTTCTTCCGCGCCTCGACCCAGACCGGATTGGCGAGCGCCGCGGAGCGGGACATCTCCGCCCGGAGGTCGGCCGGCACGTGCCGGAGCTTCTCCCAGTCCTGTGTGGTGACGCGGATCAGGCTTGCCTCGAGCGAGTCGTACTCGTGAGCTTCGCCCCAGTCGTGAAGGTCGTCGAGGAGCTTGCCGATCTCGGGCGAGGTGAACTTCGTGTGGGCGATCCGACCCACGGTCGCCAGCTGCTCGGCGCGGAGCGCGGCGCCGCCGGGCGGCATCATCACGTGCTGGTCCCAGGCGAGCAGGGCAGAGGTCTTGACGAGATCGGAGATCTCGGCGAGGCGCCCGCGCAGCTCGTCGAAGGTGGCCTGGCTCACGCCCGGCAACCTATCTCACGGGCGATCGTGGCGGGCCGGAGGGGAAGCTCCGAGGACGACCTTCCCCTCCGGATGAACCGCGCCCGAGTCCGTTGACGATGGACGGGGTCTGTATCCACCGTCGGCCGAACGCGGACCCGCCACAGGCGTGAGTATGGGGCTGCCGCCGAATACTTCGCTAGAGGAGTTGCAAGTCGTGGCGTCCTACGTTTCGACGCTACGCACGAGAGCGCGGAGGCGGCGGTGCGCGGCGGCCTTCGTGATCGGCGGTCGAGCCTTCGCTGCAAGCTCGCGTAGCGACGCAGACGGATGCCGCAAACGGAGCTCCGCGATCTCGGCGAGCCGCGGCGGCAGGCTGGCGATGTCGACCGCGCGAATCGCCTCGAGCTGTTCGTGCGCGGCGCGCGCCGCCCGCACGAGGTTCGCCTCGTCGGCGTTCGCGAGGCGGTTCGCCCGGGCGCGGGTCGCGGCGAGGACGGCGTGCTCCTCGAGCCGAAGCACCGTGTCGCTCGCCCCGGCGAGAGCGAGCAGGTCGCCGATCGCCTCGTGGCCCTTCGCGTACGCGACGGCGTGGCCACGCCGCTCGGCGACCGCGAGCTTCACCTCCTCCTGAGCCGCGACCTCGGCGATGAACCGCGCGCCGTCGATCCCGCTCGTGCGCAGCTCCAGGTGAGGGTCGCGTGGGCCCGAGAGCGACCCCCCGCCGAGGAGGGCGCCGCGAAGGTAGGCCCCGCGGCAGCACGATCGGCCGACGACCCGCTTCGGCGGGTGCTCGAGCGGCGCTCCCGACGCGGAGAGCACGCCGGCCTCGCGCAGGACGGCGAGTGCATGGGCGTCCACGTCGACATGCAGCTGGTATCTGGTCGCCTGGTCGAAGGCGCGGCGGCGGTAGGTGCGGATCTCCGACCGCACCCCGAGGTCGCGCAGCAGTGCGAATGCGCGGCGCGCGGCGGCGGAGGCCGCGAGATCGAGGTGAACCGCGACCGCGCCGCTGCGCAGATGCCAGGAGCCGGAGGCGTGGAAGAGAGCCGAGAGCTCGGCGTGGCGGCAGCAGCGCCGCCGCGGCGCGATCTGGGCCAGCTCGTCTCTCAGATCCTCAGAGAGCAACGTCCTCCAGTTCCAGCAATCGGCGCTTGTAGTCGACCCCGGAGCCGCCCCAGCTCCCGATCCCGTTGGCCGCGACGACGCGGTGGACCGGCAGGAACGGTGCGAGCTCACACCGCGCGCAGAACGTGCCGGCCGCGCGGGCCGCACCCGGGTAGCCGGCGAGGGCGGCGAGCTCGCCGTACGTGACGACCTCGCCGCGCGGCACTGCTCGGAGCACGCGCGCGCAGTCGCCGTAGAAGCCGTCCTCGAGTCGCAGTGCGACGTCGGCGAAGTCGTCCGGCTCGCCTTCGAAGTAGGCGACGAGCCGGCTCGCCAGGACATGCCCAGGGACTGTCCCCGGCGAGGTCCGCTTCGGACGGGGGAGCTCCGAGTAGAAGACGACGCCGTCGTCGTCGAGCCAGACCTCCCCCACGCCCCAGCCGGGCGCCTCGTACTGCACGAGCGTCGGCTTCATCCCACGATGTTGTAGCTTCGGCGCGTGACGCGGGGACTGCTTCCGGCCCTCGGCTACGCCTACGTGGCCCTCGCCCTCCCGGCGTTCCTGCTCGGCTTCCACCATTCGAACGCCGACTCGGCGCTCTTCACCGGCGCGATCTTCGCGTTCCTCTGGTTCCTGGCGAGCCTGCACGCCCGCCTCGTTCGGTACGACCCGAATGGGTTCTACGCCAGCGTCGTCGTCGCCGGTGGCGCCGCGGTGATCGCGCTCCAGGCGGCCACGGTGATGTTCGGGCAGCCGCAGTTCGCAGCCCTTGGCTCGGCCTGTGCCGCGACGGTGATCATCGGCTCCTCCCTGGGGGCGCTCCGCGCCCGCAAGGTCTCGAAGTGGTTCGGGCGCGCCGGTGTCGCGGGCGGTGTCGTGGTCCTCGTGATCGGCATCGTCGAGGGCGCCGCCGACTGGACGTTCGCGGGCGACGACCTCTACGCCTCGGTGCTCGGCTTCATGGTCTGGGTCGTCGTCACCGCGACCTATCTGCTGACGCGATGAGCACCGCGCCCCGGACCGGTGCGCGGTCGTAGAGTACGACGCCATGAGCACACACGCGATCTTCCACCCGCCCACGCCGCACAACGAGCCGATCCACGATTTCGCGCCCGGCAGCGCCGAGCGCTCGCGCCTCCGGCTCCGCCTCGAGCAGATGCGCAACGAGCGCATCGAGATCCCCCTGGTGATCGGAGGCAAGGACGTCACCACCGGCGCGCTTCGCGAGGCCGTCATGCCGCACGACAAGGAGCACGTCCTTGCGGACGTGCATCAGGGGAGCGCCGAGCACGTGCAGGCAGCGATCGAGGCGGGCGCCAAGGCCTGGGCGGACTGGTCGCGCTGGCCGTGGGAAGAGCGAGCCGCGGTTCTCCTGCGCGCGGCCGAGCTGCTCTCGGGACCATGGCGGGACACGCTGAACGCCGCCACGATGCTCGGCCAGTCGAAGACCGCGCACCAGGCCGAGATCGACGCCGCCTGCGAGGCGATCGACTTCTTCCGCTTCAACGTCGAGTTCATGACGCGGATCTACTCGGAGCAGCCGAACTCGTCACAGGGCATCTGGAACCGCCTCGAGTACCGGCCTCTCGAAGGCTTCGTCTTCGCCGTCTCGCCGTTCAACTTCACCGCGATCGGGGCGAACCTGACGACCTCGCCTGCGCTGATGGGGAACGTCGTGCTCTGGAAGCCGGCGTCGACGGCGATGCTCTCGGCCTACTACCTCATGCGCCTCTTCCAGGAGGCCGGGCTGCCGGACGGCGTGATCAACCTCGTCTACGGAGCCGGCGCCACGATCGGCGACGCGGCGCTCGCGAGCCCGCAGCTCGCCGGGATCCACTTCACGGGGTCGACGGCCGTCTTCAACGGCATGTGGCGGAGCGTCGCCTCGAACATGGACTCCTATCGGAACTATCCGCGGATCGTCGGCGAGACGGGCGGCAAGGACTTCATCGTCGCGCATCCCTCTGCCGACCTGGACTCGCTTGCCGCGGCGATCGTGCGCGGCTCGTTCGAGTACCAGGGGCAGAAGTGCTCGGCGTCGTCGCGCGTCTACGCGCCGTCGAACCTCTGGCCGGAGCTGCGCGAGCGCCTGCAGCAGGAGGTGGCGTCGATCAGGATGGGCGACGTCGCCGATTTCGGGAACTTCATGGGCGCCGTGATCGACGGCTCCGCGTACAAGACGCAGGTCGAGGCGATCGAGGAGACGAAGGCGACGAAGGGCGCGGACATCGTGGTCGGTGGCGGCTACGACGACTCGACGGGCTACTTCGTCGAGCCGACCGTGATCGAGACGAGCGACCCCGACTTCCGGTTGATGCGCGAGGAGATCTTCGGCCCCGTCGTGACCACGTACGTCTACGACGAGAAGCGGTGGAGCGAGACGCTCGACCTCGTCGACCGCACGGCACCGTACGGATTGACGGGCGCCGTTTTCTCGGAGGACCGGGCCGGGATCGAGGACGCACGCGAGAAGCTGCGCTACACGGCCGGCAACTTCTACGTCAACGACAAGCCGACCGGTGCGGTCGTCGGCCAGCAGCCGTTCGGCGGCGCGCGCGCGTCGGGCACGAACGACAAGGCGGGGTCGATGTGGAACCTGATCCGCTGGGTCAGCCCGCGCACGATCAAGGAGACGTTCGTGCCGCCGACCAACTACCGCTATCCGTTCCTCGACGCCGAGCCCGACTCAGCCGGGACGTAGACCTGGTGGTCGAACCCGGTTTGCTCTTTGAACCGGGTTCATGAGTTTCCTCGGAAGGCCTCGGCAGCGCGAAACTCGTGAACCAGGTTCACAACCCGAACCTGGTTCCGGGCATGACCCCTGGCCGCGTCAGACGACGCGGAACGTCCACGCCACTGCGCTCGCGGACGTTGCCGTGCGGCCGTACGCGACGGCGACGTGCTTGCCGCGGCGCAGCGGCTTCGACGTCGTGCCGTAGATCGTCACGCGCTGGGCCGTGCCGCCGCCCTTCACGAGCAGGTCCACCCCGTCGACCCAGAGCCCGGTCTCCACGAAATCGCTCTTCGCCGTGAACTGCGCTGCGACCTGGGGCTGCCGCGCCGACGGACGCAGCGGGCCGAGGACGTCGATGCGGACGGCGTGCGTTCGATCGATGCGCCACTTGCCGTTGACGAGATGGAGCGCGATGGCCTTCTTGCCCTGCCGCACGACCGCCCAGCCGTCGGTCGAGCGATACAGCGTCGTCGACCCCGGACCGACCGCCGCCGCGGGCCCCGTGAGGATGACCGTGGTCGTCGTCGCGCGCGTGAACGCTCCGCAGCCCGCGAGGATGAGTGACAGCGCGAGCAGTGGCAGAGCGAGCCGCACGGCCCGAAGCGTAGTCAAGAGGCTTATGCCCCCCCGGTTCGGTGCAACTGCGCGTAAACGTGCCGCGCGGTCTTCGCCGGGACGCCGGGGACGCTCTCGAGCTCCTCCTCGCTCGCTTCGAGCACACGCTCGGCCGAGCCGAAGTGCTGCAGGAGCGCACGGCGTCGCGCGGGCCCGACTCCCTCGAGCTGGTCGAAGACCGACTCGCGTGACGCGGCGTCACGCCGCTGGCGGTGGAAGGTGACCGCGAAGCGGTGGGCCTCGTCGCGAATCCGCTGCAGCAGCTGCAGGCCCGGCGAATGCGGCGAGAGCACGATCGGGTTGGGCCGCCCCGGCACGAAGACCTCCTCGATTCGCTTTGCCAGGGCGATCACGGCCACCCGCGGGAGGTCGAGCTCCGCCATCGCGTCGAGCGCCGCGCCCAGCTGGCCCTTCCCCCCGTCGATCACGACGAGATTCGGGGTCGCCGCGAACGACTCGTTCCAGTCGTCGGAGCCGGGGTCGGCGGCCAGCCGCGAGAAACGGCGCGAGATCACCTCTCGCATCGAGGCGAAGTCGTCCTGCCCGTCGACGCTGCGAACCGTGAACTTGCGGTAGTGGCCCTTCTTCGCCACTGCGTCCTCGAACACCACCATCGAGCCGACGACCTCCTCGCCCTGGATGTTCGAGATGTCGAAGCACTCGATGCGGATCGGCAGTGACTCGAGGTTGAGCGCCTCGCGCAGCTCCTCGAGCGCCTCGATGCGGCGGGCGCGCCTCGACTCGGCGACGTACGACTCCGACTCGAGCGCCAGCTGCGCGTTCTGCTGGGCGAGCTCCTGGAGCCTGCGCTTCTCACCGCGTTCGGGCACGCGCACCTCCACCCGCGAACCGCGCCGCTCGGAGAGGAATCCCTCGAGTGCCGAGGTGTCGCCCGCGCCGCGCGGCACGAGGATCTGCGGCGGGATCGACGGCGACGACCCGTAGTACTCGAGGCAGAACTGCTCGAGCACCTCGCCCAGCTCCTCGCCGGCGGCGTTCTCGAGATGGAACGAGTAACGGTCGACCATCCGCCCCTCGCGGAGTGGAAAGACCTGCACAGCGGCATGTTCGGCCGAGACGGCGACACCGATCGCATCGATCGTCCCGATCGACTTGCGCTCGACGGCCTGCCGCTCCGAGAGCCGCTCGATCGCCTTGAGCCGGTTGCGGTAGCGCGCAGCGTCCTCGAACCGCTCCTCGGCCGCTGCCTCGCGCATCTGCTCCTCCAGCCGGCGCTTGATCGGCCGGTCCTCGCCGGAGAGGAACTCGATCACCTGGTCGATGATCTCCCGGTACGCCTCCTTCGAGATGTACCCGACGCAGGGCGCATGACAGCGCTCGATGTGGAAGTCGAGGCACGGAATGCCGCTGCGACGCCCCGGTTGCGGGCCCTCACAGGGGCGATAGCGAAAGACGCGATTCAGCACGTCGAGCGTCTCCCGCACTGTCTTCGCGTTCGCGTACGGCCCGAAGTACACGACCCCGCGGCGATGCCGCTCGCGGGTGAACATGACGCGCGGGTACTCGTCCTCCACCGTCACGGCGATGTACGGGAACGACTTGTCGTCGCGGAGCCGGACGTTGAACGGCGGCCGGTGACGCTTGACGAGGTTCTGCTCGAGGTGCAGCGCCTCGACCTCGCTCGTCGTGACGATCGTCTCGATCGTCTCGACGCGCGATGCCATCAGCTTGATCCCCTGCCGCGTGTCGCTCGACCCGGCCTGGAAGTACGACCGGACCCGCGGCCGCAGCGATTTGGCCTTGCCGACGTAGAGAACGTCGCCGCCCTCGGCCCGGAAGATGTAGACCCCGGGCCCCGTCGACAGGTGCTTGAGCTGACTTTCGATGCGGTCGGTGGCCATCCCGGCCAGCGTAGACGGGCCGATTTACCCCGTGCGCCGCCACTCATCTAGGGTCCGGCCGGGTGAGGGTGCTGCTTGCGGGTTTGCTGGTGGTCTTGCTCGTCCCGGCCCTCGCGGGGTGCGGCTCCGGCGGCAAACCGCAGTTCGTGGTCGGCGCGGTCGAGGACGCCGCGAAGTACGCCCCGGATCCCCGGACGCAGATGCGGCTCGCCCGGGACGGCAACCTGCGCGTGATCGCGCTCAGCGCGGTCTGGCGGCGCGACAGCGACGCCGCGGCCGATCTGCCGCCGCTCCGCCGCGCCGTCGACGCGGCGGTCGCTGAGCACATCCAGCCCGTGCTCGCGGCCTATCAATTCAGCTCGTCGACCCCCACGGACGCCGAGTCGCGTGCCGCTTTCGCCGCGTACGTGACCGCGCTCGCGAAGGCGCTGCCCGCCGTTCGCGACGTGATCGTCGGGAACGAGCCGAACCTCAACCTCTTCTGGATGCCGCAGTTCGGGCCGAACGGCGAGGACGTCGCCGCAACAGCCTACGAGGGGCTCCTGGCCGAGACCTACGACGCGCTGAAGGCGGCCGACCCCGACGTGCAGGTGATCGGCGGCGGGCTCGCGCAGCGCGGCGGCGACGTCCCGTCGTCGCGTCCGACCCACTCTCCCACGCAGTTCCTGCTCGATCTCGGCGCGGCCTACCGGGCGAGCGGCCGCACCGAGCCGATCATGGACGCTGTCTCGATCCACGTCTACGGAGAGAGCTCCCGCATCCCGCCGACCCTCCAGCACCCGCGCACGACGTCAATCGGCATCGCCGACTACCCGAAGCTCGTCGGTTTGCTCGGGCGCGCCTTCGACGGCACGGCACAGCCCGGGTCGTCGCTGCCGATCTTCTACGGGGAGTACGGCGTCGAGACGATCATCCCGCCGGCCAAGCGCTCGCTCTACACGGGCCGGGAAGTCGCACAGGCCGTCGACGAGGCGACACAGGCGCGCTTCTACGAGGAGGCGATCGCGCTCGCGGCCTGCCAGCCGACCGTCCGGATGCTGTTGCTCTTCCACGTCGTGGACGAGACGCGGCTCGAGGGGCTCCAGAGCGGGACGCGCTACGCCGACGGGTCGCCGAAGTCGAGCTACGCAGCCGTCCGGGACGCGGCCGGGAACGGGTGCCGCCGTGGCTAGCATTGGGCGCATGAACGGCCAGTACATCGCCTACACGTTCTTCCGTGTCGACCCGGCGTGGCGCCGGCTGCCCGTCGAGGAGCGCAGCGCGGCCAAGGACGCGTTCGCCGACGTGCTCGACGAATTCGAGCCCCGCTTCGACGCGCTGCGGCTCTACACGACGACCGGCGTGCGACCCGACGTCGACTTCTTCCTGTGGAAGATCACGGAGCGCTACGAGGACCTCGGCGAGCTCGGCGCCGCCCTGAACGCCACGCCGCTCGCAGCCTGGCTCGAGACGCCCTACAACTACCTCGCCACGACGAAGGCGTCCCAGTACACGGCCGCGCGGCGCGCCCGCCGGATCACGCCGAAGGGATCGCCGTACCTCGTCGTCTACCCGTTCGTGAAGGTGCGTCCCTGGTACGCGCTCTCCGAGGAGGATCGTCAACGGGCAATGGACGAGCACATCCGGATCGGCCGGGACGAGTTCCCGACGATCCACAACCACACCTCCTACTCCTTCGGGATCGACGACCAGGAGTTCATGACGGCGTTCGAGTGCGACGAGCCCGCCGATTTCATGCACCTGATGCTGCGCTTGCGCGACTCTGAGGCCTCGCGCTACACCGAGCGCGATACGCCGATCTTCGTCGGGCAGCACCTGCCCGTGCGCGAGGCCCTGGCCCGCCTCGACGGCGTCTCGTCACTCGTCGAAGAAGACGCGCGGTAGCTTCGTCAGGCGAGGCGGCGCTGGTCGAGCCAGGTGCGCACTGCCGCGTAGCCGCACACCACAGCCACGACGAAGAAGGCGAGCGCGTCGCGGCCCGCCAGGTGGCCGACCAGGAACCAGCCAAGGTCGACGACGAAGAGGCCGATGGCGCTGTAGAACACCCACTGCTGCCGCGACGGCCAGGTCTCGATCTCGCGCCGGCCGAAGTCGCGCCAGAAGAAGTAGGCGACAACGGCGATCGCGATGAAGAAGGCGAACCGCAGGAGCGTCCCCGCGGTCGCGAGCGCCGTCTCCTGGTTCAGGACCACCACCGCCAGCGCGATCGCTGCGAGGATCAGCAGGTTCCGGACGAATGGGCTGATGTGTCTCATGCGGTCATGTAGGCACGGACGCCGAGCGCCGCCGCGACGAGCATCGCCACCGCGAACCAGAGCAGCCGTGCGCGCGGCTCGGTCGGGGCATAGAGCCACGGCGACAGCACTGCGAGTAGCGCAAACGTCCCGTAAGCGTAGTGCAGGTGATCGGCCGCACGGCGGTGGTCGGAGAGGAGCAGCAGGCCCAGTCCGACCTGGGCGACGATCAGCGTCTGCGCGAGCGCGAGCAGCTGCGCCACGGCGTGGCCTGCGCGACGGCGTCGCCACGCGACGAACGCGGTCGTCGATGCGAGCGCGCAGACGGCGATCACGAGGAATGCGTTCCAGTGGTGGGCCGTTAGCATCGGTGCGGCACAAACCTAGTCGAGAGGAGCAGCTGTGGTCGAAGAAGGAAAGCCGGCGCCGGATTTCGAGCTGACGAGCGACAGCGGCGACAACGTGAAGCTCTCCGACCTGCGCGGCAAGCAGGTCGTCCTCTACTTCTATCCGAAGGACGACACGCCCGGCTGCACGACGCAGGCGTGCGGGATCCGTGACGCCTTCGGCGAGTTCGAGCAGGCCGGCGCCGTCGTGCTGGGCGTCTCCCCCGACGACGAGCGCTCGCACGTGAAGTTCAAGAAGAAGTTCGACCTACCGTTCACGCTGCTCGCCGACGAGGAGCACCACGTCGCGGACGCCTACGGCGTCTGGGTCGAGAAGACCTACATGGGCAAGACGTACATGGGCGTCGACCGCTCGACCTTCGTGATCGGCGAGGACGGCAACGTCAAGAAGGTCCTGCACAAGGTGAAACCTGCGACGCACGCCGACGACGTACTCGCGACGCTGAAGAGCTGACCGTCTAGACGAGCGAGACGGTCTTCTCGCTCTGCTCGGCGCTGTAATCGTCGCCGAGCTTTGCGCGCAGCGTCGCCTCGAGCTCGCCGCTCGCTTCGAGCTCCTCGACGATGTCGGCGCCGCCCACGAGCTCGCCCTTCACGAACACCTGCGGGATCGTCGGCCAGCCCGAGATCTGCGTCAGGTCCTGACGGATCTGCGGGTCGGGGAGAACGTCGACCGCGGTCACCGAGGCGCCCGCGCGCCGGAGTGCCTTCAGCGCCCGATCGGAGTTGCCGCACATCGCAAAGGCGGGTGTGCCCTTCATGAACAGCGCCACGTCCGAGTCGCCGAGCACCTCGTTGATCTTGTCCGTGTAGCTCACGTCGCTCCCTTCGTCTTGATCCGTAGCTCATGGATAGTCCCGTCGGCGAGCGGCGACGCCAGCGCCTCGTACACCCGGCGATGCTGCTCGACGAGCGACAGGCCCTCGAGCGAGGGTGCGGCGACGACGACCTGGAAGTGGTCGCCGCCTCCGGTGCGGTCGATCACGTCGAGCTCGGTCGCGTCGGGAAACGCGCCCTCGAGCAGGTGGCGCAGGGGTTGCGTGCTCACTCGTCGATCGTAGCGAGCGAGAGGTGGTCGCCCGCCTCGACCCCGGCGGCGGCGCCTTCGGCGAGCTCGATCACGACCTTCGCGCCGCGCCGCGCCGCCATCTTCCCCGGCTGCAGCCCGCGCACCACGTCGATCACGACGAGCTCGCGGTCGCAGAACACCGCGTCGATCGCGAACCGCATCCGGAACATGTGGATGGAACCGGCCGGCCGCAGCAGGATCCCCTCGCCGGCCTCGAGGCCGTCGCGGCCGAGCAGTCCCTTCATCCGCCGGAGCGCGTGGACCGCGAGCCCGCAGCGTTCGCACACAACGGTGCCGTCCTGCTTCGTCACGCGTGCGAACTTCATTCGTCTGCGCCTCTACCCCTTCAGAGTGATTTTCGATCCGACCGCGCAAGTTTCTCGCGCGGCAGGGTTCTTCCTCTGCACACGCGTTGAACGAACGCGACATCAGAAAGGCGAGGCGGCGCGCCGAACGATCGAAGGAGAACTTCGTTGAGCGCGACCGCTTCCCACAACTCACCGCTTTACCCGATGTCACCCCTCGATGCCGCCGAAGGGAGGTGCAACCACATGAAACTCCGCGATTGGTTCGAGCTGGTCCGCATCCAGCTCCACCGCGAGGAAGGTCAGACGATGGCCGAGTACGGGGTCGTCCTCGCCGTCATCACCACCCTCGTGATCGCCGCGATCGCAACGCTGGCCGTCGCGATCACCGGCAAGCTGAATGGCGTCGCCGCCATCCTCAAGTAGGGCACCAACGAGCGGCGGGGCCCCGAGGACGGGTCCCGCCGCACCACTCTCTCGAACGACCGCAACGAGCACCACCGCTCACATGAACACACCCCACACACCCATCCAGCCCAGCGACGAAGTCGGCCAGACGATGGCCGAGTACGGCGTGATGCTGGCGCTGATCACGATCACGGTCGCCGCATCGGCCGCCCTGCTCGGCAACGCGATCAGCGGTGTCCTCACACGAATCGCTTCCTTCCTCGGAGCCTGACCGTGAAGATCTTGAGGCCGCTCAAGCGGGAGGACGGACAGGCGATGACCGAGTTCGCACTCGTCATGCCGATCTTCGCCGTCCTGCTGCTCGCGATCATCCAGTTCGGGATCGCGTTCAACAACTACTTGACGCTCACCGATGCAACACGCACCGGCGCACGGACCGCCGCTGTCAGCCGCTTCGTCGGCGACAACGGCGCCTCCGCAGCCGCAGCTGTTCGAACCGCCGCCCAGAGCCTCGACCAGAGCCAACTGGGCGTCGCCGTCTCGGCAACCAGCTGGACGACACCGGGAAGCGACGTCTCCGTCGCGACGACGTACCCGTGGTCGGTCTCCATCCTCGGCTGGATCGTCACGTCCGGAACCCTCACCAGCACCACCAAGGAGCGCCTGGAATGACCTACCGCATCCGCAACATCACCGTGGCCGTCGCCCTTGCCGTGGTCGCGGCGCTGCTGACGACGTTCTACGTCGCCAACTACAAGCGTCACGTGCGCCAGAGCGAGAGCACCGTCAAGGTGTATGTCGCGACGCGGGACATCCCGCAGGGCACACCCGGCGCCGACATCGTCGGGCACAGCATGATGAGCGTCCAAGACGTCGCTCAGCGCACCGTGGTGCCGGGCGCGATCTCGAGCCCCGACCAGATTCGCACGCTCCTGACCACGCAGGCGATCTACGCAGGCGAGCAGGTCACGGAACGCCGGTTCGCCGGCAACGCCGAGCAGGGCGTCCGCTCGCTCCTCCACGGCAACCTCCGCGCGGTCGCGCTGGCGGGAACCGACGAGGCGCTGCTCGCCGGAACGCTGAAGGACGGCGACCACGTCGACGTGATCGCAGACCTGAAGACGGGCTCGTGCATCACGTGCTTCGCGGCACGCGTCGTCGGGCGGGACCTGCTCGTCCTCCGCGCCGCGCAGTCGTCTGCGACCAAGGTCGGCGGACAGAACTCCTCCGTGCTGCTCGCCGCCCGTGAACGCAAGACGGTGCAGCAGTTGTGGTTCGCGGTTCAGAACTCATCCGGCTGGACGCTCGCGCTACGGCCCGTCGCCGGCGCCGTCGACAGCCCGGAGGACGTCGAGAACCTCGGCTCCGTCCTCAAGGACAACGTCTCTGCAAAGAACCTCCATGGAACGAAGGTGGGACAATGAGCGATCAACCGGCATTCCAGCCCGCCCGCCTCTACTTCATCGGCGGTTGCGAAGGTTTCGAAGCGCTGAGGGAAGCTCTCGAAGCGCACCCGGAGCTCGAGGTCGTCGGCACGAGCGAGCACGTCGCGCAGGCGGCGGGCGTCCTCGCCGGCGGTCATCTCGATTGCATCCTCCACGCCACGCGGAACGAGACATTCCCGCGGAGCGAGGTCACGGCGATCCGTGAGCAGACCCGCGCACCGATCATCGTGGTCGCAGCAGGCGAGGCGACCGCGATCCTCGACGAGGCACTCGAGTCCGAGGTTGCCGACGTCCTGCTCCTCCCGCAGCTGATCGAGAACGTCGTCTTCACCATCCGCAAGGCCGCGCACGCCAAGCGCGCCATCCCGTCGACGACGCGTGCCCAACTCGGCCGCGTGGTCACGGTGTTCTCGCCCAAGGGCGGCACCGGCAAGACGGTGACCGCGTCGAACCTCGCGTCGTCGCTGGCCCGCCAGGGCAAGAAGACGCTTCTGCTCGACCTCGACCTCCAGTTCGGCGACGCCGCCATCGTGATGGGCCTCGAGCCCGAGAAGACGATCTACGACCTCGTGGTCGCACCGGGCGAGCTCGACATCGAGAAGCTCGCCGGCTACACGGCACGACACGCTTCCGGTCTCGACGTGCTCCCCGCGCCACTGCGCCCGGAAGATGCCGAGCTCGTGACGGAATCAAAGATCACCCGCCTGCTCGAAGTGGCACGCGAGTGCTACGACGTGATCGTCGTCGACACCTCGCCGTTCTTCCACGGCCCGATGCTCGCGACGCTCGACCGGACCGACGAGCTCCTCGTCGTCTGTGGGCTCGACGTGCCGACTCTGAAGAACGTTCGGCTCGCGCTCCAGACCCTCGAGCTCCTGTCGTTCCCGATGAATCGCGTCAAGTTCGTGCTGAACCGGGCCAACTCGAAGGTCGGCCTGACCAAGCACGAGGTCGAGAGCGCCCTCAAGGTGCAGATCCACTTCGAGTTGCCGAGCGACAAGGTCGTGCCGATCTCCGTCAACCGCGGCACTCCCGCCGTCATCTCGGACCCCGGCTCGGACTTCGCCAAGGCCGTCACCGCGCTCACGCGCAACATCGTCGCTCCGCCGGCCAAGAAGCAGTCGCGCCGTGCGCGGCTCCGCGCCGCCCAGCCGGCGAGGGCCTGACATGGGCCTCCACGACAGGCTCTCCGGCGACGGCAGCGCCGCCGCGCTCCAGGTCGTTCAGGGCGGCGGGAGCGGGCCGAAGGTCCATACCCCGCTCCCCGCCGACCCGTACGGTGACCTGAAGGCCCGCGTCCACCACCAGTGCATCGCGAAGCTCGGGCCTGAGCTCTTCAAGAAGGACGGCGACGCGCTCGTCGACGTGGTGTACCGCGCAGTCACCGAAGAGCTGGCGATCGACCGCACCCCGCTGACCCGCGACGAGCGCAGGGACATCGTCCGCCAGCTCACCGACGACATCCTCGGCTACGGCCCCATCGAGCCGCTCCTCCGTGACGACTCCGTGACCGAGATCATGGTCAACGCCTACGACCGCGTGTACGTCGAGCGCGGCGGCAGGCTCGAAGCCACCGACGTTCGCTTCGTCGACGAGTCGCACGTCCTGAGGATCATCGACAAGATCGTCTCTCAGGTCGGTCGCCGCGTCGACGAGGCATCGCCGATGGTCGACGCCCGCCTCCCGGACGGGAGCCGCGTGAACGCGATCATCCCGCCGCTCGCGCTGAACGGGCCGACGCTGACCATCCGCAAGTTCGCCCGCGACCCGTACGGCATCAACGAGCTGATCTCGTTCGGGACGCTCACCGCACGCTCGGCGCAGTTTCTCGCCGCCTGCGTGAAGGGAAAGCTGAACATCCTCATCGCCGGCGGTACCGGCACCGGCAAGACGACGACGCTGAACGCGATGAGCGCGTTCATCCCGAACAACGAGCGCATCGTCACGATCGAAGACGCCGCCGAGCTCCAGCTCCAGCAGGAGCACGTGATCACCCTCGAGTCGCGCCCGTCGAACATCGAAGGCATCGGCGAGGTCAAGATCCGAGAGCTTGTACGGAACGCGCTGCGCATGCGCCCCGACCGGATCATCGTCGGCGAGGTACGCGGCGCCGAGACGCTCGACATGCTCCAGGCGATGAACACGGGCCACGAAGGCTCGCTGACGACGATCCACGCCAACTCGCCGCGCGATGCGCTCGCCCGGCTCGAGACCCTCGTCATGACGGCAGGCATCGAGCTCCCTCATCGCGCGATCCGCGAGCAGATCGCGAGCGCGTTCGACCTGCTCGTGCAGATCCAGAGGCTCGTCGACGGCTCGCGCCGCGTGACGCACATCTCCGAGGTGATCGGGATGGAGTCCGACGTCGTCACGCTGCAGGACGTCTTCCTCGCGGCTCCTCCGGAGGAGGGCGAGTCCTACAGCGGCGCTCACCGTCTGCTCTCGCCCCTCCGCGCCACCGGCCTGAAGCCGCACTTCCTCGATCGGCTCGCCGCGAACAACGTCGTCCTCCCGCCCACGTTCTTCTCGGGCGACGATCCCGACCAGTTGCGCGCGTCGTTCGCGGCGGTCGGCTTCGGAGCGGGCTACGAATGAGGCGGCGGCGCTTGCAGCTTCGCCACCTGTGGCGTGGACTGCCGCTGGCCTTCGCGGTCGCGTGCGTGCTCGTCCCGACGGCCGCCGCAGCCGTGCGCATCCAGTCCGTCGACACGAGCTCCTACCCGGAGATCCGCGTCAGCGTCGTCGGGCCGCTCCGCGCTTCCGCCCCCCGTATCCGTGAGGACGGCCACGGGGTGGCGGGCCTCGAGGCGAGAAACCTCGGCCGCAACAAGAGCATCGTGCTCGCGATCGACCGGTCCGAATCGATGAGCGGCAAGCCGCTCGCTGCCGCCGTGACCGCCGCGCGGTCGTTCGCCGCCGCGGAGCACTCCGGCGACCACGTCGGCGTGGTCGCCTTCGGTCGCACCGCAGATGCGCTCACGCGCTTCTCCGCGTCGCCGTCTGAGGCCGAGGCGGCGCTGAGCGGGCTCGCGGTCGACACGCATTCCGGAACCGCGCTCTACGACGCCATCGTCGTCGCCGCCCAGCGGCTCGCGACGAACGGCCCAGGCGGCCGCGCGATCGTCGTGGTCACCGACGGGGCGGACGTTTCCAGCACCCACACCTATCTCGACGCCGTCGCGGCCGCCCGCGCCGCCCGTGCATCCGTGTACGCGATCGGGATCGGAGGACCGAGCTTCTCGCCCGGCACGCTCCAGCGGCTTGCCCGGGCGACCGGCGGCTCCTACCACCGCGCCGTGTCGACGAGCGCGCTCGGGGACGTCTACACCTCGCTGCAGGACGAGCTTGCACGGACCTGGCAGGTCACATACGACACGACCGCCCGGCCCGGCGCGCGCCTTCGCGTCACGGCAGTGATCGCGGGCGCCGTCGTCCACGCCACCGCCGTCCTCCCCACCCAGTCCGACACGGCCCCGGAGCCCGCGACGGGCCTCCTGCCGGCCGCCGCCTACGACACCGTCGGGACGCTCGTGCTCGGGCTGCTCGTCGGCGGCCTCATCCTGCTCGCGTGCGGCTTCTGGTTCGCCGTCGGCAGGGGCGCACGGCTCCGCAGCCGGCTCGCGCCGCACCTCGGCACGGCCACTCGCGCTCCGAAGACGCGCCGCCGTGAGACCCGCGCTGCCGCGCGGTCGCGCCTCGCCGATGCGATCGAGCGCGTCCTCGCCGACGTGCGCCAGTTCCGGAAGGTCGAGCGGATGATCGAGCGTGCAGACATGCCGCTCCGCGCGGCCGAGCTGCTCGTCGTCTGCGCCGGCTCCGCAGTCGTCCTTGCGCTGCTCACTGCCGTGGCGGGCGCCCCGGCACTGGTCGTCTTCGCCTTCCTCTTCGTGGGCTTTGCGATCCCGCTCGGCTATGTCGCGTCGAAGGCCTCGGCGCGGGTGAAGCGGATGGAGAACCAGCTGCCCGACCTACTGATCACGCTCGCCGCCGCGCTGAAGGCCGGCCACAGCTTCCGCCAGGGCATCCAGTCGGTCGTCGACGAAGGCGCGGAGCCTGCCGCGAGCGAATTCAAGCGTGTCCTCGCCGAGACGCAGCTCGGCAAGCCCATGGACGAAGCCCTCGTCGACCTCGCCGAGCGCGTCGGCTCGAAGAACTTCTCGTTCGTCGTCACCGCCGTGACGATCCAGCGCCAGATCGGCGGCTCGCTCGCCGGCCTCTTCGACATGGTCGCCGACACCGTCCGGCAGCGGCAGCAGTTCCAGCGCAAGATCCGCGGCCTGACTGCGATGGGACGCATGTCCGCGTATGTCCTCGTCGGCCTGCCGTTCCTGATCGGCGCCGTGATCTCCGTCATGAACCCGCTCTACATGGCGCCGCTGTACCACACCAAGACGGGCCACGAGCTCATCATCATCGGGCTCGTGATGATCTCCGTCGGCACCGTTCTCCTCCGCAAGATCGTCGCGTTCAAGGGGTAGCTGCAGATGATTCTCATCCTTGCATTGCTGTGTGTCGGCGCTGCCGTGTATCTCGCCGGTGAAGCCGTGACGTACCCGGCGCGGCTGAAGTACCGCTCGATCCGCCGCGCGTCCGACTACGGCCGCATCCGCGTCCCGGCCAAGGACGGCGAGCGGCTGCGCTTCAGCGAGCGTGTCCTCTCGCCCGCTGCGGGACGACTCGCCTCGATCCCGCTCAAGCTCAACCCGCGGACGAACGTCGACCTGATCTCGGCGCGACTCGTCGCGGCCGGCCTCGCGCCGCGCGTCTCCGTGAAGGCATTCCTCGCCGCCAAGGGCGGGACCACGATCGCCGGGGCCCTGCTCGGGCTCGCGTTCGGGGCGCTCGCCTCGATCGTCGGTGCGGTGTTCCTCGTGCCCATGCTCGCGATCGCCGGCTTCCTCGGGCCCGACGTCTTCCTGACCGCTCGTCTGCGCAGCCGCCGCGAGGCGATCCGCGCGGAACTGCCGGACGCACTCGACCTGCTGGCCGTGAGCGTCGAGGCGGGGCTCGGCTTCGACGGGGCCGTGACGAAGCTGACCGAGCACATGGAAGGCCCCCTCGTGCAGGAGTTCTCCCTGACCCTGAACCAGATCCGCATCGGCGAGTCGCGGCCGGTGGCCCTCAAGAAGATGGCCGAGAGGGTCAGCGCACCTGAGCTCTCGTCCTTCGTCCGGGCGGTCATCCAGGCCGACCAGCTCGGCATCTCGCTCGGGCGCATCCTTCGCGTGCAGGCGGCCGACGCGCGCAACCGCCGCCAGGCCGCTGCCGAGGAGAAGGCGATGAAGGCGCCGATCAAGATGCTCTTCCCGACCGTGCTCTTCATCTTCCCGGCGATGTTCCTCGTGATCCTCGGCCCGGCCCTCCTCAACATCCTGGCGGTGCTGAAATGACCCTCGAGACCGAGCACGGCTTCGGGACCGGGCTGCGCTCGGTCCTCGAGCGCAAGCTCAACGGCGAGCCGCACGATCCAGCCGCAACGTTCGAGGTCGAGCTCGACGAGATCCCGGACCGTGTCCCGGAGCCGGTCCCGGCCGTCGACGAGCGGGTCGAGACAGAGCCCGACTTGCGCGAGCTGCACGCGTTGCAGCGCGCTCTCGAGGCGGCGCGCGAGCGCGAAGAGGTCCTGCGGGAGGAGGCGCACAACGCGTGCCGCGCCGCCGCGGAGCGCGAGGCCGAGCTCGACCGCTGGGCGTCGGAGCTCGAGGCACGAGACGCGGAGCTCCAGGCCCAGGCCGGCGAGCTCCAGACCCAGGCGAGCGAGCTGGAGGCCGAGCACAGCGCGCTCGTCGAGCGCCACACGGAGATCGTCTCCGAGTACGCGCGCGCGCAGGAGCTTTCGAGCCAGGCGAGCTCGCGATCCGAGGAGCTCGAGACGGCCGATCGCCGCCACGCCGAGAGCGCCGCCGAGGTCGCGAAGCAACTCGCGGCCGTGGGCGAGCGCGAGCGGGAGCTTCAACGCGAGCGGGCCGCACTCGACGCGCGCCGGCAGGAGTCGGAGTCGCGCGTCACCGCCCTCGAGCACCAGGCGCGCGAGCGCGACGAGGCCGCAGCGCGGCGTGAGCGTGCCGCGCGCGAGGCCGAATCCGAAGCGCATCGCGAACGAGCGCGGATCCAGGTCAGCGAAGCCGGTGTGCTCGCCGACCGCGCGCGCCTCGAAGAGGACGGGCGCAGCCTCGCCGCCCGGCTCGCAGAGCTCGAGAGCGAGACGGCGCAGCGCCGCAAGACGCTTGCCGAGAGCGAGACCGCATTGCAGGTGTGGGAGCAGCGGCTGCGGACGCAGGCCGAGCGGCTCGAAGACGAGCGCCAGGGACACGGCCAGGCTGCGAAGGACGCATTCGCGCTCCTCGCCGAGCTCGAGGCGCGCGAAGTGGGCCTCTCCCAGCGCGAGGCGGAGCTGCACGAAGGCCAGGCCCGCCTCCAGGCTTCGGCGTCGGCCGGCGAAAGCGCCGACGACCTCCTGGCACGCCGCAGGGCGCATCAGCTCGACGAACGAGAGCTGGCACTCGCGGCACGGGAAGCCGAGCTGAACCGCCAGGAAGCCGCTTCGGCGCGCGACGACCGCGACACCGAGCTCGTCGAGCAGCTCCGCGCAGAGCTGCGGAAGCGCGAGGACGACGTCGCCGCGCGCGAGCAGTTCTTCGCCGAACGCCGCGAGCGGCTCGGGGCGCGCGAGGACCGGATCGTCCGGCTCGAACGGGAGCTGTCGGAGCGGTCGGAGCAGATCGAGCGCCTCGAGGACGAGATCCGTCTCACCGAAGCCCGCCGCACTGCCGAGATCGAGCTCCGCGAAGACCGGTTCGAGGAGCAGCTCAAGCTGCTCGAGGGCCGGGAAACGCGCCTCGAAGCGCGCGAGACCGACCTGACCGGCTACGTCGCCTCGGTCCAGCAGCGCATCTCCGCGGCCTAACAAACCGGCAAACCGACCTGGCTACAATGCGCGCGCCGCGCGGATGTGGCGGAATTGGTAGACGCGCACGGTTCAGGTCCGTGTGCCCGTAAGGGCGTGGAGGTTCAAGTCCTCTCATCCGCATAGCCGTTTAACGCCGAGGCCGGGAACACGCCGGGAACAAACGGCTCCCGAAGTGACAGGTCCGACGGATCAGAACGCGTCGCGCTCGCTCCTCCTGCGAGCTCCTCGATGCCACGTCGCGATTCGATGAACCGCTCGGCGTGACGTCGGCGAATCCGAGTTCGGTTACCAGCCGGACGCAGGCGACGAGATCCGCATCGAAGGCAACCAGCTCGTTCGCGTCAGGTCGGTGATACCGGTCGAGCTCGCTGCAGAGTTCGTCGATGGCGCCCGATACGGCACACTCGAGATCGAACCCGCGTGAGTCGACGGCAAAACGCCGACCGAGCTACCTCGAAGCTGCGGCCGCAGCGTGCCAGAGCATCTGACTGTCGATCACCGTAGGCTCGCTCGAGTGCGCAAAGTAATGATCGTCATTGCCATGGCCGCCGCGGTTGTCGGCGCGTCGATCGCTGTGGGTTTCATCGAGTCGGCTACCACATCCGACGTCGACTAGGAACGTCTTCGCAGTCGTGACTACAGGGCTCGGGACGACTGCACTCGCGGTTGTCACGGGATCGTTGGCCTGGACAACGTCGCAAGACGTTCGCGCCTCTCAGCGGGCGGCTGTGGCGGCTAGAACATCAACTAGAGATCGCTCGACGCGAAGAGGCGCGTACCCCCTTGCTCACGCTCCTCAACGATGACGGACTCCATTCCTTGGCGGAATCGAACCAGGAGGCGTGCGTGCGATTGGTCGTCGCAAGCGAGCCAGACCGAAGAGCTGCTCGAGGAACCCGTGTCGTCGTCGACCGCTATTGGCCGATCGACGATCCAACGGCGATCAAGACAATTGGCTCACCGTCCCTCGGTTGGCCGAGCGCGACTGACGCCGTTGATGGCTCAGTCGTCATCTTCGCCGGCTCGTCCGACCAGTCGATTTCGGGATCCTCGTGCAGCATCTGCCTGGGACAGCTCTTGAGCCGGAAGCGACTGACACCACCAAACGCCACCGCCCGGTCCGTGGATGCTTAAAGCTTGCAACTAGGTGGGGGCTTCACCGTACTCAACGAACGCGAGTACCTGCCTCCACCAGGATGGGTTATACGTCTGATTCTCGGCGCGGATAAGTAGACGGACAGGCATACGACGTGTATGTCAGCTGGGCTGACGGCCGTCCGGATGCGACCGTAGCTCTGTCAACGCTCAACCTGGACATAGTTCGCGTCGCGACGTAGATCGTCACGGGACGCCTTGATCTTCGGCGAGCTCGGTAGAACTTTCGGTAGAAGGTGCCTGCCGCCCAACGGCAGGTTGAGCGGCACCCGCGAGAAGCGCCACATCCAACGAGCGTGATTCGGTGACTTTCGGCTAGACGGGGTCGACCTCGAGCGCGCCGTACAGCGCCCCGTCGACAAACTCGGCCACGGCCTCGACCGAGAGTCACTACGGGCACCCGGTAGTGTCGCTTCGTCTCGTCGTCGTGTGAAGGGGGGTTGAGATGGCTGAGCTGGTGAGCGATACGAACTTTGTGCGTGCGGAGACCGATCGGATGTTTGCCGCGCTTCAGACTGATGCGGGCGGCGTGAATGCGTTTCTGCACCATCGGGCTCCAGCGCCGCTCGATCATCAGACGGTGATTCGGATGAACCGCGACACCCTGTATAGCCTGGCGATCGTCGACATCTCGCAGGGTGCGACGCTCACTGTTCCTGACAGTGGCGGCCGCTACATGTCGGTGATGATCGTCAACGAGGACCATTACATCAATCGGGTACTGCACGAGGCGGGCGACTTCGAGCTGACGATCGACGAGTTCGACACCCCCTACGTGTTGGCCGGCGTGCGGATCCTCGTAGACCCTGCCGATCCGGCGGATGTCGCGACCGTCAACGCCCTCCAGGACCAGTTTCGATTGACGGCTCGCTCGGCGAAGCCGTTCGTGTCTCCGGTCTACGACGAGGCGAGCCTGAACGCGACCCTGCAGGCCCTGCTGGAGCGTGGGCGTGCAGTCAAGGGCTTCGCCCATGCTTTCGGGAAGAAGGACGAAGTCGACCCCGATCTGCATCTGATCGGCACCGCCGGCGGATGGGGTGGTCTGCCCGAGCAGGAAGCGTTCTACGAGAACGTCGACCTCGGGCTGCCTGTGGGCGAGTACCAGCTCACCGTTCGCGATGTCCCGGTGGACGCGTTCTGGTCGGTTTCGGTCTACAACGCGGACGGGTACTTCGAACCCAACGACCGCAACGCAAACAGCGTCAACAGCATCACCGCCAAACCGAACGATGATGGCTCAGTGACGGTCAGCTTCGGCGGCTGCAGCGACGAAAGACCCAACTGCCTCCCGATCATGGAAGGCTGGAACTACGCCGTGCGGATGTACCAACCGCGGCCCGAGATACTCGACGGATCATGGACGTTCCCCTCAGCCAAGCCGGAGGCCTGAGACCCAAGCGTGCTCGACATCGCGAAGCGCCCGGTAGAAGTTTCCGGGAAAAGTACGGGCAGCCGTTTGGCTGCCGTTCACGCGAGAAGCGCCACATCCAACGAGCGTGATTCGCCGACTTTCGGCTAGACGGGGTCGACCTCGAGGACGCCGTATATAGCGCCCCCTCGGGGAACACTCCGGGAACAAACGCCCTTAACCTGACCCTCGCAACCGTGCGCTACGTTGCGGCCGAACCGTGGAACCAAGCCAGTTGCCACCAACCCCCGACACCGGACACCACCCCCACGCGAACCGCGTGGAGGTTCAAGTCCTCTCATCCGCACTCTGAACAGATTGCTACTCATGGTCGCGGTGGCTTTGACGGCCGCCGTTTGTCTCTCCGGAGACGTGCTCGGCGCGCGCCGAGCCGTGCCCACGACCGAGGTCGTGGTGACGCTGAAGGCGCCGGCGCTGTCGGCGTTCGGCCGGTCGCTCCAGTCCGCAACGCATGCCACATATGCACGGCAGATGGAGGCTGCGCAGTCGGTGCTGATCCAGCGCGTGCAGTCGGACGTCCCCCTCGCGCACGTGCGGTGGCGCTATCACCTGGTCGCGAACGGGTTCGCCGTCGTCGTCCCTCGCTCCGAGCTGTCGCGGCTCGCGCATGTCCCGGGCGTCGCAGCGGTGTGGCCGAACGTTCGCTACCACACGCTGCGCGAGGCCGGCGGCCCGGAGCAGATCGGCGCCGACAAGCTCTGGGGGCCGACGTTCGCGACCGCCGGGAACGGGATGAAGATCGGGATCATCGACGACGGCCTCGACGCCTCGAATCCGTACTTCGATCCGAGCGGCTTTCAGTACCCACCCGGCTTCCCGAAGGGGCAGACGAACGCGACCACGCCGAAGGTGATCGTCCAGCGGACGTTCTCGCCCGCGTCGAACACCTGGAAGTACGCGAACACTCCGTTCGACCCGACGCAGTCGTTCCACGCGACGCACGTCGCAGGTATCGCGGCCGGCGACCACGGCGTGACGGTGCAGGGCACCGCGATCTCCGGAGTCGCGCCGAACGCGTGGCTCGGCAACTACAAGGCGCTCACGGTCCCGACGCCCGGGGTTGGGCTCGACGGCAACAGCGCCGAGATCGCCGCGGCGATCGAATCGGCGGTGTCCGACGGGATGAACGTGATCAATCTCTCGCTCGGTGAGCCCGAGGTCGAGCCCTCGCGCGATCTCGTCGTGCATGCGATCGAGGCGGCCGCGGCGGCGGGGGTCGTTCCGGTGGTCGCGGCGGGCAACGACTTCTCGGACTTCGGCTACGGCTCGGTTTCCTCGCCCGGGAGCGCCCCCGACGCGATCACCGTCGCGGCCGTCGACTCGCACAACGTGATCGCGAGCTTCTCGTCGGCGGGGCCGACACCGGTCTCGCTCGGGATGAAGCCGGACGTGGCGGCGCCGGGCGTCTCGATTCTCTCGTCGCTCCCGGCGCGCGAGGGAACCTTCGGCCTGCTGAGCGGGACGAGCATGGCCTCGCCGCACGTCGCCGGGGCGGCTGCGCTTCTGAAAGAGCGCCATCCCGACTGGACGGTCGCGCAGGTCAAATCGGCACTCGAGCAAACCGGCGACCCCGCACGGACGGAGAGCGGCTCCGAGGCGTTCGCGAGCCGTGAGGGCGGCGGCGTCATCGACCTTCCGCGCGCCGACGTGCCGCTGATCTTCGCCTCCCCCACCGGCCTCTCGTTCGGGCGCCTGCCGCCGACCGGGACCGCGACCCAGACGGTCACGCTCACGGATGCGGGCGGCGGCGCTGGCGACTGGGCCGCAACGACGCTCGTTCAGACCGGCGCCGGCACCGTCTCGGTGCCGCCGACCGTCACGGTGCCCGGCCCACTGCCGGTCACGGCTCAAACCGCGGCGGCAGCGACAGGCGACGTGACCGGTTTCGTGGTGCTGACGCGCGGCGCCGATGTGCGACGCATCCCGTTCTGGTTCACGGTCAGCTCACCACAACTGGGTCACGAGGCCCACATCGCGCTCACGCGGGCCGGGACATACCACGGCACGACCAAGGGCGGCCCGTCGCTCGTCTCGGTGTACCGCTATCCGACCGGCGGTGACGTGACCTACGCCGGCCCCGAGCGCGCCTACCGCGTGCGCGTCACCGGGAAGCCTGCGAACTTCGGCGCCGTCGTTCTCTCGGGGCACGCCGTCCCCCACGTCACTTTCGCGGGGGACGAGGATCACCTGGCCGGGTACACGGGCCTCCCGCAGGATCTCAACCCCTATCGCACGGCCTTTGGCTCGACAGTGCCGGTCGCAGGCGTCGTCCTTCCGGCGCCGGGCCTGTACGACATCGTGTTCGACACCCGGTCGGCCGCCGGCGCCGGGCCGTTCACCTTCCGTTTCTGGATGAACGACGTGACGCCGCCGAAGCTGAAGGTCCTCTCCGCGCGGGGCGGCATCGTGGTCGCGGCGACGGACGCCGGCTCCGGCGTTGATCCCAAGTCGATCGTCGCGACCCTCGACGGAAGGCCGACGACCATCACATGGCAAGGCGGGACGATCAGGATCACGGCGCGTCCCGGCAGGCACGCGCTCGTCCTGAAGGTCGCCGACTACCAGGAGACGAAGAACATGGAGGACGTCCCGCCGATCCTCCCGAACACCGCCACGCTGCGGGCGACCGTGCGCGTTCGCTAGTCGCGGTCGTCGATCGTCGGCAGCGCCGCGAGGTCGCGCTCCACAGCCTTCGCGAAATCCTCGTCCTCCGCCTTCACAACGCGCAGATGCGACTTGCGGAGCTTGCGCTCGCGCCGCACCTTCTTGTCGATCCCGAGCAGACGGGCAATGCGCGGCCATTCCATCGCGGCGAGCAGGACGATGGCAGCGGCGAGCAGGATGACCCCGATCAGGCTCATACCAACAGAATAGGCCTCTGGCGGCGACCCGTGCTGACAGACTGCTTGAACATGGCAAAGAGCCTGCTGCTACCGCTGCTCGCGGGTCTGCTGACGGCGGGATGCGGGTCGAGCTCGACCCAGACCACCGTGGCCGAGAGCACGACGACCGTCCGCCATCAGGCGGCCCATGCCCCGACCACCCTCACGCTGTACAGGGTGCAGGACGGGGTGCTGCGGACGGAGGTGGCACGCGTCCCGTACACGACCGCGGTCGCGGCCGCGGCGCTCGACGCACTCGGCCATCCCGCTCCGGTGACGATCTCGGCCGGGACCGCCCAGGTCGGGCTCGACCAGGCTTCGTCGGACGAGGCCGCCGAGATCGTCTACACGCTCACGGTCTTCCCATCGATCCAGCGCGTCGACGTTGCAGGACGAACCGGCCTGACGCGCGCCGACTTCGCGACCTATCTGCCGACGATCCTTGTCGAGTCGCCCGCGGCCGGCGCCGTCGTCCCACTGGTATTTCCGGTGACGGGAAGCGCAACCGTGTTCGAGGCGACGCTCGTCGTGGAGCTCGTCCGCGACGGCAAGGTGCTCGACAAGCAGACGGTGACCGCATCGGAGGGTGCCCCCGCGCGCGGAACGTTCGCGACGACCCTGCACGCGCCGTCGGCCGGCCCGGCAACGGTCTCCGCGTTCGCACCGTCCGCCGCCGACGGGTCGCCCCAGCACCAGGTCGACGTCCCGGTGACGGTCAAACCTTGATCTGCTGCGCGAGCACCCACAGCCCGGCCACGGTGTAGAGCACCATCAGTCCGACAAGGGGTGCCTGGGCGACGAGCGCCTGCCCGCGGGTCGAATCGCGCAGCGCCAGGCGATGCGCGGCGAACACGGCAGCGACGTGTCCCCAGACGATCAGGATGACCTGGATCGCCCACACCGCGCCGGCCGGGGCGACCCCCTTCGAGAGCGCGTACTCGCCCCACCCGAGGGGGTTCCACGAGAGGCCGAACGGGTCGATGATGACGCCGAGCGTCGCCTGGCCCGCGATCAGCAGGTACGCGAAGTAGTGCGCGGTGAAGTACACGGCCGCGATCGGGATCAGGGTCGGCGCGAACATCACGGCCTCCCGGCGCGTGACCAACAGGTACGCCGCCACGAAGATGGCGACGACAGCCAGCATGGAAAGCGTCTGCAGCACCGAGACGTGCGTCGCGAGAAACGACCAGCGTTCCCAGAACCACTGCTGGAACGAGCCGAAGCGATCCGTCTGCGACCAGCCGTCGTAGACGACGGTCGCAAGCGTCGTGAGCACGAAGGCCGCGCCGCCCACCGGCAGCGACGGGTCCGTGCGCAACCCTGCGCCGTAGAGGCGCAGGCGGGCCGTGCGCTCCTCGGGCGATGCCGACGCCCATTCCTCCGGCACGAAGGGGCGCAACTCGAGCGGTGAGAAGCGCGACAGGGTGCGGGCGAAAACCGAGAAGAGCTCGACGTTGCCGAGCCACGTCTCGGCGCCGTACAGCGCACAGCCGACGAGCGTTGCGATCATGTAGGCGATGAGGAGCAAGGCGAGCGTGCGCGGCTCCTTGGCGTTCGACCAGATCAGCTCCATCCACGACCAGACGAGCAGCAAGGCCACGGCCGGCCACTGCCCGAGCCGCTGCGGGTACGCGAGTGGCTGCACACCGCGCCGCGCGAGCGCCCGATCGAGCCCGCGCGCCGCCACGTTCAACGGCGAGACGTGCTCCCACAGGTCGCCGATCACCCACGAGGCGATCCCGAGCCCGACCCAGAAGTCGACCCAGGTGAGGACGGTGATCGGGTTCTCGAAGAACTCGTCGGCCTGCGCGCTCGTCGCGAAGAGCCCCCCGACGAGACCGACGAGCAAGAGCAGCGAGAGCACCACGGTCGCGACGACGCCGAGCCGGAGACGCAGCACGAACGGATACAGATTGCGCCCGCGCCGCTCGTGAACCGGCCCGGCAGAGACGGCGAACGCCGCCGCCGGAGCCGACAGCAGCACCGCGGCGCCGCCCGCGAGGACGTAGATCCAGATCGGGAGCGGGAACTTGTAGGAGATCGGCGCAGCGTGGGCGAGCAGGGCCAGCATCGCGCGGGACCGTAGCTACAATGCGGCGCCGAACGGCCGGTCCCCGGTAGCTCAATTGGCAGAGCATCTGACTGTTAATCAGAGGGTTGTTGGTTCGAGTCCAACCCGGGGAGCTAAGGTCATGAGCGCGGGCCGCGAAGCGCGATTTACGCACCGCGGACGAAGTGAGAGCTAGTGGCCTCCCGCAACTGGCGCGCAAGTTGGTTGCGCCCGTATCTGGATTCGCGGCTCGTTCGTTTTCTCGGTGCTCGCGGATCTCGCCGGGAGACTGGGACGCCCGGGGCCGCGAATCACAACGGGACCATCGATTACGTCGGCGAGAGGGAAGTAGTTGTGGAAAGCGTGACCGAGGCGCTCAACGAACGCGTTCGCGATTCGAGGGCTGAGATCCGAGGCGATGCGCAGCCGATTCTGTCCACAACCGGAACGCGCGCAGCTTTGTCGTCTCTCGATGCTCGCACGAAGGACCTCGAGAGACAGGTGCGTGAGTTGACGACGATCGTCCATGCACTCGCACTCGCTCCGCACTGATAGTTGAACAAAGCCCGACGGTTTCTTTCCCGTTGCGGGGCTGCGGCCTCGTCCGGGGGAAGGTGCCGTTCCCAAAACGACGAACTCGACGGATAGCCCCAGATCGGCTCGCGGGGCCCTCCCCATCGCTCCCACTTTGCGGGTTTAGGTCGCTCCCGTTGTTCACCGGTCTGGTCAGGATGCGACGATCGAGCAGGGATCGAGTTGCGTCGAGTGACTCGAACTCGCACGCACGACCAGGAGCGCGTGCTCGGCGGCACCGAGCCCACCTTCGTCGCGGCAGAGCGTTTTCGACATCTTCGACAGCTAGCAGAGTTCGCCGACGATAGTGCCGATTCCGGGGTTGCCGGGGTCGGAGCCGTAGCCGGCATTGGTCTTGACGATCACGATGTGCACGTTGTCGCCGCGGATGGTGCTCCCCGATTTGGTGACGGTGCCTGTCACGATGACGGCCATGTAGGTGGGGACGTTGTTGGGGGGTTGGGGGCTGTTGCCGGGTCCGGTGGTCCAGGTCGCGCCGCAGGCGGGCGGTGTCGTGCTGAGAGAAGCGATGAAGCCCTTGAACGCAGCCGGGGCGGCCCCGTGCGAGAGGGAGTTCTGTTTCGCCCATTGTGCGCCCCACCACGTCAGCATTGCGCCGGGGCTGGCATCGGCGACGGTCGTGTCGCCGAGGGCGAAGCTGCCCTGGGCCAGGAAGGCGAACGTGAGGATCGACGTCGTCGCCGCTGCCGTGCTTCCACCAACGTCGGCGATGGTTACCGCGACCGTGTGCGGGCCAAGGGCGGCGTAGGTGTGGCTACCGCTCACGACGAACTGGCCGCCGCTGCCGGAGCTGACGGTCCCGGCTGAGGGCTCCGTACCGTCGCCCCAGTTGATGGTGGCGCTGTAGTCGCTCACCGTGCCGTTGGGGTCTGCGTCGGTGAAGGTGGCGACAACGCCGCTAAAGGGGGTCCCCGAGGCGGAGAGGATGCTCTTGCCCGTCGCCTCCAGGGCCGCGTCGGCCACATTCGCTGTACCCGTGGCGGTGACCTGGCTGCCTTGGCTGTCGGCAACGGTCACCGTGATCGGGTCGCTGCTCTCCTCGAGATAGATGTGGCTGCCGTTGACGGCGAAGCTGCCGTCGGGCTTGGCCGTGATCGTGCCGGGGCCCACCGGGGTCCCATCGCCCCAGTCGATCGTGGCGCTGAAGGTGGTTTCCACAACTGGGGCAGCGGCGTCGCTGGTGAAGGTCGCGGCTGTTGCGCTGAAGGACGCGCCCTCGATCGCGTGTATCGGCACGCCGGTCGCGGTGATCTGGGATTTCTTGCAGACCGTCACCTTCTGGGTGGCAGAGCCAGTGATGGCGGTGTCAGCGGTCGTGTAGGTGGCGGTGTTGGAGTAGTCGGTGCAAGTGCCCGGCTGACCCGGGAAGGAGTCTGCGTAGGCGAAGGTAGACGGGCTGGGGTCGCTGGACGACACGGTGCCGAGCATGCCGTTGAGGCTGTCGGTGACCGTCGCGCTGCCATCTTTGAGGGCCGGCTGGACGCCGGCGAAGTCGAGCGAGGCGATCCCGGTGGCGCTCGTGTCCGGCGAGCCGGCGTCTGCCCAGCTCGCTGTGGCCGTGGCGGTGCCGCTTTGTGGACTGGGCGCGGCTGCGTAGGTGCAGCTGTAGGACCGTGTGATCGAGCCCCCCGCCGGGACGGTCAGGTTGGTGCCGTCGGTCACGGTGCAGATCCCGCCGTTGTTGGTGGTCTGGGTGAGCGTGACGCCCGATACGTCGGAGGAGCGGGGGTTGCTCACGGCGATCGTGCCGGTGGTCTGCCAGTCGCTGTCGGTACCTGCGTCGTGTGTCACCCGCACGCCGTAGTTGAAGGTCGCCGCGCCGCCGGGGCCGATCGTTTGCTTGGCCGTATCGACGCTCTTGTCGATGCCCCAAGCGAAAGTCCGGATGAACGATGCCGTCGCGGTCGTGCTGACGGTCGGGGCTGGCGACCCGAACAGCGGCGTGATCACCAGTAGGGCATCGTCGCTGGCAGGGCGGAACTCGAACGGGGGAATGTCGGTTACCCCGGGTCCGGCAACGTACGAACGGCCGCCGCCTCCGCCGCCTCCTCCTCCGCCGCCGATACCGCCTGCGCTGCCGCCGCCGCCTCCGTGGGGATAGCCAGCGCCGCCGCCGCCCCCGCCGCCCGCAACGGTTCCCTCGCTGGCACCGGAACCACCGGCGCCGTCGGCGGTGCCACTGGCGCCGAGCCCGCCGCCGCCGCCGCTCCCCAGACCGGTGCCGCCGGTGGCGTTGTCGGAGTCCGCATCGCCGCCAGCACCTCGGGTCCCATACTGGCCGTCGCCACCGCAGCCGCCGCCGCCGGCTGCATCAAGTAGCGTTATGTCCGCCCTGCCGATGCCCGTCGATCCGCTGCCGCCGCAGCCGCCAGGGGGTCCGGAAAGCAGGGCAGGTTTGTTGGTGTTGCCGCCGGACCCGCCGCTGGTGTAGCCGTAGCCGCCTGCCCCACCCGGGGCCATCGTGCCCGCGAAGTCGGCCTCCTGCCCCGCTTTGCCCTGGCAGCCGACCCCGACGTTCAGGGCCTCACCCGGCGTGACCGCGACCTTGCGACTCACGTGGGCTGCGCTGCCACTGGCCGAGTTGGCGCCGGCCGCCCCGATCGCCGTGACCAGCAACCCGCTGACCCCGTCGGGCACGACGTAGGTCGTCGAACCTCCTGTGCACCCAAACACCTGCGGCGTGACCGCGGGCCCGCTGTACGAGAAGGTCAGCGTCCCATCCGTCGCCGAGCCTGCGACGTTGTTGCTCACGCCGGAGGTGACGGCCGGATTCGAGTAGCTCAGACCGCCACCGCCACCGCCACCGCCACCAGCGCCAAGGATGCCGCCTTGCCCGCCGCTACCGCCGTTGGGATAGCCGCCGCCGCCGCCACCGCCACTACCGGCGAGGGCTCCCGTAGCGGAGGCGCCGCCGTTGCCGCCCGCCGCGCCAGCAGCGACTCCGCCGCCGCCACCAGAACCAGACCCAGGACCGGAGCCGCCGCTGCCGCCGCTGCCTGCGTCGCCGCCGCTGCCGCCTGCATCGACACTAAAGGCCCCGAAACCACCGCCACCACCGCCGCCAGCGGCGACCAGCATCAATGTGCCCGCATCGGTGTCGACGATTCCAGTCGCACCACCGCCGTTGGTGCCGTCGTACCCTCCACCGTCGCTGGCGCCGGCAGTCCCGCCATCCGCGTAGCCGTAGCCGTTCTGGCACGCAACGTCGACCGCCAGCGTATGGCCCGGGACGACCGTCAAGGATCCATCGAGCGACCCGCCGTTACCCGGAGACCCGCGCATCCACCCGGAGGACAGCGTGGCGCCGGCGGAGCCTTCGGCATGGACGGTGATCTGCGTCACGCCAGGGGGCACGTTGAAGAACTGACGAAACCCTAGACACCCGAACGTCACGGCCTGAGGGCCGCTCGCAGCCAGCCCCTCGGCGGGGACGAGCAACGCAAGCGCAGCCACAACAAGCAGGAACAAGCGTTTCATGGGCCAACCCCTTCCAATCGAGGGGCGGCGGCAGGCGACCCCAACCTGTTAGACCCCGCGACCCAAAGAGGTGGAGCGCAGCGCGCGGCTCGCACCCTCGCAGATTGCAGCATCGAGTTCAAGACCGCGATCAGGAATATGGCCGTTTGCGGGCGGCTTCGAGTCCAACCCGGGGAGCTACTACCCGCGGTCATTGGCTCGCAGAGATCGCGTCGAGCTAGGACTCAGCGCACCTTCTAGCGGCGGCCGCGGACGATCCGCGCGAGCGGCTGGATCCCTGCGTCCTCGTCGACCTTCCAGTCCGGATGGCCGGGCATCGGCGGCGTCTTGGTCCCGTACAGCCAGTCGCGCAGGAACCCGGTCAGGTTGCGGCCGGAGACCTGCGAGGCGAGCGCGATGAAGTCGTCGGTGGACGCCGACCGGCCCTGATAGCGCTGGACCCAGGCCCGCTCGATCCGCTGGAACGTCTCCGCGCCGACGACCTGGCGCAGCGCGTAGAGCACGAGCGCACCGCCGTGGTAGCGCTGCAGGTCGAACAGCGTGTCGGCGCTCGACGGCGCCGCGACCGGCCCGCTCTCGTCGCGCCACTGGTCGCCGTGCGCGTAGACGGCCTTCATCAGCTCGTCGAGTGTGGCGTAGCCGGTGGGGTCGGGGTAGTCCTCGGTGTCGTCCGCGAGCTCGCCCTTCTCCTCCGCGTAGAGGAACTCGTACCAGCTCGCGTGGCCCTCGTTGAGCCACAGGTCGCTCCATGTTTTCGGCGACACCGAGTCGCCGAACCACATGTGCGTCATCTCGTGCAGCTCAGTCGGCTCCCACACGCCTTGGTCGAAGTCGTCGAACCACGACGTGTCGATCAACTCGAGCGTCTGGGTCTCCAGCGCGAAGCCGAGGTCGGCCTGGACGACGAGCGAGCCGTACAGATCGAACGGGTAGGGGCCGACGCGCGCCTGGAGCCAGGCGAGCTGCGGCCCGGTGAAGGGCTGCAGGTCCGGCAGGATGCGCGCCGTGATCGGCTTCGCGGTGACGTCGCGCACCTGCACGCCCGACTGCACCCCGTCCGGCGTGACGTCGTAGTTGCCGACAGCGAGCTGGACGAGCTCGGTGGCCATCGGCTGGCGCTGGACGTACACCCAGTGCGTGCGGCCAAAGAAGGTCGACTTCGCCGCCAGCACGCCGTTGGCCACGGCCGTCTCGCCGGCCGGGACGTCGAAGCGGAAATCGAACGTCGCCTTGTCGCTCGGATGGTCGTTGCACGGTAGGAAGTAGTTGGCGAAGTTCGGCTGCCCTGCCGTCGCCGAGCCGTCCGGCGTGTAGAAGAACGCCTCCGTCGAGAAGTCGTTGTTGTCCGGCGCGGTCGGCACCGCGACGTAGTGCGAGACCGTCACGAGGAACGTGTCGCCGTTGCGGATAGGCACCCGAGGCGTGATCACGAGCTCCCCGTCGACGCGCCCGAACGACACTTGCTGCCCGTTCACCGCGACTGCGCCGACGCTCGCGCCCGCGAAGTCGAGGTCGAAGCGGGAGAGCGCCTGCGTCGCCCGCGCGACCATCGTCACCGTGCCGTCGATCGGTTGCGTCGGCACCGACGTCGCATAGCGCAGGTCGACGTCGTAGTGCAGGGCGTCATAGCCGCCGTTCCCGAGCTCGGGGAACAGGCGGTCGCCGAGCCCCGGGGAGCCGGGCGACGGACCGACGGCAGCGGGCGCGGGCGCGGCGAGGATGGCGAACAGCGCGAACGCCGACAGCAGTACGCGTCTCATGCCGGCCAGCTTACGGATTGGGAAACGGCCAAGCTCGTCAGCTGCCGTACGTGGGCATCGCCCTTCGGTTTGCGGCCCCCTGCGCCCACGAGCTGAGGTCCAAGACGACACCGAGGCCGACGAGGATCCAGCCTGCGACGTGGATCGGGCCCGCCGGTGCGTACACCAAGACGTACATGAGCGTCGTCCACGGTGCGAAGAGGAGGCCGACGAGCGGAAGGAACCAGCCGTTGAACGCACGGTCGACGTAGTTGGTGAACACCCACAACAGGAACACGGCAAACCGCGGCGAGAGCACAGCGATCAGCGCGAAGATGCAACCCACGCTTCCAACCATGTCAGATCGAAACGATGCGGACAAGAAGCAGCGTCCGCACTGTCCGAGCTCTGACCTACATTCGCTGAAGCGTGCGCATGAACTTCTTCGAGCGTCGGATGTCACGGTTCCTGAATGAGCCGGTGTCGGTGCGCGGCGCCGTTGGCGTGATCGTCTCGGCGACCGTAATCCTCGTCGCGGTGAGCGGCTTTGCGGTGTCGCTCCTCGACCACCGCGAATTCGACAGCTTTGGGCTTGGAGTCTGGTGGGCGCTGCAAACGGTGACGACCGTCGGCTATGGAGACGTGACGCCGCACGACGTAGCCGGACGGATCGTTGCGGCCGTCGTGATGATCGAAGGGATCGCACTGCTCTCGATCGTGACCGCCGCAGTGACCTCGACCTTCGTCCAACGCGCTGAGCGATCACGTGCGAGCGCCGACACAGCAGAGGACGTGCGAGCACAGGAGCGCGAAGATGCCCGTTTCGACGAGATCACCGCCCGGCTCGAGCGTCTCGAGTCGATGCTCCGGACACTGACGAACGCCTGACGCCAGACTGCCCTCGATCACGCGGTGCCGGCGAACGGAGCGAGGCAGGGACCGACGAGTCGATTACGGTTGACCGATGCGGGTGTTGTGGGTCAAGGCGCCGTGGGCGCTCGCGCGGCACCCGGCGGCGTTGGTGTCAGTGATGGCTGCCTCGTTCCTGGTCGCGTTGGCGGCCACGTCGGCGCCGGTGGTTCGTGCGGGCGTCGAGAGTGAGTCGTTGAAGGGGCAGCTCGTGGCGATGAGCCCGTTGGCGGCGGGGCTCGAGATTCGAACGTCCGTCCGTGCGGGCAGCGCGGTTCCTGCCACGGTGGCCGGCTTGCCGAGTGTGTTGCCGCGGCTCACAGCACCAGTGGTGACCGACCAGTCGAGCGCGATCGTCGTGAGCCCCACTGAATCGGGGCTCGAAGTCGCTCCCATGTCGCGCACGGATGCGCTGAAGCATGTCCAGCGACTGACTCCCGGTCGCGGCGAGGGCGTGTGGATCTCGAGCGCGACGGCGAATGCCACACAGCTTCGGCCGGGCGGGGTCTTGCGGCTGACGCAGTCGCAGCTTCCGGGTGCTCACCCGCGGGTGGTGGCGCTGCGGGTTGCCGGGATCTACCGCTCGCTCGATCAGGATCTCGGGAACCCGTACTGGCAGAACTTCATCCAGGACATTCGTCCACGGAACCCGGATCTACCGTTACGACCGTCGTTCGTCCTCATGCCGAGGCGGGCATTCCTTCAGTTCGCCACAGCACTATCGCCGGTCGTCCAACGCCGGTACGAGTTCGCAGTCGATCCGACGAGGCTCTCCTTGGCGCAGGCAAAGGAGCTGCAGCGTCGGTTTCTGGCGATCCAGGCCGCCCTCGCCGATCGCGGCTCCGCGTTGAGCCGTGCGATCGGCTGTCGGCCCAGTTGCACGTCGAGCTCGTCGCTTGGCAGCGCGTTGACGATCGCACAGAACAACGTCGCGTCCATCGGGCCGACGATCTCGCTGCTCGCAGGCTGCGCGATCCTCATTGCCCTGACTGCAGCGGCCGGTGCGGGTGTCTTCCTGGTCCGGCGTCGGAGTGGCGAAACGCGGTTTCTCTACATGAGAGGTGAAGCCGCACTCGTGTTCGGGACGCGGGTCGCAGTCGAAGCGTTCTTGCCAACGCTTACCGGTGCATCCGTCGGCGTGATTACCGCGCTGCTTGCGCTACGTGAGTTCGCGCCGACGGGAACGATCGACGGCGGAACCGTTTCGTCGGCGTTGTGGCATGCGGCACTCGCCGCCGCCGCTTCAGTCGCAGCAGTCGGAGCGGGCGCCGCGGTCGCCTATCCGCGTCGCACCGGCGTGCGCCGCGGTCGACGGATCGCGGGCTGGCTGCCGTGGGAGTTGCTGCCGCTTGCCGCGGCGACCGCACTGCTCGTCGATGTCCTCACAGGCGGCGGCCTGGCACGTGACACGGCCGGCGGCACGCATCCGCGCCTGGCTGTCTTCTTCGTCCCCGTGCTTGCGGCGGCCGGGCTCGCAGGCCTCGTCGCGCGAGCGGAGCGACGCGTGATCGGACGCCGCGGGGGCGGAGCGCCATCGGCTGTGTTCTTGGCTCTTCGCCGTCTTGCGGCCGCGGGCGGATTGCTCGTCGCGGCGGTCGTGATGGCAGCGGCGTCGTTCAGCGCCTTCGCGTATGCGAAAACACTCTCGGCGACGCTGCGGGCCGGGGTCGCCGAGAAGGCGTTCATCGCCAACGGCGGCGACGTTCAGGGCGTCGTCGATCCCAGCGTCAGGATCCTCCGGCCGTTTACGTTCCCGGCAGCGATCGTCGCGATCGACGCCAATGACGTTCGCCTCGCGGAGAACGGAGCCCCGGTGACGATGATCGCGGGCGACCCGCGCGCAGTCGCTCGCGCGCTTGCCAACGACGACGCTCGAACACAGTTGTCCGAGCTTGCCAGTGCGTCTTCGACCAAGGCGTTGCCGATCGTCGCCGTCGGCGACCTGCCGAACCTTGCCGCGGTCTGGGTTCAGGGCAAGCGGGTCCCGGTCACGATTGTCGGCCGGGTGCGGGCGTTTCCCGGCTCGACGGCGGGGATGCAGTCGATGGTCGTCGCCCGGCCGGCGCTGGACCGGGCCGCGAGGCGCGCCGGTCTCACCGATCCGCTCCCGAATGCGACGGGCGCGATCTGGGCGAAAGGCGATCCGGCGACGATCAAGCGGGCGCTCGCGGTCTCCAAGCTCTATCCGGTCTTTGTCACCACCATTGACGATCTGCTCGCGATTCCGTCCGTCGACGCGGCGACGCGCACCTACGGCTTCTTCGACTGGATCGGGATTGCAGCCGCCGTGCTGGCACTCGCGGCAGTGCTGCTCTATCTGCAGGCGCGCCAGCGCGAGCAGCTGATCGCCTCGGCACTCGCGCGGCGGATGGGCCTTGGCCGCGCCGGCGACGCCGCCGCGCTCGCGCTCGAGGCCGCGGTCATCACCGCAACGGCCCTCTGTGTCGGTGTGCTTGCCGCCGGGCTGACTGCGCGCGCGCTCGTGACCCACGTCGATCCGCTCGCGCAATGGTCGCCGTCCCTGGCGCTCGTCATCCCCTGGAGCCAGCTGATCGTCACGCTGGTCGCCGCAACCGCGGTCGCGGCGCTCCTCGGCGCAGCCGCCTCGCTCGTGGCCGGCCGCGGCGACGTCGCCCGGGAGCTTCGCGTTGCCTGAGCCTGTCGTCATCTGCCGCGACGTCGGCAAGACGTACCTCTCGCGCACCGGCTCCATCGAAGCTCTGCACAGCATCGACGTCTCGGTGGCAGCCGGTACCCTCGCGGCCCTCGTCGGGCCCTCCGGTTGCGGAAAGTCGACGCTCCTGCGGCTGCTCGCCGGCCTCGACGTGGCCGACCACGGCACGCTGACCGTCGCGGAACGCGACCCGACGACCCTTCACGGTCGAGCACTGCGCGCTTTCTGGCGCGAGCGGGTGACGTACGTCGCACAGCGGCCTTCGGACAACCTCGTTCCCCATCTGACGCTCCGTCAGCATCTCTCCGACCCCACCGATCTCCGCATTCTCGAAGGGCTCGGGCTGTCAGGGAAGCTCGACCGGCGGGCGAGCCTGCTCTCGGGAGGCGAGCAAGCACGAGCCGGCCTCGGAATCGCGCTCTCCCGCCCCACGCCGATCGTGCTCATCGACGAGCCGACGGCGGAACTCGATCACGACACTGCCGATCTCGTTCTGGCAGCGATCCGAACTGCCACGGAGAACGGCAAGACCGTCATCGCCGCAACCCACGATCAGGCCGTTGTCGCGGCCGCCGACACGACGATCGACCTCGATCGCAGCGTCGTCACTCCCCGGGCAGCCACCCAGCCGAACCCGGCCCACCCGACCGGGAAGCCGGGTCTCGCCGTCGACCGGCTGACCAAGGCATACGGCGCGACCAGCGTGGTCGAGGCGGTCTCCTTCTCGCTCGAGTCGGGCCAGACCGGGATCCTCCTCGGACGATCCGGCTCGGGGAAATCGACCCTGCTGATGATGATCGGCGGCTGGCTGCAGCCGGACGACGGAAAGATCGTCGTCGACGGCACGGCGCTCGAGCGCACGCCCAGCTGGCACACCGTCGCCTACCTCCCGCAACGGTTCGGACTGCTCCCAGAACTCACCCTGCGCGAGAACGTCGAACTTCCGTTCCGGCTGGCACGCATCCCCGTCCCCTCGGTGACTCCACGTCTGCTCGCGGAGCTCGGTCTCGACGAGCACGCGGAACGCCTCCCACGGGAAACCTCGATCGGCCAGCAACAACGCGCCGCGCTGGCGCGCGCGATTGCCGGCCGGCCCACGCTCCTCCTCGCGGACGAACCAACCTCGCATCAGGACACAGCCTCGGCCGACCGCGTCTGGGCAGTCCTCCAAACAGCACGATCCGAAGGGGTCACCAGCCTCATCGCCACGAACGATCCCGTCGCGGCAACGCACGGAGACCAGCACGTGGCAGATCAGCGACGGCCAGTTGACGGTCTAGAGGCTTGATGTGGAATTGCGTGCTTGCGGGGATGGCCCAGACCAAGCAGGTCGTTCGGGTCGGGCGCCGGGCATAGCGGTGTCTACGTTCAAGCCCGACCCGGGCGAGATGCGCCGTGTCGGGGCCACCAGCCGCGAGGGCGCGTGCATTTCACATCAAGCCTCTAGGTGGGCGGTCCGGCGGAGTACGGCTGTGTGGACACGTGCCCGGACGGGTCGACGCTGATGAGCATCCGCTCGCTCGCCCGCTGCAGGACGGCCGAGTCGGCGGTCTGGCTCTCGAGCGCCCAGCCTTGCATCGTCCAACTGGCGACCGCGCCGTCGAGCCGCCTCCGCCTCTCGGCGGGCGTAACCGCGCTGCTCCCGCCTCCTCCGCGGAAGGCGAGCATCGCGATCACGATGATGAGTGCGACCGCGAGGATCGCGAGCAGTACCCACACCCACGCAGCTGTTTCGCTGCCCGAGCTCGAGCTCGAGGTCGTCGTCGTGGCCGGCAGAATGATCTGCCGGGTTGTCGTCTGCTGGACGGTCTCGGTGCTGAACACCGTCGTCGGCTCGACCGACGCGGTCTCAGTGGTCGTCGCGTCCGCAGTCGTCGTACCCGCGGCCTGGACGCCGCCGACGAGTGCCGTCGCGAGCACGATCCCGGCGACGAGGCAGGCTGCGAGCCCTGCGAACTGCAGCGGCTTCCTCACGCGGGCAAGCATACGCCGCGGCGCGCGGGCCTGGCTCGCCCACATCGGATGATGGCGCCAAATCTCCCGTCCGGGATTCTCGGCAGCTCATGACGCTGCCTCCGGGCCCACCGACCCCCACGGATCCTCGTCGGTGGGCGGCCCCGTCTCCGTCCGGCATTCGGCGGTACGTGCCGCTCCTCGTGTGGCTCCCGTCGTACGACCGAACCTGGCTTCGCTTCGACGTGATCGCCGGGGCAACGATCTGGGGCCTGCTCGTCCCGGAGATGATCGCGTACGCCGGACTTGCCGGGCTCCCTCCGCAGGCCGGTCTCTACACGCTGCTCGTCACCCTCGGCGCCTACGCGATCTTCGGAACGAGCCGCCACGTCGTCGTCGCAGGGACGTCGGCCGCCGCGGTCCTCGTTGCCTCAGGGGTCGCCGACCGCGGGCCGAAGAGCGCGGCCGAGTATGCGACCCTTGCCGCCGGGCTCGTCCTGATCTGCGGCCTGCTCTTCCTGCTCGCCGGGTTTCTCCGGATGGGATTCATCGCCCAGTTCCTCTCGAAGCCGGTGATGGAGGGGTTCGTGTTCGGTCTCGCGATCTTCGTCACGGTCAGCCAGCTGCCCAAGCTGTTCGGGATCGAGAAGGGCGGCGGCGACACGATCAGGCAGTTCGTCGAGCTTCTCGGACATCTCGGAGACACGAGCGGCCTGACGCTCGTCGTCGGCGCCGCGGCGCTTGCGTTGCTGTTCGGAGCCGAACGCTTCGCGCCGCAACTGCCGGGAGGGCTGATCGCCCTCGTCCTCGGCATCGCGGCGGGAGAGGTGTTCAATCTCTCCCGGCATGGCGTCGCAGTCGTCGGCTCGGTCCCGAGTGGGCTCCCTTCGGTCGGCATCCCGGACATCGCTGCGGGTGATGCGCTGGCGCTGGTCGGCGCCGCCGCGGGGATGGTCCTCGTCATCTACAGCGAGTCACTCGGTGCAGCCCGGACGTTCGCCGAAAAGCACGGCTATGACATCGACCCCAACCAGGAACTGATCGCACTCGGCGTCGCCAACACCGGATCCGGTCTCATCAGCGGGCTTGCGGGCGGCGGCAGCCTCTCCCAGACCGCCGTCAACGAGGAGGCCGGTGCGCGGTCGGAGGTGTCGCCGCTCGTCGCGACGCTCTTCGCCCTGGTCACCATCCTCTTCCTCACCCCGCTGTTCAAGAACCTGCCCGAAGCGGTCCTCGCGGCACTGATCATCCATGCGGTCTCACATCTCATGAAAGTGCACGAGTTCCGCCTCTACTACGGCGAGCTGCGACCCGAGTTCTGGCTCGGCCTCGCGACACTCATCGGAGTCATCACTCTCGACGTCCTCCCAGGTCTCGTGATCGGCATCGCCTCGATGCTCCTGCTCGTCGTGTACGACGCGAGCCGCCCGCGCTTGAGCGTCCTCGGTGCGGTGCCGGGCGCGCCCGGTGCCTTCGGCGACGTCGGACGCCATCCCGACTACGAGGAGCTACCGGACCTGCTCGTGCTCCGCCTCGAGGCGCCCCTCCTCTACGTCAACGCCTCGCTCGTTCGCGAGCACATCAAGAAGCTGGTCGGCGCGGCCGACCCCATCCCCCGAGCCGTGATCCTCGACATGGGAGCCAACGGCGACCAGCTCGACATCACCGGGGCAGAGGCCCTCACCCAGCTGATCACGGAGCTTCGCGGGGCCGGCATCGACCTGGCCCTCGTGGAGATGCGGCTGCCCGTGCGGCAGATGGCTCGCCGCAGCGGTCTGCTCGACGCGCTCGGTGAAGAGCGAATCTTCAATACGATCCGTGAGGCAGTGCTCAACTTCGGACTTCCGCCGAGAGGCAACCGTGAGTAGCGCAGTCGCGACGGTGACGCCGTTCCACGATCCATCGCGGAGACACCGGCTGATCAAGATCGGCTGCTGGCTGGTGGGGCCTGCTCGTGCTCGTGGTGGTGTTGCGGCTGCTCGGCGTCGATGTGATCGGCTGGCTGAAGGACGTCTGGACGCAGATCAAGGACGTCCCGGTGAAGTACCTCGTGCTGGGCGGGGTGCTGCAGATGCTGCAGACGTCGCTGAACGGCTTGGCCTACTACGGGATCCTTGCCTACGCCTACCCGGGCCGTGTGCAGCTCTGGCCGATCATCACGGCCTACGCCGTCGGCGTCTCGATGAACAACTTCCTGCCGGCGAACATCGGGACCTTCGTGACGCTGCTGATGTTCGTCGCGATCATCCCCGGCTCGACCTTCCCCGGAATCCTCGCCGCCTATCTCGTCAACAAGATCTTCTTCACGATCGTCGGCGGCGTCGTTTATCTGTACCTCTTCCTCGAGGCCGGGCAGGCGTTCGACGTCAATCTCGGCTGGTTCCGCGACCACGGGCCCCTGGCACTGCTGCTGCTCGTCGGTGGTGCGTTCCTGCTCGTGATCGTCGTGCGGATCTTCTGGCGCTGGCTGAAGAAGATGTGGGAGAAGGCGAAGCAAGGCGGGAAGATCCTCACCGACCCGAAGGCGTTCACGACGCGGGTCTTCCTGCCCCAGCTCGGCAGCTACGCCGCGAAGGTCGGCGTGATCATGGTGTTCCTCGCGGCCTACTCGATCCCGGTCACGTTCGACTCGACGATGAGCGTGATCGGTTCCAGCTCGGCCGCCAACATGGCGTCGGTGACACCGGGCGCCGTCGGGGTCACGCAGGCTGCCAACGTCGTCGCACTGAAGGACTACACGAGCGCCGACACGGCGACCGCGTACTCGCTCTCCCAGCAGCTCGTGACCACGGCTGTCAACCTGGGGTATGCGCTGGTGCTCGTGGTGCTGATCTTCGGCTGGTCGGGCGGCAAGCTGCTCGTCTCGCAGAGCTACGCCGACGCCAAGGTCAAGGCGAAGGAGATGAAGGACTCGAAAGGCAAGGGCAAGAGCAAGGATCCTGAGGAGTCAGGAGACCCGGCAGACGGCGTCGCATGACGACGGCGGCCTATGGAGAAACGCCGGTCTGGGGGCCGGGCCGCCCGCACATCCGGCCTCTGCGGCTCCTCGTCTCATGGGTTCTCTCGACGCTGTCGCTCCTTGGCGCATGCTGGATCGTCCCGGGCGCCGCCGTCAAGGGCTTCTGGGGAGCGCTCGCCGCGGCAGCGGTGATCGCGATGCTGAACGCGGTCCTGCCCCCGCTCATCGCTGCGTTGCGGCTCCCGCTGATGCTCGTCGTGGGGCTGTTGCTCATCCTGATCGTGGACGCCCTGATGCTGCTGGCAGCAGACAGGGTGACCGACGGCATAGCTCGAGATCGACTCGTTCTGGTCGGCGCTCGGCGTCGCTCTCGTGGCGTCGGCCGTCTCGGTCGTGCTCGACGTGCATCTTCGGCACGAACGACGACGACACCTACACGCTTCGCGTGATCCAGCGGATCGCCAGGCGGTCGGGTGACCGGATCGAGACCGACGCCCCGGGCATCGTCTACCTCGAGATCGACGGCCTCGCGCTGCCCGTCCTGAAGCGCGCGATGCGCGACGGGAACGCGCCGAACATGGCCCGCTGGCTCGTCGAGGGCGGCTACACGCTGACCGAGTGGGAGACCGATCTCTCGTCGCAGACCGGTGCCTCGCAGGCGGGGATCCTCCTCGGCTCGAACGAGGACATCCCGGCGTTCCGCTGGGTCGAGAAGGAGACGGCGACGACGATGACCTGCTCCGCGCCGCCCGACTGCGCCGAGATCGAGCGCCGCCACGCCGGCCACGGCCTGCTCCGCGACGGCGGCGCGAGCCGCGGCAACCTGCTCTCGGGTGAGGCCGACCACGTGATCCTCACGGTCAGCCGGATGGACGCCGAGAAGAAGGCGAACCCGGGCTACCGGGCCTTCCTCGCGAATGGGTTCAACGTGACGCGGATCCTGGTCCTCACCTTCTGGGAGGTCGCGCTCGAGCTCTCGGCGTCGACCCGCGCGAAGCGCCGCGACGTGCGCCCGCGAGGTCACCGCGGCGGCTACTACCCGCTGATGCGCGGCGCGCTCTGCGTCTTCGTCCGCGACCTCATCGTCTACGGCGTGCTGCAGGACATGATGAAGGGACGGCCGGCGATCTACGCGACCTTCTCGAGCTACGACGAGGTCGCGCATCACTCGGGCCTCGAGCGCGCCGACACGCTCGAGGCGCTGCGCAAGCTCGACCAGCAGTTCGGCCGGATCGACAGGGCGCGCGCCTACGCGTCGCGGCCCTACGCCCTCGTCGTCCTCTCCGACCACGGCCAGACCCAGGGAGCGACGTTCAAGCAGCGCAACGGCTACGGGCTCGACGAGCTCGTCGAGCGCTCGCTTTCGGGCGGCAAGGTCGCCGACATGGCCGGCGGCGACGAGCAGGGCTCGATGGTCGGCAACGCGCTCGGCGAGGCGACCGGGCAAGGTGCCCGACAAGAAGCGCGAGAAGAACGACGTCTCCGACAAGGACGTCGTCGTGATGGGATCCGGCAACCTCGGGCTCGTCTACCTGATGGAGGAGCGCCGCCGCTTGACGCTCGAGGAGATGGACGAGCGTCACCCCGACCTGATTCCCGGCGCTCCGCGAACCATCCGCACATCGGCTGGCTGCTCGTCCGCTCGTCCGAGCACGGGCCGCTCGTACTCGGCGGTGCCGGCACGCACTACCTCGCGGACGGCATGGTGGAAGGCGACGACCCGCTGGCCGCCTTCTCGCCGAATGCAGCGCAGCATCTGCTCCGCACCGACGGGTTCGACCACGTCGCCGACATCATGATCGGCAGCTTCTACGACGCCGTCGATGGAGACGGGCTGCGCGTTCGAGGAGCTGATCTCGTTCCACG
Source organism: uncultured Thermoleophilia bacterium (assembly GCA_963757255.1). Classification (GTDB taxonomy): domain Bacteria; phylum Actinomycetota; class Thermoleophilia; order Gaiellales; family Gaiellaceae; genus PALSA-600. The sequence continues at coordinate 402,432 of CAVWQY010000005.1, forward strand.
GCGGCATCGGCGGCCCGCAGACCCGGCCTTCATCCTGCATCCCGCGGAGCTCGAGGTGCCCGCTACGGAGATCGTCGGCGCGGCCGCCGTTCACGAGCTCCTGGTCGGCTGGAGGCGGCAGCTCAACGACGGGGCTCATGCTTTGCCGGAGTCGAGCGAAGAGTCGCCCTCGTCGGTCGCGGCTAGCTGAACACGCTCGCCCAGTCGTCCTTGATGCTCACGACCGTCCAGCCCTGCGCGGCCGCCGTCTCCAGCGAGCTTTCGGCGCCGGCGGTGTAGGCGAACTCGCGCTCCGCATCGTCGTGCAGCAGGAGCAGCCGGAGCGCCGGGCGATCCTTTCCGCCCGCGTAGCGAAGCATCGGGACGTCACCGTTCGAATTGCCGGCGGCGAGGATCGGGCGTTTCCCGATGCGGCTCCAGATGCGGACCGGCTTCGTGGGGCCGTCGTCGAAGACGTCGGGCGTCGCCAGGTAGGAGACGGTGCCGCCGTGCTCGTCGTCGACGTAGGCGAGCGCGTTCGAGCTGCCGATCACGCGCTCGGACGGGATCCCGTAGATGTCCTCGGTGACCGGGCGCATGAAATCGCGATCGCCGCCGGAGGCGATGTAGTTGGTGAACCCGTTCGCCTCGAGATAGCCGAGCAGCTCGATCATCGGCAGGTAGCCGCACTCGTGAAACGCGCGGCCGAGCGTCGGATGCTTGCCTCCACGCAGGAAGGCCTCGGCCGCGCCCGAGTAGTGCTCGACGCTCTGTCCCGCGAACGCCTGGATCATGCCGCCCATCAGCACCTTCACGTCGTTGTCGTCGCCGTGGTAGTGCTTCGTGATCACGTCGCTGAGCCACGCGTAGTCGCGCTCGCGCGCCGCTTTCCACGGCTGCTTCTCGCGCAGGGACTCGTCGGCCTCGGCCATCTCCGCCAGGCGCGCAAGGACGAAGCCGAGCTCGATCGGCATCGGCTTCTCGCACCAGAGCGTGCCGTCGTTGTCGTAGACCGCGATCCGCTCGGAGGGCGGGACGTAGTCCGCCCCGCCCTCTGTCGTCACCCGCTCGACGAAATCCACGATCGCCTTGCGCGTCTCGGTGTCGTGCCAGGAAGCGAGTTGTTCGCTCATCGCGTCTCTCCTATTGCGACCGGATCAACATCTCGGCCTGCCGCTCGAGGTCGACGTACGGCTCGCCGCTGACGTCGAACACGACCCGGTTGATCGTCCCGCCGGTGAAGGCGTATGGCGCGTCGCCCGGGTAGTCGTCCGTCACCGGCTCGCCGGTGTGCCGGCCGACGAACATCCCGGAGCCGGCAATCGAATACGCGCCGAGCTGGGTCTTCAGCTTGCCCTCGCCGACCTTGGTGTCCCCGTGGTAGAGGGACAGTGTCCCGAAGGCGTTTGTCGGCTCCATTCCTTCCTTCTCGAACGAGGCCGAGAGGATGAGGTTCTCGCCGGCAGGGACGTCCTCGGTGCCGACGATCATCTGCTCTTCGGCGCCGACGAAGTTGTTGACGTAGTGGAGACGGTTGTCCTTGACGTACATGGCATGGCCGCCGAACCGGGTCCCAAATGCGAAGAGCACGCCCTCGGCCCCCGGAGCGGGGATGTCGACGAGCGCGCCGACCGAGAACGAGCGGTTCCTCGTGTTGACGGCCTGCCATTCGCTGACCGGCGCAGTGTCCGGGAAGTACACGTACCGGTCGCGCGGAGCACTCAGCTGTGGGCGAGGCGTTCCGAGGATCTCGACCGGTGAACGGTCGTCGAGCGGGAACGCACCGTTTCTGCCTGCCTCGGAGAACCAGATGTTCACGAGCTCCCTGAGCTTGTCGGGCTGCTCGGATGCGAGGTCGTTGACCTCCGAGCGGTCGACGTCGACGTGGTAGAGCTCCCAGGTGTCGTCGTTGAAATGGCTCCAGCCCGAGACGGTCGGATGGGTCGTCACCGCCTTCCAGCCTTCGTGCCAGATCGAGCGCGAGCCGAGCATCGCGTAGAACTGGGTCTTGCGCTTCGAGTCGGCCGAGGCGTCGTCGAAACTGCCGCGCATGCTTACGCCGTCGAGAGGCGACTGCGTGTGCCCCTTGATCGCCTCCGGCGGCTCGACGCCGAGAACGTCCAGGATCGTCGGGACGATGTCGATCGCGTGGTGGTACTGATGGCGGACCTCGCCGCGTGCCTTCGTCCCCGCCGGCCACGAGATGATGCACGGGTCACTCGTTCCGCCGTTGAACTCGTACCGCTTCCACATCTTGAACGGCGTGTTGAACGCCATCGCCCAGCCGTTCGGGTAATGGTTGTACGTCTTCGTGCCGCCGAGCTCGTCGATCATGGCCAGGTTCTGGGCCAGGTCGTCGGGGACGCCGTTGGCGAACTTCATCTCGTTGACGGAGCCGTCGGGCCCGCCCTCGCCACTCGCACCGTTGTCGGAGACGACGACGATCATCGTGTTCTCGAGCAGGTCGTTCGCCTCGAGGTAGTCGAGCAGGCGCCCGATGTGGTGGTCGGCGTGCCCCATGAACCCCGCGTACACCTCGGCCATGCGGGAGAAGAGCTGCTTTTCCTCGTCGTTCAGGGAATCCCAGGGACGCGTCACGTCGAGCATCGGGAACGGCTTTCCGTCCGGACCGGTGCGAGTCTGGTCGCCGATCGGGTTGATCGGCGGCAACTCGGTGTCGCCAGGCACGATGCCGAGCTTCTTCTGGTTGGCGAGCGTCTGCTCGCGGATCGCCTCATAGCCCATGTCGAACTGCCCCTTGAACTTGTCGATCCACTCCTTCGGGGCATGGTGCGGTGCGTGGCAAGCGCCCGGGGCGTAGTAGAGGAAGAACGGCTTGTCCGGAGCGACCGCCTTGGCATCGCGGATGAACTCGAGCGCCTTGTCGGTGAGGTCATCGGTGAGGTGGTAGCCCTCCTCGGGGGTCTTCGGCTGATCGACGGGATGGTTGTCGTAGACGAGGTCGGGGTACCACTGGTTCGTCTCGGCGCCGAGGAACCCGTACCAGCGCTCGAAACCGCGGCCGCTCGGCCAGTTGCGGCGCGTCGCGGCGAGGTTCATCTCGTCGGTCGGGCACAGGTGCCACTTGCCGACCATGTAGGTGTTCCACCCGAGCTCGCCGAGGATCTCCGAAAGCATCCCGTTCTCGGGCGGGATCGTGCCGCTTGCATTCGGGAAGCCGATCGCCGCCTCGGTGATGCAGGCCATGCTGTTCCGTGTGTGGTTGCGGCCCGTCAGGAAGCACGAACGGGTCGGCGAGCAGAGCGCTGTCGTGTGGAACTGCGTGTAACGGACACCGTTCGAGACGATCCGGTCGATGTTCGGGGTCTCGATCGGGCCGCCGTAGGAGCTGAGCGCCGAGAAGCCGACGTCGTCGAGCACGATGTACAGCACGTTCGGCGCGCCATCGGGTGCCCGTGGCGGCTCGAACGGCGCCCAGTCCGGCTCCGAATCGCGAATATCCACATTGACGACGCCTTTGAACGGCTTGCTCATGTTGCTCCCTCCCGGGGACGATTTTTGAGCGCACTCTGCTTCAGGCGAGTCTGGCCACAGCTCGGCCCGCTCTGCGTCACCCTCCTCGGGTGAAACCGCCGATGATTTCGACGGCTCGAGAGAGTCTTTCGTCGACAACATCGACCAGAAGGAGAGCTGCAATGAGCGAACCGACCGAGCAGGAAGCCGGCGACCGGGCGGCGTGGCCGGGAGGGATCGGCGCGATCACGCTCTTCGTCGAGGACCTGCACGCGGCAAAGCGATTCTACGGCGTGGTCTTCGAACTGCCAGTGGTGTTCGAGGACGACAACTCCGCGGTATTCACGTTCGGCGAGACGTTGATCAACCTCCTGAAGACGAGCGAAGCACCCGGATTGATCGAGCCGGCGCGCGTGGCGTCTCCTGACGCCGGCGTGCGGTTCCAGTTCACGCTCGCCGTTGACGATGTCGACGCGAAGTGCGAGGAGTTGAAGAAACGCGGCATCGAGCTTCTGAACGGCCCGATCGATCGACCCTGGGGCATCCGGACCGCAAGCTTCCGCGATCCGGGCGGGCACATCTGGGAGATCGCCCACTGACAAGAGCCCGTGCGCGTGCAGGTCGAACGTCCGCCGAGCCTGCCCGATCCAGTACAAACGGACGACCGTGAGCGAAAGCGGCGTCACCCTTCCGGCCCCACACGAGCAGCCGTTCTCGGGCCGCACCGCCTGGGTGCGGAACCTCGAGACGCCGCTCCGCAGCTTCCTGCGCACTGAGACCGGCAGCGCGGCAGTGCTCCTGGCTGCCACCGTCGCGGCGCTCGTCTGGGCGAACGTCGGCCTCGACTCCTATCAGCGGTTCGTGCACACCACGATCTCGATCCAGGTCGGACCGTGGGGGCTCTCCCACGACGTGCAGTACTGGCTGAACAGCGGCCTGATGACGCTCTTCTTCTTCGTGGTCGGCCTCGAGGCCCGCCGGGAGTTCGACATGGGTGAGCTGCGGGAGCGGCGGCGGCTGGCCCTGCCGCTCGCAGCGGGCCTTGGCGGGATGATCGTGCCGGTCTCGATCTTCCTCGTGCTGAATGCGGGCCAAGACTCCGCGCACGGTTGGGGCGTCGCCATGTCGACGGACACGGCGTTCGCGCTCGGGATGCTGGCGCTCGTCGGGCCGCGCTTCCCGGTCCGGCTGCGGGCATTCATGCTCACCGTCTCGGTGGTCGACGACGTCACGGCGCTGCTCGTGATCGCGACCGTCTACGCGAGCGGGCTCCACGTTCCCTCCCTGTTGATCGCCGCCGCCCTCTTCGCCGGCGTCGTGCTCGCCGTGTCGCTCGGCATCCACCGAGGCGCGGTCTACGTGGTGCTCGGCGTGTCCGCATGGATCGCGCTGTCGAAGTCGGGCATCGACCCGATCGTGATCGGGCTGGCGATGGGCCTCTTGACGTTCGCGGCGCCCGCGGCGCGCAGCGACCTCGAGCGTGCGTCCGACCTCTTCCGCCGCTTCCGCGAGCAGCCGACGCCCGAGCTCGCGCGTTCGGCGCAGATCGGGTTGACCTCCGCGATCTCGCCGAACGAGCTCGCACAGCAGCGGCTCCACCCCTGGACGAGCTACGTGATCGTGCCGCTGTTCGCGCTCGTGAACGCGGGCGTCCACATCACCGGCAGCGTTCTCTCCGACGCGTTCACATCGCGAATCACTCTCGGCATCGTGGCCGGCTACCTGATCGGGAAGCCGGTCGGGATCGTCGGCGGATCGTGGCTGGTCACGAGGCTGAGCGGCCGGCGCTTGCGGCCGCCGGTCGGTTGGGCCGCGCTCACAGGTGGCGGGTCGATCGCCGGCATCGGCTTCACCGTGTCGCTGCTGATCGCCGGGCTCGCGTTTCACGGGAAGGAGCTCGACCAGGCGAAGATCGGCGTGCTGGCCGCAGCGCTCTGTGCATCGGTGATCACCTGGCTGGTCTTCCGGGTTGTTGCAGCGCTCCCGGGACGGCTGCGGATCCGCGCCTTGATCGGGACGTCGGAGACGATCGTCGACCTCGCCGTGCCCGTCGATCCCGAGCGCGACCACGTCCGCGGCCCGGAGGACGCCTCCGTCACGCTCGTCGAATACGGCGACTTCGAGTGCCCCTTCTGCGGCCAGGCGGAGCCGGTCATCCGGGAGCTTCTCCGCGATCACGGCGACGTCCGCTACGTCTGGCGGCACCTTCCGCTCAACGATGTTCATGCACACGCGGCCCTCGCCGCCGAGGCGTCGGAGGCCGCCTCCGCTCAGGGAGCGTTCTGGCCGATGCACGATCTCTTGCTCGAGCGCCAGGATGCGCTCACGCCCGAAGACCTGATGGGCTACGCCACCGAGCTCAGCCTCGACGTCGAGCAGTTCTCCGACGACCTCGAGAGGCACGCCGGCGCGGCACGGGTCGCCGAAGACGTCGACGGGGCCGATCTCAGCAATGTCTCCGGCACGCCGACCTTCTTCGTCGACGGCCGCCGCCACTACGGCGCGTACGACATCTCCACTCTCACCCAGGCGGTTCGCGCCGCCCGCGCCCGCGCGACGATCGTCGGATAGCCGTAGAACCCGAGTAAGCTCGCGGCGTGCTCCTCGCGGCCTCGGTGCACCACATCCTCCACTGGTCGACGCAGGGCGGCTACAACTTCGTCAGCGGCCCACTCGCGGACATCACACTCGTCACGGCTTTCGCCGGGGCGCTGTACCTCTTCCTCCGGAGGCACAACTGCCATGTTCGGGGCTGCTGGCGGCTGGCGTGGCATCCCCATCCGGATCACGGCCACCCGGTGTGCAGGAAGCACCATCCGGACGGTCACGGTCTCCCCGGCTCGAGCTCGCGGACGCGTGAGGCAACGAGGTAGCACTACGACAGCGTCGCGACTCGCTCCAGCAGTCGTTGCAGCGACTCTTGCAACTCCTTCGTGCGTGACGGGTCCGAGTGCTGGAGCTCGCGACGAAGCTCGCGCTCGCGCAGCCTCCAGATCAGCTCCTCGCCGGTCGCGTCGTCGATCCCCTCGGCGACCGCGCGCGCGTCGAGCTCCGCAAGGAGGCCGACCGAGTCGGCGTCGAGCGGGGTGCCGTCGACGATGTGGGACCGGAGCGCGCGGTGTGCGGGGTCGTAGAAGTGGTCCTGGGTCAGTTCCGCGAGCAGCGGTCTCAACCGGTCGTGCGCGAGGACGCCCGCGCAGCGCGTTCCGCTCGAGCTTCGCGCTCGCGTCGAGCACGCGCTGGGTCGCGGGAGCCGCAGCCCGCGCCGAGGCCGAGCCTGCGCGCAGCTGCACGGTCATGCCGAGCTTGTCGTTGGCGTAGCGCCAGGCGTCCTGCCGCTCCGGCGAGTCCGGTGCCGACTCGAGCAGCGCCTTCACGGTCCTGAACGCGCCCTCGCGATCCTCTGCGCGCTCGATCTCGATGCGCACGCGGTAGACGAGATACGGCTCGGCCGCACCGAGACGCGCCTCGAAGCCCGTCGGGTCGTCCGCCGGGTCGACCCCGGGAGGGAGCGGCACGACCTTCACGTCGAAGCCCTGCTGCACCGCGAGCGCCATGCCGCGCAAGCGTCGCGGACTCGCCGGCTGCGTCACCGTCGAACGCGAGCCAGAGCCGCTTCGTCAGCCGGCCGAGCTCCTTGAGCTGCTGTTCGGTCAACGCCGTTCCCATGCAGGCGACGACGGGCTCGAAGCCCGCTTGCCTGAGCGCGAGGACGTCCGTGTTCCCCTCGACCACGCACGGCGCGGTCCTCCTTTGCAATCGCGGCGCGTGAGTTGTCGAGGCCGTAGACGACCCAGCCCTTGTGGAAGAGCTCGGACTCGCGGCGTGTTCACGTATTTCGCCGGCAGCGGATCGTCCTCGTGCAGGCGACGGGCCTGGAAGCCGACCACCCGCCCGCGTGCGTCGGCGAGCGGGAAGAGCAGCCGGCGCTGGAAGTAGTCGTCCCCGCGCTGGCCGCGTCAGCCCGGCCGCGCGAAGCTCTTCGTGGCTGAACCCTTTCGCGAGCGCCTTGCGCGCGAGCGCTCGTGCCGCCGAGCGCCAGCCCGAGCCGAAACTCGCGGCAGACATCCTCGCCGAGCCCGCGCCCCTTCAGGTAGTCGCGGGCCATCCCGCCCGCCTGCGAGTCCCACAGCGTCCGCTCGTAGTAGGACGCCGCCTGGTCGAGAAGCGCGAACATCCGCTCGCGGCGCCTGCGTCGCGTCGTCCTGTGCCGGCGAGCTCTCCTCGTATTCGAGCGGGATCGCGGAAGCGCTCGGCCAGCCACTCGATCGGCGCCGCGAAGTCGAGCCCCTGCGTCTCGCGGACGAAGGTGATGAGGTCGCCCTTCTGCGCCGCAGCCGAAGCAGTAGATAGAGCTTGTCGACCGCGTTGACAGAGAACGAGGGCGTCCGCTCCTCGTGGAACGGGCAGCGGCCGGCGAGCGCGCGCCCGCCTTGCGCAGCTGCGTGCGCTCCGAGACGACGTCGACGAAATCGGCGGCCGCCTTCACAGCCTCGACCGAGGTGTCTTTGATGCGCGCCACTAGCGAGCGCTCAGCGTACGCAGTGCGAACCGGTCGGTCATCCCCGCGATGAACTCGACGATCTCCTCCTGCGAGTCGCCGCGCCCGTCGAGCTGGGCGTAGATGGCGCGGATCGCGGCGTGGGCGCGCTCGTGCTCGGGCGACGTCGACTCGGCCCAGGTAGACCCGCTCGAACATGAAGCTGCGCAAGCGAGAGCATCGCCGCGCCGATCTCGTCGCTCTGGACGATGTCACCCGCGCGAGACGAGGACTCGACGAGATCGTGGACGAGCGTGTCGATCCGCTTCGCGCCGGTCGGGCCCGAGCATCTCGAGCTCGTCTGCGGCAGATCGCTCTCGGCGAGGATCCCGTAGCGAATGGCGTCGTCGATGTCGTGGTTGATGTACGCGACCCGATCGACGACGCGCACGATCTTGCCCTCGAGGGTCGTCGGGCTCGCGGTCGCCGGTGTGGGTGAGGATGCCGTCGACGACCTCGTGCGTGAGGTTCAGCCGCGCGCGCGATCTTTGCGGACTGCTCGTTGTGGCGAAAACCGTCGCGCCCGCTCTCGCGCAGCAGCTCGTCGAGCACCGCCTCGCCGGCATGGCCGAACGGCGGGTGGCCGAGTGTCGTGCCCGAGGCCGATCGCCTCGGTCAGGTCCTCGTTCAGCCGCAGGGCCCGCGCAACCACGCGGGCGATCCCCGTCGTCTCGAGCGTGTGCGTCATGCGCGTGCGGTAGTGGTCCCCCGCCGGGTCGATGAAGACCTGGGTCTTCCCCTTCAGCCGCCGAAAGGGCTTGGAGTGGAGGATCCGGTCGCGGTCGCGCTGAAACGGGGTGCGCACGCTGCACTGCTCCTCGTCGCGCTCGCGGCCGCGGCTCTCGTACGAGCGGACGGCAAGGGGCGAGAGGGCGTGCTCCTCCAGCTCGCGGATCCGCGCAGCGAAGCCGTCGCCAACTCTCCCGGCAAGTTCGGGCATGGGGCCACGGTAGCCGTTCAGTCAGATGATGATCGCGACGGTGCCGCCGTCCGCGCGACCAGGCTGCGCCGGTCACCGAGGAGGCTCGTGCGGACGCGAGAAAGACGATCACCGCTGCGACCTCTTCCGGCTCTGCGAACCGGCCGAGCGGCCTGCCGGCCCCCACCCTGGCGAGCACCTCGGCACGGTCACCCTGCTGCTCGGCGAGCCCCGCTTCGCCGAGCCAGGCCTCCGTCGCGGTCGGGCCCGGCGTGACCGCGTTGCAGCGGATCCCGTCACCGGCGTAGAGATCCGCAACGAGCCGCGAGAACGACAGCATCCCGGCCTTCATGACCGAGTAGTGGGGCATGGTGGCGGACGGCCGTTTGCCTGCGGACGAGGAGACGTTCACGATCGAGCCGCTCCTCTGGGCCCGCATGCCGGGCAGCACTGCCTGCGTTGCGCGGACGGCGCTCATCAGGTTCAGCTCGAAGGTGGCCTGCCAGTCGTCGTCGTCCAGCTCCTCGAGCTTGCGGATGTCGGTGCCCCCGACGTTGTTCACGAGGCAGTCGACACGGCCGAACTGCGCGATGGTCTCGGCGACGAGCCGCTCGGGCTCACCGCGGACGGTCAGGTCGGCAGTGACGTGCAGCTCGCCGATCCCGTCCGGGCGCCTGCCCGACGTGACGACCGTCGCACCCTCGGCCTGCAGCTGGCGCGCGACTTCCAGGCCGATTCCACCCGTCGAGCCGGTGACGATGCACACCTTGTCCGCGAGGCCGAGCTCCATTGGGTCGTTACGGTAGCGGCGTGACGACGATCATCTTCGCGCGACACGGCGAAACCGACTGGAACAGCGAGCACCGGTGGCAGGGCCACGCCGACCGGCCGCTGAACGAAGCGGGCCGCGCGCAGGCGCGCGAGCTCGCGGAATCGCTCGCGAGCCGGCGAATCGACGCCGTCTATTCGAGCGACCTCGAGCGGGCCCACGAGACCGCGCGGATCGTCGCCGACCGAATCGGGCTGCCGGTTCGGCTCGACGCCGGCCTGCGCGAGGTCGACGTCGGGGACTGGTCGGGCCGCGTGCACTCCGAGATCGAGGAGGCCGACCCGGAAGGGTTCCGCCGCTGGCAGGACGGCGGCCAGGGGTGGAACGGCGGCGAGAGCTACGAGGAGATGGGCGAGCGCGTGGTCGCGACGGTTCTCCACATCGCCAAGCAGCACGCCGGACGGACGATCCTCGTCGTCACGCACGGCGGCTCGATCCGCGCCTGCCGGGCAACCGCCGCCGGCATCGAGTACGCGGCGTCGAAGGTGAACGCGATCGGCAGCATGGGCAACTGCGAGGTCGCTGAGCTGACGGTCGCGGATGGTCGGCTCGCCGTGCCGATCCGCTAGGTTCACGGCACCGGATGGAGGACTACACCAACAAGTACAAAGGTGAGCAGGTCGAGATCGCGCTCTTCGGCGGGGAGTATCAGGACGGTGTCCTCACCGCCTACTGCTATCTCGAGGACGTCGCCCACGTCGAGCTGAACGGGCACATCTTGATCCCGCTGCAGAACGTCGCCTCGCTCCACTGCTCGAGCCGCTGCGACGCTCCGGAGCCCGACTGGCCGCCGCGCGGCCTTGCGGAAGAAGACCCGGACGAGCCGCCCGACGAGCCGTAGGCCGAGATGAAGGGCCGGTGGCTCCTCGTCCTTCGCAACGCCCTGAAGGCCTGGCTGCTTCTTGCCGGGTTCTCGCTCCTGATGGCGTTCGCCGGCTGGCACCTCGGTGGTTACCGGCTGGCGCTGCTCTTCCTCGGGTCGGCGGTCCTGCTCGCCGGCGCGATCTATGCCTACGCCGACCGGATCGTGATGGGGATGGTCGGGGCACGCGAGCTGCTGCAGGGCGAGGCGCCCGGACTGCACTCGACCGTCGAGCGGCTCTCGTCGCGTGCGGGCGTGGTGAAGCCGAAGCTCTACGTCCTCCCCGACGGCTACCCGCGCGCACTCTCGGCCGGCCGGGGCGCCGGCGGCGGCGCCGCGCTCGCGCTCTCGGTGGGGCTGATGGGCGTCGCCTCGCCCGCCGAGCTCGAGGGCATCGTCGCCCACGAGCTCGCACACCTGCGTCACCGCGACGTGCTCGTCCAGACGGTCGCGGTCATTCTCGCGGCGGCGATCGTCGAGGCCTCGCGGATCGGAGGCGCGCTCCAGCGCAGCCTGCTCTTCGTCCTCGGCCCGCTTGCGGCTGCGGTCGTGCACCTCCTGCTCTCGCAG
>CAVWQY010000006.1:0-1082445 GCA_963757255.1 uncultured Thermoleophilia bacterium
CGCCAAACCACGGTGTCGACGCCGCGCCGAAGCATCCACAACTGTCCGCGGCGGCCCCGTCCCGTGGTCAGACCAAGTTCGGCAAAAGTGTGACGAGAATCGACGAGGCGTTTCCGGGCCATGGCTTGCTTCCTGCGCCGGCGCGCCGTTTCACCGTCTCCGCGGGCCACGTCCTCTGGTCAGACCAAGATCGGCGAAAGTGTGACAGCCGAACCACAGGCTCTCCGCGTCACGCACTGCCCCGTCAACATCGCCGGCATCCCCTGGGAGAACGTGCAGGCGCTCCGGCGGAAGGGCGTCGACGCCGGCTCGTCGTCTTCGAGCGCGGCAAGCTGCACCACGAGGCCGACTGGTCGCTCGACCGCCACGGCAACCTCCCGCACCGGCTCGCGACGCAGTTCGCCGCGTTCGCGAAGCTCGCACCGAAGACCGACGTCTTCCACTTCTACTTCGGACTGACCCTGATCCCGAAGTCGGTGCAGTTCCCGCTGCTCCGGTTGCTGCGCAAGAAGAGCGTCTTCCACTACCTCGGCTCCGACATCCGCGGCAAGTCACGCCGAGCAGCTCGCCTACGGCAAGCGCGCCGACGCCGAGATCGTCGGCTCCTACGACGCGATCCGCTGGGTGCCCGAGGCGCACGTCATCCCGCCGGGACTCGACCTCCGCGAGTTCACACCCGTACCGCCGTCCGACAGTCCGCGTCCGCTCGTCGTGCACGCGCCGTCGAACCGCGAGAAGAAGGGAACGCGCTTCGTGATCGAGGCGTGCGAGCAGCTCGCGCGTCGACCTCGACATCGTCGAACACGTTCCCCATGAGGAGGCACGAGCGCGCTACGCGCGCGCCGACATCGTCGTCGACCAGCTGGCCGCCGGCTGGCACGGCGTCTTCGCGCTCGAGTCGATGGCGCTCGGCAAGCCCGTCGTCACGCACCTGAAGCCCGACGTCGTCGAGCGGAGCGCCGAGGGCTTCGGCGTCCGCCTCCCGATCGTGCCCGCAACGAAGGAAACGCTCGTCGACGCGCTCCGGCCGCTCATCGAGCAGCCCGCGCTGCGGCGCGAGCTCGGCGCCGCGGGCCGCGCCTATGTCGAGCAGGTGCACGACATCGACCGCATCGCCGACCGCCTGATCGACCTCTACCGTTCTCTCTCGCCTTGAGCCTCAGCTTCCAGATGCGGCGGCTCGCACGCCACTCGGCGGTCTACGGCATCGGCGGGCTCGTGTCGCGAATCCTCGCGACCATCCTGCTGCCGCTCTACACCCATTACCTCCATCCGGGCGCGTTCGGCCAGGTCGAGATCATCACCGCCGCGACCGCGGTCCTCGCGATCGCCCTGCAAATGGGGATCGCGAGCGCGTTCTTCCGCTTCTACTTCGACGCGAAGGAGCCGGCCGCCAAGCTCACGGTCGTCCGGACCTCGTTCTGGTTCACCATGGGGGCGGCCACCATCGGCCTCGTCCTCGGCATCGCCTTCGCGAGCCAGATCAGCCACCTGCTCGGCCTCGGCGACCAGCCCTGGCTCGTGTGCGCGGGAGCGGTCGGGCTCTGGGCGCAGACGAACTACCAGCAGCTGACAGCGCTCTTCCGGGTCGAGGAGCGGTCGACCTCCTACGCGATCGCGAGCGTCGCCAACGTCCTCCTCACGGTGGCTGCGATGGTCCTCTTCGTCGCGGTCTTCCATTGGGGATCGGTCGGCCTCGTCGTCGGCAACTTCACCGGGACGCTCCTCGTCTACGTCGTCCTCGTCGCGTATCGAAACGATCAGCTCGGCCTGGAGTTCGACCGCACGCTCCTTCGTCGCATGCAGAAGTTCGGGATGCCGCTCGTGCCGTCGGCCCTCGCGCTCTGGCTGATCAACTTCATCGACCGCGAGTTCATCTCCTGGTACAACGGCAACGCCGAGGTCGGCGTCTACTCGGCGGCCGTGAAGATCGCCTCGGTGATCACGTTCGTCCTGATCGCATTCCGCACCGCCTGGCCCGCGTTCGCCTTCTCGATCGAGGACGACCGCGAGGCGCGCCGGGCGTACTCGTTCGTGCTCACCTACCTGCTCGCGTTCGCGTCGTGGGCCGCGCTGGCGCTGGGGGCCCTTGCGCCGTGGTGGACGGACCTGCTCACGGCTCCGCAGTACCAGCGCGCCGAGAAGGCCATCGCGCTCCTCGCGTTCTCCGGGGTGGTCTACGCCGGATTCACGGTGCTCGCGATCGGAAGCGGCCGCGCGCGACGCACGCAGCTCAACTGGATCGTCACCGGGGCGGGCGCCGCGGTGAACGTCGGCCTCAACTTCTGGCTCATCCCTCGCTACGGCATGGTCGGCGCGGCGATCTCGACCCTCGTGGCATACGTCGTGCTCTTCATCGGCATGACGCTCTATTCGCAGCAGCGTCTTCCCGGTGGCCTATCAGTGGCGTCGCGTCGCGACCGTCCTCGCCGTGGCGGTCGGGCTCACGATCGCCGCACGAGCGACCGGCCTCTCGTTTGCGCCGTCACTCGCGCTCGTCGCTCATCTACCCGCTCGTGCTCGCCGCGCTCGGCTTCTACCTGCCCGCCGAGCGCGCGCGCATCCGGCGACTCGTGCCGCTCCTGTAACGCCGAGAGTCCGGGCGTGACGATCGCCCGTAACTGCGTGGCCGGGACGCAGGAACCGCGCATAACTGGAGACGTCCATGTGCAGCAGGTCGCCGGGGCAGGGCCACTCGTACCTGTTCGCCGGCTCCTTGACCGTCTTGGGTGGCCGTGAGATGCCAGCCCGCTTCAGCACCTTCCAGACGGTCGAGTGCGCGAAGCCGGTCGCACCGGCGACAAGCCGCGATCACCAACCGGTCTCGCGGCGGCAAGCGCAGATCCGCTCGGCGAGCTCCGGTGCGAGCTGCCGCGGAGAGCGTCGTGGACGGCTCGAGCGATCAAGCAAACACGACAGGCTTCGCCTGGCCTCCTCACTCGAACCACACCAGCGGTGCCACCAGCGATGCGCCGTCGCCGGCGAGACGTTGAAAGACGCCGCCGCCTGCTTCAACGAGAGACCCCCCTCGACCGCCGAGACGAGCGCGTAGCGGCCAGCCAATCCGAGCTTGGCGTTACGATGGAACGACATCCGAGCCTCCGACTAGCGCCGACGCCGTGCGTAGCGGACGCCGCCGCCAATCGCACCCGCGGCTGCAAGCGCGATCGCGATGCCACCGAGCACGAGAATCGGCAGTGGTGTGCTGCTCGTCGTGTCCGCGATGGCGCCGGCCGTCGCCGGATCTTGAGCGGGATCATGAGGAGCTGCGGAGTTACCGACCGCAATCGGCGAGCCGTTCGCCCCGGCGGCCTGCTTCGTCGATGTCGGGAAGCCGCTCCCGACCTGCTTCGGCACGACCTTCCCGTGCTGACGCCTGATCGCCGCGCGCATTGCAGCATCGATGTCGCCCGAGAGGCTGGAGTAGATCCTCGCGTCGGCGGGAATGTGCTTCAGCGCATCGCGGTAACAGCCGATCGGATACGTCGACGCGATCCGGCCGTCGTGGTACCAGTCGTTGAAGATCTGGTTGCGACAGGGTGCGGCCGCACCGGCGGTGCCCGGGAGGGCAAGACCCGCGAGCAGGCCGACGACGATGAGAAGGCGCTTCATCAACCGCCATGTTCCCGCTTTGTTGTTTTCAACCCTCCTTCAGGGCGTAAGGCTTTCGTAAATCCTCCAGAACCTCAGGAAATCACCGGGGCAGGAAGCACGCGTCATGGCAGGAACCGGCCACCTCGATACGGGCGAGATGGGCGCCGCGGCGGTCGAGGACTGTCAGGGTGCCTCGGTCGAGGGACGCCGTCAGCACGCGACCGAAGCCGTGCTGGATGTTGTAGGAGCCGACAGGGATCGGCGTCGTCCGCAGGAGCCGTCCGTCGAGTGACAGGACGCGCAAGGTCCCCGCATCGCCGCTCGAGACGTAGGCAACCCCTTCGCCGTAGGTGACGTGCTGCGGCGCCGCGTCTGCCGGGTGCGACGTCCCGCCGATCGCCAGCCGCGCCGCCTGGCCCGCCGTGATCCAGAGCCGTCCGTCCGGAGCGAGGCCCACGTCGTGAGCTCCGAACCCCGGCGTCAGGTTCTCACGATGCACGAGGCCATGTGCGTCGAGGACTGCGACTCGCTCGGACGCGGAGCCGAGCGCGACCCAGAGCCGGCGCCCTGTGGCGTCGATCGCGATGTGGCGCGCCCAGCCGGGCAGAGCCACACGTCCCAGGACGCGGCCGCGCATCACGTCGATCGCGACGACACCGCTGCGCCCCGAGTCGGTCACGAAAGCGTGCACGCCATCCGGGTGCGCCGCCGTGTATCGCGGTTCGACGAAGTCGTGCAGGATGTGCTGAACGCCCTGCGCGCCGACGATCGACACCGCACCGACGGCGGTGTGGCAGACGACTGCGCGGCCGCCGACGAGCTCGACCGAACGCGGGTCCGGGAGCGTCTCGATCGAGCGGACGACGCGGAACGCGGTCAGGTCGACGACCGCGAGCCGCGACTCGGCGTCACAGGTCACGAGCGCCCATGGAGCGCTCGCTGCGGCAGCCAGTACCGACCGGGCGGCGAAGGGCGCTGCGGCTGCGAGCGCGACGAACTCGCGACGGTTCACAGGACAGGTACGGCCCGACTGCCCGGGGAGGTCCTGAACGCTCGTCTCGCTGCCGTCGCAACGCTACGTTTGAGACATGAGCCACCCGGACCTGCAGGAGGAGCAGGCGTACGTCGACCGGGCGTACGACCATCTCGAGCGGATGCGCCAAGCCGTCGCGCGCGCGGGCGACACTGTCGACGGTGAGGTCGCGCAGGCTGCGATCGACGCCTGGGCGGCCCGCCGCCTGCGCACGTACGAGGACGCCGAGCGCGGGCTCTGCTTCGGGCGGCTCGACTTCGAGGAAGTGGAGCGGCCGCTCTATATCGGACGCCGCTGGGTGCACGACGAGGACCAGCAGCAGGTCGTCGTGAACTGGCAGGCGCCGGCAGCGCGGCCGTTCTATACGGCGACGCCGAACGACCCGCACGGCGTCACGCTGCGTCGCCGCTTCCGTACCGACGGCCGCCGGCTTCTCGACATCGCCGACGAGGCGCTCGACGGGTCGATGCTCGACGGCGCAACCGTCGGTGACTTCCTGCTGGAGGAGCTGGAACAAACGCGTGGACGCCACATGCGCGACATCGTCGCGACGATCCAGACCGACCAATACCGGCTGATCACGCACGATCCCGACGTGCCCCTTGTCATCCAGGGCGGCCCGGGCACCGGCAAGACCGCCGTCGGCCTGCACCGGGCCTCATGGCTGCTCTACACGGCGCACGAGAGGCTGCACCACCGCGGCGTCCTGGTGATCGGGCCGAACCGCACGTTCATGGAATACGTCTCGCACGTCCTGCCCGCACTCGGTGAGAACGCGGTCGAACAGCGCGCGGTCGGGGAGCTCGTCGACGGCATCGAGCCCGAGCTGCGCGACCCGCCCGCCGTCGCGGAGCTGAAGGCGGACCTGCGCCTGGCGCAGGTCGTTCGCCGTGCAGCCGAGCTGCGGCTCGTGTCGGAGCCGGAGGAGCTCGTGCTGCGGCTCGAGGGATCCTTCATCTCGGTCCGGCAGCGCGAGGTGCGCGAGCTCATCGCCGCAGCGCGCGACGAGCTCGGAACGACGGCCGCCGGCCGCGAGCGGTTCCGCATGAGCCTTCTGCGCAGCTTCTACCGGCAATACGGAGAGCTGCTCGGAGGCGCCGCCTTTCGCAACTTCGACGAGGTCGAGCAGGCGCTGCGGGCGAACGGCTACCTCGACCGCGTCCTGAAGGCGGCCTGGCCCGTCGTCTCGCCGGACCGGCTCGTGCACTCGCTGCTCTCCTCGAAGGCGGCGCTCGCAGAAGCCGCGGAGGGAATCCTCTCGCCCGCCGAGCAGCAACTTCTCTTCCGGCGTGGCAGCCGCTGGTCGGACGGTGATATCCCACTGGTCGACGAAGCGCGTACCACGCTCGGGACAGCACCGCGCGCCTACGGTCACGTGATCGTCGACGAGGCCCAGGACCTGACGCCGATGCAGCTGCGCATGGTGTCGAGGAGGGCGCGCGAGGGCTCGCTGACGATCCTCGGCGACGTGGCGCAGGCAACCGGGGCGATCGCCTACTCGAGCTGGGACGACGTGCTCCCCCACCTGCCGACCGGCCGCGCCGCCGTCGTGGAGGAGCTCCTGCACGCATATCGCGTGCCTCGCGAGATCATGGAGGTGGCCCTCCCGCTGCTCGACACGATCGCCCCCGGCGTCGCACCGCCGGTCTCCTACCGCACCGGCGCGGGCCCACCGCTGTTCCGCCTGGTCGCGGAGGAGCACCTGCTGGCGGAGGCATTTCGCGAGGCCGAGCGCCTGGCGGACGCGGACGGCCTCCTCGCGGTGATCGTCCCGGAGGCGCTCGCCGACGCGGAGCTCGCGGGCACGCCGCTCTACGAGTCGGTTCCGCTGCTGACGCCCCGGCAGGCGAAGGGCCTCGAGTTCGACCACGTCGTCGTCGTCGAGCCCGCGCTGATCGCAGGATCGCCGCAGGGGCTGCGTGAGCTCTACGTCGCACTCACGCGCCCGACGAAGACGCTCGTCGTCGTGCACGCACGCCCGTTGCCGGCCGAGCTCGCAGCCACTTCCTCGTAGAGCTGCGCTTTGTAACGCCTTCGCAACAAGTCTGCACCTCTTCTCAAACAGACACTTTCGCCGCGAGCGCGCCGCCGGTACCACGGGGGAACACCCATTCCCCCGTCGATCGGAGCCTCATGTATCGGAACGCATTGCTTCTCGTCGTGCTCGCAGCGGTCTCTCTTCTCTCGGCGCCGACGGTCGGTGCTGCCTCGTCCGACCTCGTCGTCAGCCAGGTGTACGCGGGCGGCGGAAACGCGGGCGCCACGTTCGCGAACGACTTCGTCGAGCTGTTCAACCGCGGCACCTCGACCATCGACCTCACCGGGCTGTCGGTGCAGTACGCACCGGCCACCGGCACGAGCTGGCAGGCGACGCCGCTCAGCGGCTCGATCAGAGCCGGCCACTACTTCCTGGTGCAATTCGCGTCCGCGGCTGCGGTCGGTGCGCCGTTGCCCACGCCCGACGACACCGGGACGACGAACCTCGCAGCCTCCGGGGGCAAGGTCGCGGTCGTCAGCGATGTGGCACCGCTCACGTGCGGAGCCACCGCAGGGAGCTGCGCAGCGAGCGCGCTCGTCCGGGACCTCGTCGGATACGGCGGCGCCACCGACTTCGAGGGCAGCGCCCCGGCTCCCGCGCTGACCAGCTCGACCGCCGCCGTGCGGGCAGGCGACGGCTGCGTCGACACCGACTCGAGCTCGGCCGACTTCACCGCCGCAGCGCCCACACCGCGCACCTCGGCCTCCACCGCGCTCACCTGCGGCTCCGCGGCTTCCGCGAACGCCACGCAGGACGCGACGGTCGATCTCGACTTCCAGCCGGTCCTGTCGATCTCGCTCGAGCGCTCGGCGCTCAGCTTCGGAGGCGTCATCGCCGGCGAGACGCCTTCCCCGATCTCGGAGCGGGTGACCGTCGTGAGCAACGACGCGCTCGGCTACTCCCTGACGGCACACCGCACGGCCTTCAAGCCGTCGGATCTTCCGCTGGTGGTGAGCGCTGCCGGCGCACCGGCGACCGGTCAGCTCTCGAGCGCGCTCTCCGGCGGCGCCCGCGTCGCGGTCCCGGTCGCGCCGGCCGCCGACCTGGTCATCGGCAGCACCACGGCCGCCGCGGGCACGAGCGGCGATGTGTGGCCGCTCAGCTTCGCCTTCGCGCCGCTCCCGGCGGCGGCACCCGGGCACTACACGGCCTCCCTCACCTTCACGGTGATCGGCCGTTGATCGCGGCGGCCGCTCTCGCCCTGGCGGTCGCCGCAGCGCCGGTGCACGCTCCCCGGCCGACGATCGCAGTCTCGCCGGCGAGGCTCGTCCTCGCCGGCGCGTCGTCGGCCACGGTGCACGTGATCGGCGTCGAGACGACCCTGGTCGACGCGCAGGCAACGGGCCTCGCCCTGGATCTTCGCGGACGGCCGCGCGTCACCGCGAGGAGCGACGCGGCGTCCTGGCTCGACGTCTCGCCGCGGCAGGTGACGGTGCACGGCTCGACGGGAGCTGCCATCTCCGTCAGGGCGAAACCGCCGCCGGGCGCCCGCCCGGGCGATCACATGGCGGTCCTGCTCCTGACCACGAGTCCGTCGAAGTCGGTCGGCCTCGCCGTCCGCGTGCGGATCGGCATCGTCGTGACCGTCCGTGTGCCCGGGAGGCTGGTGCGGCGGCTCACTCTTGGACGAGTCCGCCTGCAGCGGCGTGGGCGTGACCGGATCGTCGACGTCGAGCTCGTCAACCGTGGGAACGTGACGGAGCGGCTCGCACACGGACGGATCGTCGTCACGCTCATACGTCGCGGACGGCCTCTCGCGCGCCTCGTGAGCGCCCCACGCGAGCTGCTGCCCCACTCGCGCGGCCGCGCCGACCTCGTCTACCGAGGACGCGCACGAGGCTGGGTCCGGGCGCTGATCGACGCCGGTCCACACACTCGCGGTGCGCACGCGCAGCGGCGGTCGATCCGGCTCAGGCTTTGAGCCCGGACTAGGACGCGTAGTAGACGGCGAGCGTGATCCCGAGCGCGAGCCCGACGATCACGATCAGCGCGAGCACGATCCCGCCCAGCACGATCGGGAGCGTTGCGGGTGCATAGCCGTCGCGGGCGATGTCCTCGAGGTGATGCTCCTCGGCGATCGCCTTTTCGACGATTGTGGTCATGTGTGAATTGTGACGCATCCGCTCGGGACGCGCCAGATCTCGTCCGGGCGCCTCTCCGCGGCCTCAGTTGGGACGGCAGACGTTGTCGCCGAGAGCTGCGATCTGCCGGTTCCTGACCGCGTCGGTCGCCGCGTCGAAGGCACCAGGTGAGCCGCCCTCCCACGTGACGTCCGGAGTGACCCCGGGGCCGATCACCGTAATGCGATACCGCGTTCCCCGACCGGCCGAATGCTCACCGTGCGGGTTGAAGCTGTAACAGAAGACGCCGGTGCGCACGTGCGTCAGCGCGCTGTTCTCCCGCCGCCAGCCGGAGCCGTAGGCGGAGTCGTAGGTATCGATGTAGACGTTTCGCCCGTAGCTGTCGAGCGGGCTCCCGCCGCTCGTCGCATGGAAGCCGAACGCCGGCTGGCCGAGGTACGTCAGCGACCCGAAGAGGTGGTCCCACTGGTGCCAGGCCCAGTCGGTGCTCACCGTCAGCACCGCGAGGGGGCCGCTCCAGTGCGAGAGCCGCAGCTCCCAGACCGCCTCGGCGGGCGTCGGCGCGAGCCCGTAGTCGGGAAGCTCGCGCTGCCACTCCTGAACGGCCCAGTACGAGCCATCGGGCGCCTTGCAGGTGATCACCGCCCAGTCGAGCTTCGGGCCGTCGTAGGGGCCACAGCCGCCGTGGAAGGCCGTCTTCCAGTAGAGGTCCGCGGCTTGCTGGAGCTGGCGGAGCTGTTTCACGACCGGACTTGCCCGGTAGCCGGGTGTTCCTTTGATCCTCGCGTACTGCGCAGCGAGCGCCTGCGCCTCGGGGCTCTGTTTGAAGTACTTCTGGTAGCCCCCGGCGTAGTCGAGCTGGAACGCGACCTGTCGCGCGCCGGCGACCGGCGGCTTCGCGTTCTCGGCTCCCCACGCGAGCACGTGGCGCAGCCTGCCGTCGGCCCGATAGGTGAGCAGAGCCTCTCCGCGCGCGTTCAGCTGCAGGGTGAGGGCTGACGGGTTCCGGTCGATCAGCTGCGAGGCGAATGCACGGCCTGCGCCCCAGAAACCACAGGTGACGACGCAGATCGCGGCGAATGCGCACCGCGCACGCCGCCCGGCCAACGAGGTCGACAGCATCGACGCGAACTTGTCACGCGGCGCCGCATGAGTCAACGGCGCTGTGGTCGATCGCGCGCTCGCCGCCGCCGCCGCTTACGCGACGACGCGGTACACCTGGAACACCTCGGCGTACTCGCGGTTCACGTTGATGCCGTGCGTGCGCGCGACGCTCCAGACGTAGTCGGCGTTCGCGTAGCGGCGGTGCTGCTGCGACGCGTACTTCTCGAGCGCGGCGACCTTCCGCTCGACATGCCGCTGCTCGAGCGCGAGGTACGCCTGGTAGCTGAAGTCGAAGTTGTTCCAGGGGATCTCGTAGCCGAGGATCGTCGTGCGCTTGAACGCGCGCAGGCCCTCGTTCGCGATCGTCTGGTGATCCTGGTGCACGTCGTGCAGCGACGGCATGGAAGACCAGTCGGGCCGCCAGTCGTTCCAGATCTCGATCAGCAGCTCGAGGATCTCCTGCCGGTGGTCGGGGAACGTGCGCACGTCGAAGTCGTGCACGGTCAGGTTCTCCGGCGGGATCCCGATCTCGCCGGTCGCCTCGCGCACCTCGCGCGCGAGCGTGTCCGGCGGGAAGCCCTCCGGCAGCGAGCGCGTCGCGATCGAGAACGCGACGTAGCGCACGTCTGCGCCCGCCTCGACGAGCCGCGCCATCGTGCCGCCGCAACCGAACTCGCCGTCGTCGGTGTGCGGCGCGAGCACGAGCGCCCGCTCGATCGAGCCGATCACCCCGCGACCTCGCCGGGCGCGGCGCCGTCGGCGCGCGCGCCGACCACGACGAGCGCGAGCAGGCCCCAGAAGGTCGGGTCTTCGAAGAGCGCGTTGTAGAAGAGGCAGTGCACGAGGATCGCGACCAAGGCTAGTCCGAACGCGAGACGGGCTGCGCCGTCGAAGTCTCGCCGAGCCGGCGGAACGCGAGCCGGAGCGCCGCGAACCAGCCAGCCGAGAAGCAGAAGCCCGGGGAGCCCGGTCTCGGCCGCGACCGTGATCGGCGTCGTGTGCGACGCGGCCGCCTTCGGCTCCTTGCCGCGCAGATGCGCGAGCAGCGCGTACGCGTGCTTGAAGCCACCGACGCCGACGCCGATCACCGGGTGGTGCACGGCGACCTTGACCCCCTTCGAGACGAGCGTCGAGCGGCCGCTGGTGACGTGCGACAGCGACGACTTCTGTTCCAGCTTGTGGCGCACCGCCGGCGAGGCGAGCCCGGCGAGCACGAGCACGACCCCGGCGACGGCGACGAGCGCGAGGCTCCGCCGCCGCCAGACGACGACAGCTCCCACGGTCGCCGCGACGAGCAGCGCGACGAAGCTCGACTGCGAGAACGACGGCAGCAGGCCGGCCCACGTGATCCCGATCGTCAGCGCCGCCGCGATCTCCCAGAGCGGGTCGCCGCGCCGCATCAGCACCACGACGAGGCTCGCGAGGATCGCGATCACGAGGAAGCGGCCGTAGATCGACGGGTCGTAGAAGACGGAGTTGACGCGGTAGAACCAGCCGCTCGGCGCATACGCGTTGTCGACGCGCACCTTCGGGTTCCAGAAGATGTTCCGCGTCTCGTACTGGACGATGCCGATCACCGCGAACACGAGCCCCATCACCGCGAGCTGCACGTAGAGGGTCAGCACCCAGGCGCGCGACCAGAGGAGCCGCGCGAGCGACGACGGTGAGCAGCCCGAACGGCAGGACGAAGAAGAGCAGCTCGATCGCGCCCTGCCGCACGTCCTGCGTCCAGAGGAACGACACTCCGATCCAGCCGATGAGCAGCGCGAGCGGCCACGCGAGCGGCCCGAGCTCGCGCGACCGCACGTCGTCGCCGTACAGCTCCCACGCGAGCGCGAGCGCCGCGACCGCGACGACGCCGTAGAGCGGCAGCAGCAGGTTCGCCTGTGTCGAGCCGACGTGCACGGGGATGCGCGCCGGCAC
This sequence comes from uncultured Thermoleophilia bacterium, assembly GCA_963757255.1. Lineage (GTDB taxonomy): Bacteria > Actinomycetota > Thermoleophilia > Gaiellales > Gaiellaceae > PALSA-600. Next base: position 11,774 of record CAVWQY010000006.1, read on the forward strand.
GCACGCGAGCGTGGCGACCGCGAGCAGCCACGGCACGCGGACGACGATCCACGCGCCGACGGCGGCGGCGACCAGGCCGACGACCGCTGCGGCGGCGAGCACGCGGTGATGGCCGTGCGGCGCGAGGTAGATGGTGAGGATGCCGCAGCCGACCGCCCACGCCGCGAGGCCGCCGACGCGCAGGTCGCGGCGCGTCGCCACGAACAGCAGCGCGAGGCCGAGCGAGGCGCCCGCGCCGCCGACCTGTGCGACCCAGGGGCTCATCCGACGACCACAGCCGTCCTGGCAGCGTGATCGCCCGCGAAGATGTACAGCCGGTAGACGCCGCCGACTTCGGTGCGCGGAAGTGCAGCGTGCCGCGCGGCTGCTCGCCGCTCCGGCCGTGGAGCTGCCAGCGCACCGTCGGCGCGTCGGTCGAGACGCGCATCGCAAAGCGCCTGCCGGGCTTCACGACGATGCGGTCGCGGGCGAGCGTGACGTAGCGGACCTGCGCGATCGCGAACGGGAACGGCTTGGCGACGTTCCCGGCGGTGTCCTGCGCCGCGACCGTGAGCACGTAGCGGCCCGGCCGCGCAGGGCGGCCGTTGAGCGTCCCGTTCCAGACGAGCACGCCGCTCAGCTTCTGCCCGCGCGTGAACTCGACGCGCCGGCCGCGCACCGCGAGGATCGCGTGCGCCGGCTCGTTCACGGTGTAGTGGACGCGGAAGGTGTCGTGCCGCCGTCGCCGTCCGGGGAGATGATCGGGTAGAGCGGGTGGCGGACGGTGATCACGGGCGGCTTCGTGTCGAGCCGGATCGGGCTCGGCAGCACGATCGTCCGGTGCGAGCGCTCGAGCTTCACGACCGGCCGGTACATCCCGTCGGGCTCGGCGAGCCCGTTGTCGGCGAACCCGTCCCAGACCAGGTCGACGTGCGAGCCGGCGCGGGAACGTCCGGTTCGTGAGCAGGTGGCGAACTCGCCTGCCGTCGCTCGTCTCGATCCACACCGAGATCCGCTCGCGCGTCCGCAGCTGGAACGAGATCTCACGCATTCGGCTGCGACTTCCCGTCCGGCGAGAAGACCGGCGACGACGCGCGTCCGCAGGATCGGCGAGTGCTCCAGCTTGGCGCGCTCCGTGAGCGCGAACGCGACCGCAGTCGCCGCGAGCAGGGCAAGGACGATCGCCGTCGACAGGACCCGGGCCACGCCCGGACGATTCTACGCCGCGTCGTGCGCGGAAGCCGACGCTCGCTGCAGCTGCCGGACCGCACCAGACCGACCGAGCGACGACCAGCCGAGTGCCCCGAACCGACCTCGATGATCGTGGTCGCGGCCGGCACCTGGACGAGCTTGATCCCCGAGAGCACGAGGACGAAGGCGAACGCGACCCGAAGCGCCTGCTCGGGGACCTTGATCGAGAGGTGTCGAGCCGAGCAGCACGCCCGGGATCGAGCCGACGAGCAGCCACGCCATCGCGTGCAGGTCGACGTTGCCGTGGATGCAGATGGCCCGCGCCGGCGACCCAGAGCAGCAGCGCCGCGTGGAGCATGTCGGTGCCGACGATCTGCGGGCGCGTCAGCGGGAAGACGAGCAGCATCGCGAGACCGAAGAACGTGCCCGAGCCGACCGACGTGAGCCCGACGACGAAGCCGAACGTCGACGCCGATCACGACCGCGAGCACCTTGTCGCGCCGCGCGAGGTGGAACGGCCGGTCGCTCGGCTCGCCCGTGCAGGAACGTCTTCACGACGAAGCCGAGGCCGCCGGCGATCAGCGCGCCGCCGACGATCTTGCCCATCGTCGAGTTGGTCGAGTCGGAGAACGAGCTCGCGATCTGGACGCCGACGAGCGACAGCGGCGCCGAGCCCACGAGCATCCAGAGCGCAAGCCGCGTGCACGTTGCCGAGCTGCCGGTGGCGGACCGCGCCGAACGACTTGAAGACCGCGCCGTGGAGGATGTCGGTGCCGACCGCCGTCTTCGGGTTGAAGCCGAAGAGCAGGATCAGCATCGGCGTCATCAGGCTGCCGCCGCCCATGCCGGTCATCCCGACGAGCAGCCCGACGGCGGCGCCCGCGAGGACGAACTGCCAGGTCACCGACCGCGCGGGTCGACCGGCAGCGGGCAGGAGACGAACGGCCGGCCGCGCAGCAGGCAGCCGAGCTTGTACGCCTCGCAGCCGGTGCAGAAGCCGGTGACGCCGCGAGCAGCGCGAGCGCCGCGACGAGCAGCGCCGAGCCCGATGCCGAGACCGTCAGGCCGGCGGCGTAGGCGACCGAGCCGCGCGAGAGCACGACGAGGCCGACGATGTTCGCCGCGCGCGGCGGACGCGAGTCCTCGAGCGGCCCCTCGCCGAAGCGCGGCTGGATCAGCTCGAAGTAGAGGAGGCACGGCAGGCAGAACCGCCGGCCGAAGTCGAGCCCGACCGCGAGCTGCAGCGCAAGCAGCGCGAGCAGCCACCACCAGCCGGTCGCGACCGCGAGCACCGAGACGATCCCGACGACCGCCTGGTTCGTCCGCGGCGCGCGCGAGTCGATCACGGCGAGGTCGCGGTACGGATCCGCGCGACGGGTCACGGCGTCGCCTCGACGACCATGCCGGCGCCGACCGTGTCGTTCGTCGACTCGTCGATCAGGATGAACGCGCCGGTCGCGCGGTTCGCGCCGGTACGGGTCGACGGCGAGCGGCTCGGCGAGCCGGAGGCGCACGACGCCGAGGTCGTTCAGCTCGAGCCGCCCGGGCGACGGGCGGTCCTCGAGCGTCTCGATGTCGACGACCGAGACGATCTCGTCGCGCCCGCGCCGGCACGGTGCGCGTCGTGTGCTTGACGAGCAGCGCGCGCGCGATCCTCGAGCGGCTTGCTCGGTCATCCAGCGAGACGCCGGGCGAGCAGCTCGCGCGCGACGATCGGCGGGCGCTCGGGATCGGCGAGCAGGTCGCCGCGCGAGACGTCGACGTCGTCCTCGAGCAGGATCGTCACCGACTCGTCCCGGCAGCGCCTCGTCGACGGGCTCGCCCGCGATCTCGACCGACGCGACGCGCGTCGCGCAGGCCCGACGGCAGCACGACGACCTCGTCGCCGGCGCGCCAGACGCCGCTCGCGACCTGGCCCGCGTAGCCGCGGTAGTCGTGGTGCTCGTCGGCCATCGGCCGGATCACCCACTGCACCGGGAAGCGGCGATCGTCGAGGTTGCGGTCGCGCCGCGAGCTCGATCGCCTCGAGATGCTCGAGCAGCGTCGGGCCCGCGTACCACGGCATCGCGTCGGTCCGGTCGACGACGTTGTCGCCCTTGAGCGCCGAGACGGGGATCGCCGTCGCGTCGTGCACGCCGAGCTGCGAACGTCAGATCGGCGAGCTCGCGCGCGATCTCGTCGAAGCGCTCCTCCGAGAAGTCGACGAGGTCCATCTTGTTGACCGCGTAGACGACGTGCGGCAGCTCGAGCATCGAGGCGATGTACGAGTGCCGGCGGGTCTGCTCGATCACGCCCTTGCGCGCGTCGACGAGGATCACCGCGACGTCGGCCGTCGACGCGCCGGTGACCATGTTGCGCGTGTACTGGACGTGGCCCGGCGCATCGGCGAGCTGGAAGCGGCGGCGCGGCGTGACGAAGCCGCGGTAGGCGACGTCGATCGTGATCCCCTGCTCGCGCTCGGCGCGCAGGCCGTCGGTGAGCAGCGCGAGGTCGACGTAGTCGTGGCCGCGCCGGCGCGACGCATCCTCGATGTGCTCGAGCTGGTCGACGAGGATCTGCTTCGTGTCGAAGAGCAGGCGGCCGATCAGCGTCGACTTGCCGTCGTCGACCGAGCCCGCCGTGACGAGGCGCAGCAGCTCGGTGTCGAGCAACTCCTTAGAAGTAGCCAACGCGCTTCCGGTCTTCCATCGCCGCCTCGGAGACGCGGTCGTCGGCGCGCGTCTCGCCGCGCTCGGTGATCACGCGTCGCCGCGATCTCGTCGACGACCTCGTCGATCGTCGCCGCGTCGCTGACGCACCCCGCCGGTGCAGGTCATGTCGCCGACCGTGCGGAAGCGCACGGACGCGCGTGAACGGCTCCTCGTCGGGGAAGCGCTCGACGAAGTCCGGAGGCGGCGTAGAGCATCCCGTCGCGCCGGAACACCTCGCGCTCGTGCGCGAAGTAGATCGGCGGCAGCTCGAGCTTCTCGCGCGCGACGTACTGCCACACGTCGAGCTCGGTCCAGTTCGAGATCGGGAAGACGCGGATGTGCTCGCCCTTCCGGATGCGCGCGTTGTAGAGGTTCCAGAGCTCGGGGCGCTGCGCGCGCGGGTTCCACTGGCCGAAGTCGTCGCGGAAGCTGAAGATGCGCTCCTTCGCGCGGGCGCGCTCCTCGTCGCGGCGCGCACCGCCCATCGCGGCGTCGAACCCGTGCTCCTCGATCGCGTCGAGCAGCGTCGTCGTCTGCAGCTGGTTGCGCGACGCGCGCGGGCCCGGTCTGCTCGACGACGCGGCCCTTGTCGATCGACTCCTGGACGCTCGCGACGACCAGCCGCTCGCCGAGCTCGGCGACGCGGCGGTCGCGGTACTCGATCACCTCGGGGAAGTTGTGGCCCGGTGTCGACGTGCATGACCGGGAACGGGAAGCGCGCCGGCCGGAACGCCTTCTCGGCGAGCCGCAGCATCACGATCGAGTCCTTGCCGCCCGAGAAGAGCAGCACCGGGCCGCTCACGCTCGGCGGCGACCTCGCGCATGATGTGGATCGCCTCGGCCTCGAGCTCGTCGAGGTGCGACAGCGTGCGGCTCGGCGTCGTGGTGCTCATGCGACCTGCTTCGGGACGTGCAGCCCGCACTCGGTCCGGTCGGTGCCGGCCCAGCGGCCCTCGCGGCCGGCGCCCGGCTCCGTCGAGTGGGTGTCGCCGATCGAGGCGTAGCCGCGGTCGTGCAGCGCGTTGTACGGCAGCCCGCGCTCGCGGATGTACGCCCAGCAGTCGTCGTCGCTCCAGTCGGCGAGCGGGTTCGCCTTCCACAGCTCGTGCGCGGCGTCCCAGCCGAGCTTCGGCGCGTTCGCCCGCGTCGGCGACTGGTCGCGGCGGACGCCGGTGATCCAGGCGTCGAGATCGCCGAGCGCGCGCGACGAGCGGCTCGACCTTGGCGATCGCGAGGTAGAGGTCGGGCTTGCGCCTCCCAGAGCTCTCTCCGTGCACCGCGGCGAGCTCGCCGGGCTCGGCCCCTCGAACACCTCGACCTTCGTGTCGTACCGCTGCTCGACCTCGCGCCAGAGCTCGTACGTCTCCGGGAAGAGGTAGTGCGTGTCGATCGCGAAGACGCGCGCCTTCGGCTCGATGCCGAAGAGCATGTCGAGCAGCACGGTCTCCTCCTTCTGGAAGGAGCAGGCGAGCGAGACTCTGCCGGGGAACTCGCGGAGCACGAGCGCGAGGATCTCCTCCGCGCTCATCGCCTCGACGGCCGCGGCGTCAGGAAGCGTGAAGACGTCCGTCACCGAGCAGCACCTCCTTCAGCGTGTCGCCGCGCAGCCCGAGCCGCAGCGTCTCGAGCGGGATGACCTCCTCGGGCGGGATGTTGCCGAGGTTCACCGACGGGCCCGAAGTGCTTGACGAACCACGCCTGCGAGGCCTTCGTCGGCGCCTCGAAGATGAGTTCGTCGGAGCCGACCGTGTTCGCGATCTCGCCGATCAGCTCGGTGCGCATGCCGCCGGACGGTCGGAAGATGCCGGCCGTGCCGCCCTCGCGCGCCTCGGTGATCACCTTCCAGGCGCCGGCGTCGAGCTCCTCGCTTGATCCACTCGATCCACTCGTCGAGCGCGTACTCGACCGACGAGTCCTTCGAGCCGACCTCGGAGAGGACGGTGAAGTCGCGGGCGAAGTCGGCGATCAGCTCGAGCTTGCGCTCGCGCGGGATGTCGACCGTGCCGTCGGAGATCTCGACGTGGGTGAGGCCGAGCTCGCTGAGCCATTGCTTGTACTCGTCGAGCTTGTCCTTCACGTAGACGACCTCGAAGAACGTGCCGCCGATGACGACGGGCTTGTCGCGCAGCACGTCGAGCTTCCGCTCGAGGTTCGGCGTGACGTAGGCGGTGCCCCAGCCGAGCTTGACGATGACGATGTAGTCGCCCGCGACCTCGAGCACGTCCTCCCAGCCACGCGGGCCGAGGCCCTTGTCGATCACGTGCGTCAGGCCGCCGTGCCGGCCGAGCTCGAGATCGACGTCATTAAAGGCGGGCATAGAGCTCCTCGAGCTTCGCGCTGGGCGCGCGTCTGCACGTCGCGGTAGAGCGAGTTGCCGTGCGCGTCGATGCCGACGGTGAGCGGGCCGAAGTCCTTGACGCGGAACTTCCAGAGGCACTCGGGCATGAGCTCCTCCCACTCGACGTCCTCGATCTCCTCGATCTGCGTCGTCTCGAGCGCGGCGGCGCCGCCGACGATCGCGAAGTAGACCATCCCGAGCTCGTGCATCGGCTCGATCGCCTCGTCCGGGAAGCCGCCCTTGCCGCAGATCGCGCGCACGCCGTACTGGCGGCCGAGCGGCTCGGTGAAGCGCACCATGCGCGCGCTGGTCGTCGTGCCGATGCAGATCTTCTCGTACGTGCCTCTGCCTTCGGTCGAGCACTTGCGCACGTTCGGCGCGGTGTGGAGCAGGAACGCGCCCGCTGAGATCCATCGGCGGCTCGACGCCCTGGTCGAAGATGCGGATCTGCGTGCGGTCGCGGATGCCGATGATGTGGCCCTGCACGGTGACCTCGTCGCCCGCGCGGAGCTTGAGGATCTCCTGCGGGATCGGTGATCGGGAACGTGACGTTCGTGAGTCGCCATCTCAGAACTCCCGGTCGAAGTCGATCGCGCCGTCGTGGCCGAGATGTGCGCCGACGCGCGGCGCGCGGCCCAGCACTGGTAGTTGACGGCGACGGGGTTCAGCGTCATGTGCGTGTCGGCGTGCTCGATGTGGCACTGCAGCACGGTCACGTCGCCGCCGAGGCCCATCGGGCCGATGCCGGTCTCGTTGAGCAGGCCGTAGAGCTCGTCTTCGAGCTGCGCGACGAGCGGGTCGGGGTTGCGCGTGCCGATCGGGCGCATGATCGCTTCCTTCGCGAGGTACATCGCGTAGTCGGCGGAGCCGCCGATCCCGACGCCGACGATCCCGGGCGGGCACGGCTTGCCGCCGGCGCCGACGATCGACTCGAGCACGAACTGCTTGATCCCCTTCACGCCGTCGGCGGGAATGCACATCTTCAGGAAGCTCATGTTCTCGGAGCCCGAGCCCTTCGGCACGCACTTCACGTCGAGCCCGTCCCAGTCCTCGATGAACTCCCAGTGCACGATCGGCAGGCGGTAGCCGATGTTCGGGCCGGTGTTCTCGCGCGTGATCGTGTGCACCGCGTTCGAGCGCAGCGGATGCTCGATCGTCGCGCGCGCGGTGCCGTCGCGCAGCGCCTCGTAGATGCGCGTCGGGTGCAGCGGGAAGTGCTCGCCGACGCGGCAGTGTGTAGACGGCGATGCCGGTGTCCTGGCAGACGAGGTTCTTCTCGCTGTCGGCGATGTTGACGTTGCGGTGGATCGTCTCGAGGACGCGCTTGCCCGGGCACCGACGTCTCGCGCAGCCGCGCTGCGGCGCAGCGCGTCGCGCAGGTCCTGCGGAATGTCCTTCAGCGCCCAGACGTACAGGTGCGCGGCGGCATCCTCGACGGTGCCCTGCAGATCGGTGACAGTGTCGATGCTCATGCAGCTCCTCGCTTTCTCGGCGGCGGCGCGGCCGGCGCGCCGGCCGAAGACGACGCACTCGAGGAGCGAGTTGCCCATCATGCGGTTGCGCCCGTGCGTGCCGCCGGCGATCTCGCCGCACGCGTAGACGACCCTCGAGCGTCGTCGCGGCGTGCGTGTCGATCACGAGCCCGCCGTTCTGGTAGTGGAGGACCGGGTAGGTGAGGATCTTCTCGCGCAGCGGGTCGATGCCCGCGCCGCGGTAGCGGCGCAGCATGTACGGCAGCGACACCTCGGCGTCGGCGCGCCGTGATGCGCGTGGTGTCGAGGTACACCGCCGGGCGGCCGTCGGGCGTCGCGACGCCCTTGCCCTTCTCGACCTCGTCGAAGATCGCCTGCGCTGACGACGTCGCGCGGGCCGAGCGAGTCGGTGAACTCCTCGCCGTCGGCGTTCAGCAGCACGGCGCCGTACGCGCGCGTCGTCTCCGGGATCGAGTAGCCCTGCATGTTCGGCGGCCACGCGCCGCCGTTCGGGTGGTACTGGAGCGCGTCGAGGTCGCGCGCCTCCGCGCCCGATGCCGATCGCGATCTGCGTCACCTCGCCGGTTGCGTTCGGATGGTTCGTCGAGAGCTCGCCGCGCTCCTCGGCCTCGGCGATAGCAGCGGCCGCCGGCAGCGAGCACGACCGTGCCGGCGTCGACCGTCGGTTCGCCGACGACGCGCGCGCCAGCCGCCGCTCGGACGACGCGAGCTCGCGCAAGCGGCGCGTTCGTGAGGCTCGTGCCGGCCGCCCGCCTCCCACGCCTCGCGCAGCTGCTTCGTGATCGCGTGGCCGGTGCGGTCGCCGACCTGCAGCAGGCGCTTGCGCGTCGCGCCGCCGCAGCGGGCGAGGCGGTAGCCGCCGTTCTCCCGCGTGAACTCGACGCCGAGCTCCTCGAGCCAGTGGATCGCGCGACGGCGCGTCTCCGTCGTCAGCACCTCGACGAGCCGCCGGTCGGCGGTCTCGTGCGAGGAGCGCAAGACGTCCTCGGCGTGCCGCTCGGGCGAGTCGTCGTCGGCCGAACGCGGCCTGGATGCCGCCCTGCGCCTTCGAGGAGTTGTTCGCCTGCAGCGAGCCCTTGGTCGCGAGCGCGACGTGCGCGCCGGCGCGCTCGGCGGAAACGGCGGCGGCGAGGCCGGAGGCGCCGCTGCCGATCACGAGCACGTCGAAGGAGCGTCGCCGGCGCGCCATCGCCGAGAGTATACCTGAGATTAGTGATTCTTATGCCTTGTTCACGCCGGTGTCAAAGACGGCTAGCAGATGCGCGTAGCAGCGCTTCGATCTCGGCGGGCGTGGCGGGGCGCGGATTCGCCTGGTTGCCGGCCCGCCCGGCGGCGATCTCCGCCAGCGCGGGGCAGCTCGGCCTCGGGCACGCCGAAGTCGCGCAGCCGCTCGAAGCCGCCGAGCCGCGCGAGCTCGCGCGGCCGCTCGACCGGCGTCGCCGCCGATCGCCTCGCCGAAGCGCTCGACCTCGTCCGGGACGAGCTCGCGGTTGAACGCGAGCGCCGGCGGCAGGCAGAGCGCGTTCATCGCGCCGTGCGGCAGGCCGTAGGTGCCGCCGAGCGCCTGCGCCATCGCGTGCGCGAGGGCGAGCCCGGCGAGGCCGAGCGCGTGGCCGGCGTGCATCGCCCCGCGCAGGAGCTCCTCGCGCGCCGCGCGGTCGCGCGCCGTCGGCGAGCACGCGCGGCAGCGCGTCGGCGATCAGCGGCGCGCCGGCGAGCGCCTGCTCGTCGCCCTCCGGCGTTGCGGCCGCGCGACGTAGAGCGCCTCGGCGCAGTGCGCGAGCGCGTTCAGCGCCGTGCCGGCCGTCTCGGCGGGCGGCAGGTCGAGCGTCAGCTCGACGTCGTAGACGATCCCGACCGGCCGCGCGCCGCCGCCGCCGCCCTGCATGCGCCGGTCGGGCGAGCGGATCGCCGTAGAAGCGTCGTCCACTCGGCGCCGGAGTAGGTCGTCGGCACGTGCACGAGCGGCAGGCCGGTCTGCGCCGAGGCGTGCTTGCCGGTGTCGATCGCGGAGCCGCCGCCGACCGCGAGGATCCCGTCGGCCTCGGGCGGCACCTCGACACGCGTCCGACGGCACCTCCGTCCCAGCGGCCGACGCTGCGGCAGGTCGAGCGTCGCGCCAGCGCGGGCTCGCGATCACGAACGGGCGCTCGATGCCGGCCTCGGCGAGCAGGCGCCGGCAGCTCGGCCGAGCGCCGCAGCGGACGATCATCCGAGCGCGTTCGCGCGCGAACTCGAGGAACGCGCGCGCTGCGCGCGTCTCGGAGCGGCCGCTCGCGCGCACGAGCATAGATCTCGCGCTCGAGCTCGAGGCCGGTCGACGCGCGCCTCGACGAGGCGTGCCCGCGGCGAGGTCGTTCTCGATCGACGAGCGCGAGATGAACGTGACGCCGTAGCCGCCGCGCACGGCGCTCGTCGACCGACTCCTGCAGCCCGAGCTCGAGCCGCACGTCGAGGTCGCGCAGCCGCACGCCGGCGTTGCGGAGCTCGTCCTCGATCAGCTGGCGCACGCCGGCGCCCTCCTGCATCACGATCAGCGTGCTCGCCGCGCAGCTCGTCGAGGGTGACGCGTGCGGCCGGCGAATGCGTGGCCGGGCGGGCACGCGAGGATGACGGTGTCGCGGAAGAACGGCTCGTACTCGACGCCGCGGTGACGCGGCGCGGCGCCGACGACGCCGAGCTCGAGCGTGCGGTCGGCGACGCGCTCGACGACGGTCTGCGTGTCGAAGACGCTCAGCGCGACGTGCAGCTCGGGGTGGTCGTCGGCGAACTGGCAGAGCAGCTGCGAGAGCACGACGCCGCCGGGCCCGGTCGACGCGCCGATCTCGAAGGTGCCGGCGAGCGCTCCGGTCGCCTCCTCGGCGAGCTCGTTGACGATCTCCTCCTCGAGCTGCGAGCAGCCGCTGCGCGCCGCGATAGAGCCGCACGCCGGCCTCGGTCGGCTCGACGCGCCGGCCGGAGCGGTCGAGCAGCTGCGCCCCGAGCCGCTTCTCGAGCGCGCGGACCTGGAGGCTGACGGCGGGCTGCGTGACGCCGAGCCGCTCGGCCGCCGCGCGAGAACGACTTCCGCTCGACCACCTCGCAAAACGCCTGCAACTGCCGCGTGTCCATAACAATTACTTATACCAGCCGAGACAACCGCCGTCCCACTCTCCGGAACAACAGTGCCAGCCTCCGTCACGTGACTGGAACACAAGCGTGCCAAATGTCGACACGAAGCCGCTGGTGGAGCGGCCGCCGCCGAGACATGTCCGGGGGCAGCCGCCGTCCGACTCGGCGTCAGGCCTGGCGGAACTCGAGGCGGTTGCCGAACGGGTCGGCGGCGTGGAAGCGCTGGACGCCGGGGATCGAGTCGTCGTCCGTGGTCGCGATGCCGGCGGCGCGCAGGCGGTGCGCGCAGCGCATCCAGGTCGGCGGCCACGAAGCCTGGGTGCGCCTTCCGGGCGGGCGCGAACGGCTCCTCGACCCCGACGTGCAGCTCCTGGGCGCCCGCGCGGAACCAGCAGCCGCCGCGCGCCGCAGCGCGCTCCGGCTTCGGCAGCTCCTCGAGGCCGAGCAGGCCGCCGTAGAACGCCCGCGCCGCCTCCTCGCAGCCGGCGCGGCGCGGCGACCTGGACGTGGTCGATGCCGTGACCGTCATTGCCGACGGTCTACCATCGATCACGTGACGTCGGCGCCGCCTCTGCTCGAGGACACACTCGTCAGCGGCTACAGGCGGCTCGCCTCCGACGCACCGCACCGGCGCATCGACCTCGAGCTGCGCGTGCTCGACGTCTTGCTTCGCGGCGCTCTTCGGCCTTCTGCTCTCGCCGATCGCCGCTCGTGATCGCGCTGATCGTGCTCGTGACGAGCGGCCGCCCGATCCTCTACCGCGGCGAGCGCGTCGGCCGCCGGCGGCCGCTTCTTCCCGATGCTGAAGTTCCGGACGCTGAAGCCGCGGCGCGGAGCAGCGCATCGGCCAGTACCTCGGCGAGGAGCTCGTGCACCCGCACCGAAGCCGAGCTCACGCGCATCGGCCGCTGGCTGAAGGCGTCGCAGCTCGACGAGATCCCACAGCTCTGGAACGTCCTGCGCGGCGACATGTCGTTCGTCGGCCCGCGGCCGATCCGGCCGCGCTTCTTCGCCGAGCTCGCGCACGACCTGCCGGCGTACTGGCAGCGGCTCGTCGTCCGCCCGGGGCTGACCGGGTTCGCGCAGGTGCGCCGCGGCTACGAGACGTCGATGGCCGAGAAGCTCGCGCACGACCTCGAGTGGATCGCCGACCGCTCGGTGCGGCTCTACCTGCGCACGCTCGTCGTGACCGGTGCCCGCGTCCTCGGCCAGTCGGTCTCCGGCCTCTTCCGTCGCGCCTAGACTGCCTCGCATGTGCGGGATCTGCGGAATCGCCACGACTCGCGGCGCCGTCGATCCCGAGCGGCTCGCGCGAATGTCCGAGACGCTGATCCATCGCGGGCCCGACTCGGAAGGCACGTTCACGTCGACGGCGCCGTCGGGCTCGCCGCGCGCCGGCTGGCGATCATCGACCTGGCCGGCGGCGACCAGCCGATCGCGAACGAGGACGGCTCGGTCGTCGTCGTCCAGAACGGCGAGATCTACAACTACCGCGAGCTGCTGCGCGAGCTCGAGCGTGCCGGCCACCACTTCCGCACCCGCTGCGACACCGAGGTGCTCGTGCACGGCTACGAGGAATGGGGCCCGCGCCTGTGGGAGCGGCTGCGCGGCATGTTCGCGGTCGCGATCTGGGATGCGCGCGCGCAGCGGCTCGTGCTCGCTCGCGACCGCTTCGGGATCAAGCCGCTCTACTACCGCGACGTCGACGGCGAGCTCGCGTTCGCCTCCGAGCTCGACGCGCTGCCGCAGGGCGAGCTCGACCTCGACGCGCTCGAGGCGTTCCTCGCGTTCAACTCGGTCCCCGCGCCGCTCTCGATCTTCACGCGAGATCCGCAAGCTCCCGCCGGGTCACACGCTCGCCTGGCAGGACGGGCGGATCGAGCTCGACCGCTACGCGCGCCCCGGCCCGCTGCCCGCGCGGCACGACGACGACGAGGCCGAGCTCGTCGAGGAATGCCGCGCGCGCCTGCGCGACTCGGTGCGCGCGCACCTCGTCGCCGACGTTCCCGTCGGCGTGCTGCTGTCCGGCGGCGTCGACTCCGGCGCGCTCGCTGCGCTCGCGGCCGAGGAGTCGTCGGAGCCGGTGCGCACGTTCTCGATCGGCTTCGAGGAGGCATCGTTCGACGAGCTCGCCGGCGCACGGTCGGTCGCCGAGCGCTACGGGACGATCCATCGCGAGCTCGTGCTCCGCCCCGACGCGGCGCTCCTGCTGCCGGCGCTCGCGGACGCATTCGACGAGCCGTTCGCCGACTCGTCGGCGCTGCCGACCTACCTCGTCTCGAAGCTCGCCGCGGAGGACGTGAAGGTCGCGCTCTCCGGCGAGGGCAGCGACGAGCTCTTCGGCGGCTACTACACCTACGTCGGCCGACCTGCTCGCGGAACGCGTCGGCCCGCTCGCCTCGGCGGCGCGGCCGCTCGTCGACCGCCTACCGACATCGACGAAGCGCGTGAGCTTCGACTACAAGGCCAAGCGGTTCGCACGCTCTGCGCACCTGCCGCCGCTCGAGCGCCACCACGGCTGGAAGGAGATCTTCTCCGCCGACGCGCGCGCCGAGCTGACCGGACGCCGCAGCACCTTCGACCCGCTCGGCATCTACCGCGCCCGCTTCGCCGAGACCGAGGGCCACGAGCTGCTGACGCGCCTGCAGGACGTCGACTTCGGCCTCTACCTCGTCGACGACCTGCTCGTGAAGACCGACCGCGCGTCGATGGCCTGGTCGCTCGAGGCACGCGTCCCGTTCATGGACACGGTCGTCGCGAACTTCGCGTTCTCGCTTCCCGCACGTCACAAGGTGCGCGGCCTGTCGAAGAAGCGGCTGCTGCGGAAAGCGGTCGAGCCGCTGCTCCCGCACGAGGTCGTGCACGGGCGCAAGCGGGGCTTCTCGATCCCCGCCGCCGCCTGGCTCCGGGGCGAGCTCGAGCCGTTCGCACGCGAGACGCTCTCGCCCGACACGCTGCGCCGCCAGGGCTACCTGCGGCACGAGCCGGTGACGCGTCTGCTCGACGACCACGTCGCCGGCCGCGCCGACCTGTCGCGCCAGCTCTGGGGACTGCTTGCATTCACGCTCTGGTACGAGCGCCACGTCGAGGGCATCCGCCGCGACGCCTCGCTCGAAGCTGTGGTCGCGTGAAGGTCTGGATCGACTTCACCGCGTGCGCGCACCCGCTCGTCTTCCGGCCGCTCGTCGAGCTGCTGCGGGCGCACGGGCACGAGGTCGAGATCACCGCTCGCGACTACGCGCAGACGATCCAGCTGATCGAGTCGCACGGCATGACCGCGACGGTGATCGGCCACCACGGAGGACGTTCCGCGCGGCGGCAAGGCGCGGCAGATGCTGAGCCGCCTGCCGCTCATTGCGCCGCTGGGCGCGCGGCCGCGACTTCGACCTCGCGCTCGCGCACGGCTCCCACGAGCTGACGATGACCGCGCACCGCCTCGGCATCCCGAGCTCGACGACCTTCGACTACGAGTGGGCGTGGTTGCAGCACCAGCTCGGCTGCCGCGCGGCGACCCGCGTGGTCGTGCCCGGCGCGATCCCGCCGGAGCGCCTCGCGCCCTACGGGGCGACACCGCCGAAGCTGCAGCAGTACCCCGGCCTGAAGGAGGAGTACTACCTCTCGGACTTCGAGCCCGACCCGACTGTCCTCACCGACTGGAACCTCGACCCCGAGCGCGTCCTCGTCGTGCTGCGCCCGCCGCCCGATGTCTCGCTGTACCACCGCCATTCGAATCCGCTGTTCCCGATGACCCTCCAGCACCTCGGCAACCTGGAGAACGTGCACGCGTTCGTGATCCCGCGCACCGAGGAGCAGCGCGACTACGTGAGCTCGCTCGCCCTGCCGTCGGTGATCGTCCCCGAGCAATCCGTCGACGCGCAGAGCCTGATCGCGCTCTCGGATCTCGTCGTCTCGGCGGGCGGCACGATGAACCGTGAGGCAGCTGCGCTGCGGCGTGCCCGTCTACACCACCTACGGCGGCCGGCTGGGCGGCGTCGACGAGGACCTGATCCGCCACGGCCGCCTGCGGCCGCTCTCCGACCCGCGCGCCCTCGACCTGAAGAAGCGCGAACGAGCCTCCGGCGAGCGCGATCGGCGCGACCCGCGCCTCATGCTCGACCTGCTGCTGACCGCGCTCGACTAGAACTTCTTCATGCGCACGCTGCCTTCAGGCACGGTCACCTTCCTCTTCACGGACATCGCAGGCTCGACCGTGCTGCTGGCGCAGAGTGGGCCGAAGGGCTACGCGGCGAAGCTGGCCGAGCATCGGCGGATCGTCCGAGAGGCGTGCGCGGCCTGGGGCGGCGTCGAGGTCGACACGACCGGCGACGGCTTCTTCGTCGCGTTCTCGCGCGCGGCCGACGCCGTCGCAGCGGCGAGGGCCGTGCAGGCCGGGCTCGGCGACGGTCCGGTGCGGGTTCGCATGGGACTGCACACCGGGGAGCCGCTCTTGAGCGACGACGGCTACGTGGGCATCGACGTCCACCGGGCCGCCCGGATCGCCGCGGCCGGCCACGGCGGCCAGGTGCTCGTGTCGCATACGACCCACAACCTGGTCGGGGACACCGACTTCGTCGACCTCGGCGAGCACCGCCTCAAGGACCTGACGCGCCCCGAGCGGCTCTACCAGCTCGGCAGTGGGACGTTCCCGCCTCCGAAGAGCCTGAACCGCACGAACCTGCCGCTCGCCGCGAACCCGCTCGTCGGCCGCGCCGTCGAGCAGGCGGAGCTCACCGGGCTCCTCCGCGAGCGGCGACTCGTCACGATCACCGGCACCGGCGGCACCGGGAAGACGCGCCTCGCCCTCCAGATCGCCGCCGAGCTGCTGGAGGAGTTCCCCGACGGCACGTTCTTCGTCCCGCTCGCAGGCCTCACCGACCCGGAGCTCGTCGTGCCCGCCGTGACGCAGATGCTCGGGCTGACCGAGCCGGCGGCGCTCGGGCAGGCGAACGCGCTCGTCGTCCTCGACAACCTCGAGCATCTTTTGGCCGCCGCGCCGCACATTGCGACGCTGCTCGCCGAAGCGCCGTCGCTGACGCTCCTCGTGACGAGCCGGACGCCGCTCCGCGTCTCGGCCGAGGCGGAGTTCCCGCTCGACCCGCTGACCCAGGACGCCGCCGTCGAGCTGTTCCTGCACCGGGCGCAGTCGATCCAGCGGCGGGTCGAGCCCAACCACACGATCCGAGCGATCTGCCGGCGCCTGGACGGGCTCCCGCTGGCGCTCGAGCTCGCGGCGGCGCGGCTGAAGCTGCTCGAGCCCGCGGCGCTGCTCGACCGCCTCGAGGAGCGGCTGCCGCTCCTCACCCAGGGTCCCCTCGACGTGCCCGAGCGGCAGCGCACGCTCGAGGCGACGATCGCCTGGAGCTACGACCTGCTCGACCCCGGGGCCCAGGCGCTCTTCGCCAGGTTGGCGGTGTTCGCGGACACCTTCGGCATCGACGCCGCCGAGGAGGTCGCCGACGCCGACCTCGACACCCTCGCGTCCCTCGCCGACGCGAGCCTCGTGAAGCCGATCGGCGCGAACCGCTGCCTGC
This sequence comes from uncultured Thermoleophilia bacterium, assembly GCA_963757255.1. Lineage (GTDB taxonomy): Bacteria > Actinomycetota > Thermoleophilia > Gaiellales > Gaiellaceae > PALSA-600. Next base: position 28,107 of record CAVWQY010000006.1, read on the forward strand.
TGCTCGGCACGATCCGGGAGTACGGAGCCCGGCGGCTCGACGACGCGGAGCGCCAGACCCTCGACGCGGCGCACGCCGCGTACTACCTCGAACTGGCGGAGCGCGCGATGCCGGAGCTGACCGGCGAGGAGGCGGCAACGTGGCTCGCACGGCTCGACGCCGACCACGCGAACATGCGGGCCGCCCTCGACAGCCTCGCCGAGCCGCGCGACGTGATCCGGCTGACGAAGGCGCTCTGGCGCTTCTGGCTCGTCCGCGGTCACTTCCAGGAGGCGCAGGCCCGGATCGAGGACGCCTTCGCCGCGGACGCCGACGACGAGCACGGCGCAGACCTCAACTACTACCTCGGCGCGATCGTGATCTCACGCGGTGACATCGCCGAGGGCGGGAGGCTCTTCTCCGTGGCTCTCTACCGCTACCGCGCGAAGGGCGACCGGCTGGGCGAGGCCCGGTCGGTGATGGCGCTCGGGCACGCCTCGAGCGATCTCGGCGAATGGGAGCCCGCGCGCGACTACTACCGCGAGGCGGCGGACCTCTGCCGCGAGATCGGCGACGACCTCGGCGTCGCCGGCGTGCTCGGCGACCTCGCGAGCGTGCTCCTGCGGGCGGGACAGGCGGAGGAGGCGCTCCCGATCGCGGAGGAGTCCGTGGCACTGGCCCGCCGGCTCGGGTACGAGCAGGGCGTGTCGCTCGTGCTCGCGACGCAGGCCTACGCCTGTCTCGCGCTCGGGGAGCACGGCCGGGCGCACGTGCTGCTGGTCGAAAGCACGGAGCTCGCGCACCGCCTGGGCTACCAGCACGGGCTCGTCTACTGCCTGAACGCGGTCGGCCGGCTTGCCTACGAGACGGGAGAGCTCGAGCGCGCTGCGGATGCCTTTGCAGCCGCGCAGCAGCTGCGCCGCGAGATCGGCATCGACCACGACCCGGACGACGCGCTCGTCGCGGACGCGCGCGCGGCATTGGAAGCGGCGCTCGGCCGCCCGGTCGAGGGCGCGGACGTCCCGGGGCTCGACCTCGCCGAGCTCGTCGCGGCTATTGGCTCGTAGTCGACGCCGGGTGGTGGAGCGTCAGCGTGTCTTGAGCGTGCAGCTCGGTTGCCAGCGCCTTCGAGTCGCCGTTCTGGACGAGGATGTAGGCGCTCCCGGGGCTCTTGGGATCGTCGTGCCAGAAGTGCTCGAGCGTGCCCTTGTGCTTGCTGACCACCTCTTCCAACCGGGCTCGTGTCCACGGGCCGGGGTTGGATGAGCTCGGCGGGATCTTGATGAAGAAATGAGGCATAGCCGCAGTCTAGTGGGACGCCTCTAGTTCACAAGCGCGAGCACGTCGGCGCCGTAGCGCTCCAGCTTCACGGGACCGACTCCCGGCAGGGCGGCAAGGTCGCGCAACGTCTGCGGCCGCGTCCGCGCGATCGCGTCCAGCGTCTTGTTGTCGAAGACGACGTACGGCGGCACCTCGTCCTCCTCGGCGCGGGCGCGGCGCCAGACCGCGAGCTCGTGGTAGAGGCCGTCCGAGCCGGCAGTCGGCACGAACTTCCCCTTCGCGGGCTTCGGGTCGCCGACCGCCCTGGGCACGGCGATGCCGAGGTCCGCGATGAAGCGGCTCGCCGTCCCCGACCAGGTGAGCGAAAGAACCCGCTTCGCGCGCGTCATTCCGACGTAGAGGAGTCGGCGCTCCTCGGCGAGCTCGGCCTGCGTGCGTGCCTGGCGTGAGGGCAGCTCCTTCTCCTCGAGCCGAGGCAGGAAGACCGCGTCGAACTCGAGTCCCTTGGCGCGGTGCAGGGTCAGCAGGTGCACGCCCTTCGCGGAGTCGCCGCCCGGGTCGAAGCGTCGCCGCAGGTCCTCGACGAACGCGACCGCGTCGCCGTCGAACACCTCGGCGAGCGTGACGAGCCGCGCCAGGTCGGTCTGGCGCACGAGCTCGCGGTCGCCGAGCTTGTCGGGAAGCTCGGGCAGCCAGCCTGCGTCGAGCGCTGCGGCGCGCACGGCCTCCTCGGCTTCGACGCCGGTGAGGCGCTCCAGCCGCCGCACGATGCGCCGCGCGGCGTCGCGCTGCAGCAGCGACGCTCCCTGGAACGGGAGGTGCGCCTCGTGCAGGAGCTCCTCGAAGTCGGTCAGCCGCGCATTCGTGCGGCAGAGGATCGCCATCTCTTCGAGCGGGCCGCCGAGCGCGCGGATCGCCTCGACGAGCGCGCGGCCCTCGGCCTCGGGTGTCGCGAAGGCGCGCACGACCGGGTCCGGCCCGTCGTCGCGGGTCGGGCGCAGCACCTTCTCGGCCCCGCCGAGCTTGGGCACGAGGCGGTTCGCGAGCTCGAGCACCTGCGGCGTCGAGCGGTAGTTCTCCTCGAGGCGGACGACGAGCGCGTTCGGGATAGCGGCGCGGGACGTCGAGCAGGTGCTCGGGCCCGGCGCCGGTGAACGCGTAGATCGACTGGTAGTCGTCGCCGACGACGCACAGGTCGTCGCGGTCGCCGAGCCAGTGCTCGAGCAGCTCCTGCTGGAGCAGGTTGACGTCCTGGTACTCGTCGACCGTGAACGCGCGGTATTGCGCACGGAACGTCTCGCGCGCCCGCTCGTCGCGCTCGAAGAGCTGCACCGCGAGCTCGAGCAGGTCTTCGAAGTCGAGTGCCCCCTCGGCCTCCTTGCGCTTCTCGTACTCGCGGTAGATGCGGTGCATGAGATCGACCGGGATCGGCGGCTCTCGCCCCTCCGCCTCGACGCGGTAGCGCGCCGCCGTGATGCGGCGGTTCTTCGCCCACTCGATCTCGGTGGCGAGGTCACCCGCGGGCCGGAACTTGTACGGCGCCGGCAGCCCGTTCGCGATCTGCCGCAGCACGAGCGCTTTCGACGGCAGGATCTTGCCCACCGTCTCCGGAGCGAAGTGGCGGAGCTGCCGCAGCGCCGCCGAGTGAAACGTGCCGGCTCGCACGCGCTGCACCCCGAGCGCCCCGAGCCGCGCGCGCAGCTCGCCAGCGGCCTTGTCGGTGAAGGTCACCGCCATGATCTGCGTCGGCTCGAACGCACGGGAGGCGACCTGCTGCGCGATGCGCCGCGTGATCGTCGTCGTCTTCCCCGAGCCTGCCCCGGCGAGGATGCAGACCGGGCCCCGCACGGCCTCGGCGGCGCGCCGCTGCTCGGGGTTCAGGCCGTCGAGAGGGTCCACCGCGGCACCCTAGCGGCGCCTCCGGAAGGAGGGTGTGCCGCTAGTGCAACGTGTCTTCGAGCACCGCGGCGGTGCCGGTGCGGAGCGGCTCCTTCACCATCAGGCTGAGGTGCTTGACCACGCCGAGGGTGTCGCCCTCGTCGACCAGACGCTCGAGCTCCGTGAGCGATTCCTCGAGCCACTCGCGGTCGATCGCGGGGCGAGCGGCGCGCATGATCTTCGGATGCGAGGTCGGGCCGACGGCCTCACCGTCGTTCCAGAGCACCTCGTGGAGCTTCTCGCCGGCGCGTGAGCCGGTGAAGACGATCGGGATGTCCTCCTCGCGCCGGCCGGAGAGGCGGATCATCTGCTTGGCGAGGTCGAGGATCTTCACGGGCTCGCCCATGTCGAGGACGTAGACCTGGCCGCGCCCGCCCATCGCACCTGCCTGGACGACGAGCGACGACGCCTCCGGGATGGTCATGAAGAACCGGGTCATCTCCGCGTTCGTCACCGTCACCGGGCCTCCCCGCTCGATCTGGCGGCGGAAGATGGGGATCACCGATCCCGACGAGCCGAGCACGTTGCCGAAGCGCACCGCGACGAAGCGCGTCTCGACTTCGGGATGCAGCGCGAACGACTCGACGATCCACTCGCACACCGCCTTCGTCTGGCCCATCACGTTCTTCGGGCTCGCGGCCTTGTCGGTGGAGATGAGGACGAACCGCTCGACCCCGAACTCCACGGCGACCTCGGCGAGCGCGCGAGTGGCGAGCACATTGTTCGCGACGCCCTGGATCGGGTTGGCCTCGAGCATCCCGACGTGCTTGTACGCGGCCGCGTGGAAGACGACCTGCGGCCGGTAGCTCTCGAAGACCTGCCGCATCTTCGACCGGTCGCCGACCTCGGCGAGGACGGGGATCCCGGCGGTGAAGCCGCGTTCGCCGACGAGCTCGCGCTCGATCTCGAAGAGCGCCGACTCTGCCTTGTCGACGAGCACGAGCCGCGTCGCCCCGAGCCGCGCGAGCTGCCGGCAGAGCTCGGAGCCGATCGAGCCGCCCGCGCCCGAGACGAGCACGGTCTTGTCGCGCACGTAGGCGGCGACGGCCTCGAGGTCGACCTCGACCTGCTGGCGGCCGAGCACGTCCTCGACCTGGACCGGCCGGATCTGGCCGGCGAGGTTCAGGTCGCCGGCGATCAGCTCGTGCAGGCCCGGCAGCGTCTTCACCGGAACGTGCGCGGCAGTGCACGTCTCGACGATCTTCCGCCGCACGTCGCCCGGCGCCGACGGGATCGCGATCAGCACCTCGTCGGGCTTGTTGTCGCGGAGGACGTGCGCGAGCTCGTCGGTGGTGCCGAGGATCTTCACGCCGTGGATGCGATCGCCGCGCTTGCGCGGGTCGTCGTCGACGAAGCCGATCGGCGTGTAGTGCAGCTGCCGGTTGCGCTGCATCTCGCGCACCATCAGCTGGCCCGCGTCGCCCGCGCCGACGATCAGCACCTCCTTGCCGTGCGCCACGAGACCGGCCGGTGGGCGCTCGATCAGCGACCGAGCGAGCAGCCGCGTTCCCGCGACGAACGCGAGCAGGAGCAGATAGTCGAGCGCCGCGACTCCGCGCGGCAGCCGCGAGGTGTGGTCCGGCGGGAACGCGTACAGCACGAGGTAGGAGACCAGCGAGCCGACCGTCACGCCGCGGGCGGCGCCCCACATGTCGCGCGTCGACACGTAGCGCCACCAGCGGTTGTAGAAGCCGAAGAGCACGAATGTCGGTCAGCTGGATCGCGACGACGAGCGCGATCACCTGCCAGTCGAGCAGGTGCCGGTAGAAGATCGGCACCGCCTTGTCGAACCGCAGGAAGAACGTGAGCCGCCACGCGACGACGATCAGGACCGCGTCGAAGACGACCTGCCAGACCCGGTGGCGGTTGATCGGGAGCCGGATCACGACCGGATCACGACGCGACGAGATCCGAGGCGCGCTTCAGGACCGAGACGACCTCGTCCTGTTGCTCCTCGGTGATCCCCGCCCACAACGGCAGGCAGAGATTCTCGCGCGACGCCTTCTCCGTCTCCGGGAAGTCGCCCTCGGAGTGCCCGAGATAGCGAAGGGCCGGCTGCAGGTGCAACGGCGGCTGGTAGTACACGGCGAAGCCGATGTCCGCGTCCTTCAGCGCGGCCGCGAGGCGATCGCGCTCGGGCGAGCGGACGCAGTACATGTGGTAGACGTGGCCCGGCTCGTCGAGAGGCGTCTCGACGAAGCCTGCGAGCAGCTCGGTGTAGCGCGCCGCCGCCTCGCGGCGCTGCCGGTTCCAGTCGTCGAGATGCTTCAGGAAGATGCGCAGGAACGACGCCTGCATCGCGTCGAGGCGCGAGTTGTAGCCGACGTAGACGAACTCCTTCTTCGACTCGGAGCCGTGGAAGCGCAGCATCCGCAGACGCTGGGCGAGCTCGGAGTCGTTGACGCCGATGAGGCCGCCGTCGCCGAGCGCGAAGAGGTTCTTGGTCGGGAAGAAGCTGAAAGTCGATGCGATGCTCGTGGCGATCCCGCCGGCGCCGAATGCCTGCGCCGCGTCTTCGATCACCGGCAGGCCGAGGCCGCTGAAGTCGGCAGCCGGGCGGCCGAAGAGATGCACCGGCATGATCGCCTTGGTGCGATCGGTGATGCGCTTCTCGACGTCGGCCTGGTCGAGGTTGAGCGTGATCGGGTCGATCTCGGCGAACACCGGTGTGGCGCCGCGCCGCGCGATCGCCTCGGCGGTTGCGTAGAAGGTGAACGCGGGGCAGATCACCTCGTCGCCCGGTCCGATCCCCATCGCGTCGAGCACGAGCACGATCGCGTCGGTCCCGTTCGCGCAGCTGACCGTCTCCTGGGTCCCGAGCAGCTCCGCCGCCTCGCGCTCGAAAGCCTCGACCTCGGGCCCGAAGATGAAGCGGCCCGTCTCGAGGGTGCGCGCGAAGGCTGCTTCGAGCTCTGGGATCAGCGGCGCGTACTGCGCCTTGACGTCAACGTGGGGGATCGACATCGCCGCCGAGCATCGTAGCCGTGCGGCGGCGGCGCACGACCAAGTATGCGGCGATCAGCACGATCGCCGCCACGACCGCGACTTCGACGTAGCGGAAGTCGTGGTGGAGCTTCGTATAGCTCGCGCCGAGGGCCCAGCCGGCGCCTGCGAGGACGAAGCACCAGAGTGCGTTCCCGAGCAGCGTGAAGACGTTGTACCGGCCGAACGGCATCTTGAAGACGCCCGCCGGGATCGAGATGAACGAGCGGGCGACCGGGGTGACGCGGCCGATGAAGACCGCCAAGTCGTCCCAGCGATCGAACCAGCGGTCGGCCTGGTCGAGACGGGCGGGGGTCAGGTGCAGCCACCGTCCGCGGCGCTCAAGGAACGGGCGGCCGCCGCGATAGCCGATCCACCACCCTCCGATCGCCCCGAGCTGGTAACCGGCAATGCCCGCGAAGACGACGGCGAGAAACGCCGAGAGCCCGGTTGTATGCCAGCCGAACACGTCGACCTCGTGCGCAAGCGCGCCGGAGGCGAGCGCTCCGCCGTAGACCATGACGAGCTCGCTCGCCGTGGGGAAGACCGCGTCGATCATCATCAGCACGAAGACGGCGAAGACGCCGTAGTGGGCCAGCCAGGAAGTCACCGCGCGACTCTACTCACGCTCGCCTGAAGCGAACTGACCGGCCAGGTCGGAGGTGCCGGTCGCGGTGGTCGCGAAGACGTGCGCCACGTACACCCCGCTGTAGGCCTTCGCACCCTGGGGAAGGCGGCCGTCCCAGACGAGAGCCTGGGCGCCGGCCGGCAGGCCGGCCGCGGGAAGCGTGCGCACGAGCACGCCGCTCGTCGTCTCGATGCGAAGCACGACCCTGGCGGGCCGCGAGAGGGTGAAGCGGATCGATGCGCGTGCCCCGGGCGAGTGCGGGACGTTGCGAGGCCGCGCAGCGTCGTGTCGTAGCGAAACGGGCGGTCGATCGTCGAGGTGCGGCCGAGATCGTCCTTCGCGCTCACGCTCCAGTGCCACGTGCCCTCGACGTCGAACGAGGAGTAGGTGAACGGATAGAAGCCCGGCGGGTGCTGCACCGCAGCCTCGAGCACGTGCGGCACGCCGTCGGGGCCGACGAGCTGCGCGGTCACGACCGACGGGCGCACGAGCTTGTAGCCGAGCTGCTCGACGGTCTTGCCCGGTTCGCCGTTCAGGAGCGGCAAGCGGCAGCGGCGGCGCATAGACGCCGGAGTACTCGACGAGCAGCGCCTCCCGTACGGGGCGCTCGCCGCCCGGGCCGCTCGGCTGGTTCAGGAGGCGGCCGTCGAACGCGGCGGTCACCGAGCCGCCGGAGTCGACCGCCGACGCGGTGACGGCGCCGAGCCGCTGCATGGTCTGAGCGAGCTCGAAGTTCGTGAGGCCGACGCTGTAACCGGGCTGGTTGCCGTCGACCGCGACGAGGATGACGCGGCCGTCGGCGAGCTGCCCGACGCCGGCGCGGGCGTCGCGCTCGGTGACCTGGTCGTTCGTGAAGTCCTCGAGCGAGCGGAACACGGCGTCGCCGTTCCGCACGAGGACCGGGCCGCCGCCGAGCGCCGAGGTCACGCCCGTCCACGCCGGCTGCAGGATCAGCCGCACCGTCACCGGCGTGCCGACGGGCGTCTCGGCCGTGAGCGCGGTCGCGGCCGTGCCCGCGGCCATCAGGACGGCCCCGTCCGGCGGGATCGGCGGTGCCGCCGCCCGTCCCCACCGCGGCGACCGTCGCGGCCAGGTCGGTGTTCGGCACCGCGGCCGGGAACGGCTCCAGCACCGCTTCGGCGGCGCCCGCGACGACCGGCGCGCTCGGCCCGTAGGCGGGCGTGAAGAGCATCACCTGGCCCGCTTTCGGGACCGTGTTCAAGCCGCTCAGCGGACGACGCTGGCCGGTCCCGCGCCACGTCCCGAAGAACTTCACCCGGTCGACGTGCAGGAGCCGGACGAGTCGACGCCGATCGACGAGCGCGTCGAGAGCGGCTGATGCACGAGCACACCCCCCGACATGAGGACACCCGAGGGCTGGCCGTCGGTCGCGCCGAAGAAGTCGCCGTTGATCCCCGCGACCGTCGCCTGGCTCGAGACGTCCTTCTCGATCTGGGTCACGCGCTCCCGGGCACCGGTGATCGTGCCGTGGCCGAGCACGGGTGCGAGTTGGTAGAGACCGGCCGGGTCGGGCTTCGGCGCCGTGATCACGTGCAGCACGACCGCGCCGTGCGGGGTGAACTCGACGGTCTTCTGGTAGGTCACGCCCGGCATCAGCTCCGGCGGGGCGGCGGCATGCGCCGGTGCGGCGAAAAGGCTCGAGAGCAGGACAATTGTCGCAACGCGGCGCAGCATGACCCGCGCCGAGGGTAGCCGAGCGGCCTCCCCGTTCCGGGTGGACGCGCGTCCCGCGCAGCCCCCCATTACGTTTGCTTTACGTTCGCTTGGTGTCGCATGTACACGCAACGGCAAGTGTGCGCCCGGATCTCAAGTCGACTGAAAGGATTTGGTTTACATGCGCAAGTTGACATACGCCTCCGTGGCACTCGTTGCACTGATCGTGACGAGCATCGCGGTTGCGCACGGGATCGAGGGCGCGAGGAGTGCAACTGCGGTCGCCGGAACGTTCAGCGCCACCGCGGGCACCACGACGACCCGCACGTGCACCACGGCCGATGGCAAGACCATCGTCGTGACGGACGGCAAGTACACGGGAACCGCGGCGGGCGATCCCGACCTGACCGGCCCGATCACGCTGCGCGCGCGCAGCGTCATCAACACGACCGACAACGTCGGCGTCGTCAACGGACGGCTCTCGATCGACGTCGCTGCCGGGCAGAGCACGGACGCCGTCTATTCGGCCGTCTACAGCAACGGCACGATCGCCGGCCTCGCAGCCGGACGGGCGCATCAGCCGCACGCGCAGCTGATCGCGAACCTCTCCGCCGGCTTTGCGGCGGCGACGGGCTTCACGGGCGGCAAGCTCGGTGGCGGCACGACGGGTGGCTCGGCAGTCGAAGTGGGCCAGAGCTCGTGCAAGTCGGCGCCGACGACGGTTGAGAAGAGCCAGGCGCACGGCACGATCTCGGCGCTCTCGGCGACCTCGATCACCGTTGCAGGGCTGACCTGCGCGGTTCCGTCGGACAAGTCGGCGGACATCAACGCGAAGTTCAAGGTCGGCGACACGGCGCAGATCAAGTGTGCGCTCGTGAGCTCCGTGAACACGCTCACCGACATCGGTGGCAAGCACTCGGGGGACAACTCGAGCTCGCACGACAAGAAGCACGGCCGCAAGTAGCGCTGAGGACGACCCGGCGTAACGGTGGAAGGGGTGCCTGCGGGCACCCCTTCTGCCGCCGCTGACCTCTCCGTCCCGATACGTTGCGGGGGGTGAGCACCGCCTCGGATACCCGCACCGGGCTCGTCGAAGAGCTGATGGAGCGGTTCGCGCACATCCCGCCCGAGGCGGTGCTGAAGGAGGACCTCCTGCGCACCGGCATCGACTTCGACTCCTCGGCGCTCAGCGACAACCTCGACGGCGAGATCAAGCCGAAGTCGTACTTCATCTTCTCGTTCGACCAGAAGCCGCTCGCACAGCTCGGCGAGGCGGCGCTACGGCGCCCGCCGGAGGAGATCGCGCTGACCGGCGGCCCGTACGAGCTGCGGCGCACGATCGTCTCGGTGCGCGTCAACCCGGACTCGCCGTACCGCGTCGCGCGCGACGCGGGCGGAGAGCTGCGGCTGTCGCTCGAGGGCCGCGAGATCGCCGACGTCGGGCTGCCGCCGATGCCCGAGTACTACCGCCACGCCCTCGCGAACGGCAAGACCGTGATGGAGACGGCGCCGACGATCCAGTGGGGCTACCTGATCTACCTCACCGTGCTTCGCCTCTGCCAGTACTTCGGCGCGAAGGAGGAGTGCGGGTTCTGCGACATCAACCACAACTGGCGCCAGCACAAGCGCGAAGGCCGCCCGTACACCGGCGTGAAGCCGGTCGAGGACGTGCTCGAGGCGCTCGCGCTCATCGACCGCTACGACACGGCGAAGGTCTCGAAGGCGTACACGCTCACCGGCGGCTCGGTCACGAGCACGGTCGACGGCCTCGCAGAGGCCGACTTCTACGGCCGCTACGCGGAGGCGATCGAGGAGCGCTTCCCCGGCCGCTGGATCGGCAAGGTCGTCGCGCAGGCGCTGCCGCGCGCGGACGTGCAGCGGTACAAGGACTACGGCATCACGATCTACCACCCGAACTACGAGGTGTGGGACAAGCGGCTCTTCGAGATCATCTCCCCGGGCAAGGAGCGCTACGTCGGCCGCGAGGAGTGGCACCGCCGGATCCTCGACGCGGCCGAGGTGTTCGGGCCGCGGTTCGTGATCCCGAACTTCGTCGCCGGCGTCGAGATGGCGCAGCCGTTCGGCTTCGAGTCGGTCGACGAGGCGATCGCGTCGACGACCGAGGGCCTCGACTACTTCATGAGCCGCGGCGTCACGCCGCGGTTCACGACCTGGTGCCCGGAGCCGACGACGCCGCTCGGCCGCGACAACCCGAACGGCGCGCCGCTCGAGTACCACATCCGGCTGCTCGAGACGTACCGCGCGACGCTCGAGCGGCACGGTCTGAAGCCGCCGCCCGGCTACGGCGTGGCCGGCGCCGGGAACGCGGTGTTCTCGGTGAGCTCGTTCATGGACACGCTCCATCCCGACGAGGTGACCGTCGAAGAGGCGGTGCCGGCGTGAGCGGGCGCATCACCGTCGACGAGGCGCGGACGCTCTGGAACGAGGCGTCCGACGACGAGCTGAAGCAGCTCGCGCAGGGCGTGCGCAACCGCTGGCACGAGCCGGACCACGCGACCTACATGGTGATGCGGATCATCAACTACACGAACGTCTGCGTCGCCCAGTGCGACTACTGCGCGTTCTACGTCCTGCCGAACCAGGAGGGCGGGTACGTGCTCAGCCGCGGCGACGTGTTCGCGAAGATCGACGACCTGCTTGCGGTCGGCGGCGACCTCGTGGCGTTCAACGGCGGCTTCAACCCGAAGCTCCCGCTCGAGTTCTACTGCGATCTCTTCGCGGCGGTGCGCGAGCGCTACGGCGACCGCGTCGAGTTCTACGCGCTGACGATCGCCGAGTTCCTCTACCTCGCCGACCGCGCCGGGCTCTCGCACGCCGAGGCGGCCGCGCGGCTGCGTGACGCCGGCGTGCACTGGGTCACCGGCGGCGGCAGCGAGATCCTCACCGAGGACTTCCGCAAGCGGCACGCCAAGTTCAAGTACACGGTGCGCGAGTACTTCGAGGCGCAGCGCGCGATCGTCGAGAGCGGCATGAGGACGACCGCGACGATGGTGATCGGCTTCGACGAGACGCTCGACGAGCGGCTCGAGCATCTGCAGCGCACGCGCGACTTCCAGGACGAGACCGACGGGCTCTTCTCGTTCCTCTGCTGGACGTACAAGCCGTACGGCACCGCGTTCGCGGGCGTCGAGATCGCGCCGCACGAGTACTGGCGGCACATCGCGCTCTCGCGGATCTTCCTCGACAACGTGAAGCACGTGCGCACCTCCGTGCTGACGCAGAACGAGGACGCGTTCCGCGCGCTCGACTACGGTGCCGACGACTTCGACTTGCCGATCGAGGACGAGGTGACGCAGAAGGCGGGGGCGACGATCGACCTCGACCTCGAGAGCCTGCTCGCGGTACCGCGCTCGCTCGGCTACACGGTCGAGTACCGGCGTGCGGAACGGCCGGCGGCGCTGACAGCTTCCTAAGAAACCTCTCATCCCGGTCTGCTTGTCTACCTCGATGACGCGGCTGAGGAGAGTCTTCGTCGGCGGAAGTGCCGGCAACGAGCAGCTCACGGCGGTGGTGGCCACGCTGCTTCTGCTGCTGCTCGCGATCGAGGGGGCGACGATCCTGCGCGTCAGGTCGCTCCTGACGGTCCATGCGTTCGTCGGGATGCTCCTGATCCCGGTGCTCGCGCTGAAGCTCGCAAGCACCGGCTGGCGGATGCTCAGCTACTACCGCGGCACCGACGAATACGTCCGGCGCGGGCCGCCGCACGTTCTCCTGCGCGTGCTCGTCGCGCCGGTGACCGTGCTGTCGACCATCGTCCTCTTCGGCACCGGCGTCGCGCTGCTCTTCCTCGGACAGACGCAGGGCACACTCGTCGGCCTGCACAAGGCGAGCTTCGTCGTCTGGGTCGGTGCGACGAGCATCCACGTGCTGGCGCACCTCTTGGAGCTCCCTCCGGCGATCCGGGCGCGGATCCCGGGCGCTGCCCTTCGCGTCGGGCTCGTCGCCGCTGTGATGGCGAGCGGAGCGCTGCTCGCGATCGTGACGTTGCCGAGCGCGAACCACCTCCAGGATCGCGCGACGTCCCACTTCGGCTTCGACGCGCGCTGAGGCGCGTCCGGGGTCAGACCCCCGGACACGTCCCGCATGGAGGAGCCGGCCGCATCACTGAGCCATTTCTCCCGACGGCGGGCACAGTTCGGTCACACTCGACGTGTCCATCCGGGACATGTCGGGGGTCAGACCCCTACATGTCCCGGATGGAGGGCTCAGGCGCTGTGCGCGCGCTTCGCCTCGTCTTCCATCACCGCGAGGCGGGTGTAGTAGTCGGAGAACTCCTTCAGATGCGCGAGGGCGATCTTCCCGGTCACCACCGGGTCGCTGTCGGTGACGTTCGTCACGAGATCGTGGAGGCCATGCTCGAGCTCCACGTCCATTCCCATGCGGAACTGCTCGACGTCGAATGGACTGGAGCTCCAGTCGATGCCGATCTCCTCCCCGATGCGCCGGGCCTCGTCGGCGCTGAAGCTCGCTCGGTCGGTCATCTCGAGCTCCAGTCCTCTCAGGAGACGCGCGCCGCGAGTTGCGCGTTGTCGACGAGCGCGGCGATCTCGACGAACTCGATCCGCGGCCGGACGCCGTAGAGGCCGGTGACGCGTTCGGTGAGCTCGTCGTTGAAGAAGCCCCTGGCCGCGTCCTCGGACTCCCAGACGTAGACGTTCGTCGCACGCTTGCCGTCCTCGTCGAGCGTGAAGATCTTCAGCCGCAGCTCCGGCATTCCCTCGAATGCCGACCGCGCTTTCTCCGCGACGCCGAGCACGCGGTCGCGGTCGAACTCACCCTCGTAGTCGAAGCTCACGATCACACCAATCATCGCTTCCCTCCCGGTAGAAAACGGCGCGATCCTACTCCTCTGCGCGGCTTCAGTCGCGGTCGAGGATCTCGATCCCGAGGGCCGTCGCAAAGACCGACGCAGACGCCAGCACGTCGTTCCACGGCATACGCGCGGCCCGCAACGACTCCACGCCGTGCGCTCCCGCCAGATCGCAGCCGCGAAGCTCGACCCGTTCGAGCGTGACCGCCGAAAACGTCGCCTCACGCAGCGTGCAGCGCTCGAAGAGCACGTCCTTGAGCGACGCTTCGTACAAGTCGCATTCGGTCATCTGGCAGTCCCGAAAGACGACGCGTTCGAGCTTCGCGAAGCGAAGGCCGACGAGATCGAGCCGGCAGTCGTCGAAGACCACGTCGGCCAGCGACGCCTCGCCCAGCTCGGCGCCGGTCATTCGGCACCGGCGCACCTCGACGCGCCGCAGCTCGAGGCGCGAGGCTCGCTGGTTCGCCCAGTCGGCGTTGACGACGACGAGATCGGTCAGGTTTCCGAGCTCACCGGGACCGGCCGCGGCCTCCGCGGCGTCCTCGAGATCCGGCGGGTACGGCGCGCGCGGAGGCTTGGTCACGGCGTCCACCCTACGGCGCGGCGACCACCGGGCTCATCGAATACGGTTCGGCGCATGGCTGAGCACTACGGCGCGCGGTTCTTCGGCGAGCGCGAGGCGGCGGTCTACGACGAGCATGCGGCCGACATGTTCGACCCGGCGGTCGTGACGCCGACCGTGGACCTGCTGGCGGACCTGGCCGCCGGGGGCCGCGCGCTCGAGTTTGCGATCGGCACGGGGCGGATCGCCCTGCCGCTCGCAGAGCGAGGCGTGCGAGTCGAGGGGATCGACGCCTCGGAGGCGATGGTGGCGAGGCTCCGCGACAAGCCGGGCGGTAGGGAGCTCGACGTGACCATCGGCGACTTCTCGTCGACGACCGTCGACGGAGAGTTCACGCTCGTCTACCTCGTCTTCAACACGATCTTCAACCTGATCACGCAGGACGAACAGGTCGCGTGCTTCCAGAACGCGGCCCGGCACCTCGCCGCCGGAGGCGCCTTCGTCGTCGAGAACGGCGTGCCCGACCTCCAGCGGCTCCCGGCGGGCCAGAACATCAGCGTGATGGACGTCGACGCCCGCGGGCTGTCGTTCGACGTGTACGACGTCGTCACACAGCGGCTCACCTCTCATCACTTCGTGATCACGGACGGACGGGTCGACACGTACCCCGTCGAAGGCCGGTACGCCTGGCCGTCGGAGCTCGACCTGATGGCGCGGCTCGCCGGGTTGCGCCTGCGCGACCGCTGGGCGGGCTGGAAGCGCGAGCCGTTCACGAGCGACAGCCGGTCGCACGTGTCCGTCTACGAAAAGCCCTGACCGCTACCTGCGGCGGAGCAGCCGCGCGAAGTTGAGGTCCCAGCCCCAGCCGTACACCCGAGGCACGAACAGCCGCGGGTCGGCCGGGTTCCACAAGCGCTCCTTCGTGCGCGCCACCGTCGGGCGCCGCCAGTCGTACGGCATCCCGAGAAACCTCCCGGTCTTCGGCGGCTCCGTCTTGTCGGTCGCCATCAGACGACGGCGCCGGAGGCTGCGACGAACCGCAGTTCGGGAACCTCCTCGAGCTCGCCGACGTCCCGGGCGAGCTCCAGGAACGTGTAGAGGCCGGCCCGCTCCCGGGGGCCGAACCGGTAGCGCAGCTTTTCGAAGTAGCGCGCGAGGAAGCCGGCCGGGTAGCCGTAACGGTCGGCCGACTCGTAGGCGAGCTGCTCGGGGTCGGCGCGCGCGGCGCGCACCGAGGCGACGAGCGCGTCCTCGAGGTCGGCGAGACCCGGGTGCGCAGGCTCGGGGGCCGCCCAGACCGCGAAGACCATCGGCAGCCCGGTGCGCTCGAGCCAGAGGCGGCCGAGGTCGTGGTGCGGCGTCGGGTCCTCGAACGCCGACTTCAGGGCTGCGTCACCGATCAACAGCTTCGCCTCCGCGTCCTCGCCGAGCGGCACGTGCTCCGCGTCGGGGAACAGCACCTTCGTCAGCACGACGGACGTCGCCGACTCGGGCGTGACCGCGACGGTGCGGATCCGCTCGAGCGGCGTCTTCGAGATCAGCTGGATCGACTCGACTGCGCCCTCGCTCGACACGCAGAGACGCGGCAGGAGCCGGAGCGTGTCGGCATGCCGCGCGTACTCGATCGACGAGATCGGCGCGACGTCGAGCTCACCGGCGAGGAGTTGCCGGTTCAGCTCCGTGGGCACGCCGACGATCTCGTCCACCTCGGCGTCGAGCCGGAAGAAGACCGGTGCCATGTTCACGTACCCGATCCGGCCGAGCTTGACTTTCAACTCAGCCCGCGCGATCCACGACGGCGTAGGTCAAAGCTTCCAACTCCTCCTTGTGGCTCTGCGCCCCGAGGAACGACCGCGCCCGGGCAGCGTAGTCGAGCGCCGCCTCACGCGAGCGGGCAAGCGCGTCGGTCCCCGCGACGCGAACGAGCGCGCCGTCGAGCGGGCCGCCGGCGAGCGCAGCTCGCACGACCTCGTCCTGAGCCGCCGCCAGCAGAAGGGGCATCGTCGGCGTGCCCTCGCGCAGGTCGGTGCCGGGGATCTTCCCCGTCTCCTGCGTCTGGCCTGCGCAGTCGAGGATGTCGTCGGCGATCTGGAAGGCGATGCCGAGCGCGGCGCCGTACGCGCCGAGCCGCTCGTCGCCGGCCGAACCGAGGAGGCAGGCCGCCTCGATCAGCTTCCCCGTCTTCAGCGCGCAGCGCTCCAGGTAGGCGTCGACCGGCGTATCGGGGTCGTGCGTCTGGAGCTTCTGCATCGCCTCGCCGCGCGCAAGGCAGAGTGCGGCATCCGCGAGCGTCTTCACGGCGAGCTCGTTGCCGGTCTTTGCAAGCACGGAGAACGCACAGGCGTAGAGATAGTCACCCGCCGCCTTGGCCGCGTCGGCGCCGTAGACCGACCACGCCGAGGGAAGGCCGCGGCGCAGCCGCGCGCCGTCGACGAGATCGTCGTGCACGAGCGTCGCCATGTGCACGAGCTCGACCGACGTGGCAGCCGCGACGGAAGGCTTGCCCTCGGCGGTGAGGAAGCAGAGGAGCGGCCGCAGCCGCTTGCCCCCGGCCGAGAGCGCCTCACCGGCCATCTCCTGGGCGAGCCCGGAATACGCGGAGACCGCCTGTGCGAGCCCCGCCTCGACCTCGGCCATGTACGACGCGAGGCCCGGCGTCGCTTTCACCTGCGCCAGGCTCACGAGGCTTGCCCCGTATGGAGGGCGACGATCGAGCCGGCGAGCAGCCGGAAGCGGACGCCGGTGAAGCCGACTTCTCCGAGCAGGTCGGCGAGGCGCTCGGCGGCCGGGAACCGCTTCACGGATGCGGG
The DNA here is from genome assembly GCA_963757255.1 of uncultured Thermoleophilia bacterium. GTDB lineage: Bacteria > Actinomycetota > Thermoleophilia > Gaiellales > Gaiellaceae > PALSA-600. The sequence continues at coordinate 44,792 of CAVWQY010000006.1, forward strand.
CAGGTACGTGTAGGCAGCGCCGCCCGGCAGCACGCGGCCGAGCAGCGGGACGATCCGGTCGAACCAGAGCGAGAAGAACGGCTTCAGCGGGCCGCGCGGCTGCGTGATCTCGAGAATCGCGAGCCGGCCGCCGGGCCGCAGCACCCGCCGCAGCTCGCGCAGCGCGAGCTCGAGGTCGGCGACGTTGCGCACGCCGAATCCGACAGTCGCGGCGTCGAACGTCGCGTCGGCGAACGGCAGTGCGAGCATGTCGCCCCGCACCCAGTCGAGCGGCGCTTTTTTCCGCGCGCGCTCGAGCATTGCCTCCGAGAAGTCGAGCCCGGTGACGCGCGAGGCGCCGGCCTTCAGATCGGCGATCGCGAGGTCGCCGGTGCCGCACGCGGCGTCGAGCACGCGGTCTCCCTCGCGTACCGCCGCCTCTGCGGTCAGCCGCCGCCAGCGGCCGTCGAGCCCGGCAGTCATCACACGGTTCATCAGGTCGTAGACCGGCGCGATGCGGTCGAACATCGTGCGCACTGCGTCGGGCGCGAGGGTCACGGTTGCCCCCACCGCGGGACGAGGGCGTTTGCGAGCCCGAGCTGGTCGAGCACGCGGGCGACGATGAAGTCGACGAGGTCGTCGACCGTGTCGGCACCGTGGTAGAAGCCCGGAGCGAGGAAGAGGATCGTTGCGCCGGCGCGCCGCAGCGTCAGCATGTTCTCGAGGTGGATCGTCGAGAGCGGCGTCTCGCGCGGGCAGAGGACGAGCTTGCGCTCCTCCTTCAGCGCCACGGAGGCGGCGCGATGGATCAGGTTCTGCATCGCGCCGGAGGCGATCGTGCCGAGCGTCCCCATCGAGCAGGGACAGATCACGTACGCGTCCACCTTCGCCGACCCGGAGGCGTACGGCGCCTTCCAGTCGTTCGGCTCGTAGACGGTGACGTTGTCGCCGGTGCCCTCGACGACGCGCGCGAGCGTCTCGTCGCGAGAGAGCCGCGCGTCGCCGTAGAGCTCGGTGGCGAGCACCTCGATCGCCGCACCGGAGACCGAGACGCCGACCTCACAGTCGGCCGCAGCGAGCGACTGCAGCAGCCGGCGCGCATATGGAGCGCCGGACGCACCGGTGATGCCGAGGAAGACCCTCACGTACTAAGCGTACGTGCAGGCGGGCAGATTACTTCGGGCCCTTGGACGCCTCGAGGAACACCGCGAGCTGCTTGAGCCGCTCGTCGCCGAGGCCTGCGAACGACGGCATCGGCGATCCGGGGTTCACGCAGGCCGGGCACTTCAGGTGCGCGATCTGGAACGCGATGCCCTTGTTCTTCGCACCCTCGGCGCTCAGGTCCGGCGCGCCGAGGTTGTGACCGCCGTCGCCGAGGTAGGTATGGCAGTTGAGGCAGCCCGCGACGGCGAAGATCTTCGCGCCCGCGATCGCCTGCGGGTTGTCGGCGAAGCCCTGCTGCACGGCCCAGCTCGGAACGTGACCGACGAGCTCCGAGCCGAGCGCCTCCTTGGCCGTCGCGCCCTTGTACGTGAGGACGCCCATCGAGAGGACGACGAGGATCGAGGCGACGATCGCGACCGGGCGGCGCAGCAGCCGGCGCTCCGTCCGCGTGTCGATGAACGGGATCGCGAGCAGCAGCAGGAGGCAGATCGTCGGGATGCCGATCGTCCCGAGGAGCACCGTCTCCGGCCACTTGAAGATCCGCAGCAGGTAGAAGAGGAAGTAGAAGTACCAGTCGGGCCGCGGGACGAAGTTGATCGTCCCCGGGTCGGCCGGCGCGTCGTAGAGCTTCCCGAGCCAGCCCGCCGCGGTCGAATGGTGGTCGCCGGGCGTCGAGTACTTCCACACGACCGCGAGGCCGACGATCACGAGCACGACGACGAACGACATGATCGTGTCGTGCCACATGGCGTAGGGGAAGAACGGCTTCCCGCGCTCCTTGACGTCCGCCTTGTACTGCTGGAAGATCCGCCGGCGCTCGACGAGTTTTTCGCTAGCCACGTCCGCTCTTCCTGGGCTTCGGCTGCGTGAGGCCCGTGCGACCGTTCGTCGAGGGCTCGATGATCGAGCCGGTGCCCGCGGCCTCCTTCGACCACGGCGGCGAGGTGACGCCCAGCCGGACCACGAGGTAGAGATGCAGCGCGATCAGCGCCGCGATCGCGCCCGGCATGACCAGCATGTGGATCGAGTAGAAGCGCGCGAGCGTGTCGGCGTTGATGTACGTGCCGCCCTGCAGGAACTGAGTGATGAACGGCCCTAAGAACGGCGCCGTCCCGTTGATGTTGATGCCGACGACCGTCGCCCAGTACGCGGTCTGGTCCCAGGGGAGCAGATAACCGGTGAAGCCCTCGGCGAGGCCCATCGCGAGCAGCAGCACGCCGATGATCCAGTTCAGCTCGCGCGGGTACTTGTACGCGCCGAAGAGGAACACGCGCCCCATGTGCATGAACATGAGGATGATGAAGACCGACGCGCCCCAGCGGTGCATGCCGCGCACGAGCCAGCCGGCGAACACGTCGTTCGTGATGTGCTGGATCGACGCGTACGCGTTGTTCGGATCCGGCTTGTAGTACATCGCGAGGATCACGCCGGTGAGGGCCTGGACGAGGAACGCCGTGAGCGTCGCCGAGCCGAGCGTCTGGAACCAGTTGATGTCGCCCGGGACCTTGCGGAAGAGGAAGTACTTGACGCCGCCGACGAGGCCCGAGCGCTCCTCGAGCCAGTCGAGCGGGTACAGGATCGTCTCCTGCAGCTGCCCCTTCTTGGTCGCGTCGCGCGTCGCCATCAGTGGGGAGGCTGGATCGGGTAGAGCCACGACTCGATGCCGTTGACGTGCTCACCGGGATACGAGAACGTCGTCTTGTGGATCTTCGCGTTCGCGCCGACGCCGTCGACGTGCGAGACGGAGAACGGCGTGCCGAGGAAGAGGTGCCCGTTGCGGATCGAGAACGAGTAGCGGTCGAGCGCGCGCACCGGCGGGCCCGATGTGCGGTTGCCCTCGGTGTCGTACTGGCCGCCGTGGCACGGACAGCCGAAGCCGGCGATCGAGACGGTCGGGATCAGCGTGACGTCGACGTAGTGCGTCGTGCCCGCCGTGTCGAGCGGGCCGTTCGGCTGCACCGGGCAGCCGAGGTGCGCGCAGTGGTTCGAGATGATCGTGAAGCTCGGCTGGCCGTTCAACGGGCCGTTCGAGCGCACGAACGCGGTCCGGCGCGAGACGACGCCTTGCTCCGCATCGAGCATGAAGGTCGCGACGACGTACTTGCCGTCGGGGAACGCGTGGAGCGGGCCGATGTCGTGATCCTTCTCGCCCTGCTTCAGGAACGGCGGCATGACTGCGAAGCCGAGCGCCGGCAAGGTGATGACGCCGCCGATCACGCCGCCGAGGCCGAGCGTCGAGACCTCGAGGAACTTCGAGCGCGGGTAGCGCTCGCCCGGTGGCTCGGCCTCCGGCACGGGCGGGGCCGAGATCGCCGGAGCCGGCGCGCTCTCGGCCTCGACGGCGGGTGCCTCGACGAGGGGCGTGCCGGCGGTCAGGTCGCGCACCCAGAGGAAGCCGAACGCGAGCGCGACGATCGCGCCCAGGCCCGCGACCCACGGCGAGACGATCAGGCCGATGAGCAGGACGACCACGCCGACGGCGAAGCCGACCGGCCAGAGGCTCGGGCCTGGAACATGCGGGTGGTCGTCAGGGGGCTGCAACGGGGAAGTCAGAGGTGATTCAAGCGGTAGAACGGGGCACGGGTCAACGTCGTAACAGGCGGCGCGAACTCTGCCGGATCTGCCGTGGATGTCAGGGGAACCGTCGCGCCCGGCTCGAATCCGTACTCGGCCCAGCGGCGGTCGACGAGGGCGCGTATCTCGTCGCTCATTTCGATCTCCGGTGGCCACTCGCGGGCTCCCTCCGCCGGGCACTTCGCCGTCGCGTCGATGCCGATCTTGCCGCCGACGAACTGCAGCGTCGGCGCATGGTCGAGGTGGTCGAGCGGGCCTTCGGTGATCACGACGTCGCGCTTCGGGTCGACGTTGGCGCCGACGTAGAACATCACCTGCTCGTAGTCGTGGACGTCGACGTGCTCGTCGACGATGACGATGCCCTTCGTCAGGCTGAGCATCCCGAGTCCCCAGATCGCGTGCATCACCTTTCGCGCATGGCCGGGGAACGCCTTGCGGATCGAGACGATCACGAGGTTGTGAAACGCGCCCGCGACCGGCAGGTCGTAGTCGACGATCTCGGGCACGGTCATCTTCACGGCCGGCAGGAAGATGCGCTCGGTCGCCTTGCCGAGCCACGCGTCCTCCTGCGGCGGCTTGCCGACGACGATCGACGGATAGATCGCGTCGCTGCGCATCGTCATCGCGGTGACGTGGAAGACCGGGAACGGCTCGGCCGGCGTGTAGTAGCCGGTGTGGTCGCCGAACGGGCCCTCGGCGGTGAGCGTCGCCGCGCTCGACGTAGCCCTCGAGCACGATCTCGGCGTGCCGCCGGGACCTCGAGGTCGACGCGTGACGCCCTTCACGAGCTCGACGCGGCTCGCCGCGCAGGAAGCCGGCGAGCATGAACTCGTCGATGTGCTTCGGCAGCGGCGCGCTCGCCGAGTAGGCGGTGATCGGGTCGAGGCCGAGCGCGACGGCGACCTCGAGCCGGCCCTCGGTGAACAGATAGTCGGCGCGGCCGTCCTTGTGGATCTGCCAGTGCATCGCGGTCGTCCGCGGGCCGAGCACCTGCATGCGATACATGCCGACGTTGCGCTTGCCGTTGCGCGGATCGTGCGTGATCACGGCCGGCAGCGTGATGAACGGCGCCGGCGTCGCCCGGCCAGCACGTCTGCACGGGAAGCAGGCCGAGGTCGACGTCGTCGCCCGTGCAGCACGACCTCCTGCACGGCGCCGCGCTTCACCGACTTCGGGCGCGAGTCCGCGATCGACTTCAGCGTCTTCAGCCCGCGCACCTTCGCGGCGAGGCCCTCGGGCGGCTGCATCTCGAGCACGTCGGCGAGCTTGCGCCGCGACGTCGTCGAGCTGCTCGACGCCGAACGCGAGGCACATGCGCCGCTCGGTGCCGAACTGGTTGATCAGCAGCGGGATGCTGTGAGCCCTTCGGGTGCTCGAAGAGCAGCGCGGGGCCGCCGGCGCGCACCGTCCGATCGACGATCTCGGTGATCTCGAGGTGCGGGTCGACCTCGGCAGAGATGCGGACGAGCTCGCCTTCCCGCTCGAGCAGGGCGATCCACTCGCGCAGGTCGCGGGTCGGCATCTCCGATGAGTCTACGGAGGGACGATCGAGGGAGGCCGCGCCGCGATGTCTACGGTGCTGCGTGCGGCGTCTTGGCCCGTTGCCCGGCGCGTAGCGCGGGTCGTGGCTCGACGCGAGCTTCTGCAGCATCGCATGCAGCTGCTCGCGCTCCGCGGGGTCGAGCGGCGCGAGGAACTCCTCCTCGACGCTCCGCGAGATCGCGCGCAGCTCGGCGAGCCTGCGTCTTGCCCTCGGGCTTGAGGGTGACGAGTTGCGGCGCCGGTCCTCCGGGTCGGGCTGGCGCTCGATCAGTCCCTCCTCTTCGAGCTCGTCGAGGAGCCCGACCAGCCAGCTGCGGTCGTAGCCGAGCGCGTCGGCGATCTGCGCCTGCGTCTCGCCTGCGCTCTCGGCGAGGACGGCGAGCACGGAGTAGTGGTACGGGTTCGCGCCCTGCGCCTCGAACGCCTCGATCGTCCGGTCCTTGATCGCGAAGCCGAGCCGCTTGAGCAGGAAGCCGGGCTTCAGACGAGCTCGCGCGGCGGGCTCACAGCGAGCTTGACCATGGGGTTGTCGATGGGAGTACTCATTCGTGACGGAAGTGTAGCGCGTTCTACGGTGGTGTGTGCTATCGTTGGTCATCTCCACGATATTGAAGGGAGATAGATGAATAGTTCCTCAATCAGTGCCCTCCGTCGCCCGAATCCGCTGGGCGGCCCTGGCTCTGATCGTCGCCGCGCAGTTCATGGTCGTGCTCGACATCTCGATCGTGAACGTCGCGCTCGCGACAATCAAGTCCGACCTCGACTTCTCCGAGGCGAGCCTCCAGTGGGTGATCAGCGCCTACGCGATCACCTTCGGCGGCTTCCTGCTGCTCGGCGGCCGGCTCGCCGACCTTCTCGGCCGCCGCCGGGTCTTCATGGCGGGCATCGTGCTCTTCACCGTTGCCTCGGCGCTCTGCGGACTTGCCTGGTCGGCGGGCTCGCTCGTCGTCTTCCGCGGCCTGCAGGGGCTCGGTGGCGCGCTCTTCGCGCCGGCCGGCCTGTCGCTCCTCATGACCACCTTCCGCGAGGGCCGCGAGCGCAACCTCGCGCTCGGCATCTGGGGCGCCGCCTCCGGCAGCGGCGCCGCGGTCGGGGTCCTGCTCGGCGGTGTCCTCACCTCGTACCTCGACTGGCCGTGGGTCTTCTACATCAACGTCCCGGTCGGGCTCGCGCTCGTCTTCCTGGTGCCGCGGCGCCTGGCCGAGAGCCGCGCAGAGGGTGTCGGCCGCCACTTCGACGTCGCAGGCGCGACGACCATCACGGCGTCGCTCATGCTGCTCGTCTACGCGCTGACGCGCGCGACGCAGGACGGCTGGGGGAGCGTCTCCACGATCACGCTGATCGCGGCAGCGGTCGCGCTCGGGGGTGCGTTCGTCGCGATCGAGCGCAGGGCCGAGTCGCCGCTGCTGCCGTTCGAGGCGTTCCGTGGCACCACGCTCGGGACGGCGAACGTGATCACGGCGATCATCGCGTCGATCGCGTTCTCGCAGTTCTTCCTGCTGACGCTCTACCTGCAGCAGGTGCTGCACTACTCGGCGGCGCGCAGCGGGCTCGCGTTCACTGCGATCGCGGGCACCGTCGCCATCACGTCGAACGTCGCGCAGCGGTTCGTGACCGCTTCGGCCCACGCCGCGTCCTCGCGGTGGGCCTCCTGTCGCCGCGGCGTCCGAGGCGCTCCTGACCCGGCTGCCGGTCGACGGGCACTACGTCACCGACCTGCTGCCGTCGTTCATCCTCATCGGCATCGGGATCGGGATCTCGTTCGTCGCGGTCACGATCGCGTCGCTGGCGGGGGTGCCGCCGCGCGACGCAGGCGTCGCGTCGGGCCTCGTCAACACGAGCCGCCAGGTCGGCGGAGCGATCGGGCTCGCCGCGATGACGACGATCGCGACCACGTTCGCCCGCACCGCTCGGTGGGTGAGTCGGCGGCCGCGGCAACGACCCACGGCTACCACGTCGCGTTCGGCCTGCTCGCCGTGCTCGCGCTGGCCGCGGCGCTCCTGACCGCGACGATGCGCGTCGCGCACCGTCGCGAGGACGTGAACGTGCAGGCGGAGAGCCGGCGAACGCCGAGCTCGTCCCGATCGAGGAGGCAGCATGACGACAACGTCACTCGTGGACGGCGCAGCCGTCCTCGACCCGCAGGTCGACGACCTGCTCTTGCAGGCGCGCGGGCTCGTGCTCGTCCGGCAGGTACTTGCCGGCCGCGGCGCGACCCGGGCGGAGCTCGACGCGCACACGCGTGAGCTGGAACGCGTGCGAGCGAAGCTCGTCGAGGTCATCGGCGGCGGCGGGCCTGGTGGGCCCGCCGCCCCGGCCCGACGGGACAGCGCCGCCGCCCAAGCGGGGTCAGACCCGCGGACACGTCTCGCCCAGACGTGCCGCCCGCTTCACTGAGCCAGATCCGTCGAGCTCGAGGCAAGAGTCGTGACACTCGACATGTCCACTCGGGACATGTCGGGGGTCAGACCCCTACAGCTCTCAGAGGGGACACGTCCTCGAAGGCGCCTCGGCGCCGGCGAGCTGGCGCGGACGGACTGCGCTAGTAGGGCTGCGTGCGCGAGCGGCGGCGTGCGGCGCGGCGATGGCCCGCCCAGTGGGCGAGCTCGCCGAGCGCGATCACGCCGAGGAAGATCAGGCCGACGATGAGCATGCCGAGGATCACGTGCCTGCCCTCGCTGGCGGCGTCGAAGATCACGCGCGCGACTCTAGCGAAGTGCCGTTCGAGCGCGCGCGCGATCTCGTCGGCGTCCGGCGGCCCCGCCGAGCTCGCGCGCCGCGTCGACCCAGGCATCGGCGTCGCCGCTGCGCCCTCCGCCCGCAGCGCGGCGCAGCGCGAGATCAGCCGGACATCGCCTCGACGGCGCCGACGCCGCCCGCCTCGGCGATCCGCACGAGCCCGTGCGCGTAGAGGTAGTCGCCGAGCAGCACCGCCTCGTCGGCGTCGGGCGCGTCGAACAGCCGCGGCGTGCCGTAGTGGACGAGGTACGCCTCGTAGACCGTCTCGAGGCCGAGCGCGAACCGCTCCGGCGCGAGCGGCGAGAAGACCGCCTCCCAGTCGGCGCGCCCCGAGCAGCGAGCTCGCCCAGACGTCGCTCTCGGCTGCGCGCGCCGGCGACGATCGCGTCAGCTACCGAGGACATCCGCCACCGCCTCGATCGTCTCGTCGATCACGTCGTCGTCGTGCGCGAGCGACGGGAACCAGCATTCGTACTGGCTCGGCGCGATGTAGATGCCGCGCTCGAGCAAGCCGCGGAAGAGCTCGCCGAACCGTCGCGGTCGAGCTCCTCGAACCGCGCGACCGGCGCGTCGCGGCCGGCGAAGAGCGTGAGCATCGCGCCGACCCGCTGCACGCGGCCGAACGGCGCGAGCCCGTCGGCGAGCCGCGCCGAGCGTCGCTCGAGCTCGTCGTACACCGCGGGATCGCGCAGCCGGCGCAGGACGGAGAGCCCCGCCGCGGTCGCGAGCGGGTTGCCGCTCAGCGTGCCGGCCTGGTAGACGTGCGCCGGCGGGCGCGAGCCGCTCCATGATCTCGCCGCGCCCGCCGAACGCCGCGAGCGGCAGGCCGCCGCCGACGATCTTGCCGAGGATCGTCAGGTCGGGCGTGACGCCGAGACGCTCCTGCGCGCCGCCGCGCGCGACGCGGAAGCCGGTGATCACCTCGTCGAAGACGAGCAGCGCACCGCTCGCGTCGCAGAGCAGCGCGCAACGCCTCGAGAAAGCCCGGCGCGGCGGCACGCAGCCCATGTTCCCGGCGACCGGCTCGACGAGGATCGCGGCGAGACCTTCGCCGTACTCGCTTCGACCGCAGCGGCGACGCCGTCGATGTCGTTGTAGTCGACGACGATCGTGTCGGCGGTGACGCCGCTCGGGCACGCCGGGCGACGACGGGATGCCGAGCGTCGCGAGACCCGAGCCCGCGCTCGCGAGGAACTGGTCGGCGTGCCCGTGGTAGCAGCCGGCGAACTTGAGGATGCGGTCGCGGCTCGTGAACCCGCGCGCCAGCCGGATCGCCGACATCGCCGCCTCGGTCCCCGACGAGACGAGGCGCACGAGCTCGACCGACGGCACCGCGTCGACGATCTCCGCGGCGAGCTCGACCTCGCGCTCGGTCGGCGCGCCGAAGGTCGTGCCGTCGACGCGCCGCCTCGCGGACGGCCTCGATCGTCTCGGGGTCGGCGTGGCCGAAGATCAGCGGCCCCCACGACTGCACCCAGTCGACGAGCCGGCGGCCGTCGGCCGTCTCGACGTACGCGCCCTCGCCGCGCGCGGCGAAGAACGGCTCGTCGAGCCCGACGCCGCGCATCGCGCGCACCGGCGAGTTGACGCCGCCGGGGATCAGCTGCGCGCGCGGCGCCAGAGCGCGGACGGCTCACTGAGAGCCAACCGGCGAACTCTTTCGCCCAGTACGTGAACGATGATGTCGGCGCCCGCGCGGCGAATCGCGGTGAGCGACTCGATCGCTGCGGCGCGCTCGTCGAGGTCACCGGCCGCGGCGGCGGCCTTCAGCATCGCGTACTCGCCGACTGACGTTGTACGCGGCGAGCGGCAGATCGAAGCGGTCGCGCACCGCGCGCATCACGTCGAGATACGGCAGCGCCGGCTTCACCATCAGCACGTCGGCGCCCTCGGCGATGTCGAGCTCGCACTCGCGCAGCGCCTCGCGCACGTTGCCGGGATCCATCTGGTACCCGCGGCGGTCGCCGAACGAGGGCGCGCTGCCGGCGACGTCGCGGAACGGCCCGTAGAACGCCGACGCGTACTTCGCCGAGTAGGCGACGATCGGCGTCTGCGGGAGCTGCTCGCGGATCGCGCCGACGCGGCCGTCCATCATGTCGCTCGGGCACACGGCGTCGGCACCGGCCTCGACGTGCGAGACGGCGGTGCGCGCGATCAGCTCGAGCGACGCGTCGTTGTCGACCTCGTCGCCGTCCAGAACCCGCAATGCCCGTGCGACGTGTACTCGCAGAGACAGACGTCGGTGAGCAGCAACAGTTCCGGGAAGCGCGGCCGGAGCGCGCGCAGCGCGCGCTGCACGATGCCGTCCTCGATCCACGCACCCGAGCCTTCGTCGTCCTTCTGCTCCGGAATGCCGAAGAGGATCACCGCCTTCACGCCGAGCCGCACGAGCTCCTCGCACTCGGCGACCACGACCGTCGACCGTGAGCCGCCCGAGCGCGGGCAGGCGCTCGTTCGGCAGCGCCTCGGGCGCGACGAACAGCGGCATCACGAGGTCGTCGACGGAGAGCGAGCGTCTCGCGAACGAGATCGCGCAGCGCGCCGTGCGGCGGAGCCGGCGCAGGCGCGTCATTGGGAACGTGCTCACGGCAAAGGGTACGCGCGGGAGGTGGCTCGGCAAGCTCGATCTCCGGCGGTACGGTCGCACCGTCCGCCCACCGCTCGAATGGGATCCGGTCGACGAAGAACTCCCAGATCGCGCGGAGCGACGGCCAGCACCGGCAGCGCGATCAGCGCGCCGGGCAGGCCGTAGATCTCGGCGCCCGCCGCCAGGCCGAAGATCACGAGCAGCGGATGCAGCCGCAGCGCGTTGCCCATCACGTTCGGGACGACGACGTGCCCCTCGATCTGGTGGATGGCGAGGAAGAGGAGCAGCCACCCAGACGCCGACAGCGGATGCACGACAGCGCATAGAGCATCGGCGGGATCGCGCCGAGCCACGGCCCGAGGTACGGGATCATCTCCGTCACCGCGACCCACGCGCCGAAGAGCAGCGCGTACTGCTGGCCGTGCGGCAAGAGGCCGACCGCGGCGAGCACCTAGAGGCCGAGGCCCGCGGTCGTGCCGATGATCAGGCTGAGCGCCGCTTGGCCGCGCACGTACGACGCGAGTGCGCGCTCGATGCTGCGGAGCAGCGGGCGCTCGCCCGGTCGTGGCGGGAAGCGGCGGTCGATCAGCGCGCCCGAAGTCGCTGCATGTCGAGCAGCATGTAGATGGAGACGACCATCAGCAGCACGAACTCGAACAGCGTCATGCCGATCGAGATCGCGGCGCCTTCGACGAAGCGTGACGATGCGGTGCGTGTACTTGCCGACGTCGCGGCGCCGGATCTGGCGGACGAGTTTGTGTCCCGCGCTTCTGACCTTGATCGACTTCAGGTGGTGCGTCGTTCAGCCACCGCTGCAGCCGGTCGACGTCGTGGTCGGCGGCGGTCTGTCCGGTCGTGCCGTGAGCATTCGTGAAGTAGTCGTTGAACCGGTTCGCCGCCGTCTTCGTCTTGTGACGACGGCGGTGGTGACCGAAAGGATGATCAGCCCAAGCGCAGCCGCAAAGCCAGGTACACCAAGCGCGACCGCGAGGCCGCGCGGGAGACGCACCCGCTGGAGCCCGCGCACGATCGGGTCGAGCAGCAGCGCGATCAGCGCCGCGATCAGGAACAGGAAGATGACATGAGCCGCCGCGCTCGCGAGACCCACGCGAGGACCAGCAGGAGCGGCAGGCCGACCAGCTGGATCCAGCGCGGGACCTCGATGCGAGGCGGGCGGGCCGGGGCGCTCACGCAGCCGATGCTACAGCGAGCGTCGTCGGCCTCAGGCCGCCCGATTGGGACTGGTCCTTCGCAGTCGACGGCGCTCTGGCGCTCGATCGGGCCCTCGACTGGGACGAGGCGCCCGAGACGCGGCGCGGCAGCCGCGGCGCGGGGCCTCGGTTGAAACCCCCGGAAGGGTTCGCTACGGTGCCCCGCATGCCGCCTCCGGCGACTACCCGGCGCGCTTCGACGACCCGTCGCCGGCATCTGGAGCGCGAGCGGCGCCTTCGCCGCCTCGCCGTCCTCGTTGCGATCGCCGTCGTGGCGCTCGTGACGCTGCTCCTTTCCGCGTTCGGCGGCTCGGGCCGTCCGGCCGCCTCGCCCGCCCCCGCGAGCGCCTCGCGGCTGCTTCCGGCGGGCCCGCCGCAGCCGGAGATCGTCGCGCGGCTCGGCACGCTGCACATCCAGCTGCCGGTCAGCCAGAACCGCGTCACGGCGATCGGCTACCAGGGCGGCTGGGAAGGCGCGCTCGCACTCGATCCGCTCGGCACGCAGTCCAACCAGGGCCTGATTCGCCGGCTCGTGCACTCGGTGATCGGCGGCTCGTCGGGACGCCCGCGCTGGTACCAGCTGCCGGGCGGCGTCGGCCCCGGCTCGTCGGCCATCGACGTCGGCGCGGCCGCGGGCACCGACGTGTACTCGCCGGTCGACGGAACCATCGTCGCGATCGACGACGTGATCCTGAACGGGCGCGCCTACGGCTCGCGCATCGACATCCAGCCGAGCGGTGCACCGTCGCTCGTCGTCTCGGTGTCGCACGTCCGCGTCGACCCGTCGCTCGTCGTCGGCTCGCCGTTGACCGCCGGGGGCTCGAAGCTCGGCGCCGTCGTCGACTTCTCGTCGGCCGAACGGCAGGCGCTCGCGCACTACACGAACGACTCCGGGAACCACGTCGTCGTCGAGGTGCACCCCTCCGCGACGCTCCTAAACTAGAGACCGCGACTCGTGCGCATCCTCTTCGTCGCCGACGTGTTCGGCGCACCGGGCCGCCGGGCCGTCGAGACGAGGCTGCCCGGACTACGTGCCGAGCTCGGCGCCGACTTCTGCATCGTGAACGGCGAGAACGCCGCCGCGGGCCGCGGGATCACGGCGAAGCTCGCCGACAAGCTGCTCGCGAGCGGCGCGGACGTGGTCACGCTCGGCAACTGGACGTGGGGCCAGGCCGGTTTCGCGCCGTACCTCTCGGGCACGGACCGCGTGATCCGGCCGGCGAACCTCTCGCCGCACACGCCCGGCGTGGGGCTCTGCGTGCACGACGGCGTCGCCGTCATCAACCTTCTCGGGATCTTCTCGCTCACGCCGTTCGAGAGCCCGTTTCTGGCCGCCGACCGGCTCGTCGACGAGGCGCAGCGCTCGACACCGGTCGTCGTCGTCGACTTTCACGCCGAGGCGACGAGCGAGAAGGTCGCGCTCGCCCGCTACCTCGACGGCCGCGTGACCGCGGTGCTCGGAACACACACGCACGTGCAGACGAGCGACGCGCGCGTCCTCGCCGGCGGCACCGCGGCGATCACCGATGCCGGCATGACCGGCCCGCACGACTCGGTGATCGGCAGCGACGAGCACAACGCGATCAAGCGCTTCGTCACCGGCATGCCGGCACGGCTCGAGCCCGCGACGGGCGACGTGCGGATCGAGGGCGCCTGGTCGAGTGCGACGACGACGGCCGCGCAACGTCGTGCACGGCCGTCCGCGTCGAAGTCGACTAGGAACTAGGAGCTAACCCGCGCGGCGGATCACCTGCTTGGCAGCCGTCTCGGCCGTGTCGACCGCACCGTTCAGGTAGCCCTGGAAGTCGATCGAGGTGTGCTCGCCGCAGAAGTAGCAGTTGCCGGAACGCTGCGCCTCCGCGCCGACGAAGCGGGTGTACTGCCCGACCTTCCAGAAGGAGTACGAGCCCTTCGTCCACTGGTAGCCCGTCCAGTAGTCACGCGTCACGCGGCCGTTCCACTTCGCGGTCGCACCGGGAAGCACCGGCTCGATCTGCCTGAGGAAGGTCCTCGCCTGCTGCTGCGGCGTGCCGCTGCCGACGGCGACCCCTTCGTCTCCACCGGTGTACCAGGAGAGAAGCCCACTCGAGCCGGCCTGAGCGCGTGAGACCTCCCACGTGTTCTGGTAGCCGCGGTCGGAGTACGTCTCGCCGGTGCAGCCCTGGTCGCGCCAGAAGCGGGACGTGAACTGGAGGTGGAACTTCGAGTTCGTCCCCATCCCCTCCTCGTTGATCGCGATCGTCTTCACGTTGTTGAAGCCGGCCTGCGAGAAGTCGACCGCCGAGCGAAGGATCGAGAACGGCAGGGCGAGCACGACGTGGTCGTAGCCCTTGTCGAACGCCCCCGCCCCGTTCTGGAACGTGAGCTTGAACGTGCTGTCGTTCAGCTGCTTGATCGCGGTCAGCGGCGTGTTCGCCGTGATCTGAGATGCGAGCTTCGAGGCGAGAATCGTCGGCACCTGGTCGTTGCCGCCCCGGATGTGGAACTTCTCGTCGGATGCACCGAAGATCTCGAACGTGTCGGGGTCCGAGAAGCCGATCAGGTAGAGCAGGTTGAGCGAGCTCTGCACGTTCGTCTCGGCGCCGTACTCGATGTTGTAGGCGACGTCGAGGAGCGCGCCGAGCTGTGAGCGATGACCGCCGGGGACGTAGCGCTCGATGTAGTCGTAGACCGACATGTGGTCGAGCTCGAATCCGCGCTGCGTGTACGAGTTGTAGAGCGTCGGATAACCCGCGTCGTTGACGTCCTGCGTCATCTGCACGAACACCGGCGCGAAGTCCGTGACCATCTGATCGAAGGTGTACTGCTTGCCGAAGAAGTAGCCCAGCTGCTCGGTGCCCTTGGTCTCCGCCTTGAGCAGGTTGTCGAGCTTCAGGCCGAGCTCGGCCGCGAGATCGCGGAGCGCGGTGTGCCCCGTGTCGATCAGCTCGCCGCCGTGCTCGTAGATCTGGCCGTCGGCGAAGTCGCCGCGCCCCGTGAAGCAGCGCCCGCCGATCCGGGGCGACGCCTCGTAGATGTCGGCGGTGAGGCCGGCCTGCTGGAGGCGATAGGCGCACGTGAGACCTGCGAGGCCGGCGCCGATCACGGCGATCTTCGGCCCGCGGCGGCCGCCGGCCGCAAGCCCGGGGCCGGCGAGCCGGCCGAACAGCGTCGCTCCGGCGACCGTCGCTCCGGCACCCTTCAGAAGCGCGCGGCGAGTCGTGCGGGTGTCATTCGATGCGAGCTTCGCGGCTGCCTCTTCGACTGCGCTCGCAAGCGGAGTGCGCGCCATTCGGTCCCTCCCGTTGGTGGTCGAGCGTGAGTCTGTGAATGTGAACTATTCAGCCCGCGCGTGCAACCTTGGCCGCCGGCCAGGCGAGCAGCCCGACGAGGCAGACGAGCACGAGATCGCGGAGCAGGACGACCCAGGCGAGGTGGAACGGGCCGGCGTAGTCGAAATACCGCTCTGGGAACCAGACCTGGGTCAGCACGAGCGCGGCGGTGAGCAGCGCGACGGCGCCCGCGCCCCGGCGGCCGCCGACGAGCGGCACGAGCGGGATCAGCCACAGCAGGAACTGCGGCGAGAGCACCTTGCCGAAGGCGATGAACGCGCAGACGCAGGCCGCGGCGTAGCGCAGGAACCGCTCGCGGGTCGCTGGTCCACGGGCGAAGGCGATCCAGAGGGCGAGCAGGACCGCGATCTGCAGGAGCGCGAACGCGGTCGCGACGGCACCGTGCCCCGCGATGTTCTGCGAGCCGTGCGTCGTGATCACCCGAGGGTGGCCGAAGGTGGTGAAGAGGGCTGCGGCGAGGCTCTCGATCTGCAGGGGCCGCGAGGCCTGGCCGCTGAGACTCGACCAGAGGCCGTGCGGTGCGATCAGCGCGAACGGCACGAACGCCGCGGCGGCGACGCCAAGGCCGACGAGCGACGCCCAGCCGCGGCCGCGCCGCACCGACCAGACGAGAGCAAGCGGCACGAGCACGAACGGCCAGAGCTTCGCCGCGACAGCCGCCCCCAGCAGCCCCCAGCCCAGCCGGTGGCGCTCGCGCAGCAGCGCCGCGAGCGCAGCTGTGGCGAGCAGGGCCGGCCAGAGATCGAAGCGCGAGAGGATCAGCGACCCTGCGAGCAGCGGCGCGAGCGCGACGTAGAAGCTCGCCTCCCGGCGGATCGTCGCGACGACGACGACCAGCGCGACGCCGCAAGCCGCCATCAGCCACGCGAAGCTCGACGGATAGCTCCCCGCGAGCGACGGCAGCGCGAAGACGGGCAGCGCCCCCGGCGGATACTCGACGGCGAAGTCGCGATACGGCACGAGCCCGTGGTGCACGATCGCGTCGCCGTACGCCTGGTAGGTCGGCCAGTCGACGATCTGGCCGTGAGCCCAGAAGAAGCGGTGCACGAGGCCCCAGCAGACGAGGAACAGCCCGGTCGCTGCCCCCGTCGCGATCAGGCCCGTGTCAGACGGGGACCGGCTCGGCGATCCGTTGTTCATCGTCGACGACCACCGGCTCGGGCTTCGGCGCGCCGGGCAGCTGCCCCACGAGCGCCATCGCGACGAACGGGAAGAACCACGGGAGGTAGAGGTACGACCAGTGAGTGAGCACGAGCTCGAAGCCGATGAGCACCGCGGCGGTCAGCGCCGCCATGCGCAGCGGCGAGCGGCGCCGCGGCCACCAGGCGAGCGCGAGCGCGCCGACGACCAGGAGCACCTGCAGCCCACGCTGCACGAGATGCAGGTCGGGCAGGCCGCGGGCGTGGTACTGCCGCCAGTCCCAGAGCGAGAACGGCGAGTCGCGGCCGACCTGGAAGCGCACCGTGCGGTCGAAGAACACACGGGCCGCATGGAGCGGCGACGGCTCGAGGAGCAGGACGAAGAAGACGAGGGCTGTCAGGACCGCAAACCCGACGAGGGTGCGCGCGATGTGGCGGGGACGACGCGCCTCGGGGTACCCCGACCACAGGGGCAGGAGCAGGAGCGAGGCGAACTTCGTCCAGCCCGAGACGGCGACCGCCGCTCCGCGCGCGAAATCGCTCGTCAGCGCGAGGAAGCCGAAGATGAGGAACGCCGGCATGATCGAGTCGTTCGTGTTCGAGCTCGAGGCGTACTGCGTGAACGGCCACGCAGCCCAGGCGAACGCCAGCGTCGCGCCGAGTCGCGGGCCGCCGAGCCGCCGCCCGACGAGCGCGAGCCCGAGCAGCGCGAGCAGGTCGAACAGGATCGACGTCACGTGCACGGCGGGCAGCGTGTCCCACTTGTGGCTCCAGCCGAAGATCAGGTAGCCGGGGATATAGGCGAGATAGGAGACCGGGCCGTAGGTGTCGCCGAGCGGGTTCGCGGTCTCGCACCTGCCGTTCGTCTGGATCCGGTCGCGGATCTCGCCGTCGACGTCCGCCGGGCCGCAGGCGGGGCGCGTGTCCTCGACGGGGAAGTGCCCGTAGGGGCTCTGGCCGTGGACGATCCGGTCGGCCCCGATCACGCCCGAGTAGCCGACGTCGATCACGTTCGACGCGCGCACGTTCAGGCCGACGCGGAAGCCGGCGAGGAACACCGTCGCGGCGGCGAGCAGCCAGACCGGCCACACGGCCGCGCCGCGGCTCGGCCCGTCGCGCCGCGCGACCCAGACGCAGCGGAGCAGGAGCCAGAAGAGCGGCGGGTAGACGAGCGGCATCGCCGTGAAGACGTTGCCGCGGTTGAAGAACCAGAGCGATGCCGAGAACGAGAGCAGCACGAGCAGGTCGACGTTGCGAAGCGAGAGCGGACGCCGCCAGTCGACGAGCCCGAGCAGGAAGACCGCGCAGAAGGCGAGCCAGACCGGATAGCTGTTGATCTTCGCGCCGCCGAACGCGCCCGGATACCCGCGGGCCATCTTCCAGGCGACCTGCGGACCCGTCCATGCCTGAGTGACGACGCCGCTCTTGTCGTCGACGGACCCGGTCGCGATCTCGCCCGCCGTGCCCGACCAGACGTTGACCGTCCACGTGCCCTGCTTTGAACGTCGCGTCGGTGGTGGGCTTTGGCGGATAGCGGTTCAGCCAGTCGCGGACCTTGCGGTCGGCGAGGAACCGCGCAATCGCCTCGTCATGAGACAGGTGCGGAGTCGTCTGCGCGAGCGGGGTCGTGGTCGTGAGCGGGTTCGAGACCGTCGTCGTTCCGGTCGTCGCCTTTCCGGCCGCGGCCGCAGGCACGAGCGCGAGCGCGAGCACGACGACCGCCGCGAGCCTCACGTGCGAAAGGACCAGAGCTTGTTGCCCAGGAAGTTCAGCGGCGTCACGAGGACGATCGCGATCGCCTGCGAGACGACCTTCGGCCAGTCCAGCCAGTCGATGAACACGACGAGCCAGAGCTGGTTGACCCCGAATGCCAGGATCGCGACCACGAAGAACGCGCATCCCTTGCGCTCCGAGGTCGCCCTTCTGGTGGGCGAACGTCCAGTGCCGGTTCCACCAGTAGTTGCTCGCCGCCGAGACGACGAACGAGATCGCCGCGGCGACATGTGCGCCCCAGCCGAGCAGCGCCGCGAAGACGAGCAGGTTGAGGACGTACCCGCTCGCGCCGACGACGCCGAACTGTGCGAGCTGGATCCAGTTGTGAGGTCGGCGCAGAGCACGTGCCGTGCGGCCGGCGAGGGTTGGCTCCGACACCGAGGCGAGGCTAGCAGCGCGTCGGCGAGAAGACCCCGGCGACGAGCGGCACGAAGCGCGCGGGTGCGAGCAACCGCACGTGACGGCCTCCTTCCACGGTGCGCTCCACGCACACGAGGCTCTGGCCGATCGGGATCACGAGCCGCGCCCCGGGTGCGAGCTGATCCTCGAGCGCCGGCGGCAGCTCCGGCGCGGCGGCGGCGACCGCGATCGCGTCGAACGGCGCGCGTTCCGGCAGGCCGAGCGAGCCGTCGCCCACGAGCACCTCGAGCGTCCGCCGTACCCGGCTGCATCGAGGTTCCGCCGCGCCTGCTCGGCGAGCGCAGGGATCCGCTCGACGGAGACGACGTTACCCGCGAGCTCTGCCAGCACCGCTGCCTGATAGCCGGAGCCGGTCCCGACGTCGAGCACGCGCTCGCCGCCGGCAGGCGAGGCTGGCGAGATGAGCGCCGACGATGTACGGCTGGGAGATCGTCTGCCCGTGCGACAGCTCGAGCGCGGCGTCGTCGTAGGCGTGGCGCGCGCACTTGCGGCGGCACGAAGAGCTCGCGCGGCACGCGCTCCATGGCCGCGAGCACGCGGGCGTCCGTGATGCCGCGGCGTCGAAGCTGCGCGTCGACCCAGCTACGCGGCACGACGGACGGCGACGCCGAAGTGATCTGCGACCAGCGACTTGATCCCGGTGATCGAGGCGGGCGGCGAACCGAGGCCGACCGTCAGCATCGGCACCTCGGAGTCGGCGAGCTCGAGCGAGCCGTGGCTGCCGCCGCCGAGATGGTGGCCGCCTGCCAGGTCGAGGAACTCCCAGCCGGAGGTTGCCGACACGAGCACCTCACCCGCGTTCGGGTTCGCGAGCGCCGCTGCGGCGCGCGCGTGGCCGTCGGGCACCTCGTCGAGCAGCGCGATGTCCTCGTCGCCGTCCCGCCGCGCGACGACGCGGCCGTCCTCGGAGAAGAGGACGATGCCGGCCGACGGCTCGCGCGTCGAGCCGCTCCGCGACGCGGCGCGGCTCGTCGGTGTAGACCATCGCGGCGCGGTTCGACGCGGTGACGAGATCGTCGCCGACGTCGAGCCGCGCGGCGTACTCCACGTGCGACTGGCCGTGGTCGGAGCAGACGACGACGGCATAGCGCTCGAGGAACTCGTCGGGGCCGCCGGCGGCGTCGATCAGCGCCGCGATCGCGGCGTCGCTGCGCGCGAGCGCCTCGTGGGCGCTGTCGGGCCCGGCGGCGTGCGAGGCGAAGTCGTAGTCGGGCAGGTAGTAGACGAGCAGGTCGAAGCCGTCGCGCGTAACGAGCCAGCGGCCGACCGCAGCCGCGTAGGCGTCGATCGAGCCGAGCGCGCGGTTGCGCACGGCGAGCGGCGCGCCGGTGCGGTCGCTCTCGTAGAGCGAGATAGAAGAAGAACCGCTTCGGCCCGTAGACCGCGGGCACGCCGGGGATCGTCGGCAGGTGGCGATGCCGGCCGCGGTAGCAGGTGATGTTGATCGCGGCCGTCGTCAGGCCGGCGTCCTCGAGCGTCTCGTAGACCGTCTCGGCGTCCGCGGAGAGATGCTTGCGCGTTCAGGTCGATGATCGTGTCGCGCAGCGAGCGCGTGATCCCGGCCGCGCGCACGGCGCCGAACGACGAGCCGTACTCGACGATCCGCTGCTCGCCGCGGTTCCACCAGACGAGGTGCGGGATGTCGTGCACGTCGGGATGCGCGCCGGTCGCGATCGACGCGAGGCAGACCGGCGTGAGCGAGGGGAACGTCGACGACGCGCGGCGGTACTCGCCGTGCTCGGCGAGGAAGCGGAGCGCGGGCGTGTCGGCGGCCTCGAACATCGACGGCGTCAGGCCGTCGATCACGACCAGCACGACGGGCTTCGGTGCCATCGACTGCTCTAGTCGCGCGCGAGCGAGCGCAGCCCGGCGTGGCGTGTCGGGCGCGCGGCGGCGCAGCGCGTGCGCCGAGCAGCGGCACGGCGAGGGCCTCGAGATAGCCGACGACGGGGACGAACGCGAGCGCGGCGCCGACGAGCGCGGCGAGCGCCGAGGAGCGCCGCGGTGCCGCCCCGCGTGCCGCCGCGCCGCAGCGTTCCGGCGACGAGCGGCGCCGAGCCGAGCGAGCCGCAGACGCGCACCGACCAGCGCCGCCGACCGCCTCGTCCCACTGCCCGAAGACGAAGCCGATCGCGACTGCGACCGCCGCGGCGACCACGAGCCCGGCGAGCGCGCGCCGGAGCGCGCCGGTCGCCGCGACACCGAGCGCGCACCGAGCCCGACGAGGAGCCCGATCGTGTACCAGTCGCCCACGGGCGGCCAGTGTAGCTCCGAGGTTTACACCGAGGCCCCGACGGCGGGCATAGCGTCGAGACCCGTCTCGCAGGAGCTCGCATGTCGGACGACCCCCGGCCCCTGCTGGTCTTCTTCTCGTCGGCCGCTTCGGGCCCGTCGCGCCGGATGGAGAGCCTGGTCGCGCACATCGCGCGCAAGGAGCGCCATCGCCTACGGGTGCGTCCAGGTGGACGTCGACGAGCGCGCCGAACTCGTCGAGAAGCTCGAGGTCAACGCCGCGCCGACGCTCGTGCTCGTCGTCGACCGCAAGCCGGTCGCACGGATCGAGGGCCGGGCGAGCGCTCCGAGCATCGAGGCGATGATCGAGGAGCACCTCGATCAGGGCACCGCTGCGGGCTAGATGCTCCGGCCTCGAGTCCGGCCGATCACGGCGAGCGTGAACCCGGCCGCGCGCGCACCGTCGACGACGCGGTGGTCGAACGTGACGCTGATGTTCCCGATCGTGCCGCACGACGATCTCGCCGTCCCGAACGACGGGACGCGGGCCGATGCGGTGGACGCCGAGGATGCCGACCTCGGGATGGTTGACGAGCGGCGTCACGAGGAGGCCGGCGAGCTTGCCGGCGCTCGTGACGGTGAACGTCGAGCCGCGCAGCTCTTCGGGCGCGAGCGTGCCGGCGCGCGCCTTGCTCGGCGAGCGCGTCGATGTCTGCGCGCAGCTCGTCGAGCGACCGCGGTGTCGCAGCCGCGGACGACCGGCACGACGAGCCCCTGGTCGGTCTGCACCGCGATGCCGAGGTCGTAGCGGTCGAGGTAGACGATCTCGTCGCCCTCGAGCCGCGCGTTCAGCTCGGGAAAGTCCGCGAGCGCGAGCGCGGTCGCGCGCAGGACGAGCGGCAGCAGCAGCTTCAGGTCGACGCCGGTGAAGTCGCACTCCTCGACGAAGGTGACGGCCGGCACCTCGCGGTGCGCGCGCGTGAGGTGCTCGACGATCTGCCGCCGAACGCCGCGGACCGGCTCGCGCCGCCCCTCGCCGGCAGGAGCGGCCGGCGCCGTGCCGCCGGCGGCGGCACGGACGTCGTCCTCGGTGACGCGGCCGCCCGGGCCGCTTGCCGCGACGGAGGCCAGGTCGACGCCGAGCTCCTGCGCGATCCGGCGCACGAGCGGCGTCGCCTGCACCTTTTGGCATGTCCCGGGGACTGTCCCCCGGACACGCCCGGAACGGACGGGGCCGCACCCTTCGCCGGCGGCGCCTCGTTGCTCGGCTGCTCGCCCTCGCAGGCCCGCCGATCACCACGAGCACGGTCCCGACCGGGACGACGTCGCCCTCGGCGACGAGGATCCGCGTCACCGTGCCCGCGGCCGGCGACGGGATCTCGACCGTCGTCTTGTCGGTCTGGATCTCGACGAGCGGCTGGTCCTCGGCGACCTCGTCGCCTTCGGCGACGAGCCACCGCGCGATCTCGCCCTCCGTCAGGCCCTCGCCGAGGTCCGGCAGCTTGAACTCGTACGGCACGGCGGTGGAGGCTACCTGGGGAGCGGTCTCGCTCAGTGCCAGGCGTCGTCGCGGAGAACCGCATGCACGCCGAGCTGCTCGTTGACCACCTGCGTGACCCGCAGGTCGACCACCACGCTTGCCAGTGCAAGTGCATCGTCCGCGGCAAGCCCGTGCTCACGCCCCATCAGCTCGATCATCCCGTCGACTGCGATCTTCGCGGCGCGCCCGAGGTGCTCGTCGAACCCGAAGGTGAGCCACGCACCGTCGATGCGCGCACACGGCCACTCGAGCCGAGGTCGTCGCGCACGTCGAGCGTCACCTGCGCGCCCGCTGGGCACTCGATCGCCGTCCCGCTCACCTCGCCGTCACCCTGGCGCGCATGGCCGTCACCCGCGGAGAAGAGCGCTCCGTCGACCGGGATCGGCAGGTACAGGGTCGAGCCGGCGACGAGCTCCTTGCAGTCGATGTTGCCGCCGTGCGGCCGCGGCGGCGTCGTCGAGTGCACGCCGGGCACGGCCGGCGGCATGCCGAGCACGCCGAGGAACGGGCGGAGCTCCACCACCTGTCCCGTCGAGGCAGCGCCGACGGCCCCGTCGAGCGCCCACCGGATCCGGTGCGGCCACTCGGTCGTGGTCGCGCCCCACGGGCCGGGGACGACCTCGTCGATCCGCACCGCGAGTGTCTGCCCGGCGCGAGCGCCGCGAACGAGGATCGGGCCCGCGAGAGCGTGCCCGTCGTCCTCCGGAGACGACCGGGGCTCGAACAGCTCGCCGCGAGTCGAGGAACCAGTTGGCATTCGGCGTCCCGAAGTGGACCGAGTCGCCCCGGTCGATCTCGAGCACCGGCTCGAGCTCGCACGAGAAGTGCCCGTGCAGCGTGCGCCGCTCGAGCGGCAACTCGTGAATCACGCGACGAGCGTCCTCACCGCCGCAGCGACGCGTTCGACCGACGGCATGTACGCATCCTCGATCGTCCAGTACGGGTACGGGACGTCGAAGCCGGTGACGCGCAGAATCGGCCCGTGCAGGTCGAAGATCGCGCGCTCGGCGATCAGCGCCGCGAGCTCGGCGCCGAAGCCCGCGGTGCGGGGCGCCTCGTGCACGATCACCACGCGCCCGGTCTTCGCGACCGAGGCGAGGATCGCCGCCTCGTCGAGCGGACGCAGCGAGCGGATGTCCACGACCTCGCACGACGCCTCGCCGGCGAGCGTCTCGGCGGCGAGCTCGCACACGCCGACCATCGCGCCGTACGCGATCAGCGTCACGTCGGTCCCGTCGCGCGCGATTCTCGCCTGCCCGAGCGGCACGACGTAGTCGCCCTCGGGCACCTCGCCGCGCGCCGTGCGGTACACGAGCTTCGGCTCGAAGATGACCACCGGGTCGGGGTCGCGGATCGCGGCCGCGAGCAGTCCCTTCGCGTCGGCCGGGGTCGACGGGATCGCGACCTTGATCCCGGGCGTGTGGACGTAGTAGGCCTCGGGCGAGTCGTCGTGCAGCTCCGGCGCGCGCACGCCGCCCCCGTAGGGCATGCGGATCGTGATCGGGAACTCCATGCGCCCGCCGCTGCGCCAGCGGTAGCGGCCGACATGCGTGATCAGCTGGTCGAGGCACGGGTAGGCGAACGCGTCGTACTGCATCTCGCACACCGGCCGCCACCCGGCCATGCAGAGGCCGATCGCCGCGCCCAGGATCCCGGCCTCCGCGAGCGGCGTGTCGACGCAGCGGTCCGGGCCGAACCGATCGAGCAGCCCGGCGGTGGCGCGGAAGACGCCGCCGGCGCGGCCGACGTCCTCGCCGAGCACCATCACGTTCGCGTCGCGGTCGAGCTCCGTGTGCAGCGCGTCGTTGACCGCCTCGACGAGGGTGAGCTCAGCCATTGCGCATGTTCGGCGGCGGGTCGACGTAGGCGTGCTGGAAAAGGAGCTCCGGGATCGGCCGGTGCCTCGGACTCGGCGGCGGCGATGCCCGCGCGCATCAGGTCCTCTGCGTCGGTGCGCACGAGCGCGGCGTGCTCGTCGGTGAGGATGCCGAGCCGCTTCAGGAACGCTTCGTACTGGCCCACGCACTCGCGTGCGCGTTCCTCTTCCACGCGTGCAAGGTCGATGTACGCGCGCGGGTCGTCGGCGGTCGCATGCGGCGCGGCGCGGTAGTGCACGGCTTCGATCAGCGTCGGCCCGTCGCCCGCGCGTGCGCGCTCGACGGCGTCGCGCGCCGCTTCGTACACGGCGAGCACGTCGAGGCCGTCGACGCGAACGCCCGGGATGCCGTAGCCGACCGCCTTGTCGGCGAGCGTCCGCGCGCGTGTCTGGGCCTCGACCGGCGTCGAGATCGCCCAGCCGTTGTTGTTGCACACGAACACGGCCGGCGCGTCCATCACGGCGGCGAGGTTGACGCCCTCGTGGAACGCACCCTCGCTCGTCGCCCCGTCGCCGAAGAAGGCCATGGCGACCGCGTCCTCGCCGCGCAGCTTCTTCCCCCACGCGAGGCCGGCGGCATGCGGCACGTGAGTCGCGATCGGCACGCAGATCGAAGCGATGTTCCAGTCGTCCGGGCTCCACCACCCGGACGGATGGCCGCGCCACCACTGCAGGATGGTCTCGGGCGGCATTCCGCGCAGCAGGCCGATCGCGGACTCGCGATACGAGGGAAAGATCCAGTCGTCGTCGCCGAGCGCGAAGGTCGCGCCCGCCTGGATCGCCTCGTGGTTCCAGAAGATCGCGTAGGTGCCGATGCGGCCCTGGCGGTGGTAGACGACCGAGCGCTCGTCGTAGGTGCGCAGGAGCACCATTCGTCGGTGGAGCTCGAGGAGGTCGCTCTCGCTCAGCCCTGCGGGTGGGGCATCGCCGTCCAGCACGCGGCGAGGCTCGAGTGGAACGTGGGCCATCCGCGGGCGAAACCTACACGAGCACTGAGATCGCGTCGCGCTTCGCCTCGAACACCGCCTCCGCCGCGTCACCGAGGTCCTCGCCGTCGGCTTGAAACGGCAGCGGGCGGTCGCAGTGGACCACGATCCGGTCGAGATCGTGTCCCTCGAGGAGGTCCAGGCGCCCGCGGCCGCGGCCGGTGAACACGGCCGCGAACAGGATCGGGACGTCGCGGGCGCGCACTCGGGCAGGCGCCGTGAAGTCGATGCCGTCCTCGAAACGGGCGTCGCGACAGACGCGGAGCGGGATCGAGCCGGCGTACGAGTACGGGTTGCCGTTCGCGACGAACACGAAGGCGGCACGTCCGACGCCCTCGATCTCGATCTCCGGGTCCCAGCGGCCGCGGCGCTCGAGCACCATCTTCCCGACCATTCGCAGGAACGCGGTGTCGCCGGGACGGGCGCCGCCGGCGTCGCGCCCGAGCTCGTCCAGCCGTCGGACGGCTTCTGCGTCGAAGCCGATCCCCGCCGAGAAGCAGAAGCGGCGGCCGTTCACGTCACCGAGCGAGATGCGCCGGAATCGGTTCGTCGCCAGCGCCGTGCCGACCGCCTGCGCCGCGGCGACGGGGTCGCGCGGCAGGCCGAGCGCCCGCGGCAGGACGCTCGTCCCGCCGCCGGGCAGGAAGCCGAACGGCACCGCTCCGTCCGCGCCGTTCATGGCCTCGTTGTAGGTGCCGTCACCCGAGAAGACGATGATCGCGTCGGCCTCGCCGGCGCAGGCACGGGCGAGCTCGGTGGCGTGGCCGGGCGCCTGCGTGAACTCGGTTCGAAGCTCGACCCGCTCGCGCAGGACGCGCTCGACGGCCGTGATCCGCTCGCCGGTCACATGCGTCGAGTACGGGTTGACGATCAGCACCGCGCGCTTCACGCTCCCGAGCATGCCACGGCGAACCGCCTTGATCATCGCCGTGGCCGAAGCCGAGCCCTACGTCGCGACCCTCCGGCTCGCTCACGACTCGTCCGCGGCGCTCGGCGTCCCGGCGCATGTGACCGTCCTCTTCCCGTTCGCGCCACCCGGCGACGTCGACGAGAGCGCCCTTGCCGAGCTGCTCGCCGCGCGCCCCGCCTTCGACTTCGAGCTCGCCTCGGTCGAGCACTTCGACGACGACGTCACCTACCTGGCGCCGGTTCCCGCCGAGCCGTTCGCCGCCCTCACGCGCGCGGTCGCCGAGCGCTGGCCCGCCTATCCGCCCTATGAGGGGGCGTTCGAGACGGTGATCCCGCATCTGACCGTCGGCGAGACGAACCTCGAGCTCGACGTGCCGCTCCCGATCGCGTGCCGCGCGGAGGAGGTCCTCCTGCTCGAGGAGCACGGCCCCGCCGGCGCGTGGCGGCTCCGGCGGCGCTTCCCGCTCGGTGTCTGACACCTGTTCGGCCCGCGACGCGCTCAGGGCGTCGCATAGCCGCGCATGCCGTCGAGGAGGACGGCGTAGAGGCGATCGGCGACGTCGTCGGTGCTCGCGCCCGGCCGCAGCCAGGTGTGGGCCCAGTTGGCCGCCGAGAGGAAGAGCAGCGCCGCCGTCGCGACGTCGAGGTCGGTGCGGAGCTGCCCCTCGTCGACACCCGCGCGGAAGAGCTCGCGAATCCGTTCCTCGTAGTGGCGCCGCTCGGCGAGGAAGCGGTCGCGACGCTCGCCCGCCAGGTACCGCCATTCGCGCACCGACACCGTCGCGACGTCGAGCTGCTGCCCCACGACCGCCAGGTGCGCCCGCAGGGCAAGCCGGATCCGCTCGGCGGCCGGGGCGGCGGCCGGCACACCGTCGAGCGCGGCACGGAAGACCTCGGCGCCCTCCCAGGCGACCTCCCAGAGCAGGTCCTCCTTGGAGTCGATGTGGTGGTAGAGCGAGGCCTTCTGGACGCCCAGGGCCTCGGCGAGGTCTGCCAGGGACGTGCCCTGGTAGCCGCGCTCGGCGAAAAGCCGGGCTGCGATGCGCGTCAGCTCCTCACGCCGTGCGGACATCTATGATCCGCACCCTAACGATCGATCGGTAGGGAGGCCGGCATGACCCAAGCCCAGACGGACGACGCCCGCACCGAAGCCTTCATCGCCTACGTCCAGGACGGCGGGCAGGTCGAGGCCGGCGACTGGCTTCCGGACGAGTACCGCCGGCGGCTGATCAAGTTCATCGAGATGCACGCGGGCAGCGAGCTCATGGGCGTGCTCCCGGAGCGCGAATGGATCCTCAAGGCGCCGACGCTCCAGCGGAAGCTCGCGCTGACGGCCAAGGTCCAGGACGAGGTCGGCCACGCGCAGCTCATCTACCGCATCGCCGAGGACCTCGGCAAGCCACGCGAGGCGATGTTCGCGGACCTCCTCTCCGGCAAGGCGAAGTTCCACAACGTCTTCCACTACCCGACGAAGTCCTGGGGCGACGTGGGCGTGATCGCGTGGCTCGTCGACGCAGCGGCGATCATCAGCCAGAAGGCGCTCCTCAAGTGCTCGTACGCGCCGTACGCGCGGATCATGAAGAAGATCTGCTGGGAGGAGTCGTTCCACATCCTCCACGGCCGCGACGTCATCCTCGCGATGATGACCGGCACCGACGGGCAGCGCGAGCTCGTGCAGGAGGCGCTCAACAGGTGGTGGGGCCCGCTGATGCAGTTCCACGGCAACCCGATCCCGCGCGACGAGGACCCGATGTGGTTCTGGCGGATCAAGTCGCAGGGGAACGAGGAGGCGCGCCAGCAGTTCCTCGAGGGCTACGTGCCGCAGATCTGGGAGCTCGGCCTGACCGTCCCCGACGCGAACCTGCGCCGCTCGGACGACGGGGTCTGGAGCTACAGCGAGCCTGACTGGGCGGAGCTGAAGTCGGTCGTCACCGGGCACGGGCCACGGTCGCAGGAGCGGCTCGACCTCCGCCGCCGCTTCCTCGACCAGGAGGCCTGGGTCCGCGAGGCCCTGCTCGCCGCATGAGCGTGTTCGAAGTCTTCCGCCAGGAGCGAAAGGGCCAGCCATTCGCCCACGCCGGGTCGATCGTCGCGCCGGACGCTGCGTTCGCCGACGCATGGGCGCGCGAGCAGTACGGCCGGCGCGGTGAGAGCGAGGCGCTCTGGCTCGTGCCGCGTGAAGCCGTGCACCAGGTGACCGAGTGGGCCGACGAGTTCGACCTGAAGTACCGGCGCGTCGACGGCTACTCGATCAAGGCACGCCTGAAGGAGGCGCGTGAGCGCGCGGGCAAAGCTTCTCCTCGCGATCGCTGACGACGAGCTGATCGTCGGCTGGCGCGACTCGGAGTGGACGGGGATCGCCCCGACCCTCGAGGAGGACGTCGCGTTCTCGTCGATCGCGCAGAACGAGATCGGCCACGCGCGCGCGCTGTACGAGCTCGCCGCCGTCGAGCTCGGCAGCGACGCCGACGCGCTCGCGTTCGATCGCGCGGTCGAGGACTACCGCTGTGCGCCGCTCGTCGAGCTGCGCCTGCTGGACTGGGCGCACACGATCGCGCGCCGCTACCTCTACGAGGAGGCCGACCGCGTGCGCCTGAATGCGCGTGATGCAGTCCGACGACGCCGAGCTCGCAGGGCTCGCGGCGAAGATCGACCGCGAGGAGGTCTACCACCGCCTGCACGCCGAGCTGTGGGCGGCGCGCCTGCGCGACGAGCCCCGCTTCACGGCGGCGGTCGAGGAGCTGTGGCCCTACGCGCTCGGGGTGCGTCGAGCCCGAGCTGCGTCCCGACCTTGCGCGCCGCGTCGGGCCTCGAGCTGGACGAGCGGTGCACGAACGCACCGTGCACACGCCCGAGCTCGCGGAACTGCTCGAGCGAGATGACCGAGGTACGGCGATCCGAGCCCGGGGCGCAGTGGTGATCGACCACGCGGTGACGGCCGCCGAGGTGTGGACGGCGCTCGAGGGGATCCCCGACCCGGAGATCCCCGTGATCTCGCTCGTCGAGCTCGGCGTGATCCGCGACGTGGCGGTCGACGGGCGACCGCGTGCGCATCGAGTTCACGCCGACCTTCCTCGGCTGCCCCGCGCTCGAGGCGATGCGTCGCGCGATCGAGGCGAAGGTGGCGTCGCTCGGCGGCGTCCCCGACGTGGCGGTGATCCAGGACGACTCGTGGTCGACCGACCGCATCACGCCCGCCGGGCGCGAGAAACTGCGCGAGGCCGGCTTCGCGCCACCGGCGCCCCGCGCGCCGCGGGACCGACCACGCTCGTGCAGCTCGCAGTCGAAAGCGTTCCGCTGCCCCTACTGCGGCTCGACCGAGACGCGTCTCGAGAACATCTTCGGCCCCACGCCGTGCCGCTCGATCCGCTGGTGCGAGAGCTGCCGCCAGTCGTTCGAGCAGTTCAAGACGATCTGAGGCGGCGGGAGCACTCGCCCCCCGCCGCCTGTGCCCAGGGCGGTCTGCCTCAGCCGGCGCAGACCGTCGGCGAGCCCGCCGCGACGGCGCCGGTCACCGTTCCGTCGGTGGAGACCCCGGGGATCACGATGGTGACCCTTGCGGCCATCAACGGGACGTTGACGGTGTCGAACGACGAGATCACCGGCAGCGGGTTGCCCCGTTCGGGACGTACAGGCCGTCCCACGGCAGCACCTGACGATGGGGCTCGTCGAAGTTGAACCCCGCGGTCAGGACCTTCGTGCCGAGCGAGCCGCTCATGACGCCCGAGATGCTGTCGCCTACCCGTGCGACCGGTGCGTTGCAGCCGTTCAACGACACCTGCGTCCCCTGAACGGCCGTCCCGAACGGGGTGACGTGCACGGCGCCGCCGCCCGAGCCGACGACGTCGATCGACGTGGAGCCGATCTTCACCGGCCGCCCGGCCCGGCGAGCACCGCGCCCGTGTTCGTGAGCGCGAGCGAGTACTGGCCGTTCGGGCTCTGGAGCGAACCCGTGAAGGCTCCTGCATCGCCCTTGGCCGCGAGCAGTTGCCACGGGTCGTCGGGCGGGGCGATGTCGCCACTCCCGATTCCCTCGTTCGTGATCCACGTCGACCCGCCGGCCGAGACGACGTCACCGGGGTTGTAGACGACTCGATCCTGGTACTGGACCGCGCCAGGTGAAGCCGCTGCCCGGATCGCCCTTATCTCCCGCGGGGCCGGCGGCACCGGCGGCACCGGCGTCGCCCTTCGCACCCGCGGCACCGGCCGCGCCTGCTGCGCCCGTATCGCCCTTCGCCCCGGCCTGGACCTGCTGCGCCCGCGGCGCCCGGCGCACCCGCAGCTCCCGCATCGCCCTTGCCGCCGGCGGCGCCCGCCGCGCCGGTGTCGCCCTTCGCCCCGGCCGGCCCGGCTGCGCCCGCAGCCCCGGTTGCGCCCTTGGCTCCCGCCGCGCCGGCCGCCCCCGCCGCGCCCGTGTCACCCTTCGGGCCCTGCACGTTCCAGCTGATCGCCTTCTCGAACTTGACGTTGCATTCGGCCGCCGAGTCGACGATGCGAAGCGTCCCGACCTTGTTCAGCTGACACGCCTGGATCGTCGCGGTCGCGGTGGCGCGCGTCGTGAGCGCTTGGGTCGCGAAGGCAACGCCGGTCGCCCCTGCGAACACGGCCAGTGAAACGAGCCCGTAGCGGGCTGCCCGTCTTCCGATCTGCACAGTTCCCTCCCCGAACAGGTCCCCAGCAGACGTCGCAGTGAGCTTGGCCGCGCAACGGCGAAAACGGGGATGAGGAAGGGTTATACGCCGGAAGGGCGTGCCACGCCAAGCAGCCGCAGCAAGTGGGTTGTTTGGCGCAACCTTCGCGCTACGCTGTGCGCCATGCTGAACCGCGACTACGAGGGCCAGGACTTCTGCGGCGTTGCGAAGTCGCTCGAGATCATCGGCGAACGCTGGACGCTCCTGATCGTCCGCGATGCGTTCCTCGGCGTGCGCCGCTTCGACGAGTTCCAGGAGAGCCTCGGCATCGCGCGGAACGTCTTGACCGACCGGCTGAACCGGCTCGTCGAGGAAGGTGTCTTCAAGCGCGTGCGCTACAGCGAGCGGCCCGAGCGCTTCGAGTACCGGCTGACCAAGAAGGGCCGCGAGCTGAACATCGCGCTCGCCGCGCTCCGCGAGTGGGGCGAGCGGTACGAGCTCGAGGGGCAGCCGGGCGTGCTCCGCCGTCGCAGCGACGGGAAGGCGGTCACGGCCGCGCTCGTCCCCAAGGGAACGAAGACGCTCAAGCCGAATGAGGTCGAGCTCATTCCCGCGTCGCGGCGCCGTAACACCGCCTGAATCTCCCCGCGCTACCCTCGTCGTCCGTGTCAGCCTCTCGCGCGTTCCCGCTCGTGCTGCTCGTTCCCGTGCTCGCGGCGGCGTGCGGCTCCTCCTCGTCCCCGCAGACGACGACCGCTGCCGGGCCACCGCGGCTGACGCAGAAGCAATTCGTCTCGGCGGGCAACACCGTGTGCATCGACTCGGACCGGCGCGTGGCCAAGCTCGGACGCCTCACGATCGCTCCGGCCGGTTGGGCTGCAACCGCAATCGAGGCGCGCAAGGGCCTCGCACAGATGGCGGCGGTGCGGCCGCCGCTGCACGCCGCGGCCGGGTTCGCGCACCTGCTCACGCTCGGCAGGCAGCTCGCGGCCGGCATCGCGCAGGTGCACGACGCGCTCGTGAAGAAGGACTACAAGGCTGCGCAGGCCGCGCAGCTCAAGGCCACGGAGACCGACACGGCCATCCACCTGCAGGCGGAGAGGCTCGGCCTCACGTTCTGCCAGCAACTGCTCACCAACTGGCCGGCCTAGCTTCAGCCGCCGGCCAGGTCTGGCCGGCGTTCGTCCTCGTCACGGGCCTGCTGCTCGTCGGCGTGGTCGCGGAGCAGGACGGCCTCTTCGCGGCTGCCGGCTCGCTGCTCGCGCGGCTCCCGGTCGGCTCGCGGTCGGTCTTCACGATCGCGCTCGTCTTCGTCGCGCTCGTCACCGCGATCCTCAACCTCGACACGTCGGTCTTCTTCCTGACGCCCGTCCTGCTGCACCTCGCGAGGGCGCGCGGCATCGCCGAGGAGCCGTTTCTCTACGGCGCCGTGTTCATGTCGAACGCGGCGTCGCTCTTTCTTCCCGGCTCGAACCTCACGAACCTGATCGTGCTGCACGGCGAGCACGTCTCCGGGCTCGAGTTCTTCCAGCGGATGTGGCCCGCCGCGCTCGTCTCCGTGCTCACCACGATCGCCGTCCTGCTCATCTCGTTCCGTCGTTCCCTCTCCGGCCCGACGGCGGCGGCCCGAGAGCCGCAGCGGGCGCACCTTGGAGTCGGGGCGGTGGCCGTGCTCGTGTCGACGGTGCTCGTGCTCGCGCTCGCGTCGCCGGCGGTGCCCGTGCTCGTCGTCGGGATCGCAGCGATCGCAGTTGCGCGAACCGCCCGAGCACGCGTGCAGGCCGCCGTCGACTTGCGGGTGCTCGGGCTGCTCTTCGTCGTCGCCACCCTGCTCGGCGGTCTCGGCCGCTGGTGGGGCGGGCTCGCGTCGCTTCTCAACTCGCTCAGCGGCTGGGAGACAGGCGTGTTCGCGGCGCTGGCGGCGGTCGGCCTCAACAACCTCCCGGCCGCCGTCCTGCTCACCCCGCACCCGCCGCTCCACGGCGGCGCGCTCCTGATCGGCCTGAACATCGGGCCGAACCTCGCGGTCACCGGGTCGCTGTCTGCGCTGCTCTGGCTGCGCGTCGCCCGCTCACTCGACGCGCGCCCCTCGGCGAGGACCTATTCGCGCATCGGCGTCGTGCTCGCTCCGCTGACGATCGCCGCAGCCATGGCGGCGCTGTGGCTCGTCTCCCCGGGGACGCTCTAGGCGCCCGGAACGCCCATGAAGCTCGGGTACTCGCCGGTCAGCAGGAAGATGTAGCCGTAGGTCTGCACCTCGTAGCGCAGCAGCCACGCGCTGATGTCGCGCATGCCCTGGTGCATGTGGCCGGTGGCGAGGCAATAGAACCAGCCGATGAAGGCGATGATCTGATTGACCAGGCGGAAGGCGTACACGAGCAGCAGCGCCGGGATCGCGAGGATCAGCCTGAAGAAGACGGTGAGGCGGCTCTGCGGCGCAGCCGGGGCCACGCGGGCGTCGACCGGATAGGTGCCTTCGACGCCGCCGAACGGCGGCCAGGGGTCGGCGAGCAGGAACAGGTAGGACGAGACGTGCGTGAGCGCGCGCAGGTACCGCGCGATGAAGTCGTGCAGCCCGTCCGGGACGCGCCCGGTGACGAGCGCCGCGAACCATGCGACGAGAACGGCGATGTAGACGACGATGCCCCAGAGCGCGATCCAGATCAGCTGGGGGATCGCGAGCAGGAGCCGGAAGAACACGGTCAGCCGCGTGCGCTTCAGGTCGTCCTCGACGATCAGGCCGATCGGGTGGACGGCTAGTGACTCGGTCATGTCTGCCTCCGTTCATGGACGACGCCGCTGCCGCTCGCAAGCGTCGGATAGCGGTCGGTCAGCAGGAGTAGATAGCCGAACATCTGCGCCTGGTAGCGGAGGCAGTATGCACTCAGGTCCCGGAAGCCCCGCGGATACCGCGCCGTCGCGAGCGCGAAGAACCCGCCGAGAAACGCGACGACGTAGAGCACGTAGATGAGCACGGTCGCGAGCACGTACGCCGGCAGGACGAGGACGATGCGGAGCAGGGTCTTCCAACGCGACTGCGGCAGGGGCGGTCCGATGTCGAGGTCGACGGGATACGTGCCGCGCCAGCCGCGGAACGACGGGTACGGGTCTGCGACGAGATACAGGTACGCGTAGACGTGGGCCTGGTACCGGACGAGGCGCGCCATCCAGGCGTGGACCTCACGCGACGAGGTTCCGCGCGCGAGCGTGATCACCCAGTTGACGACCCCGACCGGGACCGCGAGGTAGGTCCAGAAGACCAGCACGAGCAGGTGCGGGAAGACGAGCAGCCAGCGTGTGGCGACCGTCAGGCGCCAGCGGACGAGGTCGTCGTTCACGACCATGCGAATTGGGTGCAGCGCCGGGGCTCCTTCGCCGGTGAACGCGGCGTCGCGCTTCTCGAGGAACGCCGCCACCCCTTCGCGGAAGTCGGGCGTCTGGGTCATCTCGGCCTGCGTCGCCGCCTCGAGCTCGAGCTGCTCCGCGAAGGTCGAGTGCTCGGCGGCATCGAGCAGGTGCTTCGTGTGCCAGACGGCGCGGGTCGGCATGGCGGCGAAGAGCTCCGCCACCTCCCGGGCGCGCTCGGCGAAGTGGTCTGCCGGGATCACCTCGGAGACGAGCCCCCACTCGCGCGCCTCCTCGGCGCTCAGGCGGCGGCCGGTGGTGAACCATTCGAACGCGCGCGCCGCGCCGAGCAGCCGTCGGGCGAGCCACGTGCCGCCGGAGTCGGGGACGAGGCCGATCTTGATGAAGGCCGGGACGAAGCTCGCCGAGTCCGCCGCGATCCGCACGTCGCACGCGAGCGCGAGCGACAGGCCCGCCCCGGCCGCCGCCCCGTTGACTGCCGCGATCACGGGCTTCTCGAGCTCGCGGATCGCGAGCACGTTGCGGTGGTAGTTGCTGCGGAGATTGTCGGCGACGTCGCCCGCGCCGCTCGAGAACTCCTGCAGGTCCTGCCCGACGCAGAAGCCGCGGCCGGCGCCGGTGATCACGACCGCGCGGACACTCGGATCCTGCGCTCGTGTGAGCCCGGCGAAGATGCCCTGATGCACCGAGACGTTGAGCGCGTTCAGCACCTCGGGGCGGTTCAACATGATCGTGAGGACGCCGCCCTCCTGCGTGACTTCGACGTCGGCCATGCGGGCACCATAACGCGGTACTCCGCCGGTGCCCGAGACTAGAGTCCGGCGGATGACCGACCCGTATGCCGCCTTTTCGGCCCTCGAGCTCGACAGGCCTGCGCCGCACGTCCTGCGGCTGACGCTCCGCGCACCGGGCCGGTTGAACGCGGTCGGTGCGGCGGTGCACGGCGAGCTCGCGACGGTCTGGACGACGATCGGCAAGGACGACGACACGCACGCCGTGATCGTCCGCGGCGCCGACGGCGCCTTCAGCTCGGGCGGCGACCTCGACCTCGTGCTCGAGATCGCGGCGGACTACGCGACGCGCCTGCGCGTGTTCCACGAGGCCCGCGACCTCGTCTACAACGTGATCAACTGCCCGAAGCCGATCGTGTCCGCGATGACCGGCCCCGCCGTCGGCGCCGGGCTCGCGATCGGGCTGCTGGCGGACATCTCGATCGCGACTCCGAGCGCGCGGATCGTCGACGGCCACACGAAGCTCGGTGTCGCGGCGGGCGACCACGCCGCGATCGTCTGGCCGCTTCTCTGCGGCCTCGCGAAGGCGAAGTACCACCTGCTTCTCTGCGAGCCCCTCGACGGCGTCGAGGCGGAGCGGATCGGGCTCGTGTCGCTCTGCGTGCCCGAGGCCGAGCTCGAGGAACGGGCACTCGCGATCGCCGTCCGGCTCGCCGAGGGCGCGCAGCCCGCGCTGCGGCACACCAAGCTCGCGCTGAACAACTGGCTGCGCGCCGCCGGGCCGGCCTTCGACGCGTCACTCGCGCTCGAGTTCCTCGACATGACGGGCCCCGACGTGCACGAGGGCGTTGCGGCCGTGCGCGAGAAGCGCAAGCCGAACTTCGAGTAGCTACTCGACGTCGGCGAACAGGACGGTGAACTTCCCGCCCATCTCCATCGCGTCCTTCCCGGTTGCCATGAACTCCGGCGAGCGCGCGGCAGCCTTGAATGCGTCCCGGTCGGGGAACTCCCACTCGGCGTAGTAGGCGTACTGCGGCTCGCCCATCGGCGCGCCGAAGACGGGCCCGTGGCGGAACGTCGCGCCGGCGACCCGCTCGCAGAGCTCGGCGTGCTGCGCGTAGCGCTGTGGGTCGGGCTCCGAGTCGTAGAGTACGAACGCTCTGACCATTTCTCACCTTTCGTCGGACTGGAGGGAGACTAGCCATGGCGGGAAAGATCGTTCACTTCGAGCTACCGGTGGCGGATGCCGACCGCGCAAGCGGGTTCTGGGGCGGCCTGTTCGGCTGGCCGATCGCCGGCAGCGTCATGGAGGGGTTCGACTACCGGATGTTCCAGACGGGCGACGATCAGGGCGGAGCGATCATGCCGTCCGAGACACCCGGCACCGGTGTGATCGTCTACTTCTCCACCGACGACATCGACGCGTCGATCGCCAAGGCGCGCGAGCTCGGCGGCGCCGCCGACGAGAAGCAGCCCGTCCCCACGCACGGCTGGTTCGCCGCGTGCAAGGACACGGAGGGCAACAGCTTCTGCCTCTGGCAGGCCGACGAGAGCGCCGCTTGACCTCGACTGCGGTCGCACTGGCGACGCTCGGCGGCCTCGCGGGGTCGGTGCAGGTCGCGGTCATGGGCCGCTTCGGTGGCCGGATCGGCGTGATCGAGGCGCTGACGTTCTCGACGGCGATCCAGCTGCTGCTCTCGGCTGCGATCCTGCTGGTCGCGCGCGCCGGCGTCGGCGGCCTCGGGGGCGCGTTCCGCACGCCGGCCTGGATGTGGCTGGGCGGGCTGATGGGGTTGACGGTCGTCTTCTCCATCACCTACGCCCAGCCGCGCATCGGCGCCACCGCGACGATCGGGATCTTGATCGCCGGCCAGCTCGTCATGGGCGCGGTGATCGACCGCTTCGGCCTCTTCGGCGTGGAGCGAATCGGGATCTCGGTGCCGCGCGGCGTCGGGATCGTGCTGCTGGGAATCGGCGCCGCGCTTTCGCTCGTTCGATAGGGGGTGAGCCTCCGGGGAAAGACGTGGACCGCGCTCGTCACGGTCTACCTCGTCTGGGGCTCGACCTACCTCGGGATCTACTACGCGGGCAAGACGATCCCGCCGCTCTTCGCGGCGTCCACGCGCTTCATGACCGCGGGCGCGCTGATGGCGGGCGTGGTGCTGCTCCGCGGCGGCACGCTCCGCATCTCGCGCGCGGCCTTCCGGTCGGTGGTGATCATCGGGATCCTTCTGCCGGGCGCGAACGCGGTGCTGTTCGTCGCCGAGCGCAACGTGCCGACCGGGCTCGCGTCGCTGATCATCGCGTCGGTGCCGCTGTGGCTCGCGCTACTGCGGCTCCTCGGGGGTGAGCGGATGCCGTGGCAGGTCCTTGCCGGCGTGGGCGTCGGCTTTGCCGGCGTTGCGATCCTCGCGCAGCCCTCCGGCGACGCGAAGACCTGGGGGATCGCGCTGTGCGTTCTCTCGGCACTGATGTGGTCGACAGGCTCGTTCCTGTCGGCGCGCCTGACGATGCCGGCGAATCCGTTCGCGGCGACGGCGTACGAGATGTTCGCCGGCGGTCTCATCATGTTCCCGATCTCGCTGTTCACCGTGCACGGGCTGCATCCGTCGACCCAGTCGATCGTCGGCTGGCTGTACCTCGTCACCTTCGGGTCGATCATCGGATACACCGCGTACACCTGGCTGCTCGCCAACGCGCCGCTCGGGCTCGTCTCGACCTACGCGTACGTCAATCCGGTCGTCGCGATCACGCTCGGCGTTCTCTTCCTCGGTGAGGCCCTGACGTGGCGCCTCCTGATCGGCGCGGCGATCGTCGTGGTCGCGGTCGCGATCGTCGTGCGGCGCGAGCCCCAGGCGGCGACGTACCGGGAGGAGGGCGTCCGCTAGCGCCGGCCGCACGACAGGCGTAATCTCCCCGCATGGGCCGCCGGCCCCTCGCTCTCGCCCTCGTCGCCGCGGCACTGCTGCTCGCCGGGTGCGGCAGCACGAAGACCGTCACGGTCACGGTCGGCTCGCAAGCGCAGCCCGGCGCCCAGGTCAGCAACCTCGTCGCCGAGGGAGCGCACGACTTCAACCAGTTCGCGTGCGCACAGTGCCACGGGCTGAACGGCCAGGGCGGGATCTCGCCGTCGGTGCCTCCCCTGAAGATCGTCGGCAAGTCGGCGACGACCGCACAGCTGCGCACGATCATCGACCACGGGCTCGGCTCGTCGGCCGATCCGAAGCGTCCGTACATGCCGGTCTGGGGCCAGGTCATCTCCCCGCGCCAGGTCACCGCGCTCGTCGCCTACCTCCACGCCGGCCTGCCGGCTGTGTCAGGCGCGACGCCGGCGCCCGTGCAGACCGACCAGGGCCAAGTCGTCCAGGGGGCACAGCTGTACGTGCGCTACGGCTGCATCAACTGCCACGGCCCGAACGGCCTCGGAGGCGTCCCGAACCCCTCGTCGCCGGACAAGTCCATCCCGCCGCTCTCGGGCGCAGACTTCTTCAGCGAGTTCAACACCGACCAGAAGATCATCGACGTGATCCGCAGCGGCAGCGTGATCGGCCGCGCGCCGATCGTCTCGATGCCGCACTGGGGCGGCATCCTGAAAGACGCGCAACTGCACGCGCTCGCCGCCTACATCAAGACGCTGCGACGAGTAGATGGTTATCGGCGAATTAGAGACTACGCGAACACTCGAATCACCGATCAACCATCTAGAACACGATGTCGTCGGGCTTGACCGGGACGCGCGTCAGGTCGCGCCCCGTCGCCGCACGAAGCGCCGCGACGATCGCCGCCGTCGAGACGACGGTCGGCGGCTCGCCGACGCCCTTCACGCCGTAGGGCGCGTCGGGCTCGGGGTCCTCGATCAGCACGGACTCGACCGGCGGCATGTCGAGCGTCGGTCGGGATCAGGTAGTCGGTGAAGCTGGCGTTCGTGATGCGGCCGTCGCGTGTCTGGATCTCCTCCATGAGCGCGAGGCCGAGCCCCTGCGCGGTGCCGCCCTCGATCTGCCCCTCGACCTGCTGGGGATTGACCGCCTTGCCGACGTCCTGGGCGCAGCCGATCCAGACGACGCGCACGAGGCCGAGGTCGACGTCGACCTCGGCAACGACCTTCATCGCGCACGCGGCGAACGCGACGTGTGCCCGCTCGCCGGTGATCTGGCCCGTCTCGGGGTCGAGCGGCGTCGTGCGCGCGTGCCGGTAGATCCGCTCGACGTCCACGTCCTCGCCCGGCCGCCGTGCCTGCTCCTCGAGCGCTGCCCGGCACGCGTCGCGCACCGCGCCCGCCGCCATCCAGGTCATGCGCGATGCCGACGCGGACCCGGCGGAGTCGACCGTCGAGGTGACGCGGGGGCGAGCCGGACGTCGTCGATCCCGAGCTCCGTGCGCGCCACCTGGAGGATCACCCCGGTCACGCCCTGCCCGACCTCCGCGGCGGCGCAGTGGACCTCGGCCGAGCCGTCGGCGGAGAGCCGAACGCGCGCGGCGCAGTAGTCGTCGAAGCCCTCGGAGTAGGCGATGTTCTTGAAACCGACGGCGAAGCCGACGCCACGATGGACGCCTTCGCCGTTCGTCGTATTGCCGGCGCCGCCGGGCAGGCGCAGCACGTCGCGCGGCAGCTCCTCGGCCGGCGGCGGCTCGAGCGCCGCGGCGGCGCGGATCGTCTCCGCGATCGGCATCGAGCCGGTGATCCGCTGCCCGGTCGGGAGCACATCGCCGTGCGCGAGCGCGTTCAGCAGGCGTAGCTCGACCGGGTCGAGCGAGAGCGCCGCGGCGAGCTTGTCCATCTGCGCCTCCGAGGCGAAGCACGTCTGCACCGCGCCGAATCCGCGCATGGCGCCGCACGGCGGGTTGTTGGTGTAGACCGCGGTCGACTCGATCAAGGCGTTCGGCACCTCGTACGGGCCGACTGCGAACGACGCGGCGTTCGACGTGACGGCGGTCGAGCTCGAGGCATACGCACCGCCGTCGAGCAGGATGCGCATGCGCACGTTGACGAGGCGTCCGTCGCGCGTCGCGCGATGCTCGCACCAGATGCGCGCCGGGTGACGGTGGACGTGTCCCGTGAACGACTCCTCGCGGTTGTAGACGATCTTCACCGGGCGGTTCGTGTGCAGCGCGAGCAGCGCGCCGTGCACCTGCATCGAGAGGTCCTCGCGGCCGCCGAACGCTCCGCCGACGCCGGCGAGGTGGATGCGAACCTGTTCGAGGGGCAGGCCGAGGCACGGCGCGACCTGCGCACGGTCGACGTGCAGCCACTGCGTCGCGACGTAGATGTCGATGCCGCCCTCGCCGTCGGGCACTGCGAGGCCGGACTCCGGCCCGAGAAACGCCTGATCCTGGCTGCCGAGCTCATAGACGCCGCTGACCGCGACCTCGCCTTCCGCCTCCGGGTCGCCGTGCCTGATCACAAGGTGGCGCACGACGTTCGGACGTGGGTCGTCGAGATACCCGTGGCCTCGCGTCGGGCTCTCGGCGTGCAGCGGCTCGGACTCGGTCGCGCGCTCCATGTCGTCGACGGGCGCGAGCGGCTCGTACTCGACGACGATCCGCTCGGCGGCGCGGCGCGCCTGCTCCGGGTGCTCGGCGGCGACGAGCGCCACCGCCTCGCCGTAGTAGAGGACGCGGTCGACCGCGAGCACCGGCTGGTCCGGGAACTCGAGCCCGTAGGTCTTCTGGCCCGGGACGTCGTCGTGCGTCAGCACCGCGTGCACGCCCGCCATCGAGACGGCCCCCGAGATGTCGATCGAGAGGATGCGCGCGTGCGCGTGCGGGCTCCGCAAGGTGTGGCCCCAGAGCATGCCCGGCACGATCAGGTCGCTGGCGTAGGCGAACTCGCCCTTCACCTTCGGCGGCGCGTCGGCGCGCGGAACGAGATCGCCGACCTTGCCGAGCTGGAGCGTCCGGCGCACGGTCTGCGTCATGCGCCGGCGGCCATCCGGACCGCGTCGAAGATCTTGGCGTAGCCGGTGCAGCGGCACAGGTTGCCCGACAGCGCCTCGCGGATCTCGTCGTCGGACGGCTGCGGCGTTCGCTTCAGCAGATCCGCCGTTGCGACGACGAGGCCCGGCGTGCAGAAGCCGCACTGCACGGCGCCTGCATCGACGAACGCCTGCTGAACCGAGTGCAGCACGTCGCCGTCTGCGAGCCCCTCGACCGTCGTGACCTCGTGGCCGTCGGCCTGTGCGGCGAGCACGAGGCACGCGCAGACGAGGGTGCCGTCGAGCAGCACCGAGCAGGAACCGCACTCGCCCTGCTCGCAGGCGTTCTTCGAGCCGGGAAAGCCCAGCTTCTCGCGCAGGGCAAAGAGCAGCGACTCGCCCTCCCAGCAGTCGGCCTGGTGCTCGTCGCCGTTGATCCGGACGGTGATCCTCATACGAGCACGCGCTTGAGGGCACGCTCGGTCAGGACGCGCAGAGCGTGGCGCCGGTAGCGCTCCGTCCCGCGCACGTCGTCGATCGGCGACGCAGCCGCGGCCACGCGCTCGGGGAACGAACCGGCCTCATCGCGCGGCGCGGTGACGAGCACGGGACGCGGCGACGCGGAGCCGAACGAGGCGCGCAGCTCGTCGCCCGCCGAGACCGCGAGCGAGACGACCGCGATCACCATGGCGTTGCGCGGGCCGACCTTCATGAACGTCTGCGGCGCGGCGGACGGGGTCGAGGAGCACGGCCGTGATCAGCTCGTCGGGCTCGAGCGCGTTGCGCTTGACGCCCGTGATGAACTCGCCGAGCGACATCGTCCGCACGCCGCGCACCGACGAGCACTCGACCTCGGCGTGCTCGACAGAAGCGGCGGCAGCGCGTCGCCGGCCGGCGAAGACGGTCCCGAGGTTGCCGCCGATCGTGCCGCGGTTGCGGATCTGCGGCGAGCCGACGGTCCGCGAGGCCTCCGCGAGCGCCGGCAGCACCTCCCGCAGCGGCGCCGTGCTCGAGCTCGGCGTACGTCAGCCCCGAGCCGAGCCGCAGCGCGCCGTTGTCGCGAGACCAGCCCCGAAGCTCGGCCACCTCGTTCAGGTTGAGCATCGTCTCGGGCCGGCCCCGGTCGAAGTTGAGCGCGACCATCAGGTCGGTGCCGCCCTGGATCGGCCAGGCCTCGGGGCGCTCGG
The DNA here is from genome assembly GCA_963757255.1 of uncultured Thermoleophilia bacterium. Lineage (GTDB taxonomy): Bacteria > Actinomycetota > Thermoleophilia > Gaiellales > Gaiellaceae > PALSA-600. The sequence continues at coordinate 86,625 of CAVWQY010000006.1, forward strand.
CACTTGAGGCGGAGAGCCTCGTCGAGGGTGCGAGGTGAGAGGACTTCCACGACCGGACTGTACGGTTCTCCGACAATGGACGCACCCCTTTCGCGGCGGCTTGCGGTCGCGCGTGGTGACGAGCCGGCCGACCTCGTCGTCCGCGGCGGCAAGGTGCTGTCGGTGTTCACCCGCGAGTGGCTCGAGGTCGACGTCGCGGTGGTCGACGGGTGGATCGCCGGGCTCGGCAACTACGAGGGCCGCGAGACGATCGAGGCCGCGGGTCGCTGGGTGGTGCCCGGATTCATCGACGCGCACATGCACCTCGAGTCGTCGAAGCTGCTCGTCGACGAGTTCGCCCGGCTCGTGCTCCCGTTCGGCACGACCGCGGTCGTCGCCGACCCGCACGAGATCGCGAACGTGCTCGGCACGGACGGCGTGCACTGGCTGCTCGACGCGACCGCCGACCTGCCGCTCGACGTCTACTTCATGGCCTCGTCGTGCGTGCCCGCGTCGCAGTACGAGTCGCCGCGCCGGGAGCTGACGCCGGGCGACCTCGCGTCGCTGCTGCGGCGCCGGCGCGTGATCGGCCTCGCCGAGATGATGAACTTCCCCGGCGTCGTCAGCGGCGCGCCGTCGGAGCTCGCCAAGCTCGCACTCGCAGAGCACGTCGACGGCCACGCACCGGGTGTCCTCGGCCGCTCGCTGAATGGCGTACGCCGCCGCGGGGATTCGCTCCGACCATGAGGCGTACACCGTCGAGGAGGGCCGCGAGCGGCTGCGCGCCGGCATGTGGCTCCTGATCCGCGAAGGCTCGGCCGCACGCAACCTGCACGCGCTTTTGCCGCTGCTCGCCGAGTACGGGCCGGGCCGGATAGCGTTCTGCACCGACGACCGCGAGCCGGAGCACATCGCCGACGACGGCCACGTCAACTCGATGGTGCGCGACGCGGTCGCGTTCGGGATCCCTCCGGTGGACGCGCTCATCTGTGCGACGCACAGCGCGGCGACCTGGCACGGCCTCGAGCATCTCGGTGCCGTTGCGCCCGGCTACCGCGCCGACCTCCTCGTGCTGCCCGACCTCGAGTCGTTCGTGCCCGCGATCGTGCTGAAGGACGGGCGGTCCGGCCAGCCGAGATCCCACAGGCCGACGTGCCCGACTGGGTGCGCCACACGGTGCGGATCGGCGCATTCGGGCCGGAGCAGTTCCGCGTGCCGTGGACCGGCGGCAGCGCGCGCGTGATCGGGATCGTGCCGGGGCAGATCATCACGGACTCGCTCGTCGACGAGCCGGCCCACCGCGCCGGCGAGGCGATCGCAGACCCGAAGCGCGACCTGGCGAAGATCGCGGTGATCGAGCGGCACCTCGGCACCGGGCGTGCGGGGCTCGGGTTCGTCCGCGGTTTCGGGCTCGAGCGCGGTGCGATCGCCTCCACCGTCGCGCACGATGCGCACAACGTGGTCGTCGTCGGCATGAACGACGCGTCGATGGCTGCGGCCGTGCGCCGGCTCGCCAATCGCGGCGGCGGCATCGTCGTCGTCGACGGCGCGGAGGTGCTGGCCGAGCTGCCGCTCCCGGTCGCCGGACTGCTCTCCGACGCGCCGCTCGACGAGGTCGTCGCCGCGTCGCGCGCCGTCATCGAGGCGGCCCGCTCGCTCGGATGCGAGCTCGACGCGCCGTTCCAGCACCTCGCGTTCCTCGCCCTCTCCGTGATCCCGAGCCTGAAGCTGACCGACCGCGGCCTGGTCGACGTCGACCGGTTCGAGCTCGTGCCGCTCGAGGTCCCCGCGTGATCTACGGCAACGGATGGATCGTGACGATGGACGACGCGGGCACCGAGCACGAGCGCGGGTGGCTTCGGGTCGAGGACGACCTCGTCGCCGAGGTCGGCGGCGGGGACGCGCCGGGAGACGCCGAGGACCTGGGAGGCGCGGTCGTGACGCCGGGCTTCGTCAACACGCACCACCACCTCTACCAGACACTGACGCGCGCCCGCGCGCAGCAGGCCGATCTCTTCACATGGCTGCGCACGCTCTATCCCACCTGGGCGCGGCTCGACGAGGAGATGCAGTACGCGGCGGCGCGGTGCGGTCTCGCCGAGCTGGCGCTGCTCGGGCTGCTCCACGGTCTTCGACCATCACTACGTCTTCCCGCGCGGCGTCTCCGGGCTCGTCGAGGCGGAGCTGCGCGCCGCGGCGGAGCTCGGGGTGCGCATCGTCGCCTCGCGCGGGTCGATGGATCTCGGCGAGTCCGAGGGCGGCCTGCCGCCCGACTCGCTCGTCGAGGACCTCGACACGATCCTGGCGGACACGGAGCGGCTGGCCGGGCTCGTCGACGGCGTGACGGCGCAGATCGCGGTCGCGCCCTGCTCGCCCTTCTCGGTGACGACACGGCTGATGGAGGAGTCGGCGGCGCTCGCACGGCGGCTCGACCTGCAGCTGCACACGCACCTCGCCGAGACGATCGAGGAGGGCGCGTATTGCCTCGAGCTCTACGGCTGCTCTCCGGTCGAGTACCTCGAGCGCGTCGGCTGGATCGCCGCGGACGTCTGGTGCGCGCACTGCGTGCACCTCTCCGACGACGAGGTGCGACGTTCGGCGCGCCGGGGTCGGCGTCGCGCACTGCCCGACGCTCGAACCTGCGGCTCGGCGCGGGGGTCGCGCCCGGTGCGGGCGCTGCTCGACGCGGGCGTGCGCGTGGGGCTCGGCGTCGACGGCACGGCGTCGAACGAGCGAGGCGACCTGTTCCTCGAGGTGAAGCAGGCGATGCTCGTCGCGCGCGGCCGCGGCGGGGCGGATGCGCTGACGGCGCGCGAGGCGCTCCGGCTCGGCAACGCGCGGGGGCGCCGAGGTGCTGCGCCGCGACGACATCGGCTCGCTCGAGCCCGGCAAGCGCGCCGACTTCGCGGTCTGGCGGACGGACGGCCTCGAGTTCGGCGGCGCGGACGATCTCGTCGCGAACCTCGTCCTGTCGGGCCCGCACCGGGTCGACCGCCTGCTCGTCGGCGGCGAGGAGGTCGTGCGCGGCGGCTCGCTGGTGCGTGCCGACGAGCAGGAGATCGCGCGCGAGCACCGCAAACAGGCGGCGAGGATCTGGCAGCGATGACCGTCTCGACCCACGTGCTCGACACCGAGCGCGGCCTTCCGGCCGGCGGCGTGCGCGTCGAGCTGTACGCAGCCGACGGCTCGCTCGTCGGCGAGGGCGTCACCGAGCGACGACGGCCGCATCCGCGACCTCGCAGCAGGCCCGCCCGGGACGTACCGCATCGTCTTCCATCCCCCGTCGCCGTTCTTCAAGCGGGTCGAGCTGACGATCGAGCTCGGCGACGGCCATCACCACGTCCCGCTCCTCGTCTCGTCGTACGCATGCGCGAGCTACCGCGGCAGCTGACCGCCGACGAGCTGGCGGAGCTGTTCGAGGGGCGCACGGCGCTCGTCGAGCAGCTCGCCCGTTCGAGGACCCGCTCGGCCGGGCGCGCGAGGTCGCGCGCGTCTCTCCGGCGGCCGAGCAGAAGGAGGTGCTCGCCGCGCACCCGGCGATCGGCGGCACGCCGCACCTCCGCGCGCTCGGCCGCCGAGCAGGGGACGGACGACGATCCGGAGGTGCTCGCGGAGCTCGCCGAGCTGAACCGTGCCTACGAGGAGCGGTTCGGCTTCCGCTTCGTCGTCTTCGTGAATCGGCCGCCCGCGGCGCGAGATCGTTCCGGTCCTGCGCGAGCGGCTCGAGCGCACGCGCGAGGAGGAGCTCGCGACGGGCGTCGACGAGCTCGTCCAGATCGCGATCGACCGATGGCAGACGTCCTAGGCGCTCGGCGACTACTGGTGGGGCTGGGGCGACCTGCTCTTCCGCTGGCTGCACGTGATCGCGGCGATGGCGTGGATCGGGGCGTCGTTCTACTTCATCGCGCTCGACAACCACCTCGAGCCGCCGGCGCGACCCGCGACGACGCGAAGCGCGGCGTCGCGCGGCGAGGCGTGGGAGCTGCACGGCGGCGGCTTCTACCGGGTCGAGAAGTTCCGGGTCGCGCCCGAGCGGCTGCCCGACCCGCTGCACTGGTTCAAGTGGGAGGCGTACACGACGTGGCTCTCGGGCTTCGCGCTCTTCATCGTCGTCTACTACTCCATGCGTCGTCGTATCTCGTCGACCCGACGGTCGCCGACCTGACGGCGTGGGAGGCGATCGTCATCTCGATCGGCGGGCTCGTGCTGGCGTGGGTCGTCTACGACGGGCTGTGCCGTGCGTTCGCCGAACGACGAGGGCGTGCTCGCGGTGCTCGTCTTCGCGTTCATCTGCGCGTCGGCGTGGGGCGCCGTGCGAAGCTGTTCGCGCGCGCGGGCGGCGTACATCCAGGTCGGCGCGATGATCGGGACGATGATGGTCGGCAACGTCTTCTTCGTGATCATCCCGGCGCACTGGGAGCTGATGCGCGCGAAGGAGGCCGGCCGCGAGCCCGACCCGCGTCTGGGACAGCGACGGCAAGACGCGCTCGGTGCACAACAACTACCTCACGCTGCCGGTCGTGTTCGCGATGCTCTCGAGCCACTTCCCGTTCACCTACGGGCACACGCACGGTTGGCTCGTGCTCGTCGCGCTGATGGCGATCGGCGCGGTCGATGCGCCACTACTTCAACCTGCGCCACAACGGGCTCAATGTCTGGCCGATCCTCGGCGTGGCCGCTGCGGCGTGCTCGCCGTCGCGCTGCTGATCCGCTGACAGGTGAGGTTCGAGGCTGTGCTCGCCTTCCTCGTCGTCGCGACCGTGGTGGTGATCGCGCCCGGGCCGGACTTCGCACTGACCGTGCGCAACGCGAGTCTCCCGAGGGCGCGGCGTCGCGACCGCATTCGGCGTCACCACGGGCCTCCTCGTGTGGGTGATCGCGAGCGCAGCTGGCCTGGCGGCGCTGCTCGTCGCCTCGCGGCCCGCCTTCGAGGCGCTGCGGCTCGTCGGCGCCGCCTACCTCGTCTGGATCGGCCTCGCGATGCTCTTCTCTCGCGGCCACTCGACGCGGACGGCCGGCCGGCTCGCCGTACCGGCAGGGCCTCCTCAACAACCTCTCCAACCCGAAGATGCCGATCTTCTTCACGAGCTTGCTGCCGCAGTTCGGGAGTCGTTCGCGGCGCTCCTCGGGCACGGGCTGGCATTCGCAGCGCTGACGCTGGCGTGGCTCGTGCTCGTCGCGCGCGCAGGGGCGGCGCTACGTGTTCCCGCCGTCCGGCGGGCGCTCGACGTCGTCACCGGCATCGTCCTCGTCTCGTTCGGGGTTCGCCTGGCAACCGAGCGCAGGTAGGTTCAGTCGATGCTCGAGATCGTCGCAGCCGGGATGCGCTTCGTCGCGCGCTGGGAGGACGAGCTGGCGCCCCAGACGGTCGCGGCGTTCAAGGCGAGCCTGCCGCTCGAAGACCGGATCATCCACTGCCGCTGGAGCGGCGAGTCGAACTGGATCCCGTGGGGCGACCGAGACTTCGGCTCGGCCCGGAGAACGCGACGTCGTACCCGCACCCCGGCGAGCTCGCGCTCTATCCCGGCGGCCAGAGCGAGACGGAGCTGCTCTTCCCCTACGGCTACTGCTCGTTCGCCTCGAAGGCGGGCCACCTGTGGGCGAACCACTTCGCCACGGTGGTCGAGGGGCAGGAGCAGCTGAAGGAGCTCGGCCGGCTCACCCTCTGGGAAGGCGCGCAGGGGATCTCGTTTCGCGCGCTGGGATGACTGTAGTCGAACCCGGTTTGCTGTTTGAACCGGGTTCATGAGTTTCCTCGGAGGGCCGCGGCAGTACGAAACGTCATGAACCAGGTTCACGACCCGAACCTGGTTCCCGACGCGCGTGACGAGCGCGCGGCCCGCGAGGCCGACCGCGAGGACGGCGGCGCCGGCGACGACCGAGCGCCACGGAAGCGCGACCACGAGCGCGACGCACGCGACGAGGCCCACGACGTTCAGCACGCGCGGCCAGCGGCGGTGGTCCGCCGATTGCGTGTAGGCCGAGGCGTTCGCGACCGCGTAGTAGACGAGCACGCCGAACGACGAGAAGCCGATCGCGCCGCGCAGGTCGGTGGTGAGCACGAGCAGCACGACGACGATGCCGAGCGCCAGCTCCGCATGATCCGGCACGCGGTAGCGCGGATGCACCGACGCAAGCCACTGCGGGAGGTCGCCGTTGCGCGCCATCGCGAGCGGCCGTGCGGCCGACACCGGCGATCAGCGCCAGCAGCGCGCCGAGACTCGCGACCGCCGCGCCCGACGCGTACGATGGGCGTCGGCCCAGGCGGCGCCGACCGCATGATCGAGCGCAGTGGCGAGCCGGTGCCGTGCTCGCGGCGAGCGCAGCCGGCCCGGCGGCAAGGAGCAGCGAGACGCCGACGACGGCGTAGATCACGACCGCGATGCCGAGCGCGATCGGAATCGCTCGCGGGATCGTCCGCTCGGGGTCGCGCACCTCCTCGCCGAGCGTCGCGATCCGCGCGTAGCCGGCGAACGCGAAGAAGAGCAGGCCCGCCGACTGGAGCACGCCGTAGACGCCGCCGTGCCCGAACGGCAGGTCCGAGCACCGTGCCCGCGTCGAGCCCGCCCGCCGCCGCGATCGCGCCGACCACGACGACGCAGCGCGAGGAGCGACGCCGCGACGAGCACGCGAGCGAGCCCGGCCGTGCGCGTGATCCCGCGGTAGTTCACGGCAGTCAGCACGCCGCACCGCGGCGACGGCGACCGCCGCGCTGCGCCCACATCGAGCCGCGCGACCGCGTACGACGCGAACGTCAGCGCCATCGCCGCGCACGACGCGGTCTTGCCGATCGACGAAGCCCCAGCCCGCGAGGAAGCCCCACCACTCACCGAGGCGCTCGCGGCCGTAGACGTAGGTCCCGCCCGAGGTCGGGTACTGCGCGGCGAGCTGCGCCGACGCGACGGCGTTGCAGTACGCGACGCCTGCCGCGAGCGCGAGCCCGATCAGGAGGCCGCTGCCGGCGGCGGCCGCCGCCGGCGCGAAGGCCGAGAAGACGCCGGCGCCGATCATCGAGCCGAGCCCGATGACGACCGCGTCGCTTCGTGCCGAGCCGGCGCGCGAGCGAGTCGTGCACCGTCACATCGCGGCTGCGACGCGACTCGCCGCCGCCGCGAGCTCCTCGTCGGTCACGTTCGGCAGCACGTCCTCCCACAGCGGCAGCATCATCCCGTGCGCCTCCGATCATGCCGAGCGGGCGCGGGAGCATCCAGACGTGGAAGTGCGCGCCGCCGTCGCCCCACCGGTAGAGGTGGACGCGGCCGACGTCGCCGAGCGAGAGGATCGCGCGCTCGACCCGCGCGACGACGCGGCCGAAGTCCGCCGCGAGCGGCTCGGGCAGGTCGGTGAACGAGTCGACGTGCTCGCGGCTCGCGAGCCAGACCGCGCCGGGCAGGCTGCCGCCGACGGGCGGATGCAGCGTCCAGTTGTCGTCCGACCAGACGGCGCGAGTCGTCTGCTCCGGCGCAGATGCCGCACGGCGGGCCGCCCGGCTCGCCGCGGCGGGGCGGCTCGGGAGATCTGACGCTCGCCAGGCTCGCGGCGGAACGAGCGGCTCCGACGTAGGGAAGGCTCATGGCGTCTCCTTTCGTGCGTTCGGTGGGATGCCGTTCGAGGACGAGGCCGACGACGACCGCTCGAGGCGCGGTCGGCGGGCCAGTCGTGCCGGCCGCGCAGGTGGACGTACGGCCACGCGACCGCGTTGAACACCGCGTCGGCCGCCTCGACCAGCGTCCTCGCCCGGGGCGAGCGACCCATCCGCGGCGCCGTCGCGCAGGAACGTGATGAACGGCTGCAGGTAGTCGGGCGGCTGGTCGGGACGCGGCGGCTGGTGGAACGCCTCGTCGTTCGCGAGCATCAGCGGCAGGTGGCGGTCGATGAGCTCGCAGAGCGCGACGAGGCCGCGCTCGAGCCGCTCGCGGCCCGTCCCGCCGCGTCGTGAGGATCGGGATACATCGTCGCGCTGGAAGTCGTCGGCCAGCTCGCCGACGAGCGCCTGGACGAGCAACTCGACGCGTCAGGCCCTGCCGCCAGAGCGTCGAGCGGGCGCGGCCGGCGACTTCGGCGACCCGCTCGAGCGTCAGCCCGCTCCAGCCTCGCTCGCGCAGGACTGCGATCGTCGCCTCGCGCAGGTCGCTGTCGACGAGCGGGGCGGCTGCTTCTGCACCATGCACGTACCATACACGCATCATCAGTGTTGCGAAAGTGCATCAGCGCTCTTCGCGGACGTACGCGGTGCCGAGGGCGGCCGGGGCGCCGAGGCGGCGGCGGCGCGCCCGCGGTCGAGACGAGCACGAGCACGAGGATCGTCATCACGTACGGGAGCGCCTGGAACAGCTCCGGCGGCACGCCGGAGAGGATCCCCCGCGCCTGGAACGTGAACGGGATGCCCGAGAACGCGCCGAAGAAGTACGCGCCGACGAGGCAGAACGTCGGCCGCCAGAACGCGAAGATGACGAGCGCGATCGCGATCCAGCCGGCGCCGGCCGTCAGGCCGTCGACCCACTGCGGCGTGATCGCGAGCGAGAAGCACGCACCGCCGACGCCGGCAAACGCGCCGCCGACCAACGTGTGCGCGTAGCGGTACGCTGACGACGTTGATGCCCATCGCGTCCGCCGCGCCGGGCGACTCCCCGACGGCGCGCAGGTTGAGCCCCGGCCGCGTGCGGCTGAGATACAGCGCAACGAGGAGCACGCACACCCACGACGCGTACACGAGCGCCGACTGGTCGAGGAAGATCGGCCCGACGATGTCCGCCCGCCGCCACGAGGCCGGCAGGAACGGCGTGAACGAATGCTGCGCCGGCTGGTCGGCGAGGTTCAGGTCGTTGCCGAGGTACGACGAGAGCCCTGCGGCCCCGGCGAAGATCGTCAGCGCGAGGCCCGAGACGATCTGGTTGGCGCGCAGCGTGATCGACGAGGAAGGCATGGATCGACGCCATCGCGGCGCCGGCGATCGCTGCGACCACGATCGCGCAGCAGCAGAGCGAGCCGGTGCGCTGCACCGCCCAGAAGCCCATCACCGCGCCGACGAGCATCATCCCCTCGACGCCGAGGTTGAGCACGCCCGAACGCTCTGCGAGCAGCTCGCCGAGCGCGCGCGTAGAGGAGCGGCGTGCCGTAGATGACGGCCGAGGCGAGCACGACCACGACGATCGAGTTGTTGATGCCACCGGCAGCGAGGATCACGCGGCCGCCTCCGCGCGCGCGCCTCACGGACGAAGCGCACGCGGTAGCGGATGAGCAGCTCGCCGCCGAGCGCACAGAACAGGATCAGCCCCTGCATCACGCCGACGAGCCCGGACGGAAAGTCCGCGCCCTGGAGCGTGTAGCCCGCGTTCTGCAGGCCGCCGAGCAGGAACGCGACGAGGCAGACCGCGAACGGGTTGTAGCGCGCGAGCGCCGCGATCACGATCCCGGCGTAGCCGTAGCCGGCCGGCGTCAGGCCGCGCGGATCGAGCGTGTGGCGGAAGTCGCCGTCCTGGCTCGCGCCGCCGATGCCCGCGATCGCGCCCGACAGCGCCATCACCGCGAGGATCTTCCGGCGCGTGCGCATGCCGGCGTAGCGTCGCGGCGCGCGGCGAGTCGCCGATCACGTGCACCTCGAAGCCGAAGCGCGTGCGCGTGTAGAGCAGCCAGACGAGCACGGCGATCAGCACCGCCGAGCAGGAGCCCGAGCGGAAGGACGAGCCCGCCGACGTGCAGAGCCGGCCAGGTCGCGGCGTCGGGCAGCGGCTTGCCCTGCGGGAACACCTTCGCCGTCGGGCGTCGACGTGTCGCGCCAGTACGACTTCGAGTCGAAGATCAGGTAGTTGATGACGAGCGCGGCGACGTAGTTGAGCATCAGCGAGGTGATGATCTCGTTCGTCGAGAGGAACGCCCGGAGCAGCGCCGGGATCAGCGCGAGCGCCGCGCCGCCCGCCGCGCCGGCGGCGATCATCGCGGGGACCGACACCCAGCCCGAGTGCTCGCCGAGCGCGATGCCGGCGGCCGCGCCGGTGATCGCGCCGACGTACAGCTGGCCCTCACCGCCGATGTTGAAGAGCTGCATGCGGAACGCGACCGCGGCGCAGAGGCCCGGTGAAGATCAGCGGCGTCGCCGAGACGAACGACGCGTTCGAGCGCCTGCCGTGCCGCCGAAGGCGGAGTCGAAGAGCCGGCGGAACGTGTGCCCCGGCGGGTGGTGCGTCAGCGAGCAGCACGAGCGTCATCAGCCCGAACGCGACGAGCATCGAGCCGACGGGCACGGCGACCGACAGCCAGCGCGGCTGCTGCAGCCGCCGCTCGATCCGGATCATCGCGGCGCCCGCCCGCCATCAGCAGGCCGAGCTCGTCGACACGTCGCCGTCGCCGGCGTCGAGCTCACCGACGATCGCGCCCTCGTACATGACGGCGATGCGGTCGGCGAGCGCGCAGGATCTCGTCGAGATCCTCGGAGATCAGCAGGATGCCGACGCCGCCCGCGGCGGCGCCTCGCGCAGGTAGCGGTGCACGGTCTCGATCGCCGCGACGTCGAGGCCGCGCGTCGGCGACGCGACGACGAGCACGCGCGGCTCGCCGTCGAACTCGCGGGCGAGCACGACCTTCTGGAGATTGCCGCCGGAGAAGCTGACGCGCCGGCAGGTCGGGGCCGCCGCCGCGACGTCGTAGCGCTGGATCAGCTGCACCGCGTGGTCGCGGATCGCGCGCAGCCGCAGCAGCGGCCCTCGCGCGAGCGCGCGGCCGCGGTACGACTTGAGCACGACGTTCGAGGCGATCGAGAGCGACGGCGCGACGCCGGTGTGCAGCCGGTCCTCGGGCACGTGCGCGACGCCGGCCCGGATCGCCTCGCGTGCATCGCCGCCGCGGAGCGCTCGCCCTCCGACGGCGACGTCCCGCGCGTCGGGCGGCCGCATCCCGGTCACCGTCTCCGCGAGCTCCCGCTGGCCGTTGCCGGCGACGCCGGCGATCGCGACGATCTCGCCCGCGCGGACGGTCAGCGTCACGCCGCGCAGCGCCTCGCCGCCGCGGTCGCCCGCGGCCCAGAGGTCGTCGACTCGAGCACCGGTCGCCCGAGCTCGACGGTGTGCGGCACGCGCTGCGCCGCGGTCGACCTCGCGCCCGACCATCAGCGCCGCCAGCGAGTGCGGCGTCGCGTCGGCGGTCGTCGACCGTCGCGACGGTCTTCCCCGCCGCGCAGGACCGTGACGCGGTCGGAGACCGCCTTCACCTCGTGCAGCTTGTGCGAGATGAAGATGACCGTGCGGCCCTCGTCGGCCATCACGCGCATCGTCTCGAAGAGCGACTCCGCCTCCTGCGGCGTCAGCACGGCGGTCGGCTCGTCGAGGATCAGGATCCGCGCCTCGCGGTAGAGCGCCTTCAGGATCTCGACGCGCTGCTGCTCGCCGAGCGAGAGCTGCCAGATGCGCGCGCGCGGGTCGACCGCGATGCGGTAGCGCTCGCCGAGCTCGGCGACGCGCCGCTCGATCGTGCGCGGGTGGACGAGGAACTTGCGCCCCTCGCCGCGATGGTCGCCGAGGATCACGTTCTCGGCGACGGTGAACGGCGGCACGAGCCGGAAGTGCTGGTGCACCATGCAGATGCCGGCGTCGAGCGCGTCGCGCGGCGAGCGGAACGCGACCGGCTTCCCGTACAGGACGATCTCGCCTTCGTCGGGGCGGTAGAGCCCGGTGAGGATGTTCGAGAGCGTCGACTTGCCGGCGCCGTTCTCGCCGAGCAGCGCGTGCACCTCGCCCTCGGCCGCCTCGAAATCGCACGCCGTCGTTCGCGACGACGCCCGGGGAATCGCTTGGTGATCCCGCGGAGGCTGACGGCGACGCAGGCATGAAGTGCGGGCGGGCGAGACGACCGTCTCGCCCGCCCCGTGCGGCGCTAGCCCTTCGGGCTCCCGATGACGCCCTTGACGAGCCAGTTCATCGACATGAGATCGGCGAGCGACGCGCGAGCTCCTGCCTTGATGCGCAGCTTGCCCTTCTGGTCGTAGATCGGGCCGGTGAACTCGTTCCACCTGCCGCTGGCGATCACGCCCGCTGCGCCGCGATCAGCGCCTTCGTCGCCGCGGAGACGCCCGGGCCGTACGGGGCGAGCTTCGTGAAGCCGTCCTTCATGCTGCCGTAGTAGCTGCCCGTCTTCCACGTCCCGTTCATCGCGGCCTTGACGCGCTCGCAGGTAGTACGGGCCCCAGTTGTAGACGGCACGCCGTGAGCCACTGCTTCGGCGCGAACTTCTTCGCGTCCGAGTCGTAGCCGACCCACGGCATGCCGGCCGACTCGGCGAACTGGCCGGCCGCCGGGCTGTCGACGTTCTGGCCGATCACGTCGGCGCCCGCGGAGTTGAGGCTCTCGGCCGCCTTCTTCTCCTTGGCGGGATCGAACCACGAGTTCGTCCAGATGATCTTCACCTTGGCGCCCGGATGCGCCTTCTGCACGCCGAGCGCGAACGCGTTCGTGTGCCGGATCACCTCGGGGATCGCGAACGGGACGACGTAGCCGACGATGCCGGTCTTCGTCGCCGCGCCGGCGGCGATGCCGGAGAGGTAGATCGCGTCCTCGCCGGCGCCGTAGTAGTCGGCGATGTTCTTCGCGGTCTGGTAGCCGGTCGCCATCTCGAACTTCACGTCCGGGTACTTCTTGGCCGCTGCGTACATCGCCGGCTGGAAGCCGTACGAGGTCCCGAAGATGATCTTGTTCCCGTCGCGCGACGAGGCTGTCGATCACCTGCGCGACCTGCGGGCCTTCGGGGACGTTTTCCTTGTAGGTCGTCTGGACCTTCGAGCCGAGCGTCTTCTGCACGTAGAGCCGGCCCTGGTCGTGGGCCTGCGACCAGCCGCCGTCGTTGTGCGGGCCGACGTAGATCCACGCCGCCTTGAACGCGGCATTCGGCTTCGCCGAGCCGGCAGACGTGCCGACAGCGAGAACGGTGGCCGCAGAACGATCACGAACAGGATCGCGCCGAGCGCGATGCTTCCTCTTGGTCAATGTGCTCTCCTCCTAAAACCTGTGTTGCCCGGGGGTGCGAGCGACGATATCCGACCGTGCGGAGGACGACTACGCGGATGTGGAAAGAGCCTGCAAGACGGGCTCTTCGGCGCTCCAGGGGAACGTGATCCAGCGGTCGGTGCGGCGCCAGACGTACTCGCAGCGAACGGCCGAGCGGGGCTTCTCGTAGAGGACGGCGCAGCGCACCTCGGCCACCTTGCCGGCGCAGAACTCCTTCACGAGCTGCAGCGTCGCGCCGGTGTCGGCGACGTCGTCGGCGATCAGGACCCGGGTCTCGGCGAAGTCGACCAGGTCGGGGACCGGCGGCAGGATCATCGGCAGGTCGAGCCGCTCGTCGACTCCGGTGTAGAACTCGACGTTCATCGTGAACGTGTTCTTGACGCCGAGCGCGTAGCCGAGGGCGCCCGCGACGAGCAGCCCGCCGCGCGCGATGCCGAGGACCATGTCGGGGCGGTAGCCGTCGGCGGCGACCGCCTCGGCGAGCTCACGCGCTCCGCGACCGAGGTCGTCCCAGGTCATCACCTCGCGCTCGTTCAGCTACGCTGTCGGTCATGCTATGCGCGAGCCTAGCGAGCGCGGCCGTGAGCGCATCGACCGCGAGCGCGATGTCCTCCGCGCTCGAGAGCTCGTCTGGATGGTGGCTGACCCCGCCGTTCAGGCTGCGCACGAAGAGCATCGCCGTCGGCACGCCTGCCAGGCCAGCACCATCGCGTCGTGGCCGGCGCCGGAGACGAGCTCGGGCGCGTCGGGCAGCACTGCGCGAAGGGCCGCGAGCGGCGCGCCGCCCATCGGAGCGGGCTCGAGCCAGTGCACCGGCTCGAAGCCGATGGCGGCGACCAGCTCGTCGAGCTGCGCGGCAGTCGGCGGGCCCGCGCGTCGACGCTGACGGTGACCTTCGCCGGCACGACGTTCACCGCGTTCGGCTCGACCTCGATCGCACCGACGGTCGCGACGGTACCGTCGCGCGCGCAGTCGCGCACGTGCAGGATGAACCGTGCGGCCTCGACGAGCGCGTCGGCGCGCGCGTCCATCGGCGTCGTGCCGGCGTGGTCGGCGCGGCCCTCGAAGGGACGGCACCGCGCGCCTGGCCGGCGATCGCCGTCACGACGCCGAGCGGCTCGCCCGCCGCCGCGAGCACCGGGCCTTGCTCGATGTGCAGCTCGAGGAATGCGTCGGGCAGCTCCGTGAGGCGCTTGCTCCCCATCGGCCCGGTCTCCTCGGCGCGAAAGGCGACGACGGCGAGCGGCGCGTCCGGCAGGCGCGAGGCCGCCTCGATCGCCGCGACGACGCCGAGCGCGCCGTCGAAGCGGCCGGCGGTCGGGACGCTGTCGAGGTGCGAGCCGGTCCAGACGCGCGCGTCGCCGCGTCGGCCGAACAGGTTGCCCGCCTCGTCGCGCGAGACCTCGAGGCCCGCCTCGCGCATCCAGCCGGCGGCGAGCTCGTGCGCGGCGTCCTCCTTCGGCGAGTAGCCCGCGCGGTGCTGGCCGATCGCGTAGATCTCGTCGAGCCGCTCGAGGATCGTCATCAACCGGGCAATGCTCGCAGGACGCGCCAGCCGGCGAGCGGGAAGAGCGCGACGACCGCGAAGCCGACGTCCCACGAGGTCGTCGCGACGAGCGCGCCGAAGAGGCCGGGGTAGAGCGCGCCCGGCCCGTTCAGCAGCGTCTGCTGCAGGCCGATCGCGGCGCCGCTGCGCCCGTGGCCGGCGAGCTCGACGGCGGCCGCGAACGAGAGGCTGTTCCAGCTCATCGAGAGCACGCCGGCGACGACGAGCACCGGCACGAGCACCGCGAGCGGCGCCTCGAGCAGCACCGTCATCAGCGCGACGAAGAACGACGCCGCGAGCGCGATCGCGCGCAGCGGCACGAGCCGGCTCGCGAGCACGTCCGACCAGCGGCCGGCGGCGATCCGGGCGCCGATGGCGAGCACCTGCATCACGGCGAGCACCGCCGCGGCAGCGCCGGCGGACAGGCCGCGCTGCTCGTGCAGGTAGAGCACGGTGAAGCCGACGACGCAGAGCTGCGGCGCGATCAGCAGCGAGCTTCCCAGCGAGAGCCGCCAGATCCGCCTGTCGCGGATCGGCGGCGGCCCTGCCGGCGTGCCGGCAGGGGCTTCGCGGCGCGGGCCCTCGCGCAGGACGAGACCGCCGACGACCGCCCCGGCGAGGCAGGCGATGCCCATCGCCATGAAACCCCAGCGCACGCCGCCGGCGCTGCACGATCGGCGGCAGCCCGAGCGCGATCGCGAAGCCGCTGAGAGGGATCGCGGTCTGCCGGATCGCGAGCGCGAGGCCGCGCTGGGACGGCTCGAACCAGTGCATGACCGCGCGCCCGCTCGCGGACTGCACGCTCGCCCCCGTCATCCCGGCGAGCGCAACCAGCCCGCAGAGCGGCCAGAACCCGTGCGCCTGGCCCGCAGCGATCAGCGAGGCGCCGCAGAGCGAGAGGCCGACGACGAGCACGAGCCGCTCGCCGATCCGGTCGGTCGGGAGGCCCCAGAGAAACAGCGTGACGAGCGAGCCGACGAGCGAGGCCGAGATCAGGACGCCCGTCTCCGCGAGCGACAGGTGGTCGCGGGCGCGCAGGGCCGGCGCCATCACCGCGACGCCGAACCGGATCGCCGAGTACGTCGTCTGCGCGAACGTGCCCGCGGCGAGGACGGCCCAGCGGTAGCTAGAGGCGGCTACAGCCCGAACGGGTTCGTCGGGCGCGTGCCGGTGTAGGTGACGACCGACTTCGTCTCGAGGTAGAGGTCGAGCGCGTCGACGCCGAGCTCGCGGCCGAAGCCCGACTGCTTGTAGCCGCCGAACGGGATCCCGGGGAACGCCGTGTACGGCATGTTGATCCCGACCGTCCCGGACTTGATCCTCGCCGCGACGCGGTGCCCCCGGCCGGGGTCGCCCGTCCAGACCGTCGCCATCAGCCCGTACTTCACGTCGTTCGCGATCCGCACGGCGTCCTTCTCGTCCTCGAACGGGATCACCGTGACGACGGGGCCGAAGATCTCCTCCTGCGCGGCGACCATCCGGTTCTCGGCCTTCGCGATCACGGTCGGCGGATAGAACGCGCCGGCGCCCTCGCCGATCGCTCCGCCCGCGGTCACCTCGGCGCCCTCCTCGCGTGCACTCTCGACGAACCCGTGCACCTTGGCGCGGTGCGCGGTCGAGATCAGCGAGCCCATCTGCGTCTCGGCATCGAGCGGGTCACCGACCTTCACGCGCCCGGCCAGCTCCGTCACCTGCGAGACGACGTCGTCGTAGATCGACGACTCGACGAGCAGCCGCGAGCGCGCCTCGCACGACTGGCCGGCCGAAGCGAAGATCGCCCACACGCTCGCGGGGATCGCATCAGCGAGGTCGGCGTCGGCGAAGACGAGGTTCGGGCTCTTGCCGCCGAGCTCGAGCGTCAACCGCTTGATCGGGTCCGAGCACAGCCGCATGATCTCGCCGCCCGTCCTCGTCGAGCCGGTGAACGCGACCTTGTCGACGCCCGGATGGCGCACGAGATAGCTGCCGGTGGTCGGGCCGTCGCCCGGGACGATGTTGATCGCGCCCGCCGGGAACCCGACCTCGGCGGCGAGCTCCGCGAGCCGCAGCACCGAGAGCGGCGTCTGCGGGTCGGGCTTCAGGACGACGGGGCAGCCGGCCGCGAGCGCCGGAGCGAGCTTCCACGTCGCCATCAGCAACGGGTAGTTCCACGGGACGATCTGCGCCGCAACGCCGACCGGCTCCTTCAACGAATAGAAGAGCAGCGACCCGCCGACCGGTGTCGAGCGGCCGGCGATCGTCGCGATCGCGGACGCGAAGTAGCGGAAGTTCTCGGCCGCGCCCGCGAGCTCGGCCTTGACCGACGAGATCGCCTTGCCGACGTTGCGGCTCTCGAGGTCGGCGAGCTCCTTGCGGTTGGCGACGATCGCATCCGCGAGCGCGTGGAGCAGCCGCGAGCGCTCGGTGCCGGGCGTCTTCCCCCAGGCTCCGTCGAGTGCGGCGCGCGCGGCGGCGACCGCGTGATCGATGTCGGCCTCGCCTGCCATCGCTGCGCGCGCGAGGAGGTCGCCGGTCGCGGGCTCGCGAACCTCGCGCACCTCGCCGGAGGCGGCCTCGACGGACCCGCCGTCGATGAAGAGGCCGTACTCCTTCTGGGTCGCGACCGCCACGCCTGGAATCTACCGGGCGGCTGCGAGCAGGTCGCCGATGCGCACGTGCTCGGTGAGCAGCGTGCGCAGCCGGGCCGGATCGCCGGCGATGTACGCGCGGCAGAGGTCGCGCCCGGCGGAGTACGTGATCACGTACGCGCGCCAGGTCGGATCGGTGACGAAGTCGACGCTGTGCTTGGCCTGCTCCGGCGTCACGAGGCTCCACTTCTCGACGTACGCCTCGGCCTCCTCGACGGGGACGCCCTCCTCGTGGATCATCAAGGCCGCGTCGACGCCGAGGGTCCGCAGAGGCTCGCTCGCCCGGGTGATCCGCTCGGCGAGCGCCGGGCTCGTCGAGCTCGAGCCCGTGCCCGCGCAGGATCGCGTACAGGCGCTCCCGGGCCTCGTCGTCGAGGACGACGTCGATGCCGGCCTCGGCGATCCCTTCGCTGAGCACCGCCTGCGGTGTGGGCACGAGCTGGATCCCCTCCTCGATCCGCCCCTGGTCGCGGATGAGCAGCTGCTCCTTCACCGCGTGCTCGGTGTGGTGCCCGGGGTAGACCTCGTGGCCGACGAGATGGAACAGGTCGAGCCCGGTCGTCGGCACGTCGGTGTTCAGGACGACCCGGCTTCGGAGCTCGCCGTGGTAGTAGTTGAAGGCCCACCACGGCTCGTCGCTCACCGCCTCGACCGACAGCTCCTCGCCCGCCGGCAGGTCGAGCAGCGCCGCGGTTCGCTCGCGCAGGACGGGCACGAGATCGGTCAGCACCTGAACCGCCTTCGCGCCGTCGACGAGGTGCCGCTCTCGCCACGCCTGACGTCGCTCGTACAGCGTCCCCTCGCCGGGCAGCAGCTCGTCGAGCTCCGCGTGCACCGCCGCGTAGACGTCTTCGGAGACCTTCGACGGACGGACGCCGTAGCAGCGCTCGACCTCGTCGCTGTAGGAGATCTCGTCGCCGGCGAGCACGCGGGCGTAGGTCGCGCAGCCGCGCACCTGGTCGGCGAGCCAGCCGTCCTCGAGCTCGGCGAGCAGCGCATCGCCGTCGGCGGCGAGCTGCGCCGCGTCGAGCTTCTCCTCGCCGTCCACCGTTTCCTTGAGCTCCGGCGGGCCGTAGTAGGCGTCGACGAGCCCGTCGACGTGCTTGCCGAGCCGCAGCCCGAGCTCGAGGTAGCGCTCGGCGTGTGTCAAGACGCTGCCTCGAAGAGCGCCGCTTGTCCCTGTCCTACGCCGACGCACATCGTCGCGATCCCGTAACGGCCGCCGCGCCGGCGCAGCTCGTGCAGCAGCGTGACCGCGAGGCGCGCTCCGCTCATGCCGAGGGGGTGCCCGATCGCGATCGCGCCCCCGTTCACGTTCACGCGGTCGTCGTCGATCCCGAGCTCGCGCACGACCGCGACCGCCTGCGACGCGAACGCCTCGTTCAGCTCCAGGAGGTCGACGTCCGCGGCCGCCACCCCGGCGCGCTCGAGCAGCTTGCGCACGGCCGGCACCGGGCCGATCCCCATCACGCGCGGATCGACGCCGGCGACTGCCGAGGCGACGAACGAGCCGAGCGGCTCGATCCCGAGCTCGCGCGCCTTCTCCTCGGATGCGATCACGAGCGCAGCGGCACCGTCGTTCAGGCCCGAAGAGTTGCCGGCCGTCACCGAGCCGCCCTCGCGGAACGCCGGCTTCAGGGTCGCGAGCTTCTCGGCGGAGGTGTCGGGGCGTGGATGCTCGTCACGCGTGAGCTCGCCGGCCGGCACGAGCTCGTCGTCGAAGCGGCCGGCCTCGGCGGCGGCTGCCCAGCGCTGCTGCGACCGGAGCGCGAACGCGTCCTGATCCTCGCGAGAGACGCTCCAGCGCTCGGCGACGTTCTCGCCGGTCTCGCCCATCGTCTCGAGCGGGAAGAGCTCGGCCAGCTTCGGGTTGGGGAAGCGCCAGCCGAGCGTCGAGTCGTAGAGCGTTCGGTCGCCGCGCGGGAAGGCGCGGTCGGGCTTCGAGGTGACGAGCGGAGCGCGCCACATCGACTCGACGCCGCCCGCGACGAACAGGTCGCCGTCGCCGGCGATCGATCGCGTGGCACGCCCCAACGATCGCTGCGAGCCCGGAGGCGCAGAGCCGGTTGACCGTGACGCCGCCGACCGACTCGGGGAGGCCCGCGAGCAGGACCGCCATGCGGGCGACGTTGCGATTGTCCTCGCCGGCCTGGTTCGCGCAGCCGAGCCAGACGTCCTCGATCTCGCCTTCCGGCACGCCCGCGCGGTCGACGGCCGCGCGCACCGCGAGCGCCGCGAGATCGTCCGGGCGAACGGCGGAGAGGCCGCCGCCGTAGCGACCGACCGGCGTGCGGACCGCCGAGAGGATGACGGCGCGCGTCATCCGCCCACGTAGTCGGGCGTGCGTCCGAGCAGCTGCGCGACGGCGCGGCGTCCGCGCTCGCCCATGTCGAGTGTCAGGTCGTTCACGTACATCGCCACGAACTCGTCGGCGGTCGCCGCGTCGATGCCGCGGCCGAATCCCATCGCGTACTGCATCGCTGCGTCGCGATTGGCGAGGCCCGCGTCGATCGCCTCGCGCAGCACCGCCGAGACGTCGTCGAGGCGGTCGAGGTCTCGCCGCGCCGCGACGAGGCCGAGCGGCAGCGGCAGGCCGGTCTCCTCCTGCCACCACACGCCGAGATCGAGGACCTTCTCGAGGCCGTGCTCCGCGTAGGTGAGCTGGCCCTCGTGGATCACGAGGCCGGCGTGGGCGCGGCCCGAGGTGACCTCGCCGAGCACTTCGTCGAACGGCAGGTCACGCGTGCGGACGTCCGCGCCGAGCGCGAGCCGGAGCACGCGGGTCGCGGTGGTCAACGGCCCGGGCGTGACGATCTCGAGCTCGCGCAGCTCGTCGAGCGAGAGCGACTCGCGCGCCACGACGATCGGGCCGTAGCCTTCGCCGAACGACGCGCCGTGCGGCAGGAGGGCGTACCGGCCGGCGATCGACGGGTAGGCGCCCGCGGAGAGCGGCCGTGACCTCGAGCCGCCCCTCGAGCGCCCAGTCGTTCAGCGTCTGGATGTCGGAGACGACTGGCTCGAGCTCGAGCCCACGCGTGTCGACGGCGCCCGCTTCGAGCGCCCAGACCATGAACGCATCGTCGGGATCGGCCGAATGTCCAACGCGGATCGTCACGACGGCCACGTTACCCTGCCTCCCATGAGCAAGGCCGGCCTTTCCGAGTCGATCCAGGATTACCTGAAGAGCGTCTACAAGCTCGAGGCCGAGCACGGCCGCGTGACGATCGGCGCGCTCGCGAAGGACAAGTCGGTCTCACCTGCGTCGGCGTCGGCGATGGTGAAGAAGCTCGTCGCGCTGCAGCTGCTCGAGCACGAGCCGTATCGCGGCGCGCAGCTGACCGATGCGGGCGAGCGCGTGGCACTCGAGGTGATCCGCCACCACCGGCTGCTCGAGCTCTACCTCGCGGAGACGCTCGGCCTGCACGTCGACGCGGTCCACGACGAGGCCGACCGCCTCGAGCACGTGATCTCGGAGGAGCTCGAAGCGCGGATCGACCGTGCGCTCGGCTTCCCGACCCACGACCCGCACGGCGAACGGATCCCGAACGCGAATCTCGAGTGGCCGCGCGAAGGCGGCTGAGAAAGCGGTCTATACTCGCGTCCGCAGTGGGGGTAGTCGAATCGATCAAGGGGGTCTTCTCGTTTCTCACGACGCGCGGTCGTGGTGAGGATCGGATGGCCGAGTACGTGATCCGCGAGCATCGCCGCGGACGACCGCTGCAGGACATCCTGCAGGACCACTACGTCACGAACCGCTGCAGCCCGGAGCAGATCAGGCGCCTGCTCGACCGTCCCGAGGTCGTGCACGCACTCGGCGACGACGTGATCACGGCCGTGCAGTCGACGACCCCGTAGGGCGCTGTCAACCGAACCCGGTTTGCTCTTGGACCAGGTTCACAGCCCGAACCTGGTTCCATCTCTCAGAGCTCGCGCCCGGCTCCCGCGGCGCGGGCCAGCTCGACGACGCGGGCACCGGCGGCCAGGTCCCAGGGGGCGATGCCGTTCGACTTGAAGACGACGATGTCGCTGTCACTCGAGCGGCCCGGGATGTCGCCTGCGACGACGTCCTGCAGCTCGTGCACGCCCGCCCACTCGAGCACGCCGTGCGCGACCGGGTCGATCAGGTCGCCGGACTCGCCCTTTGCCTGCTCGAGCGAGTCGCAGCAGACGAACGCGGCGCGCTCGAGGACCGCGTCGTCGAGCTCCCGCTTGTGGGGCTCGCTCGCTCCGACCGCGCAGACGAGCGCACCGTCACGCAACCACTCGCCGCGGACGACCGGGCTCGGCGACGTCGTGACCGTGACGACGACGTCGCAGCCCGCAGCCTCCTGCGCGGAGGACGCAGGCTCGCAGCCGTGCTCGGCGCAGAACGCGTGCAGTCGCTCCTCGTTGCGGCCAAAGACGAGCACGCGCTCGAGCCCCGGCAACGCATTGCGGAGCGCGGGGACGTGCCCGGCCGCCTGGTGGCCGCAGCCGATGACGCCGAGCGTCGTCGCGCCCGCGCACGCGAGGTGCTTGGCAGCGACGGCCGAGGCGGCGGCGGTGCGCAACCGCGAGAGCGTGTCCGCCTCCATGATCGCCTCGACCTTCGCCTCCCCGATCGAGATGAGGACGACGAGAAACGGCGTTCCGCCGGTCAGCCACGCGAACGTCTTCAACCCTGCGAAGCCGAGCTCGTGATCGACGCACGGCATGACCGCGAAGTACCCGCCGGCGACATCGGCGGAGACCCGCGGGGGATTGTCGACCCGGCCGCGCGCGAGCCTGCCGAACGACTCCTCGACCGCGTCGAGCGCCTCGGCAGGCGTGAGCAGAGCGGCCACCTCAGCCTCGGTCAGGTACAGCGCCACAAGACGAGCTTAGATGCGCCCGATAGGAAACAAACCCTGCAAACCGAGGGGTCGTGACTCACAGTGTGACTCACAACCGCCTGTCATACCTGGAAGGCGGGACGCGACGAAATAGAGAGGCCCCCTTGCGGGGGCCTCCGGGCCGTTCGGGGATGGAGCGGGTGGCGCTTACTTGCCCTGGGTGGAGTTGACCGGCATCCCGGCGCACTCCTGCGCCGCGTCCTTGCCGCCGCCCTGCGCCTTGACGTACTGCCCGTGGTTCTTCACGGACTCGGTGGTCGTGATGACCGTCGCGGGCGAGATCTGGAACTCGACCGCGTTCGCCGTCCAAGTGGTCACGACGGGAACCGTGGTGTTGTTCATCGGTGCGTTCGTCACCTGGAACGTCGCGCCGCCACCGACGGGGACGGTGTTGAAGCTGACCGTCTTGTCGGCATTGAACGAGCCAGTGATGGTCTCTGTCCAAGCGACCGGGCCGTCGTTGTCGGTGATCGAGCCGGTACCCGCGAACGAACCGTCCGCGGCGACGTTGACCGTGTAGACGTGCTTCCACACGTTCGTGAACTGCCCCACCGTGTCCTTCGGCTGGAGAACCGTGAACTTGGCAGTGCTGCTGGCGGTGACCGCGTCGCAGCGCGTGACGTCTGCCGATGCGACGGACGGGATGACGAGCGCAGCGAGCGCACCCGCAATGATGAAGAACTTCTTCATGGTGGTTCCTCTCCGTGGAGTTTGGTTGTTCGGATGGCTCAAGCCGGGACTACGCCCGCGTTACCGCCGAGGGCCTGAGCGCTTTTCCTGACCTCAGGGTACGTCAGCCTGGATTCAGGCGGTACGACCCAACTGGGTCATTCGTCGCGACGGATCGACGCGACGACTTACGCCACGTTGCTTCACGGACGCGGCGTGACTCATCCGCGTGACTCAGACGCTCCGAAGTCGCTCTTCCGCGACTCCGCGCGGCTGCGGCGACTCCCCGCTTTCTACTGCAGGAAGTCGCTGCTCACCCTGAGATTCTGTCGCGACCAGTCGTCAACTGGCTCAACGTGTCGCCAACGAGGTCGAAATGCGCCCGGCAGGATTTGAACCTGCGACCCCCGGCTCCGCAAGCCGATGCTCTATCCCCTGAGCTACGGGCGCAATGAATCGAGCAGTGTAGCCGCCCTGCTTTTTAGGCAGCAGCTATTAGAGAGCAGCCCTGAGGCGGGCGGCGCGTCCGCCGACCTCGAGCAGAGCGTCTTCCGGCACCTCGACGCGCACGAACGCGAGCGCGAGCCCCGGCACGGCGCTCGTCACGCGGCCGACCTCCTTCTCGCCGAGCATGACCGGCGTCTCGTGCACCGGCGCGTCGCCGTCCACCTCGAGCACGCGCAGCCTTCGGTTCACCTTCCCGCGATGGTGCTGGCGTGCGATGGGCTCCTGCCCCGGGTAGCAGCCCTTGGTGAACGAGATCGCGCGCGCGTCGAGCCCGGCCTCCGCGGGCAGCACGCGGTCGTCCAGCTCGAGGCCGAAGCGCGGCGTTGCCGCTTCGATCCGCAGGCGCTCCAGCTCCTCGTCGGGAAGCGTCGCGGCGACCGCCGCATCGAGCACCTCCGACGCAGGGACGCCGTAGTCGCGGTTGGCGATCCCGGCACCCGCTTCGAGCACGATCGTCGAGGTGTGCTGCTCGAGCGCGATCTCGCACTTGGCCGCGAACCGCATCCGCGTCAGGTGCGCGACGACCGTGTCGCCGAGCTCGGGCTCTGTGAGGAGCAGGAAATCGTCGTCGCCGCGCCGCCAGACGAGGAGCGGCGCGATCACCTTCGCTTTCGCGGTCAGCAGGAGCGCATCGACCGACTCGTCAGTGAGCACGTCGTTCGAGACCATCCGCTGCAGGAAGTCCGCCGCATCGGGGCCCTGGACGCGCACATAGCCGCGCGGGCGTTGGGCGGCGCTCGGGGTCACGGTCGACATCGTCTCTACAGTAGATGCCGTGTTCAGGTCGAAGGCGGAGCGGAAGGTCGCCGATGCGGGCTACGACCCCGCACGACTGCCCCCGGGGCAGTACCTGACGGCGAAGTGGCCCGTGCTCCACGCCGGCTCGGTCCACCGCTACGACGACCTCTCCACCTGGACCCTGCGGGTCTTCGGCGACGTCGAGCACGAGGTCGAGCTCTCGTGGGAGCAGTTCGGCGAGCTGCCCCGCAGCTCCAACGTCCAGGACATCCACTGCGTGACCCGCTGGTCGAAGTTCGACACCTCGTTCGAAGGCGTGCACTGGCGCGAGCTCGCGGCACTCGCGCGGCCGAACCCGACGGCGCGCTTCGCGATCGCGCACGCCGAGGCGGGCTTCACGTCGAACGTCCCGCTCTCGTTCCTGGAGGCGCCGGGCGCCGTGCTCGCGACGCACGGCGACGGCGAGCCGCTCACGCCGGACCACGGCTACCCGCTGCGCCTCGTGGTCCCCGGCAAGTACTTCTGGAAGAGCGCAAAGTGGCTGCGCGGGATCGAGCTGTCGTCGGTCGACAAGCCGGGGTTCTGGGAGCGCTACGGCTACTCGAACGACGCCGACCCCTGGACCGAGCAGCGGTACGGCTTTTAGCATGGGGCGAATCCCTCGAACGAGGGATCGAGCCTGGTCGCCGCACGCCCGACAAACAAGCCAGCACCAACCCTCCCCCTGGTTTTCCCCTCCGAAGGCCCGCGCAAGCGGGTCTTCGTCGTTCCGCGCGAGCAACGAAAAGGAGCGGCCCTGCGGCCGCCCCTTTCCTTTTCTTGCACTTTGCCCTTGGGCAAAGTGCTTACATCATCCCGCCCATGTCCGGCATGCCGGCGCCCATTCCGGCGCCTGCCTTCTCCGGGGCCTCGGCGACGATCGCCTCGGTGGTGAGGATGTTCTTCGCGATCGACGCGGCGTTCTGCAGCGCCGAGCGGGTGACCATCGTCGGGTCGGTGATCCCGGCCTTCACGAGGTCGGTCACCTCGCCCGTGTCGACGTTCAGGCCCTGGCCCGGCTTGGCCGTGCGGACCTGCTGCACGACGACCGAGCCCTCGAGGCCGGCGTTCGTCGCGAGCTGGCGGAGCGGCTCCTCGAGCGACTTGATGATGATCTGCGCACCCGTGCGCTCGTCACCTTCGAGCCCGGCGAGGACCTTGTCCTTGACGGAGTCGGCGGCGTTCAGCAGCGCGACTCCACCACCCGGGACGACGCCCTCTTCGAGCGCGGCGCGGGCGGCCTGCAGCGCGTCCTCGACGCGATGCTTGGTCTCCTTCATCTCCGTCTCGGTGGCTGCGCCGACCTTGACGACGGCGACACCGCCGGACAGCTTCGCGAGGCGCTCCTGGAGCTTCTCGCGATCGAAGTCGGAGTCGGTGTTCTCGATCTCGGCCTTGATCTGCTTGATGCGGGCCTTGATCGCCTCCGCCTCGCCGGCGCCGTCGATGATCGTCGTCGTGTCCTTCGTGACGACCACGCGGCGTGCGTTGCCGAGCTGCGAGACCTTCGTGTTCTCGAGCTTGAGGCCCATCTCCTCGGTGATCACCTCGGCGCCCGTGAGCGTCGCGATGTCCTCGAGCATCCGCTTGCGGCGGTCGCCGAAGCCGGGCGCCTTGACGGCGACGGCCTGGAACGTGCCGCGCAGCTTGTTGACCACGATCGTCGCGAGCGACTCGCCCTCGACGTCCTCGGCCACGACGAGCAGCGGGCGGCCGGCCTGGATGACCTGCTCGAGCACCGGCAGCACGTCCTTGACTGCCCCGATCTTCTGGTTCGCGACCAGGATGTACGGGTTGTCGAGCACGGCCTCCATGCGCTCGGCGTCGGTCACCATGTACGGCGACAGATAGCCCTTGTCGAACTGCATGCCCTCGGTGAACTCGAGCTCGAGGCCGAAGGTCTGGCCCTCCTCGACGTTCACGACGCCGTCCTTGCCGACCTTCTCGATCGCCTCGGACAGGACCTCGCCGATCTCGGTCGAGCGCGAGGAGACGGTCGCGACGCGCGCGATGTCCTCCTTGCCCGAGATCTCGACGGACTGCGACTTCAGGTTCTCGACGATCGCCTCGACCGCAGCCTCGATGCCGCGCTTGAGGCCCATCGGGTTCGCGCCGGCCGAGACGTTCTTCAGGCCTTCGCGGACGATCGCCTGGGCGAGCACGGTCGCGGTGGTGGTGCCGTCGCCGGCGACGTCGTTCGTCGCGGTCGCGACCTCGCGCACGAGCTGCGCGCCCTGGTTCTCGAAGACGTCCTCGACGTCGATCTCACGCGCGATCGTGACACCGTCGTTCGTGATCGTCGGCGCGCCGAACTTCTTGTCGAGGACGACGTAGCGGCCCTTCGGGCCGAGCGTGACCTTGACTGCGTCGGCGAGGATGTCGACGCCGCGCTGAAGCGAGCGCCGGGCATCCTCGCCGAACTTGAGCTCCTTGTGAGCCATGTGTGTTTTCTCCTCTTTCCTTGGGACCGAGTGGTTAGACGGCGGCGCGGTCGCCGACGACCTTGGCCAGCACGTCGGACTCGCGGAGGATCAGGACCTCGTCGACACCGAGCTTGATCTCGGTCCCGCCGTACTTGCTGAAGATGATCTCGTCGCCCTCTTCGAGATCGATGGCGACGTGCTCGCCATTCTCGTCGCGGGCGCCGGGGCCGACTGCGAGGACCGGCCGCGCTGCGGCTTCTCCTTCGCGGTGTCCGGCAGGACGATGCCGCTGACCGTCGTCTCCTCTTCCTCGAGGACCTCGACGATCAGGCGGTCGCCAAGCGGCTGTAGATTCATTGAAAGACCTCCACCTTTGTGACAGGTTTGTGCTTGCGTGTTGGCACTCTACCTATGTGAGTGCCAGCGGCGCAAGTGTACTGAGAACTGCAGTCTCCGGGCTGAGTCAGGCGGTGTGATGGAGCGCGAATTCTCGGCGGGCGGCGTGCTCGTCCGGCGTCTCGCGGCCGCTGGATGGTCGCGGCGATCCGCCCGGCGGGCCGGCCGGAGGGCCTCTGGGCGCTGCCGAAGGGGCGGCTCGACGAGGGCGAGCGCCCCGAGGAGACGGCCCTGCGGGAGGTGGCGGAGGAGACCGGCGCGCACGGCCGCTCGCTCGGGAAGCTCGGCGACGTCCGCTACGTCTACACCTGGGCCGAACTCGCGGACGGCGAGCGGATCTTCAAGGTCGTGTCGTTCTTCCTCGTCCGCTACGAGGGCGGCCGCCTCGGCGACCTGCCCGAGGCGTTCCGGCACGAGGTGGCCGAGGTGCGCTGGCTGCCGCTCGAGGACGCGCCGCGGCTCCTCGCCTACGGCGGCGAGCGGGACATGGCCCGAAAGGCCTTGGCCCGGCTCGGCGGTGACGGCGTATGATCGTCGGCCGGTGCCTTCCTTCGCGCTGAACTTCTACTCGCCGATCGTCGAGGCGCAGCTCAGGTCGCACCGGAAGACCGCGACGATCCGCCTCGGCGACAAGTCCCGCAAGTACCAGAAGGGGATGATCGTCTCGGTGCTCGTCGGCGCGCGCTTCGGCCCGCGCCAGCACGTCTTCGACGCGGTGATCGACAAGGTCGAGGTGAAGACGATCGGCGAGCTCTCGCCGAACGAGATCGAGCACGACAACCCGGAGATCCGGCACACCGACGAGCTGTGCCGCTTCCTCGGCCAGCTCTACAACCGCGAAGTCACGGTCGACGACACCGTGACCGTGATCCGCTTCTCGGCGATCAGGCCGAGTTACGGCTTCTGACACTCGACCGGTTGCGCATCGACAGGGCAGCGTTCGCCCGGGGCTTCTGGATCCTGGCGCCGCTCTGGCTCGGGGTCGTTCCCTTCGGCCTCGCCTATGCCGTCACGGCGCGCACCGCCGGGCTCTCGCTGGTCGAGACGCAGGCGCTCTCGGTCTTCGTCTTCGCGGGCAGTGCCCAGCTGAGCGCCGTCGGCCTGTTCGCCGCAGGTGCCGCCGGGCTCGAGATCGTGCTCACGACGCTGCTCCTCAACGTGAGGCACGTGCTCTACGGGCTGTCGCTCGGCCGCGAGCTCTCGCTGACCCGGAGGGAGCGCCCCGTTGCGGCGTTCTTCCTCACCGACGAGGCCTTCGGGATGGTCGCAGGGTCGTCGCGAGCGTTCGTTCCCGTTCCTCCTCGGCGCGGAGCTGAGCCTCTTCATGGTCTGGAACCTCGCGACGTTCGGGGGCTTCCTGCTCGGCTCCGCGATCCCCGATCCCACGCGGCTCGGTGTCGACCTCGATCTTCCCGCTCGCGTTTCTGGCGCTCCTCGTCCCGCTCGTGCGCACGCGGGTCGAGCTGGTCGTCGCGCTCGCGTCCGGGCGCCCTCGCGTTCGGCCTCTCGAAGTCGCTGCCGGGCGGGCTGCCGATCCTCGCGACCGGGGTCGGCGGGAAGCCTCGCTCGGCGCGTTCCTGTCGCGCGGCACACCGCCCGATCGCCGCATCGACGCCCGAGGATGCGGCCCGGGAGGTCGCGTGAGATGACCTTCTGGCTGACCCTCGCCGGCATGGTCGCCGTGACCTTCGGCTCGCGCTACGCCGGTCTCGCCCTCCAGGCCGAGCTGCCCGATTTCTGGGTGCGCTTCGCTGCGACTTCGTCCCGATCGCGGTCTTCGCGTCGCTCGTCACCCCGTCCGCTCGAGGGGAGCCGTGACGAATGGGCGATCCGCGTCGCCGCGGCCGCTCTGGTCGCGGCAGCCGCCTCGTGGCGGACCCGGCAGCTGTGGGTTCGCGATCGCGGTCGGGATGACGGTCTGTCTGGCTGCTGCGGATCCCGTTCTGACCGGCAACGGCCGCCCGGCTGATCGCTACTTCGCCGGCCGGCGGATCCGCATCCCGAGCAGCTCGGGCTCGCGCAGCGCCGCGCCGCACTCCTCGCAGTCGACCGCGAACGTCGACGAGAACGGCGCGCTGCAGGCCGGGCAGCGGTGGAGCATCCGCCGCCGCAGGTGCGGCGCACTCCGGCGGCAGCTCGTCCTCGGAGTCCTCGAACCAGCGCCGGGCGGCGCCGCAGTCGAGGCAGAACGCCCTCCAGTGGCCGAGCACGTTGCGGCGCTCCTCGCGGAGCCAGTCGGCTGCCTTGCCCACCTGCGAGCCTACCGGCTCGTTACGATTGCGCAGGGCTTCCCACCTTTCGTTACTCGAGGACGGTGCAGTGGCGATCGCGCGCGTGGCCGAGCCGAGCGGCTCGCTCCAGGAGGTGAAGGAGTGGGGCCTCGACCGCGAGGACCTGCTCCAGATCTACCGCAACATGCTGATCACCCGCGGCGTCGAGGAGCGCGGGCACATCCTCTACCGCCAGGGGAAGATCCCCGGCTCGTTCTACACCGGCCGCGGCAACGAGGCGTCGGCGGTCGGCGTCGCGATGGCGATGGGCCCCGACGACGTCGGCACACCGCTGCACCGCGACATGGGCGTGCACATCACGCGCGGCGTCGAGCCGTGGCGGATCTTCGCGCAGTACATGGGCCGCGCCGACGGGCCCGACGCACGGCGCGCGACGGCAACGTCCACATGGCCGACACGCGCCTCGGGCTGATCGCGATGGTCAGCCACCTGCCGGCGATGCTGCCGGTCGCCGTCGGCTGCGCGCTCGCGTTCCGCATCCGCGAGGAGAAGCGCGTCGCGGTCGCCTGGTCGGGCGAGGGCGCGATCGGCGCGCGGCGACGCGCACGAGGGCATGAACTTCGCCGGCGTGCGCAAGCTGCCGGTCGTCTTCATCTGCGACAACAACCAGTGGGCGTACTCGACGCCGACGCACCTCGAGTACGCGGTCGAGCATCTCGCCGACCGCGCGCAGGCGTACGGCTTCGACGGCGTCGTCGTCGACGGCACCGACGTGCTCGCCGTCTACCGCGAGGCGAAGCGCGCGATCGAGAAGGCGCGCGACGGCGGCGGCCCGACGCTGATCGAGTGCCAGACGCTGCGCATGGAGGGCCACGCCGTGCACGACGACGCGTTCTACGTCCCGAAGGAGCTGTTCGAGCGCTGGGCCGAGCGCGACCCGATCGAGCGCTACCGCACCTGGCTGCGCGACAACGCCGACATCGACCGACGACGAGGAGGACGAGATCACCGCGCAGCGTCAAGAAGCTGCTGAACGAGGCGCTGCAGCGCGCCGAGGAGTCGCCGCAGCCCGATCCGGCGACGCTCACTCGACGGCGTCTACGCGACGCCGGAAGACCTCGACACGCCTCACCACAAGTAGCCGATGGCCGAGCTGACCTACCTCCAGGCGATCAGCGACGGGCTGCGGCACGGAGATGCGCCGCGACAAGCGCGTCTTCGTGCTCGGCGAGGACGTCGGCGTCTACGGCGGCGCGTTCAAGGTGACGCTCGGCTTCCAGGAGGAGTTCGGCCCGTGGCGCGTGCTCGACACGCCGCTCTCGGAGACGGCGATCATCGGCGGCGCGACCGGCGCGGCGATCATGGGCATGCGCCCCGTCGCCGAGATGCAGTTCGCCGACTTCGTCTCGTGCGCCTGGGACCACCTCGTCACCGTCGCCGCGAAGCAGCGCTGGCGCGCCGGCACGCCCGTGCCGATCGTGCTGCGCCTGCCGTCGGGCGGCGGCTTCTCGGGCGGCCCGTTCCACTCGCAGAACCCCGAGTCGTCGTTCGCGCACATCCCCGGCCTCAAGTGCGTCTGCCCGGCGACGCCGGAGGACGCGAAGGGCCTGATCATCGCCGCGATCGAGGATCCGAACCCGGTGCTCTTCTTCGAGCACAAGCACCTGTACCGCCGCATCAAGGGCGAGGTGCCCGAGGAGCGCTACGTCACGCCGATCGGCAAGGCGCGCATCCACAGCGAGGGCGACGACGTCACCCTCATCACCTGGGGCGCGATGGTCTACACGGCCGAGGAGGCCGCGAAGCAGCTCGACGCGTCGGTCGAGATCATCGACCTGCGCACGATCATGCCGTGGGACAAGCAGGCCGTGCTCGACGTCCGTGCGCAAGACGTCGAAGGTGCTCGTCCTGCACGAGGACACGCGCACCGGCGGCTTCGGCGCCGAGATCGCCGCGACGATCGCCGAGGAGGCGTTCGAGGATCTCGACGCGCCGGTCGAAGCGCATCGCCGCGCCCGACACGCCCGTGCCGTTCTCGCCCGTGCTCGAGAAGGCGTACATCCCGCAGGTCGACGACGTCGTCGCGCGGACTCAAGGAGTTGATCGAGTACTGATGGCCAGCACGGCACCGCAGTCGACGTCGTCATGCCGCAGATGGGCGTCTCGGTCTCCGAGGGCACGATCACGAAGTGGCTGAAGCAGGTCGGCGAGCAGATCGAGGCCGACGAGACGCTGCTCGAGATCTCGACCGACAAGGTCGACACCGAGGTGCCGTCGCCCGGCGACCGGCGTCGTCACGGAGATCCTGGTGCAGGAGGGCGAGACGGTCGACGGTCGGCACGCGTGCTCGCGCGCATCGGCGGCGAGGCCGGCGCGCTGCCCGCCGCGCCGGCCCGCACCGCCCGCGCCGCGAGCCCGCAGCCGGCAGCCCGCGCGCCGGCGCCGCGGCGAGCCGAGCGCGCCGGCTAGCGGCGCCGCCCGCGCCTGCCGCCGGCGCCGCGCCGGCGAGCGGCCGGAACGGCAAGTCGTTCGTCTCGCCGGTCGTCGCGCGGATCGCCGCCGAGCACGGCATCGACCCGGCGCAGGTGCCCGGCACCGGCACCGGCGGCCGCGTCACGAAGAAGGACATCCAGGCGTTCATCGAGGCAGGGCGCGCCGGCGTCGCGGCGCCCGACGGCACCGGCCGCGCCCCGGCGCCGCGCCTGCTCCGGCTGCGCACCGCGCCGCGCCAGGCGCCAGCCGCGGCGCCCGCAGCTCCGCGCGGTCGCCGCGCACGGGCGAGACGCTCGAGCCGATGTCGCGCCATGCGCCGCGGCATCGCCGAGCACATGCGCCGCTCGCTCGACACGTCGGCGCACGTGACGAGCGCGATCGAGGTCGACATGTCGAAGGTCGTCGCAGATCCGCGAGAAGCTGAAGAAGGAGTACCAGTCCGCCTACGGCGTCAACCCGACGTACCTCGCGTTCATCGCGCGCGCGACCGTCGAGACGCTGCGCGACTACCCGTGGGTGAACGGCGAGCTCCGCGGCGACCAGATCGTCACGCGCAACTACGTCAACCTCGGCTTCGCGGTCGAGCTCGCCGACGGCAAGGGCCTGATCGTCCCGGTCGTGAAGAACGCCGAGACGCTCAACCTGCTCGGGATGGCGAAGGGCGATCGCCGACATCGCGAACGCGCGCGCGCGACAAGCAGCTGACGCCGGACGACGTCGCCGGCGGCACGTTCACGATCACGAACCCCGGCGGCTACGGCACGTTCCACGGCACGCCGGTGATCAGCCAGCCGCAGGCCGGCATCCTCGGCACCTACGCGATCGTCAAGCGGCCGTGGGTGATCACCGACGAGAACGGCGCCGACGCGATCGCGATCCGCTCGATGATGAACCTGACGCTGACGTACGACCACCGCCTCGTCGACGGCGCCTACGCGGGCCGCTTCCTGCGCGACCTGCGCGAGCGCCTGCAGACCTGGGGCGAGAGCGACTACTGAGCTCGCGCTCGGACGCGCAGCTCGTCAACCTCGGCATGGTCGACTACCGCGAGGCGCTCGCGCTGCAGCGCTCGCTCGCCGGCGCGGTCGCGCGACGGGGACGCTGCCCGACACCGTGCTGTTCCTCGAGCACCCGCCGACGATCACGCTCGGCCGCCGCACCGAGCCGGGCGAGGTGCACGTGCCCGACGGCGCCGAGGTCGACGTCGTCGAGGTCGACCGCGGCGGCAAGTCGACCTACCACGCGCCCGGGCAGCTCGTCTGCTACCCGATCCTCGACCTGACGCGCCACGGCCAGGACGTGCGCAGGTACTGCCGCGACCTCGAAGAGGCGCTGATCCGGACGATCGCCGCGTTCGGCTCGACGGCACGCGGATCGACGGCCTGACCGGCGTCTGGCTCGAGCCGCCCGCCGCGGAAGATCGCGTCGATCGGCATCCACCTGACGAAGTGGGTCTCGACGCACGGCTACGCGCTGAACGTCGACCTCGATCCGGCGCCGTTCACCGAGTGGATCACCGCCTGCGGGCTCGACGGCTACGCGTTCACGTCGATGGCGAAGGAGCTCGGGCGGCCCGTGTCGGTCGACGACGTGCGGCCGGCCGCGGCGCAGGCGCTCGCCGACGTCTTCGGGCTCGCCTTCGACGGAGTTGCGTCGCCTGTCCGCGCGTCGCCCGCGGCGCAGGAGCTCCGATGCCGTCGCGACCGCGAGACCGGACTCATGTTCGGCTGGACGGCGCACTCGCAGCTCGCTCGCCTGGGCGGGCGTGATCGCTCGCGGCGGTCGTCGCCGCGACGCTCGTCGCGCATGCTCTTCGGTCCAGGCTAGTCGGCCGGCGTGTCGCCCACTTCGGCCGCGGGCGCTCCTCGCGCGTCAGGCGCTGCGAGCCGGTCGAGCAGCGCCTCCGGCGTCGTCGCCGACGGCGATCGCGCGCGAGATCCGACCTCGCGCACGAAGCCCTCCTCGGTCGCGTGCCGCGCGAGGGCGATCAGCGGCCGCCAGTAGCCCTCGACGTCGAGCAGGCCGATCGGCTTCGCGTGCAGGCCGAGCTGCGACCACGTGAGCTGCTCCAGCAGCTCGTCGAGCGTCCCGAAGCCGCCGGGCAGCGCGACGAACGCGTCGGCGAGCTCGGCCATCAGCGCCTTGCGCTCGTGCAGCGAGCCGACGACGTGCAGCTCGGTCGAGCCGCCGTGCGCGAGCTCGCGCTCGACGAGCTCCTGCGGGATCACGCCGATCACCTCGCCGCCCGCCGCGAGCGCCGCGTCGGCGACGGCGCCCATCAGCCCGACCCGGCCGCCGCCGTAGACGAGCCCGAGCCCGCGGCGCGCGAGCGGCCGCGCCCGAACGCGCGCGCCGCGTCGGCGTACGCCGGCAGCGCGCCCGCTCGACGCACCGCAGAAGACGCAGACCCGCTGCACGCGCGCGACGCGCTAGCCGGCGTTCTCTACCGTTGCGCGCATGTTCGGCAGGCATTTCACGCGGAGTGCAAGAAGCTGCCGAGCGTCCGGCCGACCCGGCGGTCCGCCGCGCGAACCTGCGGCGCATCCGCGGCCTCTTCCGCCCGTACCGGCGGCGGCTCACGGCCGTCCTCGTGCTGATCCTCGCTCTCGGCCGGCGCTCGGCGTCGTGCCGGCGTTCCTGCTGCGGGCGCCCTGGAGGCGATCAGAGCAAGCGAACCACGACGCGCTGTCGCTCTTCGCCGCCGGGATGATCGCGATCGCGATCGTCACCGGGGTCGCTCGGCGTCTGGCAGACACTGCTCTCGAACCAGGTCGGCCAGCGCGTGATGCACGACCTGCGCGCGCGGTCTTCCGCCACCTGCAGCGCCTCTCGCTCGCGTTCTTCACGCGCACGCGCACGGGCGAGGTGCAGTCGCGCATCTCGAACGACATCGGCGGCGTGCAGAACGTCGTCACGAGCACCGCCACCTCGATCGTCTCGAACGTGACGACGGTGCTCGCGACGATGGTCGGCATGCTCTTCCTCTCCTGGCAGCTCGCGCTGTTCGCGTTCGCGCTGATCCCGGTGTTCGTGCTGCTCACGCGCCGGGTCGGCGACGAGCGCCGGCGGATCGCGAAGTCGACGCAGGAGACGCTCGCCGACATCTCGAGCCTCGTCCAGGAGTCGCTGTCGGTGTCGGGGATCCTGCTCGGCAAGACGATGGGGCGCACCGACGAGCTCGCCGACCGCTTCGAGGGCGAGTCGCAGACTCTCGCCGACCTCGAGGTGCGCCAGCGGATGGCCGGGCGCTGGGTGATGGCGTCGATCCAGACGAGCTTCGCGGTGATGCCCGCAGCCTCGTACTGGTTCGGCGGGCTGGCGCTCGCGCACGGCTCGCACGCGATCACCGTGCCGACGCTCGTCGCGTTCACGACGCTGCAGACGCGGCTGTTCTTCCCCGTCGGCTCGCTGCTCGGCGTCGGCCTCGACGTGCAGACCTCGCTCGCGCTCTTCGACCGGATCTTCGAGTACCTCGACCAGCCGATCGACATCGAGGAGCGGCCCGGCGCGCGATCGCTCGACGAGTGCCGGCGAGGTGTCAGTTCGACCACGTGTGGTTCCGCTACGGCGACGGCGACCTGGACGCTCGAGGACGTCTCGTTCACCGTTCCGGCGGGAACGAAGACGGCGCTCGTCGGCGAGACCGGCGCCGGCAAGACGACGCTCGGCGTACCTCGACGGCGCGTCTGTACGACGTCGAGCGAGGGCGCGTGCGGATCGGCGGCGTCGACGTGCGCGACCTCTCGTTCGCGTCGCTGGCGCACCTGGTCGGCGTCGTCTCGCAGGAGACGTATCTCTTCCACGCGACGGTGCGCGAGAACCTCCGCTTCGCGAAGCCCGACGCGACCGACGACGAGATCGAGCGCGGCGAAAGCGGCGCGGATCCACGACCTGATCGCGTCGCTGCCCGAGGGCTACGACACGGTCGTCGGCGAGCGCGGCTACCGCTTCTCGGGCGGAGAGAAGCAGCGGATCGCGATCGCACGGACGATCCTCCGCAACCCGCCGATCCTGGTGCTCGACGAGGCGACGAGCTCGCTCGACACCGAGACCGAGCGCCAGGTGCAGGACGCGCTCGACCGCCTGGCCGAAGGGCGGACGACGATCGCGATCGCCCACCGGCTCTCGACCGTGCAGGACGCCGACCAGATCGTCGTCCTCGACGGCGGGCGCATCGTCGAACGGGGCACGCACGACGAGCTCCTCGCGCTCGGCGGGCGGTTACGCCGAGCTCGTCGGCCGGGCGCCGGCAGCCACCCTTGAAGCCTCTAGACTCGGCCACGATGGAGACGTCACTGCCCGTCGCCGAGCGGCCGCGCCGCCCCGAGTGGATGAAGGTGCGCGCGCCGTCCGCGAACGGCAGCTACTTCGACGTGAAGAAGCTGATCCACGGCGCGCGGCTGCACACGATCTGCGAGGAGGCGCGCTGCCCGAACATCGCCGAATGCTGGGGGCGCGGCACCGCGACGTTCCAGATCCTCGGCGAGACCTGCACCCGCGCCTGCCGGTACTGCTACGTCAACTCCGGCAAGCCGAGCGAGCCCGGTCGACCCGCTCGAGCCGCTGCGGCTCGCGCAGACCGCGAAGCAGATGGGCCTGAAGCACGTCGTCGTGACGTCGGTCGACCGCGACGACGTCCCCGACCGTGGCGCCGGCCACTACGCGGCCACGATCCGCGCGATCAAGGCGAAGCTGCCGGCCGCGACGATCGAGGTGCTGACGCCGGACTTCCTCGGCGTCGAAGAGGACGCGCTGCAGACGGTGATCGGCGCGCGACCCGACGTCTTCAACCACAACATCGAGACCGTCCGCCGCCTGCATCGCAAGATGCGCGGCGGCAAGGCGAGCTACGACGGCGCGCTCGAGCTGCTCCGCCGCGCGAAGGAGATCGCCGACTACAACGTGCTCACGAAGTAGCGGGATCATCGTCGGTCTCGGCGAGACGAACGACGAGGTCGTCGACACGCTGCGCGACCTGCGCGCGCACGAGCGTCGACGTCGTGACGATCGGCCAGTACCTCCAGCCGAGCGCGAAGCACGCGACGATCGACCGCTGGGTGCATCCCGGACGAGTTCCGCTGGTTCCGCGAGCAGGGCGAGGCGCTCGGCTTCGGGTCGGTCTTCGCGGGGCCGCTCGTGCGCTCGAGCTACCGCGCCGACGAGCAGCGCCACGCCGCCGCGACCGGCCGCGGCGCAGTCGCGTACTGAGGCATGCACTCGGGGGCGGGGACCGAGAAGGTGGCCTGCGAGCCGAGTGCGCCGGCGGCGCGATAGAAGACCTGGGCGCACTGCTTGTGCGGCAGGTCGAGCCGGGCCGAGAACGTCCCGTTCGACGTGGCGACCACATTCGTGTCGGCGACCGCGTCCTCACCGCTGACGCGGCCGGTCACGGTCACGCGCTCGCCCGGAACGAAGGCGGCGCCGGTGACTGCTCCCGACAAGGCGCCGAGGAGGACCGGCCGGCCGTTCGGCGCCGAGCAGCTCGGGACTCCGAGCATCGCCGCACCGGCGGTCAGCTGAAGGCCCTTGCACCGCGCGAACGCGATCCCGCCGAACGTGACGCGGAAGGCTCCGGCGCGGTTCACGGACACCGCGCGACGCACCTGAGCCGCTCCGGACGCGTACCTGACCGTCACCTTCGCCCCGGGCTTGAACCCGGTGCCGGCAACCACCACCGGCGAGGCCTGCACGAGGCGCACGACCGGCTTCGCTGCGCCGCCCGCGGCCGTCGCCGACAGCAGAGCGGCGACCACGACGGCGGCTG
The DNA here is from genome assembly GCA_963757255.1 of uncultured Thermoleophilia bacterium. GTDB lineage: Bacteria > Actinomycetota > Thermoleophilia > Gaiellales > Gaiellaceae > PALSA-600. The sequence goes on from CAVWQY010000006.1 coordinate 123,903, forward strand.
AGTAGTAGACGGTCCGCATCGCTGTCCCAGGGTACTCCGGAACGGCGAGGGCCGCCAAAAGGCGGCCCTCGCTGCGGTTCCGGTGCAGTACCTCGCTACGGCCCGGTCGGAGCCGCCGTCGTGGAGGCGGCGGTCGTGGTGGTCGTCGTGGTCGTCGTCGTGGTCGTCGTCTTGGCCGCCGCCGCGGCTGCGCCGTTGATCGTGATCGGCACCGTCACAGCCGTCGGGGCCACGTCGGGCCCGAGCAGCAGCTCGGCCTCGTAGGGGTCCGCCGAGGCGACGGCGTTCGCGTAGGTGACGTGCAGCAGCACCGGGGTGTTCGCCGGCACCGGGCCTGCGGGCACTCCCGTGACGTGCAGGTCGTTGCCCTGCACGATGTCGATCCCGACCGTGTTGCCGGCCGTGTGATCGGCGTCGCTCACCTGGAAGCCGTAGACCCACACCTCGTAGTTGCCTGCCTGCGGCTGGATCAGCGTCACCGACTCGTTCGGCGCCGGCCGGGCCCGGTGGAGGAGCCGACGATCTGGCGGGAACTGGCCGGCGTGTTCGAGCGTAACCACGAACATGTCGATGATCCTCGGCCGGGAGCGAGTCGGGCAGCGTGAAGGTCGCACGCGAGGCATGGTCCCCGATCGTGATGCCCGTCACCTTCGACACTCGCGGTGCTCGGGTCCGCCTCCGACTGGTCGTCCTGAGACGCGTGCACGATGCGACGACTGCGGCTGGCTCAGGCCGAACGCGTCGGCCTGCAGGCCGGCCAGGTCGAGGCTCGACTTGACGGTCACGTCGAACGTGCCGGTCCCGTCGTCCGCGGCGTCGAGGTGACGGACGTCGGGTTGACCGCGAGCGAGCCGAGCGTGGTCGAGAACGGCACGTTGAACATGTCGCCGTTGAAACGACACCGTGTTGCACGACGGCGTGCATGCCCTGCGAGGCAGGGCCGCGACGATCTCCTCGGGCCGGCCGGTGGACGTGTTGAAGCGCCCAGGTGCCGCTGCCGAGGTACGCGTTCTGGCTCGCGCCGACGTGGCGATCGACGCGATATCGCGCCGGGCCCGAAGATCAGCGGCGCGTCGATCGGGTCGACCGACGGCCCGAACAGCAACGTGTCGAGGTCGGTGACCTGTGGCGTGGTTGCGTCGTCCCACGTCGTGTCCGAGAGGAAGAGCGTCCCGTCCGGCACCGCGGTCGGCGACGTTGAAGCAGAAGAACCGCCAGTCGCCCGATTCCTGACGCCACGTCCAGTCGTTGGCGCCGAAGATCGAGCCGTTGTTGTAGAGCGAGCTCGTCTGGGCGCGGCCGCGTCGGCGTGCCGCCGAAGGTGGAGCGCCTCGGCGATCGAGCCGTCGGCGTTCTGGGCGATCGTCGGGGCCAGCGTCACCGAGACGGGGACGGCACGACCGTCTGCCGACCCGTTCGTCGCCGATGATCGCGCCCTCGTACATGCCGAAGTCGGCGTGTCGGTCGGGACGATGACCGTCGCGGAGAACGACACCGCCGGACGGTGCGCTCTCCGTCGACCCAGGGCCAGTCGACGTTCTTGTAGTAGTCGATCTCGACTTGAAGTCGGTCGCGATCGATCGCCGGGTTCGGGTTCGAGTGCTGGAGGCCGAGGAAGATCCCGCTTGCCATGCGCTTCGCCGGATGGCTGATGAAGCCCATCAGGAGTTCGAGCCCGGGCGGTGGTAGAAGAACCGCTCGTACTCGCCCTGCTCGATCTCCGACTTCTTGAAGTCGAGTCGTTGAAGCCGTCGATGTTCGAGCTCGTGTTCTTGTCGGTGTGGTTGACGACGCCGTTGCCGTTCTTGTCGGTCCAGAGCTTCCCGTCGTGGTTGATGTCGGTCCAGTTGTAGGCCAGGAGGCGCCAGGCCTGGTCGGACTTGTAGTCGTTGTTGCCGTCGAACTCGCTGTGCGGGTAGATCGCCCGGATGACGACGATGTCGGCATCCGGATGCGCCTTGATCTTGTTCGTGATGTTGATCAGGTAGTCCGGCGCGTTGAAGTTCGCCTTCGACTCCTGCGCGAGCGGAGCGGTGGTGAAGTTCAGCCGGGATCGGTGGCCGCCGTGTCGGTGGCGTACCGCTGGAGCACCGGTCGGAGACCGTCCACGTTCGCCGGGCCGGCGATGTTGAACGTCTGCGTCGCCGAGTCGCCCGGATGGATCGTCATCGGCTGGCGGGCGCTTCGTCGCCGTCGTGTCGGTGCTCGGCCGCCATTCGTCCGGCGTGACGACGGCGCCGAGATCGGTCGCTGCCGCAACCGCGACTGCCGGCGTCGATCGAGCCCGAGCCCTGCGTGAAGTTGTCGTAACCGAGGTCGTTCGCCGACGACTTCATGATCGCCTTCACCGTCGGCTCCGTCGGGAACGCGCCGTGCTTCGCCTTGTAGGCCTGGTACACCAGCGCGGCTTCGCCGACTGCACGGGCGTCGAGCGGCTCGTACCGCCCCACGTGACCCACGCATTGCGGCCGTCGATGATCGTGTTCAGCGTCGCATCACCAGGCGCATAGGAGCCGTCGGCGACGACGTCGACGCCGTTGCGGCCGTTGGCGCCGGGGCCGCGGTTCGACCACTCGATCACGTCGTTGTCCGTGACCTGCGAGTAGTTCGCGATCGAGTCCCAGCCGCTCGAGCCGAAGTTCGTCGAGGCTCCGACGTTGATGCCCGACGTGGGTGCCGGTGCGGTCGCGGTGCCGAAGCCCGGGGCGCCGTTGCCGGTCGAGAAGAGCGGCGTCAGCGCGTTGCCGAAGCCGTTGAAGAGCGAGTCGGCCTCGATGCTGGCGGCGTCCATGCCGTCGTTGTCGGTCGTCGAGGTGCCGTAGGAGTTCGAGTCGACGTTGACGCCCCACTCGTTCGTGAGCAGGTAGGCGAACTGGGTCGAGAACGAGAACGCGAAGTAGATGTCGCCCATGGGCGCGAGCTTCGCGTTCGGGGCGCCGCCGAGGACCATCCCCGGGATCGTGCCGCCGTCGTCGTTGCCGAAGCCATGGCCGTTGTCGTGACCGTGGTCGTCATGGCCGCCCCTCGTCCGGATGTCCCCGAATGAGGGAGCCTTGCCGTTGATCACGCCCTGGCCGACGACGTTCGACGCGGTGAGCGTGCCGTGGCCCTCGATCCCCGGGTCGAAATCGCCGCTCCACGCGAGGAAGTCGCCGGAGGCGGGCGCATCGGTGTCACCGAAGTCGGTGGGACCGCCGGGGATCGTCGTGTGGCCGTCCGAGATGTAATAGAGCAGACCGCCCGAGAGGTCGGCGTAGCCGTCCCCGTTCAGGTCGCGATACGAGACCGGCGAGCTCTTCGTCACCGGCTTCTCGTCCCCGAAGCTGAAGTCGTCGTTCAGATCGACATAGACCGTGTCGTACTGGCCGGCCGTGTTCGGGTCGGTGACGAGAACCGCGGGCCGCTCGCCGTAGAGCTGGAGCAGGTACTCGTCAGGGTGGCTGGTCAGCTTGACCGTGCCGGACTTCGACCAGCTCGCCGGGAACGTGTAGGTGTGGACGTGCGTGCCTGCCGGGGCGGCGAAGTTCCGCGCCGGGCCGGTCTGGGTGGCGAAGCTGACCGAGCAGAGGGTGTTCCGGTCGATCTTCTTGGCGGGCTGGCCGTTCGGCTTCACGTACGTGCACTGCGCGGCCTGCGTCTCCGTATACCAGGAGAGCCCCTGCGCAACGGTGTCCGGCGCGCTCAGAAGCACGAGCGTCGAGTACGGGTCGAACGCCTTCGGCCAGCCGACCCAGCCGGGATCGGCCCCGAACGACGTGACGTCGTCCTGGCTCCAGGTCTGCCACGTCCCGATCAGGTCCGGGTGGCCCCAGTCGGTGCCGCCGTCGAGCACGGAGGCGGTGACGCCCGTGCCGGTGTAGCCGGCCTTCCACGCGCCCGTGAAGTCGTGGCTCTTCGCGTCGAGCACGTTCAGGTTCTTCTGCTGGTCGAAGTTGGAGCCCTTGAGCGGGGGCGCCTTGTCGAAGGGGATCGAATGCTTCTGGAAGGCCGCGAGCGCGGCGTTCCGGGTCCGCTGGTCCGGCTGGTTCCCGACCTCGGGGTCGTTGCCGGTCGGCGTGCCCGTCTGCTTGAACTCGATGGAGGAGACGGCGACGACGCCCTTCAGGCTCGCCAGCTTGCCGAGCTTCGCGGCGTTGACCGTGCCGATGAGGAGGGCGACGTTGTTCTTCGAGGCGACGTGCGTGTCCTGGAGGAGGTCGGTCGCCTGGGGGAGACTGCTGGCCTGAAGGGAGACGACGACCTTGACGGGCGCCGTCGCGTCAGCGTCGACCTGCTGCTGAAGATCGGGCGACAGCTTCTGAGCAACCGCTGCATCGACCTTCGACGTGACGTCCCGGGCGTGCCGGTGGCCGCCGCCCGCGGTGGCTCCGCCGACCGTCACCGAGACGGCGAGCGTGCCGAACGCCAAGACAACCGGCAGCAGCCGGCCCTTCAGGACTCTGGACCTCATGTATTGCCTCCCCTTCAATTTGAAGACCCACGCAGGGGAGGTCACCCGCGAACCGGGTGACCCGCAGACCCCGCCAATCAGCCCGCACGTTGTAGCGGCCAGATATCGGAATGTCAATGAAACAGCGAGGCTTGATGCGAGTTTGCGCTACGCAGGTTACGCGTGCGGGTTCGCCATCTTCCGGTAGTCGAGCACCTCGTCGAGCACCTCGTCCGGGACGCCCTCCTCCCGCGCAACGTCGCGAAGCGGCCTACCGGACGCGGCAGCCTTCTTCACGATCTCGCCCACCTTGTCGTAGCCGATGTACGAGTTCAGCGCAGCCGCGGCGGAGAGCGTGAGCTCGGCGTAGTGCTCGCACTGCTCGCGGTTCGCCTCGATGCCGGCGACGCACTTCTCGTCGAGGAGTCGTGCGGCGGCGCTGAGCAGCTTGATCGACTGCAGCAGGTTGCGGGCCATGAGCGGCACGAACACGTTCAGCTCGAAATGGCCCTGCATGCCGCCGATCGCGATCGCCGAGTCGTTCCCGATCACCTGCGCGGCGACCTGCGTGACGACCTCGGGGATCACCGGGTTCACCTTGCCCGGCATGATCGACGACCCCTTCTGGAGCTCGGGCAGGAAGATCTCCGCGAGGCCGGCGCGCGGGCCGGAGCCCATGAAGCGCAGGTCGTTCGCGATCTTCGTCAGGCTCACGGCCAGCGTCTTCAGGGCACCGGAGGCCTCGACGAGGCCGTCGCGGGCGGCCTGCGACTCGAACGGGTCGGCCGGCGGCGAGATCTGGAGGCCCGTGTCCGCAGCGAGGAGCGCGCGAACGCGCTCGGCGAACTCGGGATGCGTGTTCATGCCCGTGCCGACGGCGGTGCCGCCGAGCGGGACCTGGCCCAGCCGCTTCAGCGTCGAGGAGACGCGCGCGTTGCCCTCGCGTACCTGCGCCGCGTAGCCGCCGAACTCCTGCCCGAGGGTCACCGGGGTGGCGTCCATCCAGTGGGTGCGGCCGGACTTGATCACGTCCGCGAACTCCTCGGCCTTCGCCTGCAGCGCGGCGGCGAGCTGGTCGAGCGCCGGCAGCAGGTCGTTGACGGTCTCGTCGAGCGCGGCGAGGTGCACGGCGCTCGGGAAGACGTCGTTCGAGCTCTGGCCCATGTTCACGTCGTCGTTCGCGTGCACGTCCTCGCCCGCGATCGTCGCGATCACCTCGTTGGCGTTCATGTTGGACGAGGTCCCCGAGCCGGTCTGGAAGACGTCGATCGGGAACTGGTCGTCGAGCTCGCCGCTCGCGATCCGGTCGGCGGCCGCTGCGATCCGCTCCGCCTTCCCCTCGTCGAGCAGGCCCAGCTCGCCGTTCACGCGCGCCGCGGCGGCCTTGATGCGGCCGAGCCACCGGGAGACGGGCACGGGGATCGGCTCGCCCGAAACCGGGAAGTTCGCGATCGCCTTGCGGGTCTCACCGCCCCAGAGCTCGTGCGCCGTATCCACGAGGTTGATGCTAGCTGGCCCCTCCTGGACGGGCGGCCGGCCGGCCCTCCGCCAGCAGGTGCTCCCACCGCGCGAGCTTCACGCGAGGGCGGCCGAGCGGCTCGCCGGCCGCGCGCTCCGCGGCGTCGATCGCCTGCCAGCCCGCGTACTCGACGAAGTCCACGCCGCGCTCCTCGAGGAGCGCTTCGAGGCTCCCCGCGGCATCGGCCGAGGTCGCGGGACGGTGCAGCGCTCCCGCGCGGGCGTCCTCGAGCAGGAGCTCGACCGTCTCGGTCGCATCCTTCTTGTTCGTCCCGATCACGCCGCTCGGCCCCCGCTTGATCCATCCCGCTGCGTAGGTGCGCTCGGCACCGACGACCCGGCCGCGGTCGTTCGGGATCGTGCCGAGGCCCTCGTCGAAGGGCACCCCCGGAAGCGGGATGCCCTTGTAGCCGACGCTCCGCAGGACGATGCCGCAGTCGATCCGCTCCGTCTCGCCGGTCGGGCGGGCGACGATCCGCCCGTTCTCCTCGACGAGCTCGTTCTGCACAACCTCGATCGCCTCGACATGCTCGTCGCCGAGCAGGGCAACCGGCGAGGTGAGAAAGCGCAGGACGATCCGCCGCGGCTTGCCGTCCGGCGCACGGAACGCGTACTCGCGCAGGAGGTCGAAGTTGCGCTGCGCGCGCACCCGGTCCGCCTCGAGCTCCCGCTCGCTCGCCGGGTCGAGCTCGAGGTCGGCCGGGTCGATGATCACGTCGGCGGCTGCCAGCTCGCCGAGCTCCTTCAGCTCGGGCGGTGTGAACGCCGCCTGCACCGGCCCACGGCGGCCGACCATCACGATCTCCCTCAGTCCCGACCCGACGATCCCGTCGACGGCGGCCTGGGTCGTGTCGGTCGGCGCGAGCTCCTCGGCGGTGAGGGCCAGCATCCGTACGCAGTCGATCGCGACGTTGCCGTTCCCGATCACGACGGCCCGCTCGTGCGAGAGGTCGAACTCGAGCTCCTGGAAGTCGGGGTGGCCGTTGTACCAGGCGACGAACGCGGTCGCGGGCCAGGAGCCGACGAGGTCCTCGCCCGGGATCCCGAGGCGCCGGTCGGTCTGGGCACCGACCGTGTAGACGACCGCGTCGTAGCACCGGAGGAGCTCCTCGTGCGTCACGTCCCTGCCGACCTCGACGTTGCCGAAGAAGCGAAAGCCGGGGCGCGCGGCGGTCTTCTCGAAGGCCCTCGAGACCGCCTTGATGTTCTCGTGGTCGGGCGCAACCCCGAGCCGCACGAGGCCCCAGGGAGTGGGGAGGCGGTCGATCACGTCGACCTCGACGGTCGGGCTCTCGGACTTCAGGAGCGCGTCGGCAGCGTAGAAGCCGGCCGGCCCGGAGCCGACGACGGCGACCTGGAGAGGGAGCTCGCTCAGTGCGAGCAGCCGGAGCCGCAGCCCGCGGCTTCGTCGGGCGCTTCGCCCTCGGCCACCTGGAAGCTGTGGCCGCATCCGCACGCCGTCGTGGCGTTCGGGTTCTCGATCTTGAAGCCGGATTCCTGGAGGCCTTCCAGGAAGTCGATCGACGAGCCCTGCAGGTACGGGGCGCTGAACGGGTCGACCACGACGGTGACTCCGTGGAACTGGAGCTCGTGGTCGCCTGCCTGTGCGCCGCGGTCGAAGCCGAGCGCGTACTCGAAGCCGCTGCACCCGCCGCCCTGGATCGCGATGCGGAGCACCTCGGCCTCGCCGACCGGCTCGGCGGCCATCAGTCCGCGAACCTTCTCGGCCGCGCGGGCCGTGAGCGTCACGACGGTGGTCTCGGTTTGCTCGATCGCGGCCATCCCGCACAGTGTAGCCGGAGGGCCCACGGAGGGAAGTTCGTGACACCCGTAACGCGCTTCGCTCCGTGCATTTCGGTTCCGTTCGTGCCACCAGATGGATGGTGGTAGCGTCCGCGCCGGACGCCGGAGGAGGAGCACCTTTGTTCAACGACTGGTTGCCGTTTGCGATCTACGCGCTCTTCGCGCTCGCGATCCCGGTGACGATGATGGTAGGCAGCTTCGTCTTCGCAAAGCGGCCGCATCAGCGCGTGCGTGCACGGTCGCTTCCGTTCGAGTCCGGCGTGTCGACGGGCCCCGCTCCGCGGCAGCGCTTCACCGTCTCCTTCTACCTGACGGCGATGCTCTTCATCCTCTTCGACATCGAGATCGTCTTTCTCTATCCGCTGGCGGTGATCCTCCACGAGCTCTCGTGGTTCGGCTTCTTCGAGTTCCTCACGTTCCTCGTGATCCTGCTCGTGGCCTATGTCTACATCTGGCGGAAGGGCGCACTCGAATGGCGCTAGACAAGCGGCTGAACCAGATGGGGATGAAGTCGGAGCGGCTGCTCTGGCCGACGAAGGGCCCCGGGAAGTTCGAGGAGGAGGTCGCGGACCTCGAGCAGAAGGTCGGGCTGACGACGCTCGCCAAGGCCGTCGCCTGGGCTCAGACCAACTCGATGTGGCCGGACACCTTCGGGCTCGCGTGCTGCGCGATCGAGATGATGTCGATCGTCGGGGCGCGCTACGACATCGCCCGCTTCGGCATGGAGCCATTCCGGGGCTCGCCGCGCCAGGCCGACCTGCTGATCGTCTCCGGCCGCGTCTCCCACAAGATGGCCGCCCCGCTGCGGCAGATCTACGACCAGATGCTCGAGCCCAAGTGGGTGATCGCGATGGGTGCTTGCGCGAGCTCGGGCGGGATGTTCAACAACTACGCGATCGTCCAATCGGTGGACAAGATCGTGCCGGTCGACATGTACGTGCCGGGCTGCCCGCCGCGGCCCGAGCAGCTGATCGAAGGGATCGTGCGCCTGCACGAGGCCGTGCGCGCCGGCGTTCCGCCGGCGTACGAGCTCCGGAGCGTCGCTTCGTGAACGGCGGCAGCGCGTGAGCGAGTGGGATGGCGTTCCCGGGCTCGTCGAGGTCAAGGAAGAGCACGGCGAGACGACCGTCGTCGTCGGCGTGGCGCAGCTCGTCGACGCGTGCACCCACCTCCGCGACGGCGAGGGCTTCAACTTCCTCTCGGACATCACGCCGGTCGACTATCTCGGCTGGGGCGCGGCCGGCGTCTCCGGCTATATCGGCACGCCCGCCGGCCGCAACCTCCACGCTCCGATGACGCAGGGCTACCAGGTCGTGCCCCTCCCGAAGCCGAAGCGCTTTGCCGTGAACTACCACCTGCTCTCGATCACCGACCGCCCGCGGCGCCTCCGCGTGCAGACCTGGGTCGACGAGGGTGAGCCGGTGCCCACGGTGATCCCGGTCTGGCCTACCGCGGACTGGCACGAGCGCGAGGCCTGGGACCTGATGGGCATCCAGATCGACGGGCACCCCAACCTGAAGCGGATCCTCCTCGACGACGACTGGGAAGGCCACCCGCTCCGCAAGGACTATCCGCTCGGCGGCGAGCCCGTCCGCTTCTCCGGGGAAGAATGACCGCGACCGCATCGACTTCCCGGCGCAACCCGATCTACGAGGGCTCGCGCATTCCGCAGCCCTGCCCGACGGTGCTCGTGACGCCGCCCGAGCTGCTCGGGACCGGCGACATCATGACGGTCAACTTCGGGCCGAACCACCCGTCGACGCACGGCGTGCTCCGGCTCGTCGTCGACCTCTACGGCGAGGACGTGACCGGGCTCGAGGCCGTGATCGGCTACCTCCACACCGGCTTCGAGAAGAACATGGAGGCGAAGACGTGGTGGAAATGCGTGACCTACCCGGAGCGCATCGATTACGTCTCGTACCAGAACAACGAGTACGTCTTCGTCGCCGCGGTCGAGAAGCTGCTCGGCCTGCCGATCCCGCCCAAGGCCGTGTGGATGCGAACGCTCATGTGCGAGCTCAACCGCATCCACTCGCACCTCGTGTGGATCGGGACGTCAGCGCTCGAGCTGGGCGCGATCTCGATGTTCTGGTACGCGTTCCGGGAACGCGAGACCATCCTCGACCTGTTCGAGCTGGTCACCGGCTACCGCATGCACACGCGGTACTTCCAGATCGGCGGGCTCGCGGAGGACATCCCGCGCGGCTTCTATCCCGAGGCCCGGAAGTTCTGCGACCTGATGCCGCGGGCGATCGACGACTACGAGACGCTCCTGACGCGCAACAAGATCTGGCTCGAGCGCACCGAGGGCATCGGGCTGCTGTCGGCCGCGGACGCGATCGCGCTCGGGCAGTCCGGCCCGGTGCTGCGCGGCTCCGGCGTCGACTGGGACCTGCGCAAGGTCGAGCCGTATCTCGCCTACCACCAGGTCGACTTCCGCGTGCCGGTCTTCCCGGAGGGCGACGTCTACGCGCGCTATCGCGTGCACATGGGCGAGATGCGCGAGTCGGTGCGCATCGTCGAGCAGTGCCTCGACCGGCTCGAGGCGATGGAAGGCGAGCCGTGGATCTCGGACGACCGCAAGGTCGTGCTCCCGCCGCGGCACGAGCTCCACACGTCCATGGAGTCGCTGATCCACCACTTCAAGATCGTCACGGAGGGCTTCCGCGTCCCCGAGGGCGAGGCCTACGTCACGATCGAGTCCCCGCGCGGCGAGCTCGGGTGCTACGTCGCCTCCGACGGCGGCCCGAAGCCGTGGCGCGTGAAGTTCCGCGCTCCGTCCTTCGTCGCGCTGGAGGCCACGGCGACCTGCATGCACGAGGCGCTGATCGCGGACATGATCGCGATCGTCGGCTCGCTCGACACGGTGATGGGCGAGGTCGACCGTTGACAACCGGCGTAGGCTCGACGGAGCCGGCAAGGGACAGACTCTACGAGGCGATTCAGGCCGAGCGCGCGAAGTATCCGGCCGAGTCGGAGAGCGCGGTGATGCCGGCGCTACGGCTCGCACAGGACGAGCACGGCTGGCTCTCGCCCGACGTGATCCGTGAGGTCGCAGACGCGCTCGAGGTGACGCCGGCGTTCGTCAAGTCGATCGCCTCGTACTACGACCAGTTCCATCTCGAGCCGGTCGGCGAGCACCTCGTCGAGGTGTGCACGAATGTCTCGTGCGCGGTCGTCGGCGCACAGCGCGTGCTCGAGGCATTCGAGTCGGGGCTCGGCTGCCGGGCCGGCGAGACGAGCGCCGACGGCAAGGTGACGCTGCGCGCGGTCGAGTGTCTCGGCGGGTGCGGCTGGGCGACGATCGTCGCCGTCGACGACCACTACCGCACGCACGTGAAGGCCGACGACGTCCCCGCGATCGTGGAAGAGCTGACACATGGCTGAGGTGGACAAGATCGTCCTCGCCGGCGCCGACGACCACGACCTGACGAAGCTCGCGGAGTACGAGGCCGTCGGTGGGTACGCGGCCCTCGCGCAGGCGCGGTCCCTGACGCCGGCGGCCGTCACCGAGGAGCTGCTCGCATCGGAGCTGCGCGGCCGGGGCGGCGCGTTCTTCGCGACCGGCCGCAAGTGGTCGTTCGTTCCGTCGAAGGAGCAGCTGCCGAAGCCGCACTACCTCGTCGTCAACGCGGACGAGTCGGAGCCGGGCAGCTTCAAGGACAACGAGATCCTCGCGCGCGTCCCGCACCGGTTCATCGAGGGCTGCCTGATCACGGCGCACGCGATCGACTGCGACAAGGTCTTCGTCTACATCCGCGGCGAGTACTCCGGACCGTACGAGATCCTCGTCGCCGCGCTCGAGGAGCTGCGGGCGAAGCCGGAGATTCGCGGCGACGTGACCATCGTCGTCCACCGCGGCGCGGGCGCGTACATCTGCGGCGAGGAGACGGCGCTGCTCGAGTCGCTCGAGGGCAAGCGCGGCCAGCCGCGCTCGAAGCCGCCGTTCCCGGCGATCTCGGGCCTGTACGCATCCCCGACCGTCGTCAACAACGTCGAGACGATCGCCTCCGTCGCACCGGTCATCGCGATGGGCGGCGCGGAGTACGCGAAGCTCGGCGTCGAGAACTCACGCGGCACGCGGGTCGTGTCGGTCTCCGGCAACGTCGTGAACGGCGGCAACTACGAGATCGAGGCGGGGATGAACCTGCGCGACATCATCTACGACCTCGGCGGCGGGATCCCCGACGGCCGCGAACTGAAGGCGGTCGTCCCCGGCGGGTCGTCGACGGTGATCCTCACGAAGGACGAGATCGACGTCGGCTACGACTTCGACTCGCTGGCGAAGCTGCGCACGGCGATGGGATCGGCCGGGATCGTGGTGCTCGACGACCGCTGCTGCATCGTGCAGCTCGGCATCCGCTTCTCGGAGTTCTACGAGCACGAGTCGTGTGGGAAGTGCACCCCGTGCCGCGAGGGGACCCGCTGGCTGACGGCGATCCTGCGCAAGCTCGAAGACGGTCGCGCGTCGCAGGGAGACCTCGACCTGCTGCTCGACGTGTGCGACCGGATCAACGGCAAGTGCCTCTGCCCGCTCGGAGACTCGGACGCAATCATCGTCGCCTCCTACGTCGCGAAGTTCCGCGCGGAGTTTCAGGCGCACATCGACGAGGGCGGCTGCCCGTTCGGCGGCGCCTCGTCCCTCGACGGCATCCTCGCCCCGATCGCGATGCACGGCCATGTGCCCGAGGGAAGACGGCTCGAGGTGACACATGGCTAGCGATGTCACGGTCACCGTCAAGATCGACGAGCGGACCGTGCAGGTCCCGAAGGGGACCGGCATGGTCGAGACGGCCGCGGCGGCGGGGATCGAGATCCCGGTCTTCTGCTACGAGCCGCGGCTCGGGGCGCCCGTCGGCGCCTGCCGCATGTGCCTCGTCGAGGTCGAAGGGATGCCGAAGCTCCAGGCCGGCTGCACCCTCACCGCGCAGGACGGGATGATCGTGCACACCGCACGCACCTCCGAGCAGGCCGCGGAGGGTCAGAACTCGACCCTCGAGTTCATCCTCGTCAACCACCCGCTCGACTGCCCGGTGTGCGACAAGGGCGGCGAGTGCCCGCTGCAGGACCTGACCTTCCGCTACGGCCCGGGCAACACGCGCATGACGTTCCCCAAGCGCACGTTCGAGAAGCCGATCCCGATCTCGCCCCTGATCGCGCTCGACCGCGAGCGCTGCATCCTCTGCTACCGCTGCACGCGCTTCAGCGAGTCGGTGGCCGAGGACGGGCAGCTCGTTGCGATCAACCGCGGGTCGCAGTCGATCATCGCCACCTTCGAGGACGAGCCGTACAAGGGCCACTTCTCCGGCAACGTCACCGAGCTCTGCCCCGTCGGCGCGCTCACCTCGACGCAGTACCGCTTCGAAGCGCGCCCGTGGGAGATCCAGAACGTCCCCTCGGTGTGCGGTCTCTGCCCGGTCGGCTGCAACATCACCGCGACGACACGCGAGGGCAAGGTCAAGCGCATCCTCTCGCGCAACCATCCGCAGATCGACGAGGGCTGGCTGTGCGACAAGGGGCGCTTCGCGTACTCGCACCTGAACGCCGCCGATCGCATGACCACGCCCCTCCGCAAGGCCGGCCCCCGCCGCTTCGAAGCGCTCTCGTGGGACGAGGCGCTCGACGAGGCCGAGCGGCTTCTCCGCCGGGGCGGCGCCGAGACGGTGACGGCCCTCTCCGGCGGCGAGTCGGTCGAGGAGGCCTACGGGCTCGCGAAGCTCCTGCGGCAGGGCCTCGGCGCGCACACCGCGGTGCTGCCCGAGCCCGTGCCGGACTCGCTCGACGCCTGGCGCGCCCCGCTCTCGGCGATCCGCGACGCGAAGACCGTGGTCGTTCTCTCCGACGTCCCCGTCGTCGAGCGAGCCCCGATCGTCGACCTCTGGATCAAGGCCGCGCGCCGCGCCGGCGCGACCGTCTCCTACGACCTCCCCGACGGCCCCGTCGACGTGCTCGTCACCGACGACGAGACGAACGCCGCGCGCGTGACCGCCGGGAGCGTCTACTACCTGCCGCTGACTCCGAACGGCCGCGGCGTCACCGACGCGTGGAGCGCGGCCGGCGACGGCGAGCCGGGCGACGCGAAGCCGAGCCTGTTGATCGTCTCCGGCGACGAGGCCGCGACCGACCCGAATGTCCGCGCCCTCGCGGCGGACGCCGAGCTCGTGATCGGGATCGGGATGTTCGAGCAGAGCTTCCGCGGCCTCGCCGATCTCGTCCTGCCGGGCACGAGCTACCTCGAGCGCGACGGCACGACGATCAACCTCGAGGGACGGCTGCAGCGGCAGCGCCGCGCCGTCCTTGCGCCGGTCCCGGACGTGCTCGCCTGGCTCGCGAAGCTGGCGGAGCGGTTCGAGGTCGAGCTTTCCCCCCATGCGTCGATCGTCTTCGACGAGATCTCCGAGCAATGCTTCGGCGGCATCAGCTTCGGCGAGATCGGCGAGCAGGCCGACCTGCCGCCACGGCCCGAGCGCGCGGCCGAGCTGCACGCCCCGGCGAACGGAGGGCCCACGACGGGGCCGCAAGGGCTGCGACTGATCGCCTACCGGCCGCTCTTCTCCGGCGCCGCAGTCGAGCGGACGCCCGAGCTCGCATTCCAGGCGCCGGCCGCCGAGGTGGAGCTCTCGCCCGCCGACGCGAAAGCGCGCGGGATCCGCAACGGCCAGACCGTCGCCGTCTCCTCGAACGGGACCTCCGTGGAGCTGCGCGCGCGCGTTGCCCGCGATCTCGCCGCCGGGACCGTGCGCATCGCGCGTGACCACGCCGCCGACCTGCATCCGACGGTCGAGGTGACCGCCCGGTGACGCACCACGAGGCCTGGTGGATCACGATCCCGAAGGCGTTCATCGTGATCAACGTCGTGATGGTGTTCTTCGCCCTCACGACGTGGCTCGAGCGCAAGCTGCTCGGCCGGATGCAGCTGCGCTTCGGGCCCAACCGCGCGGGGCCGAAGGGATTGCTCGTGCCGATCGCCGACCTCCTGAAGCTGATCCGCAAGGAGGCGTTTGCGCCGATGGCGGCCAAGGAGCCGCTCTACATCCTCGCGCCCATCATCTCGATGTTCACCGCCCTCCTCGCGTTCAGCGTGATCCCGTACGGCGCCGGCTGGAGCTTCTGGGGCGAGCACGTGAACGGCGCCGTCGTGAACGTCCCGATCTCGCTGATCCTCATCTTCGCGCTCGGCTCGCTCGGCATCTACGGCTTCATCATCGGCGGCTGGGCGTCCGAGTCGAAGTACTCCATCCTCGGCTCGATGCGCACGTGCGCGCAGCTCGTCTCGTACGAGGTGTCGCTTGCGCTGAGCGTGCTCGGCGTCGTGCTGATGGGCCAGTCGCTGAATCTGCAGGCGATCGTCGACAAGCAGCAGGCCACGCTCTGGTTCTTCATCCCGCAGTTCATCGGCCTCGTCGTGTTCCTGATCGGCGGCGTCGCCGAAACGTCGCGCCCGCCGTTCGACTTGCCGGAAGCGGACACCGAGCTCGTGGCCGGCTACCACACCGAGTACTCGGGAATGCGCTGGGGCATCTTCCAGGCGGCCGAGTACATCAACCTGATCGTGCTGTGCGGCCTCTGCGTGACGCTCTTCTTCGGCGGCTACCACTTCCCGTGGGTGCACTCGCTCGACGAGTTCGGGCCGATCTGGTTCGTGCTGAAGCTGTTCACGCTGATCGCGGTCTTCATCTGGCTGCGCGCGACGCAACCGCGCCTGCGCTACGACCAACTGATGCGGTTCGGGTGGAAGATCCTCCTGCCCGTCGCGACCGTCAACGCACTCGTGACCGCATTCCTGGTGGTGCTCGTGAAATGAGCTTCGTCGTCCCGAACACCTTGAAGGGCTTCGGCGTCACGCTGAAGCAGGTTTTCAGAAAGCCGATCACGCAGCAGTACCCGGAGTACAAGCGGCCGGTGTACCCACGCTATCGCGGCAGGCACCGTTTGCACCGTCACGAGAACGGGCTCGAGAAGTGCGTCGGCTGCTCGCTCTGCGCTGCAGCGTGCCCCGCCGACTGCATTCGCGTCGTCCCTGCGGAGAACACCCCGGAGAACCGGGTCTCCCCCGGCGAGCGCTACGCGCGCATCTACGAGATCAACCTGTCGCGCTGCATCTTCTGCGGCTACTGCGAGCTCGCGTGCCCGTTCGACGCGATCACGCTCGGCAACGACTTCGAGATCTCCGAGCACAACCGCGACGATCTGATCTACACGAAGGACATGCTGCTCGCCCCGCCGCTGAAGCGCGTGCCGGTCCAGGACGCCGCCCTGTACGACACGCCGATCCCCTACTACGAAGGCCACAGCTAGTGGCGAATTTCCTGGCGTGGGTCGTCTGGTTCGGGGCCGCGTTCGGCTGCCTGTCGAGCGCGCTCGCCGTCGTGTCGTTCCGCAACCCCTTCTACTCGGCGCTCGCGCTGATCGGCAACCTGGCGAGCCTGGCCGTCCTGTACCTGCTTCTCTCGGGCGAGTTCGTCGCGGCCGGCCAGGTGCTCGTCTACGGCGGCGCGGTGATGGTGATGTTCCTGTTCGTGATCGCCTACCTCGGCGATCGCAGCGAGGACTCACCGTGGTCGGGCGGGCCGACGTGGCAGGTCGTCGGGGCGGTGCTTGCAGGCGGGGCGATCCTCGCCGAGGTGATCGTCGTCGTCGGCCTGAAGGCCGGCGGCTTCCTCTCGACCGCCCGCCCGGTCGGGCGCAGCTTCGGGTCCCCGGAGGCGATCGGCCGCCTGTTTCTCACCGACCACCTGATCGCGTTCGAGGTCACCTCGATCGTGCTCCTCGTCGCGGCGGTCGGCGGCGTCGTCCTCGGGGCCCACGCAAGAACCTTCGAAACTCCTGCGGACGGCGATGCACGGGCCTGACATCCGCTGGTACGTCATCCTGGCGGCGCTGCTCTTCGCGACCGGCGCGCTCGGCGTGATGCTCCGCCGCTCACCGCTGATCATCCTCCTCTCGGTCGAGATCATGCTCAACTCGGCGAACCTGCTGTTGATCGCGTTCGCACGGCTGCACGGCCAGGAGGACGGCCAGATCTTTGCGATCTCCGTGATGGCAGTCGCCGCCTCCGAGGTCGTCGTCGGCCTCGGCCTGATCGTCGCGATGGGCCGCCGCAACCTCGAGCTCGACGTCGACAAGCTGCGGACACTGCGGGGGTAGTGCGTTGAAGGCCGCCGTCTGGATCTGCCTGCTGCTGCCGCTTGCCTCGACGATCGTGATCACGATCATGGGCAACCGGATCTCGCGTCGCCTCGCGGGCTACGTCTCGACGGTCACGACGATGGGCTCGTTCGCCGCCGCCGTCTTCGTGTTCGTCAAGATGCTCGGCGAGCCGGCCGACAGCCGCGCCCACATCACGACCTCGTGGACGTGGCTCAGTGCCGGGCCGTACCACTTCGGCCTCACGATGCTCGGAGACCAGCTGAGCGTGATGATGATGCTGATCGTCTCCGGCGTCGGCAGCCTGATCATCGCGTACTCGGTCGGCTACATGGACGGGGAGAACGAGGAGCGCCGCTACTTCGCGTACATCTCGCTCTTCGTCTTCTCGATGCTGCTGCTCGTCGAAAGCGGCAACCTCCTGCTCCTGCTGGCCGGCTGGGGCATGGTCGGCCTCTCGAGCTACCTGCTGATCGGCTTCTACCAGGAGCGGCCCGCCGCGATCGCGGCGGCGAAGAAGGCATTCATCATGAACGCGTTCGGCGACGCGACGATGGCCCTCGCACTCTTCCTGCTGATCCAGCACACCGGCCAGCTCGACTTCGCAGGCGTCTTCGCGTCCGCACCGCACGGCGGCGCGGTCGCGAATCTGATCGCGCTCGGGCTGCTCGGCGGCGCGCTCGCAAAGTCGGCGCAGATCCCGCTCCACACGTGGCTGCCCGATGCGATGGAAGGGCCGACGCCGGTGAGCGCCCTCATCCACGCCGCGACGATGGTGACCGCGGGCGTCTACCTGATCGTGCGCACGCATCCACTGTTCGAGAACGCGTACGTGATCCAGGACCTCGCCGCAGGGCTGGGCGCGGCGACGATCATCATGGCCGGGCTGATCGCGCTCGTGCAGACCGACATCAAGAAGGTGATCGCATACTCGACGATGTCGCAGATCGGCTACATGTTCGTCGGCGCGGGTCTCGGCGCGTATCCGAACGCGATGTTCCATCTGATGACGCATGCCTTCTTCAAGGCGCTGCTCTTCCTCGCTGCCGGCATCGCCATCCACGCCGTGACCGGCGAGCAGGACATCCGCAAGCTTGCGGGCATCGGGAACGCTGATGCCGAAGACGAAGCTCGTCTTCCTGATCGGCTCGCTCGCGCTCGTGGGCATCTTCCCGTTCGCAGGCTTTTTCTCGAAGGACCCGATCCTCGCCGCCGCGCTCGACCGGGGCTGGTACGGCACGGTGATCTGGGTGGTCGGGATGGTCGGCACGTTCCTCACCGGCCTGTACGCCTTCCGGCTCTTCTTCATCGTCTTCACCGGGGAGCCGTCCGCATTCGCGCGCGAGCACTACCACGCGCACCACGGCCAGGAAGGGCCGCTGTCGATGCGCTGGACGGTAGGTGTGCTCGCCGTGCTCTCGGCGGTCGCCGGGTTCATCCAGTTCGCCCCGCTGTGGGAGCCGCTGACGAGGTGGCTCGAGCCGGTTGCCGCGCCGTTCGCCATCGCCTCGAACACACAGGAGTGGCTCTCGTCCGGCGTCGCAATGTCCCTGGGCCTCGCGGGGATCGCGGTCGCGTGGGCGATCTACTCGGCGAAGCGGGTGAAAGCGCCACAGGCGGTGCCGCTCTTCGTGCACAAGTTCTACTGGGACGAGCTCTACGACCTCGTCTGGTACCGCACGGCCGACCTCACCGCGCGCGGCCTCTACGCCTTCGTCGAGCAGCCGCTGATCGCCGGGTCGCTGAGCGCGCTCACGAGCAGCGTGGGCCTCGGCTCGCGTGACCTCGGCCGCGTTCAGAACGGCCTCGTTCGCTCCTACGCGCTCGCGCTCGCGGGCGGAGTCGCAGTCCTCGCCGTCGTCTTCCTGGCGACCCGCTGATGCAGGACTGGCTGACGACGATCCTGATCTTCCTGCCGATCGCCGGCGGGATCGTGATCGCGCTCGCGCCGCTCCCGAGCTACTGGCTGGGCTCGCTCGCCGCGCTCGTCTCGCTCGTCGAGGTCGGCTTCTGGATCACGGCGGCCGGCAAGTTCGACTTCGGCTCGCCATCACTGCAGTTCGCCCAGGACCGTTTCTGGTTCAGCGACCTGAACGTGAGCTACCACGTCGGCCAGTACGCGTTCTCCCTCTGGCTCGTCGGCATGACCGTCGTCGTGATGGCCGCGTGCACGATCTACGGCTGGTGGGCCGGCCGCGAGCGGGCGCGCGCCTACTTCGCGCTGATGCTGTTCACCACCGGCGCGATCGTCGGCGTCTTCACCGCGCAGGACCTGCGTGCTCTTCTACGCGTTCTTCGAGGCGATGCTGATCCCGCTCTACGTCCTGATCGGCGTCTGGGGCGGCGCCGACCGCATGCGTGCGACGCTGACGTTCGTCATCTATACGGTCGTCGGCTCGCTGCTGATGCTCGCGGCGATCATCGTGTACGGCCTCCAGCAGGGCACGTTCGACCTGACGCGCATGGGGCCGAGCAACTCGACGTGGCTCTTCCTGGGCTTCGTGATCGCGTTCGCGATCAAGGCGCCGCTCTTCCCGTTCCACGGCTGGCTCCCTGGCGCCTACCGCGAGTCACCGCCCGAGGTGTCGGCGCTGCTCTCCGGCGTGGTCTCGAAAGCGGGCCTCTACGGCCTCCTGCGGATCGCGATCGCGAAGTTCCCGTCGGTCGTCGACGACTGGCGCGTGGTGCTGCTCGTCCTCGCTGCGATCTCACTCGTCTATGGCTCGCTGCTCGCCTTCCGTGCGCCCGACTTCCGGGGCGTCGTCCTGTACTCGTCGCTCGCGCAGTCCGGATTGATCGTGCTCGGGCTGTTGGCGGCGAACGACCTCGGCTTCGACGGAGCCGTGCTGCAGATGGTCAACCATGGCCTCATCTCGGCGTCGCTGTTCCTCGTCGCCGGGATGGTCGAGCGGCGCACGGCCACCGGGGAGCTGGCCAAGCTCGGCGGGATGGCGCGCGGGCGGCCCGCGCTCGCAACCGTGCTCATGACGATCGGGATCATCGCGCTCGCGGTGCCGCTCTCGACCTCGTTCGCGGGTGAGTTCCTGATCCTCGCCGGCGTCCTCGACCAGGGCTGGGCCTGGGCAGCGATCGGCGCCGGGGCGATGGTGCTGGCGGCGATGTACGCCCTCCGCCTGATCTCGGCCGTGCTGCACCGGGACGTCGGGCCCGCCGTGCCGGACTCGGCGCTCGACCTGCGCCGCGGCGAGCTCGCGATCGTCGTCCCGCTCGTCCTCTGCCTGATCGGGCTCTCGGCCTGGCCGAACATGATCTCGGGGCACGCCTTCGGGGGCAACCACGCTCAGTACGAGCATTGCTCCAGGGGCTCGGCAAGTGATCCAGAAGCCGCACGTCGACTGGTTCGCGCTCGCGCCGTCGCTGTCGCTCCTGGCTGCCGCCGGCGCGTTGCTGATGATCGCGGTGTTCGTGCCGCGCAAGCCGCGCGCGGTCGTCGCGGCCACGGTCGCGTTCGCCGGCTTCGTCGCGGCGATCGTGTGGGCGGTGCTCCTCGACGACAAGAGCCCGCAGGTGTCGACCGTCGTGCACGACGCGATGTTCCGCGACAGGTGGGCCGCCTACGCACAGGTGCTGATCGCGGCGAGCGGCGCCGTCACGGTGCTCATCTCGGCGCGCGAACGGTGGCGTGAGGAGCACGTCGCCGAGTACTACGCGCTGCTCACCGCGGCGGGCGCTGGAATGCTCTTCTTCGTTCAGGCCTCGAACCTGATGACGCTCTTCCTCGGGCTCGAGTGGTTCTCGATCGCCCTCTACGTCATGTGCGCGATCGACATCGACCTGATCGGGTCGCTCGAGGCAGGGCTGAAGTACCTGATCGTCGGCGCCGTCGGCTCGGCCACGCTCCTCTTCGGCTCGGCGCTCGTCTACGGCGAGACCGGGCAGCTCAGCTTCGACAAGATCGCCGCCGCCGGCCACGGGCACGACGCCATGCTCGTCGTCGGCCTCGCGATGATCATCGCGGGCCTGGCGTTCAAGGCGTCGGCGGCGCCGTTCCACATGTGGACGCCCGACGCCTACCAGGGCGCGCCCACGCCGGTGACCGCGTTCATGTCGTCGGCGACGAAGGTGGCCGCGCTCTTCGTCACGTATCGCGTGCTCGCGACGGCGTTCCCGCACGACCAGAGCCTCTGGCGCTACGCGATCGCAGTGATCGCGTGCATCTCCCTCGCGTGGGGGAACATCGCCGCCCTCGTGCAGCGAAACGTGAAGCGGATCCTCGCGTACTCGTCCGTCTCGCACGCCGGCTTCATGCTGATCGCGGTCGCAGCCGCGAGCCAGCTCGGCGCCCGCGCGCTCGCCTTCTACGTCGTCCCCTACGCGGCGATGTCACTCGGCTCGTTTGCGATCGTCGCGGCGCGCGAGCGCGAGCTCGGTGTCCCCGTGACGCTCGAGAATCTCGCCGGCTTCGGCTGGGAACGACCGTTCCTCGGCGTCGCGATGTGGGTGTTCATGCTCGGCTTCCTCGGCTTTCCGCTGACCGGCGGCTTCATCGGCAAGTTCTACGTCTTCGCCGCGGCCTACGACAGCGGGATGTGGTGGCTGATCGTCGCCGGAGTGATCGCGACGATGATCTCCGCGTACTACTACCTCGGTGTCGTCCGCGCGATGTACTTCCGCGACGCGGCCGAGCTGCAGCTTGCCCCGGCCGGGGGCTCGCCCCCGCGAGAGCTGGTGCTCGGGGCCGCAGTCGCAATCTGCCTCGTCGTCACGGTCGGGTCGTTCTTCGCCGTGCAGCCGCTCATCGACGTCGCCACCAGCGCCGCTCGCGCGTTGCCGATCTGAGCCGCGGCCGGGGCTACGGCTTGGCGGTGCGCGGGACCGTGAGCCGCCGCAGGACCGGGACGGCGGCAACCGAGAGCTTGATCGCGAAGACGCCGAGGCAGGCGACGAGGGCCGACCAGCCGAGCGGCGGCATCGTCCCCGCCTGCGTCGCCGGGGAGCGCGCGGCGCACGAGAGCACGAGAAGCCCGAGGGCAAGCGTCCAGAGCAGCGCCTGCAGGCCGCCGACCGTGTTCTCGCGATCCTCCAGGTAGGCGCCGAACACCTCGAGCGCGGAAACGGCGGCGAACGGGATCGCCGCGAGCAGTGCGTCGAACGCGAGCCCGTGCGCGCCGTGGCTGTCGGCCGTCGCGGCGATGACCGCGAGCAGAGCCGGAAGCACACGACGTCCCATGACGCGAAGATTCGCGCTCGGGCCGGACGGTCCTTCTATGCTCGCATCGATCCCCGAGGGCGAAAGGAGTCACATGGCAACGCTCACCTGGCTCGGTCATGCCGCGTTCCGCATCGATACCGACACCGGCACGCGGATCTACGTCGATCCGTTCCTCCAGTCGAACCCGAAGACACCGGACTCGGAGAAGCAGCCCGAGCGCGTGGACATCATCGCCGTCACACACGGTCATTCCGACCATGTCGGGGACGCCGTAGGGCTCTCGAAGTCGTTCCCGGAGGCGCAGGTCGTCGCCCAGGTCGAGGTGAAAGGCTGGCTCGGCGGCCAGGGCGCGAACGTCGGCGACCTGCCCGGCATCAACAAGGGCGGGACGCAGGAGATCGACGGGGTCAAGTTCACGCTCACCGACGCCGCCCACTCGTCGAGCTCCGACCAGGGCGAGTATCTGGGCGAGTCGTGCGGCCTCGTCATCCGCTTCGACGGGACCTCGATCTACTTCGCCGGCGACACGTGCGTCTTCGGCGACATGCAGCTGATCGCGCGCCTGTACGAGCCGGACGTGGCGGTGCTCCCGATCGGAGACTGGTTCACGATGGGCCCCGACCAGGCCGCGCTCGCGCTCGAGCTGCTCGGCAACCCGCGCTGCGTGCCGTCGCACTGGGGCACCTTCGGCCTGCTGACGGGGACACCCGATGCGCTCGCCGAGCTGACGAGCGCGCAGGTCGAGAAGCTCGAGCCGGGGGACACGATCGACCTATGAGAGAGCGGTGGTTCGGCGCGACGGGGCGGCGCGTCCCCGAGATCGCGCTCGAAGGCGAGCTCGCGCTCGACGATGCGCTCCTGCTCGAGCACCTCGACCTCGAAGCGTTGAGCAGCGCGCACGCAGAGGGGCGACCGGTGGTCATCCGCGCGCACAACGCCGACGAGGTGAAGGCCGCGCTCGCGCGGCCCGAGGTCGCGGCGGCGCTCGTCACGGACGAGTCGCTGCTCGAGCTCGACCTGACGGAGCTGACGTATGGCTGAGCCGCTCATCGCCACCTACTCGATCGCCGCGTGCGATCTCGACGCCGGGCACTGGGGAGTCGCGACGCAGTCGAAGTTCCTCGCCGTCGGCTCGGTCGTGCCGTGGGCCGAGCCGCACGTCGGCGCCGTCGCGACCCAGGCCTACGCGAATCCGCGCTACGGCCCCGACGGGCTCGCGCTGCTGCGGGAAGGCCTCGACGCAACCGCCGTGGTCGAGCGCCTCACCTCCGCCGACGACGGCCGCGAACATCGCCAGCTCGGCGTCGTCGACGCGAAAGGCGGGAGCGCGACGTACACGGGCGCGGAGTGCATGACGTGGGCCGGCGGGATCGCCGGGCCGTGCTTCGCCGCGCAGGGGAACATCCTGGTGAGCGAGCAGACGGTGGCCGCGCTCGCCGCGACGTTCACGGCCGGCGAAGGGCTGCCGCTCGCCGCACGGTTGATCGCATGCCTCGCGGCGGCGCAGTCCGCGGGCGGCGACCGCCGCGGCCAGCAGTCGGCCGCGCTCCTCGTAGTCGAGCGGGACGGCGGCTACGCGAGCCTCAGCGACGTCCTCGTCGACCTCCGGGTCGACGATCACGAGCGGCCCGTCACCGAGCTCGGGCGGCTGTACGAGATGCACGACCTGCTCTTCGGCAAGACGCCGCGCGCGCAGTGGCTCGAGGTCGACGACGAGCTGCGGGCCGAGGTCGTCGAGAGGCTCGCGAAGCTCGGCTACTCCGGTGAGCTGGAGACGGCGCTCGGTGCCTGGGCCGGCACGGAGAACCTCGAAGAGCGTGTCGACGGCGCGGCGCAGATCGACCCGGTGGTGCTCGAGGAGCTGCGCCGGCGTTGAGCGAGACCGGCGCGGCCGTTGCGCACATCGACGAGCTCGACCGGATCGAGATGCCCGACGGCTTCGTCTGGCTGCCGGTCCGCCGGCGCTTCGGGATCCGTGGGTTCGGCGTCAACGCGTACAGCGCGCGCGAGGTTGGAGGGCCGATCGTCGAGGAGCACACGGAGGACCAGCTCGGGCACGAGGAGATCTATCTCGTTCTGCGCGGGCGAGCGCGCTTCACGGTCGACGGCAACGATGTCGAGCTCGGCGCCGGCGAGCTGGTCTTCATCCGCGACCCGTCGCTCAGGCGAGGCGCTGTCGCGCTCGACCCGGAGACGGCGGTCCTCGCGGTCGGCGGCAAGCCGGGTGAGCCCCACACCGTCTCCGCCTGGGAGGCGATGTTCGCAGCCGTTCCCGCCGCGCAGGAGGGGCGCTGGGGCGATGCGATCGCGATCCACGAGGAGGCGCTCGTGGAGCGGCCCGATCATCCGGCGCTCCTCTACAACCTCGCGTGCATGGAAGCGCTGGCGGGCCGCCACCTCGACGCGCTGCTGCGCTTGAAGCGCGCGGTCGCGCTCGAGCCGAAGTGGGGCGACCACGCCCGCCGGGACCCCGACTTCGCCGCGATCCGCCGCGAGCCCGGCTTCCCCGCCTAGCCGCGCTCGTGGTGGTGTCTGACACCTTTGCGCACTGCGCTACGGCCTCGTAGCGCAGGCGGGTGTCAGACGCCATCATCACCACCACCGCGCGCTAAGCCCGACCCGTGTCGCCGGGGAGCCGCGCGCCCGCGGCCAGCCTGCGGAGGGCCGGCACCGGATCGGCTTCCGGCCGGGCGACGACGAGCACGGCGCCAAAGCCGTCCTCGGGGCTCAGCGCGTCGACGACGAGCTGGAGCCCGACCGCGAGGGCGAATGCCTTGTGGGCCTGCGGCCCGCCGAACGGCACGAGCTCCTCGGGGCGCGCCCGGCCGGCGAGCACGTCGCCGTGGGTGACCGCGCCCATCGACACGTCGGCGACGACCGGGCGGCCGTCCGACGATGGAACGGCGATCGCGAGCGGGTTCGTCCCGGCGAGCACGGGGCCGCCGTCCGGCGGCCCGAGGCGCCGCGGCGAGGTCGCGGTCAGGAGCGCGACGAGACCTCCGTCGGCAAGTAGCCGCACCCAGTAGCCGAGCGACCCCGTGGGGAACGTGCGCGCGCAGACGACGACGCGCGCCCGCTCGG
The DNA here is from genome assembly GCA_963757255.1 of uncultured Thermoleophilia bacterium. GTDB lineage: Bacteria > Actinomycetota > Thermoleophilia > Gaiellales > Gaiellaceae > PALSA-600. The sequence continues at coordinate 149,054 of CAVWQY010000006.1, forward strand.
GCGGCTCGGCGAGCTGCGAGGCGACAGCGGCCGCGAGCGTCAGATAGCCGAGCGCACCGTCGCCGTCCCACCGCTCGTACCCCGGCTCCGAGACGATGCGCCTTGGACGGGCGTCGAGGGGAAGCGTCTCCCAGCTCTCGAGCCACTCGATGCGGGACAGACCGTGCCCCACCTGGCCGCGGCGCTCCGCGTCGAGAAAGTGGGCGGCGAGCGTCTCGACGTCCTCGGGCCGGAAACCGAGCGCTGCGAGACGCGGACGCGCCTCCTCAGGCTCCACGGCGCCGCACCGCCCCCCAGAGCCCCGCAACGAGCGCCACGGCCACGAGCGCGACGGGCCAGAACGGCCGTACACGGGCGCGACGCGGGACGAGCCGCTCCGAGAACTCGAGCACGGGCCACCCGCGCTCGCGCGCCTCGCGACGCAGCGCCTTGTCCGGATTGACCGCCACCGGATGCCCGACCGCCTCCAGGAACGGCACGTCGGTGTGCGAGTCCGAGTACGCGGTGCTCTCGGCGAGATCGATCCCCTCGGCCGCGGCGAGCTCGCGCACCGCCTGCGCCTTGCCCTCGCCGTGGGCCGCACGCACCGAGCGGCCGGTGTAGATCCCGTCGACGATCTCGCACGTCGAGCCGATCGCGCCGTCGAAACCGAGATCGTCGGCGACGTCCTGCACGATCTCCTGGAGCGTCGCCGAGACGATGTAGACGCGCTCGCCCCGCTCGCGGTGCTGCTGAACGAGCCGCAGCGGCTCCGCGTACACGAGCGGTCGCAGCACCGTCTCCATGGCGCCGGCGACCACGTGCTGCAGCCTCTCGACCGGAAAGCCGTCGAGGATGCGCATCCCGTCCTCGGCGGCGGAGCGCACCCGCTCGGCGCTCACGCCGCGGGCCGCGAAGCGCAGCTGCAAGCACGCGGACTTCAGCAGCTCGACGCGCGAGATCAGCCCTTGCTCGCGGAACGTGCCGGCCAGGGCGAGCACCGACGAGCGACGGATGAGCGTCCGGTCGAGATCGAAGAACGCCGCCGCGGCCATCGAGCCCTAGGAGACCAGGGGGAGCGTGCGGGTGAACCCACCCGCACGGCTCTCGTCGATCAGGCGCGCGAGCTCGAAGATCGCCTGTGCGGGCTCCGAGTCCGGGTCGCTGACGACGAGCGGCACGCCGGCGTCACTCGAGGCGCGCACAGATGGGTCGAGCGGCACCCGGCCGAGCATCGGAACGCCGAGCTCGGCCGCGAGCCGCTCGCCGCCGCCGGAGCCGAACACCTCAGACGTCATGTTCTCGATCACGCCGACGACGCGCATGCCCGTCTTCTGCGCCATCGTCGCCGCGCGCGACGCGACCTCTTGCGCGAGCGGCTGCGGCGTCGTCACGATCACGGCTTCGGCGCGCGGCAGCAGCTGGCCGAGTGAGATCGAGACGTCGCCGGTGCCGGGAGGCATGTCGACGACGAGCACGTCGATCTCACCCCAGTGCACGTCCTGCAGGAACTGCTCGAGGGCGCGGTGCAGCATCGGCCCGCGCCACATCACCGGCTGGTTGTCGTCGAGGAAGAACCCGATCGACATCAGCTTGAGGTCGTGCGCGACGGGCGGGACGATCATCTTGTCGACGACGACCGGTTTCTGGTGGATCCCGAGCATGTGCGGGATCGAGTGCCCGTAGATATCGGCGTCGAGCACTCCGACCTCGCGCCCGAACGACGCGAGCGCCGCTGCCAGGTTGACCGTGAGAGACGACTTGCCGACCCCGCCCTTGCCGGAGGCGACCGCGATGACACGCGTCGTCGCGGGCAGCTGCACGCCCTTGGGCTCGCTGCCGCCACGGAGCTTCGTCGTCAGTGCCGCTCGCTCGTCGGGCGTCATGACGTCGAAACGCAGCGTCACCGATGCGACGCTCGAGAGCCCTCCGACCTGACGCGCGACCTGGTCCTCGAAGCTCGATCGGAGCGGGCACCCGGCGACCGTCAGCGCGATCGTGACCTCGACGTTGCCGCCGTCGATCCCGATCTCCCGGACCATGTCGAGCTCGGTGACCGGCTTGCGGAGCTCGGGATCGATCACGAGCGCGAGCGCTGCCAGGATCTCGTCGCGGGTGGGCACAGGCCCAGGCTAGCGAACGGGTGATCGGGCTACGCCGTTCCGGGGATGCCGCGTGACGCTCCAAATCCCGATGTCCTTCTTGTGAACCGTTTGCGGGACCCGGCTCGCGGCTCCCGCGCGCGCTCTGCTCGACCTCGCCCTGGCGGGATGCCTGATCGCGCTCTGGTCGACCGAGGAGCTGACACCGTGGCTCCAGCTGGCGTACATCGCAGTCGCAGCCCGCGCATACGTTCGGATCGACGGTCGCTCGACGATCGCGCGGCTGACGGTCGTGACGCTGGTCGGCACGGGAGTCAGCATCCGCCTCTCGAGCTCCGGCGACCTTGCCACCCTCGACCTCGTCAGGGTCCCCCTGCTCGCAGTCCTCACCTGTCTCTTCGTCGGCTATGCGACCTGGCGCAACCGGGCGGAGCGTCTCGTCGTCCGCGACCGCGAGCGGCTCGCACGACTGATCGACGCGCTCCCGCTCGCGACGATCGCCTTCGACGGCGACGCCCGGGTGGTGACGTGGAATCGCACTGCCGAGTCGCTCTTCGGGTGGAAGGCAGAGGACGTCTTCGGAAAGCCGAACCCGATCGTCCCCCCGGACGAGAAGCCCGGATCCGACGAGTTGCACGGGAGGATCCTGCGCGGCGAGATGCTGAAGGACGTCGAGGTGCGGCGCCGTGCCGCCGACGGATCCGTGCTCGAGCTGAGCGTCTTCACGTCGCTGCTCGACGGCGAGCTCGGCCCACAGGGCGGTTTCCTCGTGGTGTACGACGACATCACCGAGCGCAAGGGCGCCGAGCGTGCCCGCGACGAGGCGCAAGACAGCTACCGCGACCTGATCGAGGCGCTGCCGCTCGTCTCCTACGTCGACCGGATCGACGGCGCGACGACCACGAACGTCTATACGAGCCCGCAGATCGTGGAGCTGCTCGGCTGGGACCTCGCGGCCTGGACGGTGGACAGGCACTTCTTCGAGGAGCTCCTGCACGCAGACGATTTCGAGCGGGTGATGGGCGGCACGGTCGACGCGAACGCGAACGGAGGGGAGCACGCCCACGAATACCGGCTCCGCCACGCGAACGGCGACTACGTCTGGGTTCGCGACCAGAGCACCATCGTCGAGAACGACGCCGGAACCTTCGTCCGCGGCTTCCTGCTCGACATCACCAAGCAGAAGCAACTCGAAGAGCAGCTCCTGCAGACGCAGAAGATGGACGCGCTCGGCCAGTTCGCCGGCGGGATCGCGCACGACTTCAACAACCTGCTCACGGCGATCTCGGGCTACGCCGAGCTCGCCTCGGCCTCGGCGCACACCGACGGCGCGCAGACCCGCTGGCTCGAAGGCATCAAGACGGCCGCCGCGGAGGCTGCGAGCCTCACGTCGCAGCCTCCTCTCCTTCAGGCGCCACAACGTGATCGAGCGGCGCCTGGTCGATCTGAACGACGTCGTCCATGCAGCGGCCGGCCTGCTCGACCGGCTCGTGCGCGAGGACGTGGTGGTGCAGCTCGAACTGGCAGAGATGCTCCCGCCCGTCCTGGGCGATCTCGCCCAGCTGAAGCAGGTCGTGCTGAACCTGGCGCTGAACGCGCGCGATGCGATGGCCGAGCGGCGGCACGCTCACGATTCAGACGGCCGCGATCGGCGAGTCCGTCATCCTGCGCGTCCGCGACACCGGCTGCGGGATGAGCGACATCGTGAAGTCGCGCGCCTTCGAACCGTTCTTCACGACCAAGCCGGAGGGCGAGGGCACGGGCCTCGGACTCGCGGTCGCCTACGGCGTCGTCGACGCCCTCGGGGGCAGGCTCTCGATCTCCTCGCGGCTCGGGCACGGGACGACCGTCGAGGCGATCCTGCCGGCTGCGGCCGGCGACGCTGCGGTCGCCGTCGTCGACACTCCCGCCGAGGAGCTGCCGGCGCCGGGCGGCAGCGAGCGCGTGCTCGTCGTCGAGGACCGCGATGTCGTGCGCGACCTCACCCGGGACGTGCTCCTCGCAGCGGGCTTCGACGTCGTAAGCAGCCGCCGGAGGCCACGAGGCCCTCGAGATCGCCGAGGGCAGTGCCGCGTTCGACCTCCTGCTCACCGACGTCGTCATGCCCGGACTGAGCGGGCCCGAGCTCAGCGCGCTCCTGCGCAACCGAATCGCCGGGCTGAGGGTGCTCTACATGTCCGGCTACACGGACGATGTCCTCGACCCGACCGAGCTCGCCGACCCGTCGACAGGCGTTCCTGCGCAAGCCGTTCGCGAACGCCGAGCTCGTGGCGAAGGTCCGCGAGCTGCTCGACGCCGCGCCGAGCGTGCCGGCCTCAGTGGCGGCTGCCTGAGCCGATCAGCGCGGCGGCGAGCCGTGCGCACAGGGCGTCCGTCCCGGCCGCGGCGACGCGTGAACGCCCCTCGAGATCGAGCGGCGCCAGCCGAACGGCGGGGCGTCGGCCAGCTCGATCGCGAAGCCGCGTTCCCGAACGAGCAGCTGGGCGGCTGCGATGTCGACCGAGCGCGCGTCCTTCAGCGAGACGACGCCGTCCAGGCGGCCGGAGGCGAGCTGGCAGAGCGAGATCGCGAGCGATCCCATCACACGCAGGCGGTGGGCGACCCCGTCGAAACGCGCTGCGTTCTCGGAGACGTAGGCCGTGGTCGTCGCCTCGAACGCCAGGATCTCCAGCTCGTCCTTCGGCCGCTCGGTGATCGGCAAGCCGTCGAGGAATGCGCCGCCGCCGCGCGTCGCCGTCCACTCCTCGTTCGCGCCGAAGTCGTAGACGTAGCCGAAGACGACGTCGTCCATCGTGTCGCCGTCGGCGACCGCGATCGAGATGGAGAAGAACGGAATGCCGCGTTTCGCGTTGAGCGAGCCGTCGATCGGGTCGACGACGATCGTCCAGCGGCCGTCTCCTTCCAGCCCCGCTTCCTCGCTGACGATGCGCACGTCCTCGCCGCGGAACCGCGCCAGGATCACCGCTTCCGCTGCCGCGTCGATCGCCGTCGTGTCGTCGCCGCCTTCGCCGTCCCCGACGACCGGCTCCCGCTGCGCGCGGCCCGGCATCGACTCCAGCACCGCGCGCACGTCATCCCGGGAGCCGCGACAGAGCGCCAGCCAGTCCGGGGCGGTCACTGCGGGCCGACCGGATACAGCAGCAGGCCGGAAGTGAGCTTCGGGAAGAAGAACGTCGACTTCTGCGGCATCGTCTCGCCCTCGCGGGCGAAGGATGCGACCTGCTCGACCGTCACCGGCTGGAGCAGGAACGCGGCCGCTGCCTCGCCCCGGTCGACGGCGGCGATCGCCTCGCCGGCGTATGCGGTGTACGAGACACCGTCGGGCTCGAACGACTCGACGACGCGTGGGCCGAAGTCGTCGCCGGTTGCGACGCTGATGTACCGCCCGTCGCGGTAGAGCGTGACGCCGGGCCCCGGCGCATCGACCTCCTCGCCGGGCACGTCTCCGAGGTGCTGAACGACGCGATGGGTCGGGAAGATCTCGAGCCCCGGTGCCCGCGCGGACACGAGAATTGCGAACGTGTGCGTGGCAGCCGGCTCCTCTTCGCGAAAGGCGACGGCGGTCTCGTAGCGGTGGTGGCCGTCGGCGATCAGGAGCGGCGTGTCGATCGCCACATCGCCCGCAGCGATCGGCCACACACGAGTGCGGACGCCGCCGTCCTTGACGTCCATGACGGGCTCGCCCGCCGGGCGCGAGAACGGCGGCTCGCCGTCGTAGAGCAGGAAGATCGGCTCCAGCTGCGTCCGCGTCGCCCGAAGCAGCCGCAGGCGGTCTTCCTTCGGCCCGGCGTGGGTGCGCTCGTGCGGCAGCACCTGGCCCGCCTCGTACGGCGCCGCCTCCACCGAGGCGGCGAAGCCCTCGCGGGTGCGGCCCGACGCCGTCGGGACCGGTGTAGTCCTGGGCGACCCACCAGTAGGCCCCGTCCGCGCGGGTGAGCACGCCCGCAGCCCGCCAGGCCTGGAGGTCGCGGCCTGCCTCGTCCGCTGAGTCCGGGAGGGTCAGGTGGACGATGTTGTACGGGCTGCGGGCGAGGTACTCCAGCGCGCTCGTGCTCCGAGAGCACGTCGTAGGGCGGCGCGACCAGCGCGTCGAGCGGGCCGGCGACCGCCGAGTCGTAGCGGAGGGCGCGAAACGGCTTTACGGTCGGCACGCCGTCAGCCTAGTCTGGTTCGGATGGCACGCGTCCGTACCCTCGAACAGGCCGCGGCGTGGGTCGATCGCGTCGGCCTCGCCCTGCTCTTCCCCAAGGCCGACGTCGTGCTGCCCTCGCTCTGGGAACAGGTGAACGGCAGCCCCGAGGAGAACTGGGCGATGCGCGATGCCGACGGCAGGTTCATCGGCTGGACGAAGGAGATGGGCTTCCTCTGGGGGGCGAAGGACGACCTGCCCGCACGCGGGCTCGTGTGCGTCGGCAAGCACGCCGCCCGCGTGGTCGCCTGCGTGTCGCCGCGGCTCGTGCCCACGCTCCTCGCCGCAACCGACGCCATGGAGCCGGAAGGGCTCGAGCGCGGGATCGTCGAGGCCGTGGGCTCCGAAGGGCCGCTGACCGGTGCGCAGCTGCGCGGGCTTCTCGGTGCCGAGAAGAAGGAGGTCGACAAGAGCATCGCTGCGCTCCACCGGCGGCTCCTCCTCACGAGCTCGCACCTCGTCGAGGACGGCGGGGCCTGGGGCGCGATCGCGCACGATCTCGTCGCGCGCAAGTGGCCGCTGCCACGCACTCTCCCACCGCAGGAAACCGCCCGGCAGGAGCTCGCCCGCGTCGTGCTCGCAGTCGGCCGGCGAGCTGACCGCGGCCGATCTCGGCGGGGCGTTCGGCTGGCGCCGGAAGGCTGCCGACGGCCGTCCTCGACGAGGTCGCCGAGGCGCGAGCGGAGAACGGCTTCCGTGTCTGGATGCGGCCGTAGACTGGCGCCGGTGACGATCGCGGAGCTTGCGGAAGACCGGGTCGTCGAGGCCGTCTACGCCGTGAAGACGAAGCGCAAGCTGCGGACGAAGTCGGGAGCGTCGTACCTCGCACTCGAGCTCGTCGACTCGACGGGCCGCATCGAGGCGCGCGTCTGGAACGACGTCGAGCTGCTCGACGGCCGCTTTGCCGAGGGCGACGCGGTGCGGGTGCTCGGCCGCGTCGAGCGCTTCCGCGACCGCCTGCAGCTCGACGTGCGCTCGCTCGAGGCAACGGACGTCGACCCCGCGTCGCTGACGCCGGCCCTGCGCCGCGACGGCGACGAGCTGGACGGCTTCCTCGAGTTCCTGGTCGCGGAGCTCTCGCATCCGGGCCTCGCCGCCACGGTGCGCGCGGTGCTCGCCGGCTGCGACCTGCGTGCGTACCCGGCGACGCCCGACGACCACCACTCGTACGCAGGGCGGGCTGCTCGAGCACACGGTGGGCGTCGCGACGCTCTGCCGCGAGACCTCGCAGCTGCATCCACGCCTCCGCCCCGATCTCCTGCTCGCCGCCGCGCTTGTGCACGATGTCGGCCGCACCCTCGAGCTCGGCCGCGGCCCCGCGTTCACCGCCACCGACGAAGGACGACTCCTCGGGCACGTGCACCTCGGCTTACGGCTGATCGAAGAGCGTGCGGTGGGCCTCGACGCCGCGCAGCAGGCCGAGCTCCTGCACTGCGTCGCCGTGCATCACGACGCACGTGCCGCCCGAACCGCGGAAGCGGCAGTGCTGTACCACGCGAACCAGCTCGACGCGGTCGCAGCAACACGCAAAGTCGATTGAACGCGCTCGCACTGGCGCTCGGCGCGAGCCTCGCCTGGGGCGTCGCGGACTTCGTCGGGCCGCTGATCGCCCGCACGCTCGGCGCGCTGCGCGTGCTCTTCTGGGCGCAGGTCGGGGGCCTCGCGGCGATCGCGATCGCCGTAGCGGCGCGCGGGGAGCGGCCGGACGAATGGCTCGTGCTGCTCGCGATCCCGGCGGCATTCGCCGGCACGCTCGGACTGTGGGCGTACTACCGCGGCATCGCCGCCGGGGCAATCAGCGTCGTCGCCCCGATCGCAGGCGCCTCCGCGATCGTCCCGGTCGTCTACGGCATCGCGACCGGCGACGACCCGTCGGCGCTCCAGTTCCTCGGCATCGCGTGCGCGCTCGTCGGCGTGGTGCTCGCGTCGCTCGAGCGTCACGAGGGCACGCACCGCATCGCCGCCGGCGTCGGGCTCGCACTGCTCGCTGCGATCGGGTTCGGCTTCTACTTCCCGCCGATGCACGCGGCCGGCAAGGCCGACTTCTGGTGGGCCTCGCTCATCTTCCGCGCGACGGCGCTGCTCGTGATCGCCGCCGCGGCCGCCGTGCAGAGGCCGAGCCTCCGGCTGCGGCCGCGCGAGCTCGCGATCGTCGCGGCCGTCGGGATCGGCGACACGATCGGCAACGTCCTGTTCGCCGCCTCGTCGGGCACCGGCCTCGTGAGCCTCACCGCGGTGCTCGCTTCGCTCTACCCCATCGTCACCGTGCTGCTCGCCTCGGCAGTGCTGCACGAGCAGACGGCGCCGACGCAGAGGGCCGGCATCGCCCTCACGCTCGCCGGCGTCGTCCTCATCTCCATCTAGAGCTCTAGACCCTCGGCTCGTCGAGCAGCCTGCGGTCGCGCGGCTGCGGAGAGAACCACCGTTGGGCGATCGCCGTCGGCACGACCGCCGAGAGCACGACGACGGCGATCAGCAGCGAGAACTTCGTCCGGTCGATGATCCCGGCATTCAGGCCGTAGAGGGACGTGATCGTGCCGAATGTGAGCCCGGTCGACATGAGCAGCGTCGTGAACGTCGCATGCGGAGCCGAATAGCGCCGGGCGAGCGGGTAGACGGCTGCCAACTTCGGGACCATCTTCGCGGCGAACAGCACCGCGAGGATGCCGAGGTTCGACCAGAGCGCACCGAGTGAGACGTTCATGCCGCCCTTGAGGAAGAAGAACGGCGTCAGGAACGCGAACGCGACGACCCGCAGGCGCTCCTGCTCGAGCCGGTGCTCCGCGTAGTGACGGCTCATCGCGAGGCCGAGGACGAACGCCGGCAGGACCGCCTGCGAGTTGGCGCGGCCGCCGAGCCACATCAAGAGGAAGAGCGACGCGAACACCAGCTTGATCTCGGGCTCGATCACACGGTTGCCGTACCGCCCGAAGAACCACGGCGCGACCCGCGGCAGCCCGACGATCAGGAGCAGCGACGCCGCGGTGAACGGGATGATCCAGAGCGTCGGCTTCAGGAACAGCACCGTGAGCCCGATCACCGTCGCGATGTCGGTCACGAACGTCGCCGACATCAGCCGCTTGCCTACGAGCTCCCGGTTGAGCCCGGTCTCGACGAGGACCGCGTAGACGACGGCGAGGCTCGTCGTCGACAGTGCAAGGCCGCAGATCTCGGCCTGCCGATGGTTCCAGCCGAGCGCGTAGTAGGCCACGAGGCCGGCGACTGCGAAGGGCGCGAAGAAGCTGGCGAGCCCGATCGCGAGCGACGGCCTCCATTCGCGGCGGAACTGCGGCACGTCGACCTCCGCCCCCGCCTGGAACGTCAGCACCACTCCGGCGAACGAGCCGATGAACGCGAGCCAGCTCGGGATGGAGAGGCTGAACGCGTTGCCGACGAGCACGCCCGCGAGGAGCTCGATCAGCGCGACGGCCAGGCCGATCTCCACGCTGATCATCGACGCGATCAGGATCGTCAGGGCAAGGAGTGCTGCGAGTGCGATGTCGCTCATGGCTCTACCTCCGTCGAGTGGAACTGCGGGGTAGAGGCCATCAGCGGACACAGCCGCGGTTGGACGCGAGCCTCATCGCGTTCGTGCGCCGCAAAGCCTAGCCGTTGGCTGTTTGGTTGGTGTCTGACACCAGCCCCCCGCCTGGGCGCCGCGGACCTAGACGTTGAAGCGGATGTTCAGCACGTCGCCGTCGCGGACGACGTACGTCTTGCCTTCGAGGCCCTGCTTGCCGCGCTTGGCGACCTCGGCATGCGAGCCCGCATCGACGAGGTCCTGCCAGTTCATCACCTCGCAGCGGATGAAGCCGCGTGCGATGTCGGAGTGGATCGACTCGGCCGCGTCGAGCGCGGTCTCGCCGTTCCGCAGCGTCCAGGCGCGCGTCTCCTTCTCGCCCGCCGTGAAGAAGGTGATCAGGTCGAGCGCATCGCGCAGGCGGCCCGCGATCTCGTCGAGCGCGCTCGTGCCGCCGTCGCGATAGGCGGCCGCCTCCTCGTCGGGAAGCTCGGCGAGCTCGGCTTCGAGCTTCAGGTCGATGCCGTTCGGCCCGTTCTCGACGGCGATCAGCGGCATCGTCGTGAGCGGCTCGAGCGCCGCCGGCAGCTCGGCCGCGTAGTCGGAGAGCTCGCCGCCCGCGTCGACGTGGGCGAGCACCTTGCGGAGCTCCTCGACCTCGACGCGCAGCTTCGCGTCGCCGGACTTCGCCTGCTTCTCGACGCGCTCGAGCCGCCGCTCGACATGGTCCCGGTCGGCGACGAGCAGCTCGAGCTTGAACGTCTCCAGGTCGCCCGCCGGGTCGGCCTCCGGGCCGAAGCCCCGTAGGACGACGAGCAGCGCATCGACCTGGCGGAGGTTCCCGAGCTGCGCTTCGCCCGCCCCGGGAACGTCCTGGACGCGGATCGTCGCCGGCGTGATCTTCTTCGCGTGCACGATCTCCGCGAGCGCCTCGAGGCGCGCATCGGCGATCGGCGCCATGCCGACGTTGGTCTTTCCGTACTCGCCTCCGCCCGTCTTGGTCAGCGCCGTGAAGAGCGACGTCTTCCCGCTGCCGGACGGGCCGACGATGCCGACCTCGAGTGCCACGGCCGCAGGGTAGCGAGGTCCCGGTGGCTAGCTCTCGCCTGTCTGCTCGTTCCGCTCGAGCTGCTTCTGCAGTGTCCCGAGCGCGCGGTGCTGCAGCGACTTGATCGCGCCCTCGGTCTTGCCGAGGATCGTCCCTGCCTCCGCGTTCGCGAAGTTGAAGACGAACTTCAGCGTCAGCACCTGTTGCTGCTCGGGCGAGAGGTCGTTGATCAGCTCGAGCATCGACTTGCGGCCGATCGACGCGAACGCGTCGTGCTCCGCCGAGGTGTGCTCGTCGGGGTCCGGCTCCGGCGGCGTCTCCTCGAGCTGGATCCGCTTCGTCGCGCGGAAGTGGTCCATGGCCAGGTTGTGGGCGATGCGAAAGAGCCACGCCGAGAAAGGCGCCGACTGCCAGCGGAACTTCCCGATCGACTCGAGCATCCTGACGAACGTCTGCGTCGTCAGGTCCTCGGCGTCGTGGCGGTTCCCCACGCTGACGTGCAGGTACGCGTAGATGCGATCGAAGTGGATGAGGTACAGCTCCTCGAGCGCGTCACGGTCGCCTCGTTGCGCGCGCTCGACGAGCCCGCGCACGCGCTTCGTCTCGCTCTCCTTCTTCTGTGTCGCTGCGTCAGTCATCTGACGGGTACTGGTGCCCCAGGTCCGGTCACCGCTAACGTCGGAACCGCCTACTGGACGGCGGCGCCGAAGCCAACGCGGCTCTCGCGGGCAAGACGCTTCACGTAGACGACCTTGCGCACGAGGACGGTGTAACGGCCGTCCTCGGCTTCGAAGCTCAAGCTCTCCTGCTCGCCGGCGAGCGCCCGGTCGAGGTCGTCAGCCGTCGCGGGCGGCACGGCGACGGTCAAAACCTGGTTGCCGTCGAAGGCGATCTCGACTCTGAGGCGGTCTCCGTTCGTCATCGCTCGACCAACTCTGCCAGAACGCCGCCGGTCGCATCCGGGTGGACGAACGCCACCTGCAGCCCGAAGAGGCCCAGTCGGGCGTTTCGTCGATCAATCTGGCCCCTTCGGCGCGCAACCGGCGCAGCTCGGCGTCCAGATCGTCGACCTCGAGCGCGACGTGATGCAGGCCGGGCCCGCGCTTGGCCAGGAACTTCCCGACCGGCGTCTCCGGGCCGAGTGAGCGCAGCAGCTCGAGCCGTCCAGCGCCCGCGTGCAGCGACACGGCCTCGACGCCTTGCGCCTCGAGCGTCTCTCGACGCTCGACCGTGGCACCGAAGAGCCGCGCGTACGTGGCAACCGCCTCGTCGAGGTCGCCGACGGCGATCCCGATGTGGTGGATGCCGGCCGGGCCCATGCCGATGAGGCTAGAGGTCTCACCCCGTCGGGTCGGCGCCGAGGGCGCGGACGACGCCGACTGCATCGGAGGAGCGCGAGTCGGGCACGACGTCCGCGAAGATCTCGATCAGCTCCTCGCGCACGAGGGTCTCCTGATCGAGCAGCGCCAGTGCGATCTTGTCGAGCGCGGCCCGGTGCATTCGGAGCAGCCGCACCGACTCGGTGTAGGCGAAGTCGGTGAGCAGCGCCTGCTCGCTGTCGCGGAGCCGCTTCGTCTCTTCGGAGAGCGCATAGTTGTCGGCACGCATCGTGCGCGAGGTCACGGACTCGCCCATGCCCCACTCGAACACCATCGCGCGGGCGATCTGCGTCACCTTCTCGAGGTCGTTCGCGGCGCCGTTCGTGACGCGCCCGAACACGAGCTCCTCGGCGGCACGGCCGGCGAGCGCCATCACCATCCAGTCGAGCAGCTCCTCCTTCGTCTCGAGGTAGCGCTCCTCTTCGGGAAGGTGAAGGACGTAGCCGAGCGCGGTGCCGCGCGCGATGATCGTCGCCTTCTCGGGCTGGTTGCCGACGAGGTGGGAGACGAGCGCGTGCCCGCCCTCGTGGTAGGCGAGGATGCGCTTCTCCTTGTCGCTGACGACGCGCCGCTGCTGGAGCCCGGCGATCACGCGCTCGAGGGCGTAGTCGAAGTCCTCGTACATCAGGGCGGGCCGATCGTTGCGACCGGCCGAGATGGCGGCTTCGTTGCAGATGTTCTGGAGGTCGGCGCCCGTGAGGCCCGAGGTCTGGCGCGCGACGGCCTCGAGGTCGACGTCGGCGCCGAGCGGCTTGTCGCGCGTGTGGACGTCGAGGATCGCGCGGCGGCCCTTCAGGTCGGGCGGGTTGATCAGGATCTGGCGGTCGAAGCGCCCCGGCCGGAGCAGCGCGGGGTCGAGATCCTGAAGGCGGTTCGAGGCGCCCATCACGACCACCTGGTCGCGCGCGCCGAAGCCGTCGAGCTCGACGAGCAGCTGGTTGAGCGTCTGGTCGTGCTCGCTGTTGAAGCCGTGCCCGGTGCGGGTCATGCCGACGGCGTCGAGCTCGTCGATGAAGATGATCGCGGGCGCGTTCTTACGTGCTTCCTCGAAGAGCTTGCGGATGCGCGCGGCGCCGAGGCCCGCGAACATCTCGACGAACGCCGACGCGCTCTGCGCGTAGAAGCGAGCGCCGGACTCGTTCGCGACCGCCTTCGCTGCGAGCGTCTTGCCGGTCCCCGGTGGGCCGTGGAAGAGGATCCCCTTCGGCACGCGCGCGCCGAGCACCTTGAAGCGCTCCGGATCGCGCAGGAAGTCGACGATCTCCTGGAGCTCCTCCTTCGCCTCGTCGAGGCCGGCGACGTCGGCCCACGTGACCGCAGACGAGGAGCCGGGGGTGATCTCCATCGGCTTCACGCGGGGCATCAGCTTCACCGTCTTCCAGAGCAGGAAGACGACGACGCACATGAGCAGGAAGAAGAAGACGGGAAGCCACGTCAGGGCGAAGTCCGACATGAACTTCGAGAAATCGAAGCCGAGCATCAAGCTTTCCATCGGCAGCTGCCCGCCCGGGCTAAAGCCCGGCAACGGCCTCGTCGACCGAGGCGAAGCGAACGCCCCGGTCGCGCCAGACGGTCGTGCAGGCGAGCGTGCGGGCCGAGTCGAGGCCGCGCGAGGCCTCCTCGACGAAGGTCACCGTGCGGCCGCGGTCGAGCAGGCCGAGGATCGCAGCGTTGTTGCAGACGTCGGTGGCGACCCCGAACAGGATCACCTCGGCCGGGTCGAGCCACTCGAGCAGGGGCTCGGCGTTCGGGTTCGTGAAGACGTCGAAATGCTTCTTGAGCAGGAGAAACTCACGCCCTCGCCACCACGTCTCCGGCACGACCGTGAGGGCGAGCGGTACCGGGTCGGCCTGTTGGGTCTCGGCAATCCTCTCGGCGCCGTGCGTCCCGCGCAGGCAGTGCGGCGGGTACGTGGTCGAGAAGTCGGGCGTCTCCGAGATCTCCGGGTCCGTCAGCTCGTGGTCGTCGGCCGACGCGACGTGCGGGATGCCCGCCGAGCGCGCGGCCCCGACGAGGCGCGCCATCGCAGGGATGGCGGCCTCCGCGTCAGGGACGGCGAGCTTCCCGTCGGCGCGGACGAAGTCGACCTGCGTGTCGACGTCCCACAGGACCCGCTTCACGAGACGAGCTCGAGCCGCGGATTCGGTCGATACGCGCGGCCGACTTTCGCGGAGGGCTCGCCGTCGGCGATCACGACGTCAGCAGTGAAATCGTTCGAGCCGCGTATCAGCGAAGAGCCGACGCCGTAGGCGTCCACCGGTACGTCGTCCTCTTCGAACGCGCGGATCTTCTCGACCGTGAAGCCGCCGGAGACGACGATCTTCACGTCGGCGAAGCCGCGCGCATCGAGCGCCTCGCGCACGTTCCGGACGAGCCGCGGGTTGACGCCGGTAGGGGTGAAGTCGCCGAGCTCCTCCCAGAGCGAGCGGTCGACGAGCAGCTCCGACGTGTCGAGCCGCACGCCCCAGAGGCGTGGGCCGAGCGCGTCGGCGACCTCGAGCGCGGTGCGCACGGAGTCGTTCTCGAAGTCGACGAGGACCGTGACGCTCATGTCGTCGGGGGCCCAGGCGGCAAAGCGCTTCGCAGCCGTCACGGTGTCGCCGCCGTAGGCCGAGATCAGCGAGTGCGGCACCGTGCCGAGCCCGCTTCCGCCCCACCACGATGCCTGCTCCTCGGTGGTCACACCGATCGGCGCACCGACGATCTGGCCGGCGACGTACGCCGCATAGCCGTCGCCGGTCTGGACGCGATGGTGGTCGTGCCGGGCCGGCATGAAGATGACGGGCTTGCCGTTCGCCGCCTCGAGCACGTTCACGACGTTCGTCGTGATCAGCGTCCGCCGGGCGAGCGTCCCGAGGTACGCCGTCTCGAGGTGCGCGAAGGTGGTGTAGTCGCCCTCGATCGTGAGCACCGTCTCGAACGGCTCGATCGCGTCGCCGTCGTAGAGCGCGTTCACCGTCAGGCTCTCCCAGTCGTCGGCGCAGAGCTTGAGGATCGCGAGCGCCTCGTCCATGCCGCCGAGATGGGCGTTCCGCTTCTGGAACACCTGCATGAGCACGTTCGGATTGCGGCCGTCGTACCGAAGCGTCGCGCGGGTGTGGTTGAAGTAGGCGTCGGTGTACCAGCCGTCACGCATCTTCTCGACCGGAAGGTCGAAGACCTCGGGATCGAGTCGCCGCCGCGTGGTCGTCGTCACAGGCTCCTCACGCTTCCTCGAGCGTGGCCTGTTCGAGCACAAGACAACCGTGGAGTGCCGCCTCCGCGACCTCGAGCTGCTCCGGGCTCGGCTCGCGCGTGCCCAGGCGGTGCTGCAGCTCGTGGCCCGGCTTGGCGAGGGCGCGGGCGACCGGGTGGCCGGGGTGGCGCGCCATCCAGCCGAAGATCTCCGTCGAGGCGGCGAGGGCCCCGAGTGCGGCCGCAGCCTTCGCGGCCGGGCGGAAGCGCTCGGGGGCGCGCTCGGCGGCGATGTTGCCGACCGCCGTCGTCAGGAGCATCGGGCCGACGAGGTGCGACCCGCAGCGCTCGTGCTCCTTCGGCCGCGCCTCACCATGCTCGTAGGAGCCGATCGACATGTGCTCCGCGCCGTGGTAGGCGGCAAGCTCGCCGCCGCGCAGCGCGAACGCGGCCGGGGCGAGCGAGAGCAGGCTCGTGACGAGCTCGCGCGCGGCGGGCTGGAGGCTCGAACGGCGCAGGCCCTGGAGCACGACAGCGCTTCCGACCATGGCGCCGAGCACGCGGGGGCGCTCCATCGGCAGCTGCGCCTCGGGCAGCGCCCGCTTGACCTGTGGGAGGAGCGCGAAGACCTCGGCGAGCTTCGCCGGGCCGCGCAGGATCGGATTCGTGACGTCGACGGAGCTGAACCGCTTGCGGCGCGCGACCACCTTCAGGTCGCCGTTCGGGGTGCGAATCGGCGCACGCCCAGGCGCGGGGGCCGTGCACGAGCACGCCGTTCGCAAGCGCCATCCCCCCGAATCTGACCTTCTCGCTCACGGCGTGGAGCGTAGCCGCAGCGCGGCTTGCAGCCGCGCGGCGGCCGGACCGGGAAGCCCGCCCCCGATCGGGTGGCCGTCGACGGACACGACCGGCATCACCTCGCGGATCGACGAGGTGACGAACACCTCCTCGGCCGCCAGGAGGTCGCCGAGGAGGTACACGCCCTCGTCGGCAGCCTCGAGCTCCTGCAGGATGCCCCGGGTGACGCCCGCGAGCACGCCGGCGCCGGTGGCGGGCGTGTAGAGGGCGCCGCCCGCGCACCACCAGATGTTCGCGGTCGCCGTCTCCAGCACGCTGCCCGTCCGCGACGAAGAGCACGTCGTCGGCCCCGGCCCGCGCGGCCTCTCGCCGGGCGGCGAACGACACTGCATAGCTCGTCGACTTGACACCTGCGAGCAGCGCCGACGGCCGGCGCTCGCAGGTGCGGAGCGCAAGGCCACGGGCGCGTTCGTCCTCGAGGCCCGCCGGCAACTCGGCGGCGGTCGCCAGAAGGGTCTGCTCGGTGCAGAAGAGACGCAGGACGTGATCGGGCGGGGCGGCGGCCGCGACGAGCAGGGCGAGCTCCGCCGCGCCGGCCGGCGGCGGCAACGCGAGCGCAGCCGCCGAGTGCTCGAGCCTCGCGACGTGGCGGTCGAGCAGGAACGGACGCCCGTCGTAGACCCGCAGCGTCTCGAACGCGGCGCTGCCGCGCAGGAGCGCCTCGTCGTCGGCCATGAAGACGGGCTCGTCCGGCGCCACCAGCCCGCGTCCCTGCACCGCAGCGGCGAGCAGGGTCACGCGCGCACCAGTCCGCCCACGGCGGCGAGCAAGGGCCGGGCCTTCACCCACGATTCCTCGATCTCGGCCTCCGGGTCGGAGTCCCACACGATCCCGCCGCCGGCCCAGAGATGCACGCGCCCGTCGGCCACGGCGAACGTACGGATCGTCAATGCGAGCTCGAAGTCGCCGTTCGGATGGATCGACCCGAGCGCGCCCATCGACGCCCCGCGGCCAACCGGCTCGAGCCTCGCGATCTGGTCGAGAGCTGCGATCTTCGGCGCGCCGGTGATCGAGCCGCCGGGAAAGGTCGCAGCCAGGATCTCGGCGAGCCGCACGCCGGGGCGCAGCCTTCCTTCGACGGTCGAGACGAGGTGCGTGACGCCGGCGAGCTCGCGCTGGGCCATCAGCTCGGGCCACCGGATCGTCCCAGGCTCGCAGACGCGCGAGAGGTCGTTCCGCTCCAGGTCGACGATCATCACGTGCTCTGCCGCCTCCTTGTCGTCGTCGACGTCCTCGCCAAGGGGCCGGGTCCCCTTGATCGGCATCGTCCGGAGCCACTCGCCGCGGCGGGCGAGGAAGAGCTCGGGCGAGGCGGAGACGACCGCCCAGCCGGGGCCGACGAACGGGCGGGGCTGGAGAGGGGCGAGCGGCTCGAGCACAGCGGCGAGGCCGGCCGGATCGCCCGCGAACGGCGCGGCGAGATGCTGCACGAGATTCACCTGGTAGACATCGCCCCGCCGGATCGCCTCGCGCACCGCCTCGACCGCCGCGGCGTAGTCGTCGGGCTCCCAGGTCGCCTCCCACTCACCGACCCGAAACGGCTCGGCGGCCCTCCCTGCCCGGGGATCGTCGGCGCGCACCGCACAGGCAAGGAGCGGCAGCGGGCACGGCTCGGGCGGTGGCGGCGCAGGGTCCCGGCGCAGGGGCTCCGAGAGGCCGTAGCCGAGGTAGACGTCCGCGACGGTGCCCGCCTGGAGGTGCTCGTCCAGGTAGGCCTCGAGGCGCTCGAAGGCCCCTTCGGGCTCGTGCAGCTCGAGCATCAGGCGCAGACGGTCTTCGCCGCGTGGCGCAGGAAGCGGGCGCCGAGCTCGAGGTCTGCGACGGGCACACGCTCGTTCGCCGAGTGGATCAGCCGCGCAGCCGTCTCGGAGTCCATGGCGCGCGAGGGGAAGAACCCGTAGGCGACGGTGCCGAAGGCCTCGCGCATCCAGTGCGAGTCGGTGAACCCCGCGACGCAGATCGGCGCGGCGAGCGCGCCCGGCTCCTCCTCCGAGACGAACGACTGGACGGCGTCCCAGAGCGGGCCGCCGATCGCCGAGCGGGTCCCGCCCTGACGCTCGAAGTTCACGAGCTCGAAGGCGCCGTCTGCGTCGCCGAGCCAGGCGCGGAGCTCGGCCTCGGCCTCCTCCGGCGTCTGCCCGGGCAGCAGGCGAACGTCGATCGTGACCTCGCAGAGGGCGGGAATGACGTTGCGCTTGTCGGAGGCGTGCAGCATCGTCGGAGCGACCGTCATCGCGAGCAGCGGCTCGATCAGCTCCGCGGCGAGCGGCGCGATCGCGCGCGCGGCGGCGAGCGCGCCGGCCGGCGGCGGTACTTCCGGGAGCAGCGTCGCGAGGAACGCCTCGACCTCGGGGATCAGCCGCGGCTCGGTCTGAAATGCGCCGAGTCGCGCGACGAGTGGCGCCGCCTTCACGAGCGCGTTGTCGGCGATCGCCGGCATCGACGCATGGCCGCTCCGCCCGTGCACGAGCAGGCGAAACGGCGCGCTCATCTTCTCGGCCGTCGCGCACAGGTAGAGCACCTGGCCGCCGAGCTCGACGCGGTCGCCGGCGCCCTCGTTGACGGAGAAGTCCGCGCGCACCGCGTCGGGATGCGCCTCGACGAGCCACTGCAAGCCGAAGCCGTCGCCGACCTCCTCGTCCGCAGCGGCGACGAAGATCAGGTCGCCCGAGCCGCGCCAACCGTCGCGCGCGAGCGACGCCATCGCGACCGCGCTCGCGGCGACCTCGCCCTTCATGTCGAGTGCCCCGCGACCCCAGACCTCGTCCCCGACGAGCTCGCCGCCGAACGGGTCACGCTCCCATTCGGCCGCGTCGGCGAGGACGACGTCGGTGTGCGAGAGCAACGCGAGCGACGGACCGTCACCGCGGCCCCGGATCCGGGCGACGAGGTTCGCGCGCTCGGGAGTGCGCGCGTGCAGCTCACACTCGACCCCGGCCGCCTCCAGGTAGTCGCGCAGGAGCTCTGCGGCCCGGGTCTCGTTTCCCGGCGGATTCGTCGTGTCGAGCCGGATCAGCTCCTGGAGGAGCCCCGCGACCTCGCTCACTTTCTCCTTCCGAGAACGAGCAGGTAACGGCGCGGAGCGCGCACCCCTCCGTCCTTCGCGCGGTAGCTCTCGTACAGCTCGACGAACGCCCGGTGGAACTCCTCGGCCTGCTCGGCGTCGAGGCGCTGCACGAGGGCGATCACCGGCGGCGCCGACTCCGAGAAGAGCTTCCAGATCTCCTCGCCGGAGGCCGCCTCGAGCCAGAGCGTGCCGTCCTCGAACTCCAGCTCGAACTCCTCGCCGAGCATGTCCTCGACGTGGTCCTCGCGGCCCCATTCGTAGGACTCGCGGCCCTCGATCGGATCGTCGCTGAAGCGGCGGTACAGCTCGCCGAGCTTGGGGTTCGGCTTCCAGGCGGTGAACCCGAGCCGGCCGCCGGGCGAGCACACGCGCGCGAGCTCCGACGCGACGTTCGCGTGGTCGGGCGCGAAGACGAGGCCGAACGCCGAGGCGAGCACGTCGAACGACGCGTCGTCGTACGGGAGGTATTCGACATCGCCGATGTCGAACGTGACGTCGACGCCGGCCTCCTCGGCGCTGCGCCTCGCCTTCTCGATCATCGGCGCGCCGAGGTCGATCGCCGTGACCGTGGCGCCGGCCCGCGCCGCGCGGATCGCGACCTCGCCGGTACCGCTCGCGAGGTCGAGCAGGCGGTCGCCCGGGCCGATCCCGAGCAGCTCGACCAGCTGGTCGTGAACGGGTGCAAACCGGGCGGCAATGCGCTCGTAGCTCCCGACGCTCCAGATCTCGCTCATCTCCTCAGAGCATACTTTCGGGGTGAGTGACCTCTTCAGCGAGGCCGCGGGGCGGCGCCTCGACGCCTCGGCCCCGCTTGCGCAGCGGCTGCGCCCCGCCACGCTCGACGACTTCGTCGGGCAGGCGCAGGTGGTCGGGCCGGGAAGCGCGCTGCGGCTCGCGATCGAGCAGGACCGCGTCCCCTCGATGATCCTCTACGGCCCGCCGGGCTCCGGCAAGACGACGCTGGCGCGGATCGTGGCCCAGACGACGGGGGCGGAGTTCGAGGAGCTCTCCGCCGTGTCGGCGACGGTCGCGAACGTGCGCCAGGTCCTCGCCTCGGCCCGTGAGCGGCTCGGAACGAGCGGCCGCCGCACGATCCTCTTCCTCGACGAGATCCATCGCTTCAACAAGGCGCAGCAGGACGCGTTGCTCCCGGGCGTCGAGGAAGGGCTGCTCACGCTCATCGGGGCCACGACCGAGAACCCGTACTTCGAGGTCAACTCCGCACTGCTCTCCCGCTCGCAGGTCTACGAGCTGGAGCCGCACTCCGACGAGACGCTGCGCGAGGTCGTGCGGCGCGGCGCGGCGGCGCTCGACGCCGAGGTCCCGGAGGACGTGGAGGAGCTGATTGCTCGGCGCGCCGGCGGCGACGCGCGGAACGCCTTGAACATCCTCGAGCTCGCGACGCAGACAGCCGACGCCGAGGG
The DNA here is from genome assembly GCA_963757255.1 of uncultured Thermoleophilia bacterium. GTDB lineage: Bacteria > Actinomycetota > Thermoleophilia > Gaiellales > Gaiellaceae > PALSA-600. The sequence goes on from CAVWQY010000006.1 coordinate 169,794, forward strand.
CGTCGCACTCGAGGCGCGCCACGTCGACGACGCGGCTCGCAAGCGGCCGCTCGTCTACGACAAGGGCGGCGACGCGCACCACGACTTCATCTCCGCGTGGATCAAGTCGACGCGAGCGGGTGACGTGCAGGCGTCGGTCTACTACCTCGCTGCGATGCTCGAGGGCGGCGAGGACGCGCGGTTCATCGCCCGGCGGATGATCGTGCTCGCCTCCGAGGACATCGGCAACGCCGATCCCCAGGCGTTGCTCGTCGCGGTCGCGGCCGCTCAGGCCGTCGAGCACGTCGGGCTGCCCGAGGCACGGCTGAACCTCGCGCAGGCCGCCGTCTATCTGGCGCGCGCACCGAAGTCGAATGCGTCGTACCGCGCGCTCGGCAAGGCCATGGAGGACGTGCGCGAACGCGGCCATCTCCGGCCTCCCGACGCCGTCCGCTCCGCTGCCTATCCGGGCGCGCGCAAGCTCGGACGCGGCCTGGGGTACCTGTACCCGCACGAGGACCCGCGGGGCTTCGAGGTCGACTGCCTGCCGGAGGAGCTCGCGGGGACGGTCTACTACGAGCCGTCCGGGAACGGCGCCGAGGTGGAAGTCGAGCGGTCGGCTACAGCGCGGCCTGAACGGCCGCCTCGAACAGATCAGGGTTGAGCGGCTTCGCGAGGATCGTCGGCGCCGGCGTCCGGCCGAACGCGCGGACCTTCGCGCGCAACGGGTCGCCGGTGACGACGATCACCGGCGTCTCCGGCCCGAGCTGCTCCGCGACCGCGAACCCGTCCATCCCGGGCAGGCCGACATCGAGGACCGCGAGCCGAGCCTGCCGGCCGGCCAGGCGCTGCAGGGCCTCCTCGCCCGAGGCGGTTGCGACGACGTCGTAGCCGTACCGCTCGAGGATCTCGACGAGGTAGCTGCGGATCCCCGCATCGTCCTCGACCACGAGCACCGGGCGATCTGCCGGGTCGTCGGGGCGCCGCGCGTCCTTCTCACGCCGAAGCAAGGACATACCGACACGGTAGCGAGGCGGGCCGGTCCGTCGATCAGAGGATCTGGGCGCCGAGGGCGCTCGCGACGAGCTCGACCGCGAGCTTGCCCGTCTCGTTCTCGCGGTCGAGGATCGGGTTCACCTCGACGACGTCGAGCGAGTCCAGGAGCCCCGACTCGGAGACCATCTCGAGCGCGAGGTGGGCTTCGCGGTAGGAGAGCCCGCCGCGCACCGGCGTGCCGACGCCGGGGGCGTAGTTCGGGTCGACGGCATCCAGATCGAGGCTGACGTGCAGGAACGGCAACCCGGCGACGAACTGCAGCGCCTCGTCCAGTACGACCTGGAGGCCGCGCTTGTCGATCTCGCTCATCGTGTAGACGCGCACGTCGAGCTCGTTGATCAGCGCGCGCTCGCCGGGGTCGAGCGACCGGACGCCGACGAGCGCGGCGCGCGCGACGGAAGGCGTCGGATACGCGCCCGTCTCGAAACCGGGGCCGGCGGCGCCGAGCGCCGCGGCGAGCGGCATGCCGTGGACGTTGCCGCTCGGGGACGTGGTGGGCCGGTTGAGGTCGCCGTGGGCGTCGATCCAGAGCACTGCGCCGGCGCCGCGCGCCTTGGCCATCCCGCCGAGCGTGCCCATCGCGATCGAGTGGTCGCCACCGAGGACGAGCGGGAGCAGCCCCTGGTCGGCGGCCTGGCCGACGAGCGCCGCCACGCGCTCGCAGACGTGCATGATCGGCACCAGGTAGCGGGCACTCGCCTCGCCCTCCTCGGTCGCTTCCGGCACCGGCGAGCCGACGTCGCCCCAGTCGGCCACCTCGCGCCCGAGTGCCCGGATCCGCGACTCGAGGCCGGCGTAGCGGATCGCCGAGGGGCCCATGTCGACCCCGCGCCGGCCGGCGCCGAGGTCGAGCCCTGCGCCGATGATCGCGACCGGCCCGGGTCTGTCGTCGGCATCCATCAGGAAGAGGCTACGCCGCCTTCGGCGCGGACGGCCCACTCGTCACGGAAGCGCAGCTGTGCGTCGGTCGGCGCGTCGAGCTCGATGCCGAGGGTCGCCAGCTTCGTCCGGGCGATGAGGTCGTCGAGCTTCGCGGGGAACCGGTGCAGCCCGGCGGTGACGCCCCCCGATGCGAGGTGGTGGATGGAGAGCGCCTGAACCGAGAACGACAGGTCCATGATCTCGATCGGATTGCCGTCGAGCCCGGCGATGTTGACGAGCGCGCCGTCGACGAGCACGTGCACGCGCCGCTCGCCGAGGACGTAGGTCTTCACGTTCGGGCGCGCGTCGAGCAGACGATCCGCGGCGGCCGCAAGCGAGGGGACGTCGATCTCGCGGTCGTAGTGCCCGGCGTTCGCGAGCACCACGCCGTCCTTCAGGTACGGGATGGCGTCCGCGCCGACGGCATCGATCAGGCCGGTGGCCGTGAGGACCACGTCCGCGTCCGGCAGCGCCGCCGCGAGCGGCGCGACCCGGAAGCCGTCCATGTGCGCGGTCAGCGCCCGCACCGGGTCGAGCTCGACGACGGTCACGCGGCCGCCTGCCCCGTGGGCGGCCTTCGCGAGACCCTTGCCCACCCAGCCGTAGCCGACGATGCAGAACTCGCGGCCGGCCGCGAGCAGGTTCGTGAGCGCGAGCACCGCGGTCAGCGTGCTCTGCCCGGTCCCGTAGGTGTTGTCGAAGGTGTGCTTGCACCGCGCGTCGTTCGCGGCGATCGCGGGGAACGGCAGGTTGCCCTCGCGCTCGAGCGCGCGCAGCCGGGCGACACCCGTCGTCGTCTCCTCGCTCACGCCCTCGAGCCGTTCGTAGAGGTCCGGCCGGTGCTCCGCGATGCGACGCGTCAGCTCGAGGCCGTCGTCGATCACAAGCTCCGGCCCCCGCTCGGCGACGGCCAGCAGGTCGGCGGTGAACTCCGCCGGCGTGACGCCGTGCCGCGCCTGCACCTCGACACCGCGCTCGACGAGCGCCGCGCAGACCGAGTCCTGCGTCGAGAGCGGGTTGCTGCCTGCGGCGACGACATCCGCGCCCGCCGCGCGGAGCGCGAGCACGAGGCAGGCGGTCTTCGCCTCGAGGTGGACGACGACAGCGAGCCGGCGGCCGCGGAGCGCACCGTCGGACAGCCGCTCCTGTGCGAGCCGGTGCAGGACCGGCATGTGCTGCTCGGCCCATTCGATTCGGCGGTGCCCTTCGGGCGCGAGGGCGAGGTCGGCGACGCGCGAGCGGCCTGCGGCGTCGGCGGAGGACGTCATGGAAGTGGCGAGGGCCGGACTTGAACCGGCGACACCACGGTTTTCAGCCGTGTGCTCTACCAACTGAGCTACCTCGCCGCGCGGGCGAAAGTGTAGCCGCGGTCATAGCCGCGCAAAAAGAGACGTCCGGACCGGTGCTACCGCGTCGCGAACGTCTCCGAGGCCCGAAGCTTACGATCGAGGGGCCTTGACGGCAAGCAGCGACGTCCCCGGAGGCACGGAGAAATCCGCAACGTGCGCGAAGCCGCGCTGCTCGAGTTCCGACCGCACGCGCGCAGGCGGCACCCAGATCGGCGTGCCGGGCCCGAGCGAATAGGCGATCGCGACATGCCCGCCCGGCGCGGTGACGCGGGCGAGCTCGTCGAAGAACGGGATCATGTTGTTCAGCATCACGAGGTCGAAGGCTCCGTCGGGGAAGGGGAGCGACGCCGCATCCGCCTGCAGGTACTGCTCGCGGTCCGAGCTCTTCCGCTGCTCCGCCTCGCGCACCATCCCCGCGGAGACATCCGCCCCGGTCACCTCGGCGTCGGGCCACCGCGCCGCGGCGAGCCGTGCGGCGGCGCCGGTCCCCGTCCCGAGGTCGAGCACCATGTGCGGTGGAGCGGGCAACGCGTCGAGCGCCGCGCCGATCGTGCGGAGCCGCTCGGGGCTGACCCGCGTCGCGTCCCACTCGGGTGCCAGGCGGTCGAAGTTCCGCGTGAGCGGGACGCGGAAGACCTTCCACAGCATCGGCTGCCGCACGACGAGCGTGGTGACGGCCCGCGCGAATCGCTGGCCGAAGGTCACGTGCGGGCGATCCGGATCTCGTCGCCGCTCGAGACGCCGGTGAGCCGCGCGGCATCGCCGCGGCTGATCGCGAGCGTGACGAAGCCGTACGAGTCCTCGAAGAGGATCAGCTCCCCCGGCGGGGCGTCGGCGAACGTCCCCGCGACGATCGCGTAGTACCGGTCGACGGTGAGCCGAATCTCGACCCGGTCGCCGTCGCGGGCTCCGAGCGCGTCGACATCGTCGCGACGGGCGTTCGTCGCGATGTTGCCGAAGCGGTCGATCGAGAGCACGGTCGCGCCGATCTGGGTCCGGCCGACCTGAGGGTCGGGAACGCCGACGCGCACGAGCGACGCGGGGTCGAGCGCAGGCCCCAGCTCCGAGACCGCGACACCGTTCGCGAGGTGCGCCGCCGCGGGCGCGAAGACGTCGCGCGCGTGGAACGTGCGCGAGACCTCGGGCAGCCGGTAGCGGGGGTCCGCGAGCTCGTGAGCGGCCTCGACGCCCACCGCGTCGGCCGCGAGCATGAGCAGGCCGTTGTCGGGCCCGACGAACGTTCGGCCGTCACGCGTGCGAACGGCCACCGCGTGCCGGTTGCCGCCGACATCCGGGTCGACGACGGCGAGATGAACGCCCACCGGCATGTACTGCATCGTGCTGCGGAGCACGACCGCGCCCTGGAGCACGGCCTGCGGAGGGATCCCGTGGGTGATGTCGATCACGCGCGCCTCGGGCGCGATGCCGGCGATCACCCCGTGGCAGGTGCCGACGAAGTCGTCCTGGAGACCGAAGTCGGTGAGGAACGTGATCACGGTCACGTGGCGGACTCCATCAGATCGCGCACGGCGCCGACGAGGCCATCGAGATCGTGCGATGCGGCCTCCCCCGCGACGGCCAGGCCGACCGAGCGCGCGACGCGCGAGGTCTCTGGGCCGATCGACACCGCCGGTGCGGCGCCGCCGACGGCAGCGTAGGCGCGCGCCGCCGAGCCCGATGCGAGGACGACGACGTCGCCGTCGGGCGGATCCGGGGTGAGGAGCCGGGTGCGGTAGAGCGGGACGAAGTCCGCCCCGAGCTCGTCGATGGGCCCGCGTCGCGCTCCCTCCGCGGCCGCAAAGAGCACGCGGCCCGCGGGGCGCGGGAACTCGCGCAGCAACCCGGCCTGCGACGACTCGCGGGGGACGAACGCGGGCTCGATCCCACGCCCGCGCAGCACCTCGGCCGTGCCCGGGCCGACAGCCGCGATCGGCGGGAGGTTGCGCCCGCGCCGTGCGATCTCCTCGGCGCCGTTCGAGCTCGTGACGACGAGCCAGTCGTAGCCCGACCCGTCGATCTCGGCATCCGAGGTGCGCTCGATCTCGATCAGCGGGCACTCGACCACCTCCGCCCCGAGCGCCTCGAGCCGCTCGACGAGCGGCCCGGCCTGCGCTCGCGGACGGGTGACGATCACGCGCACGCGGCCCACCCGGCGTGCGCGGCAGCGGCTTCGCCCAAGCCCCCCAGGGGGGCTTTGAGGGCCCCTGCACAAAACGCTACCCGGTCGCTACGCACGTGTCTGTGCCGATTCCGTGCCGGAAGCGTCACGCAGCGCCGCCAGGGCGAGCAGCTCGCGGGAGAGCGCCACGGGGTCGTCGCCGGAGCGGCGCTCGACCCAGGCCCCGTCCTCCGCCGCGATCAGCGCGTGCAGCGTCAGCCCGTCGTGGTGGGCGGCGACGGGCGCGAGGCAGCCGCCGCCGATCGCAGCGACGCACTGCCGTTCGAGCTCGACGCGCCGGCGCGTCTCAGGATCGTCTGCGCGCGCGACGAGCTCCTCCTCGCCCGCGCGCACCTGCAGGGCGAGCGCGCCCTGGGCTGCCTCCGGCAGCAGCACGCCCGGGTCGAGCCGCGCGCCGATCGCGTCGTGGAGACCGAGCCGGTCGAGCCCGCAGGCGGCGAGCACGATCGCGTCGAGCCCACGCTCGCGGAGCTTCCGCAGCCGCGTCTCGACGTTGCCCCGCATCGGCTCGACCACGATCGACGAGTCTGCAGCGAGCAAGAGCGCCCGGCGGCGCACCGACGCGGTGCCGATGCGCATCCCGGGGACGAGCTCCGAGGCGCCGACGAGCGCATCGCGCGGGTCGTCGCGCTCGAGGAACGCGCCGATCGCGAGCCCGTCTGTATCCGTCGAGGTCATGTCCTTCGCGGAGTGCACGGCGACGTCGATCCGGCCGGCGAGCAGCGCCTCCTCGATCTCTTTCACGAAGACGCCGCGCTCGCCGATCTGGCCGAACGGGCTCGTGCGGTCGCGGTCGCCCGCCGTGGTGATCGGCACGAACGCGATCTCGACGCCGGAGGCGCGCAGCTGGCCCGCCGCCTGCTCGGCCTGCAGGAGCGCGAGCCTAGAGCCGCGAGACCCGATGCGAACGAGCACAGACCGACCTCCCCCCGCGCTTGCTCCGGCCGCACGAAGGCTGCCCGATCCGCACGCGCAGGAACGCCGATGGGGCGACGACCGGCAGCGGCCGCTCCACCCGGCGGGCGGGATCCGGCGTCATCGCTCTTCCTCGAGCCCGAAGAGATGCCGCACCGCATCGGCGTAGGCGGCGCCGTCGGAGCTCACAGCGGCCTCCTTCATGCGCACCGTCGGCAGGTGCAGAAGCTTGTTCAGGATCTGCGCCGTCACGGACTCGAGCGTGCGCCGCTCGTCGTCGCTGACGCGGCCGTCGACCTTCGCGAGCTCGGCGGAGCGGATCTCCTCCGCGCGGGCCCGCAGCGACGCGATCGCAGGGACGACGTCGAGCGAGGCGCGCCACGACCGGAAGCGCTCCGCCTCTTCCAGCACGAGCTGCTCTCCGCGCTCGGCCTCGGCACGGCGACCGGCAAGCGTCTCGGCGACGACCGCCTCGAGATCGTCGATGTCGTACAGGAAGCAGCCGTCGAGGTCGTGGATCGCCGGGTCGAGGTCGCGCGGCACCGCGATGTCGATGAAGAAGAGGGGACTGCGGCGGCGGGAAGGGACGTCGCCGGCGTACAGCACCGTCTCGGGCGAGCTCGTCGACGAGACGACGACGTCGACATCGCCGAGCTGCGCGGCAACCTCGTCCAGCCCGATCGCAGAGCCGCCGAAGCGCTGGGCGAGCCCGCGCGCGGTCTCGACGGTGCGGTTCGCGACGAACGCGATCGTCGCCCCGCGCGACGCCAGGTTCGACGCTGCGAGCTCGCCGATGCGGCCGGCGCCGACGAGCAGCACGCGCCGGCCGCGAAGGTCGCCGAAGACCTGGGCCGCGAGCGCCGCCGCCGCCGAGGACACCGAAGCCGGGCTCTCTCCGATCGCCGTCTCGGTCCGGACGCGCTTGCCGACGCCGAGCGCCTGACGGAACACGCGGTCGAGCAGCGGGCCCGTCGGCACGGCCTCGTACGCCGTGCGCACCTGGCCGAGGATCTCCCCCTCGCCGGGCACGAGCGAGTCGAGCCCCGCGGCGACCCGGAAGAGGTGCAGGGCAGCCGCCTCGTCGTGGAGCCGATAGAGGACGCCGGCGAGAGACTCCCCCGCCAGCCGCTCGAGCGCCGCGGACGCACGCTCCTCGTCGTCCCCCGCGAGGTACAGCTCGGTGCGGTTGCACGTCGAGAGGCAGACGGCATCGCCAAGCGACCGCGCGAGGGCCGCGGCGTCCTCGACGTCCAGCGTGACTCGCTCGCGGAGCTCGACCGGCGCGACGTGGTGCGAGAGCCCGATCAGGGTGAGCGTCATGTGAAGTGGCTCCCGGCGAGCGCGAGTCGCGCCACGATCACGAGCACGAAGCCGCCGAGCGCGACCAGCGCGGCGCGGTTCCCGGTCGGGCGCGCGACGACGAAGCCTCCGTAGACGACCCACGTCAGCAGGGTCAGCGCTTCGAGCGCGTCGACCGAGCCGCCGTCCTCACGCAGGCGCACGATCCCGGCGGCGAGACCGAGCGTCAGGAGGGGGAGCGAGACGGCGATCGTCCGCGCCGTCAGCCGCTCGAGGGTCGCGAGCGGCGGCAGGCGGAGCCGCAGGATGTCGGGCGCACGCCGCTTGAGGCGCCGCTCCTCCCAGAGGTACAGCGCGGCGAGCGCCGCAGCGAGGGTGAAGCCCGCGAACGCCGCGAGCACGAAGCCGACGTGCAGCGTCAGGAAGAGATTGCCGTAGTGCGAGCGTGTTCCCGCATCCGTCCCGCCACCCACCCGCGCGACGACGAACAGGATCGCGGCGAGCGGCATCACGACCAGGCCGAGCAGGCGGAAGCGCGGCCGGCAGCCCCAGATCAGGTACGCGCCGACGACCAGCCAGACGAAGAGGTTGAGCGAGCCCGCCCAGGTCGTCCAGGGGAACCCGTCGGCGCGAGCGGCCTGGAGGATGAGCAGGGCCGTCTGCGCGAGCCAGCCGAGGCGGACGCCCCAGGTCGCCGCGCGCGAGGTACGTGCGGACGCATACGCGAATGCCGCCTCTCCATAGGCGAGGAGGGCCGGCCAGAAGAGCGCCTCAACCACGGGTGCGCGCCTTCTCGACGAGGTCGGCGAGCTGGCGCTGGAGCCGCTGCAGCTTGGCGCCGATGATCGCCACCCACGCCAGCACGGCGCCGAAGACGACGAGGTACGCCGCTGCGACGTACTGCCACTCCGACGGCGGCGACTGCGGCACGGGGCTCATGCGAGGAGCTCGCGCAGGTCGCGCATGTGCGCGTCGATGCGCTTTCCCGCGAGCTCGACCTGGTAGAGCGTCGCGAAGAGCGTCAGCACCGCGAGCAACGAGACGCAGAACGTCAGGAACTGAGCGCCGGACATCTGTGGGCCATGGCTCGTGAAGACCACCGGATGGATGAAGTTCTGCGAGAGCCTGATCGCGAGGAACGACACGGGCATGAGCACGACCCCGAAGAGCGCGTACACCGCGCTCATGTTCGCCCGCGCAGCGCCCGCCTCGACCGAGAAGCGGAGCATGAAGTAGGCGCAGTAGAAGAGGAAGAGCACGAGGAAGAGCACGAGCTGGTTCTCGCCCCAGGACCACCAGACCCCCCACGATGCTTTCGCCCAGATCGACCCGGTGATCAGGGTCAGGGCGCCGAAGATCACGCCCTGGTGGATCGCGACGTAGCTCTCGAGGTCGGCGCGTTCGTCGCGCGTGCGCAGGTAGCGGAGCGCCTTCCACGCGCCCCAGCCGAAGCACACGTACGAGGTGAGCGCGATCGGGACGTGGAAGTAGAAGATGCGCTGAGAGAACCCCTGGTCGAGGTCGGTCGGCGCGTAGAAGAAGATGAGGGCGATCGACAGGCCGAAGAGGCCGGTGCAGAGACCCGCGAGGGCTGGCAGCTTCACAGGGTGAATGGTAGTCCTAGAGGCTCTACGTCTCGGCCACGACGTACTCGAAGGTCGCCCAGGCGAGCAGGGCGAAGAGCGCGTCGTACAGCGCGAGGAACCAGAGGTACCCGCCGACGCCGCCGACGACGATCGGCATCGCCATGGGCAGGAAGAGCAGCGGCAGCAGCAGCTCGCGAGCGCGCCCCGCCACCGCCATCGCGCCGAAGAGCGTTCCGACGGTGCAGATGCCCACATCGGCCAGCGCGACCGCGGCCACGGTGCGCGCGTCGACCGGCGAGAAGAAGGCGCCGAACGCGGGCAGGGCCACGACCTCCGCGCAGACGAGGAAGACGAAGACCGCGATCGACTTGCCGAGCCAGATCGCGCTGCGGTCGCAGGGCGCGAGCACGAGCGCGTCGAACATCCCCTGCTCCCGCTCCGCGACGAACGCGCGGGTGAGCCCGAGCAGGGCCGTGAAGACGAGCGACACCCACAGGAGGCCGATCGCGGCGTCGTGCCCGGTACCGCGCGGCAGCGCGAAGTGGAAGATCGCGAGCGCCGAGACGACGAAGAGCAGCATCGAGGGCAGCGTCTCCTTCGCGCGCAGCTCGAGCAGCAGGTCCTTGCGGGCGAGCGCGGCGACGTCGTCGACGTAGCTCATGCGAACGCCAGCCGCTCGGTGGCGAGGTGCTCGACGCGCTCCGGCTCGTGCGTCGCGACCACCCAGCGTGCGCCCCGGCTCCGCGAAGACGCCGTCGAGCAGCGCCAGTCCCGCCGCGTCGAGCGCATTGGCGGGCTCGTCGAAGAGCACGAGCGACGGCGAATGGAGCAGGACGCGGCAGAGGCCGAGCCGCTGCTGCATGCCGCGCGAGAACGAGGCGACCCGCTCGTGGCGCGCGTCCCAGAGCCCGAACCGCTCGAGCAGCATGCCGATGCGCTCGCCCCGCTCCGGCAGGCGGTAGAGGCGCCCGAAGAGCGTGAGGTTCTCGAGCGCCGTCAGCTCCCGATACACGAGCGGCTCGTGGCCGAGGTAGCCGATCGTGCTCCGCTCGGGCAGCCGGAGCTCGCCGGCGCTCGGAGCGGCGAGGCTCGCGAGCACGCGCAGGAGTGTGGTCTTGCCGGAGCCGTTCGGCCCGGTGACGAGCAGGAACCCTCCCTCCGGGAGGTCGAGGTCGAGGCCCGCGAAGACGCGCTGGTCCCCGTAGCGCTTCGCCAGCCCGCGCGCCGTGATCACCTTCGGTAGACCTCGGCGGCGGCCCGATGAAAGCCGTCGGGTTGGCCCGCCGCGGCGAACGTGTCGGCGATCTCCTCCATCTCGCCGACCCAGCGCCAGCCCTTCGCCGCGGCAGACCGCTCCGCCTGCGGCAGCCGCTCGGCCAGCTCCGGCGCTGCGAGCGCGCCACTCCTCCTCGACGCCGAAGTGGCGAGCGACGTCCCGGATCGCGAGCAGCATCGCCGCGGTTCCCTTCGACCACGCGGCGTACGCCATCTTCATCGCCGACGCATCGGCGACGACGCGCGGCTCGACGTTCGAGCCGGCGAAGAGCACCGCCACCGAGGCAGCGCCGGTACCGGAGAGGTAGAGCTTCGTGCCCGGCTCGTCGGGCGGGCCGCCGACGATGCCGCCGTCGACGAACCGCGGATGGACCGCCGCGACCTCCTGCGCGCGCATCGGCGAGATCGCGTTCGCATCGACGTAGACGCCGTCGAACCCCTCGACCCCGCGCGCGACGTCGAGCGCGGCGTGCGGCGGGCAGATCGAGAGGATCAGGTCCGCCTCCGACGCGAGCTCGGGCACGGTCCCCGCGTCGCGGAACGTCCGCGCACGCTCGTGCGTCGCCTCGCTCCGGCCTTCCGAGGCCCAGAGCACCTCGACGCCGTTCGCTTGCAGCGCGCGCCCCACCGACGCGCCCATCTCACCCGGGTGCAGCAGCCCGACGATCACAGCACGTCGGCGAGCACGAACGCGAAGAACGCGACCGAGATGACGCCGTTCATCGTGAAGAAGGCCGCGTCGAGCCGGCGGAGGTCGCCCGGCCGGACGAGGCGTGTGCTCGTAGGCGAGCAGCGCCGCGACGCAGGCGACGCCGAGCCAGTAGAGGATCCCGACATCGAGGCCCACCCCGACGGCGACGAGCAGCACGATCGTCGCCCCGTGCAGCACGCGGGCACCGATGAAGGCGCCGCGCTCGCCGAAGCGCGTCGCCCACGAGTGCAGGCCCTGCTCGCGGTCGACCTCGACGTCGAAGAGCGCGTAGAAGAGGTCGAAGCCCGCCACCCAGGCCGCGACCGCGGCGCCGAGCGCCCATGCCTGCCACGGGAGCGTGCCCGTGATCGCAGCCCAGGCACCGACCGGCGCGAGGCCGTCGATCGCCCCCAGCCAGAGATGGCAGAGCCACGTGAACGCGCTTCAGGTACGGGTAGATGACGAACGCCGCGACCGGGATCGGCGAGAGCCAGCGCACGAGTGGGTCGAGCTGCCAGACCGCGACGAGATAGAGCGCGAGCGCCGCGAGGCAGAAGGCGACGACGCGCGCGGAGCTGAGCGCGCCGCTCGGCATCTCACGCGCCGCGGTGCGCGGGTTCGCCGCGTCGATGCGCGCGTCGATCAGCCGGTTCAGCGCCATCGCAAGCGAGCGGGCGCCGACCATCGCGAGCGTGATCCAGAGCAGATCGTGCGCCGACGGCACGCCGCCGACCGCGAGGAATGCGCCGACGTACGCGAACGGCAGCGCGAAGATCGTGTGCTCGAACTTGACGAGCCGGTAGTAGAGGCGGGCGACGGACGATCAGGTTTGGACGTGCGCGGTCGGCTCGTCGGCGAGCAGTGACACGGCGTGCGCGAGCGCCGGCCGCAGGATCGCGTATCCGTCGCGGCAGCCGCCGGGCGAACCGGGCAGGTTCACGACGAGCGCGCCGTGTGCGACCCCGGCGACGCCGCGCGAGAGCAGGCCGTGCGGCGTCTTCGCGATCGAGTCCGCCCGGAGCGCCTCGGCGATCCCGGGCGCCTCGCGCTGCAGGACGGTTCGCGTCGCCTCCGGGGTGACGTCCCGTGGGCCGAGCCCGGTGCCGCCCGTCGTCAGCACGACGTCGGCGGCCGACGCGAGCTCCTCGATCGCCGCCGCGATCTGGTCCGCCTCGTCGGGGACGACGCGGCGCTCGACGTCATAGCCGTCCGCTTCGAGCAGCCCGGCAAGCAGGTCGCCGCTCGTGTCGGGCACCAGGCCGCGCGAGACACGGTCGGACACGGTGAGGACGGCAGCGTTCACTCCTTCACCTTCTCGAGCAGCTCGACCTCGAACGTCATCCCCTTGTCGATCGCCTTCGCCATGTCGTAGACCGTCAGCGCGGCGACCGAGGCAGCCGTCAGCGCCTCCATCTCGACGCCGGTCTGCGCGGTCGTCTCGGCCGTCGCCGTGATCTCGACCTCTGCCGCGGCGACCTCGAGCGTCACCCCGACATGCGTGAGCGGCAGCGGATGGCAGAGCGGGATCAGCTCGGACGTGCGCTTCGCGGCCATGATCCCCGCGAGCTGCGCCGTCGTGAGCGCATCGCCTTTCGGCAGCTCGCGCAGCTGCGCCGCCGTGGCGGGCGCCATCCTGACGATCGCCCGCGCGACGGCGCGACGGCGCTGCATCGGCTTGCCGCCGACGTCGACCATCTTCACGGCGCCCGACTCGTCGACGTGCGAGAGGTCGCTCAACTCTCCGGCTCCTGCATGCGCCAAGGTTACGTCGAGACGGCGTCGAGGTCGGCGAGCAGGCCGCGCAACCAGGCGGCGACGTCGTTCTCGCGCACGTGAGCCCGCAGCGCCTCGGCGCGGCGCCGGCGCTCGCCGCCGTCCATCGACAGCGCGTCATGCAGCGCCTCGGCCTGGCCCGCGACGTCGAACGGGTTGACGCCGATCGCCCATTCGCCGAGCTCCTCGTGCGCGCCCGCGTTCTCGGAGAGCACGAGCACGCCGTCGCGCGTGTTCACGAGCGGCCCCTCCTTCGCGACGAGGTTCATCCCGTCGTAGACGGCGTTCACGAGCAGCACGTCGTACTGCTTGTACGCGGCCACCGAGTGCGGGAAGTCGTCCGCGATCTGCAGGTCGACCGGCTGCCAGCCGGGGCGGCCGAACCGTTCGTTCACGTCCCTCACGGCCCGCTCGATCTCCTCGCGGTAGACGACGTACTCCGGAACCTGCTCGCGCGACGGGTCGAGCAGCGCGAGCATCGTCACTCGTCCCTGCCACTCGCGGTGCCGTCGAGCAGCAGGCCGAAGGCGTGAAAGCCGCGGACGATGTTCTTGGACGGGTCGGTGCGGTCGACACGCACGATCAGCCGCTCCGGCCGCGTCGCGACGACGCTCGCTTCGCGCTCGAGCACGGCGTCGCTCGCTGCCAGCCGGTCGAACTCGCCGACGTCGATCGAGATCGCGTGATGCGACACGTGCGGGCGCGGCCCCGCGCCGAACACGTCGTCGCAGCTGCGCAGGAAGTTGCGTCCCCAGCGCTCGGTGTGGAAGCCGACGACGTCGTTCGCGAGCAGGCCCTCGTGCAGCGCCTTGCGCCAGTCGGCCGGCAGCGTCGACCAGTCGGTCGGCCACGGGATGTGCACGAAGTGCGCGAGCGTCGCGTCCGGGCGGGCCGCGCGCACGAGCGCCGGCGCCAGATAGAGGTGGTAGTCGTGGAAGAACACCGTCGCATCCGGCTTGTTGTCAAGTTCGGCAACAACCGCCTCCGCGAAATTCTCGTTGACGAGCATGTAGCCGTCGTGCCACGCCCGATGCGTCGACTCGTCGAGCTCCGGCCGCGTGCCGAGCCCCCAGAGCGAGTGCTGCATGAACCAGAGCAGCGGGTTCGCGATCACGTTGTAGTAGCCGTCGTAGGCGTCCGGGTCGTGCGCGACCAGCACGACGCCGTCGGTGCCGCCTTCGGCGGCGACCACGCGGTCCTCGTCGGTCATCGCGCTCGCGATCCAGGTCACGTCGTGGTGCTGCGACGAGACCGCGCAGCGCGGTGACGAGCCCGCCGGCGCCGCGGCGTGCGACGCGTGCGCCCGCATCATCGCGACCGTACGAGACCGGCCCGCGGTTCGAGACGACGATCAGGGAACGGCGCTGCGTCATCTCAGATGACGATGATCTCGCTCTTGCCGGTGTCGTTGCCGGCGAGGCGGTTGAAGAGCACCAGCCAGTCGCGCAGCAACCGCGGGGTCAGGAAGTGCCGGCGCACGTATTCCTTGCCCCGGAGCGCGCGCTCCCGCGCCTCGGCGGGCTCGCGGAGGATCGCGATGCACGCCTCGGCGCACTCCTCGGAGCTGTCGACGAGCCAGCCGGTCTCGCCGTCGGTCGATCTGGGCGACGATCCCGCCGACGCGGCCCGCGACCATCGGCCGCGCCTTCCAGAGCGCCTCGGTCACCGTCAGGCCGAACCCTTCCTTGGTCGACTTCTGCACGACCGCGTCCGAATGGACCTGAAAGGCGTTCACCTCGACCGCGCCGACGTTGTTCAGGTTGCTCAGGATGTAGATGTCCGGGTCGCCGTCCGCGTGCTCGACGGTGCGGTTGTAGTAGTCCCAGCCCTCCGGGTCGTCGTGCGCCATCGAGCCGACCAGCGCGAGCTGCACCTCCGGGAAGCGCTGCTTCACGGCGCGGTAGGCGTCGATGACGCCGAGCGGGTCCTTCCACGGATCGAAGCGCGACACCTGCGTCATCAGCGGACGCTCCACGTCGATGCCGAACTGGTCGACGATGTACGACGCGTCCTCCGACGAGAGCGCCATGTTCTTCGGCATCAGCGGGTCGATCGCCGGCGGCCAGATCGCGATCGGCGGCAGGCCGTCCGACTTCGGCGCGTACTCGCGCATGTGGAAGATCGACGCGTCGTAGCGCCGGATCGACGGCAGCAGCACGTCGAACATCTCCTGGTTCGGCGTCGAGAAGTCGATGTGCCCGCGCCAGATCCACTTCGCTGTCCGGTCGGGGAACGCATCGATCATCGCGACGGGCTGCGGGTCGTGGATGATCACGAAGTCGTAGTCGTCGGCCTCGAGCTCGGCCGCGTTCTCCGCGTTGTAGCGCGCGAACACCTCCTGCTCGTCCGGCGTCAGCGAGCGTGCGTCGCCCTGCAGCCCGTTGTGGATCGCCTTCGTCACGTCGAAGAACTCGTCGGCGCCGCGGATGATCCGCCACTCGACGTCGAGCCCCGCGTCGGCCATCAGCGGCACCAGCGTGTAGTTGATCTCCGCGACGCCGCCTCCGAACGCTGTTGCCGAAACATGCGACGACGCGCTTCCCTCGCAGCGGCTCGGCGAGGCGCGCGATCTCGTCCATCAGCCCGCGCGAGACGAGCGTCGCATAGTCGGCGAGCGACTTGTGGCCGACGTTGACGAGCTGCAGCACGCGCGTCGCCGGTCTAGAGCATGCTTGACGAAGCGCAGGCGCGAGCCGCCCGTCGGCGCGCTCGGTGATCGCGAGCTCGTCGGCGAGCGCCTCGATGATCGCGATGCCGAGGCCGCCTTCGGAGAGCTCGCCGGTCTCGAGGCGCGGCCGAGCGGCTCGGGCGGCGTGAAGCCCTCGCCTTGGTCGGCGACCATCGACCTCGAGCCGGTCGCGGTAGCAGCTCGTACACGATCTCGACGATGCCGTCGCCGCCGGCATACGCATGGCGCACGCGAGTTCGTGCACGCCTCGGTGAGCGCGAGCTTCAGGTCGCCGAGCACATCCGGCGAGAACGGCCCGTCGCGCGAGCGCGCGCGATGCCGGTGAGGGCGAGCCGGCCGAGGCGTGATGTATTCCGGCTTCGCCGGGATCGTCAGCTTGACCGCGTGGGTGGAGCCGTTCCGTCGCTGCCATCGTGGTCGTCGTCGCATCTCTCTCCGCAGAGCCGACTCTACCCGTCAGATGTCGGCGAAATGATACTGCCGGAATCGCGCTCGTGCGGTTTCGATCACCTCGGACGGATATCCCTGCCGCCGACTTTCTAACCCATTCTCGCTAACCCGCGCGCGCCGGTCGAGCTGCACCGGCACGACGCGGCGCTGCTTGCCGCGCACGACCGTGAAGCGCGCGGTCTCGCCGGGAACGAGGCTGCTCGGTGACGATGCGAACGACGTCCTCGCTGCGTTCGGACGGGCATGCCGTTGATCGCGACGATCGCGTCGCCGCCGACGGTGACCGTCAGCGCCGTTGACGACCTCGCGCGTCCCGGCCGTTCAGGATGCCGCGCGCCGCCCTGCCGGGCTCGCCGGCCGTGAAGTAGTCGATCAGCGCGCCGTGCGTCGCGGCGTAACCAAACTTCTTCGCCACCGAGGGGGTCAAGTCCTCCGTCGTGGATCCCGACGTACGCGTAGCTGACGCGTGCCCGCTTCAGAGCTCGCGCCAGCGAGCGGCGGGCGGAGTTGATCGGAACCGCGAAGCCGACGCCCTCGAAGCCGCCGAGCCGGTGCCGCTCGAGCGGATCTGGGCGTTGATCCCGATCACGGCGCCGCGCGCGTCGAAGAGCGGCCCGCCCGAGTTGCCGTGGTTGATCGGCGCATCGGTCTGGATCGCGTCGATCAGGTTGTACTGTCGTCGTCAGCGAGGGAATCGAGCGCCGGATCGCCGAGACGACGCCCACCGAGAGCGAGTCGACGTCGCCGAACGGGCTGCCGATCGCAGCGACGGGCGCGCCGACGACCACGCGGCTCGAGTCGCCGAGCGGCACCGGCGTCGAGCGGGTGCCGCGTCGGGTCGGACGTGGATCAGGCCGCGACGTCGTCGTAGAGGTCGTAGCCGACGATCTTCGCCGGCACACGGTCGCCGTCGGAGAACTCGACGTAGACCGCTTTGGCGCGCGCGAACCGCGTTCCCGAGCGCCCCTGGCCGGCGGTCGTGACCACGTGGGCGCTCGTCAGGATCGTCGCCGCTCGCCGAGACGACGAAGCCGGAGCCCTGGCCGGCAGAGGCGTCGGGAGCTTCGGCGAGTCGAAGTACGAGACGATGGTCACGACCCCGGGCGGAGCGGCGCGCGGTAGATCTGGGCGGGCTGGAAGCCGTTCCCGACGAGCGGCTTCGCCGCGATCACGGGCGCGCTGTCGCCCGAGCTGCGGCACCGACTCGCGGACGACGACCGTCTTCGTCGGCCGGCGTCGAGCCAGCCGCCGCGGCTTGCCGACGGCCAGCACGACGACGCCGCCGGCGATCGCGGCGACGAGGGAGAGAGCGGCGATCTGGCTCGAGCGCACCGGCGGTCACTGTAGCCGGGGCCGCCCCGGGTGGGGCGAATCTGGCTCAAACAGGGGGTTGTAGCGTTTTCACGTTCTTCGCTTCCTCGAGCTCGCCCCCGGCGGCGTCGGCGCTCAGGACGAGCGTGAAGCGCGTCCAGCCGTCCTCGGCCTCCAGCTCGATCCGGCCGCCCATCACCTCCGCCAGCTCGCGGGCGATCGCGAGCCCGAGGCCCGCTGCCCGACGCGCGCGTGCCGTCGAGGCGGTAGAAGCGCTGGAAGATCCGCTGCTGGGCGGCTCGGCGGGGATCCCCGGGCCGTCGTCGGCGACGCTGAGGGTCGCGCGGCCGCCGTCGAGGGCCGGTCGAGACGCGCACCGCCGTGCCCGCGGGCGTGTGCACGAGCGCGTTCTCGACGCAGGACCCGGCCGATCTGGAGCACCCGCTCGCTCGTCGCCGAGCGCGAGCACCGGGCGCTCCGGAGCGAGCTCCGAGCGGATGGCCGGCAGCAGCGAGCGCGCGGCGCCGAGCTCCCTGACGAGCTCGACCGCCAGCTCGCGAGAGGTCGACCGGCTCCTCGATCACGGTCAGGCGGCCCGCGTCGAGGCGCGAGAGGTCGAGCAGGTCGGTGGCGAGCTTCGTCAGGCGGTCCACCTGCTCGCGCATCTGGGCGAGGAACTCCTCGCGGGTCGCCTCGTCGAGGGACGGGTCGTCGAGCAGCTCGAGGAAGCCGCCGAGCGAGAAGAGCGGCGTCCGCAGCTCGTGCGAGGCGTTCGCGATGAACTCGCCGCGCGCGCGGTCGAGGTCGGCCAGGCGCAGGCGCATCCGCTCGAACGTGCGCGCGAGCTGGCCGAGCTCGTCCGAGCCGGGGTCGCACGACCGCCTCGTCGAAGTTCCCGGCGGCGATCCGGTCGGCGGCCGCCTCGAGCCGCCGGATCCGGCGGGCGAACAGGCTCGCGCCCGCATACCCGAGGGCGACCGCGAAGGCGAGCGCCAGGGCGCCTGCGACGAGAACGCGGCTGCGGACGAGCGAGACGGCCTGCAGCTGGTCGTGCAGCGGGGCCGAGAGGAGGATCACCGCGTCGCCGACCGGGTAGGCGACCTCGGCGAAGGTCTGGCCGTGCCGCATCACCGTGCCCCGCGCGAGCGTCTGGTGCTGCGCCGCCTCGAACGCCACCGGGTCGTTCTCGACGTCGGCCGCGAACCCGTCCAGGTTCGAGTCCGCGGCCGGCTCGAGCGGGGTCGGCGTGTCGCTGAGCAGGTCGAAGACGACGACGCGGGCGTTCACGCGCGGTGCGACCGACGAGGCGAACCGCTGCTGCAGGTAGAGCTCCGAGGGGAAGTTCGGGATCGCGGTCCCGCGCATCGCCGTCTCCAGGCTGTTCAGCTCCGTGTGCTCGAGCGAGTTGCGGTACGACGGGACGACGATCAGGTAGACGATCGCGAGCACGCCCGCGACGACGATCAGGAGCGCGAGCGCAAGCCTGCCGGCGACGCTTCGGAGCGGGCTCACCGGTCGCGGAAGCGGTAGCCGACGCCGCGGACGGTCAGGATGTACTCCGGCGTGCGCGGCTCCGCCTCGAGCTTCTCGCGCAGGTGCCGGACGTGGACGTCGATCGTGCGCGGGTCGCGGTAGTCCGCGCTCTTCCAGAGCGCCTCGAGCAGCATCCGGCGGCTGAAGACGCGGCCCGGGCTCGCCGCGAGCGTCCGCAGGAGCTCGAATTCGACGTAGGTGAGCTGGACCGGCTCGCCGCGGACCTCGACGTGACGGCGCGGGATGTCGATCACGAGGCCCTCGTGCTCGATCAAGCCCTCGTCCCCCGGGTCCGGCACCGTCCTCGCCCGGCGGAGCAGCGCCCGGACACGCGAGCGGAACTCGCGGATCGAGAACGGCTTCGTGATGTAGTCGTCGGCGCCGAGCTCGAGCCCGATCACCTTGTCGAGCTCGTCGTCGCGGGCCGTCAGCATGATGATCGGCACGCTCGAGGTGGCACGGAGGCGCTTGCACACCTCGAGCCCGTCGAGCTTCGGCAGCATGATGTCGAGCACGACGAGATCGACCGGCTGGGCGGCGAAGCGCTCGAGCGCCTCCTCGCCGTCGGCCGCCTGCACGACGACGTAGCCGTCCCGCTCGAGCGGGAACGCGAGCACCTTGCGGACGGAGTCCTCGTCATCGACGAGCAGGATCGTGGGGGAGGAGTCGGGCATGGGCTTTCCGGCGCCTGCCGAGGCTCGTCTCCGGACGGCTGTGGCCCCGGCTCCTACTATAGCCCGGGTATGACAGCGACTCCCCGCCCGGTGCGGCGTCGGCGGCCGCGGCGCGGATCGCTCGAGCGCCCCGTCAACGGACGCCTCTACCGGAGCGCATTCCTCGTTCTCTCGCTCCCGCTGCTCATCCTCGCGTTCAGCGTCACCCGCCCGGGCGCGCTGCCGGCCCCCGTCCTGCCCCCGAACTTCGACGGCGGCGCGGCGACGACCCTTGCGACCGAGTTCGCGAAGCTCTACCCCGACCGCGCGCCGGGCAGCGCCGGGTCGCTCGGCGCCGCCAACTGGTTCCGCGACTCACTCCGCCCCTACGGCCTGCCGGTCGCGTCCGACTCCTGGCGCGCCTCGGTGCCCGGCCTCGGACGCGTCCGCCTGCAGAACCTCTGGGCGGTCGCCGCCGGCCAGTCGTCCGACGCGATCGTCGTCATGGCCCACCGGGACGACACGGGCACCGGCCCTGGTGCGAACGACGACGCGACGGGCACGGCGGCGCTCGTCGAGCTCGCCCGCGGCTACGGCCAGGGGAACACACCGGCCGCGCAACGCGTCCGGCCCGCGCACACGATCGTGTTCCTGTCGACCGACGGCGGAGCCTTCGGCGGTCTGGGCGCAGCCCGGTTCGTCGCGCGCAAGCCGTTTCACGTCGTCGCCACGATCAACCTGACGGCCATCGGGGGAGCGGGGCGCCCCCGGATCGTGATCACGGGCGACGCCCCGCGCTCACCGGCGGCCGGCGCTGGTCGAGACGGCCGCCAAGCGGGTCCTCGAGCAGAGCGGCACGCCCGTCCGCCGCGCCGGGTTCTTCGACCAGCTGATCGATCTCGGCTTCCCGTTCACGCTCTACGAGCAGGGCCCGTTCGTGGCGCACGGCATTCCCGCGGTCACCCTGACGACCGCAGGTGAGCGGCCGCCGGCCGCCTTCACCGACCGGGCGAGCTTGCTCCACCCGGGCCGCGTCGGCGCGATCGGCCGCTCCGCCCAGGAGCTCATCGGGTCGCTCGACCAGGGCCTCGAGCTCGCGCAGGGGACGACGAGCTTCGTCTGGGTGGGCGACCGGATCATCCGCGGCTGGGCGATCGAGTTGCTGCTCTTCGCCCTCCTGATCCCCGCCTTCGTCGCCGTGGTCGACCTCTTCGCGCACTGCCGCCGCCGCGGCATCCCGCTGCTGCCCGCGGCGCGCAGCCTGCGCACGCGCGTTGCCTTCTGGCTCTTCCTCGGCCTCGCGTTCTACGCCCTCGGCGCCCTCGGCGCCTGGCCGGAAGGCGAGCCGCGCCCGCCGAATCCCGCCAGCCTCACGGCCGGCGACTGGCCCGTGCTCGCGCTGCTCCTGCTCGCGGCGATCGGCGTTGCCGCGTGGCTCGTCTCGCGCCACCGGCTCGTCCCGCGGCGACCGGTCGGCTCCGACGAGCGGCTGGCGGGCGAGACGGCCGCACTGCTCGGCCTGTGCGTCGTCTCGTTGCTCGTGCTGGCAACAAACCCGTTCGCTCTTCTCTTCCTGCTGCCCGCACTGCACGCCTGGCTGTGGCTGCCGCAGGTGCGGGCGGGCCGCCTCCCGGCGCGCGCACTCCTCTTCCTCGTCGGCCTCGTCGGCCCACTGCTCGTGCTGCTCTCGCTCGGCGTCCGCTACGAGCTCGGGTTCGATGCTCCGTGGTACCTGCTCGAGCTGGCAGCGCTCGGCTACGTGAAGGTGCCGGCGGTCGCGATCACGCTCGCGGGCACGGCGTGCGCTGCGCAGCTCGCCGCGGTCGCCGTCGGGCGCTACGCGCCGTACCCTGCGAGAAGCGAGCGGCCCGCTCGGGGCCCGCTGCGCGGGCTCGTGCGCTCGGTCGTGCTCGCCACGCGGGCGCGGCGGCGGGTGCTCGAGGAGCGGCGGCGCGCGGTCGGCTAGAAGCCGCTATTCAAATGCGGAGATAGCGCACGGCGGAGCCGCTCTCGAGCTTCCCGGTGCCCCGCGGTACGAGGACGAGGGCGTTGGCCGCCGCCGCCCGGACGATCATGTGCGACTCCTGGCCGGCGAGCGCCTCCAGCACCGTCGCGCCGTCGGCGCTGTCGTGGGTGCGCGCGCGAACGAGCTCGTCGCGCGCCTCGTCGCGGTGAACGGGCGACCCGAGCCGGCCGGGAAGGAAGGCAGGCCCGGGCTCCCTCGCTCCCTGGAGCGCGAGCACGGCCGGGCCGACGAACAGCTCGAACCCGACGAGAGCGGAGACCGGGTTGCCCGGCAGGCCGAAGACGAGGGTCGACCCGCGCGTGGCGAACGCAACCGGCTTGCCCGGCCTGACCGCAACGCGCCAGAAGACCTCCTCGACGCCGAGCTCCGCGAGCGAGGCGCGAACGAGGTCGTGGGTGCCGACCGAGACGCCGCCCGAGGTGATCAGCACGTCCGCCTCGAGCCCGGCTTCGAGCCCGGCGCGGAGCGCCCCTTCGTCGTCGGCGACCGAATCGAGCACGACGACCTCGGCCCCCACGGCTGCGAGCTGGGCGCGCAGCAGAAGCGTGTTCGACTCGTAGATCTCGCCCGGCCGCAGCTCCTCGCCCGGCGTCCTCAACTCGGTCCCGGTCGCGAGCACCGCGACCCTCGGACGCCGGCCGCAGCGCAGGACCGCGGTGCCGACCGCCGCGATCGCGCCGATCTGCGGCGCGCCGAGCCGCACTCCGGCGAGGACCACCGGCTCACCCGCGCGAACGTCGCCCCCTCGCGGCCGTCTGTTGTCTCCTACGGCAACGTGTCCTGCCTCGACGATATCGGCTGACCTGGTCGTCCGCTCGACGGGGACGACCGCGTCTGCCCCGGCGGGCACGACGGCGCCGGTCGAGATCGCGATCGCCTCGCCGGCGGCGAGCACGCGCGACTCGGGCCTGCCGGCCGCCGAGTGGCCGACCACGGTCAGGCGCCCCGGCGTGTCCGCCGCGCGGACTGCGAAGCCGTCCATCGCCGAGCTGTCGAACGGCGGCAGATCGACGGCGGCACGCGCGGTCTCGGCGAGCACCCGGCCCGCGGCCGCCGCGATCGGAACGTCCTCAGCGGCGAGCGGCCGCGCCCGTTCGAGCACGAGCCCGAGCGCCTCGTCGATCCCCGGCAGAGCTTCCACGAGCGACCACGATAATCAGCTGGAGATGAGCGGGGAGCAGATCGCAGGTCGTTACCGGCTCATCGAGCCACTCGGTCGTGGAGCAATGAGCTCGGTCTGGCTCGCCGAGGACCCGGAGCTCGACCGGCTGGTGGCGGTGAAGCTCCTCTCGCCGGCCGCCGACCGCGCCCGCTTCGACCGTGAAGCGCGCGCGGCCGCCTCCCTCTCGCATCCGAACCTCTGCGCGCTCTACGACTACGGCGAGTCCGCCGGAAAGCCGTACATGGTGCTCGAGTACCTGCCGAACGGCTCGCTCGAGGATCGCCTGAAAACGGGCGCGCCGCTGCCCGACACGGAGACACTGCGGATCGCGACCGAGGTCGCCGCAGGGCTCGCGCACGCGCACGAGCGCGGGCTCGTCCATCGCGACCTGAAACCGGCGAACGTCCTCTTCGACAGCGAGGGCCATCCCAAGATCGCCGACTTCGGGATCGCGCGCATGACCGACTCCGGCGCACTGACCGAGGCGGGCACCGTGCTGGGCACGGCGTCGTACATCTCGCCGGAGCAGGCGAGCGGAAGGGTCGCCGGGCCGCCGAGCGACGTCTACTCGTTCGGGGTCATCCTCTTCCGGATGCTCACCGGCCGGCTGCCGTTCATCGCGGCGAACGCGATGGAGGTCGTCCGCATGCACCGGGACGAGCCGCCGCCGGCCGTCGCCGAGTTCCGACCCGATGCCCCGCTGCGCCTGGAGCGCCTCACCGCCGCTGCGCTCGCGAAGGATGCCGCCGCTCGGCCGGCCGACGGCGCGGCGCTGCTCGCGGAGCTCCAGGGGACCGAGACGGACGCGACGCAGGTCCTTCCCCCTGCGGGCCGTCCTCCGGCCCGGCGGCGCATTGCCGTCCTCCCACTCGTGCTCGCGGGGCTCGGCGCGACCGCGCTGCTCGCGATCGGCGTCGCAGCGGCGCTCCTCACGACGGGGAGCGGCGACTCCGGGACGACCACCACCGCGCCGCTCCCCGGCGTGAGCCTGCCGCTCGTGCCGACGGTCGGCCAGACCACGAGCGCCCTGACCACGACCCCCACGTCGACTGCTGCGCCGGCGACCACCACCGCGCCGACGACGACGGCTGCAACCGTGCCGACGACGACCGCCGCGACGACGGCCACCACTGCCGTCATCCCGCCGCCGACCCTGCCGACGACGACGGCCGCTGCAACCACCACCGCGCCGGCGACCACGACCGCACCGGAGACCACCACGGCCACCACGACGGCCGCGGCCACGACGGTGGCGACGACGACGGCACCCGCGGCCCCGACCACGACCGCCGGCCCATGAGGGCGCTCTACTTCGGGACCTACGACCGGGCTCACCCACGCAACGTCAATGCGATCGCGGCCCTACGGGCCGCGGGGGTCGAGGTCGTCGAGCGCCAAGCGGCCGTGACCACCGGCGGCGCACGCGGCACCCTCGCGGTACTGAGCGCCGAGACACGGCTGCTGGCGCCGAGACGGCGCGACTTCGACCTGGTGATCGTGGGGTATCCCGGGCATTTCGACGTCCCGCGGGCCCGGCGCGTCGCCGGACGCGCGCCGCTCGTCTTCGACGCAGTCCTCTCACTCGAGAACGAGCTCGTGACCGTGCGGCGGCGGTTCCGCGACCGTTCGGTCGCCGCCCGTCTCCTCCGCGCCGTCGACGTGCGCGCGCTGCGGCTCCCGAACCTGGTCGTCTGCGGGAGCGACGCCGAAGCCGCATTCCTGCGCGGCGTCGGCTCACAGCGGACCGAGGCCGTCTTCCTGGGCGCCGACGAGGAGCTCTTCTCCGAGACGTGGGCGCCGGCCTATCCGTTCTCGGCGCTCCACTTCGCAGACGGGTCCACCGAGGTCGTCGAGGCAGCCGGCCGGCTCGTTCCCGAGCTTCCGCTCCGCATCCTCGAGCGCCGTGAGGCCGAGCCGGACGACCTCGGCCTGACCGTCGCTCACGCCGGCATCGTGCTCGGCAGCTTCCGCGAGTCGCGCGCGATCCCGCCGGTCGTGTTCGAGGCGCTGGCGACCGGGGCGCCCGTGATCACCGCCGGCACCGCGGCCGCGCGCGAGCTGCTCGCCGACGGCGAGTCCGCGCTCCTCGTGGAGCCGGGCGACCCCGCCGCGCTCGCGACGGCGCTCCGGCGGCTCGCCGGCGACGAGACGCTGCGTACGCGCATCGCCGCGCGCGGGCGCGAGGTGTTCGTCGAGCGCGCGTCCCGAGCCGTCCTCGGCCGGCGCTGGTGCACGCTGCTCGAGTCCGTGCTCTGACGCCGTCGAGCCTCTACATCGGGATCCGCTGCGGGAGCAGGTAGGCGCACAACGCGAGCGTGATCGCGATCGCGGTGCGGTCGTCGTCCCGGGCGGAGAGCGCAAGCGGCCACAGGACGTACCACGCCGTGAGGTACGGCAGCGCCACGAGCAGCAGCGCCAGCGCGAGCCCGGAGCGAGCGCGTCCCCGGTGCGCCTGACGCAGCAGCCAGGCGTACGCGACTGCATACCCCGCGGCGAAGACCCAGGGCGAGACGTGCAGACGGTGGGGGATGGCATAGCTCGTCTCCCGCGCGGCGTCGTGGGCGAGGGGCACGAGCGCGTGGAGCCAGTGCAAGCGCCACAACGCAGTCGCAAGTGCAAGCGTGGCCAGTGTCGTGACTGCAAAGCCGAGGTGGCCGACGCGGCGCCCCGCGGCGCGGGCCTCCAGCGCGCGCAGCGGCAGCACCACGAGCGGCACCCATTTGACGAGCGCGCCGAGCGACCATGCGACTCCGGCCGCCCGCACGCGGCCGGCATCGCCGAGCGCGAGCGCGGCGGCCATCAGGGCGACCATCAGCGCGTCGTTGTGCCCGCCGCCTGCAAAGTGGACCGCGACGACCGGATTCCAGCCGACGAGCGCCGCGGCGAACGGCCGCCGGCGCGCGACGAGCCAGGTCGCGGCGAGCACGCAGAGCGCAGCGGAGGACTTGAAGATCCAGGCGGCGACGTCCGGTGAATCGACGAGCGCGGTCGGCTTCGCGAGCAGGCTGAACGCCGGCCCGTACGCCGAGCTCGTGTGCAGGTATGCCGCCCCGGCATGCGGAGCGGAGACCGGGTCGTCGGAGGGCGTCTGCCGGTACGGGTCGTGGAGGCGCGCATAGCTCCAGTACGTCCAGGCATCGGTCGAGATGAGCAGCGGCGCCGCGAGCGGAGCGAGCTGGATCGCGCACGCGAGGGCGAAGACGGCCGTGAACCGCGCGCCGCGACGCACCGCCCAGAGGCCTACGAGATAGCAGGCGAAGGCAGCCGCGAGCAGCGCGACGAAGACCGCACCGAGCTCGTCGTGCCCATGCGCCCGGCCGCCGTCAATGGCGACGAGTGGTGTCTCCGGGAGCCACGCGCAAACAACGCACGCGACGACGAACGCGAGGGTCAGCGCGCCGGCGACGACCGCGGTGCGACTACTGACCAGGGGGCGGGATCGGCGTCGTATCAGGCGGAGCCGGCGGGGCCGGCGGCGGCGGCGCAGCCGGCGTCGTCGGAACCGCAGGCGGAGTGGGGGTCGGCGTGGGAGTCGGAGTCGGCGTCGGAGTCGGCACGGGAGTCGTCTGTGGCCTCGGCGCAGGTGTCGACACCGGCTTCGCCGGCGGCTCGGCCGTCGTCGGCGCCGTGGTGGTCGTCGTCGCCGTGGTCGTCGTCGCCGGAGCCGTGTAGGTGTAGTACGAGCCGAACGTCCCGTAGTGGCCGCGCGTGATCGACCGCCACGTGGGATAGACGTCGGGAAGCGGGAACGCGAGCACCTTGTGATGCCAGAGCGCGGCCGCCATGTACTCGTGCCAGATCGGGACGTCGAACGTCGCCCCGGCGACCTCCTCGCCGTGCACGTCGAGCATCGGGATCTCACCCTTCGGATAGCCCATCCAGACGACCGTGCTGAGCTGGCGCGTGTAGCCGTCGAACCACGCGTCGGCGTGATTCTCGGTCGTGCCCGTCTTCCCCGCGTTCGGGTGGATGCCGTCGCCCGAGCCTGCGCCCGTGCCGTACAGGGCGTTCTGGCCGAGCACGTCGTTCACCTTCCACGCGACGCCCTGGGAGAGCGCGCGCTTGGTCTGCGGCTTGCCCCAGCCCGAGTCGGTGTCGACCTTGTTGCCCGGCAGCACCACCTTCGTGATCGCCATCGGCTTGGCGTAGATGCCCATCGCCGGGAAGGTCGCGTACGCCGTCGCCATGTCGAGCGGCGAGACGGCGAGCGACCCGAGCCCGATCGACGCGACCGGCTTGTCCGGGGAGAGGTGCACGCCGAGCCGATGCGCCATCTGCCACACGTAGCGAGGCCCGACATCGAGTGTCAGCTGCGCGTAGACGGTGTTGTCGGAGGCGAGCGTCGCGCGGGTCAGCGACGTCTCGCCGGAGTACGTGTTGCCGTACGTGTGCACGGTCCACGGCTTCCCGTTGACGTAGTCGGCGTAGCACCAGGGCCCGTTGATGCACGTGAACGGGGCCGATTCGTAGTAGGTCGAGTCGGGGTCGACGCCCTGCTCGATCGCGGATGCGAGCACGAACGTCTTGAAGGTCGAGCCCGCCTGGCGCGCCGACTGCGCGGCGAGGTTGAACTGGTTGCCGGTGTTGCGCACCACCGCCGTCATCGCGCGGATCGCACCGGTACCCGGCTCCACCGAGACGATCGCAGCGGCCGGATCCGTGCGGTACGGAAGCACGTCGCGGATCGCCTTGTTCGCGAGCCGCTGCAGGCGCGGATCGATCGTCGTATAGACCTTGAGCCCGCCCTCGCGCACCGTGTTGGCGCCGTACTCGCGCTCGAGCTCGTCGATCACGTAGGAGAAGAAGTACGGCTGCTTGATGCTCGTGTAGATCCGGCCCGCGTGCAGGTCGAGTGAGTTCGACCGGATCGCGCTCCGATACTGGCGGAGCGTGATGTCGCGACTGGTCAGCATCGCGCGCAGCACCTCGTCGCGGCGGTCGAGCGCCGCCTGTGGATTGTGGAACGGGTCGTAGATCGAGGGGGCCTGGGGGAGCCCGGCAAGCATCGCCGACTGCAGGAGAGTCAGCTGACGCGCGTGCTTCGAGAAGTACGTCTGCGCGGCCGCCTCGACGCCGTAGGCGTGGTTCCCGTAGTACACGGTGTTCAGGTACTCGTCGAGGATCTTCGACTTCGGCCACTTCTGCGCGAGCTTGATCGACAGACAGGCTTCCTTGAGCTTGCGAGTGAAGGTCTTCTCCCGGCCCGTGTAGAGACCGCGGACGAGCTGCTGCGTGATCGTCGAGCCGCCCTGGACGACCTTGCCCACGGTGACGTCCTTCCACGCGGCGCGCGCGATCCCGACGTAGTCGACGCCGCCGTGCTGGTAGAAGCGGCGGTCTTCGACCGCGATCGTGGCGCGCGGGAGCCAGCGCGACATCTGCCCGAGCCGCACGGGCTCACGGTTTCGCTCAGCGGGGATCGAGCCGAGCAGCGATCCGTCGTCCGCGTAGACGAACGAGTTCTGTCCGATTTCGACCGGCCGCAGCGTGTTCAGATCGCAGCTCTGTGAGAGCGCGGCGCCGGCGCCGAAGCCGACCGCGAGCACGGCGATCACGAAGATGATCGCGAGCGTCGCGACGACGACGCCCGCGCGGCGACGGCGCTTCAGGCGGTCGGCGCGCTTCTTCCTGCGTCCGCGGTGGGCGACGATGAGGTCGAGATCGCTGCCGCGCCGGCGCTGGCGCGGGCTCACAGCTCGAGCCTCTTCAGCCGCTCGGCGAGCGAGATCCGCAGGTCGCTCGCTGCCTGCTCGGTGACTCCCTCGCCGGGGACCCACCTTCGCACCACGATGCTCGCCTTGTCCGCCGTGAGGTCACTCACGTACACCTCTTCACCGTCACCCTTCAGTGACTCGAGCACCTGCCGGAGATCCGCGGTCGCGGGCACCTGGACGGTCACCTCCGCAAGGGTCAGCGGGCTGCGGATCGTCGAGTTGCGGATGGTATCCGAGGCGAGCTTCTCGTTCGGGACGACGAGCCGGTCGTTGTCGCGCGTGCGGAGCCACGTGTAGGTGAGGCCGATCTCCTCGACGACGCCCTGCACGCCGCCGATCTCGACCTCGTCGCCGAGCCGGAGCGGCTGAGAGAGCGCGATCAGGACGCCCGCGACGACATTCCCGATCGTGCGCTGGCTGGCGAACCCGATCACGAGCCCGATCACCGCCGACGACGCGAGCACCGCGCCGGCGAGGGCGC
Source organism: uncultured Thermoleophilia bacterium (assembly GCA_963757255.1). Classification (GTDB taxonomy): domain Bacteria; phylum Actinomycetota; class Thermoleophilia; order Gaiellales; family Gaiellaceae; genus PALSA-600. The sequence continues at coordinate 198,836 of CAVWQY010000006.1, forward strand.
GCACCTGAGGGATGACGAGCAGCGCGGACAGCACCCCGACGAACACGATCGCCGCCACGGTCAGGCGCCGCAGCACGCGGTATCGGGTCACTGCCTCGGGCGGAAGGTGGTGGCGCGCGATGCTGCGGTCGACGAGCTTCGCAGCGATCGTGACGAGGACGATGGCGCCGATCGCGATGAGCGCGCGCTGCCAGGAATCGGACATGCAGCCCTATTCGCCCCAGTCGATCGGTTTCCGGCCCGCGTACCCCTCGCCGACCTCGTGCCAGAACGCCACGGCCTCCTCGCCGACGTGCCAGCACAGCTCGACCACGCGCCCGTCGAGCAGCGCGGGGAAGTCGAGCAGCCCGAGGTCGAGGTCCTTCACGGTGACGCCGAGCTCCTCGAGCTTCTCCACGCAGGCGATCGCAGCGTCGGCGAGCCCGGAGAGCTCCGACTCCGCCGCGCTCAGGTCGCTCGCCGCATAGCCGCCGCCGTTACCGCCGATCGCAGTCGCGAGCTCGCCCTGCGACCGCTCGAGCTCGCGCATCCGCTCACGGACGGCGACGAGCCGTTCCGCGACGGGACGCACCTCGGAGAGGGCGCTGTTAGCCTCGGCTGGGGTGAACACGGGATCGAGCACGGCGCCGCCGTATCGTAGGGACGCGCGCCCAAGGCTCGCGCTGTGGCTCCTGCTGGTCGCGGTGATGATCGCGCTCGCCTACTCGAGCCGCGCCACGTCCGGGAAGCCCGACCCGCAGGTGCTCTACGAGTGGTCGACGGCGATCGGAGGGCTGATCCAGGACGGGATCCTCCTCGTCCTCGTGCTCGCGATCGCGGGCTCGCGCCGCGACCTGCTCGCCCTCCGCAGGCCGCGCTCGATCCCGGGCGCGCTCCGGCTGCTCGGCCTCGCCCTGGTCGGCGTCTACATCTTCGAAGTGCTCTACAGCCACCTCGCGCACCCTGGCAACGAGCAGGGGCTGACCCCGGCGCACTGGGAGCCGCACCATGCACTCGCCTACGTCGTCAACGGCATCGTGATCTGCACCTTCGTCCCGTTCGTCGAGGAGGTGACGTACCGGGGACTCGGTTATTCGCTGCTCGAGCAATACGGCCGCTGGCCGGCGATCCTCGCCGTCGGCCTCCTCTTCGGGCTCGCGCACGGGCTCATCGTCTCGCTGCCGGTGATCGTCGGTTTCGGCTGCGTGCTGACATGGATTCGCTCGCGGACGGACAGCGTGTATCCCGGGATGGTTCTCCACGCGTCGTTCAACCTGATCGCGCTCGTGGCCGCCGTCACGATCGGCGGATAGCTTTCGCGGATGCGCCGCCTTGCCTTCGTCGCGCTCGTCCTCTCCGCGCTCTCCGTCGCGCCGGTCGCACAGGCGGCGTGCGGCGTCAGGGCGACGCCGGTCGTCGGCACCGCGCCGCTCTCCGTCACCTTCACCGCGACGTGCACGGCGACGAGCTATGCCTGGGACTTCGGCGACGGCGCGCAGGGGACCGGCCAGAGCGTGCAGCACGTCTACCGGGCAGGTGCCTGGCACCCGGCTCTGGCGACCGACGCCGGCACCGAGACGGCGCCGCCGGTCACGTCGATCTCGCTGAAGGTCACGGGCCCGCGCGTCGCGCGCTACGCCCAGACGGTGACGCTGCACGCGTCCGTGACCCCGCGTGTTCCGGTCTCGCTGCGGGGCCGGCACTTCATCGGCGGGAAGCTCCGTGTCCGCGTGCTCGGCACCGCCCCCTGGGTCGCGCATGCCCTGAGCGTCACGTCCGCCCCGGTGAAGATCCTCGTCACGCCGAAGCTCGTCATCCGCCTTGCCGGGCGGCCGCTCGTCGGCTCACCGGTTCGCGTGGTCGCGACGCTGCATCCGGCGAGCGCCGGAGTCGTCCGTGGCCCGAAGCTCGTCGACACGCGCGCCGTCCATGTCGCGCACGTCCGCGTCTCGAGCCGGCCCGCTCGCGGGTGGACTGCGGTGCAGGCCGAGGCGACGGCGTCGATCGTCGCGCCGGAGCTCGCTCTCGGCGCGCGTGGCCCAAGCGTGCGCGAGCTCGAGCGCCGGCTCGCCGAACTTCACTACGCGATCCCCCGCGACGGGTATTTCGGCAGCGAGGACCTCGAGGCGGTCTATGCGTTCCAGAAGGTGGAGGGCCTCGCACGGACCGGCGTCGTCACCCCGTCGCTCTGGGGCCGGCTGTTGACGGCCCGCACTCCGGCGCCACGCTACGGCGGCAGCGACCACGTCGAGATCGACAAGGCGCGGCAGGTGCTGTTCCTCGTCCGCGGCGGCCAGGTCTCGCTGATCGTCGCGACCTCGACGGGCGCGACCGGCAACACGCCGCTCGGGACCTGGCACGTCTACCGGAAGGTCGTCGGGTTCGACTGGGTCCTCTACTACCCGAACTACTTCATCGGCGGCTTTGCGATCCACGGCTATCCGGACGTGCCGCCGTATCCCGCGTCGCACGGGTGCGCGCGCATCCCGATGTGGATCGCGAAGACGGTCTACGCGCAGATCTCGTACGGCACCACCGTCGACGTCTACACCTGAGCGGCGAGCCCGCCGGGCTCAGTCGTCGTCTTCGGCTTCGGTCTCGACGTCTTCTTCGACGTCGAGCAGGTCGCCTTCGACTTCGGCCTCGATGAAGTCCTCTGCCGAGACCTTGTCGAGGAAGCGCCGGAACTCGTCGACGACCTCGTCCTCGTTGACCTCGTCGCCCTCCATCTCGATCGCCGACTCCTCGATCACCTCGTCGGCGGCGAAGATCGGCGCCTGTGCGCGCACGGCGACTGCGATCGCATCCGACGAGCGCGAGTCGATCTCGACCTCGGCGCCGTTCTGCGCGACCGTGATCGAGGCGTGGAAGGTGTTCTCGCGCAGCTCGGTGACGGTGACGCGAACCACCTCGACGTCGAGCTCGCCGAGGATGTTCACGAGCAGGTCGTGCGTCAGCGGCCGGGGCGCGCTCGCGCCCTGGAGCTTCATCAGGATCGCGGCCGCTTCGGGGTGGCCGATCCAGATCGGCAGGTAACGGTTCCCGTCCGCCGTCTTCAACAGCACGATCGGCTGCTTGCCGACCAGGTCGAACGAGACTCCGTAGATCGTCATCTCGACCATCGCGTCCTAGAGTACCCCCGCTCTTGGGGCAAACGCGGGGGCGCTATCATCTCGCCGCGCGGGCGATTAGCTCAGCTGGTTAGAGCGCCGCTCTGATAAGGCGGAGGTCCCTGGTTCGAATCCAGGATCGCCCACTCGACTCCGCGCCTCGCTCGCCGGGCTAGTGCAGGGCGCGGGTGCGGCGGACGTAGTCCTCGACGGCGTGCAGGAAGCTCTCGTCGGAGGCGAGCTCGGCGAGCGTTCCCTTCATCTCGTCGTCGAGATCGCGGTCGCGTTCGAGCTCGTGCAGAAAGGGGCCGAGGCGACCCGACTGCGACATGTGCGCCATCCGGAGAAACAGATTGCGCGAGTCCTCATCCTGTGAGATCGCTTCGAGCGATTCGATGTCCTGGAGCCAAAGTCCGTTCACACAGGTGCAACGGCCCCGGGTACGCGCACGGTTACGGCTCGCTCGGAGCGGCCAGCCGTTCGAGCGCCTCGGCCAGCTCTTCGAGCTGAACCTCGCCGTCGAGCGGGACGTGCAGGCCGGCTGCGCCGACCTTCGCCTCGAAGCCGGTGACGAGCAGGAACGCGTCCTTGAGCCGCGCGGCGAGCTGCTGGATCGACGGTCGTCGTCCGCCGCTCGCGCTTCGTCCGGGCGCCCGCCCAGCGCGCGGCGCGCTCGGCGGCGCGGACGGAGAGCCCTTCGCGGACGATCCGCCGCGCGAGCTTGCGACGCTCGTCGTGGTCGGGGACGGCGAGCACCGCGCGGGCGTGGCCCTCGGTCAGCTCGTTGCGGCCGACCATCGCGAGCACGTCCTCCGGCAGCTCGAGCAGGCGGATGCGGTTGGAGACGGTCGGCTTCGACTTGCCGACGCGCTCGGCGACCTCGCCGAGCGACAGGCCGAACTCGTCGATCAGGACGGCGTACGCGCGCGCCTCTTCGATCGGCGAGAGGTCCTCGCGGGCGACGTTCTCGACGAGGCGCGAGCAGGAGCGAGTCGCGGTCGTCGGCCTCGCGCACGACCGCCGGCACGGTCGCGAGCCGGCCTCGCGCGCGGCACGCCAGCGGCGCTCGCCGGCGATCAGCTCGTAGCCGCCCTCGAGCCGCGGCCGCACGACGACGGGCTGGATCAGGCCCTGCGCCTTGATCGACTCGGCGAGGCCGCTGACGGCGTCGCCTGTCGAACCGCTTGCGCGGCTGCTTCGGATTCGGGTGGATCTGGTCGACGGCGAGGTGCGCGAGCTCCGGCTCGGAGCCGCCGATCAGGACCTCGAACCCGCGGCCGAGACCGCGTCTAGGGCCGCTCGACAAGCTCCATCGCCACCTTCCAGTAGGCCTCGGCGCCCCGCGAGCGCCGGTCGTAGTGGGTTACGGGCAGGCCGTGGCTCGGCGCCTCGGCGACGCGCACCGAGCGCGGCACGACCGCGTCGAAGACGAGGTCGCCGAAGTGCTTGCGCACCTCGGCCTCGACGTCGGCCGAGAGCCGCGTGCGGCCGTCGGCCATCGTCAGCAGCACGCCGGCGATCGAGAGCTGCGGGTTGAGCCGCGCCTTGATCAGGTTGATCGACTGCACGAGCTGCGCGAGCCCTTCGAGCGCGTAGTACTCGGTCTGCACCGGCACGATCACGCGGTCGGCGGCCGCGAGCGCGTTCACCGTCAGCGGCGCCGAGCGACGGCGGGCAGTCGAGCAGGACGAAGTCGAAGCCTTCGGCGTGCTGCGAGCGCGTCGGCGAGGTAGCGCTCGCCGTCGTCGCGCTGCGACAGCTCGACCGCCGCACCCGCGAGCTCGGGCTGCGACGGCGACGAGGAAGAGGTTCTCGAACCGCGTCGGCTTCGCGAGCTCGGCAGCGGCACGCCGTCGAGCAGGTCGTAGGTCGAGGTGCCGTTCGCGCGCATCCCGAGCCCGGAGGTCGCGTTCGCCTGCGGGTCGAGGTCGACGAGCAGCGCGCGCTCGCCCGCCTCGGCCAGGCAGGCCGCGAGGTTGATCGCGGTCGTCGTCTTGCCGACGCCGCCCTTCTGGTTCGCAAACGCGTAGACCTTCCCGGGCACGTGCCCAATCTAGCCACGCCGCCGGACACCGAGAACCGCATGAATTGCGGCTTTCCGCAGGCGAGCACGAGGGCCGGACCGTCACATTCTCGCCACACCTGGTCTGACCACGGGCCAGGTCTCGGCGAGCGATGCCCAAAGCGCACGAACCCTGGCGGGCGCTCGCTTTCCGGCAGCCGGCGCAGCCGTGGACAATGCGTGTCACACTTTCGCCGCACTTGGTCTGACCACGGGACATGTCTAGGCCAGCGGGCGCTTCTTCGCGACGCCGGTACGGCGCGGGAAGCCCGGCGGCGTCGGGCCCGTCTTGCGGATCAGGAGCAACCCGTCGGGGGCGGGCTCGAGCTCGCCGGCGATTCGGGCCGCGACCGCGGCGACCCGCTCGGCCTGCGCCGACGGGCCGACCCACAGGACCACCGCACCGCCTTCCCGGACGAGCGGCAGGCACCACTCGACCGCGGTCGGCGGCTGGGCGAGCGCCTTCGCGACCGCCACGCCGGCCCAGTCGATCTCCTGCTCCTCCGCGCGGCCCCAGACGACGCGCGCGTTCGGCGGCGCCCACTGCTCGAGGAACTCGCACTTGCGCCGCTCCGCCTCGAGCAGCACGACCTCGCGATCGGGGAGCGCGAGCGCGAGCGGGATGCCCGGCGCTCCGCCGCCCGACCCGACATCGACGATCGCACCCTCGAACCGGCCGACGAGCTCGGCCGCCCGCAGCGAGTCGTCGGCGAGCATCCGCCGCGCCTCGGCGACGTCGGCGATCGCCGTCAGCCCAGGCGTCGCGACGACGGCCGCGAGCCACGCCTCAAGCTGGGAGGACGACGACGTAGCGATTCGGCTCCGTCCCCTCGCTCGACGTCTCCACGCCCGGGACGTCCTTCAACCGCTCGTGCACGATCTTCCGCTCGACCGAGGTCATCGGCTCGAGCAGCACCCGCTCCCCGGCGGCCGCGCGTTCGGCCCCGCGCAGGGCGATTCCCTCGAGCGTCGTCCGGCGCCGCTCGCGATAGCCGGCAGCGTCGACCGTCACGGGCTTCGCCCCTTCGCCGCCTCGGTGCAGAGCGGCGTTCGCGACGTGCTGCAGCGCGTCGATCGTCTGCCCGTGCTTGCCGATCAGCAAGCCGAGATCGCCGCCCGTGCAGGTGACGACGACCTCCTCGTCCCCCTCGCGCACGTCGACGCGCGCGCCGACTCCCATGCGCAGCGACCACACGCTCGACCAGCGCGCGGACGCGCGCCTCGAGCTCGGTCTCGTCCTCCCGAGGCGCCGCCGGCGCAAGCGCGGCCGGCGCGTCGACGGAAGCGACCACGCTCGCCGGCGTCTAGCCGACGCCGAGCAGGCCGCGCTCGCCTTCCGACACGACCTGGAAGCTGCACGCTCGCCTTGTCGAGCCCGGCGCGGCGCGCTCGAGATCGCGCAGCGCCTTCCACTTCGCCTCGCCGACGGTCTCCCCGGTCGCCTCGACGGAGACCATGTCGCTCACCTGCGGGCGCCGCCCTTCTTGCGCTTGACGCGCCGCGGCTGGGTCGGCGGCTTCGGCTTCGGCTGCTCGAGCGCGGCGCCGTTCCCGCTGCCCCCGTCGTCACGCGGCGGCGTGCGAGACGACCGCTTCGGGCCGGCCGGTGCAGCCACGACAGCGCCCGGCTTCGTCTTGGGCACGAGCCGGCGGGTGACGAGGCCCTGGCCGACCGTCCACAGGTTCGTCGTCATCCAGTAGAGAACGAGGCCGACCGGGAAGCGCGAGACGACCGTGATGAACACGAGCGGGAGCACCATCATGATGTTCCGCTGCGTCTTGTCCATCGTCGCGCCCATGAAGTAGGTCGACGCGATCTGGGAGCCCGCGTAGATCGCGAGCAGGACATAGCCCGACCAGTGCGCCGTCGTCTTCGCAGAGATGTCCGGGACGATGTGCAGCCACGACCCGGTGATGTGGTGCGAGTCGTGCTTCAGCGTCAGGTACAGCGCGATGAACACCGGGAACTGCGCGACGAGCGGCAGGCACGACGCCGCCGGGTTGATGTGGTTCTCCTTGTAGAACTTCATCAGCTCTTCGTTGAGCTTCTGCGCGGTCGCCCTTGTACTTCTTCTGAATCTCCTTCATCTCCGGCGCGTGCCGCTGGAGCGACTGCATCGAATGGATCTGCCGCACCGTCAGCGGCACGAGCACGATGCGCATGAGCACGGTCAGCGCGACGATCGACCAGGCCCACGAGAGCCCGGACGAGTGGAAGAAGTCGAGAATCGACTTCATCACGTTCTCGAGCGCGGCGAAGCCCGGAACGGAGATGGCGAGCAGGCTCATCACGGGTAGTCGACTCCCCCATGCGACCACGGGTTACAGCGCAGCAGCCGCCAGCCGGCGAGCCCGAGCCCGCGCAGCACGCCGTGCTTGCGGATCGCGAGCGCCGCGTACTCGGAGCAGCTCGGGTGGTACTTGCAGGTGTTCGCCGGCACGAACGGCGAGACGAGCAGCTGGTAGACCCGGATCGGGAGGATGGCAGCGCTCCGCAGGGCGCAGTGGTCACGCCGCGGCCTTTCCGAGCACCTCGTCGACGCGGGCCTCGAGCCATTCGTGGCCGTTCGCGTCGGCCGCCTCGGGCAGGCCCTTGCGCACGACGAGAACGTAGTCGTTCAGCTGCGGGACGCGTTCCAGCCGCCCGCGGAAGATCTCGCGCAGCTGCCGCTTGATCCGGTTGCGGACCACGGCGTTGCCGACCGCCTTCGGCACGGCGAACCCGAGCCGCGGATCACCGAGCGACTCTTCGCGCTCGAACCAGTAGAGCGTCAGGAAGCGGGTCGAGACCGACCGGCCGTGGCGATAGACGGCGTCGAAGTCGCGGGAGCGGGAGAGGCGGTTCCGGCGCTGCAACGGCTCACGCCGAAAGGCGCTTGCGGCCCTTGGCGCGACGGCGCTTGAGGATGAGGCGGCCGGCACGCGTCGACATGCGGTTGCGGAAGCCGTGCTTCCGCTTCCGCCTGCGCACGTTCGGCTGGTAGGTCCGTTTCATGGCGTCGAAAGAAGGAGCGGGGCAGCACGAAGTGTGCTTGAGCCCGACCGTCGGCGAGTATAGCCGGACCGATTCGGCGAACGGCTGATTCAGTTGTCCACAGGCTCGGACCGGGTGAAAAGCCGTGGAAAGGGCCAGCATCGAAGAGGCGGTCGAGCGACTTTCCACACCTGTGGAGAGTCGTGTGGAGCTCCGAAAATCCCTGCAAATCGCCATGATCGAACCTTGTGGACGCGTCGGGAAATCCTCATTGAGCGCGCTCGAGACGCTGCTATGCTCGCCCACCCCACGGGCAGTCGACAGGAGTGTGGTCAACAGGTGGAGCGGCAAATCGAGCTGACGGCGGAGAGCCTCTGGAACGACGTCTCAGCTCGGCTTCGCGAAGCACTCAACGACACGACCTACCAGACCTGGTTCGGCGAGGTCGCCGGGACCGAGCTCGAGGGCGACACCTTCGCGGTCGTCGTCCCGAACGACTTCACGCGCGAATGGATCGAGGGCCATTTCCTCGACTTGATCCGCGCCGCCGTGCGCGACTCGGGCGGCGATTCGCTGCGCGTTCAACTGCAGCGTCGCGGAGACACCTCCGCGCGGTGCCGTCAGCGCCGCGCCGCGGCCGCGGCGGTGCCCTCGGCCGTCCGCCCGCTGCCGATCGAGGTCGTCCCGCGCGCCGAGGCGGTCGGCATCAACCCCAAGTACACCTTCGACTCCTTCGTGATCGGCTCGTCGAACCGCTTTGCCCACGCGGCGGCGCTCGCGGTCGCCGAGGCGCCGGCGCAGGCGTACAACCCGCTCTTCATCTACGGCCACACCGGGCTCGGGAAGACGCACCTCCTGCACGCGGTCGCGAACTTCGTCACCGACCACGGCGGCGGGCTCACCTGCCGCTACGTCACGTCGGAGACGTTCATGAACGACTTCATCAACAGCCTCCGCGACAAGCGCATCGAGGGCTTCAAGCAGCGCTACCGCACCTACGACGTCCTGCTGATCGACGACGTGCAGTTCTTCGAGCACAAGGAGCGGATCCAGGAGGAGTTCTTCCACACCTTCAACTCCCTCTACGAGGCGGGCCGGCAGATCATCATGTCGAGCGACCGCCCGCCGCGCGAGATCTCGACGCTCGAGGAGCGCCTGCGCTCGCGGTTCGAGTGGGGGCTGATCACCGACATCCAGCCGCCCGACCTCGAGACGCGGATCGCGATCCTCCGCAAGAAGGTGAAGAGCGACCAGATCGAGATTCGCGACCCCGAGCTCCTCACGTTCATCGCGTCGCGCGTCTCCACGAACATCCGCGAGCTCGAGGGTGCGCTCACGCGGGTCGTCGCGTTCTCGTCGCTCACCGGCCGGCCGCTCTCGGTCGAGCTCGCCCAGGACGTGCTCAAGGACGTCGTTCCCGCAGGGTGAAGGGACGCAGATCTCGATCGAGCGGATCCAGGAGCTCGTCTGCGAGCGCTTCGGCGTCACGCACGCCGAGCTGACCGGCGACCGCCGCTCCCAGAACATCGTCTATCCGCGGCAGGTCGCGATGTACCTCTCACGCGAGCTCACCGACTCCTCGCTCCCGAAGATCGGCAAGGAATTCGGCGGCCGCGACCACACGACGGTGATCCACGCGACGTCGAAGATCGCGCGCCTGATCCGTGAGGACAGGTCTGTGTACAACTTGGTGCAAGAACTGACAGCTCGAGTCCGGCAGGTCCGGTAGCGGATGACCCTGTGCACGACGCCGAGTTGTCCCCCGTCCGGCCCCACAGGGAAAATGGCTACCGACCAAGGTCTGCGGGGCTTTCCCCGCCTTCCACAGGGCTTATCACTACAACGAGGTTTTCATTAAATGATTGACTCAGAAATCGTAGTGGGCACCGGCCTGAGGATTACCGTCGCCAAGGACGAGCTCGCGAGCCGGCTTGCGACCGTTGCCCGCGGCGTTTCGACGCGCACCGCCGTGCTCGTGCTCGGCGGGATCCAGCTCCGCGCCGAGGCCGGCCGGCTGCATCTCGCCGCGACCGACATGGAGGTCTCGCTGCGCACCGAGCTCGACTGCTCAGGTCGAAGGCGAAGGGTCGGTCGTCGTGCCGGGCCGGCTGCTGCTCGACATCTCGCGCTCGCTGCCCGACAGCGAGGTGTCGATCGAGCACAAGCCCGAGGAAGCCGTGGTCGTCGTGACCTGCGGCACCGCGAACTACCGGCTGCACACCTACTCGGCCGAGGACTTTCCACGGCTTCCCGAGATCGACAGCGTCGACGCTGCACACGGTCGACCGCGATGCGCTGATCGAGACCGTGGCGCGCGTCGGCCGCAGCGCATCGCGCGACGAGAGCCGCCCGGTGCTCACGGGCATCCTCGTGCGCTTCGAGCCCGGCAAGATCGTGATGGCCGCAACCGACTCGTACCGTCTCGCCGTGAAGGAGACCCCGGTCGAAGGGACCGCTGCCCGACCTCGAGGCGATCATCCCGGCCCGCGCGCTGCAGGAGCTCTCGCGGATCGCAGCCGGCACCGACGAGCTGCAGCTCGGCGCTGCAGGAGAACCACGTCGTGTTCGGCGCCGACGGCACCTGGCTGACGACCCGCCGCATCGACGGCCAGTTCCCGAACTACCGCCAGCTGCTCCCGGAGCAGTTCGACCACGAGCTCGTGCTGCCCCGCGACGAGCTGCTCGAGGTCGTTCGCCGCGTCTCGCTGATGGCGCAGCGCAACTCGCCGCTCCGGCTGCGCTTCGCCGACGGCGAGCTGACGGTCTCGGCGGTCACGCAGGACGTCGGCGAGGCGCGGGAGTCGCTGCCGGCGCCGTACACCGGCGACGCGATGGAGATCGGCTTCAACGCCGAGTTCCTGCGCGACGGCCTCGAGTCGGTCGATTCGGACTCGATCAAGTTCAAGCTGATCAGCCCGCTCCGGCCGGCCGTGCTCGAAGGCGACGCCGACGACTACGTCTACCTGATCATGCCGATCCGGCTCGCCGGCTAGACCGCACGAGCCTGATCGTCCGGAAGGTCACGCTCCGCAACTACCGCTCCTACGCGTCGCTCGACCTGCCGCTCGAGCCGGGGCTCGTGCTCGTCGTCGGCCGAAACGGGGTCGGCAAGACCAACCTGCTCGAGTCGCTGCACGTCGCGACGCAGGGCTTCTCGCCGCGCACCCGCCAGGACGCGCAGCTGATCCGCTTCGGCGAGCACGCGGGCCGCGGTGGTCGTGAACGGCGTGCGCGGCGCGTCACCCGTCGAGCTCTCGCTGACGCTCCGCGAGGGCCAGGCGAAGGAGGCGCGTCTGAACGGCGCGCCGCTTCCGTCGGCCGAGGCGCTGCGCCGCGAGGTCGCGACGCTCGTCTTCACGCCCGACCGCCTGGCCGTCGTGAAGGGAGGGCCGGCCGCCCGGCGCGCGTACTTCGACCGCGTGCTCGGCCGGCTGTCGCCCGCGCGCGCCGGGCATGCCGCAGGAGTACCTCGCGACGCTGGCGCAGCGCAACGCCGCGCTTCGGCGCGTGCAGCTGGGCCTCGCCGATCGCGGCGCGCTCGACCCGTGGACGGAGCGCATCGCCGAGCTCGGGCGCCGCCCTCGTCGAGGAGCGGCGGACGGTCCTGGCCCTGCTCGCGCCGGGGTTCGCCGTCCGCGCCGTCGAGCTCGGGCTGCCGGAGATGCGGCTCGGCTACGACGCCGAGCCGCCGACGGTCGCCGGCCTCGAGGCACGGCTCGCCCGCGATCTCGAGCGCGGCGACGACCGGGCTCGGGCCCCACCTCGACGACGTCCTGATCGCGAGCGGCGACCGGGACCTGCGCCAATTCGGCTCGCAGGGCGAGCAGCGCCTGGCGGTGCTCTCGCTGCTGCTCGCCGAGGCCGAGCTGCTGCCGAGCCCCCCGCTGCTGCTGCTCGACGACGTGCTCTCGGAGCTCGATCTCGGCCGGCGCGAGGTGCTGGCGGCGCGCGTCGCGGGCATGGGACAGACCGTGATCACCGCGACCCACCGCTCGGCGTTGCCCGTCGAGCCCGCGCAGGTCGTCGAGGTCGAGCACGGCTCGCGTACTCGCTGATGGAGCCGCTCGGGAGCGACATCCGCGCCGAGCTGACGCGCTACGGCCCGCAGGCCGGGATGGCGGAGCTGCGTGGAGCGGTGGCCGCGACGGTCGGCGAGTCGATCGCGCGCAACGCCTGGCCTGCGCGCATCGCCCGCGACGGCACCGTGCACGTCGAACACGACCGACTCGGTGTGGGCGTTCGAGCTCGGCCAGCGGGCCGGCGAGATCGCGCTGCGCCTCGGCGTTCCGAAGCTCCGGTTCGCGCCCGGGCCGCTGCCCGAGCCGGCCGCCGCACCGCGCGTGGAGCGCCCGGTCGCACGTGCGCCCGGAGGACGCCGAACTGGCCCGCGCGATCGCCTCCTCGATCGCCGACGAAAACCTGCGCGAAAGTGTGCAAAAAGCGGTCAGTTTGAGCCTCGCTCGGGGGCGGTCCGACCGCCCCGATCTGATACACTTCTCGTGCCTCGCAAAACCGGCGTTTTGCAGGCATTTCTTACGTATGGCGAAGACAACCGCAAAGGCCGGGTACTCGGCCAAGGACATCACCGTGCTCGAAGGCCTCGAGCCGGTCCGTCTGCGCCCGGGGATGTACATCGGCTCGACCGGGATCGGGGGCCTCCATCACCTGGTCTACGAGGTCGTCGCCAACTCGGTCGACGAGGCGCTCGCGGGCTGCAACGACTCGGTCGAGCATGACGATTCACCCCGACAACTCGGTGACCGTCGTCGACCGCGGCCGCGGCATCCCGGTCGACGATGTCGCGGGCACCGGCATGTCCGCGCTCGAGGTCGTGCTGACGAAGCTGCACGCCGGCGGCAAGTTCGGCGGCGAGGGCTACAAGGTCTCCGGCGGCCTGCACGGCGTCGGCGTCTCGGTCGTGAACGCGCTCTCCGAGTGGCTGGTCGCGACCGTCGAGCGCGAACGGCAAGGTCTACCGCCAGGAGTTCGCGCGCGGCGTGCCGCAGGGGCCGATGCGAGGTCGGCGGCGAGTCGACCGAGACCGGCACGACGATCTCGTTCCTGCCCGACGCGGAGATCTTCGACGAGACCGAGTTCGACGCCGGCACGCTGGTCTCGCGCTTGCGCGAGATGGCGTTCCTCACGAAGGGCCTGCGCATCACGCTTCACCGACGAGCGCGCCGGCGGCGACGACCGATCGAGTTCCACTACGAGGGCGGCATCAAGGACTTCGTCGCGTACATCAACGAGTCGAAGGACATCGTCCACAAGCACGTCGTCTACTTCGAGAGCGCGACCGAGCAGGGCGAGGTCGAGGTCGCGATGCAGTGGAACAACTCGTACCAGGAGTCGGTCTTCTCGTTCGCCAACAACATCAACACGCACGAGGGCGGCTCGCACCTCTCCGGGCTTCCGGGCCGCGCTGACGTCGACGCTGAACAAGTACGCGCGCGACAAGGGGCTGCTGAAGGAGAAGGAAGACAACCTCGACGGCGAGGACGTGCGCGAAGGGCTCGCGGCGGTCATCTCGCGTGAAGCTGCAGCGACCCGCAGTTCGAGGGGCAGACGAAGACGAAGCTCGGCAACCCGTGGGTGCGCGGCCTCGTCGAGCAGGCCGTCAACCAGAAGCTCGCGGAGTTCTTCGAGGAGAACCCGCAGCCGACGCGCGCCAGATCATCAACAAGGCGATCGCGGCATCGCGCGCGCGCCAGGCCGCGCGCAAGGCGCGCGAGCTGACGCGCCGCAAGTCGGCGCTCGAGTCGATGTCGCTGCCGGGCAAGCTCGCCGACTGCTCGATCAACGATCCGTCAGCCGCCGAGCTCTTCATCGTCGAGGGCGACAGCGCCGGCGGCTCGGCCAAGATGGGCCGCGACCGCACCTACCAGGCGATCCTGCCGCTGCGCGGGAAGATCATCAACACCGAGAAGAACCGCATCAACAAGGTTCTCTCGAACAACGAGATCCAGGCGATGATCACCGCGATCGGCACCGGCCTCGGCGACGAGTTCGACCTCGAGAAGCTCCGCTACCACCGCGTGATCGTGATGACGGACGCCGACGTCGACGGCTCGCACATCCGCACGCTGATCCTCACGTTCCTGTACCGGCAGATGCCGGAGCTGATCGAACGGCGGGCACGTGTACATCGCCGTGCCGCCGCTCTACAAGGTCAAGCTCGGCAACCAGGAGTTCTACTTCGAGAAGGACGCGCAGCTCGAGGAGCTGCTCGCGCGCGAGCGCATCCCGCAGGTCGAGGTCGACGTCGCGCGACGGCGAGACGCTGAAGCTCACCGAGGCGAAGTGGGGCCGGCTTCGTCGAGCGACGCTCCAGCAGTACGAGGGCTACTACGCGCGCCTGCGCTCCGACTTCGGCGCGCCGGCGGCCGAGCTGATGATCCTGCACCGCCTCGTCGAGCACGAGATCGAGTCGCCCGACGACGTGCGAGGGCGCGTCACGCGCGATCGCCGAGAACGGCTACGCGCTCTCGGTGCTCGAGCACGGCGACGAGGAGCTTCGCGTCCGCGTCGTCGAGACCGAGACGTCCGCGGCGCGCAACATCGCCGTGCCGGTCGAGCTGCTCGGCTCGCCGATCTACGCGAAGCTCTGCGCAGCGCGTACGCGCGGCTCGTCGAGCTCAGCTCGGCGCGCCGCCGTTCACGGTCACGCGTCGGCAAGGAGATCGGCGATCGCCGAGTCGTTCGAGGACCTCCGCGCAGCGCGTGCTCGACGCCGCGAAGCAGGGCATGCAGGTGTCGCGCTTCAAGGGCCTCGGCGAGATGAACGCGGAGCAGCTGTGGGAGACGACGATGGATCCGGCGAAGCGGCTGCTGATGCGCGTCGACGTCGAGGACGCCGCCGCGGCCGACCGGGTGTTCTCGATGCTGATGGGCGACGCGGTCGAGCCGCGCCGCGTGTTCATCGAGGAGAACGCGAAGGACGTCAAGTTCCTTGATGTCTAGCAGGGCGTGCTGATGTCTGAGCTCGAGACAGGAGCGCTCGGCCCAGGCCGCATCGAGTCGCGCGAGCTCGAGCAGGAGATGCGCTCGAGCTTCCTCGACTACGCGATGTCACGTCATCGTCGTCGCGCGCGCTGCCCGACGTGCGCGACGGGCTGAAGCCCGTGCACCGCCGCGTCCTCTACTCGATGTGGTCGAACGGCAACCGGCCCGGCCGGCCGTACGTGAAGTCGCGCGAACATCGTCGGCTACGTGATGGGCAACCATCACCCGCACGGCGACGCGTCGATCTACGACACGCTCGTGCGCCTCGCGCAGCCGTTCTCGCTGCGCTATCCGCTCGTCGACGGCCAGGGCAACTTCGGCTCGATCGACGACGATCCGGCCGCCGCGATGCGCTACACCGAGGCGCGGCTCGCGAAGCTCGCCGAGGAGATGCTGCGCGAGCTCGACGCCGACACCGTCGACTTCGGCCCGAACTACGACGAGTCGAAGCGCGAGCCGCTCGTCCTGCCGGCGCGCTTCCCGAACCTGCTCGTCAACGGCAGCTCCGGGCATCGCCGTCGGCATGGCGACGAACATCCCGCCGCACAACCTCGGCGAGGTCGTCGACGCGGTCGTGCAGCTGATCGACAAGCCCGACGCGAACGTCGAGGACCTGATGAAGCACGTCAAGGGGCCCGACTTCCCGACCGGCGCGATCATCGTCGGCCGCTCCGGCATCCGCGACGCGTATCGCACCGGCCGCGGCCGCGTCGTCATGCGCGCCCGCGCGCACATCGAGGAGCTGCGCGGCGGCAAGAGCGCGATCATCGTCACCGAGCTGCCCTACGGCGTGAAGAAGGGCGGCGACGGCGGCGTGATCAAGAAGATCGCCGACCTCGTCAACGACAAGGTGCTCACCGAGATCTCCGACCTCGCGGACCACTCCGACCGCACGGGCATGCGCATCCAGATCGAGCTGAAGCGCGACGCGATCCCGCAGGTCGCGCTGAACAAGCTCTTCAAGCACACCGCGCTCCAGTCGACGTTCGGCGTCAACGCCGTCGCGCTCGTCAACGGCGTGCCGCGCACGCTGTCGCTGCTCGAGCTGCTCACGCACTACCTCGACTTCCAGCGCGAGATCGTCATCGCGCCGGTCGAAGGACGAGCTGCGCAAGAAGGAGCGGCGCGCGCACATCCTGCAGGGCTACCTGATCGCGCTCGACAACCTCGACGCGGTGATCACGCTGATCCGCGCCGCCGCCGACACCGACGCCGCGCGGACCGGCCTGATGAGCGAGTTCGAGCTGTCCGAGCTGCAGGCGATCGCGATCCTCGAGCTCCGCCTGCGCGCGCTGACCGCGCTCGAGCGCAAGGGCGTCGAGGACGAGTTCAGCGACATCCAGGAGCGCATCGCCGAGCTGCGCGAGCTCCTCGGCGACGAGGCGAAGATCGACGCGCTGATCAAGGACGAGCTGCTCGAGCTGAAGGAGATCTACGGCCGGAACGACGACCGCCGCACCGAGATCGTCGCCGCCGAGGAGGAGCTCGAGCTCGAGGACCTGATCGCGGAAGAGGACATGGTGATCGCGATCACGCGCTCCGGCTACATCAAGCGGCTACCCGTCACCGCGTACCGCGAGCAGCGGCGCGGCGGCATCGGCGTGATGGGGATGGACCTGAAGGACGAGGACTACATCGAGCACCTCTTCGTCGCCTCGACGCACGACTACATCCTGTTCTTCACGAGCGTCGGCAAGGTCTACCGGCTGAAGGTGCACGAGCTGCCGCTCGGCTCGCGCCAGTCGAAGGGCCGCGCGATCGTCAACCTGCTGCCGTTCCGCCAGGACGAGAAGGTGCGCGCCGTCATCCAGACGCGCGACTTCGAGGAGGCGAAGTACCTCGTCTTCGCGACGAAGAAGGGCGTCGTCAAGAAGACCGAGCTCGCGGCGTACAACACGAACCTGAAGGCGGACGGGATCATCGCGATCAAGATGCGCGAAGGCGACGAGCTGATCGGCGTTCGCCACTCGACCGGCGAGGACGACGTGCTGATGGTGTCGCGCAACGGCCAGGCGATCCGCTTCAACGAGAAGGACGTGCGCGCCGATGGGCCGCGACGCGTCGGGCGTGCAGGGCATGCGCCTGCGCGGCGACGACGAGGTGATCTCGGTCGCGATCGCCGCCGACGACGCCGACCTGCTCGTCGTCACCGAGAACGGCTACGGCAAGCGCACGCGCGTCTCCGAGTATCCGCGCAAGGGCCGCGGCGGCATGGGCGTGAAGACGGTGCAGCTCACCGAGGCGCGCGGCCAGCTCGCCGGCGCCCGCGTCGTGCGCGACGGCTACCAGGTGATGCTGATCTCGACCGGCGGCACGGTGATCCGGATGCCGGTCGACGACATCCGGCGGATGGGCCGCTCGACGCAGGGCGTGATCGTGATGCGGCTGCGCGAAGGCGAGCAGGTGTCGTCGCTCGCGCCGGTCGTCGAGGCGAGCGACGACGTCGCGGACGACCTCGGGGTCGTCCCGGTTCCCGTCGCGCGAGGCCCGCTGGCCGGGCTCGAGGGCTCGCCGGACGAGGACGAGCTCGTTGACGAGATTGCCGAGGACGAAGAGGACGACGAGCCCGAGGATGAGCTCGAGGACGGCGACGAGCTCGATCCCGACGCCTGATTCGGGCCTACTTCGGCCACAATCCCTGTCCTTCTGCGTGGTTTCTGCGCCCACCCCTTCCTTTTTTCAAGTGGCCGAGTTATAAGTGGTCACCGGGGCGTGGGGCGAACAGCGACGGGAGGGAACTGCAGTGTCGTACTCAAATCAGGTCGATCTGCTCGAGCCGATCGACATGTCGGAGCATCTCGACAAGATCGAGCTCTATCTCGGGCAGGTCTGCGCGATCGCCGGCATCTCGAAGATGCAGCTCGACTACTGGACGAACAAGGCGCAGATCCCGACCAAGGGCAAGAAGCAGCGGATCTACGACATGGACGCGGTCGAGACCGTGATGCTGATCAAGCAGGCGAAGGACAAGGGCCTGAACCTCGGCGCCGCGATCGACGCGCGCGCCGGTTCCGCGACCGGAACCAGCGCGCGCTCTAGCGGGCGGTCCGCAGGCCCGCGGCGGCGTCTTCGGGCGCGACCGGGTCGATGTAGACGCCCGCGCCGAGCTCGAGCCCGGCGAGCCGGTCGTGCGCGGGAACACCTCGAGATGCCAGTGCTCGCCGTGATCGACCTCGTGCAGCCACGCGTTCAGCGGCACGAGCCGCGTCCCCTGGATTCGCTGCAGCCGCCGGATCAGCTCCGCGAGCAGCCGCAGCGCGGGCGCCAGCAGGTCGCTGCGCAGACCCCGGGCTCGGCCGCGCGCGGCGCGATCAGCAGCTCGTAGGGCACGCGGCTCGCGACGCGGGCAGCCGGCGACGAGGCCGTCGCGCGCGAGCACCGGCACGAGCTCGGGCAGCCCGTGCTCGGCGACCACGTCGGCGCGGGTGCAGGCAGCCACGCGAGCTGCGAGTGCGAGTGCGGCAGCGACGCGCCGGCTTCGTGGCCCTCGTTGAGCAGCGGCAAGCAGATGCCGCTCCGACGTCGCGCGCGCGGCGCTGCCACGCCTCGGCGACGAGGTCGAGCGTCTCGTCCGGCGAGCGCCGCCGAACGAGTGCACGTGCTCCGGGCCGTGGATCACGACCTCCTGCCGCTCGAGCGCCGGATAGAGGTTCGGCACGACGCGCACGGCCCAGCCGGTCGGGCCCGTCGCCGAGCCGCAGCGTCTCCGGCGGCGTGCGGTCCTCGTGGCCCGCGCAGAACGGGCAGTCGGCTCGTCGTCGCTCGGCGCGCTCGTCGCGCGCCCGGGCGCGTCGGCACGCGCGGGCGCGATCGCCGACCCAGCGGCCGGTCGTCGGGTCGTGACGGAGGTCGGCTATAGTCTTCTGTCGTCGCCCGCGGCAGGAACGGCCGCGAGCATCTCGATCGGCATCGGGAAGACGATCGTCGTCGACTGCGACGCGCCGAGCTCGAGCAGCGTCTGCAGGTAGCGCAGCTGCAGCGCGATCGGATGCGTCTGCGATCACGACCGCCGCGTCCTTCAGCCGCTCGGAGGCCTGGAACTCGCCCTCGGCGTTGATCACCTTCGCGCGCCGTTCGCGCTCGGCCTCCGCCTGCCGCGCCATCGCGCGCTGCATCCCCTGCGGGATCTCGACGTCCTTCACCTCGACGATCGAGACCTTGATGCCCCACGGCGCGGTCTGCTCGTCGATGATCCCCTGCAGGATCGCGTTGATCTTCTCGCGCTCCGAGAGCAGCTCGTCGAGCTGGTGCTGGCCGAGCACCGACCGCAGCGTCGTCTGCGCGATCTGCGACGTCGCGACCATGAAGTTCTCGACCTGCACGATCGCGTCCTTCGGCGCCACGATCCGGAAGTACGCAACCGCGTTCACGCGCACCGGCACGTTGTCCTTCGTGATCACTTCCTGCGGCGGGATGTTCAGCGTGATCGTGCGCAGGTCGACGCTGCACGAGCTGGTCGACGATCGGGATGCGGAAGAAGAGGCCCGGCCCTTTCGGCTCCGGCAGCAGCCGGCCGAGCCGGAAGACGATCGCCGCGCTCGTACTCGCGCGATGATCCGGATCGCGCTGAAGAAGAACAGCGCAGCAGGAAGAGGACAACGGCGAGGACGATCAGGACAGCGGTCATGACGTGATCCTACGCCTGCCGGACCCGCAGGCGGAGGCCGTCGAGCGCCTTCGACGCGGACGCGCTCGCCCGGCTGCAGCGCGTCGGCCGAGCGTCGCTGCCACAGCTCGCCGTTCACGTAGACGAAGCCGCCCTCGCGCACGACTCCCTCCATGCCGACGATTTCCTGCGGCCCGACGCGTCGGCGGGCTGCCGCCGCAGCGGCGAGCGCCTTCGACATCGCGAAGGCCCAGAAGCCGCCGAGTCAGCACCGTGAGCGTGCGCGACCAGCCAGACGTTGGTGTGGTACGGCGCGGGCGCGTTGTGGAACAGCGTGACGAGAGCCGATTGCGATCGCGACGAGGCCCGATAGCGTCAGCGCGCCGTGGCTCGTCACGTGCAGCGTCGATCACGAGCAGCGCGACGCCGAGCAGCACGAGCACCAGCCCGCCCCACGAGAGCGGCAGCACCGAGAAGCCGAAGAGCGCGGTGACCATGCAGATCGCGCCGAACGCGCCCGGGATGACGATGCCCGGATGGAACAGCTCGAAGCCGAGCCCGATGATGCCGGCGAGGAAGAGCAGCGAGACGATGTTCGGGTCGATCAGCGTCGAGAGGAAGCGCGTGAAGAAGCCGGGGTGACACGTTGGTGATCTGCGCGCCGGCGGTGTGCAGCACGAAGTGCGCGCGGGACCGTCTTGCGTGCCGTCGATCTGATTGAGCAGCGCAGGCAGCGTCGGCGCGATCACGTCGATCACGTGCATGCTTCAGCGCCTCCTCCGCGGTCAGGTTCGACGCGACGCGCACCGCCTTGTCGGCCCACGCCGCGTTGCGGCCGTGCGACTTCGCGAGCCCGCGCAGCGAGCGGCTGCGTCGTTGACGACTTTGCGCCGCAGGTCGCTGCCGATGTTCGTCGCCGTTGCCGTTGATCGGCGTCGACGAGCCGATGTTCGTCTCGGGCGCCATCGCGAGCAGGTCGGCGGCCTCGCGAGATCCAGACGCCGGCCGATGCGGCGCGCGCGCCGCTCCGGCGACACGTAGACGATCACCGGGATCGCGGAGCGACAGCTCCTTCTGCACGATCTTGCGCATCGAGTCCTCGAGCCCGCCGGGCGTGTCGAGCACGATCACGGCGGCGGAGTAGTGCTGCGTCTGCGCGCGGTGGAGCTCGTGGTTCAGCCAGTCCTGCGTGACCGGGTTGACGTCGGTGTCGAAGTGGATCGCCAGGACGCGCGGGGCGTGCGGCGGCCGCGCCGCCCGGAATGGCGAGGGCGAGCAGGAGCAGCACCGGCAGGAGCCGCTTCACAGTTGCAGGATTCGTATTCGCGAGAGGGTCGAGGGGCCCGACCGCGAAGCCTGACTCCAGGCGCCGGGTGAGGCAAAGCTGACCGTCATGCAGAGCTCGTCATCGCCGCCGCTCTCGCGGCGCCGTGGTTCCGGCGCGCGCAAGCGGGCGACGTCGCCATGCGCGTGCAGGACGGTGCCGCTCGGGCGGACGCGTGCTCGCAGCCGAGCCCGCCGCCGATGCACTTCAACATGTTCGCCGTGCACTGGCGGGACCGGGACGGTGCTCTACCGCATGCACCGCCTCCACGGCCGCTGGAGCGCGTGGGTCGCAGCCGACGCCGATGTCGCGCCGGACGGAGGCACGGGCCCGTGGCATGACGGCAACCTCGACTGGACCGGCGCCGCCGACGGGATGCAGTTCCGAAGCCGCGCGGTCACGTGCGGCGCCTTGCGCGCGTACGAGCTGTGGTCGCGGGTCACGACCGCGCCCGTCGCGGCACCTCAGCGAGGCCGGAGCCGACGATCGTGACGCGGTCGAGCTGGGGCGCCGACGAGGACATCGTGCGCGCGAAGCCGATGATCGCGCCGGCGCTGCAAGCTCGCGATCGTGCACCACACGGCCGGCACGAACTCGTACACGCGTGCACAGGCGGCGGCGATCGTGCGCGGGATCGAGGTCTACCACGTGCAGGGAAACGGCTGGAACGACATCGGCTACAACTTTCTGGTCGACCGCTACGGCACGGTGTACGAGGGTCGCGGCGGGGGCGTCGACGAGCAACGTGATCGGCGCGCACGCCGAGGGCTTCAACACCGGCACCGTCGGCGTCGCGCTGATCGGCAACTTCTCGGTCGCGACGCCGCCGAAGGCGAAGCAGGACGCGCTCGTCGAAGCTGCTCGCGTGGCGGCTCGACGTCGCGCACATCGACCCGCTCGCGACCGTCGCGTACACGTCGGGCGGCAACTCCAAGTTCAAGGCGGGCAAGGTCGTCACGTTGCGCGCCATCTCGGGCCACCGCGACACCGGGCCGAGCGAGTGCCCCGGCAACGGCGCCTACGCGCTGCTGCCGGCGATCACGAAGCGCGTTGCGCGACCGGCCTGCCGAAGATCTACTCGCCGACCGTCGTCGGGCGTGCTCGGCGGCCCGATCCGGTTCCAGGCGCGCCTCTCGTCCGCGCTGCCTGGACGGTGACGGTCGCGACGAGCAGGGCCGTCAGTTGCGCACGGCACCGGCGTCGGCACGATCGTCGACTGGACGTGGGGCTCGCCGTCGCCGGGAAGGCGGCGCTTCACGTGGACGATCAGCGCGCCGGGCGCACTCGCCGCGACCGGCACGATCGGCGTCGGCCGTCCCGTGCCGCCGGCGGTCGTTCTCGCTCACGGACCTCACGGCGACGCCGAGCGTGATCACGCCCGAACGCCGACGGCAGCAACGACTCCGCGACGGTGAGCTTCACGCTCAGCACGCCGCGCGAGGTCACCGTCCAGGTGCTCGACGCAGGGCGGCGCGACGCTCCTCGCGCTCGCTCGACGGAGAAGCGACTCGCCGGGAACAACGCCTTCGAGTGGGGCGCGAACGTCGCTGCCGGACGGCCGGTACACATGGTCGTGACCGCGACCTCGCTGACGGGGCCGACTACGGTCAGCAAGCCGTCGACATCGTCGTCGACCGCACGATTGCGGCGCTGAACGCGCAGCCGGGGACGATCTCGCCGAACGGCGACGGGGTCGACGACAGCACGACGTTCTCGTTCATGCTCGCGGGGAACGTCCCGGTGCGTCTCGATCTCGAGCAGGCGGGCGTTGTCGTCGCGACACTGTTCCAGGGCCAGCTCGGGATCGGCCCGCACACGCTCGACTGGGACGGCCGCGCGAACGGCTGGCGCTGCCCGGACGGCAGCTACACGCGGTGATCACCGTCACCGACCAGCTCGGGGACGTCCAGCTGTCGCTCCCGATCACGATCGACACCACCCCGCCGGTGCTCACGCTCGTCGACGCGAAGCGGCTGAAATTCACCCTCGACGAGCCGGCAACGGTGACCGTCCTCGTCAACGGGAGACAGCGGATCGTGCGCAGCGAGCCGGCGGGCGCGTTCACGATCCCGGTGCAGGGCGCCGTCGTGAAGCTCTCCGCGGAGGCGCAGGACCTCGGCGGGAACATCTCGGCGATCGTCACGTCGCCGTGAGCCATGCGTCGTAGCCGTGCTCGAGCCGGTCGAGGACGTCGACGAGGAGGTCGAGCCGGTCGCGTTCGACCCAGCCCGCCCCGGGCCACGCGGTGCCGCCGACGTTGATCCCGATCCCGAGCACGACGCGCTCTCCCGCCTCCGCGAGGATCCCCGCCACCTTTCGGCCGTCGACCAGCACGTCGTTCGGGATCCTTGATCGCGGCGTCCGGCCCGATCGCGCGTGCGACGGCGCGAGCGCCGACGAGCGTCAGCTCCGGCCAGCGCGCGATCGGCTGAGGCGGCAGCAGCACCACCGAGAGCATGAGGCCGGAGTCGACCCAGGTGCGCCCGAGGCGCCCCCGGCCGTCGGTCTGATGCTCCGCCACCGCGACGGCGCCGTGGGCAGCCGTCGCAGGCAGCATGCGCTGCGTCGTCGTCGTGATCTCCGCCCAGTGGTACTCGCGGCCGTACGAGCCTCGCAGCGCGGGAAGCACCACATCAGGGGTCGAGCCACAAGGCGTCTAGAGTAGGCTGCGGTGCAACCTCCCGCCCGCCGCCCCCGTCCAATCGTCCGTGACCTGCGGCCCGACGGGCCGCTCGTCTACGAACGGCTGTCCGACCCAATTCTCGTGCGCCGCGCCAAAGACGGAGACTCACGTCGCCCTCGCAGCTCTCTGTGACCGGCACGCCGACCGCGTGCACCGGATCGCGCTGCACGTGCTGCGCGACCCCGAGGATGCCCGCGACGCCGCCCAGGAGTCGCTCGTGAAGCTCGTGCAGCGGGTCGGCCAGTTCCGCGGCGAGTCGCAGTTCTCGACCTGGCTGCACCGGCTGGTCGTGAACACGTGCAAGGACGTCGCGCAGGCGCGGTGGGCCGCGCAGCGCCGCACCGAGCCGCTCTTCGAGGACATGCGCGTGGCGCGCGACGGCGACCCGGTGCGCGAGCTCGCCGCGTCGGAGACGCGACGCGAGCTCGGCCGCTGCCTCGCCGAGCTGCCGGCGGCGCAGGCGACGGTCGTCGGCGCTGAAGGACGCCTTCGACGTCCCGTTCGAGGAGATCTCGGCGGCGACCGGGCTGCCGGTCGGCACGGCGAAGTGCTACGCGCACCGCGGCCGGCAACGGCCTCGCGAGAGCAGCTTCCGCATGACCGAGGTGCTGATGGACAAGGCCGCGATCGAGGCGGTGCTGCCGCACCGCGACCCGATGCTGCTGATCGACGAGGTGCTCGAGCTCGTTCCGGGCGAGCGCGTCGTCGCGCGCAAGACGGTCACCGACGAGGACTGCGCCGGCCACTTTCCCGGCAACCCGATCATGCCCGGCGTGAAGATGGTCGAGGCGCTCGCGCAGTGCGGCGCGGTCGCCGTGCTCTCGCAGCCGGAGAATCGCGGCAAGCTCGCGCTCTTCGCGGGCATCGACGACGTTCGCTTCAAGCGCGTCGTGCGGCCCGGAGACGTGCTGACGCTCGAGTGCGAGGTCGAGACCGTGCGCGGCCCGGTCGGCCGCGGCAAGGTGAAGGCGACCGTCGACGGCCAGCTCGCCGTGCGCGGGACGCTGACGTTCGCGGTGGGTCCGAGCAGTGATCGGCCGGACGAGCGGGCCGCGGATCTCGATCACGGGCCTCGGCTGCCACGTGCCCGAGCGCATCGTCACGAACGACGAGCTGGCGAAGATCGTCGACACGAACGACGAGTGGATCCGCGAGCGCACCGGCATCCGCGAGCGCCGGATCGCCGCCGACGACGAGGCGCTCACCGACATCGCGCTGCCCGCCTGCCGGCGGGCGCTCGAGATGGCCGGGGTCGATCCCGCCACGATCGACCTGCTGGTCGTCGCCACCGTGACGCCCGACATGGCGTTCCCGTCCGCGGGCGCGCTCCTCGCCGACAAGCTCGGCATGCCCGACGCGGCCGCCTACGACCTCTCGGCCGGCTGCACCGGCTTCGTCTACGCGATCGCGCAGGCGCACGCATGCTCGCCTCCGGGCTCGCCAAGCGCGCGCTCGTCGTGGGCGGCGACGTGCTCTCGAAGATCCTCGACTGGACCGACCGCTCGACGGTCGTCCTCTTCGGCGACGGCGCGGGCGCGGTCGTGATGGAGCGGGTCGAGCAGGGCGGCTTCCTCGGCTTCGAGCTCGGCGCGGACGGCGCCGGCGGCGAGAATCTGTGGCTCCCCGGCAGCGGTTCGCGCGTATTTGAGGACCCGACGAAGTTCGTGAAGATGAACGGACGCGAGGTGTTCAAGTTCGCCACGCGCGTGATGGTCAGCTCGGCCGAGGCGATCCTGGCCGAATGCGGAAAGACGGTCGAGGACATCGATCTGTACGTCCCCCACCAGGCGAACGTCCGGATCATCGATCACGCTGCGCGAAAGCTCGGCTTCCCGGAGGAGAAGACTGTGGTGAACGTCGAAAGGTACGGCAACACCTCATCCGGCTCGATTCCGCTCGCGCTGGCCGACGCGGCGGATGACGGGCGGCTCGAACCGGGCACACTGGTGCTGCTGACGGGGATGGGCGCAGGCCTCACGTGGGGCTCGGCGCTGATCGAATGGACACATCCGACGACTGGAGCGTTCGCATGAGCAAGATCGCGTTCATGTTCCCGGGCCAGGGCTCGTTCGAAGCCGGGATGGGCCGCGACGTCGCGGAGGCGGTGCCCGAGGCGATGGCGGTGTTCGACGAGGCGAGCGACGCCTCGGGGATGGACCTCAAGCAGCTGTGCTTCGAGCCGCCGGCCGAAGGCCTCGTCGACACCGAAGTGCAGCAGCCCGCGCTCGTCGCGACGTGCCTCTCGCTCGATGCGGCGCTGCGCGCGCGCGGGATCAGGCCGGACTTCGTCGTCGGCCACTCGGTCGGCGAGTTCTCGGCACTCGGCTCGGCCGGCGCGCTCGATGACCGCGACGCGGTCGCGCTCGTGCGCGAGCGCGGGCTGGCGATGGCGGAGGCCGCGCAAGGCGCGCCCCGGCTCGATGGCGGCGATCCTCGGTCTCGCCGACGAGGCGGTCGAGGCGCTCTGCCACAAGATCGCGAACGTGTGGCCCGCGAACTACAACTGCCCCGGCCAGCTCGTCATCTCGGGCGAGACGCCGTCGGTCGACGAGGCGTGCCTCGAGGCGAGCGAGAAGGCGCGCGCCGCGCGATCAGGCTGCGCGTGTCCGGCGCGTTCCACTCGCCGCTCGTCGAGCGCGCCGCCGACCGGCTGCGCCCGGCGGTCGACAAGGTCAGCGTTCGACGATCCGCGCGCCGCGTTCATGTCGACCGTGACCGCGAAGCTCGAGGACGCGCAGCGCTACCGCGGGCTGCTCGTCGAGCAGCTGACCGCGCCGGTGAGGTTCACGCAGGCGGCGCGCGAGCTGATCGCACAGGGCGTGACGACGTTCGTCGAGGTCGGTCCCGGCAACGTGCTCAGCGGTTTACTGAAGAGGATCGACAGGTCGGTGCGGATGATCTCGGTCAGCGACCTCAAGTCGCTGGACGAGGCGACCGAGGCGCTTGGCTAGCCGAGGCCTTCTGCTCGCTCGAGGGCAAGCTCGCGCTCGTCACCGGTGCCTCGCACGGGATCGGCCGCGCGATCGCCGAGGAGCTCGCGCGCGCCGGCGCGGAGGTCGTCGTCGGCTATCGCACCGGGCAGGACGAGGCGGAGGAGCTGGCCGGGCGGATCGGCGGCCGCGCGATTCAGGCCGACGTCTCGTCGCCCGGATGACGCGAAACGGCTCGTCGACGAGGCCGGCGACATCGACGTGCTCGTCAACAACGCCGGCCTGACGCGCGACGGGGTGCTCGCGCGCATGTCGGACGACGACTGGCGCATGGTGATCGACACGAACCTCAGCTCTGTCTTCTACACCTGCCGTGCGGTGACGCGGCCGATGATGAAGAAGCGCGGCGGCTCGATCGTGAACATCAGCTCGGTCGTCGGCGTGCACGGCAACTGGGGCCAGACGAACTACGCGGCGTCGAAGGCCGGGATCATCGGCTTCACGAAGTCGCTCGCCCGCGAGCTCGGCTCGCGCGGCATGCGCGCGAACGTCGTCGCGCCCGGCTACGTGAAGACGCAGCTCACCGACGTCCTGCCGGAGGAGGCGACGAAGGCGATGATCGCCGCGACGCCGCTCGGCCGCGTCGCCGAGGCCCGTGAGATCGCCGGCGCGGTACGCTTCCTCGCCTCCGACGAGGCCTCGTTCATCACGGGCGAAGTGCTGCTCGTCGACGGCGGACTGGGGATGTAGGTGGCAGCGAACGGACACAACGGCATGCGCCGCGTCGTCATCACGGGGCTCGGCATGGTCAGCCCGCTCGGGAACGACGTGCAGACGTCGTGGTCGGCGCTGCTCGCGGGCGAGTCGGGCGCGGCCGAGATCACCGCGTTCGACCACGCCGACTACAACGTCCACTTCGCGTGCGAGCTGAAGGACTTCGACCCGAAGGCGTGGATCGACCGCAAGGCGGCGCGCCGCATGGATCGCTTCGCGCAGATGATCCTCGCCGCGGCGCGCCAGGCGGAGGCGGACTCCGGCGTCGATGTGGCGAAGGAGGCCGACCGCTTCGGCGCGTCGATCGCGACCGGCATCGGCGGCCTGCAGCGCTACCAGGACTGCTACCACGTGCTCCTCACGAAAGGGCCCGACCGCGTCAGCCCGTTCTCGATCCCGTCGATCATCCCGAACATGGGCGCCGGCTGGGTGTCGATCGAGCTCGGCACGAAGGGGCCGCTGATGAGCGAGTGCACCGCCTGCGCCGCGTCGAACATGGCGATCGGCGACGCGATGGACGCGATTCGCCTCGGCCGCGCCGACGTGATGTTCGCGGGCGGCACCGAGGCGCCGATCACCGAGGTCGGCATCGCCGGCTTCGACGCGATGCGCGCACTCTCGCGCCGCAACGACGATCCGCAACGGGCGTCGCGCCCGTTCGACAAGGAGCGCGACGGGCTCGTGATGGGCGAGGCCGCTGCGGTGCTCGTGCTCGAGGAGCTCGAGCACGCGAGGCGCGCGGCGCGAAGATCTATGCGGAGCTCGTCGGCTACGGGATGTCGTCGGACGCCGCGCACATGACCGAGCCCGATCCGACCGGCGAGAACCCGGCGCGCGCGATGACGATGGCGCTGGACGACGCCGGCGTCGACGGCACCGAGGTCGGCTACGTGAACGCGCACGCCACCTCGACGCCGCTCGGCGACGCCGCCGAGACGCGCGTGATCAAGATCGCCTTCGGCGAGGAGCACGCGAAGAAGCTCGCGGTGTCGTCGACGAAGGGCGCGACCGGCCATTGCTTCGGCGCCGCGGGCGCGGTCGAGGCGGTCTTCACGATGCTGGCCGTCGTCGACAGGAAGGCGCCGCCGACGATCAACTACGAGGACCCCGATCCCGACTGCGACCTCGACTACGTCCCGAACGTCGCCCGCGACCTGCCCGATCTGAGGGTCGCGGTGTCGAACTCGTTCGGCTTCGGCGGCCACAACGCGTCGCTCGTCGTGCGCGCCTTCGACGAATAGCGTTGGTGTCTGACACCTTTTCGTCGAGCGGTGCGGGTTCTCCGTGCGGCGTGTAACCATGTCACGATCGTTGCCGTCCGAGGCGACTCCTAGCGTTTGGCCATGCGCCTCGTGGAGGTGGGCGGCCGCCTGGTCGAGGTGCACATCCGCCGGTCGAAGCGCGTCCGGGGCCACCGCATCGTCGTCCGCCACGGCCTGCCGCCCGAGCTCGTCGTGCGGCCGCGCGCGTCGAACGCCGAGATCGACGCCGCGCTCGACGAGCACCTGCCCTGGCTCGAGCGGCAGCTCGCGAACGTCGCAGAGCCGCGCCTCGGCCTCGAGCGGTTGCGACTGACCGAGGAGCAGGGGCGCCGCGAGGCGGACGCGCGCATCTCGCTGATCGTGCAGTCGGAGGCGATGGCGCTCGGCGTCGCCTACCGGCGGATCACGATCCGCGACCAGGTCAGCCGCTGGGGATCGTGCTCGAGCAAGGGCGCGCTCAGCTTCAACTGGCGCCTCGTGCTCGCGCCGCACGACGTGCTCGACTACGTCGTCGTGCACGAGGTGTGCCACCTCGTCGAGCACAACCACGGCCCCGCGTTCTGGCGGCTCGTGGAGCGCGCCGGCCGGGGTACCGCGAGTCGAAGGCGTGGCTCGACGAGCACGGCTGGGAGATCCTCGCGTACCGGCCGCCCGACGAAGAGGCTGCGGCGTAAGCTGCTGCGATGGAACGGTGGGCGACCTTCGACTGCTACGGCACGCTGATCGACTGGAACGGCGGCATCCGCGCCGAGCTCGTCCGTGTCTTCGGTGAGGAGCGCGCCGACGCGCAGCTCGAGCGCTACCACGAGCTCGAGCCGGAGCTGGAGCGCGACGGCGCCAGGAGCTACCGCCAGGTGCTGACGGAGGCGATGCGCCGCCTCGGCGCCCCGGCGGGCGAGGAGCACGGCCTGGCCGACTCCCTGCCGGGCTGGCGGGCGTTCCCCGAGGTGCAGAGCGCGCTCGAGGAGGTGCGGCGGCGCGGCTGGAAGCTCGCGATCCTGTCGAACACCGACGACGACTTCATCGCCGCGTCGCAAGTGCAGATCGGCGTGCCGTTCGACGAGGTCGTCGTCGCGCAGGAGATCGGCTCCTACAAGCCGGGCCATCGCCACTGGGACGAGTTCTTCTTGCGGACGCGCGCTCCGCGTGAAGGGTACGTCCACGTCGCCGCATCGCTCTTCCACGACATCGCCCCCTGCAACGAGCTCGGCTACCGCAGCGTGTGGATCAACCGGCTCGGGGAGCGGAACTTCGGAGCGTCGCCGACCCGTGCGCTGACGGATCTGTTCGCGCTGCCCGAGACACTCGACGAGCTCGTCCGCTGAGCGCGCTCCGAGCACGCTGTCCCGACTGCCGAACGCTCACCGCGGTGGCGATCGGGCCCGAGTACCAGTGCCACTCCTGCGGGCGTGAGTTCAACGCCGGCCTCGTGCGTGTGCCGCGGGCCTGGGGCGACGGTGGCGAAGGGATGGCCGAGGCGGCGGGCATGAGCCTGCCGTGGCCCGAGGCTGCCGTGATCGAAGAGCCGACCCTCGAGGCGCAGATCGACGCGCTCGCGCGCGAGCTGCCCAGCGCGGCCGCTCGTGCTCGGCGGCTGCTGCTGCTCGCACGTCGGCGCGGTGCGCGAGCTCGCCCGCCGTCACGGCCGCCTCGCCGTCGTCTGGATCGACGCCCACGGCGATCTGAACACGCCCGAGTCGTCGCCGTCCGGCAATGCGTGGGGGATGCCCTTGCGGATGCTGATCGACGCCGGCGACGTCGCTCCGGCCGACGTGACGCTGCTCGGGGCTCGCAACCTCGACCCGCCGGAGGTGGAGTTCATCGCCGCGGCCGGCATCCGGCTCGAGCTCGGCGAGCTCGCCGACCGGGTCTACGTCGCCCTGGACGGCGACGCGATCGAGCCCGGCGAGGTCGATGCCTTCATGCCCGAGCCCGCCGGGTTGTCGCTCGTGGAGCTCGAAGGCGTGCTGGCGGCGATTCCGACGCCGGTCGGGGCAGGGTTCACCGGCTTTCTCGCCTCGTCCCGCAGCGAGGCCACGCTGGCGCGCCTGGGGCTCGCTCTGGGGCTCTGACGGTCTGCCTTGTAACCGACGAGGCCGGGCAGGCGGTCTAAGCTCTGCCGATGTCCGAGGCCCGGATCGACGTCCAGGTCGAGCACAAGCACGCTCCGCCTGCAGCCGAGAAGAAGCACCCGAACACCTGCCCCAAGTGCGGGTCGCACTATCGCGACGACGAGCTCGCGGCGGCGCTGTGGGTGTGCGGCCACTGCGGCCACCACTTCCCGATGAGCGCCCGCGCCCGCATCGACTGGTACGCCGACGCCGGCTCCTTCGTCGAGGAGGCGACCGACGTCCGCTCCGACGACCCGCTCGAGTTCTTCGACCTGCGCCCGTACGTGGAGCGCCTCGCGGAAGCGGAGCTGAACACCGGGCTCGGCGAGGCGATCGTCGTCGGGCAGGCGACGATGGACGACCATCCGGTCGAGCTCGCCGTCATGGACTTCTCGTTCATGGGCGGCTCGATGGGGAGCGCGGTCGGCGAGAAGTTCTCGCGAGCGTGCGACTCGGCGATCGAACGATCAGTGCCGCTCGTCGCCGTCACGTCGTCCGGCGGCGCGCGGATGCAGGAAGGGATCCTGTCGCTGATGCAGCTGCCGAAGACCGTGTGCGCCGTCGAAGACCTGCACGACGCGCAGCAGCCGATGCTGACCGTGATGGCGCACCCGACGACCGCCGGCGTGCTCGCCTCGTTCGCGTCGCTCGGCGACGTCACGATCGCCGAGCCCGGCGCGCTGATCGCGTTCACCGGCCCGCGCGTCGTGCAGCAGACGACGCGCGAGAAGCTGCCCGAAGACTTCGGCCTCGCCGAGCAGAACCTGCGCTTCGGCCACCTCGACGCGATCGTGCCGCGGCCCGAGCAGCGCGAGTACCTGTCGCGGCTCCTGAGGCTGTTCGCGTGACCGAGCGCGACCACGAGCTGCTCCTCCGGCAGCGCCTCTCCGGGCTCTCGCGCCTGCCGCTGCTGCGCGGCGCGCGCGTCGAGGGCGAGGCCGACCGTCTGCGCACGCAGCTCGACCGGCTGAACGCCGACACGACCGACGAGGCGATCTGGCACTCGGTCGAGCTCGCGCGGCATCCCGACCGGCCGTACACGCTGGACTACGTCTCGCGGATGCTCGACGACTGGGTCGAGCTGCACGGCGACCGCGGCCGCGCAGACGACGGCGCGCTCGTCACGGGGATCGCGAAGCTCGACGGGCGGACGGTCGTCGTGATCGGTCACCAGAAGGGACGCGACGTGAAGGAGCGCCTCGACCGGCAGTTCGGCATGGCCTACCCCGAGGGCTACCACAAGGCGATGCGCGTGATGGAGATCGCCGAGCGCTTCGGCTTCCCGGTCGTCTCGCTCGTCGACACGCCCGGCGCGTACCCGGGCGTCGCCGCCGAGCAGCACGGCCAGGGCGGCGCGATCGCCCGCTCGCAGGCCGAGATGGCGCGCCTGACCGTCCCGACGGTCGCCTGCGTGATCGGCGAGGGCGGCTCCGGGGGAGCGATCGCGATCGCCGTCTCCGACCGGGTCCTGATGCAGGAGAACGCGATCTACTCGGTGATCACGCCCGAGGGCTGCGCCGCGATCCTCTGGCGCGACGCCGGCGAGGCGAAGAAGGCGGCCGCCGCCTTCAAGCCCGACGCCCTCCATTGCCTCGAGCTCGGCGTGATCGACGGGATCGTGCCCGAGCCCGAGGGCGGCGCGCAGCGAGACCACGACGAGGCGGCGCGCCTGCTGAGGGCAGCGCTCGTCGAATCGCTCGAGGAGCTCGAGGACACCCCGGGCGAGGAGCTTCGCCGCCGCCGCCGGGCGAAGTTTCGTGGCATGGGCGTCTTCGCCTAGGAAGGCCCATTCCAGGGCTTTTCCACAACGTCCACAGGGTTTTCAACGGGGGGGCAGACCGTTCTGAACGCGTCGAGGCCCGCTATTCTGCGGGCCTCGAGCGCCTAACCCCCCGTCAGGTGGGACAAGCTCGAGCCGATTCTGCCCCGGGGCCGGGGGCCTAAACATCGGTTGTCACCACGAGCCTGTGGAAAACCGCGCACGACCCGCCCGGAATCCGCGAAGCTTGTCCCGTGTCCCTCGGCGAGTACCGGCGCAAGCGCGACCCGAAGCAGACGCCGGAGCCGTTCGGCGGCGCCAAGACGCGGCGAGAAGCCGATCTTCGTCGTGCAGCGGCACGACGCTCGCAGCCTGCACTACGACTTCCGGCTCGAGCGGGACGGCGCGCTCGCCTCGTGGGCCGTGCCGAAGGGCGTGCCGCTCGAGCCGGGCGCCCGAGTCGCTCGCCGTCCACGTCGAGGACCACCCGCTCGAGTACGCGACGTTCCACGGCGAGATCCCGTCAGGGCCAGTACGGCGCGGGCAGTGTCGAGATCTGGGACAGCGGCACCTACGACCTGCTCGAGGAGAAGCCGAACGGGCAGCTGACGGTCCGGCTGCACGGCGAGCGGCTGCAGGGGTCGTGGTCGCTCGTTCCGGCGCACCTCGACGGCAAGGAGCAGAACTGGCTGCTGATCAAGCGCCGCGACGACGAGAACGGCGGCGAGGTCGTGCAGCGCACGTACGAGCCGATGCTCGCGACGCTCACGGACAGCGTGCCGCCCGGGGGCGACTGGGTCTTCGAGGTGAAGTTCGACGGCTACCGCGCGCTCGCGTACTGCGCGGCGGCGAGTGCCGGCTCGTGTCGCGAAACGGCAACGACCTGACCGAGCGCTTCGCCGAGGTTGCGCGTGAGGTCGTGAAGGCGACGAAGAGCCCGAACGCCGTCCTCGACGGCGAGGTCGTGCCGGCTCGGCAGCGAGCGGCCGCTCGAGCTTCTCGGAGCTGCAGCAAGGGACGCGG
Source organism: uncultured Thermoleophilia bacterium (assembly GCA_963757255.1). GTDB lineage: Bacteria > Actinomycetota > Thermoleophilia > Gaiellales > Gaiellaceae > PALSA-600. The sequence continues at coordinate 232,434 of CAVWQY010000006.1, forward strand.
GCCGCTCGTCTACTACGCGTTCGACCTGCTCGAGCTCGACGGCGAGTCGCTGCTCGACCTGCCGCTCGTCGAGCGCAAGGAGCGGTTGCGCCGGCTGCTCGACGGCCGCAATCGCACCGGTCCAGTTCTCCGAGCATTTCGACGACGGCGAAGGCGCTGCTCGGCGCGGCGCGTGGAGCAGGGCCTCGAAGGGATCATCGCCAAGCGCCCTAAGTCGCGGTACGCGCCCGGACGGCGCACCCGCGACTGGCTGAAGATCAAGGTGCACGGGGAGCAGGAGTTCGTCGTCGCGGGCTACACGCGCGGCGCCGGCCGCCGTGCCGGGACGTTCGGCTCGCTCGTCCTCGCCGTCAACGACGGCAAGGAGCTGCGCTACGTCGGCAACGTCGGCACCGGCTTCGGCGACGCGGAGATCGGCAAGCTGCTGAAGCTGCTCAAGCCGCTGCACCGCGACACGGCGCCGTTTGCGGTCGAGCCGAAGATGCCGAAGGTGCGCAAGGGCGACGTGCAGTGGGTCGAGCCGCGGCTCGTCGCGCAGGTGCGGTTCACCGAGTGGACGCACGACGGCCACCTGCGCCATCCGGCGTATCTCGGCCTGCGCGACGACAAGCCGGCCGGCGAGGTCACGCGCGAGCGGCCGGTCTCCGACGTCGTCAGGCGGGGCAAGCGCGAGCTGCGCGTGTCGAACCTCGACAAGCTGTTCTGGCCGGAGGAGGGGATCACGAAGGGCGACCTGCTCGCGCTACTACGAGGCGGTCGCGCCCGTGCTCGTGCCGCACCTGAGGAACCGGCCGTTCACGATGCGCCGCTATCCCGACGGCGCGTGCGGGCAAGGCGTTCTTCCAGAAGGACGCACCGAGCCACATGCCCGAGTGGATCCCGACGTTCCGGGCGCTCGTCTCGACCCGGACGAAGGAGCGGACGAAGAAATGGATCGAGCTCCCGGTCGTCGACGACGATCTCGCGCTGCTCTGGATGGTCAACATGGGCTGCATCGACATGAACACGTGGTACTCGCGCGTCGACAAGTCCCGACCGGCCGGACTTCGTGCTCTTCGATCTCGATCCGACGCCCGAGGTGCCGTGGACGCAGACGGTCGAGGTGGCGCTGATCCTGAAGTCGCTGCTGGACGCGCTCGGCCTGGCGTCATTCCCGAAGACGTCGCGGCGGCAAGGGCTTTCACGTGCTCGTCCCACTCGATCGACGCTCGACCTACGAGGACACGCGCCAGTTCGCCGAGGTCGTCGCCGGCGCGATCGCGCGCACGCATCCGAAGCTCGCGACGACCGAGTGGTCGAAGGCGCGCCGGCGCGGCGTGCTGATCGACGCGAACCAGAACGGCGAAGGGAAGACGATCGCCTCCGCGTACTCGGTGCGGCCGAAGCCGGGCGCGCCCGTCTCGACGCCGCTCGCCTGGGACGAGGTGAACGACAAGCTGAACCCGGCGATCTACACGATGGAGGTCGTGCTCGAGCGCGTGCGCAAGCACGGCGACCTCTACGCCGGCGTGCTCACGACCCGGCAGTCGCTCTCGAAGGCGCTCAAGTCGCTGCGTAGCCTCGGCTTCAGCGGGTCGCGTGTGCGCGGCCTCCTTCGCGACCGCGAGCTCCTGCTCGTCGATCATCGCGTAGCGCAGCGCGATCGTGCTCAGCTCGTCGGAGGCCTCCTTCGCCGCGTGGCCGAGCTTCGCGTCGAGCGTGGCCGGGTCGTCGAGGTACAGCATCCGCGTCCAGAACGTCGTCAGCACGATCGAGACCCACGGCATGAAGATCGCGTTGCGCTCGAGCGCTGCCGACGGCCGCTGGACGAAGAACGCGACGAAGATGCCGACCGTCATGCCCGCGAGCGCCGATCGCCGCGACCGCCTGCGCCGTCGTGGTTGCGGTCAGCCCGCGCACGAACGCGGCGACGACCGCCGCGAGCACCGAACACCAGCATCGCCACGTAGCCGACGAACACGACGCGGTACGAGCGTCGCAGATAGGACGTCGTGCGCGCGAGCGTGTGGACGTCGTCGTGCAGGACGGCGGCCGCGAGCGCGCGTAGCTCCCTCGTCGTCTCAACTGGATCCCCGTGCCGCGGGCGGGGCAGCCGCATCGTCATGGCCTGCCCTCCTCGTCGATTGGCGGCGAGCCTACGTCAAGCTGCGCGCCCCGTCCACCGCGAGCTGAATGTGCGAACGCGCCGAGGTTCTAGAGAAACTCGTTGCGGGCCGTCTCCTCGGCCTCCGCCCCGTGGGGCCAGCCGCCGACCCTCAGGTCCTGCTTGCGTCCCTCGAAGTCCTCACCGTCGAGGTCCCGCTCGTACGGCGTCATCCCCGATTCCGCGTCGGCTCGTGCGATCGCCTCGGCGTCCCCGCCCTTCGTCCAGCGCTGAAAGAGCTCTTTGAGTCCCATCCCAGGAGTCTGTCGATCCCGGCAGAGCGCAAGCGCGAACCAGGTTCGACGACGGTTCACACCGGGCTCAGCGAGCTCGACGAGCCGGCGCTCGAGAAAGCGCCGCTCCGCGCCGTCCTCGGTCAGCTCGAGCGCGCGCCCGTACTCGGTTCGCGCCTCGTCCAGGCGGTCGAGCCGGCGCAGGAGGTCGGCGCGCGTCGAGTGGAGGTAGCGGTAGCCGTCGAGCTCGAGGGCGTCGAGGAGCGCGAGGCCCGCTTCCGGCCCGTCCGCCTCGGCGACGGCGACCGCGCGGTTCAGCTCGACGACCGGCGAGCCGGTGCAGCCGCACGAGCTCGCCGTAGAGCGCCGCGATCTGCCGCCAGTCGGGCTCGTCCTCCGCGTGCAGCGCTGCGATCGCCGCCTGCACGACGTAGGCGCCCGGCCGCTCGAGCGCGAGCGCGCGGTCGAGCACCGCCTTGCCGCCGGCGATCGCTCCGCGTCCCAGAGCGCGTGGTCCTGGTCGGCGAGCAGCACGAGCTCCCCGTCGCGGCGGCGGGCGGCGCGGCGTGCGTCATGCAGCAGCATCAGCGCCAGCAGGCCCTGCACCTCGGCCTCGTCGGGCATCAGCAGCCGCGAGCGCGCGCCCGAGCCGGATCGCCTCCTGCGGCGAGCTCGCCGCGGCCGCCGTAGCCCTCGTTGAAGATCAGGTAGACGACGGCGAGCACCGCCGGCGAGCCGGTCGGGCAGCAGGTGCGCGGCGGGCACGCGGAACGGGATGCCGGCGGCCTTGCGGATCTTCCGCTTCGCGCGCACGAGCCGCTGCGCCATCGTCGCCTCCGGGCACGAGGAACGCGCGCGCGATCTCCTCGGTCGTGAGGCCGCCGAGCGTGCGCAGCGTCAGCGCAACCTGCGCGTCGTGCGCGAGCGCCGGATGGCAGCACGTGAAGACCAGCTCGAGCCGCTCGTCCGGGAACACGGTCTCGTCCATGGGCTCCTCCTCCGCCGCCTCGGCGACGCCGAGCAGGTGCGTCTTGGCGGCGAAGCGTGCGGTCGCGGCGGATCCGGTCGATCGCGCGGTTGCGCGCGGTCGTGACGAGCCAGGCGCCGGGTTGTCGGGGCACGCCGTCGCGCGGCCAGCGCTCGGCGGCGATCGCGAACGCCTCCTGCGCGGCCTCCTCGGCGAGATCGAAGTCGCCGAGGAAGCCGATCAGCGGCGGCGAGGACGCGCCCCCACTCGTCGCGGAAGGCCGCCTGCAGGGCCGCGTCGCTCAGCGCTCGACGACCGGCCGCACCTCGACCGCGCCGCCCCGCCTCGCGGCGGGAATGCGCGCTGCGAGCTCGAGCGCCGCGTCGAGGTCGTCGGCCTCGAAGAGGAAGAAGCCGCCGAGCGCTTCCTTCGTCTCCGCGAACGGGCCGTCGGTGGTCAGCGCTTGCCGTCGTCGACGCGGACCGTCGGTCGCGGTGTCCGCGGTCTGCAGCTCTTGACCGCCGAGCACGCCCGGCCGTCTCCGAGATGGCGAAGTACTCGCCGTAGATCGCCTTCTGCTCGTCCTCGGAGAGCGTGTCCCAGTTCGGTCGTCGTTCGAATAGATCAGCAGTGCGTACTTCACGAGCGTCCTCCTTGGGAAGTGGTGTCTGCCCTACGACGAACGGGAGGAGCGGGAATCGACAGCTCCTCAGCGCAGGCGTTCGAGGAACGTCAACGCGCCCGCCTTGTCGAGCATGTCGTTCAGGTTGCCGCACTTCGGGCTCTGCACGCACGAGGGCAGCCGTCGAGCACGGGCAGCCGCGGAGCAGTGCCGCGGTGTCCGCGACCCAGCCTTCGAACTGCTCGAAGCCGCGCTCGGTGATCCCGACGCCGCCGGGATGGCCGTCGTAGATGAACACGGTCGGGCGGCCGGTCTCGGGATGGATGTTCGTCGAGAGGCCGCCGATGTCCCAGCGGTCGCACATCGCCCAGAGCGGCAGCAGAGCGATCAGCGCGTGCTCGGCGGCGTGCAGCGTGCCGAGCAGCTTCGGCATCTCCTCGAGCTCGGCGAGCTGCTACGCCTCGGGCAGGAACCAGATCGCCTCGGTCGTGAACGTCGTCGGCGGCAGCTCGAGCGGCACGAGCTCGATGCGCTCCTGCGAGCTCATCGTCTTGCGCTCGTAGCCGACGACCTGCTCGGTCACCTCGATCTCGCCGAAGTGAAGCTCGAGCCCGAGCCGCTCGACTCGATCGCGTCTCGGCTCGACGATCCGCGTCATCGTCTCCTTCTTCGCCTGCGTGTACCAGTCGCCGTCGAACGGCTCGACGACCGCGTGCAGCGTGGTGAGGTCGAGCTCGCGCACGAGGTACGACTCGCCGAGGTGCAGGTAGACCGCGCCGTCGTGCACCGTCGAGTACGCGCGCGGCGCGATCGACGAGCCCGAGCACGCTGCCGGTCGAGGCGTCGACGATCGTGAACGCATCGGCGTCGGTCGACGCGCAGCGGGACGTGCGCCGCCGGGTGCTCGCGTGCCCGCCCAGACGATCCCCGCGGGCGTCGCCTGCAGCTGCGGGTCGACGCGCGCTGCCGCAAGCGCAGCGGGCCCGAGCAGCGCCGCGTCGGCGTCGGTGAGCGGCGCTTCGTAGGCGGCCGCGCGGACGTGCCCGGCGAGCACGCGCGGGTTCGCGTGGTCGAGGATCGCCGCCTCGACGCGCCGCCCGAGCAGCTTGTCCGGCTCGCGCATGAAGTACTGGTCGAGCGCGTCCTCGCTCGCGACGAGCACGGCGAGGCCGCTGCCGCGCCGTCCGGCGCGTCCCCACTGCTGGCGCAGCGACGCGACGGTGCCGGGGAAGCCGACCGAGATCACCGCGTCGAGCAGGCCGACGTCGATGCCGAGCTCGAGCGCGTTCGTCGCCGAGACGCCGAGCAGGTCGCCTTCGGCGAGGCGCCGCTCGATCTCGCGGCGCTGCGCGGCGGTGTAGCCGGCGCGGTACGGCGAGAGGTGCGTGTCGTCGCCGAGCCGCTCGGCGGTGAAGCGGTGGATCAGCTCGGCCGCCTTGCGGCTCTTCGCGAACGTGAGCGTGCGCAGCCCGCGCTCGACGAACGTCGCCTGCAGGCTTGCCGCCTCGGCGAGCGCGGACGCGCGCAGCGCCGAGCTCTGCGTCGAGCAGCGGCGGGTTCCACAGCACGACCGTGCGCTCGGCGCGCGGCGCCGCGTCGTCGCCGACGACGGTCGACGCGGTCGCCGAGCAGCGCGGCGCCGAGCTCGCCCGGGTTCGAGATCGTCGCGGACGCGAGCAGGAACTGCGGCTCGGCGCCGTAGATGCGCGCGAGCCGCCGCAGCCGGCGCAGGACGTTCGCGACGTGCGAGCCGAAGACGCCGCGGTAGACGTGCGCCTCGTCGACGACGACGTAGCGCAGGTTCGCGAGCACGTCGCCCCAGCGGTCGTGGTTCGGCAGCAGCGCCGACGTGCACCATGTCCGGGTTCGTGAGGATCAGCGTTCGACCAGCGTGCGGATCTGCCGGCGCTGCTCGGTCGGCGTGTCGCCGTCGTAGATCGCCGGCTTGCAGCTTCGGGCACGCGGTAGCCGGCGAGAGCGTCGGAACTGATCCTGCGCCAGCGCCTTCGTCGGGTAGAGGTAGAGCGCGCGCGTCTTCGGCTCGCGCGCGAGCGCGTCGAGCACCGGCAGGTTGAACGCGAGCGTCTTGCCCGACGCGGTTCCCGTCGTCGACCAGCACGTGCTCGCCGCGTGCGGCGGCGTCCCAGGCCTCGCGCTGGTGCGCGTACAGCCGCGTCACGCCGATCGCCTCGCGGACGCGAGGGTCGAGCTCGCGGGGACGGTCGCGAACGGCGCCTCGCGCGCCGGCTCGGTGCCGAGGTGGGCCACCTCCTCGCCCTCGAGCAGGCCTTCCCAGCGCAGGACGTCGACGGTCACGGCTTGCTCCAGTGTGCTTCGTCCAGAGGGCGATGCTAGCCTCGGCCTACCGGGGTGCCCCGCAACGGGGCTGAGATCACACCCGTCGAACCTGATCCGGGTCATGCCGGCGAAGGGAGACGCTTTGACGTTCCACGCGTGCTGACGATCGCCGGCTCCGACAGCGGAGGCGGCGCCGGCATCCAGGCCGACCTGAAGGCGTTCGCCGCCGCGGGCGCCTACGGCATGTCGGCGATCGTCGCGCTGACCGCCCAGAACACGGTCGGCGTGACGCGCGGTGCACGAGGTGCCGCCGGAGTTCGTCGTCGAGCAGCTCGACGCGGTCTTCTCCGACATCGGCGTCGACGCCGCGAAGACCGGGATGCTCTCCTCGCGTCGCGTGATCGACGCCGTTGCGGAGCTTCCTCGCAGACGGAGCGGGTGCCGCTCGTCGTCGACCCGGTGCTGGTCGCCTCGTCGGGCGCGGAGCTGCTCGAGGCCGGACGCGGTCGATGCACTCGTCATGCAGCTGTTCCCGCTCGCGACGGTCGTGACGCCGAACCTGCTCGAGGCGCGGGCGCTGTGCCCCGGCTCGCCCGGAGCAACCCGCGCCGAGCTCGCCGAGCAGCTGGTCGCGCTGGGTGCGGCGGCGGCGATCGTCACGGGCGGCCACGGCGATCCGGTCGACCACTCTTCGACGGGACGACGCACGTCGAGATCCCCGTCGCTCGGGTCGAGATTCGGCGCACGCACGGGGCCGGGTGCACGCACTCGGCGACGCTGGCCGCGCTGCTCGCCCGCGGCTTCTCGCTCGCCGACGCGGCGCGCGGCGCCGCGGCGGCGGCAAGCGGAGCCGTGCGCCACGGCCTGAGCGAGCTCGGTGCAGGCGACGGCCCGGTCGACATCCTCAACCTGAAAGGAAGGCTGTGACGATCACCCAGGCGATTCGCTCGGACGGCTGCGCGAGGCGAGGCCGCTCATCCACCAGATCACGAACTACGTGGTCATGAACGAGACCGCCAACGCGACGCTCGCACTCGGCGCGCTGCCGGTGATGGCGCACGCGCCCGAGGAGGTGGAGGAGATGGTCGCGCTCGCCGGGCGCGCTCGTGCTCAACATCGGCACGCTCTCGGCGCACTGGGTCGACGCGATGCTCGCCGCCGGCCGGGCTGCGAACGCGAAAGGCATCCCGGTCGTGCTCGACCCGGTCGGCGCCGGCGCGACGGCGTACCGCACGGAGACGGCGAAGCGGATCCTCGACGAGGTGCGCGTGACGGTGCTGCGCGGCAACGCGGGGGAGGTCGCGACGCTCGTCGGGGTCACGGCGGAGGTGCGCGGCGTGGAGTCGATCGGAACGGACGCCGGCGCCGCCGACCTGGCGCAGGAGGCAGCCAAGGCGCTCGGCCTCGTTGCTTCCGTCACCGGCGCCGTCGACCACGTCTCCGACGGCTCGCAGATCGTCGCGATTTCGAACGGCCACCCGCTGATGGCGTCGATCACGGGCACCGGCTGCATGTCGAGCGCGTTGACGGGCTGCTTCCTCGCAGTCAACCGCGAACGCCCGCTCGAGGCTGCGGCCGAGGCGCTCGTCGCGTTCGGCGTCGCCGGCGAGGACGCCGCGCTCGGCGCGAAGGGCCCCGGCTCGTTCCACGTCGCGCTCTACGACGCGCTGGCTGCGCTCGATCCCTCGACGCTCGACGCGCGGGCGAAGCTCGGGTGATCGTGCACGCGATCGTCGAGGATCTCGAGGGCGGGCGGCTCGCCGTCGAGGCCGGTGCGACGGTCGTGCAGTTGCGCGTGAAGGCGCCGACCGAGTGCGATCGTCGCGAGCGGGCGCGGCTTCCGCGAGCTCGGGGTCACGTTCGTCGTGAACGACGACGTCGACGCGGCGCTCGCGCTCGGCGCCGACGGTGTGCATCTGGGCCAGTCCGACACAGGCGCAGACCGTGCCCGCGAGGCGGGGTTGCTGCTCGGCCGCTCGGCGTCGAGCGTCGCGGAGGCGCTGGCGGCCGACGCGGACTACCTCGGCGTCGGCCCGGTGTGGGAGACCCCGTCGAAGCAAGACGCCGACCCGGCAATCGGGCTCGAGGGCCTCGCCGCGATCTGCGCCGTCGTCGACGTCCCCGTGGTCGCGATCGGGGGGATCGACGCGGCGAACGCCGCGCTCTGCATCCGCGCCGGCGCAGCGGGGGTCGCCGTCATGCGGGCCGCGAGCGACCCGGCACTGCGAAGGGCGGTCGATGAGGCTCTCGGAGCTCGGTGAGCTCGGGCTCCTGGCGGAGCTCGAGCGGCGCGGTCTGATCGTCGGCGTCGCGCACGACGCGGCGCTCCTGCGCGGCGATCTCGTCGTCACGCAGGACGCGCTCGTCGAGAACGTCCACTTCCGGCTGGACTGGCTGAGCTGGGTCGACCTCGGCTGGCGTGCGGCGGCGGTCAATCTCAGCGACCTCGCCGCCTCGGGCGCGGAGCCGGAGGCGCTGCTCGTCACGCTCGCCGCGCCGCGGTCGACTGCCGTCGCCGACGTCGTCGCGCTCTACGAGGGGATCGCCGAGGCAGGTGTCCCGGTCGTCGGCGGCGACACGACTGCATCCGACTGCTTCGTCATCTCCGTGACGGCCCTCGGCCGCAGTCCCCGGGTGCCGGGCCGTGAAGGCGCCCGGCCCGGCGACGTGCTCGTCGTCACCGGGCCGCTCGGCGCGGCCGGGGCGGCGTTCCGCCGCGAGGCGTACGTGCGGCCGCCGGTGCGGCTCGCAGAAGGACGGAAACTCGCGCAGGACGCGCACGCGATGCTGGACATCTCGGACGGCCTCGCCGTCGACGCCGCCCACCTCGCGCGCCGCTCGCGCGTGCGCTGCGTGATCGACCTCGAGCGGGTGCCGCTCGCCGAGGGCGCGGAATACTCCGACCTCGGCTTCGGCGAGGACTTCGAGTTGCTCGCCGCAGTCGAGGATCCTGGCGGTTTCTCCGTCGTCGGGCGCGTCGAGGCAGGCGACGGCGTCGTCCTGCAGCTGGCCGGCGTGCCGCATCCGCTCCCCGGCTGGGAGCACTTCCTCGGTGGTGCAGAGGCCTAGAGGCTTGATGTGAAATGCACGCGCACTCGCGGCCGGCGGCCCAGACGCGGCGCATCTCGCCCGCAAACACGCAATTCCACAGCAAGCCTCTAGCCCCCGCTGGTGTAGGTCGGCTCGGCCGAGATGGCCGCGGAGGCTGCTTGTCGACCGCGAGCGCGGTGAACCCGGAGGTCGCGGTGAAGACGAAGCGCGAGCCGGAGGGAATCGAGGCTGCGGACATCCCGCTCCCACCGCCGATCACGTTGCCGGCGGCGTCGAACACGACGATCGAGAGCGACGCGTTCACGAGGGTCTGCCTCGGTACGGCGTTCACGACCTCGCCGTCCACCTCGCCGACCCACCCGATGTCGAACTGCGACGGCAGGATGCGGACGTTCGCGAACGACGGCTCCGGGTGCGTCGTCTTCGGCTCGTGGGCGCCGACCCGGATCGTGATCTCGAGGCGGGTCACGGGCGTTTGCACGCGGAGGGGGGCCGAGTCGCCGTAGGCGTACGTTCCCGCAGCGCCGACCAGTTTCACGGTGCGCGACGCCGAGCCCACGAGCGCGCCCGTCGGGCCGACCATGTTCACGAGCACGTAGACCGATTCGGCGTCCTCGGCGGCCGACGTGTTCCGGAGCATCAGCCCGTAGCTGAGCAGGCTGCCCGCCCCGTACGCGTCGGGCCGCTGCGTGAAGCCCTGCTTGTCGACGACGACTTGCGGCGCGGCAGCCGGTCCGCTCGGGACGCTCGAGCGCGCCCGGACGACGACGAAGGTCCCGCTCGGGCGCCTGGCCGACCCGCACGAGGCGGTCCAGACGGCGACCCCGAGTGCCGCCGTGCGGGGCACCGCGACGATCCAGGTCACGGCATGGTTCCGGGGCGCGCGCCGGCCGGCGCGCTGGACGACGCCGGTCGCATAGCGGATCGAGAGCGAGCAGGCGTTGGACACGGGCACCTGGAAGGTGGCTTTGTCGCCCTGGTGGGCAAGCCCCGGCGCCTTCAGGCGCGGTGTCGCGGCCTGGGCGGTTGCGCCGGCCACGCCGAGCGCGACGACGATGGCGAGCGATGAAAGGGCGCGGAGCGGCACGAGGACCCCCAGAGATGGGTGTTGGGCCCGGCCGCCCCCGGTCGGTTGGTCCCTGAAGCCTCGACCCTCCGACCGCGGTCCGCGTCCCCCGTTTTAGGGATTACAAATACGAAGAGAACGACTGCTCGAAGTGCTTCTTCGAGCGCGCGCCGTAGACGCTCTCACGCGCCACGCCGCCGTCGAACAGGATCACGGTGGGGATCGAGAGCACGCCGTAGCGGGCGGCCGTCTCCTGGTTCGCGTCGATGTCCAGCTTCACGAACGCCACCTTCTCGCTGGCCTCGGCGAGCTCCTCGAGCGCCGGCTCGATCGCCTTGCACGGGCCGCACCAGGGCGCCCAGAAGTCGACGACGACGGGAGTGCCCGCCTGCAGTACCTCCTGCTCGAAGCTCTCGTCGGTCACGTCGCGCATCCCCGGAACCTACCGGCCGAAGCGGAGCAGCGGAACGCGCCAGATCGCCTCGAGCACGATCAGGCGGCTCATCTTCGAGCGGCCCACGGTCCGCTCGGAGAACGTGATCGGGATCTCGACCACGCGGAAGCCGGCGCGTTTCGCGCGATACGTCGTCTCGATCTGGAAGGCGTAGCCCCTGGCCGTGATCGCATCGAGATCGAGCGTCTCCAGCACGTGCCGGCGGAAGCACTTGAACCCGCCGGTCGGGTCGCGCACGCCGAGCCGCAGGAAGAAGGCCGTGTAGAGCGAGGCGCCGCGCGAGATCAGGCGGCGGGCGAGCCCCCAGTTGCCGACGCGCCCACCGGGGACGTAGCGCGACCCGAGCACGACGTCTGCTCCGGCCTCGGCGGCGGCGACGAGACGCGGGACGTCCTCGGGGTCGTGCGAGAAGTCGCAGTCGAGCTCGAGCACCAGCTCCGCCCCGTCTGCGAGCGCGCGACGGAAGCCGGCGATGTAGGCCGGGCCGAGCCCCTCCTTCCGCGCCCGATGGAGGACGTCGACGAACCCGAGCTCCGACGCCAGCCGGTCTGCGATCTCGCCGGTCCCGTCGGGGGAGCTGTCGTCGATCACGAGCACGCGGTCGCCGTCGCGCAGGACGTGCTGGAGCGCGGCGATCATCGGCTCGAGGTTCGCGCGCTCGTTGTAGGTCGGGAGGCAGATGGTGGCCCGCATCGGCGCGCCTATGATCGCTTCCGTGGCCGAGCTACCGCGGAACACCGAGCTTGCGGCCCAATTCGAGCTCCTGGGCGACCTGATGGAGCTCGAGGGGGCCGATCTGTTCCGCGTCGGCGCCTACCGCCGCGCCGCCGCCCGGATCCGCGAGACGCCGTCGTCGGTGGCGCAGCTGGCGTTGAAGGGCAAGGCGAAGGAGCTGCAGGACATCGGCAAGACGATCGAGGCGAAGATCGTGGAGGTGGTCGAGGACGGCGAGATCCACGCGCTGACCAAGCGGAAGGAGGTCGTTCCCGAGGAGGTCGCGACGTTCATGCGCGTTCCCGGCCTCGGGCCGAAGACGGCGCGGCGGATCTGGCAGGAGCTCGGGATCACGACGGTCGCCGGGCTGAAGGCGGCCGCCGAGGCGCACGAGCTGCAGGGTCGCGCGGGAATCGGTGCCGGCACCGAGTCGAAGATCGCCGCTGCGCTCGCGCAGCCGCACGCCGCACAGGGCCCGCGCCGCGCGCTCCTCGGCACGACGCTGCCGCGGCTCCGGCAGGTCGCGGACGCGGTGCGCGAGCATCCGGCTGCGGTCGAGGTGGCCATCGCGGGCTCGGCGCGCCGCATGCGCGAGACCGTCCGCGACCTCGACATCATCGCCACCGCGACCGACCCGCAGGCGCTCGTCGACCACTTCTGCTCGTTCGACTGGATCGTCGACGTGGCCGCGCGCGGATCGACGAAGGCGACCGTCGTCTCGAATGACGGCCTGCGCTTCGATCTGCGTGTCGTCCCGCCGGAGAGCTACGGCAACCTGCTGCAGCACTTCACGGGCTCGAAGAACCACAACGTCGCCGTGCGGGAGGATGCGGTCCGCCGCGGCCTCTCGGTCTCCGAGTACTCGGTCACCGTCGTCGAGACCGGCGAGGAGCATCGTTTCGCGAGCGAGGAGGAGGTGTACCGCTTCCTCGGGTACGAGTGGATTCCGCCGGAGCTGCGAGAGGACGGGGGCGAGCTCGCCGCCGCCCGGCGGGGCGAGCTGCCGGCGCTGGTCGAGCTCGCGGACCTGCGAGGCGACCTGCACACGCACACGACGTGGTCCGACGGCAAGGACTCGCTCGAGGACATGGTCGCCGCCGCGCAGTCGCGGGGCTACGCCTACTACGCGATCTGCGACCACTCGCAGCGGCTGCGCGGCGACCTGCTCGCGAAGCAGTCGGAGCAGATCGACGCGCTGAACGAGGTGGTCGCGCCGTTCCGCATCCTCAAGGGCATCGAGGTGAACATCCGTCCCGACGCGACGCTCGACGTCTCCGACGAGGAGCTCGCCACTCGAGACTGGGTGGTCGCCTCGGTGCACTCGCGCTTCGACCACGACCCGACCGGTCGCGTGCTCGCGGCCATGGAGAATCCGTATGTCGACTGCATCGGCCATCTGACGGGACGCAAGATCGGGAAGCGCTCGCCGTCGCCGATCGACCTCGAGCGCGTGATCGAGCAGGCGCTCGCGACGGGCACGTTCCTGGAGATCAACTCGCAGCCCGACCGGCTCGATCTCTCCGACGTCCACGCCCGGGCCGCGCGCGAAGCCGGCCTGAAGCTGGTGATCGACTCGGACGGCCACCAGATCAGCGCGCTCGACTACGTCGAGCTCGGCGTCGGACAGGCGCGGCGCGCGTGGCTCACGAAGAACGACGTGCTGAACACCCGCACGTGGAAGCAGATCGAGAAGCTGAGGAAACGGCGCCCGTGAGCTTCCGCGAGGACCTCGACCTCGCCGCAGACTGGGTCGACGCGTATCTCGCGCGCGTCGCCCAGCTCCCGGTTGCGGCCGACGTGGCGCCCGGCGCGATCCGCGCGCTGCTGCCGGACGCGCCGCCCGAGCACGGCGAGCCGTTCGAAGCGCTGCTGCGCGACCTCGACGAGGTGATCCTGCCGGGGATCACGCACTGGAACCATCCGCGCTTCTTCGCGTGGTTCGCGAATACCGGCTCCGAGCCGGGGATCATCGCGGAGCTCCTGATCGCAGCGCTGAACGTCAATGCGATGACGTGGCTCTCGTCGCCGGCCGCAACCGAGCTCGAGGTGACGGTGATGGACTGGCTCGCGCAGCTCCTCGGCCTGCCGCGCGGCTGGCACGGTCACATCGAGGACACCGCGTCGACCTCGACGATCGCGGCGCTGGCCGCGGCCCGGACGCTGAAGCCGGGCGGCGTCGTCTACGCGTCCGAGCAGGCGAACTTCAGCGTCGAGAAGGCCGCACGGCTCGTCGGGCTCGAGTTCCGCAAGGTGGAGGTCGACGACGCGTTCCGGATGCGCCCGGACTTCCCGCTCGACGACGCGACCGCCGTCGTCGCGACGGTCGGCACGACCGGGACGACGGCCGTCGATCCCGTGCCGGAGCTCGCCCGGCGCTGTGAGGAGGCCGGCGTGTGGCTCCACGTCGACGCCGCGTATGCCGGCGTGGCGGCGGTGTGCCCCGAGCTGCGCTGGTGCCTCGACGGCGTGGAGCGCGCCGACTCGATCGTCGTCAATCCGCACAAGTGGCTGTTCACGCCGATGGACTGCTCGACACTGTGGACGCGCCGGCCGGAGACCTTCGTCGAGACGTTCGCGCTCGAGCCGGACTACCTCGCCTCCACCGCTGCGGCCGTCGATCTCAAGGACTTCGGCCCCGCGCTCGGCCGCCGGTTCCGTGCGCTGAAGCTGTGGGCGGTTCTTCGCCACTACGGCGCCGAGGGTCTGCGCGAGCTGATCCGCGAGCACGTGCGCCTGGCACAGCTCTTCGCGTCGCTCGTCGAGGCGGAGCCGGGCTGGGAGGTCACCGCACCGCATCCGTTCTCGACCGTGTGCTTTCGCTGCACGGGGGCGGACAACTTCGAGCTCGCGCGCGCGGCGACCGCGACGGGCGAGCTCTATGTCGCGGCAGCCCGCCTTGCCGGGCAGGACGTGATCCGGCTCGCGATCGGCAACGCGCGCACGACGGAAGCCGACATTCGCCATTCGTGGGAGGTGCTTCGCGAATGCGCGCCGTGATCTTCGACCTCTGGGAGACGCTGATCGACTGGGACAGCGACGCGGCCGCGCGCATGCTCGCCGACGTGACGGCGCTGATCGACGATGAAGGCTTCCCGGAACGATGGGACCGCGCGCCCTCCCGCTACACGACCCCGATCCGCACGGCGCTCACCGCTGCCGGGGTTCCGCGGGAGTCTCTGGAGGAGATCTGCGCGATCCGGCTCGAGTACGTCCGGCAGGCCCTGAAGCCGCGCCGGGGCGTCGTCGAGACGCTGCGCGCATTGCGCGCGCGGGGGCAGCGCGTCGGGCTGATCACCGTTTGCACCGAGGACGTCGAGACGCTGTGGGAGCAGTCGGAGCTGGCGGGGCTCTTCGACGCGGAGATCTTCTCGTCGCGTGTCGGGATGTCCAAGCCCGACCCGCGTATCTACCTCGCCTGCTGCGACGCGCTCGGCGTCGAGCCGCACGAAGCGGTGTTCGTCGGAGACGGCGCGAACGACGAGCTCGACGGTGCGCGGCGCGTCGGGATGGAGGCGATCCTGATCCACCGGCCGGGCGAGGGCCCGCTGTGGAACCTGCACGACTGGGACGGGCCGCAGGTGAGCTCGATCCCGGACGTGCTCGCGTTGACCGCGCCGCGCTGATGGCGCGCGTGCGCAGGCCACGGCGCCAGACGGCGGTGCTGGAGCTTCTCCAGGCGACGCTGCCGGAGCTGCGCCGCGGGCTGACCGAGAGTGCCGCGCGCACGGTCGCCTACCAGCTGTTCGAGAAGCTCGGCTACGGCGCGGTCGCCGTCACCGACACGCACCACGTGCTGGCGTTCGTGGGCGCGGGCGCCGATCACCACGGCCGGGGAGACACCCCGATTCGCCCGGTGTACGAGGTGCTCGCCGAGCAGCGGCCGCTCCTCGCACCGCTCGGGATCCGGACGGAGTGCAGCCATCCGGCGTGCCCGCTCGGCGCCGCGGCCGTCGTGCCGCTGCTCTTCTCCGACGGGCCCGCAGGCGCGGTGGTGGCGTACGCGACCGCCGGGTCGCCGCTCACCGAGGCTGCCGTCGACACGCTGGCGGCCCTCGGCGACCAGCTCTCGGCGCAGCTGCAGCTCTCGGAGCTCCAGACGGCGACCACGACGGCGCTCCAGGCGCAGATGGAGCCGCATTTCGTCTTCAACGCGCTGAACACGATCGCGTCGTTCATCCGCACCGACCCGGAGCACGCCCGCAAGCTCGTGCTCGCGTTCGCGGACCACCTTCGCGGCCGCTTCGCCCGGCCGGGCGAGTTCGTGACGCTCGAGGAGGAGCTCCGGCACGTGCGCAGCTACCTCGAGCTGGAGCAAGCGCGGTTCGGCTCGCAGCTCGAGGTGACGATCGACACGGCGCCCGATGCGCTCGCGGTGCGACTGCCGCCGCTGCTCGTGCAGCCGCTCGTCGAGAACGCCGTCAAGCACGGCAAGAGGACCGACCGCCCTCTGCACCTGCTCGTGCGTGCGCGTGTGCGACGCGGGAAGCTGCGCGTGACCGTGCGGGACGACGGGCGCGGGATCGCGCGTGAGGCGATCGACCGCGTCCTCGAGCAGGGGGTCGGTGAAGGCACCGGCCTCGGGCTCGCCAGCGTCGACCTCCGGCTCACCGCGCACTACGGCGACGGCGTTCGGCTGCGGTCGTTCCCGTTCGGCACGGTCGTGAGGCTCGAGGTGCCGGTCGGGTGACCCGGCTGCGCGCGCTGATCGTGGACGACGAGGCGCCGGCGCGGTCGGAGCTTCGCTATCTGCTCGGCGCGCATCCTCAGGTGACCGTCGTCGGCGAGGCGGGCGGCGCGGCGGAGGCCCTCGAGCTGGCGGCCAAGCTCGTCTACGACGTGGTGTTCCTGGACGTGGAGATGCCGGGGCTCACCGGCATCGAGGCGGCCCCGCTCGTGCGCGAGCGCCGCAACCCACCCGCCGTCGTCTTCGTGACGGCCCACGAGCGCTACGCGGTGGACGCGTTCGCGATCGAGGCGTTCGACTACCTTCTGAAGCCGGTCGACCCGGACCGTCTCGCGCGCACCGTCGAGCGTCTGCGCGAGCGGACGACGGAGAACGTGCTGCCGGTCGAGAAGATCCCGGTGGTCGCGGGCGGGCTCATCGAGCTGCTCGACTACGACCAGGTCCACTACGTGCAGGCCGACGGCGACTACAGCCGCGTGCACACCTTCGACCGTTCATATCTGTGCACCGCGTCGCTCGGCGAGCTCGAGGAGCGGTTGCCCGGCGGGCGCTTCGTGCGCATCCATCGCTCGTACCTCGTCAACCTGAGGAAGGTCGCAGGCGTCCGCCGCGCAGCACCGGACCGCTTGCGCCTGCGGCTCGCCGACGCCGCCCAGACGGAGCTCGACGTCGCCCGCCGCCAGTCGCGCGCACTGCGCGAGCGGCTAGGCCTCTAGAGCTGTCGCAGCAGCTCGAGGAACGCGGCCGGTGAGTCGACGACCACGTCGGCGCGCGCCCCGAGCTCGGACGGGCCTTCGGCCGAGACGACCGCGACGCGCAGCGCGACCTCGAGCCCGTCGAGCGCGGCGAAGCCGTCGAGGTCGGTGGTGTCGTCACCGGCGTAGAGCGCGCGCCGCAGCCCCGTCTCCTCGAGCAGGAGGCCGACGGCCGTGCCCTTCGAGGTGTCCACGGGCGGCAGCACTTCGAGCACCATCCGGCCCCAGCGCGTCCAGAAGCCCTCCTCCCGCGCCGCGGCCGCGACGGTTTCGAGTGTCGCATGAGCCTCGTCGCGATCCGCCGCGGTGCGGTAGTGGAACGCGGCAGTGAGCGGCTTCCGCTCCGCGGGCCACGCTGCCTCCGCCGCGAATGCGTGAATGCGCGGTCCCCAGTCCTGCGCGCGGGGATCGAGCTCGAGACCGTGCTCGCCCACGTACGTCAGCTCCGGCACGCCGACGATCTCGCGCGCGACGCTGCTCGGCCGGCCGGTGACGCACGCGACCAGCCGGTAGCGCCCGGCGAGCCGAGTCAGCTCGACCCGGGTCTCGTCCGGCACGCGCGCATCCTCGGGCCGCGCGACGATCGGCGCGAGCACGCCGTCGATGTCGAGGAAGAGCGCCGCCCGCGCCGGCTCGGCAGCGATCAGGGCGAGCGCGTCCACGCTGCGTAGAGTAAGCGCGTCGTGCCGAAGCTCGTCGGGATCGGTCTGCTCGCGGGCTTCTTCGGGGCGCTCTTCGGCGTCGGCGGCGGCATCGTGATCGTGCCGCTGCTCGTGTTGCTCCTCGCGTACGACCAGCGCAGCGCTGCCGCAACCTCGCTCGCTGCGATCCTTGTCTCGTCGCTCGCGGGTGCGGTGACGTACGCGCTGCACGGCGAGGTGAAGCCCGGGGCGGCCGCGCTCGTCGGCATCCCGGCGGTCTTCGGGGTGCTGTTCGGGACCGCGCTCCAGCAGCGGATCCCGGTGCGCCGCCTGGCGATCGGGTTCGCCGTGCTGCTGGCCGCCGTCGGGGTCCGGCTGCTCGCATGACGCTCGTCCTCGTCGCACTCGTCGGCCTCGCGGCCGGGGTGCTCGCCGGGCTCTTCGGCGTCGGCGGCGGGATCCTGTTCGTGCCGACGCTCGCCCTCGGCCTGGGCCTGACGCAGCTGCACGCGGAAGCCACGTCCTTGCTCGCGATCCTGCCGACTGCGGTCGTCGGCACCTGGCGGAACCAGCGGTACGGCAACGTCGACCTGAGGGCCGCCGTCGTGATCGGAATCGCCTCGATCCTGGGCGTCGAGGGAGGCGTGGCGGTGGCCGAGGCGCTGCCGGAGGGCGTGCTCCGGCGCCTCTTCGGCGTGCTCCTGATCGTCACAGCCGGACAGATCGCATGGCAATCGCGCCGCGGATCGTGAACACTTCCTGAGATGACCGAGACGGACGACATCTGGATCCCCCTCGTCGACGAGCCGATCGGCTCGATCGTGGCGCAGATCCAGGCGGACCATCCCGAGATCGACCGGCTCGTCTCGCGACCGCACACCATCCTCCCGTTCCGCACCTTCGCCTACATCCGCGTCGGGCTCCTGCTCGGCCAGTTGCTCGTCGACAACGACGTGCCCGAGTACGACGGGACGGAGACGTGGATCGAGGCGCTGCTCCGCGACCCCAAGCACCTCGATGCCGTCACGGCCGAGGTGCGCGCCGTCGCCGAGGAGGTCGCGTCCGATCCGCGCTACGCGGACGAGGATCAGATCGGCCCGGACGACGGCGCGCGCGAGCGTTTCCGCGAGTTCGCCCGCAAGCAGCTGAGGTAGCCCTACCCACCGTCGGCCCGCGGCCCTGGCAGAATCAGCGGGAACGGTGCTTCGTCGCCTCCTCTTCCTGCTCCCGCTCTCGCTGCTCGTCCTCGGCCCCGCCGGTGCCGAAGGGACGGCGCAGGCCCCGGGCGCAGCCGCGACCGCCTGGGCGATCAAGATCTCGGTCCCGTCGAGCGACGCCGTGACCACGCCGATCGTCAACTCGCCTCCCGACGCCACCCCGGCCGCCGGCGGCGTCTTCGCCTACCCCTCCGACGGCTCGATCGTCTCCGCTCAGTCGACGACCGCGAGCGCGTCGACCGCCGTCGCGCGCAACGCCTCCGCGAAGGCCGAGAGCGTCGTCACCGGCCTCTCGCTGTGGGCCGGCGAGATCACCGCGGATGCCGTCACGGCGAACGCCTCGGCGGGCACCGGTTACTCCGGCGCAGGCGGCAACACGAACGGCAGCACCATTACGAACCTTGTCGTCGACGGTCAGCCGGTCGCCGGCACGTACGCGGCCCTCGGCAACTGGGGCCAGCTGACGATCGGCGCACAGGGCGTCGACCGCAGCGCCCCCGACGGAGCGCTGGGCTACCAGGGCTTCGTCACCGAGATCGACATCCACCTGACCGCCGACCACGGCGGACTGCCCGCCTCGAGCGAGATCCAGATCGGCTATGCCGAGGCCGCGGCGCAGACCGCGCCACCCGCGCCACCCGAGCCGGTCACGGCGCCGACGGTGACCACCACCACTCCGGCGACGACCACCGAGCCGGTGACGACCGATCAGGCCCCCGTCGGCGACCTCCCGAGCCTCCGCCCACACCGGGGCGCGCCGGCCAAGAGCGGGCCGCTAAAGCTCCAGCCGAAGCTGACGGCCGGGCACTACGTCTTCCCGGTCTACGGGCCGTCGTCGTACATCGACTCCTTCGGCGCAGCGCGGTCGGACGTCACCTACCACCACGGCGACGACATCTTCGGCCAGCTCGGCCAGCCGCTCGTGGCGTGCGCCGACGGCACGATCTTCTCGGTCGGGTGGAACAAGATCGGCGGCAACCGGCTCTGGATCCTCGACTCGCAGGGGAACCAGTTCTACTACGCCCACCTCTCCGCGTTCTCGACCGCGGCCGTCAACGGCGCCCACGTGAAGGCCGGCCAGGTCATCGGCTTCATCGGCAACACGGGCGACGCCGAGGGGACGCCGTACCACCTCCACTTCGAAGTGCACCCGGTGTCGCTGCTCTACCTCGGCTACGACGGAGCGGTCGATCCCACGCCGTACCTCGACGCCTGGAAGCACCAGAAGGACCTGCCGTTCCCCGTCGCCGCCGGGTGGGCGCCTGCGATCCCCGGCGGCCCGGCAGCGCCCGAGCCCGGGGCGATCTTGCTCGGCATGACCGACATCTCGACCGCCGACGGGCTCGACCCGGCCTCGCTCGAGCGCGCGCTGACGCCTCTGAAGCCGTCAGCGCTGATGCAGACGCTCGTGCCGTCGGCCGTCGCGACGCCGACGACCGACCTCGGTCGCGGCTAGAGGCTAGGAGTTCGCCCCGCCGTTCGTGCTGCCCGACGGATAGTCGCCGCCGAACTCGTCGCCGCCGGAGATCGCGTCCTTCAGCCACTTCCGTGTCTCGGGGCCCGTGATCGGGTTGAAGAGGATGCCGAGGGCGATGCCCGCGATCAGCAGCGTGGTGGCCCGGCCGCTGCGCTCTTTCTTGCCCTGAAGCCGGTCGGCCGCGTGGCGCAGATCCTCGATCGCGTCGCGGAGCTTGTCCTTGACCTCGTCGTCGGTTGCGACTCGTGTTGCGAGCGTGACGGGGCCGCGGTCGCCGATCAGATCGTTGTAGAGCCCCTTGGCCGTGGTGAACGCGCTCAGCACGTCGTCGCGGAGCTTCTCGTCGGTGAGAGCCCGTTCGACGTAGGGTTTGACGTTCCCTGCCGCGTCGTAAACCTTCTCTTTTGCGTTGACCATGCTCGTGAAATCCTTTCGCGTCGTTACCGTGCGCCTCATACCCCGCCGATTGCGAGGCAAACCGGCGCTCCTTTTGGTCGCCCTCATCCTCGCAGGCTGCGGGGGGTCGAGCGCGCCCGAAGCGCAAGTCGTGTCCGGCCCCGGGTTCAGCTTCGACGCACCGGGCGGCTGGAAGGTCGAGCGGGGCTCGACCCGGACGACCGCGACGCACGGCTCTGAGTTCGTGCAGGTTGCCACATTCCGCCTGCTGAAGCCATACGATGCCAGCCTCTTCGCACGCGTCGCGACCGAGCTGAAGGCCCGCATGGGCCAGGTGGCGGCCCAGGTGAGCGGCACCGTCTCGGGGAACCGGACCGTCACCGCCGGCGGCATTCGCTCGCACATGTACGAGGTGCGGGTCGGCGACCACGTCGACGAGTACACGTTCGTCCTGCGCGGCCTGCGCGAGTACCAGTTGCTCTGCCGCCGGAGCGCGTCGGGCTCCGACGCCGCCTGCAAGCAGCTGCTCTCGAGCTTCGAGCTTCGCCGGCGCCTCTAGCGGGGAAGCGCGGCGGCGCGCTCGACGCCCTGCGGCCGGCGCGAGCCGGCGCGGCGCTTGCCGTCGAACGCGCTCGCGAAGACGTCTTCGATCGTGTCCGCCGGGATGAACTCGAGCGCCTTGCGCGTCTCCGGTGGGAGGTCGTCGAGGTCGGGCGTGTTCTCCCGCGGGAAGATGATGCGCTTCAGTCCCGCACGCTGGGCCGCGAGCGACTTCTCGCGCAGGCCGCCGATCGGGAGCACCTGGCCCGACAACGTGATCTCCCCCGTCATGCCGACGTCGGCAGAGACGGGCTCGCCCCGCACCAGTGACGCGATTGCGGTCGCCATCGTCACGCCGGCGGAGGGGCCGTCCTTCGGCACGGCGCCGGCCGGGACGTGCACGTGCACATCGTGCTCCTCGAACCAGGTCTCCGGCAGCCCGACCTCGAGGGCGTGCGAGCGCACCCACGAATGGGCCGTCTGCGCGGACTCTTGCATCACCTCGCCGAGCTGCCCGGTCACCGTCAGGCGGCCCTTGCCCGGGTAGGCGGCCGCCTCGATGAAGAGGACGTCGCCGCCGGCCGCGGTATAGGCGAGCCCGGTCGCGACCCCGGGGACCGAGGTCCGCTTGCGCACCTCGCCCGAGAACCGTCGCTGTCCGAGCCACTCGCGCAGCAGCTTGTCGTCGACGCGGGGCTTCCGGGCGCGACCTGTCGCGACCATCGTCGCGGCCTTCCGGCAGATGTCGGCAATGCGGCGCTCGAGGTTGCGAACGCCCGCCTCGCGCGTGTACTCGCGAATGACGGTGCGGATGATCGTGTCGGAGAGCCTGAGCTGCGACTTCAGCAGGCCGTGCTCGCGCACCTGCTTCGGGACGAGGTAGCGCTTCGCGATGCCGAGCTTCTCGTCCTCGGTGTAGCCGGAGAGCTGGATCACGTCCATCCGGTCGAGCAGCGCCCCCGGGATCGTGTCGAGCGTGTTCGCCGTGCAGATGAAGAGCGTCTTCGAGAGATCGAACGGCAGGTCGAGGTAGTGGTCGCGGAACGTCGAGTTCTGCTCGGGATCGAGCACCTCGAGCATCGCGCTCGCCGGATCGCCGCGCCAGTCGCTTCCCAGCTTGTCGATCTCGTCGATCAGCAGCAGCGGGTTCGACGACTCGGCGTCGCGGAGCGAGCGGATGATCGAGCCGGGCATCGCGCCGATGTAGGTGCGGCGGTGCCCGCGGATCTCGGACTCGTCGTGGACGCCGCCGACCGACAGGCGCACGAACTTTCGTCCGAGCGCGCGTGCGATCGAGTGGCCGAGCGACGTCTTGCCGACCCCGGGCGGCCCGACGAAGCAGAGGATCTGGCCCGAGATCTCGTTTCGCAGCTTGGCGACCGCGAGGTACTCGATGATCCGGTCCTTCACCTTCTCCAGGTCGAAATGGTCCGCGTCGAGCACCGCGCGGGCGTGGTCGAGGTCGAGGTTGTCCTTCGTGAACGTCGACCACGGCAGCGTGATGATCCATTCCAGGTACGTGCGGATGACGCCGTACTCCGCTGCGGCGGTCGGGAGCTTCTCGAGCCGGGCGAGCTCGCGGTCGACCGCCTTCTGCGCCTCCTCGGGCAGCTCGCCGAGCTCCTTCACCCGCCCCCGCAGCTCGGCGAGCTCTGCCTGCTCCGGGTCGTCCTCGCCGAGCTCCTGCTGGATCGCCTTCAGCTGCTGGCGCAGGAAGTACTCGCGCTGGCCCTTCTCCATCTCGGACTGGACCTGCGACTGGATCTTCGAGCCGAGCTCGAAGACCTCCAGCTCGCGGCTGAGGATCGCGGAGACCGTGCGCAGCCGCTGCTCGACGTCGACCTGCTCCAGGATCTCCTGGCGCTCCTCGGTCTTGATCGTGCGGAGGGTCGACGCGACGAGATGACAGAGCGCGCTCGGATCGTCGACGTTCGCCGCCGCGAGCTGCAGCTCCTCGGGGAGGTAGGGCGCAAGCCCGATGATGCGCGCGAAGAGGCCCTGGACGTTGCGCGTCAGCGCTTCGAGCTCGGGGGTCTCGTGCAGCACGTCGGGCAGCGCGTCGAACTCGCCGAGCAGGTACGGGTCCGAGTCCAGCCGGTTCAGGAGCTGAACGCGCTCGAGGCCCTGGACGAGGATGCGCAGCGTCCCGTCGGGGACCTTGATCATCTTGTGGACGATCGCGACCGTGCCGACCTCGTAGATGTCCTCCCAGCCCGGCGCCTCGACCGAGCCGTCGCGCGAGGTCACGAGCGCGAGCAGTCGGTCGCCGGCGACGACGTCGTCGATGAGCTTGACCGATCGCTCCTGGCCGATCGCGAGCGGCGACATCGACTGTGGGAACACGACCGTCTCCTTCAGCGGCAGCACGGGGAGCGCCGCCGGGAGCTCGAGCTGGTGCTCCTGCGGCTCCGTCGCCTCGAACGTGACGTCCGTCACGGGTGCTCGACCACGATCGCGACCCGCCCGACGGGTAGCGGCTGCTCGACGACGGGAAGCTCGATCGTCAGGACGCCCAGCTCGAAGCTGGCACGAGCGTGCTCGGGATCGACGTCCTCGACGAGCCGCACCTGCCGCTCGAACGTGCCGTACTCGATCTCCATCTGCTGGTAGACGCGCCCCGGGACCTTCGGCCGCGTGCGCTCCCCTGCGATCGCGAGCACCCGTTCGCCCACGACGACGCGCACGCTCTCGGCGGACACCCCCGGAAGCTCGACGACGACCGTCAGCCCGTGCGGGTCGTCGGTGTGGAAGCAGTCCAGGTTCGGGCGGAAACCGTGGCGAAGGCCCGAGAAGCGAGGCACCTGCCAGAGATCCGCGAAGAGCTCCTCGATCTCCTCTTGCAGCTTGTCCACGTCGCGCGGGCTCATCTCCCGTGAACCGTACCCCGCCTGCGGGCTTTGACGCGTCGCCCGGATCGCGCCGCGTTGCCTCGCTCGCAGACAGGCGCTGTCCGACCCGCAACGGACACTCGGGACGATGGATGTCGCGGTGCCCCGCTGGTCGAGCTGGTCGTTTCTCGTGTATGCGGGCGGGTTCGTCGTCCTCGGCTCGGCGCTCGGCTGGCTCGCCTACCTCTCGGCGAACTACGGCGACGCCGCGTACACGGGCTGGGCTCTCGCCGTGCTGGTCGTGCTCCAGGTCGCCGCGCGCGGCTTTCTCCAGCGCGGCCATCGCGTCGCGTCGGGAGTCTTCGCATTCGTGGGCGTGGTCGCGTTCGCGGCCTTCGTCGCTGCGCTCTTCACGTGGTTCGGCTGGCTGGGGCATGTCGGAACCTCCTCGTCGTTCAAGGGCTTCAACGCGGCGCGGCTCGGCGCTCGAGCTGCTCACGCTCGCGGCGGCCGGTGCGAGCCTCCGAATGTTCCGCTACCCGCTGCTGATGCTGCCGGTCGTGGCTCTCTCGTGGGTGCTCGTCACCGACCTCCTGTCGGGAGGCGGCGACTGGTCGGCGATCCTGACGCTCGTCATCGGCCTCGTCTTCCTCGGGTCGGCGGTCGGCGCCGACGCCGGGCCGCGGAAGCCGTACGGCTTCTGGCTGCACCTCGCCGCCGGGCTTGCGATCGGCGGCAGCCTCCTGCACTTCTGGCACTCCGGCACCTTCGACTGGGTCCTCGTCATCCTCGCCTCGCTCGTCTACGTCCGGTTCGCGGGGGCGTTCGCCCGCGCGAGCTGGGCCGTCCTCGGGACGATCGGGCTCCTGTTCGCATCGGTGCACTTCACGATCAAGTGGACGACGATCACGCTGCCGTTGATCGGCGCCCAGGGTCACTCGTCGCGCGGCTGGGTCCCGCCGCTCGTCTTCGCGGTCACCGGCGTCCTGCTCGTAGCGCTCGGCCTGGCGCTTGCGCGTCGCGCACCCGTCGCAACCAGGCTCTGACCGGGCAACTCGCGGTCCAATCAGTACGGTGCCGAGATGCACGCGGCGCCCGTCCTGCGCGGCGGGCCGGTCGCGCGGTCGGCCTGGCTCGTCGCCGGCCTCTTCCTCTGCGCGTGCGGGATCGTCGCGTTCCTCGAGTCACGGCTCGGCTTGTCGCCGTGGGACGTGCTCCACCAGGGCATCGCGAAGCACACCCCGCTCTCGTTCGGGCTCGCCAACGTGGTTGTCGCGATCGGGGTGCTCTTTCTGGCGTGGCGGCTCGGCTCGCGCCCCGGCATCGGGACGGTCGCGAACGCAGTCCTGATCGGCCTCTTCGTCGCCCTCCTCGTGCGCCTCTCCGTCGTCCAGGACCTCGCCGGCTGGCCACTCCTCGTTCGCGTCGCGCTGCTCGTGGCCGGCCTCGCTCTCTTCGGGCTCGGGACGGCGCTCTACATCGGCGCAGCAGTCGGCGCGGGGCCCCGCGACTCGCTGATGCTCGTGGGCGCGTTGCGCTCGGGCCTGCGGATCGGCGGCGCCCGCGTGCTGCTCGAGGGCACGGCACTCGTTACGGGCTTCCTGCTCGGCGGCACCGTCGGCATCGGCACCCTCGTCTTCGCGTTGTTGATCGGGCCGGCGGTCGAGGCCTCGTTCTGGCTCGTCAACCGAATCGGCCTCGCCGCGTGAGACTGCTGCCGCGGCTCTTCCGTCTCATCGCGGGTGGCGACGTCGATCGTGCGCTTCGGCCCGTGCTCGCAGTCAGCTTCGTCGGCTCGATCGCCGGCTCCTCCGCCTACCCGTTCATGGGGATCTGGGCGATCAAGTACCTGCACGCGCCGCAGTCGCGGCTCGCGTTCGCGTATCTGGCCGGTGCGGTGCTGTCGGGCGGGATGGGCTACCTCGCCGGGCACTGGTCGGATCGGATCGGGCGACGGCCGCTGATCCTGGCCGGCTGGGGCTTCCAGGCGATCGTGCCGTTGTTCCTGATCGCGGCCGGGCAGAGCGTGCCGGCCGGCCTTGTGCTGCTCGCGCTCCTGCCGGTGTTCGGCTCGCTCGGCGGCGCCGCCGACCAGGCGATGGTCGCCGACCTGGTCGCGCCCGAGCGCCACGAGGCGGCGTACGCATCGGTCCGCGTTGCCAGCAACCTCGGTGTCACGATCGGCCCGCCGCTCGGTGGGCTGCTGCTGATCGGCGGCCACTGGAACCACCTCTGGCTCGGAACGCTCGTGCTCGGGGTCGTCGGGTTCGCGATCGCGCTCCGGTACATCCCGCGCGGCGGGGCGTACGCACCGACGGGGCCGCCGCAGCGCGGGTCGTTCGCGGTGATCATCCGCGACACACCGTTCCTGCTCTTCATGGTCGCTTCGGTGTTCGCGACGATGACGTACGTCGCGACCGAGACGCTCCTTCCGATCTCGGTCACGACGACGCACCACCTGGCGCCCGCGGCTTGGGGCGCCTTGATGATCCTCAACCCCCTCGCCGTGACGATCTTCCAGTTGCGTCTCACCCGCTGGACAGCGCGAGTCCCCGCGTCCATCAAGCTCGGGATCGCGATGCCGCTGATGGGCGTCCCCTTCCTGCTCCTGAACGCCAACGGCTCCGCGCTCGTGATCGCAATCGTGATCGCCCTCTTCGTCGTGGGCGAGATGCTGTGGGTGCCCACGTCGCAGGCGGTCGTCGCCGCCCTCGCGCCGTCGGACATCCGTGGCGCCTACATGGGCGCGTTCGGCGGCACCTGGTCGGTGGGCTGGGCACTGACGCCGTTCCTCGGTCTCGAGGTCCGCAATGCATACGGAGACGCGACGATGTGGATCTGCGTCGCAGCGGTGGGCGTGCTCGCCGGCATCGTCGGGCTCGTCGCCGCGCGCGGCCACGACGCCGAGGCCGCTGTAGCATCGCACGCGTGAAGGGCCTGATTGCAGCCGGCGGCAGCGCGACTCGTCTCGAGGAGCTGACGCGCGTCACGAACAAGCACCTGCTTCCGGTCGGCCGCTGGCCGATGGTCTACTACCCTCTCGATCTGCTGCAGCGGGCCGGCGTGCGCGAGGTGCTGCTCGTCACCGGCCAGCAGCACGCGGGCCAGTTCATCGACCTGCTCGGGAACGGCCAGGTGCGGACGCGCGCCGGCGACGACGTCCTCTTCGACCTCGATCTGTCCTACAAGGTGCAGGTGGAGGCGGGCGGAATCGCTCAGGTCGTCGGCATGGCACGCGAGTTCGCCGCCGGGGAGCGGCTCGTCGTCTGCCTCGGCGACAACATCTTCGAGCACTGTCAGGCCGACGCGATCGGCTCGTGGACGACCGGCGCGATGGTGTTCGTCAAGGACGTGCCGGACCCCGAGAACTTCGGGGTCATCGCCTACGGCGAGGACGGCGGCGTCGCGGACATCGTCGAGAAGGCGGGCGTCGTCGACCTGCGCTACGACGCACCGCCGTCGAACGACGCCGTCGTCGGTCTCTACTGCTATCCACCCGACGTCTTCGAGATCATCGAAGGGCTGTCGCCGTCGAGCCGCGGCGAGCTGGAGATCACCGACGTGAACCGCGTCTACGCGCAACGGGGCGACCTGGAGGTTCAGAGTGTCGAGGGCTGGTGGCACGACGGAGGCAAGCACTGGGGCGACCTCGCCGACGTCGGCCGCCTGATCGAAGAGACGGGCGCCAACAAGTGATCGTCACCCGCTTCCCGCTCACGCGTCACGAGGACGAGCGCGGGTGGTTCATGGAGCTCATGCGCGCCTCCACGCTTCCGAAGCCGGTCCGCCAGGCGAACCTCGCGCGCTCGCGCAAGGGGGTGATCCGGGCGCTGCACTACCACGAGCGCGGGCAGGACGATCTCTTCGCGTGCCTGGAGGGAATGGTGCGGGTCGTCGTGCTCGACCGCGAGACGGGCGAGACGTTCACCGAGGACATCGGGGACTCCAACCCGGTCGCGCTCTACGTGCCGGGCTCGCACGCGCACGGCTACGAGGCTCTGACCGACTGTCTGTTCTGCTACTTCGTGACCGAGGAGTACGACCCCGCGGATCCCGACGAGCACGGTGTGCCGTGGAACGATCCCCGGGTCGTCGACCTCTGGTCGACGCGAGCGCCGATCCTGTCGGAGCGGGACTCGAGCTGAGCCGCAGCGTGGTCACCGGCGCGGGCGGCCAACTCGGCCACGCGCTGGCCGAGGCTTTTCCGGAGGCGCTCGCGCTGACGCGCTCGGAGTGGGACGTGACGCACCCGCCGCCGCCGGAGCTCTCGGCGACCGGGCTCGTGCTGCACGCGGCCGCGTGGACGGACGTCGACGGTGCGGAGGACGACCCGCAAGGAGCGGCCGCGGTCAATGTCGGCGGCGTGCAGCACGCGGCGGCGATCGGTGCGCCGCTCGTCGTGTGGTCGACGGACTACGTGTTCGACGGGACGAAGCGCACGCCGTACTTCGAATCGGACACGCCGCGACCGCTCGGCGCGTACGGCCGGACGAAGCTGCTCGGCGAGGCGGCCGCCGGCGAGCGCGCGTGGATCGTCCGAAGCTCCTGGCTCTTCGGCTGGACGTCGAAGAACTTCGTGCGCACGATGCTCCGCCTCGGAGCCGAGCGCGACGAGGTTGCCGTGGTCGAGGATCAGCGCGGCTGCCCCACCTATGTCGGTCATCTCGCAGAGGCGACGAAGGCAGTGCTGGAGCTGCCGTTCGGCGTCTACCACGTCGCTTCGGCCGGTGAGTGCAGCTGGGCGGACTTCGCCGAGGCGATCTTCGAGGAGGCGGGCCTCGCCACCCGTGTGCGGCGCATCACCGCTGCGGAGTTCGGTGCGAAAGCGCCGCGGCCGGCGTATTCGGTGCTGCGAAGCGAGCGCGGCGCCCCCGAGCTGCCGCACTGGCGCGAGGGCTTGCGCGAGTGCCTGCGTCGACTACGCTGAGCACCGTGCGCATCCTCGTCACCGGCGGAGCCGGCTTCATCGGCTCGCAGTTCGCCCGGCGCCTGGCCCAGGCCGGCGACCAGGTCGTCGTCCTCGACAAGCTCACCTACGCCGGCAACCGCGCCAACCTCGAGGGCGTCGAGCACGAGTTCCACCAGGGCGACATCGCCGATCCCGATGCCGTCGCGCAGGCCGCCGACGGCTGCGAGGCGATCGTCAACTTCGCCGCGGAGACGCATGTCGACCGTTCGATCATGGGGCCGGCCGAGTTCATCCTCACCGACATCCTCGGCACGCAGGTCTTGCTCGACTACGCGCGACACCGTGGCCTTCGGCACTTGCAGGTCTCGACCGACGAGGTGTACGGCGACATCCCGCTCGACGCCGTGCCGTGCGGCGAGGACGCGCCGATCCGCCCGTCGAGCCCTTACTCGGCGTCGAAGGCCGGAGGCGACCTGCAGGTGCTCGCCTATGTGCGGACCTACGGCGTCGACGCGCTCGTCACCCGAGGTGCGAACACCTACGGCCCGCGCCAGTATCCGGAGAAGTTCCTGCCGCTCTTCATCACCAACGCCTTCGACGGTGGGCAACTCCCCGTCTACGGCGACGGCAAGCAGAGTCGCGAATGGCTGCACGTCGAGGATCACTGCGCGGCGATCGAGCTCGCGCTTCGGAAGGGCGAGGCCGGCCACGCCTACAACATCGGCGGGCAGGAGCGCCAGAACATGGACGTCGTGCGCCGGATCCTCACGCTCACCGGTGCAGGTCCCGAGCTCGTGCGCCACGTCGCCGACCGGCCGGGCCACGACCGCCGCTACTCCGTCGACTCGTCGAAGCTGCACGACCTCGGCTGGGCGCCCCGTCACTCGTTCGACGGGGGCGGGCTCGAGGAGACCGTCGAGTGGTACCGCGCGAACCGCGAGTGGTGGGAGCCGATCAAGTCGGGCGACTACAAGCGGTACTACGAGCAGCAGTACGCCGCCCGGCTCGCCTAGCCCTGCCCCTTGTGCCCGTGCGGGCCGCAGTGCTTCTCGGCCTGCCTACGGAGCTGGTCGATCGGTGGACGGGGGCCCTCGATCGCCTGGGCCTGGTCGAGCAGCGCGGGAACCTCGGCGCACCGGCCCAGGGCAAAGAGCGTGAAGGCGAGGTTGAACTTCGCGTAGGCCTCGTCGATCGCCCCCGTGCCTCCGAGCTTCTGCACCGCCTGCTCGAGCAGCGGGAGCGCACCGGCGTAGTCGCCCGCGCGCAGCTTCGCGAAGCCGGCGTTGTTCAACGCTGCGCCGTCGGGCGCGGCCGCCGTCGGAGTGCTCGGCGCGGTGGTCGCGGCCGCGGGCGCGGTCGTGACCGTCTCGAGGACCGTACGCACCCGCACGAGCGTCCGCGTCTGGGCGGTTCCGCCTCCCGAGCTCCGGTTGAAGAGCGCCAGCGCCAGAGCGACCCCCGCGCCGAGCAGCAGGAGCACGAGCAGCACCGGGACCAAGCGGCGACGTCCGCCGGCTGGCTTCGCGGCGGGCACGACCCGCGTTTGCTCCGTTGCGACGCCGGGTCGCGCGACCCAGGTGGCACCGGCCGCGTCGTCGAGCGCACGGCGCAGGTCGCCGACGAGCTCGACCGCCGTCGGGTGGCGGACGCGCGGGTCCTTCGCGAGCCCGCGTTCGAAGACGGGATCCAGCTCACGGGGCAGGCTTGGGTTCGCTTCGTGGGCCGAGGGACCGGCGCCTTCACATGCGCGAGCGCCTCCGTCGTCGGTGACCTGGCGGCGAACGGCCGCCGTCCGGTGAGGAGCTCCCACGCGACGACCGCGAGCGCGTACCGGTCGCTGGCGGCCGTGGCGCCGGCGCCGGTCGCCTGCTCCGGCGACAGGTAGCCGGCGGTGCCGAGGATCGTGCCGGTTTGCGTCAGCGAGTCGAGGCCGACCGCGCTCGCGACCCCGAAGTCGGCGACATGCACGTGGCCCCGCGCGTCGAGCAGGAGGTTGGCGGGCTTCACGTCGCGGTGCACGATTCCGGCGGCGTGCGCCGCATCGAGCGCTCCGGCTGCCTCCTCGAGCCAGGCGAGCGCCCGGGACGGCGGGCACGGGGTGCCCGCGATCTGCGCCTCGAGCGAGCCGCCCGGCAGGTACTCCATGACGATGATCGGCCGTCCCGCGTGCTCGGTGACGTCGAAGATCGTGACGATGTTGGGCGTCCCCGAGAGACGCGCCGCGGCCAGGGCCTCGCGTTCGAAGCGCGCCCGCAGCGGCACGTCCTTCGCGTACCGCTCGGCCAGGACCTTCAACGCGACTTCCCGGTCGAGCTCGGTGTCGACGGCGCAGAAGATCTCGCCCATCCCACCGGCCCCGATCGGCCGGGCATCGCGGTAACGAGGAGGGAGAATGTCGGCGGGGGCAGGCATGGCTGGACGTGCAACGAAGAAGGTTGTCGGTCGACACGCTATGGAAATGTTCGGTAAAGGCTCCCGGGGCCGCAGGAAACCTCGGCTACGGTGGCCCCCATGGGGCTGACGCGGTCCGTTTTTCCGGCTGGGCCTGTTCGGCGCGCTGCTGCTCGGCGGCCTCGCTGCTGCGCTCCTCGGAGCCCGTCAGGGGGCAGCCGTCGGTCCGGCGACGACGACAACCTCGGCGACCAGTGGTAGCACGACGACGGGTGTCGTCACGAGCCCCGCTGCGTCCGTGCTCGTCGTCAGCGGCCACGGCTGGGGGCACGGGCTGGGGCTGAGCCAGTGGGGCGCGTACGGCTACGCGAAGCACGGCTGGACGTACGACCGGATCCTCGCTCACTACTACTCGGGGACGACGCTCGGCCCCGCGAAGCTCGCCACCGTGCGCGTGCTCCTGTCCGAGAAGAAGAAGACGTCGCTGAACTCGGCCGTCGACTGGAGCGTCACCGATGCGGCGGGCACGAAGGTGCCGCTCGACCCCGGCGTGCTCGCCTTGAGCACGAACCTCGCGATCGGCGGGCATCTCGCCCTGAAGCCGCCGTTCAGCTTCGTCGGCCGGCAGCCGCTCGTCGTCGACGGCAAGCCGTATCGCGGGAAGATCACCGTCTCGAGCGACGGAAAGCACCTGCAGGTCATCGACACGGTCGGTCTCGAGGCGTACCTGAAGGGCGTCGTCCCGTCGGAGATGCCGTCGAACTGGCCGTCCGAGGCGCTGAAGGCGCAGGCGGTCGCAGCCCGCTCCTACGCGCTCGCGAACCTCACGAAGGGCCGCTCCTTCGATCTCTACGGCGACACACGCGACCAGGTCTACGGCGGGATCGACGCCGAGTTCCCGACGGCGAGCGACGCGGTCGACGCGACGAAGGGACAGGTGGTCCTCTACAACGGGAAGGTCGCCGACACGCTCTTCTTCTCGACTTCGGGCGGCCGCACGACGTCGTCGCTCGAGGCGACCGGTGACGCGGTCCCGTACCTCGTCTCGGTGGACGACCCCTACGACACGCTGTCGCCCTACCACGACTGGGGCCCGGTGCTGTTCGACGCGACGAAGCTCGCGAAGGAGATGAAGGTCGCAGGACCGGTCTCCGACCTGCAGACCACGACCGGCCCCTCCGGCCGCGTCGAGACCGTGAAGCTCGTCTCCGCCGACGACTCGCACGTGACGATGACCGGCGCGCAGATGCGCAGCGACCTCGGAGCTGCGCTCGACGTGGTTCACCTCCGCGCTCCTCTCGTTGCTGCCGTCGGCGAAGACGATGACCTACGGCGGCGCGGTCTCGCTCGCCGGATTCGCACGCGGCGCCGCCTCGCTGACCCTCGAGTCCAGGGCGCCCGGGCTCGACTGGGCTCCCGCAGGCGACCTGGTCCTCGATGCGAACGGTGCGTTCTCGACGATCGTGAAGCCGACGGTGGCGACGCAGTACCGTCTCGCCTGGGGAACCGTCCGGGCGGGCTTCGCCCGTATCTCCGTCGCGCCGCGTGTCGACGCGCAGGTCGCGGCTGCGGGCGCTCAGGGCACGATCAAGCCGGCTGTCCCGGGCGCGGCCGTCGAGCTCCAGCAGCAGGCGGGAGCGGGCTGGACGACCGTCACGTCGACGGTCGCCGACGCTGCCGGCGCCTGGCGCTTCACCGGCCCGCTCGCACCGGCGACCTATCGCGTTCGCTGCGCTCCCGGGCACGGGCTCGCGCCCGGCGTCTCGGCCGCGCTGCTCGTCCAGTGAGCGTCCGGCTCGCGTTCCTGCTCGCCGCCGCCGTGCTCGGCCTTGCCGCGCCGGCAGCGGCGCTCGCCTTCGACAACCTCGAGCCGCTCGCCGCGAAGCAGTGGTACCTCGACCAGGACCAGGCGTGGTCCTTCTGGCCGACGGAGCCGAAGCTCGCGCCGGTCAGGGTCGCCGTGATCGACTCCGGCATCGACGGCTCGCATCCGGAGTTCGTCGGCAGAGTCGTCGCCGCCCGTTCGTTCGTCGGAGGCTCTCCGTATCACGACGAGCAGGGCCACGGCACCTTCGTCGCCGGCGAGATCGCGGCGAACCCGTTCAACAAGGAGGGCATCGCCGGCCTCGCCTTCAACGCGCAGCTGATGATCGCGAAGGTCGTCGGCGCCAACGGGATCGTGTCCCTCGACGGAGAGGTGGCCGCGATCCACTGGGCCGTCGACAACGGCGCGCGCGTGATCAACCTCAGCCTCGGCGGCGTGCGCGATCCCCTCGACCCGAGGCTCGACACGTACTCGCCGCTCGAGCAGGCGGCGATCGACTATGCGTACTCCAAGGGCGCGGTGGTCGTCGCGGCCGTCGGGAACGGCGAGCAGTCTCCGGCGACTGCCGTGGAACTTCGCCCACTACCCGGCTGCGTTGCCGCACGTGATCGGCGTCAGCGCGATCCGCCAGAACGGATCCGTTCCCGAGTTCTCGAACCGCGACGCGATCTACAACGACATCGCCGCGCCGGGCGACGCGATGTTCTCCACGATCCCGCAGCCGCTCGTCGACGCGTCGGTCCCCGGCTGCGCCGGCCACCCCTACTCGGACTGCGGGCCGGCCGAGTTCCGGGGCGCGATCGGCACGTCGTTCGCCGCGCCGCAGGTCTCGGCGGCGGCGGCGCTGCTGCTCGGCGAGGACCCAGCGCTCCATCCGGACCAGGTGGCGTCGCTGCTCGAACGGAGCGCGGACGACGCGACGCCGGTCACGGGCTGCCTGACGTGCGCGGTCGGTCGCGATCGCTACAGCGGCTGGGGAACGCTCGACATCGCGAACGCACTGCTGAATCTGACGACCGCGCCGATCCCCGCCGCCGACCGCTACGAGCCGAACGACAACGCCGGGCCGTGGGCGCATGCGCTGCCGCCGCTGCCCCGGACGATCACGGCGACGCTCGACTACTGGGACGACAACATCGACGTCTACCGCGTCCATCTCGATCGGGGCAGGCGCCTCTTCGCGCATGTCACCCCGGGCATGGCCGCGGTCGGTCCGCATGGCCTTGTGGGCGCCCGGCACGGAGCGAGTCGACGCCCTCGACGCGCAGCAGCTGCGGCTGACCCAGTCCCGTAACGTCTCCGGACAGGCGCGGCTCGCGTTCAAGGCGCCACGGGCCGGTACCTACTACCTGCAGCTGAAGCTCGTCCAGAAGAACTGCGCCGGCCCGATGCCGTACACGCTCGCGCTGGCGCGGAAGTAGTTCCCGGGATCAGCCGCCGTTCTCGCGCAGCTCGGCCGGGTCGACGTCGCGCAGCACGCGCGCCGGTGAGCCGACGACGAGCTTGCGTGCGGGGACGTCCTTCGTCACGACCGCGCCCGCCCCGACGAACGCCTCCTCGCCGATCTCGATCCCGGGGCAGAGGATCGCGCCGCCCCCGACGCGTGCGCCACGCCGAATCGTCGGGCCCTTCATCAGCGCGCGGCGCTGCTCCGTCCGGCCCATGAAGTTGTCGTTCGTCGTGACGACGCATGGGGCGATGAACACGTCCTCCTCGAGCGTCGAGTACGCGGTGACATAGGCGTCTGCCTGGATACGCGTCCCCGCGCCCACGGTCGTGTCGTTCTCGATCAGCGAGCCGCGGCCGAGGATGCAGTCGTCTGCGAGCTCCACGCGCTCGCGGATGCACGACTGGTCGCCGACGATGCAGTTGGCGCCGATCGTCGACCCGGCGAAGACGATCGCCCCCGTCGAGACGACCGTGCCGTCGCCGATTCGCGTCGGCGGCAGCGGGTCGCGCTTCGCCGTCGAGCGCGGAGCCGAGCGTCGGCTGCTTCCCGACGACGGCGTGCTCCAGCACGCGGACGCCGTCGCCGAGCACCGTCCCCTCGTGGACGACCGCGGTCGGGTGGACGTCAGCGGCCACCGAGCGACTCCGTCAGCATCTCGAGCGCCCGCACGACGCGGGCCCCGTCGCGCGCCACCTTCGTCTTGTCACCGGCGCCGCCGACGAGCTCGAGGAAGTGCGTGCACTCGAGCCGAAGCGGCTCGTCGGTCGAGATCTTCGGGATGTAGATGTCGCCGGAGCGCGTCTGCCACTCGCCGTACGTCTCCGCGCGCTGCCACGGCGACTTCTCGTAGACGGTCACCTTCCGCTCCAGCTCCATGTCGTCGAACACGACCATCTTCTCCCGGCCGACGACCGTCATCCTGCGCATCTTGTGCGGGTCGAGCCACGAGAGGTGCATGTGCGCGATCTTCCCGCTCGGGAAGTTCAGGAAGCAGAAGACGACGTCCTCGACCCCGGGCGTCAGGAAGTCGCGGCCCTGCGCCGTCGCCGTGGCCGGGTCCTCGTCGAGCAGGTAGAGGATCACCGACAGGTCGTGGACGCCGAGCGACCAGAGCGCGTTCTCATTCGTGCGCACGATCCCGAGGTTCTGGCGGTTGCCGTAGATGCACAGCACCTCGCCGAGCTCGCCCGCGTCGACCAGCTCCTTCAGCTTCACGACGCCGGGGTGGTAGAGGAGCAGGTGGCCGGGCATCAGCACGAGGTCGCGGTCGCCCGCGATCCGCACGAGCTCGTCCATCTCCACCGCGCGCATCGCCGGCGGCTTCTCGACCAGCACGTGCTTGCCCGCCTCGAGCGCCTGTTTCGCGAGTGCGTAGTGGGTGGGCACCGGCGTCGCGACGATGACGGCGTCGAGCGAGTCGTCGGCGAGCATCTCGGCGAAGTCGGCCGTCGCCTGCGCCGCGGGGTAGCGGCTCGCGAAGCGGGCGCGCAGGTCGGCGTCGAAGTCGCAGATCCAGGCGAGCTCGGCGAGCTCGTCGAAGTTGCGCGCCAGGTTCGGGCCCCAGTAGCCGAGGCCTGCGACGCCGACGCGAGCCATCTAGAGCTTCCAGACCTTGCCGTCGACCTCGTGGCCCTTGGTGGCGTTACGGAAGTCGACGATCACCTCGCCACGCCGGACGACGTCCGCGTAGTCGATGCCCGAGTGGTTGGTGACGATCGCGACGCAGTCGTACCGCTCCGGCTCGAGCGGCGAGGATCTCATCCCGTCGAACTCAGGCACGAACGGGTCGTGGTAGGAGACGTCTGCCCCCGCGTTCAGCAGCAGGTGGATCAGCTTCTCGGCCGGGGTCTCGCGCATGTCGCCGATGTCGGGCTTGTACGCGACGCCGATGATCAGGATCTTCGCGCCCTTCACCGACTTCTGCGCCCCGTGGTTCAGCGCCTGGGAGATCAGCGAGCGGCAGAAGTACGGCATGTTGTTGTTGACCTCGCCGGCGAGCTCGATGAACCGCGTCGAGAAGTCGAACTCGCGCGCCTTCCACGTCAGGTAGAAGGGGTCGATCGGGATGCAGTGGCCGCCGAGGCCCGGGCCCGGCTTGAACGACGCGAACCCGAAGGGCTTCGTGGCCGCGGCGTCGATCACCTCCCACACGTCGATCTCCATCCGGTCGCACAGCTGCGCGAGCTCGTTCACGAGCGCGATGTTGACAGCGCGGTAGATGTTCTCGAGCAGCTTCGTCAGCTCGGCCGCGTCGGGCGTCGACACCTCGTGCACCGTGTCGATCGCGGTGCGGTAGACGTCGGCGGCCGCGGTCGTCGAGGCCGGGGTGATCCCGCCGACGACCTTCGGCGTCGTCTTCGTCGTCCAGTCCTCGCGGCCCGGGTCGACGCGCTCCGGCGACATCGCAAGGTGGAAGTCCTCGCCGGCCTTCAGGCCCGAGCCCTCCTCGAGGATCGGCTGCAGGATCTCGCGCGTCGTGCCCGGCCACGTCGTCGACTCGAGCACCACGACCTGGCCGCGCTGGAGCACCGGCGCGAGGCTCCGCGCGGCGCCCTCGATGGCGGAGAGGTCGGGCTCGCGTTGTGCCGAGAGCGGTGTCGGCAGGGCGATCAGGACGGCGTGCGCCTGCTTCACCAGCTCGTAGTCGTTCGTCGCGACCACGAGGCCCTTGTCGGTCAGCGACGCGGAGCCGCTCGTTGCTGACGTCCTCGATGTGGCTCTCGCCGCGGTTCAGCGCGTCGACGACGTGGGTCTGCACGTCGACGAGCAGCACCCGCTGTCCGGCTTCGCCGAAGGTCGCCGCCAGCGGCACGCCGACGTAGCCGGCGCCGATGACTGCGATGTCGTAGAGGGGGGAACCGGGCACGGCGCTCAAGGGTACAGCGCATCGGCGACGCGTCCAGCGGCATGGCCGTCGCCGTAGAGCTCGGGCGCGTGCGTCCGGGAAGCGCGCGGCCGCCACCGCGCGGGCCAGCGCGTCGGGATCGTCGTCGACGAGCACGTTCGCCCCGACTTCGACCGTGTCGATCCACTCGGTGCTCGGTCGCGAGCGTCACGCATGGCACGCCGTACCAGTACGCCTCCTTCTGCAGCCCGCCCGAGTCGGTCACGATCACGCGCGCCTGCGACGCGAGCGCCTGCAGGTCGAGGTAGCCGAGCGGGTCGATCAACGCAAAGCGCCGCTCGCCGCCGAGCTCGCTCGAGCACGCGGCGCGTGCGCGGGTGTGTCGGGAAGACGATCGGCTCGTCCAGCCGGTTGAGGCCGGCGACGATCCGTTGCAGGCGCTCAGGCTGGACATTCGCCTCGCGGTGGATCGTGACGAGGACGTACCCGCCCGCTTGGACGCCGAGCTCGCTCAGCACCTTCGAGCGTTCCCGGGCGATCGGGCCGAAGAGGCGCGTCGCATCGGCCATCACGTCGCCGACGACCTCGCGGCGTCCGTCCACGCCCTCGGAGGCGAGCTGGGCCGCCGAGCGCTCGTCGGGGCAGAGGAGGAGCGCGGACAGCTTGTCGACCTCGATGCGGTTCCGCTCCTCTGGCATCTCGAGGTCGAAGCTGCGCAGGCCCGCCTCGACGTGGGCGACCGGCACGTCCCCGGCGGCATGGGCGCCGGCCACGGTCGTGTTCGTATCGCCGTAGACGAGCACCCAGTCCGGCCGCTCGTGCTCGACCGCCTCGCGGATCGGCGCGGTCATCGCCCCCGCGTCGGAGGTGCGCAGGTCGAGCCGGTAGTCGGGCTCCGGGATCGCCAGCTCGTCGAAGAACACCTGGGACATCTCGGGATCCCAGTGCTGCCCCGAATGGAGCACGATCTCTTCGATCCCGCGGTCGCGCAGCGCGACCGACATGGGCGCCGACTTGATGAACTGCGGGCGATTGCCCACAACTGAGAAGACGCGCATGCGACCGCTACGATACGCGACGCTTCGCGGGCCGTTAGCTCAGCTGGTAGAGCAGGGGACTCTTAATCCCAAGGTCGAAGGTTCGATCCCTTCACGGCCCATCCATCGAAGCCTCGGATTCCCGAGGCCGGATTTTCGAGAGCTCGGGCCGAGCGCGGCCGGTCGACCCGGAACGGGGATGGTGCGATCCGCCGAGGCCGCCGACGACCTGAGCGTGACTGCGGCTTTCGACCTGGCGGTGCAATCGCCCACTCTGTGCGGAACCGAGCGGCTCCTCGTCGTCGAGGACGAAGCGACCGTTCGCAGGCTCGTCGTCACGATGCTCGAGTCGTACGGCTATGAGGTCGCCGAGGCACCGAACATGGAGCAGGCGCTCGTGCTCTGCGCCGCCGCACGCTTCGATCTGATGGTCACCGACATGGTCATGCCCGGAGGCGACGGCTCGATGCTCGCGCGCGCCGCAGTCGCCCGCCAACCGGACCTGCGAGTCCTCTACACCTCCGCCTACACACCTCAGTCGATCCCGAGCCTCGAGCTCGAGGGCACCGAGACAGCGTTTCTGGGGAAGCCGTTCACCGCCGAAGTGCTCGCGATGAACGTGCGCCTGCTCCTCGACTGAGCCGCAGACGCGGAGCGGCAACTCGTACCGCCCGTTGACAGTCCATTCGCTTGTCTCTATGGTCATCGCGTGGACGAGGCAGACGAGCCCTCCGGCGAGATCGTGCTCCCGGCGCTGCTCCGCGCCGCGAGAGGCACCTACGGGGCGGCGATTCGCGAAGCGCTGGCCGAGGCGGGCTGCGAGGACCTGCCGCGCAACGGGAGCTTCGTCGTCGGCGCCATCTCGCGCACGGGTGCGCCGCTCGCCCACGTGATTCGCGAGCTCGGCGTGTCCAAGCAGGCGGCAGGCCAGCTCGTCGACACGCTCGTCGTGCGCGGTTACCTCGACCGGAGCGGGGACCCGGACGACCGCCGGCGGATGACGGTGTCCCTGACCGAGCGAGGGCAGCTCGCCGCGGCCGCCGGCCGCTCGGCGGTCGAGCGGATCGACGCGGAGCTCGTCGAGCGCGTGGGCGAGGAGTACCTGGCGCACACCCGGGCGACCCTCGCCGCGCTGATCGATCTTTGACGGCCTCGCCGTTTGGTTCCGCGTCGGCGACAGGTCTATGATCGCCCGACGTCCGGGAGGCCCTACAGCAGAGGAGAGTCATGAGCCGGGTCGGGAAGTTCTTGGTGCTGTGCTGCCTGTGTGCGCTTGTCGTCGTTGCCGCAGGCCAGGGCGGCACGACTGCATCGCATCGTGGCGGGACGCTGAAGCTCGATGCGAAGGCGGCGGGCGGCACGCTCGACCCCCAGGTGAACTACACGCTCGAGTACTGGCAGCTCTACCAGGGCGACCTACGACGGGCTCCTCGCCT
This sequence comes from uncultured Thermoleophilia bacterium, assembly GCA_963757255.1. GTDB lineage: Bacteria > Actinomycetota > Thermoleophilia > Gaiellales > Gaiellaceae > PALSA-600. Next base: position 272,413 of record CAVWQY010000006.1, read on the forward strand.
TCAAGAAGGTCGGCGGCGACGGCGCGTTCACCGTCGTGCCGGACCTCGCGCAGAACCTGCCGACGCCGACGAACGGCGGCAAGACCTGGGTGTTCAAGCTGCGCAAGGGGATCAAGTTCTCGAACGGCCAGCCGCTGACCGTCAAGGACGTCGTCGCCTCGTTCCAGCGCATCTTCAAGGTCAAGAGCCCGACCTCCGGCACGTTCTACGCCGGCATCGTCGGCGCTCAGGCGTGCCTCAAGAAGCCCGCCACCTGCACGCTCAAGGGCGGCGTGGTCGGCAACGCGAAGGCGGGCACGGTCACGATCAACCTGACGGCGCCGGACTCGGAGTTCAAGTACCAGCTCGCCGTTCCGCACGCGAGCATCGTCCCGGCGGGCTCGCCGCCGAAGGACGCCGGCACGAAGCCGCTTCCCGGTACGGGCGCGTACTACTTCGCGTCCTACGATCCGAACAAGCAGCTCGTGATGAAGCGCAACCCGTACTTCAAGGAGTGGTCGCACGACGCGCAGCCCGACGGCTACCCGGACGAGATCATCCAGTCCTACGGCCTGACCGTCGAGGCGCAGGTGACCGCGGTCGAGAACGGCCAGGCCGACTGGACGTTCGAGAACGTGCCGGCCGACCGGCTCGGCGAGATCGGGACGAAGTACGCGAGCCAGGTGCACGTCAAGCCGCTGACGGCGTTCTGGTACCTGCCGATGAACGTCAACCTGCCGCCGTTCAACAACCTGAAGGCCCGGCAGGCGGTCAACTACGCGATCGACCGCAACGCGGCCGTCAAGATCTTCGGCGGCCCGAACCTCGCCACGCCGTCGTGCCAGGTCCTGCCGCCCGGCTTCCCGGGGCACAAGGACTACTGCCCGTACACGAAGAACCCCGGCACGACGTGGTCGGCGCCCGACCTCGCGAAGGCGAAGCAGCTCGTCAAGGAGTCGGGCACCGCCGGCCAGAAGGTCGCCGTCTAGTCGTCGGACGACGACGTGAACAAGGCGATGGGCGTCTACATCCAGAGCGTGCTCAACGAGATCGGCTACAAGGCGTCGGTCAAGCCGATCTCCGTGAACATCTTCTTCACCTACATCCAGAACACGAAGAACAAGGTGCAGATCAACGTGCAGCAGTGGTACCAGGACTACCCGGCTGCCTCGGACTTCCTCTACATCCTGTTCGGCTGCGAGTCGTTCCACCCCGGCAGCGACTCGAGCATCAACTTCTCGGGCTTCTGCGACAAGCCGATCAACGCCCAGATGCACAAGGCGCTGAGCCTCGCCGTCACGAACGAGCCGGCCGCGAACGTCCTGTGGGCGAAGATCGACAAGGTGGTCACCGACCAGGCGCCGATGGCGACGCTGTTCACGCCGAAGCACCTCGACTTCGTCTCGAAGCGCGTCGGCAACTTCACGTTCAGCAAGCAGTTCTACTGGCTGGTCGACCAGTCGTGGGTGCAGTAGGCGTGCGTACGGGGGCGGAGCCGAGGCTCTGCCCCCGCTGAGCACGTCGGCGTGAGCGGCGCAGTCGCCGACGGGATCCTCGTCTCCGAGCGAGAGCAGGTCCCGTCGGTGCGAGCCCGTGGGCGCTCGCACGGCGGCGGCTGCGCCGCAACCGGATCGCGATGGTGATGCTCGGCGTGCTCGTCGTCATCGTCGTCGCGTGCCTCGCGCGCACCGCTCTACGCGCACTACATCGCGCACACCGATCCGTTCCGGTCGAACCTCGACGGCACGACGGTCGTGAACGGCAAGACGGTGCCGGTGATGCCGCCGAGCACGACGGGCCTCGGCCTCGGCTCGACACCGATCGGCCCGACCTGGGACCCGCGGCCACTACTTCCTCGGCGCCGACAACCAGGGGCGCGACGTCGCGGCGCGGCTGCTCTACGGCGGCCGCAACTCGCTGCTGATCGGGATCTCGGCGGCGCTCATCACCTGCTTCTTCGCCACGCTCATCGGCATCATCGCCGGCTTCTTCGGCGGCGCGCTCGACGGCGTGCTCTCGCGCGCTCTCGACGTCGTCTGGGCGTTCCCGGTCTACCTGCTCGCGATCTGCCTCTCGACGGTGCTGCTCACGCGGGCTTCGCGCTCGGCCCGCTGAAGCTCCAGGCGGGGAGCCTGCTGCTGCCGATCCTCATCATCGGCGTCGTCTACATCCCGTACGTCGCGCGGCCGATTCGCGGCGAGGTGCTCTCGCTGCGCGGGCGCGAGTTCGTCGAGGCTGCCGAAGGGCTCGGCGCCTCGACGTGGCGCGTGCTCTGGAGCGACGTCCTGCCGAACGTCGTCACGACGGTGATCGTCTTCTTCCCGCTGATGGTCGCGATCAACATGCTCACCGAGGCGGCGCTCTCGTTCCTCTCGATCGGCGTGCAGCCGCCGGACGCGAGCTGGGGCACGATCATCCACGACGGCCAGGGGCTGCTCTACACGCGGCCCGTCGGTCGCGCTCGCGCCCGGCATCGCGATCGCGATCACCGTGCTGGCGCTGAACGTGCTCGGCGACGGCGTCCGCGACGCGCTCGACCCGCGCGCGAAGCTGAGGGGGTCGACTGATGCTGCGCTTCGTCGCCCGCCGGCTCGTCTCGATGGTCTTCGTGCTCTTCGCGATCAGCGTCCTGACGTTCCTCATCTTCTTCGCCACCCCGGGCGTCGACCCCGCGGCGCGCATCGCCGGGCGCAACGCCGACCAGCAGACGCTGCGCCAGGTGCGCCACGACTTCGGGCTCGACAAGCCGCTGCCCGTCCAGTACGCGCTGATGATGAAGAAGCTGTTCATCACGCGCGACCTGACGTCGTTCGTGAACCGCGGCGCGAAGGTCATCCCGCAGGTCACGCAGGCGGCGCCGGTCACGCTCTCGCTCGTCTTCGGCGCGGCGGTGATCTGGGTCGTGATCAGCATCGGCATGGGCCTCCTCGCCGCCGATCTTCCGCGGCACGCCGATCGACGCCGGGATGATGATCGTCGGCCTGATCGGCATCTCGATGCCGGTGTTCTGGCTCGGCGAGGTCGTCAACCTCCTCACGCAGAGCCGCTTCCACCACACGGTCTTCTTCTCCTGGGTGCCGCCGCTCGGCTACATCCCGTTCACGCAGTCGCCGTGGGGCTGGTTCAAGGCGCTGCTCCTGCCGTGGCTGACGCTGTCGGTGCTCTACATCGGCATCTACGCGCGCGTGCTCCGCTCGGCGCTCGTCGACGCCCAGGAGGAGGACTACGTCCGCACCGCCCGCGCCAAGGGGATCACGGAGCGGCGCGTGATGCTCCGCCACGCCTGCGGATGTCGCTGATCGCGTTCGTCAGCCTCTTCGGCCTCGACTTCGGCGCGCTCGTCGGCGGCGGCGCGCTGCTCACCGAGGTCGTCTTCGGCCTGCACGGGATCGGCAAGCTGACGTACGACTCGCTGCAGAACCTCGACCTGCCGGTGATCATCGCGACCGTCCTGTACGCGGCGTTCTTCGTCGTGCTCGCGAACGCGGTCGTCGACGTCGTCTATGCGCTGCTCGACCCGCGGGTGCGCCGTGCCTGACGCAGCCGCTCCGCTGCTCGAGGTCCGCGACCTCGACGTCTCGTTCCGCACCGAGAACGGGGTCGTGCACGCGGTCGACGGACTGTCGCTGTCGCTCGCACTCGGCGAGGTGGTCGGCATCGTCGGCGAGTCCGGCTCCGGCAAGACCGTCTCGATGATGGCCGTGATGCGGCTGATCCGCGACCCGAACGCGGTGATCAAGGGCGAGGTGATCCACCGCGGGCGAGATCTGCTGGAGCTCTCGCAGCGGGAGATGCGCGCGGTTCGCGGCGGCGAGATCGCGATGATCTTCCAGGACCCGATGACGGCGCTGACGCCCGTCTACACGGTCGGGCTGGCAGATCGCCGAGCAGCTCCGCGCGCACGAGAAGCTGACGAGGAAGCAGGCGCGAAGGCGGACCGTCGAGCTGCTGGCGGAGGTCGGCATCTCGAATCCGGAGCGGCGCATCGACGACTACCCGCATCAGTTCTCGGGCGGCATGCGGCAGCGCGTGATGATCGCGATGGCGCTCTCCTGCAACCCGTCGCTGCTGATCGCCGACGAGCCGACGACCGCGCTCGACGTGACGATCCAGGCGCAGATCCTCGAGCTGATGAGGCGGCTGCAGCGCGACTACGGCTCGTCGATCCTGCTGATCACGCACGACATGGGCGTCGTCTCCGAGATCGCCGAGCGGGTGGTGGTGATGTACGCGGGCAGCGTCGTCGAGGAGGGGCCCAAGGCGGCGATCTTCCGCGACCCGCAGCACCCGTACACCTGGGGGCTGCTCGGCTCGATACCACGGGTCGGGACGCGGGTGCACCGGCTCGCGGCGATCCCGGGCTCGCCGCCGTCGCTCCTCGCGCCGCCCGAGGGGTGCCGGTTCGCGCCGCGCTGCGTGCATCGCTTCGACGCGCTGCTCGATCCGGCCGGAGCTGGTCGAACGCGTCGCGCCCGGGCGCGCGGATGCCTGCCATCTCGACCCGGCCGTGCGGCCGGCCCTGCGCGCGGGGTCTGCCGCGGCGTGCCAACCGGAGGTTGATCGCATGAGCGAGGTCCTGCTCGAGGCGGTCGACCTGACGAAGCACTTCCCGGTCCGGTCCGGCGCGTTCCAGCGTGGCCCGAAGGATGTGGTGCACGCGGTCGACGGCGTCTCGCTCGAGGTGCGTCGCGGCGAGACGCTCGGGATCGTCGGCGAGTCGGGCTGCGGCAAGTCGACGCTCGGCCGGCTGCTCGTGCGCCTGCATGCGGCCGACGAGCGGCACGGTCGAGTTCGGCGGCACCGACATCACGTCGCTCTCGCGGCGAGAGCTGCGCCCGCTCCGCCGCGAGATGCAGATGGTCTTCCAGGACCCGTACGCGTCGCTCAACCCGCGCAAGCGGGTCGGCCAGATCCTCGAGGACCCGTTTCGGATCCACCGGGCCGGCATCGGCGCGGGAGATCCGCGAGAAGGTGCAGCGACCTGCTCGAAGTGGTCGGGCTGTCGCCCGATCACGTCAACCGCTACCCGCACGAGTTCTCGGGCGGGCAGCGCCAGCGCATCGGCGTCGCCCGCGCGCTGGCCCTGAACCCGAAGCTGATCGTCGCCGACGAGCCGGTCTCCGCGCTCGACGTCTCGATCCAGGCGCAGGTGATCAACCTGCTCGACGACCTGCAGGACGAGTTCGACCTCACGTACGTCTTCATCGCCCACGACCTCGGCATCGTCCGCCACGTCTCCGACCGCATCGCCGTCATGTACCTCGGCGTCGTCGTCGAGCTCGGCGGCTCGGACGAGCTCTTCGCCCACCCGATCCACCCGTACACCGAAGCGCTGCTGTCCGCGATCCCGGCGATCGGGACCGACGACACGGACGGGGAAGTGCCGCGGGAGCGGATCGTGCTCGAGGGCGAGGTGCCGAGCCCGATCCACCCGCCGGCCGGCTGCCGCTTCCACCCGCGGTGCGGCTATGCGACCGAGATCTGCCGCGTCGAGCGGCCGCAGCTGGAGCTGCACGCGAACGGCCGCCTCGCGGCCTGCCACCACCCACTGGACGCGCGAGGAAAGGAGCACGAGATGAGCGAAGGACTGATGACCTGGGACGGTCACGAGACGTGGTACTCGGTCGCAGGGCGACCTGGAGGCCGGGCCGGTGCCGGTGATCATCTGCCACGGCGGCCCGGGCGCCGCGCACGACTACACCGAGCCGATCGCCGAGCTCTCGCGGTTCGGCCGGGGAGCCGTGCTCTACGACCAGCTCGGCTGCGGCCGGAGCCAGCACCTGCCCGACGCGCCCGCCGATTTCTGGACGCCGCAGCTCTTCAAGGACGAGCTCTCCCTGCTCGCCCGCGAGCTCGGGATCGCCGGCCGGTATGCGGTCGTCGGCCAGTCGTGGGGCGGCATGCTCGCGATGGAGTACGCGCTCGACCATCCCGAAGGGCTGCAGGCGATCGTCGTCGCCGACTCGCCGGCGAGCATTCCGCTCTGGGTCGAGGAGGCAAACCGGCTCGCGGCGCGACCTGCCGCCCGACGTGCAGGAGACGCTGACGCGGCACGAGGCGGAGGGGACGACCGACGACCCGGCCTACGAGGAGGCCGTGCGGGTCTTCTACGACCGGCACCTCTGCCGCGTTCAGCCGTGGCCCGACTGCGTCGACCGCAGCTTCGCGCAGATGGCCGCCGACCCGACCGTCTACCACACGATGAACGGCCCGAGCGAGTTCCACTGCATCGGCTCGCTCAAGACCTGGGACATCACAGACCGGCTGCACGAGATCACGACCCCGACGCTGCTCGTCTCCGGACGCTACGACGAGGCGACGCCGCACATCGTCGAGCAGATCCACACGCGCATCCCGGGCGCGGAGTGGGAGCTCTTCGAGGAGTCGAGCCACATGCCGCACGTCGAGGAGCCGGAAGCGTTCCTCGCGCGGGTCGAGGCGTTCCTGACGACGATCGACTGACGTCGCCAACAGGTGTCTGACACCCGCTCTGCGCGACGAGATCGCGTCGCAGGGCGAAGAGGTGTCAGACACCACCACCATCAGGATGCGCGGCCGGTTAGAACGGCATGCGGTGGGGCTTCGCCCACGCGACGCGGATCAACTCCGCTTCGGCGGCGACGAGGCCGTCGTCGGTGCGGGGGTGTTGGGTCGCCCGCTTGCCGGTCGGGCGGCGCGGGGCCGTGCTGTCCCACGAAAGGCGGTTCATGAGTGCACCTCCTGCTCGGTCTCGGATGCGGCTGCTGCGCTCGTTGCGGGGGCAGCGGCCCGGGTGATCTTGATGTCGCCTGAGACGGTCTTGGCCTTGATCTCCACGAGCGGGCCGTCCCCGGTGGGGGCGTCGGCTGTCACGTCGAGCTCAGAGCTCGTGTCGCCGCTCAGGGTGTTGCAGTCGAGGAAGACGCGCGAGCCTCGACGGACGGCGATCCGCACGTCGCCCGACACGGACTGGCTGGTGACGCGGCCGGTCATGACGGCGCCGAGCTCCTGGTCGCCGCTGACCGTGTTCGCGGTCACGTTGTCGTAGGCCTCGTCGATCCTCACGTCGCCCGACACGGACGCGATGCTCACGGCGCCCTGCGCCACGTCGATCCGCACGTCGCCGGAGGCGGTCTGGACGTTGACGCCGCCCGCGACCTCACGGGCCGTCAGGTCGCCGCTCGCGCTCTTCACGTTCACCCCGCCCACCAGGACGCGGTCGGCCTCGACGTCGCCCGAAGCGGTCTGGACGGTCAGCCCGCCGAGTGTCCCGCGAGCGGCCACATCTGCGGACTTCGTCTTGGCATTCACGACCGAGCCCTCGGGGCAGCGGACGCGGCAGGTGACCCCGCCGCGGCCGAAGACGAGGCCGAGGTTGAAGCCGCTTCGCCTGTTCGGGACGTCGACGAGGACGTGCGCCCGGCCCGAGCGCTCCTGGAGCTCCACGCGGGCATCGTCGATCGCCCGCTGTGTGTCCTCGTCGCTCGCGGTCAGCTCGATCTCGACCCGGCCGTCGAGGGTGGGATCGATCTCGATCTCGCCGGAGGCGATCCGAAGGTCGAGCTCGACGGGGCCGGAGACGTCAAAGGTCTTCTGCATGTCGCTCCTAACTCTGGGCATAGCCGGACAGGCGCTTGCCGCTGACGTGGGTTGGGCGCGACTCCGTCGCGCGCGAGATCGCACGCACGAGCCACGCATTGGTGGAGACTCCTTCGCGGGCGGAGGCCTTCTCGACCGCCAGCTTCAGCGACTCGGGCAGGCGCAGGCTGATGCGCGCCGAAAGCTCCTCGCCGGCGGCGGCCGACTCGGCGCCCGGCGCATCGACGAAGACGAGCTCCGGCTCGGAGCCTGCGAGGCGAACCTCGATGTGGCCCGACGGGAGCTTCGACGACAGGTCGAGCGCGACCTGCGAGAGGAGGTCGAGCAGCTTCAGGCGCAGGTTGGAGCCGAGCGCGTCGCCGAGGCGGCGCGCGATCTGCTCCGACCGCTCGTCGCCGAGCTCTGCGAGCCCCTGCAGGTCTTCCTGGAGCCCCTCGAGGACGATTGTCAGATCCATCGTGACATCACTATGACATCACTTCCGACGTCTGTCAAGCGTCGAGCGCGCATCTGGTGCGCAACGGGCTCCGCGAACGCAGAAGGGCGGCCGCTGGGCCGCCCTTCGGCGTCTTCGGGTTCGTGAAAGGACGCTAGACGGCCGTGGGCGGCGTGGTGTCCTCGACGACGGTCGTCCGCCGTCCCGTGCCCGGGGCTGCCGCAGTCCGTGAGCCGAACCCGCCCCAGCTCGACCAGAAGATCGAGTGAGAGCACGGCCCGGCGAGGCCGACGACCATCAGGATGACGCCGACCGTGTTGATGTCGAGGCCGCTGACGGTCGCGTTGACCGCCCAGGTGAGGATCGCACCGACGGCGATCAGGATGAGACTGACTCCGATACCCATGATGTGTACTGAACCTCCTGGTTCGTGTTCTGACGGGGGATTGCAACGTGCCCTTCTCGAATCACGAAGTGAACGTTCGAGCGTCCGAATCGGTTACGCCTCGTAAGCACAGTCGTTCCATTAGGCTTGGCGCCGGGTGCGCAAGGGCTCTCTCATTCAGCTCGCCGCGATCGCGGCGATCGCCGCCGCGATCTGCACCGTGGTTGCGCTCGCGATCCCGTGGCTGCCCGTCGCGGCCGGCAAGGAGGCGCACCGGATCGACTTCGTCTTCTGGTTCACGACGATCGATCTGCATCGCGGTGTTCTCGGTCGTGGCGGCCGTGCTCGCCTACTCCGTCTGGAAGTTCCGCGCCGGCCCGGACGACGAGTCGGACGGCCCGCCGATTCACGGCCACACGCACCTCGAGATCGCCTGGACCGCCGTCCCGGCCGTGCTCGTCACGGCGATCTCGATCGTCAGCGCGATCGTGCTCGCGCAGAACGGCAACGCCGGCTCGAATCCGCTCATCGTGAAGGTGACCGCGCAGCAGTTCGCCTGGTCGTTCACCTACCCGAACGGGAAGAAGTACGGCTTCCTGACGATTCCCAAGGGGCGGCACGTCAAGCTCGACATCACGTCGAACGACGTCATCCACTCGTTCTGGGTGCCCCAGCTCTCGCAGAAGCAGGACGCCGTTCCGGGGCAGCACAACACGCTCGTGATCACGCCGACCACGCACGGGGACGTTCCCGGTGATCTGCACCGAGCTCTGCGGCCTCGGCCACGTCGCTGATGCGCAGCCACGTGACGATTCTGGAACCGGCCGCGTTCGCCGCCTGGGAGAAGGCCGGCGGCAAGCCCGCGGCCGGCCCGCCAGGGCTCGCGGTCTTCCAGCAGAACGGGTGCGGCTCGTGCCACACGCTCGCGCCGGCCGCGGCGACCGGCACGATCGGCCCCGACCTCGACAACCTGAAGCAGTACGCCGCGCAGGCGAACCGCGGGCCGCTCGAGGCGTTCATCAAGGAGTCGATCGTGACTCCGGCCGCCTACATCGCAGCCCGGCTACTCCGACGTCATGCCGCACATCTTCGGCAAGCAGATCCCCGCCGACAAGCTCAACGAGCTCGTGCAATATCTCGCGCAGGGCGCGAAATGACCGTGCCTCGAATCGAGCCGTCCGATGAGCAGCCACTCCGCCACCGAACAGCACGACCACGCAGCTCCGCCGTCGCCGACGGGGCTGCGCCGGCTGACCGCGCCGGGCTGGCTGCGCGTCCTCTGGGTGACGCCGATCTTCTTCGGCATCGGGCTCGGGCTCGTGGTCCTGCTTCGCTGGGTCGCCGACTGGCACCCGCTCTGGAAGGGCTCGGTGATCGTCACCGTCGAGCTCGTCACGACGCCGCTCGGGTTCCTCGTCGGCATCGGCGGCTTCGACTACTGGGCGCATTACGCGAGCGGCCGGCCGACGCTGCCGGAGGACCACTCCGGCCACGGCGCGCGGTCGTGGCGCGACTACTTCCGGATCAACACCGACCACAAGGTGATCGGTGTCCAGTACGTCGTCACGACGATCATCTTCTTCTGCATCGGCGGCCTGCTCGCGATGCTCTTCCGCGCCGAGCTCGCGCAGCCGGGCGACCAGTACTTCAACCCGCAGACGTTCAACGTCCTGATCTCGAACCACGCGGCGCTGATGATCTTCCTGTTCGTCATCCCCGCGTTCGCGGGGCTCGGGAACTACGTGATCCCGCTGATGATCGGCGCCGCCGACATGGCGTTCCCGCGGCTGAACGCGCTGTCGTTCTGGCTGCTGCCGATCGCCGGCGTCATGCTGATCGCCGGCATGGCCGCGCCGGGCGGCGGCCCGTCAGCGGGTTGGACGTGTTACGCGCCGCTCTGCTCGCATCAGCCGCTCGGGCAGGTGTTCTTCAACATGGGCGTCCAGTGGGCAGGCGCGAGCTCGATCATGACCGCGCTCAACTTCCTGGTCACGATCATCACGATGCGCGCGCCGGGCATGACGTTCTGGCGCATGCCGCTGCTCGTGTGGGCGAACTTCACGACGTCGATGCTCGTCGTGATCGCGACGCCGTTCATCGCCGGCTCGCAGTTCTTCGTGATGTTCGACCGCGTGCTGCACATGAACTTCTTCGAGACCGGCCGGGGCGGCTACGTGCTCGGCTACCAGCACATCTTCTGGTTCTACTCGCACCCGGCGGTCTACATCATGATGCTGCCCGGCTTCGGGATCATCAGCGAGGTGATCGCGGTGATGAGCCGCAAGCCGATCTTCGGCTACCGGCTGATGGCGCTCTCGCTGATGGCGATTCTCGTGCTCGGGTTCTCGGTCTGGGCGCACCACATGTTCGTCGCCGGGATGGCGGGCTGGCTGCGCGTGCCGATGATGGTGACGTCGATGGTGATCGCCGTGCCGACCGGGATCAAGATCTTCTCGTGGTTAGCAACGATGTGGGAAGGGCGAATCCACTTCACGACGCCGATGCTGTTCGCCCTCGGCTTCCTCTCGATGTTCGTGATCGGCGGCCTCTCCGGCATCTACCTCGCGTCGGTGCCGATCGACATCCACGCGAGCGACACGTACTTCATCGTCGCGCACATCCACTACGTGCTCTTCGGCGGGTCGGTGTTCACGATCTTCGCCGGCATCTACTACTGGTTCCCGAAGATGACCGGCCGCATGTACGACGAGAAGCTCGGCAAGCTCCACTTCTGGCTGACGTTCATCGGCTTCAACCTGACGTTCTTCCCGATGCACTACATCGGCCTGCAGGGGATGCCGCGCCGCGTCGCCGACTACGCCGCGCGCTTCGCCGACATCAACCTCTTCATCTCGATCGCCTCGTTCGGCCTGGGCGCCTCGACGCTCGTCTTCCTCTACAACATGATCCGCTCGTGGGCGCACGGCCCGCTTGCTCCCGGCAATCCGTGGCGCGCGATGACGCTCGAGTGGCAGGTCAGCTCGCCGCCGCCGATCTTCAACTTCGACGAGATCCCGCAGGTCGTCGGCAACCCGTACGAGTACGGCGTGCCCGGTGCGCGCCACGCGATCTTCGGCGTCCCCACGCCGGTTGCCGAGCCGGTCGGGACCGGCGAGTGAGCCACGTCCTCGTGATCGCGAACGAGACGGCGGCGTCGCCGACGCTGCTCGATGCTGTGCGCGGCGCGGCGGGGAGCGACGATCGCGTCACGGTGATTGCGCCGGTCAACGAGCCGACGCAGGGCTACGTCGTCTACGAAGACACGCGGCGCGCCGCGGCGCGACGGCGGCTCGAGCTCGTCCTGAAGTCGCTTCGCGAGGGCGGTATCGCGGCGCAGGGCTTCGTCGTCGAGACGGGGCCGGTGCAGGCGGTCAAGGACGCGCTCGTGCAGCTCGAGCCGGCCGTCGACGAGATCGTCGTCTCGACGCACGGCGTGGAGCGCTCCGGCTGGTTGCGCCGCAACGTCGTGGAGGACATCGAGCGCGTTGCGGATCCCATCCCGGTGAGGCACGTCGTCGTCGAGCCCGCCCAGGGCGAGGGCGACACGAACGTGCTCGTGATCGCGAACCAGACGGTCGTCTCGGACGAGCTGTTCGACCGCATTCGCCGGCGCGCCGCGAAGGGCGACGCGAGCTTCCTGATCGTCGCTCCCCAGGGGGACGAGGAAGAGCACGAGGACGCCGACCGCCGGCTTCGCCTCGCTCTGACGCAGCTGCGCGGCGAGGGCATCGAGGCGCACGGCCAGGTCGTGCACCCCGATCCGTACACGGCGGCGATGCACGCGGTCAACGACGAGCGCGTCGACGAGATCATCGTCTCGACGTTCCCGGGTGAGAAGAGCGGCTGGCTCCGCCGCGACCTGGTCCAGCGGCTGCGCAAGGACACCGGGGTGCCGGTCGAGCACGTCATCTCCGCCCAGACGGTTGAAGTGGCATGAGCGCACACGCCGAACCTCACGGCCCGGGTGCCCTCGAACACCACGGGCCCCCGCCGATCCACTACAGCTCGCGCGTCTCGCCGGCGGTGCTCGGGATGTTCCTGTTCATCGCGTCGGAGATCATGCTCTTCGGCTCGTTCTTCACCGTCTACTTCTTCGACCGCGTCGTGAACAACGCGGTGAACGGGCAGTGGCCGCCGCCGCCCTTCCACCTCCCGGTCGTTCGTGGCCGGCATCAACACCCTGATCCTCGTGACGTCGAGTTTCACGATGCACTGGGCCGACACGTCGATCAAGAAGGGCAACCGCGCCGGCTTGCAGGCGGGGCTCGCGCTCACCTTCCTGCTCGGCCTGACGTTCCTGGTGACCCAGGTGATCGAGTATCAGCGCATCGGCTTCAACACCGGCGACACGTCGTTCGCCTCGATGTTCTTCGGGCTCACGGGCCTGCACGGTGTGCACGTCTTCGTCGGCCTCACGATCCTGCTCAGTCATGACGATCCGCGCCTTCCGCGGGCATTTCTCGCCCGAGCACCACCACGGGGTGGAGATCGGCGGGATCTACTGGCACTTCGTCGACGTGATGTGGATCGTGGTCTACGTGACCGTCTACCTTCTTTAGCAAGTTGCGAAATCCAATCCGGAGCGAGGCTGACGCGTTCCGGTTCGTCTGTCTGACGATCGGCTACTTCGCGCTGATCGTGATCGGCTCGCTGATCAGCTCGTGGGTCGGTCTCGCGGTCTTCGTCGTCCTCACGGCCGGCGTCCTCTGGTCGATCCTGCGCAGCGGCCGCCCGCAGCTGCCGGTTCGGCAGGCGCCGGCGGAGAGCCCGCTCGGCGAGTACCGGATCCTCGTGGTCGCGAACGAGACCGTCGGTGGGGCCGAGCTCCTCGAAGAGATCCGGACTCGCTCGACGGGCCCACAGGCCCGCGTTCTCGTCGTCTGCCCGGCCCTGAACTCGCCCCTCAAGCACTGGGCCTCCGACGAGGACGGCGCCCGCGCCGCAGCGCAGGCGCGGCTCGACGAGAGCCTGGCCGCGATGCGAGCCGCGGGCGTCGACGCGGCGGGCGAGATCGGCGACGGCGACCCGATCCAGGCGATCGAGGATGCGGTGCGGACGTTCCGCCCCGACGAGCTGATCGTGTCCACCCATCCACCGGGCCGGTCGCACTGGCTCGAGCGAGGCGTGGTCGAGAAGGCACGGACGCGCTTCGACGTCCCGCTGACCCACGTCGTCGTCGATCTACGGGTCATAGTCGAAGCAGTCGACCCACTCCCGCTGAGCGCCGAGCTGCGCGAGGTTCACCGCTCGGCCCTCGGGGCAGGGGCCCTGTCCGACGACTGGGCGCGCGATCGCCTGCCGCAGCACGCGGGGCGCGCGGGCTTCGTCTTCCTCGTCGTGCGCGAAGGCAGCGAGATCGCCGGGTTCGGCTACGGCTACACCGGCGAGTACGGGCAGTGGTGGACCGAGTGCGTCGCGAGGTCGTTCACGGCCGCGCAGCGGGCGGACTGGCTCGACCCGCCTCACTTCGAGATCGTCGAGCTGCACGTGCGGCCGTCGTCGCAACGGCGCGGGCACGGGAGCGCGCTGCTCGCGCAGCTGCTCACCCGCCAGCCGCACGACCGCGCGCTGCTCTCCACCCAGCTCGGCTCGCGAAAGGCCCGCAACTTCTACGCGAAGAACGGCTGGGCCGAGCTCGCGAGCGCCGACTTCGGCGCCGGCTACCCGCCCTACATCGTCCTCGGCAAGAAGCTGGTTGGCGGCGGCGGCGGCGGGGCGTGTCTGACACACCGGCAGCCGCGTGCTACTTGCCGGCGACGCTCGAGACGTACTTCGCGACCGCGAGGATCTGCGCGGGGGTGAGCTGGCCCTTGAACGACGGCATCGCGCCGCCGCCGACCTCGACCTGATGGGCGACGGCCGCCTGCGACGGCTTCAGCGAGTCGAGGTTCGGCCCGACGTTCCCGGTCGAGCCCGCGTCCTTCAGCGTGTGGCAGCCGCCGCAGCCGGCCGTCGTGAAGACCTGCTTGCCGGCGGGCGCCGCCGCGCCTCCGCCCGTGTTCGACCCGCCGCCTGCGCCCGCGGCGGGTGCCGGCTTCGTCGCGGTCACGCCGCATTGCGGGACGCCGGCGCACTTGGCGACGTACGACGCAACGTCGTTGGCGTCCTGGCCCTGGTAGAGGTTCGCCGGCATCGGCTCCTCTGGATAGGCGATCTGCCCCCGGACGACGTCGCGGATGGTCTGTTCCGAGAAGCCCTGCGCCTTGTCGGAGGCGAAGGCGTCGTCGAGGTTCGGGCCGACCGTCCCGGTCGTTTTGGCGTCCGCGAGCGTGTGGCACGAGCCGCAGGACGGGCTCGACGGCGACGGGGCGGCGATGAAGAGCTGCTTGCCGTGGCTCGGGTCGCCGGTCGTGTCCCGACCGACGGCACCGCAGCCCGACGCGGCGAATGCTGCGAGCAGACAGGCGGCGGAAACGAGGGCGCGGCGCCGCAAGCAGGCTAGGACGGTTGGGTGACCCCGTCGAGCTTCGATACCGCCTCTTCGCGTGTCGCATGGATCGCGAAAACGCGGTCGAGGCCCGTGATCTCGAAGATCTTCGTGATGTTGCGGTCGCTGCAGACGAGGGAGAGCTGGCCGTCGTTCGTGCGGAGCCGCTTCACGCCGCCCACGAGCACGCCGAGCGTCGTCGAGTCGATGAACGTCGTGTCCGAGAAGTCGACGACCACCTGCTTGCCGCCCTGGCCGATCACTTCGAGCAGTTGCTGCTTGAACTCCGGAGCGGTGTACAGGTCGACTTCGCCCGCGAGGGAGATGACGTAGGCATCGTCGGAGAGCTGCTCGGTCTTGATGTCGAAGTTCATCTCGCCCCTATCTCGAATGGGCCCTGCGAACGTGCGGCGAGAGTCTAACCGCCCGTGGTCGTCGAGGTGGTGGTAGCTGCCGATTTCCGCAGCGTCTTCAGCACCTTTCTGACCTGTGGGGCGAGCGGGTCGGTCGGCGCGAGCTTCAGGAACGCCACGTACGCGGCAATGGCCGTCTTCGTGTCGTTCGCGGCCTGGGCCGCCTGGCCGAGCTGCACCTGCGTCGTCGCGTCGTTCGGCTGGAGGGCGACGAGCCGCCTGTACGCGCTCTCCGCGTTCTGCTGCGCGCTCTGGTAGCTCGTGTAGGCCGTCTGCTGCTTCGTCGAGGAGAGCGTCTGCACGGCCGCTGCGATCGGGTCCTTCAGCGCACCCGGGTCGTTGAACGCCTTCCCGAACGGCGTGGACGGGCCGGGAGCGAACGCCGCGCCCGGAGGAGCCTGGCTGGCGGCCTCCTGCTGCGCGTTCGTGTAATCGGTCGCGTAGGTCTGGGCGAGCGTCCCGTACTCCGACGCGAGCTCGGCGAGCGCGCCGTCGTCCTTGGGCTTCAGAGCGCTGTAGCGCTCGAGCGCCTGCACGGCGTCCTGCGTCCGCTGCTTCTGCTCGTAGGCGGTCGCGAGGTTGCGCCACGATGTGGCGTCCTTCGGGTTCTTGGCGACCTTCGACTGCAGCTTGGAGATCGAGGTGCCGCCGCTCGAGCCGAAGTTCAGCGCGTTCTGGAGGATGTCGCTGATCCCCGTCGAGCCCGAGCCGACGCCGAAGAAGACGAAGCCGAGCGCGAACGCAAGCGCGAGCAGCACGAACACCCATTTCGCGTGGTTACGGAGCCGCTGGAAGAAGAGCTCGTCCTGCCACTGCGGCGGCTTCTGCTTCTTCCGCGGGCGGGCTACCGCTGCGGTTGGAGCATTCGCCGTCGGGCGGCGCTTGCGGTGCTGCGTACCTCTTGCCACTTGATGGATTCCTCGCTCGTGTAGCGTGCCTGGCCGTCGACGATCGTTTCGAGCACTCGTTCCGGTGAGCCGCCGAAGACGACTGCCGCTGCGGGGTCCTCGACCGGATGGTAGGGGCTTTCCGCGAGCGACACGACCGCCAGGTCGGCGCGCTTGCCGGGCGTCAGAGTACCGACCTGGGCATCGAGCCCGACGGCGCGCGCTGCCTCGAGCGTCGCAAGCCGCAGGGCGTCTTCTGCGAGGAGTGCATCGGCGCGGCGCTCTCGGCCGCGTGCCGCGTAGATCGCGGCCCGCATCTCCTCGAAGATGTCGAACGACGGAGCCGACGCCGGCGAGTCCGTTCCGAGGCCGACGACGACCCCGGCCGCCCGCAGGTCGGTGAGCGGCGCGATGCCGCAGCCGAGGAGCGCGTTCGAGCGGGGGCAGTGGGCGACCGGGGTGTGCCGCTCGGCGAGCAGGTCGATCTCGGCCTGGTCGACCTCGACGCAATGCGCGCACAGCAGGTCGGGCCCCAGCACGGGCTCGAGCGTCCCGACGGCACGCAGCCCGGTCGGAGGCTGCAGGATCGGCGCGATCGCCGCGAGCGGCCCTGTGCCGTGCTCGAGCCACTCGTTCTCGTTGGCGCTCTCGGCGAGATGCGTGCCCACGGGGATGCCCAGCGAGAGACACCAGCGGTACACGGCGAGCGAGCACGAGTACGGCGCGTGCGGCGACACGCCGATGCGCACGAGCGGGCTCTCCTCGAGCCGCGCGCGCTTCTCGTCGAATTGCCGCTGCGCCCCGCTCGGGTCGCCCCCGAACACCTCGAGATAGACGATCGCGCGCAGGCCGTGCTCGGCGGCGGCGGTCGCCGCGACTCCCGCGAACGCGTAGTCGGCCGTCGTCGTGATCCCCGACGCGAGCGAGTCGGCCACGCCGCGCCGGGCGACCGCGAGCATCTCCTCCGGGCTGAGGCGCCCCTTGCGTTCCATGTGCAGCTCGATCCAGGGGCCGAACGGCATGCCGTCCCCGAAGCCCGCGTACACCGAGTACTCGAGGTGCGAATGGGCGTTCACGAACCCCGGCACGATCGCCGCGTCGGCGAAGTGGCGGTCGGCCCGGCCGGTGCCGACCTCGACGAGCACCCCGTCTTCGAAGCGGACGCGCCCGCCCTTGATCGGCGGCCCGTCGACGGGCAGCACCCAGTCGGCTGAGAGCTCCGTCACACGCCCGCGGCCGCGGCCTGGGCGCGCTCGGCGCGCCGGTCGAGCAGCACGGAGATCCAGATCGAGAGCTCGTAGAGGATCGCGAGGGGGATCGCCTCGAACATGGTCGTGATCGGGTCGACGCCCGGGAGCGCCACCGCCACGCACGCGACGATGAAGTAGCCGATGCGACGCTTCGTCCGCAGCGTGTGGGTCGAGATCACCCCCATCCTCGTCAGCCCGACCACGAAGATCGGGAGCTCGAAGACGATCGCCATCCCGATCAGCACCTTGACCGCGAACGACATGTAGTCCTTCGCGCGGATCTGGATGTTGTAGATCGAGTTGTCGTAGTTCGTGAGGAAGGCGGTGGCGCGCGGCAGCGCGACCAGGTAGCCGAAGGCGACGCCGGCCACGAGCAGCGCGGTCGCGAGCATGACGAACCACTTCAGCATCCGCTCGTGCCCGGGGTCGAACGCCGGGATCAGGAAGCCCCACAGCTGCCAGAGGATCACCGGGAGCGCCAGCAGGAAGCCCGCATAGACGCTCACCCACATCGAGGTCATGAACGGCTCGCCGGGGCTCAGCGTCAGGAGCTGCTGATGCTGGTGCGGGAGCGCGAGGATCAGCCAGTGGATGATCTGGGCGTGGAAGATGAAGCCGACGATCGCGCCCGCGATCAGTGCGCCGAGGCAGACGAACAGGCGCTGGCGGAGCTCTTCGAGGTGCTCGACGAGCGTCGCCTCCTCGCCGTGGCTCAGGCGGCGCGGCAGGAGCACGAACGATCCTTAGTGGACGGTCTCGTTCTCGCGGGACGGCGCAGGCGTCGTTGTCGTCGTCCCGTCCTCGGACACAGCCGTGATCTCGACATGCGTGTGCGGCTCGGGCGTGTGGTTGCCGCTGACGGAGTCCTTGAACTCACGCATGCCCGAGCCGAGCGAGCGGCCGATCTCCGGCAGCCGCTTCGCGCCGAAGAGCAGCAGGGCGAGCAGCAGGAGGGCGATGATCTCGGGAGCGCCGATGTTTCCCATCGGTCGTAACGTTACCAGGGTTTCGGCCCCTTTCGGCCTCGCCCGGCCGCTCGTGCGCAACTACGATGCGGAAGCGGGGTCGCCGCGGCGCCGCCGCCCGCCTGGGGTTACGGTGGCCGGAGTGGCCTTGGCTACGATGGGTATCACGAACTGGCGGAAGAATCCGCTTGTTCACTGGCAAGACGCTGTCACAAAGGAGTGGTCGAAGCTTGGCGACGCTGGAGCTCAAGAACCTGCATGTCGCGCTCGAGGACGGAACGGAGATCGTGAAGGGTGTCGATCTCGCGGTCTCGTCGGGCGAAGTGCACGCGATCATGGGGCCGAACGGCTCCGGTAAGTCCACGCTCGCATACGCGATCGCCGGGCATCCGTCCTACGTGATCACCGAGGGGCAGATCCTGCTCGACGGCCGCGACATCACGGAGGCCGGCGCCGACGAGCGCGCCCACGCGGGGCTTTTCCTCGCGTTCCAGTATCCGCATGCGATCGCGGGCGTCACCGTGACGAACTTCCTCCGCCAGGCGATCAACGCCGTGCGCAAGGCACGCAACGGCGGCGTCGACGACCCGATGCCGATCCCGGAGTTCCGCAAGGAGTTCCTCGCCCAGATGGACCACCTGAAGGTCAGCCGCGAGCTCGCCTCGCGCTACCTGAACGACGGATTCTCGGGCGGCGAGAAGAAGCGCGTCGAGATCCTGCAGATGGCGATGCTGCAGCCGAAGATCGCGGTGCTCGACGAGACCGACTCGGGTCTCGACATCGACGCCCTCAAGATCGTCGCCGAAGGCGTCCAGAAGCTCGTCGGCCCCGACATGGGCGCGCTCATCATCACGCACTACCAGCGGATCTTGAACTACATCAAGCCTGACTTCGTGCACGTCTTCGTCGACGGCAGGATCGTCGAGGAAGGCGGCGCGGAGCTGGCAGAGAAGCTCGAAGTCTCCGGCTACGAACAGTGGGAGACGCAGGAGGTGCCTGCCTGATGGCCCAGACCGAGAGCGAGATCGTCCAGGGGATCGGCTCCGACTACGAAGTCAAGTACGGCTTCAATGTCCCCGAGGACTACTTCTTCAAGAGCGGCCGCGGCCTCTCGCACGAGCTCGTCGACGCCATCTCCTCGCACAAGAGCGAGCCCGACTGGATGCGGAAGTTCCGCCACAAGTCGCTCGACTACTTCCTGGCGCGCCCGATGCCGACGTGGGGCGGCGGGCAGACGCTCCAGGACATCGACTTCGACAACATCTTCTACTACATCAAGCCGACCGAGAATCAGGCCGACAGCTGGGCCGATCTCCCCGCCGACATCAAGGACACGTGGGACAAGCTCGGGATCCCCGAGGCGGAGAAGAAGTACCTCGCGGGCGTCGGCGCGCAGTACGAGAGTGAGGTCGTCTACCACAAGCTTCAGGAATCGCTCGAGAAGAAGGGCGTGATCTTCCTCGACATGGACTCGGCGCTCCGCGACCACGAGGACATCGTCAAGCAGTACATGGGGACGATCATCCCGCAGAACGACAACAAGTTCGCAGCGCTGAACAGCGCGGTGTGGTCCGGCGGCTCGTTCATCTACGTGCCCCCCGGCGTGCACATCGACCTGCCGCTCCAGGCCTACTTCCGCATCAACGCGGAGAACATGGGCCAGTTCGAGCGCACGCTGATCATCGTCGACGAGGACGCGTACGTGCACTACGTCGAGGGCTGCACCGCGCCGATCTACTCATCCGACTCGCTGCACAGCGCCGTCGTGGAGATCGTCGTCAAGAAGGGCGGCAGGTGCCGCTACACGACGATCCAGAACTGGTCGACGAACGTCTACAACCTCGTCACCAAGCGCGCGATCGCGGAGGAGAACGCGACCATGGAATGGGTCGACGGGAACCTCGGGTCGAAGCTGACCATGAAGTACCCGGCGATCTGGCTGCTCGGGGAAGGCGCGCACGGCGAGGTGCTGTCGATCGCGTTCGCCGGCAAGGGCCAGCACCAGGACGCGGGCGGCAAGTGCGTGCACCACGCGCCGAACACGACGAGCGTGATCACGTCGAAGTCGATCTCGAAGAACGGCGGCCGGGCGGGCTACCGCGGGCTGCTCGAGGTGGCGAAGGGCGCGCACGGCTCGAAGTCGAAGGTCGTCTGCGACGCGCTGATCCTCGACGACGAGTCGCGGTCGGACACCTACCCGTACATCCGCATCGACGAGAACGACGTCGACATCGGCCACGAGGCGACCGTCTCGAAGATCGGCGAGGAGCAGCTCTTCTACCTGATGTCGCGCGGCCTGAACGAGGCGGAAGCGTCGGCGATGGTGGTCAGCGGCTTCGTCGAGCCGATCACGAAGGAGCTTCCGCTCGAGTACGCGGTCGAGATGAACCGCTTGATCCAGCTCCAGATGGAAGGGTCGGTCGGTTGACCCGATGAACGTCGAGCGCACGGACTTCATCTCGGTGCCGGTCACCGACATGGAACGGTCGAAGCAGTGGTACGGCGAGACGCTGGGCCTCGAGCGTGTCAACGACGCCGGCTTTCCCGAGTATCAGCTCGGCGAGAACGTCAGCTTGTATCTGCTCGACATGGAGTCGATCGGCCGGAGCTTCACCGGCCCGCATACGGCGTCGATCGCGCTCCGGGTGGCCGACGTCGAGGCGGCCCGGAAGGAGCTCGAGGACAGGGGAATCGTCTTCGACGGCGAGACGCTGGACACGAGCGTGTGCCACATGGCGCCGTTCCGCGACCCGGACGGCAACGTGCTGATGCTGCACCGCCGGTACGCGCCCGTCGGATGATCGAGGTCGAGCACGTCGATTTCGTGTCGCTCCCGTCGCGCAACATCCAGCGCGCGCGGCGCTTCTATCTCGAGACGCTCGGCCTCCCGCACGAGACCGACACGCCCGTCGGCTTCGAGGTGAAGGCCGGCCAGCTGACGCTCAGCGTCTGGGAGCCGGAGAAGATCGACCTCCCGTTCGCGCCCAACCCCAACGAGGTTGCGCTGCGCGTGAAGGACGTCGAGGCCGCGCGCAAGACGCTCGAGCAGAAGGGCGTCAAGTTCAAGGAGGAGACGCTCGACACGGGCGTCTGCCACATGGCGTTCTTCGAGGATCCCGACGGCAACGCCCTGATGCTGCACCGGAGGTACGCGCCTCGTGACTGACGCCGTCGCCGAGCGCAGCGGCGTGCTGACGCGCGCCGAGGCGAAGGAGCGGTACGAGGAGCTGCCGATGCCGTCGACCTCCGACGAGCACTGGCGCTTCACGAACCTGCGCGGCTTCGACCCTGGCTCCTTCGGCAATGGCCAGGGACTGTCCCCGGGCGCGTCTCGCAAGCCGATGTTGGATCTGGACGTGTCCGGCAGGGCTGTCGTCAGCGAGCACGGGATCGAGATCCTGTCTGCGCCCGAAGGAATCACGTTCGCGCCGCTTCCCGCCGACTACGACTCGAAGCTGATCCCCGACGACGACAAGTTCGCGATGCAGAACCTCGCGGAGTGGGAGCACGGCCTCCTCGTGCACGTGCCGAAGGGCGTCGAGCTCGAGAAGCCGCTGTACGTCGAGGTGACCTCGACCGGCGGCACCCTGCACTGGCGCATGGTCGTGATCGCCGACGAGGGCGCGCGCTTCTCGCTGATCGAGGACCTCTCGTCCGCCTCACCCGACCTCGAGGCCTACTCGAACACCGTCGTCGAGCTCTTCGTCGGCGAGCACGCGAAGCTCGAGTACGTCTCGCTGCAGAACCTCTCCACCGAGACGTGGCACTTCGCGCGCCACAAGGCGTGGCTCGAGCGCGACAGCGAGCTCGACTGGGTGATCGGCGGCTTCGGCTCCAAGCGCGGGAAGGTCTGGATCGAGAACGACCTCGTCGGCGAGGGAGCGACATCGCGCGTCACCGGCGCGTACTTCGCCGACGGGACGCAGCACCTCGACTTCGACACGTTCCAGGAGCACATCGCGCCGAACACCGAGAGCGACTTCGCGTTCAAGGGGGCCCTGCGTGAGAGCGCCTCGAGCGTCTGGCGCGGGATGATCCGCGTCGAGCAGGACGCCCAGAAGACGAACGCCTACCAGGAGAACCGGAACCTCCTGCTCTCCGACTCGGCGCACGCGGACTCGATCCCCGGCCTCGAGATCATGGCGAACGACGTCCGCTGCACTCACGGCGCCACGCTCGGCCGCGTGAACCGCGAGGAGCTCTTCTACCTGATGGCCCGCGGCCTCTCGCGCGCGGAGGCCGAGCGCCTGATCGTGCGCGGCTTCTTCCAGGACGTGCTCGACCGCATCGAGCTGGAGCCGGTGCGTGCAGCGCTCGGCGCTGCGCTCGAAGCGCGCATCCCGCAGGCGTAGACTGTCGCTCGACTCGAGCGAAAGGAGACGTCCATGCTCGGTCAAAGGGCAGCCATCGCGGGAGCGGTCGCCGTGCTCGCCGTTGCAGGCGGGGGCGGAGCGGTCGCTGCCACCCATGGCAGCTCGCACGTCACGAACCCGACAGTGCACAAGGTGGTACATCAACGCACGCTGTTGAAGTCCACGGCGACGGTGCCGAGCGGTCACCACTGCTCGCACTCGGTCGCCTCTGCAGCTGCGCTGTAGGCCTCGTGCCTCCGGCCCGGCGCCCCGAGCGGGCGCCGGGCCGGTAGTGGTGTCTGACACCTTTTCGCGCCGGCGCGGCGCTTCGCCCTAGACGGGCTCGGGGGCCGGCTGCGCTGTCGCCGCGGCAGGTACCGGCAGCCCGAGCAACGGCAGGAGCGAGTCCTCGCGCGCGTAGTGGCCGACCGGGTCGAACCAGGCGCGCGTGCGCAGCCCCGCGCGCAGGTCGCAGTCGGCGACGACCATGCCCTCTCCGCCATAGAGCGGCCCGCCGAGCAGCTCGCCGAGCGGCCCGACCACGACTGCCCCGCCGCGCATGAACACGTCGGTGTCGGGCACCTCGATCGGAAAGTCGGCCGGGAAGGTCGAGCGGTCGACGAACTGCGGCGCGCCGACGACGTGCGCACCCGACTCGATCGCGATCGTCCGCATCAGCGCGATCCAGCCGTCGCTCGTGTCCGCCGTCGGCGCCACCCAGATCTGCGGGCCGCCGCGGTAGACGAGGTAGCGCGCGAGTGGCATCCGGTTCTCCCAGCAGATCAGCCCACCGACGCGGCCGAAAGGCGTCTCGACGACCCGCAGGTCGTTGCCCGACCCGAAGCCGTGGAACATGCGCTCGTGCTTGGTCGGCATCAGTTTGCGGTGCACGTGCAGCACGCCTGACGGGCCGAGCACGACGAACGAGTTGTAGAGGGTGAACGACGAGCCCGACTCCCGCTCGTTGACGCCGACGACGCAGTGGATGCCCGTGCGCGCGCAGGCCTCGACCAGCCGGTCGATGCGCGGCCCCGGCACCTCGACGCTCTCCTCCCACATGCGGGCGTAGAGCTCGTCGAACGCGGCGCGGTCGGCGCACGCAGCGGCCGTCCACCCCCAGTTGGGGTAGAGCGAGACGAAGCACTCCGGCAGCACCGCGAGCTGCGCGCCCGCCTGGGCTGCCTCTTCCAGCAGGCCGATCGCCTTGTCGATCGTCGCGTCGGCGTCGAGCACCACCGAGGTCGCCTGGATCGCCGCGACTCGGACGGTTTCGGGCGGGGCCATGGATGCGAGCGTACGCGCCCGCAGTCAGTCCGGCAAACCGCTCAGTCCAGCAGGCCGCGCTCGGCGAGCCTGCGCTCGAGCTCGGCCAGGCGCTCCTCGACGAACTGGAGGCGGCGTTCGAGCGACGTCGGCTCGGGCGGCGCGCCCGGGTCGCCGGCCGGCTCCTCCGTCGGCGACTCGGCGAAGAGATGGGTCCAGCGTTCCTCGCGCTGCCCGGGGCGGCGCGGCAGCAGGTGCGCGAGCTCGCGGGAATCGAGCTGCGCGAGTGTGGCCGACACCTCGTCGTTGTCGGCGAACCGGTGGAGGCGTTCGCTGCGTGTCTTGAGCTCGGCGACCGTCTGCGGCCCGCGCAGGAAGAGCAGCGCGAGGAGCGCCGTCTCGGCCGAGTCCAGCGCGAGGGCCTCGTCGAACAGGTGGCGGTACTTCGCCGTGCGCGAGCCCGGTCCCGACGCGAGCCGCGCCCACCCGATCTGGCCGAGCCGCTGGACGGCGGTGCGCACCTGCGACTCGTCGTAGTCGGTGACGGGGTCGCGGTTCGTCGACTGGTTGCACGCGAGCCGCAGGGAGTTCAGCGACAGCGGGTAGTGGTCGGGCGTCGTGCGCTGCTTCTCGATCAGGCACCCCAGCACGCGCAGTTCGGCGGCATCGAGCCGGTGCGGGGTCACCGGGCCGGCCTCAGGCCCTGACGAGCGGCTTGTACTTGATGCGGTGCGGCTCGAGCGCGTCCGGCCCGCGGGTCTCCTTCACCCACTCCGCGTACTCGGCCCAGTCGCCCTCGAACCACTTCACCTGCGAGTCGCCCTCGAACGCGAGGATGTGCGTCGCCACGCGGTCCAGGAACCAGCGATCGTGCGTGATCACGACGGCGCAGCCTGCGAAGTCGAGCAGCGCGTCCTCGAGCGCCCGCAGCGTGTCCACGTCGAGGTCGTTGGTCGGCTCGTCGAGGAGCAGCACGTTCCCGCCGCTCTTCAACATCTTGGCGAGGTGCACGCGGTTGCGCTCCCCGCCCGACAGCTGGCCCACCGGCTTCTGCTGGTCGCCGCCGCGGAAGTTGAACCAGGAGACGTACTGGCGCGAGTTGATCTCCTTCTTGCCGAGCAGCACGAGGTCCTGGCCGCCCGAGATCTCCTTCCACACCGTGTTCTTCGCGTCGAGGGACGCCCGAGACTGATCGACGTAGCCGAGCTGCACCGTGTCGCCGAGGCGCAGCTCGCCGGCGTCCGGCGTCTCCTGGCCGGCGATCATGCGGAAGAGCGTCGTCTTGCCGGCGCCGTTCGGCCCGATCACGCCGACGATCCCGGCCGGCGGCAGCGAGAATGTCAGGTCCTCGAAGAGCAGCCGGTCGCCGAAGCCCTTCGATACGCCGTTCGCGTCGATCACGAGATCGCCGAGGCGCGGGCCTGGCGGGATGTGGATCTCGACCTTGTCGAGCTTGATCGACTCCTCACCGGCGAGCAGCTTCTCGTAGGCACCGAGGCGCGCCTTCGACTTCGCGTGCCGCGCCTTCGGCGGCATGCGAACCCATTCGAGCTCGCGCGCGAGGGTGCGCTGCCGCGCGGACGCGGTCTTCTCCTCGACGAGCAGCCGCTGTTGCTTCTGCTCGAGCCAGCCCGAGTAGTTGCCCTGGTAGGGGATGCCTTTGCCGCGGTCGAGCTCGAGGATCCAGCCGGCGACGTTGTCGAGGAAGTACCGGTCGTGCGTGACCGCGACGACCGTTCCCTTGTAGTCGGCGAGGAACCGCTCCAGCCAGTAGACCGACTCCGCGTCGAGGTGGTTCGTCGGCTCGTCCAAGCAGCAGGAGGTCGGGAGCGCTGAGCAGGAGCCGGCAGAGCGCGACCCGGCGGCGCTCGCCGCCCGACAGCGTCGCGACGTCGCGGTCGCCCTCCGGGAGACGCAGCGCGTCCATCGCGTGGTCGAGCTCCGACTCGAGCTCCCACGCGCCGCGGCGGTCGATCTGATCCTGCACCTTCGCCTGCTCGGCGAGGAGCGCGTCGAAGTCCGCGTCGGGCTCCGAGAACGCCGCGGAGATCGCGTTGAAGCGGTCGAGCAGGTCGCGCACCTCGCGCACGCCGTCCTCGACGTTCTCGCGCACCGTCTTCGCGGGGTCGAGGTCGGGCTCCTGCTCGAGGAAGCCGACCGTCGCACCGGGCGCGAGATCGGCGGTGCCGGAGGACGGCTCCTCCTTGCCCGCCATGATCCGCAGCACCGTCGACTTGCCGGCGCCGTTCGCCCCGAGGACGCCGATCTTCGCCCCGGGCAGGAACGAGAGCGAGATGTTCGAGAGCACCTGCCGCTCCGGGCCGTAGAACTTGTCGACCCGGTACATGGTGAAGATGTATTCGCTGCTCACAGGAGGGCCACGATACCTTCATGTTTCCCGTACCCCGTCGGCCTAGGGTGCGTGCGTGAAGAAGCTCGTCGCGCTCGGGCTGTTCCTCGTGTTCGCGCTTCCGGCTTCGGCCGCTTCGCCGCGCCTGTTCGCCACTGCCGACGCGTGGCCGGTCTGGTCGCCCGACGGGCACACGATCGCGTTCACGCGCATCCACCAGGGCGGCAACCTGATGGAGCTCGAGGTCGTCGACACCCACACCGGCCGCGTGACCAAGCTGGCGCAGAACCTCTTCCAGCTGCTGCCGAGCTGGTCGGCCGACGGCCGCTCGCTTGCCTACCAGGCCGGCGGCAGCATCTACATCACCGACCTGAAGGGCGCGAAGCGCCGGATCGGCCCAGGCTTTGCGCCCGCCGTCGGCCCGGCCCTCGCACGCGTGATCAACGGCGTGCTGTACGCCGGCGCCACGCCGCTCGCGGGCTCCGTGATCGGCCGGCCCGCGTGGTCACCAGACGGCTTCCAGCTCGCATTCCGGCGCGACGGTGGGATCTACGCGATGGACGCGGGCAAGGCAGGCAGCGAGAAGCTCCTCGTCGGCGGCGCGAATCCGGGCGACCCGGTGTGGTCGCCCGACGGCACGCAGATCGCCTTCACGCTGGGGGACGAGATCTGGGTCGCCAGCCGCGGCCTCGTCCCAGCCCACGCGATTGCACGGGCGAAGCCTGAGCCGACGACACCGAGCTGGCTGCCGGATGGCAGCGCCGTCGTCTACGCCTGGCGCGGCGGCGTCACGCGCACTGCCTTGAGTGGCCGCTCGGTGTTGCTGCACCCGGTCTCGGGGCTCGGCGCCGCCGTCTCGCGCGACGGCACGATCGCGTACGCAGGCCCTCGTCCCGGCTGCCCCGGGCATAGCGCGATCGTCGTCGGCTCGGCTCCCGTCACGGGCAGCTGCGTCATCCAGGGCACGGCGAAGGCGGACGTGATCGAGGGAACCCCGCTGTGGGGTGACGTGATCGAGGCCGGCGCGGGCAACGACCAGGTGCATGCGAACGACGGCCACACCGACCGTGTCGACTGCGGCCCGGGCCGCGACACGGTCTGGGCCGATCGCACAGACCGCCTCAAGGGCTGCGAGATCGTCCACCGCTAGACCGTTGCCTCTAGACCCCTGGGTACAGTGTCCGAGTGGCCGTAACCGACGCAACCAGGCTGGATGCGCAGAAGCTTCGCGCCGACTTCGCCGTCTTCGACGAGCTCGTGAACGGCAAGCCGGTCGCGTATCTCGACTCGGCCTCCTCCACGCAGAAGCCGCGCCAGGTGCTCGACGCGATGCGCGAGTTCTACGAGCACTCGTACGCGAACGTCCATCGCGGCGTCTACACGCTGGCCGAGAACGCGACCGCCGGCTTCGAGGGCGCGCGCGAAAAGGTGCGCGCGTACATCAACGCGCCGTCGAGCCGCGAGGTGATCTTCACGCGCAGCGCCACCGAGGCGCTGAACCTGATCGCGTATTCGTGGGGGCTCGAGAACCTCGGCAAGGGCGACGTCGTGGTCATCACCGAGCTCGAGCACCACGCCAACTTCGTCCCGTGGCAGTTCATCGCGAAGAAGACCGGCGCGCAGTTCGCGCACATCCCGATCGACGACCTCGGCGAGCTGCAGCTCGACACGCTCGACGAGATCGCGACGCGCGGGAACGTCAAGGTGGTCGCCAACAACCTCGTCTCGAACACGCTCGGCACGATCAACCCGGTCGAGAAGCTCGCCGCGTGGGCGCACGAGCAGGGCGCGATCATGGTCGTCGACGCGGCACAGGCCGCGCCCCACCGCCACATCGACGTGCAGGCGCTCGGCTGCGACTTCCTCGCGTTCTCGTCCCACAAGCTCTGCGGCCCGAGCGGGATCGGCGCGCTCTGGGGCAAGCGAGAGCTGCTGGAGGCGATGCAGCCATTCAACCTCGGCGGCGAGATGATCCGCTCGGTC
Source organism: uncultured Thermoleophilia bacterium (assembly GCA_963757255.1). Lineage (GTDB taxonomy): Bacteria > Actinomycetota > Thermoleophilia > Gaiellales > Gaiellaceae > PALSA-600. The sequence continues at coordinate 300,681 of CAVWQY010000006.1, forward strand.
GCGCTCGACCGGACGAGCTGGAACGAGCTTCCGTACAAGTTCGAGGCGGGCACACCTGCGATCGCAGAGGCCTACGGCTTCGGAATCGCGCTCGACTACGTCAGCGAGGTCGGGCTCGAGGCGATCGAGCAGCACGAGCACGAGCTGACGGTGCAGACGATGGAGCGGCTTTCGGAGATCCCGGGCCTGCGCATCTTCGGCCCGCCGGCCGACCGCCGCACGGGAATCGTCAGCTTCGAGGTCGCAGACGTGCATCCCCACGATGTCGCGCAGATCCTCAACTGGGAGAACGTCGCCGTCCGCGCCGGCCATCACTGCACGCAGCCGCTGATGACGAGGCTCGGCGTCGCGGCCACGACCCGCGCGAGCTTCTACCTCTATTCCGTGCCCGAGGACGTCGACCGGCTGATCGCGGGCCTGCTCAAGGTGAAGGACACGTTCGGTGTTTGAGACTCGGCGTAGGCTCGACGGAGCCGATAGCAACAGCATTTCACTCATGCGAGAAAATGTCTTTGGTGTCTCGCATGAGTGAAATGGACCAGATGTATCGCGAGGTGATCCTCGATCACTACAAGAGCCCGCGTGGGCACGGCCTGATCGAGGACGCCGACGCGCAGGCCGAAGGGCTGAACCCGCTCTGCGGCGACGAGATCACCGTCTCGGTGAAGTTCGCGGCCGACGGCGAGACGATCCAGCAGATCGGTTTCGAGGGCCGCGGCTGCGCGATCTCGCAGGCCGCGACCTCGATGCTCACGGAGCTCGTCGTGGGCCGGAAGGCCGACGAGGTCGCCGTGCTCCCGAAGGAGGAGCTCCTCGACGAGATCGGGATCCCGCTCTCGCCGATCCGCCTGAAGTGCGCGATCCTCGGGCTCGGCGTGCTGAAGGTGGCGCTGCACCGTGCGAAGGGGACGCCGCTCCCCGAGGAGTGGCAGAGCCTCGCGAACGAGCTTCGGCTCGACGTCGATTAATTGCCGCTCGTCGAGGTCGCACCCTTCGAGGAGTTCGGGCCCGGCTCCGTCAAGATCGTCACGCTCGGGTGGACGTCGATCGGGGTCTACAACTGCAACGGCGAGCTGTACGCGCTCGAGGATCGCTGCTCGCACGACGACGGCCCGCTGTGCGAGGGCGAATGGGAGCAGGACGAGTGCCGCGTGATCTGCCCCCGCCACGGCTCCGCGTTCGATCTGCGCAGCGGCCGGCCGCTGACGCTGCCCGCGTTCGAGCCGGTCGCCACCTACCCGGTCAAGGTCGAGGACGGGATCGTGAAGGTGGATGTCCTCGACGTCTGAGCCGATTCGCTGCTGGGAGACGACCGACCCGGCGTACAACGCCTACCACGACGAGGAGTGGGGTCGCCCGGTGGTCGACGAGCGCGGCGTCTACGAGCGGCTCTGCCTCGAAGGGTTCCAGTCGGGGCTCTCGTGGCTGACGATCCTCAGGAAGCGCGAGGCGTTCCGGGCCGCGTTCGAGGGCTTCGACCCCGAGCGAGTCGCGAGCTTCGGCGAGCCCGACGTCGCTGCGGCTGCTCCAGGACGCATCGATCGTCCGCCATCGAGGCAAGATCGAGGCGGCGATCGCGAACGCGCGGGCGACCCTCGCCCTCCGCGAGACCGGCACCCCGCTTCAGGAGCTCTTCTGGTCGCACCGGCCCGCCGACCACTCGTCGCCGCGGTCGGTGTCGTCGACGCCGGAGTCGGCCGCCCTTTCGAAGACCCTCAAGCGCGCCGGATTCCGCTTCGTCGGGCCGACCACGCTCTATGCGGCGCAGCAGGCCTGCGGGGTCGTCAACGACCACCGCGCGAACTGCTGGGTGCGCGACGCAGTCGAGGCTCAGCGGATCGCGGCGGCCGTCGCCACGTAGCGTCCGCGCGGCAGCTTCTTCGCGCTGCGCCAGGACGCGAGCCCGCCGCGTGTCGTCACGCGCGTGACGAGGGCGATCGTCCGTGCGCCGCGGCGCACCCGGATCCGAACCCGGACGCCGCTCGGGTGCGACGTGCCGGCGACGACCGCGACCGAGACGATGACGTGCCCGCCGGCGACGCGAGTTCGCACCGACGAGATGTGGGCCGGCGGCGGAGGCGCAGCCGGCGTCGCCGCCGCGGCGGCCGGGGGAACCGCGACCGGCGCGGCTGTCGTGGGCGTGGTCGTCGTGGCCGGTGGCGTCGACGGTGCCGGTGCCGGTGCAGGTGCGGCGTCGGAGCAGGTGCGGGGGCGGGCGGCGGTGCGGCCGGCGCTGTGACCTGCTCCGACTGGGTCGCGAGGCTGCCGTCGTCGAGGCGGGCCGTCAGCGTGGGTGAGCCGGCGGCCGTGTCGGCGTAGAAGACCGAGACATCGGCCGAGCCGGCCGGAATCGTCAGTGTGAGCGTCGGCGACCACGGGCCGGCGCTCGCGAGCGCGAAGGCCCCCGTCTGGGAGTCGGAGGCGAGCGTCAGCGTCCGGTCGGCGACCGCATTGTCGGCCATCCCGAGGGTCTGGAGCTCGACGGTGACCGGCCCGGAAGGCGTCCCTGCCGTCGCCGAGAACGGCGCGCTCGTGAACGCGGGGACCGTCGGCGACCAGGTCGCGAACTGCTGCCACTGCGGTGCGAATGCGGCACCGGCGAGGGTGGTCGTGCACCAGGCTGGAGCGCAGGCCGCGGAGCCTGCGTCCGCGGAGGGCACGCTCGTGTCCCGGATCGCAGCGGCGATCCGATCGAGGAGCGAAGCGGTCTGCGTGGTGAAATCCGCGCTGGACAGGCCGAGCGTGTTGCTCGGCGACCAGGCGAAGCCGAAGCGGTCGACGGCCTCGCCGGCCGCGTGCGCGAACGAGCGGGCTGCGTAGACCTGGCCCGAGACGAAGTCCTGCATCGTCCCGAGCGGCACCGAGGTCCAGCCGTAGGCCGAGTCCCAGGCCCACGCTGCGTTCCCGAACGTGACGTAGGTCTGCCCGAGGACCGAGCGTGCGGCAGCGGTGGACGCGGGCCCGGCGTTCGCGAGCGCGCCCTCGTGGGCGAGGTATTGGAGCAGCGCGTCCCGTCGTTGCTGCGGTGACGTGCCAGGGACGGCGTAGTTCCGCACGTCACCGTAGTTCTCCGGGGCGAAGTCACTCACGTAGGCCGACGCCTCGGTCCAGAAGCTGCTGTCCTGCAGCCAGTCCTGGAGGTTGACCTTGTACTGGCTCGGGTCGGGCGTGGACTGGCCGACGCCCGCTGCGAAGACGATTCCCTTCGTGCCGTCGGCGGCGAGCCCGTGGAGGAAGTCGAGTGCATTCCGCCGGGCGGCGGCCGTCCCCTTGCGCACGGCGGACGAGAGCTCGTTCAACGCCCAGGTGTCGCCGGCCGAGACGTCGAAGCCGGCCGCCGCCATCCGGTCCCGCGCGGCCACCCCCGCGTCGTACCAGGTGCCGTTGCCGGCGCCGACCCACCCGCTCCAGCCCGTGTAGCTGATCTCGTCGACGGCGTGGAAGTCGGCCCCGAGGGCCCGAATCGACGCGGCCTGGCCGGGGCGCGCCTGCGTCTTGTCGGCCGCGAGCGGTGGGACCGAGACGAAATACTGGGAGCACGGCGACGGCGCCTGAGCGAGCTTCGTCGCGAGGCGCAGCCAGTCGGTCTGCGCGTAGAAGACGGCCCGCGACGGCGTGCAGGCGAGATCGAGTCGCGCCTGCGGGGCCGCCCGTGCGCGCGCGACCTCGGCCCGCCAGAGCTTCGCCGTCGCCGCGGGCGTGAGGGACGGCACGGGGACGGGGGCGGCCGCGAGCGCCGTCGGCGCAAGCGCCAACACGACGCCGATGATGAGCACCACTCTCTTCACGAAGACCCCTCTTCGAACCCCCCGGCCGCAGTCGGTCTGGCGGCGCCTTGGCAGGCGCGCGCCCAATCGTAGCCACGATTTCCGCACATTCCGTTATCCGTCCTCCCCCATCAGCTAGATTCTCGGTATCCGCGGAAAGGAGGTGGTCCGGCGTTGGAGACTTCAAGTACGGGCAGTGGAGGTACCAGCTCGTAGAGGTGTGTCCCCGGGACCTGACGGGGAATCGCCTAGCCAGCGTGGGGGACTCGCGTAAACGCGCCGCAGAACAGCCATCGTGCTGATCGGCCGGAAACGCCTCTACGAAGTACAAGCTGGTATTCGGACCGAAGGGCCCCTCACGGGGCCCTTCGTCTTTCACCGGTCTTTGCTGTAATCGGACTGGTGTCGCGGATCGACTGGGTGCTGGCGAACTGCCGCCTCCTCGCCGCGATCGGCGAGGAGTTCGACCGGACGCACCCGTTCGCGGGCCTCACGATCGGCACGGGGATCCACCTCGAGCCGAAAACCGTGGCGCTTCTGCTGACGCTCCGCCGTGGCGGCGCCGAGCTCGTCTCGACCGGGAACCTGAACACCACCCAGCAGGAGGCGATCGACTATGTGTCTGCGCGCGGCGTCCAGGTCGTCGGCGGCCCGACGAGCGATCCCGCCGAGCACGACGGCTACCTCTGGGAGGTCGTCCGCGCGCAGCCGCAGCTGCTGCTCGACAACGGCGGCGACCTCTTCGTCCGGTTCCTCGAGGAGCCGTACAGCGGCCTGCTCGGCGGCACGGAGGAGACGACGTCGGGCCGGACGCGCCTCGCGCCGCTCCGCGACCGGCTGGGGCTGCCCGTGCTCGTGATCAACGACAGCCCGATCAAGCAGTTCGCCGAGAACCGGCATGCGGTGGGCCAGAGCGTGCTCGAGTCGTTCCTGCGGATCACGAACAAGGCGACGAACGGGAAGCGGGTGACGGTCTTCGGCTACGGCTCGTGCGGCAAGGGCGTCGCGGCCAACTTCCGCAACGCGTACGCGGTCGTCTCGGTCGTCGAGACGGACCCGGTGGCGCGGCTCGAGGCGATGCTCGACGGATTCCTGGTGCCGGAGCGGGACGAGGGCCTCCGCACCGCCGACATCGTGGTCACCGTCACCGGCGCGCAGAATGTCGTCACCGCCGCCGACGAGCCGCTGCTGAAGGACGGGGCGATCCTCGCGAACGCCGGGCACTTCCCATGGGAGATCGACGCTGCCGGGATCGAGGCAGCGGCGGGAGGCCGCGTCACGGTGCTCGCGGGCGGGCACATGGTCAACCTTGCCGGCCCGCGTCCGCTCGGGAACTCGATCGAGTCGATGGACCTGGGCTTCGCGCTGCAGGCGCGCTGCCTGGAGGCCGTCGCGAACGGCGAGGTCGGAGCCGCGTCGTGCGTCGTGCCCGTGCCGCAGGCGATCGACGATGCCGTTGCGGCGGCCTTCGTCGCGCTCGCGCGGGCCTAGAGGCTTGACGTGAAATGCACGCGCACTGGCGGCTGAGCCATCCCCGCAAGCACGCAATTCCACATCAAGCGCGCGCGAGCTGATCGTCGAGCGAGACGAGCGGGAGCCGAACGTCTCGGCCGCGTCGTTCGCCGAGACGATGTTGTCGGCGCCCTGGAGCATCGTCACCTGGTCGACCGAGAGCGGCGCCCCGGGCAGGCGCTCCGTCAGGCGGGCGCCGGCCCGCGCGGCGGCGAACGGCACGTGGAGCAGGCGGCGGCGCTTGCCGAGCGCCTTCGCGATCCGGAGGTAGAGCTCGTTCCAGTCGACCGTGTCGGGACCACCGAGCTCGAGCGTCCGGTTCGCGGCGCGCGCGTCGTCGACTGCGAGCGCGACGTACTGCGCGAGGTCGTCCACCCAGATCGGCTGCGACCGTTGCCTCCCGTCTCCGATCACCGTCACGACCGGCGAGTAGCGCACCTGCTTGATGAAGAGCGGCAGCGCGCCGCCGTCGCGGCCGAAGACGAAGCTCGGGCGGAGGATCGTGTGCTCGAGGCCGGAGCCGGCGACCTCGCGCTCCTCGGCCCACTTGGCCGCGTAGTACGGAACGGTGTCCTTCGCCGCCTCGCTGGTGCCGAGCGCGCTCATGAGGACGAATCGTTCGACGCCCGCGGCCTTGGCTGCGGCAACGAGGTCCTTCGTGCCCTGCGTCATCACTCGCTGGAAGTCGGCCGGCTGCCCCGTCAAGATCGCGACGAGGTGCACGACGTGCGTGCAGCCCTGCGCTGCGGCTTCGAGGCTCGCCGCGTCAGTGAGGTCGCCCGTCGCGAGCTCGACGCCCCAGCCCGCGAGCTGCGTCGCCCGCTCGGGGCGGCGCACGAGCGCGCGCACGTCACGGTCCTGGGCGCGCAGCGCGTGCACGACCTTCGGGCCGATGAAGCCTGTCGCGCCGGTGACGAGGATCTTCATGTCTTGAAGTTCTGCCAGTAGCGTGAGGGCGTCGGGCCGCGCTGGCCCTGGTACTTCGAGCCGAGCGACGCGCTGCCGTAGGGCGTGGAGGTCGGCTCGGAGAGCTGCATGAACGAGATCTGCCCGATCTTCATCCCGAAGTAGATCGTGATCGGGAGGTTCGCGACGTTCGAGAGCTCGAGCGTGACGTGCCCGTCCCAGCCCGGGTCGATGAAGCCCGCTGTCGAATGGATCAAGAGCCCGAGCCGGCCGAGCGACGACTTCCCTTCGAGCCGCGCGACGAGGTCGTCGGGGAGCGTGACGCGCTCGAGCGTCGAGCCGAGCACGAACTCGCCGGGATGCAGGATGAACGGGCGGTCGTCGTCGATCGTGACCTGCTCGGTCAGCTCCTCCTGCGGCTGCTTGACGTCGATGAACGCGTACCGCGCGTTGTGGAAGACGCGGAAGTAGCGATCGACGCGCACGTCGACGCTCGAGGGCTGGAGGAGCGAATCGTCATACGGGTCGATCCCGATGCGGCCCTCGTCGATGTGCCGCGCGATGGTGATGTCGGAGAGGACCACGGCCTGATTCTTCCATCAGGGCCTCCGCGAGGGCTCGCATGCCCTTCAGGAACGCGCGCCGCTCGTCCGCCGTCGAGCGTTGCGAGCGCCGACTCGAGCGGTTGGTTGCGCCGCCCGAGCCACGCGAGCACCTGCTTCGCTGTCTCGCCGTCGAGCGAGACGACCGTCCGCCGCCGGTCGGCGGGGTCCTCGCGCCGGGCGACGAGGCCGTGGTCTTCGAGCTCACCCACGAGCTTGCTCGCGGCGGGCAGCGAGAGGCCGAGGTCGCGCGCGATCTCGCCCACCGTCCGCTCGCCCTCGGCCGCGACGTGGGCGAGCACGCCGACGTGCCGGCGGCCGAGTGGGGGGTCGCCGCGGACGAGCTCGAGGAGCTCCGGCGTGGGCCGGCGGCGCGACCAGGAGCCCCGGATGATCCGACGCAGGAGCTGCCGGAGCTCGCTGAGCTCGTCGCCGGGAATATTCGTCATGTGATAAAAGTTATTGTGAGATAACTATTGTCGAAGGATACGAGAGGGGGTGAGCATATGTGTGGAGGACAGCACGAACACGGACAGCATGAGGGTCGCGGGCGCGGCTTCCGCGGCTTCGGCCGGCGGGGCTTCCCGAACCGCGAGCAGCTGGTCGAGCGCCTGCAGGGCTACCAGCAGCACCTCGAGGGCGAGTTGAAGAACGTCCAGGAGCTGCTGGAGCGGCTCGGCGACGCGCCCGAGGCAACCAGCGAGGCGTAACGGTAAGGCCGGCGCCGCTTCGAGACTCAGGAACCTGGTTCAGACACCGAACCAGGTTCCTCGGCGTCCGAGGCCGGAAGGTAGTAGCGCTCGGTGTACTCGATCACCGCGCGCTGCATCGAAAAGCGCGGCGCGAGCATCGCGATCGAGCTCTTCATCATGCTCGACCCAGTCGTCGCGCGATTCGAAGGGCGGAACGACCTGCTCCTCGAGCACGCGGTAGAGCTGCTCGGTGTCGGCCTCGTCGGAGGTGCCGTCGAGCGCCCAACCGACCGCCGGGTCGTAGGCCTCTGCCCACCAGCCGTCGAGGACCGAGAGGTTGAGCACGCCGTTCACGGCGGCCTTCATGCCGCTCGTCCCCGACGCCTCGTGCGGCCTCCGCGGCGTGTTCAGCCAGACATCGCACCCGGGGATGATCGCGCGCGCGAGCGCGAGGTCGTAGTTCTCGAGGAAGACGACGCGCCCGGCGACGGCCGGGTCGCGGGAGAGCTCGACGATCGTGCTGCATCACGTCCTTGCCCTCACGATCCTGCGGGTGCGCCTTGCCGGCGACGACGATCTGGACGGGCAGAGCGAGCAGCCGCTCGAGGTCCGAGAAGACGAGGCCGGCGCGCTTGTACGTCGCGAACCGCCGTGCGAAGCCGATCGTCAGCCGGTCGCGGTCGAACCCGGTCAGGCCGGCGAGCCGCGCCTTGAGCGCCCGCGTGCACGTCCCAGAGAGCCTCCATGTCGAGCTCGAGCGCGGCCGCCCAGCCCGCCTCGTCGGGCGGCGCCTCGGGGCGCACTCCGACGGTGCGGAGCAGCGCGTCGAGCTCCGGGGCGAGCCAGGTGCCGAGATGCACGCCGTTCGTCACGTGCCCGATCTGCGCCTCCCCGCCGGGCCAGAGCGACGCCCACATCTCGCGCGCGACCTGCCGTGCAGCTCCGAGACGCCGTTGGCCGCTGCCGAGAGCCGGAGCGCGAGCGGCGTCAGCCCGAACCCGTCTGTCCCGTCGGTGCGCCCGAGGGCGAGCAGCGCGTCGCCGGAGAGGCCGGCCTGCTCGCGAGGTTGCCGACGTAGCGGCGGACGAGCCCCTCGTCGAACACCTCGTTGCCTGCGGGGACCGGCGTGTGGGTCGTGAAGATCGTCGAGCGCCGCACCCGCTCGAGCGCGCGCTCGGGCTCTCGCCGGCCTCGACGAGCTCGCGGGCGCGCTCGATCGTCAGGAACGCCGAGTGCCCCTCGTTGACGTGAAAGACGGTCGGCTCGAGCCCGAGTGCCGCGAGGGCGCGCACGCCGCCGACGCCGAGCAGCAGCTCCTGGCGGATCCGGTGCTCGCGGTCGCCGCTGTAGAGGGCGTCGGTGAGCAGGTCGACGTCGAGCAGGTAGAGCGGCACCGAGCCGACGTCGCAGCGCCACACCGCGGCCGTGACGGTCTCGCCCGCCAGGTCGACTTCGACGGTGACCGGCTCGCGCACGAGGCCGGCGGCCTCGGGGTCGACCCCCTGGTAGACCTCGGTCTGCCGTCCCTCGTCGCTCAGCCCCTGCACGAAGTACCCGCCGCGGTAGAAGAGACCGACGCCGACGAGCGGCACGCCGAGATCCGCCGCCGCCTTCAGGTGGTCGCCGGCCAGCACGCCGAGCCCGCCCGAGTAGATCGGCAGGCCCGCGTCGACAGCGAACTCCATGCTGAAGTAGGCGACGAGCAGCTCGCCGCCCGCGTCCGCTTGCGTGCGGGCCCACCAGGTGTGGGCGCGTGGGGTGTCGGAGGAGGTCAGCGAGTGTCGAGTCGTGGGTCGAACGCGCGCAAGCTAGCGAACACGTCGCCGGCGCGCCGTCCGAACCGGAGCTGAAACGCCCGTATGCAGCCATACAGGCGGCCGCGCAGGTGCGCTAATCTCGGTGCCATGGCCGTCGTCCGCACCATTCGCCTGACCACCTCGGTGCCGGGGCCCCGGTCGCGCGGGGTGCTCGACCGCCTCGCCGCGAGCGTCGCCTCGCCGCTCGCGATCACCTTCCCGGTCGTCGCCGCGGAGGCGCGCGGGGCGACGATCACCGACGTCGACGGCAACGTCTTCATCGACTTCGCGGGCGGCGTCGGCTGCCTGAACGTCGGTCACTCCCACCCCCACGTCGTCGCGGCGGCCCAGGAGCAGCTCGAGCAAGCTTCTCGCACACGGACTTCACCGTCGTGCCGTACGAGGTCTACGCCGATCTCTCCGAGCGGCTGCTCGCCCTCGCGCCGTTCAGCGGGCCCGCGAAGGCGGCCTTCTTCAACGCCGGCACGGAGGCGGTCGAGAACGCGGTCAAGTTCGCCCGCGCGTTCACGGGCCGGCACGCCGTGATCGGCTTCGAAGGTGCGTTCCACGGCCGGACGATGCTGTCGCTCGCGCTCACTTCGAAGACGCATCCGTACAAGGCGGGCCTCGGCCCGTTCGCGCCCGAGGTCTATCGCGTGCCGTTCCCGAACGCGTACCGCGGCCCGTCGGCGTCCGAGGCGCTCGCCACCCTGCGCCGCGCCTTCCTGACGGTGGTCGCCGCGGAGGACGTCGCCGCGATCGTCGTCGAGCCCGTGCAGGGCGAGGGCGGGTTCATCCCTGCGACGACGGAGTTCATGCAGGGCTTGCGCGCGATCTGCGACGAGCACGGGATCGTCCTCGTCTGCGACGAGGTGCAGTCCGGCTTCGCGCGCACCGGGCGGTTCTTCGCAATCGAGCACTTCGGTGTCGAGCCGGATCTGATCACGGTCGCGAAGTCGATCGCGATGGGGCTGCCGCTCTCGGGCGTGCTCGGCAAGGCCGCGATCATGGACGCGCCGGTCGAAGGGGGCGTCGGCGGCACGTTCGTCGGCAACCCGGTCGCGCAGGCGGCGGCGCTCGCGGTGCTCGACGTGATCGAGGACGAGGGGCTCGTCGAGCGCTCGACGGCGCTCGGCGAGACGATGCGCGCCCGCATGGACGCCTGGCAGGCGCGTTTGCCGCAGGTCGGCGACGTCCGCGGGCTGGGCGCGATGCTCGCGATCGAGCTCGTCGAGGATCCTGCGACGAAGGTGCCGGCGGCCGACCTCGCCTCCCGCGTGGTCGCGGAGGCGCTCTCCCGCGGCCTGCTGCTCCTCAAGTCGGGCGTGCACGGAAACTGCATCCGCGTGCTCGTCCCGCTCGTCATCTCGGACTCGGAGCTCGAAGAGGCGCTCCAGGTCTGGGAAGACGCGCTCACAGCAGCGCTCTAGTTCCGAACGGATCGGGGTACCCTGGACCGCCGATGGTCGGCGAAGTCCTCTCAGGTCGCTACGAGCTCGAGGAGCTCGTCGGCACCGGTGGCATGTCGAGCGTCTACCGCGCGCATGACCGGCTGCTCGACCGCAAGGTCGCGCTGAAGATCCTGCACCACCAGTACTCCGCCGACGAGGACTACGTCGAGCGGTTCCGCCGCGAGGCGCGCTCGGTCGCGACGCTCTCGCATCCGAACATCGTCACCGTGATCGACCGCGGCGAGGACGACGGCCGGCAGTTCATCGTCTTCGAGTACATCGAGGGTGAGAACCTGAAGCGGCTGATCCAGCGGGACGGCCGCGTCCCGGTCGCGACGGCGCTCGAGCTCGCGATGCAGATCGCGCGCGGGCTCTCGTTCGCGCACCAGCAGGGGCTGATCCACCGCGACGTGAAGCCGCAGAACGTCCTGCTTGAACGGGAACGGCCAGGCGAAGGTGACCGACTTCGGCATCGCGCGCGTCGCTCGACGTCCAGCACGGGATGACGCAGACCGGAACCGTGCTCGGCACCTCCGACTACATCGCGCCCGAGCAGGCGCAGGGGCAGCCCGTCGACGAGCACACCGATGTCTATTCGCTCGGGGTCGTGCTCTACGAGATGCTGCTGGACGAGGTGCCGTTCCCCGGCGAGAACTTCGTCGCGGTCGCGATGCGGCACATCAACGAGGAGCCGCCGTCGATCCGCGAGAGACGACCCGACGTGCCGCCGCGCGTCGAGGCTGCGGTGCACCGTGCGATGGCGAAGGACCCGCAGGCGCGCTTCCGACGATGGGCGACTTCTGCGCAGAGCTCGAGACATGCCTCGCGGAGGTGCGAGGGCGACGCAGGTCACGGCGGCCGTGCAGCGCCGCCTCGCCGCGGTGCATGCCCGCCGCCGTGGCCCGTCCCCGTGGCCGCTCATCGTCGTGCTCGTGCGCGCTGATCGCGATCGGCGCCGTGGGCGCCTACCTGCTCATCGACGGCGCGCCGTCATGGGTGACGTCGAGCACCGGCGTGGGCGGCGGTGGAGGCTCCGGCACTCCGAGCGGAGCGGTGCCGCACCTGCAGGCGGTGACGGCGTACGACCCGTACGGAAAGCCGCCCGGCCAGGAGCACAACGCCGATGCGCCGAAGGCGACCGACGGGAATCCTGCGACCTTCTGGGAGACCGAGCGCTACAACGCGACCTTCGCCCAGCTCGGCAAGCCGGGCGTCGGGCTCGTGCTCGACGCCGGGAAGCCCGTGCAGCTGCACGATCTCGGCTTCGCCACGAGACGCCCGGCTTCGTCGCGGTGATCCAGGCCGGCGACTCGGCCGGCGGGCCGTTCCACGCCACCGTCTCGGCGTCCCAGTCGGCGACGAGGCGGACGCAGTATGCGATCCACGGCGACACGCACCGCTACTACCTGATCTGGATCACGAGCCTCCCGCCGGCCTACGACTCGGTGCGGATCAACGAGGTCAGCGCGACCTAGTACCGGAGTTGCGACCGGCGCTCGAAGCGCTCGACGGCGAGGTCGGCGAGCCGTTCGAGCAGCTCGGCGTACGGAATGCCGACGCCTCGAAGAGGCGTGCGTACACGCTCGTCGAGGTGAAGCCCGGGATCGTGTTCAGCTCGTTCACGAGCACCTCGCCGTCGTCGCGGACGAACAGGTCGACGCGCGCCATGCCTTCGCAGTCGGTCGCGACGAACGCGCGGACGGCAAGCTCCTGCGCGCGCTCGATCTGCTCGTCGGTGAGCCGCGCCGGGACGACGAGGTCCATCTCGCCCTCGTCGTACTTCGCCTCGTAGTCGTACCACTCGTTGCTGCGTCACCACGATCTCGCCCGGGAGCGACGCGATCGGGCGGCGGTTGCCGAGCACGCCGACCTCGACCTCGACACCGGAGACGAACTGCTCGACGAGCACCTTCTCGTCGTGCTCGAACGCGAGCGCGACGCCGGCGCGCAGCTCGCCCTCGTCGTGCGCCTTCGTGATCCCGACGCTCGAGCCGAGCCGCGCCGGCTTGATGAAGCACGGATAGCCGAATGGGTTGCGCGGCTCGTCGCCGAGTCGCAGCGTGATGTTCTGCGTGACCGGGATGCCGTGGTCGCGCAGCACCGACTTGAAGACGTCCTTGTCCATGCAGAGCGCGGAGGCGAGCACGCCGGCGCCGACGTAGGGCACGCCGGCGAGCTCGAGCAGCCCCTGCACCGTCCCGTCCTCGCCGAACGGCCCGTGCAGGACCGGGAAGACGACGTCGACGTCCGCGAGCGTCGCCGCGACCTCTCGCGACGGCAAGCCGGGCGAGCCCGGACCGGGTTCGCCGGAACCTGGTTCGATCTGCGAACCAGTTCCGGCGTGCCGTCCCGATCCGAGCTGCCAGGCCCCGGAGCGGTCGATCGCGACGGTGAGCACCTCGTGCCCGGCCGCGCTCGAGCGCGTCGATCACGCTGCGCGCGGACGCGAGCGAGATCGTCGTGCTCGCTCGAGCGGCCGCCGAGGACGACGGCGATCGCCGCGTCACGGGGGAGTCGGTGTCGGGTCGTGCGGCGTCGTGTCGTCGTCGTGCTGCCGTCGCCGGCGGGGACCCGTCTGGAGCTGGCCGACGGTGATGGTCACGACGCGCGTCCGGTCCTGGCCGCGGTGCCGCCGCCGGGTTCTGGCTGATCACGATCGCCGTCCTGGGTCGGGTCGGTCACCGGCTGCGAAGATCGACGCGACCGTGAAGTCGCGCCTGCGAGGATCGACGTCGGCGTCGCGCCTGGGCTGCTGCGGTCACGTCAGGGACCTGCGTCGTGGCCGGGCCCTTCGAGACCGAGAGCGTGATCTTCGAGCCCGTCGAGACGCTGCGTGCCCGCCGGCGGGTCCTCGGAGACGACGGTGCCCTGGGCCGCCGTGTCGGACTGGATGTCGACCCGCGTCACGACGAAGCCCGGCCGCCTAGCGCCGACTCGCGCATTCGCGAACGGCTGGCCCGTCACGTCGGGCACGGTCACCGGCTTCGCGCCGCGCGAGACGTTGATGCGGACGTCCGAGCCCTTCAGCACGTGCTCGCCCGGCGCGGGGTTCTGGCCCGTGATCCGTGTCGCGGCTGCTCGGTCGAGTAGACACGGGTGACTCTCGGAGTTCAGGCCGAGCTGCGCCAGCGCGGTCACCGCTTCGGTCACGCTCTGCCCGCGCACGTCTGGGACGAGCACCTTCGGCTTGCCGGTGGAGACCGTCAGCGTCGACCGTCGAGCCCTTGCCGATCTTCTGCCGCCGCCCGGGTCCTGGGTCGAGCACCTGGCCGCTCGGCACCGTGTCGCTGGAAGCGTGGAGGACGCCGGCGTCAGCCCCGCCTGCTGGATCTTCTGGCTCGCGAGGTCCTTCTGGAGCAGGGTCACGTCGGGAACGGCGACAGGCTGGTTCGTGTTCAGCTGGTCCTGGATCTTCATGTAGAGGAACCAGCCGCCCGCGGCGCCGGCGACGATCAGGGCGAGCGCGAGCAGCCACGGCCAGACCGCGCGGCCGCGCGGCCGCTCCTCGTAGTCGTAGTACGGCGTCGGGGCGCGGTAGACCGGTGGCGCGGGCGGCGCCGCGACGGCGCGCGGCCTCGCCACCATCGTCTGCGCGGCGCTGATGCCCGCGCCGGACATGACCTGCGTCATCGCCTCCTCGGTCTCGCGCGAGACGGCGACGCCGCGCGCGACCCGCGCGAGGTCGGCGTCCATCTCCTCGGCGGAGGCGTAGCGCTGGTCCGGGTCCTTCGCGAGCGCGCGCATGACGACCGCGTCGAGATCGTGCGGCACCTCGGGGCGGAGCTTCGACGGCGGCTCGGGCACCTGCGAGAGGTGCTTCATCGCGATCTCGACCGGCGTGTCGCCGGTGAAGGGCACCTTCCCGGTGAGCATCTCGTAGAGCACGATCCCGAGCGAGTAGAGATCCGAGCGCGGATCGACCGGCGCACCGCGCGCTTGCTCGGGCGAGAGGTACTGCGCCGTGCCGACGATCGAGCCGGCCTCGGTCATCTGCGAGGCGCCCGAGCGCGCGATGCCGAAGTCGGTCACCTTCAGGCGGCCGTCGGTGCCGACGATGATGTTGTGCGGCTTGATGTCGCGGTGGATGATCCCGTTGCGGTGCGCGAACGAGAGCGCGCCGAGGATCTGCCGCGCGTAGTCGATCGCGATCGGGATCGGCGTCGGGCCGTTGCGGACGAGCAGCTCCTTCAGCGTCCGCCCGTCGAGGTACTCCATCGCGATGTAGTAGGTGCCCTCGGCTCGGCCCCGGTCGAAGATCGAGACGATGTTCGGATGGTTGAGGCCCGCCGCGCTCTGCGCCTCGCGCCTGAAGCGCTCGACGAATTGCTCGTCGGACGCGTGTCGCTCGTCGAGCAGCTTCAGCGCCACGCGGCGGCCGAGCTCCTGGTCTTCGGCCAGATAGACGTCGGCCATCCCGCCCGAACCGAGCTTGCGCTTGATCACGTAGCGCCGGTCGAAGATCCGGTCGATCAGGGTGTCTGACGTGGTCATACGGGTCCGGCTTTACCCCTTCGACGCCGCGGGCAGGATGGCCTGCATCAGCTGCTTGGCGATCGGGGCCGCGACTGAGCCTCCGAACCCGTTGACCTGGTGCTCGAGCACGACCGCGCCGGCGACCTGCGGGTTGTCGGCGGGCGCGAAGAAGATGAACCAGGCGGTGTAGACATGGCTCTCGCCGGTCTCGGCGGTGCCCGTCTTGCCCGCCACCTTGATGCCCGGGATCGCGGCGGCCGTGCCGGTGCCTCCGGTCACGACGGCCTGCATGAACGTGTTCAGGATCGCGGCGGTGGAAGGCTTCATCGCGTGCTTCCAGACCTGCGGGTGGACGCGTGTGACCAGTTTGCCCGACGGCGCGCGAACGACCTTGAGCAAATGCGGCTGCATGATCGTCCCGTTGTTCGCGACGGCGGAGGCGACGAGCGCCATCTGGAGCGGTGTCGCGAGCAGGTGCTCCTGGCCGAACGCAAGGCGGCCCGGGTCGACGAGCTTCGGGTTGTCGTACAGGGTGCCCTTGGAGAAGTTGTAGAGCCCGCTCGGCGCCACCTCGCTCGCGGGCAGCTCGACCGGCGGCCTCGAGTAGAACCCGAAGTCCTTCGCCTTGTCGAGGACGCGCTTGGCGCCGAGGGTCTTGCCGATGTTGCAGAAGACGGCGTTGATGGAGTGCTGGTACGCCTGGAGGAAGCTCACGTTGCCGTATGCCTCGGCGGTCTGGTCGGCGTTGAGCGCGTTCGAGACCTGCTTCCCGTACTCGACGCAGTAGCCGGGGTCGTCGAAGCGGGACGCCGTGGTGTACACGCCATCGTCGAGCGCAGCGGCGGCGGTCACCGTCTTGAAGGTCGAGCCCGGCGCGTAGAGCCCCTGGGTGGCGCGGTTGAGCAGCGCGGACGACGAGCCGGGGCACGCGCTCGGCGAGTGGAGGATCTTCGCAAAGCCGTTCGGCGACTCGATCAGGTTCGGGTTGTAGGTCGGCGACGAAGCCATGACGTAGACCGCGCCCGTCTTCGGGTTCAGCACCACCGCAGCTCCACACTTCCCGCGCAGTGCGGTCTCGGCGATCTTCTGCGCGTTCACGTGCAGGTTGAGCACGAGGTTGTTGCCCGTGATCGTCGTGCCCTTCAGCGAGTCTCCGAACTTGTCCCAGATCGTGCCGAGATTCGCGTTCGACGCGGTCAGGTACGCGTTCTGCGACCGCTCGAGCCCTGCGCGCGACCGGCCCTGGGTCGAGTAGCCGACCGTCTGGGACGCGAAGCCGTTCGTCGGGTAGCGGCGGAAGTAGAGCGTCTGGCCGCCCGCCTTCACCGCGCGGTTGGCCGCGAGCACGGTCTTGCCGTCCGAGGCGTAGATCAGGCCGCGCCTGATCCGGAACTGCGCGACGCGCTCGATCGCGTTGTCCTGGCGCGCCGCGAGACCCGGCGCTGCCCAGACCTGCCAGTACGTCGTCGCAACGATCAGCGCCGAGAGGAGGAGCAGCGACAGCAGGGCGACCCGCGAGATCTGGCGGTTCATGCGTTCGCCCGGTCGGAGACGAGCAGGAGGCCCGCGAGCAGGACGAAGTTCGCGACGACCGACGAGCCGCCGTACGAGACGAACGGCAGCGTGATCCCGGTCAGCGGGATGATCCGCAGCACGCCCCCGACGATGATGAAGGTCTGGAAGGCGAACCCGAACGTGAGGCCCGCCGCGAGCAGCTTCGAGAAGCCGTCGTCGGCCTGGAGCGCGATCTTCATCCCGCGCGCGACGAACAGCATGAAGACGAGCAGGAGCGCCGCGACGCCGACCAGTCCGAGCTCCTGCGCGAGCGCCGAGTAGATGAAGTCGCTGTTGACGTACGGGATCAACGCATGCCCGTCGGTGGTCGTGAACGTCCCCTTGCCGAGGCCGGCGCCGCCGAAGCCGCCGTTGCCGATCGAGTAGAGCGACTTCACGAGCTGATAGCTCTGGCAGTCCTGGCGCAGTGAGAGCCCACCCGTCGACGGGCAGAACACCTTCTGCGCCGTCCACGGGTGCAGCCAGATCGTGACGCGTTCGTTGACGTGGCTGATGTTCTTGTACGCGACGACACCGCCCGCGAGGAACAGCCCGATGCCCACGACCACGTACGAGAGCCGCGCGGTCGCGATGTAGAGCATCGCGAGGAAGATCCCGAAGTAGAGAAGGCCCGAGCCCAGGTCGTTCGACGAGACGAGCACGAGCATGGTGCCGCCCCAGATCACGAGCAGGGGCCCCACGTCCTTCAGACGGCCCTGGGCGAGCACCTCCCGCTTCTCTCGCAGGTAGGCGGCGAGGAAGACGATCAGGCAGATCTTCGCCAGCTCGCCCGGCTGGAACGTGAACGTGCCGAAGTGGACCCAGAGTCGCGCGCCGTTCACGGTCGTTCCGAGCCCAGGGACGCGCGGCAGGAAGAGCAGCACGATCGCCGAGACGCCGAAGACGTACTTGACCTGCTCGAGCGACCGGTAGTCGCCGCGGAGACGGAAGAGGGTGAAGGCGAAGAGCGCGACGCCGATCACGATCCAGAGGCCCTGCTTGAACGCGTCGCTCGGTCCCAGCCGGTAGATCTCGGTCACGCCGACCGCAGTCAGGAGCCCCGCCATCGGAAGCAGATACGGGTCGGCGTTCGGAACCGTCATGCGCGCGACGACGTGCGCGGCGAGATACAGCGCGAGGAAGAACAGGGCATAGCCGAGCGAGCCCCAGCTGACGACGGCCTGCCGCGCGATGTAGACGGATGCGAAGCCGATGCCCGTCAGGACGCCGACGACGCCCAGGTAGAGGAGCTCTCGGTTCCGGTAGGTCAGCGGGCGAGCCCCCAGACGACGAGCACGACGATCAGCGCGACGAGGATCGCGATCACGAACAGGGCGAGCACGTGCCTGCCGAAGCTCGCGCGCTCCACCGCCGGCACCACGGGCTCCGCAGGCCCGGCGAGTGAGGCCTCGAGCTCCGCGACGGGCACGATCATCGTGTCGACGGTCGGCGGCAGAGGCGGTGGCGGTGCGATCCCGTCCTCGGGGTGCAGCGTCTCCTCCTCGTCGAGGTCGCGCGGCCTCACCTCGCGCGTCTCCTCGTCCGGCTCGGCCGCAGCCTCGACCGTGGCGCCGGGGTCGTCCTCGGCGAGCTCGAAGAGCACCGCCGTGATGTTGTCCTCGCCGCCGCCGCGGTTCGCCGCCCGGATCAGCGCATCCGTCGCGACCGTGAGGTCGTCTCGATGCTGCGCGATGATCTCCTCGATCGCGCGTCCGTCGACCATCGACGAGAGCCCGTCGCTGCAGAGCAGGAAGATGTCGCCCGGCCGGGACTCGATCGAGAACGCGTCGACGTCGACGTCGGGGTCGGTGCCGAGCGCGCGCGTGATCACCGAGCGCTGCGGGTGCACCTCGGCCTCGGCGGGCGACAGCTCGCCGCGGCGGACGAGCTCGGCGACGAGCGAGTGGTCGTCGGTGATCTGCTCGAGGCGGTTCGCGCGGAAGAGGTACGCGCGCGAGTCGCCGACGTGACCCATCGCAACGAGCCCGTCGGGGCCGACGAGCGCGACGGTCATCGTCGTTCCCATCCCGGCGGCGGCCGCGTCGTTCGTCGCGCGCTCGTGCACGCGCCGGTTTGCTTCCTGGATCAGCTCGATCACGCGGCTCTCGCCGCCGCCGTTGGCGTCGCTCTCCTTCAGCGCCGCCGCCGCGAGGCCCGACGCGACCTCGCCCGCCTGCGCTCCGCCCATGCCGTCCGCGATCGCGAACAGCGGCGGCCGGCAGACGAACGCATCCTCGTTTCGGCGCCGCTTGCGGCCCGGGTCGGTCGCGGCATGCGCCTGCGCGATCCTCACGGCTCGAACCTCAGGTCGGTCTCGCCGATTCGCACGACGTCGCCCGGCGCGAGCCTGCGCTCGCGGGTCAGCCGGATCCCGTTCACGAAGGTGCCGTTCGTCGAGCCGATGTCCTCGATCCAGACGCCGTCGCGTCGCGGCTCGAACCGGACGTGTCGGGTCGAGGCGTACTCGTCGGCCGGGAGAGCGATGTCGTTGTTCGACCCACGGCCGATCGTCAGCGGATGCGAGTCGATCGCGAAGGCGTCACCCTGCTCGAGCACGGGGCTCGCGAGCACCACGAGCCGCCCGAGCTCGCGTGCCGAAGGCTGCGCGAGGAGGCCGGCGGCGGCCGCCTGCTGCGGTGCGAGGATCATCGATTCCTGAGGCAGGCGCAGGTCGCGTGCAGCCGAGCGCACGATGCGCCAGATGAAGAGATAGAGAAGGACGAGGAAGCCGATCTTCAGGAAGACGAGCGTCGTCTCGACCTGCGCCGACGCAAGCGGCACTACGGCGTCTCCCGCGTGAACGTGATCTCCGTCGAGCCGATCGTGAAGCGTGTCCCGTCCTCCAGCTTCACCCGCTTCACGCGCTTGCCCTTCACCTCCACGCCGTTCGTCGAGTCGAGGTCGATCAGCCAGTAGGTCGCCCCTTCCTGGCGGAGCTCGGCGTGCCGGCGGGAGGCGTTCGGATCGGCGAGCTGGAGATCGGCGTCCTTCGAGCGGCCGAGGACGACGCGGCGCTTCCCGATCTCGTGTCGCTGCCCGTCCCACGTGAGCACGACGATCTCGCGCTCGATGCCGAGGTCGACGGGCGACGCGGCCTCCGTGGCCTGCGGGCCGGCCGTCGGCTTGTAGACCATCGTCGCGCCCGCCTCCGCCTGGCTGAACGGCTCGTCGGCTTTCGCCTTCCCCGTCTGCACCATCCGCGTGGCGATGCCGAAGACGCCGACGTCCAGATCCTCGTCGGTGTCGAGCTCCACGCGCGGCGGCGTGAGGAGCACGTAGTTCTCGCGGCGCGCATGCTCCGCGAGGTACTCCGCGAGCTCGTCCGTGAGCTGCAGCTCGTAGCTCGAGAACTGCTCGCGGTCGCCCGGGGACAGGAAGACCGTGTACTCGTTGGGGACGTAGACCCGCGAGACCGAGACGTTCCGGTGGTCGTCCATCTCCTTGATCAGCTTGCGTGCGAGCTCGACCGGCTGGACGTTGGTGCGGAACGCGCGGCCGAACACGCCCTCGAAGAGCGACTCGAGCTTCGATTCGATGTTTCGGAGAACAGACATAGGCGCCGTGGATTGTTCCCGGCTGCGGCCAGTCTAGAGACGTGGTTCGAGGGCCAGCGCGGCGGCCGTCAGCCAGGCTGCGGCCACGAGCGGCAGCACGGCTGCCGCCGGCGCGGCCAGCGCGGTCGCGGCGAGAAAGGCGGCGCCGAATGCCGCCGCGGGCCAGGGGCCGCGCCGGCGGACGTACGGGAGCGCCACGGCGGCTGCGGCGATGACGACCGCCTCGGCGACGAGCTCCGGGTGGGCTGCGAGCTGGGCCCAGAGCGCACCTGCAACGGCGGATGGGCGGTTCGAGCCCGCCACGCCGAGCCCGAGCGGCGGCAGCGAGCCGTCGAACGGAAGCCGCGCGTGGCGTAGGCCCGCAACCACCGCGGCGAGCAGGACTGCGGCTGCGGCGGTCGCGGCGCGGCGGGCGTGGCCCCGCGTGAGCTGGGCGGCCGCGGGCAGGAAGCCGAGCGCGGCGAGCGGCGCGAGCAGCGGGCCGGCGGCGAGCAGCAAGCCCGCGCGGGCGTCCTTCCAGGTGAGCGCCGTCCAGCCGACCGCGAGCGCCGCATAGACGAGCGCGAGCCCGAGCGAGATGTTGGCCAGGGGGAAGAACGCCACGGCGAGCGTGAAGACGAGCCCGGCGCGTGGGGCGGCGAAGCCGAGCGCCGCGCCGGCTGCGGCGAGCGCCGAGGGGCCAGTGGGCCGGGTAGAACGGCAGCCGCGTCGCGATCCAGCCCGACGCGATTCCCGCGAGCGCGGCGGGGAGCAGGCGCTCGCCGGCCACGGCCTTCGCGCGGACGGGAACGGGGGCCGAAGGCGTGGAGCCGCCCGGCTTGCGGAGGCGGCGCTTCGGCAGCGAGCGCAGCTCCTGGGCCAGCCGCTCGGCGCCAGGCCGCCGCTGCGGGCTCGTGAGGAGGGCGCTCGCGACCGTCGCGAGCAGATGCGCGGGCAGGTCGGGCCGCCGGGACTCGAGGGTCGGCGCGCCGCGCTGGATGCGCTGCGAGGTCTCGACCATGTCGCCGCCCCAGAACGGATGCTCTCCGGCGAGCGCCTCCCAGAGGAGCACGCCGAGGCCCCAGACGTCGGCGGCGGTCGTGGCGGTGAGGCCCTGCAGCCGCTCGGGGGAGATATAGGCGAGCGTCCCGGGGATGTCGCCGAGCGCCGTGAGCGTGTCGAACTCCGCCATCTGCGCGAGGCCGAAGTCGAGCAGCCGCACGTCGATCCCCGGCGACTCGGCGAGCAGGACGTTCGCCGGCTTCACGTCACGATGGACGATTCCCCTGCCGTGGGCGTGGGCGAGCGCCTCTGCGATCTGAGCGGCCGCCTCGATCGCGCCCTGGTCGTCGAGCTCGCCCGCCCGCATCGCCTCGCGCAGCGTGCGGCCCGGGATGTACTCGTAGGCGATGTAGACGTGTGAGGTGTCGCGGGCCAGCGAGAGGATGCGCTGGCAGTGGGGATGTCGCAGCGACGCTGCGGCGCGCGCCTCGCGCTCGGCTCTGTGGCCGGACTTGCCCTCGCGGGCGACGATCTTCAGCGCGACGTCGAGGCCGCTCTTCTCGTCGCGCGCGAGCCACACATGGCCCATGCCCGCCGGAGCCGAGGGGGCGCAGCGGCCGGTAACGGCCGAGGAAGAGGTCATGCTGAAGCGCAGCCGAAGACACTGAGCGCTTGTACGTGGCGGCCAGGACAATCCCTGCTCGGCGCGAAAGAACGCGGTAGATTCGGCCGAGCCATGGACCCACGCGACGACGACATCCAATTCGACTTTTTCGACGAGGAGCCTGCAACCACGGAGGCTCAGCCGACCTCCCGGGTGAGGATGCCGCGCCGCGGCGGCCGGGGCGGCTCGCCGCCGCGCCGTCCACTCGGTTCGGGGCCGGGCCTCACGCCGCTGCTCCGGCTGCTGGCGCTGATCGCGTTCATCGTCGCCATCCTGGTCTTCTTCGGGCTCCTGCTCCAGTCGTGCGCTTCGACCTCGAAGCACGACTCCTACCAGCACTACATGGAGAAGGTCGGCACGATTGCCCGCAGCTCGGCGGAGAACGGCGCGTCGGTGGCGAGCGCCCTGACGACGCCGGGGGTGAAGGTCTCCGACCTGCAGAGCAAGCTCTCCGGGATCGCCGAGCAGGAGCGCCAGAACGTCACCGCCGCTCAGGACATCTCGGCGCCCGGGCCGCTCCGCCTCGAGCACCAGCACGTGATCGAGGCGCTGCAGCTGCGCGTCAGCGGTGTGCAGGGCCTCGCCAATACCTTCGGCGCGACGGCGAGCTCGAAGGCGACCGGCGACGCCGCCATCCTCGCGCAGCAGGCCGACCGGCTGCTCGCATCCGACGTCATCTGGGACGACTTCTTCGTCGAGCCCTCGAAGGTGGAGCTGAAAGAGCAAGGGCGTGAGCGGGGTCGTCCCGCCCGACTCGAACTTCGTGACGAATCGCGACCTGATCACGGAGCGCTCGATGGCACTCGTGCTGCAGCGGCTACGGGGCGCGTCCACCGGTGGGACGCCGACGGGGATCCACGGGACGAACATCGTGAACGTGAAGGTCCTGCCCGGCGGCCAGGTGCTGTCGCAGACCACCGAGAACACGATCACCGCGACGACCGATCTCGCATTCGTCGTCACGATCGCGGACTCGGGCGACTCGCAGGAGGTCGGCATCAAGGTGACCCTCACGATCCAGAAGTCCCAGGGCGCGATCGTGAAGACCCAGACGGTCGACCTGATCAACCCGGGCCAGGAGAAGTCCGTGACGTTCTCGAACCTCGGCACCGTGCCGTTCGCGCAGAAGACGCAGATCAACGTCGACGTCGCGACGGTGCCCGGCGAGCACAACACCGACAACAACAAGGCGAGCTTCCCGGCGATCTTCTCGCTTCCGTAGTGCATGTGAGCGCGACAGTCGCCTTCGCGGTCGCAATCGCGGCTGCAGTGGTCGGTGCGATTGGCTTCGGGCTCGCCTGGTGGGCGTGGGTCAAGGTGCGCCGCGTTCGTGACGCGCAGCGGGTGCTGCTCGGCGGCGGCCGCAAGGATCTCGTCGACTTCTCGGTCTCGCTGCAGGGGCGGATCGACGATCTGCACCGCGCGGTCGACGAGGTCGCGGCGGGCCTGGCGCGCGTCGACCGCCGCGTCGACGGCACGATGATGAACACGTCGATCGTCCGCTACGACGCCTACGAGGACACGGGCGGCCACCAGTCGGCGTCGCTGGTGCTGCTCGACGCGGCCCGCAGCGGGATCGTCATCACCGCGATCCAGGGCCGTGACTACGCCCGGATCTACATGAAGGAGCTCGACCGCGGCCGCGCGTCGGTCGCTCTCTCCCCGGAGGAGCTCGAGGCAGTCGAACGGGCGATGGGCCGCTAGCGCAGACGCTGGCCCTGGTGCTGGTGTCTGACACCCGTGCCCGAGCGGCGGTAGCGTCCCTCGCCGCGAAAAGGTGTCTGACACCTTCGCGGTGCAGCACGGTCTCGAACCGCGGGCCCGGTGTCAGACACCAGCAGTCGAACGGGCGATGGGCCGCTAGTGCCTGGCGGCGCTGGGCTTCACGGCCGCGTAGTCGGGTACATTCCCGGCAAGGTGCAGCAGGTTCTCGTTCTCAATGCGAGTTACGAGCCGCTCAATGTGTGCTCGCTCCGCCGCGCCCACGTTCTCGTCTACAAGGGCAAGGCCGAGGTGGTCGAGGAGCTGGATCGACCACTTCGCTCGGCCACCAACACGTACCGGTGGCCACACGTGATTCGCCTGGTGCACTACGTTCGGGTCCCGAGGCTCGTGCAGCGGAAGATCTCCCGCCGCGCCCTCTTCGCCCGTGACGGGTGGCAGTGCGTCTACTGCGGCAACGCCGGAGGGCGGCTGACGCTCGACCACGTGATCCCGCGCTCCCGCGGCGGCGACTCGAGCTGGGAGAACGTCGTCACGTCGTGCGCGCCGTGCAACCTCCGCAAGGGGAACCGCCTGCCGCACGAGATCCAGATGCAGCCGACGGTGCACCCGCGTCCGCCCGCACCCGTGCTCTTCATCCGCCTCGCGACGCCGAAGATCCCGCAGCTCTGGGAGCGCTACCTGGCGCCGTACGCGACGTCGACGAAGTCCGTCGCAGCCGCCTGAGCCTCGCCGCCGGGCGCAGGGATCAGGCCCGGCCCCGGCTCAGGCGCGAACGGATCAGAGGCAGCACGTCGTCGGGGTCCGGGTAGCGCCCGAGCATCGACTTCGTGAAGACCAGGTCGCCGTCGACGTGAACGTCGAAGATGCCCTTCGCACCCGTGACCAGCTCGACGGCGCCGATGCGCCCTTCGAGCTCTTCGAGGATCCGCGCCGCCAGACCGACAGCGTTCGGCCGCGCGCTTCAGGGGACGCAGTACTCGATGCGAACGATCGGGCCGCCGGCCATGAGCGGATGCTACTGACCGGCTCGTAGCTCAGGACCGTTCGACCGGCAGCGCCGGGTCCTGCTCCCACTCCGACCACGAGCCCGGGTAGAGGCGGCCTTCGCGCCCGTCCAGCTGCAGGCGGTGGAGGACGACGCACGCGGTGATGCCCGAGCCGCAGTAGGCGACGAGCTCCCCTTCGGGGAGCGGCGGCAGCGGCTCGTTCCACGGCGCGTTCAGCGCACCCGGGATTCGCCCGGGCACCCGGTCGACGGGGTTCGCCTCGCCGCGCCAGCGCGCCCCGAGCCTCGCGTCGACCACGACGAGCTCGTCGTTCGATTCGGCAAGCTCCACTCGGCCGATCGTGTCGTCGACCCGCTCGCGCGGCTCGAAGCGCGCGGGCTCGACCGCCTCCTCACCTCCTCGCAGGGGCCCCTGCCACGCGTCCAGCTCGAGCACCGCGCACGCCTCGTGACCGAAGTGCCGCAGGAGCCACCAGAGCCGCTCGGCGCCGCCGAGCGACCCATAGGCGACGACGAAGACGCCGTCCCCGATGCCTGCGCGCGAGGCAGCGGCCGCGAAGCCCCCCGCGCTCGGCAGCGGATGGCGCCCGCCCGGGCCGGGCGGGCCCGAAAGGTCGCGCTCGACGTCCAGGAAGGCGGCGCCCGGGATGTGCGCCTCGAGATAGGCCCGGCGGCCGAGGCCCGGATCGTCCAGCGCCCAGCGGCAATCGACGAAGACGTAGCGCATCCGTGTGACAGGAAACCATGGCGGCGGCGTAGGAAGGGCATGAGACGCTCACTTCCACTCGTGCTCGGCGCCGCCACAGCGGCGTTCCTCCTCGCCGCCTTCGCCGGGATCGGCCGTCCCGAGGCAGCCCGCGGCGACACCACTCCGCCGTCCAACTCCGTCACCGTGCTCGGCCACGGCGTGGTCACCGCCGTTCCCGACGAGGCCACGGTCACGGCCGGGGTCCACACTCAGGCAGCGACGGCTGCCGAAGCGCTCGCGCAGAACGCGAAGCTCATGAATGCGGTTGTCGCCGCGCTCAAGGGTGCCGGCGGCACGGAGCTACAGACCCAGCAGGTCTCGCTCTACCCGCAGACCGACCCGCAGGGCAAGGTCACGGCGTACGCCGCCGACAACTCGGTGTCCGCGAAGACGAAGATCCCCACGGCCGGCAGCCTGATCGATGCCGCCGTCGGCGCCGGGGCGAACACCGTGTCCGGCCCCTCGCTCGATGTGTCGGACAGCGACGCCCTGTACCGCGACGCGCTGAAGCAGGCGGTCGACAACGCGCGTGCGAAGGCACTCGCCCTGGCCGCCGCCGGCGGGTTCGGCGTCGGCCCGGTGTCGTCGGTGACGGAGCAGGGGACCCAGCAGCAGCCCGTGTTCGCGGCGGCGTCGCCGTCCGCGAAGTCCGAGAGCACGCCGGTCGAGGCGGGCACGCAGGACGTCACGGCGGACGTCACCGTCACGTTCGCGATCCAGTGAGGCCGGCCCTCAGAAAGTGAGCCGGATGGGGCGGCCGCAGCGCGCGCACACGCTGCTGGCCGCCCCCTTCCGAGTGGCTGTCACCACGACGACCGGATCGCTGCAGGTGCACCGCTCCGGATCGCGAGGTGCCTCGTTCATGCAGGCCCCGGCGAGGTGGCGTGGGCCGCAACGCTCGCTTCCGCGAGCGGCCGCGGATGCGACACGAGGTGCCCGTGCGTCTCGGTGCCGTAACCGCCCGGCACCGGGATGTAGAACTCGGGGTAGCCCCACATGCCGTGCTCGTGGACGTCGAGCCCGCCGGATTCGACCTCAGGCTCGACGCGGATGCCCCAGAGCTTGTGCAGCACGAAGAGCGCGCCGAACGAGGTCGAGAACGTGAACACGCCGACCGCGACGATTCCGAGTGCCTGGATCTTCAGTTGGTGGAAGGAGCCGGTGTAGACGAGCCCGCCGGTTCCCGTGTTGAGGTTCTTGGCGAGCAGCGGCACGGCGAAGATGCCCGTCGCGAGCGTGCCCCAGACGCCGGAGAAGCCGTGCACGGCGACGGCGCCGATCGGGTCGTCGATGCCGATGCGCTCGATGAAGATGACGCCGAAGACGGCGATGAACCCCGAGCCGATCCCGATCAGGATCGCCGCCCAGGGAGCGACGAACCCGGAGGCCGCCGTGATCGCAACGAGCGCGCCGAGCGCGCCGTTCAGCATCATCGAGATGTCCGGCTTGCCGAGCTTGACCCACGCGACGCACATGCCGGTGACGGCACCGGCCGCAGCGGCGATGTTCGTCGTCAGCGCGACGTAGGCGAAGTAGCCGAAGCCGCCATAGTCGACCGAGAGGGTCGAGCCGGGGTTGAAGCCGAACCAGCCGAACCAGAGGATCAGCGTGCCGAGGACGGCGTAGGGGATGTTGTGGCCGGGAATGGCGTTCGCTCTCCCGTCGGTCCCGAACTTGCCGATCCGCGGGCCGAGGATGAGCGCGCCTGCGAGCGCTGCGAGCGCGCCCTGGTAGTGGACGACCGTCGAGCCGGCGAAGTCCTGCATCCCGTGCTTGAAGAGCCAGCCGTGTGGCGACCAGATCCAGTGCGACACGACCGAGTACGTGAGCGTGAACCAGATGCCGAAGACGAAGTAGACCCAGAGCTTCGCCCGTTCGGCCATCGCCCCCCACACGATCGCGAGCGACACTCCGGCGAACACGACCTCGAAGAGGTAGCCGGCCGCGCCCGGGATCTCGGAGAACCAGTCGAACGGCTTCTGCCCGACGCTGATCAGCTGCGTCACCGACGGGACGAATCCCGACGTCCCGAACAGGGCGTTCCCGTCGCCGAACGCCAGGCCGAATCCGACCAGGTAGTAGACGATCGAGCAGATCCCGAAGATCAGGACGTTCTTGCCGGCGATGTGGCCGGCGTTCTTCATGCGTGTCAGGCCTGCTTCCAGAAACGCGAACCCGGCCTGCATGAACATCACGAGCACTGCGGTGATGACGACCCAGATCGTCGAGGCCGCAATCAACAGATCGTGGTTCTTAGGCACCGACCTCGACCCCCTCCAGGCTCACGCCCGTTCGGTTGTGCATGACATGAGAGACCGGCGAGGCCCAGCAGAGCCCGTCACCCGACTCGTTCCCACTGCGCGCTGCGTCGACGATGGCCGCGATCACGTCGTCGACGAGCGGGTCGGCGACCACGAACACGAGCAACGCCTTCGGCAAGAACCGCGACTCGAACACCCGGCCGCGGTACTCGTGCGTGACGCCGCGCTGGAGGCCGTGGCCGATTGCCTCGATCACCGTCACGCCGACATGTCCGGTGGCATGCTCGACGGCGTCGATCACCGTCTCGACACGCTCCCGGATTACGACCGCTTCGACCTTGTGCATGGCTATGCCGCCATGGTCGCGCGGGCGCGGTCGGACGACTCGGCGGCCTTGGCGGGCACCGTCTCGATCGTCTGGAGGATCCGGCCGGCGATGCGGTACGGGTCGCCGAGCGAATTGGGACGGCGGTCTTCCAGGTACCCCTTGAAGCCGCTCGACACGAAGCTGTGCGGGATGCGGACAGATGCACCGCGGTCGGCGACGCCGTAGTTGAACTTGTCGATCGACTGCGTCTCGTGGAGCCCGGTCAGCCGCATGTGGTTGTCGGGGCCGTACACGGCGATGTGCTCGCCCTTGTACTCGTCGAACGCGGTCATGAGCGCCTCGAAGTACTCCTCGCCGCCGACCTCGCGCAGGTGCTTGGTCGAGAAGTTGGTATGCATCCCCGAGCCGTTCCAGTCCTGCTCCATCCCGAGCGGCTTCGGGTGGAAGTTGACGTCGACGCCGTAGCGCTCGCAGAGGCGCAGGAGCAGGTACCGGGCGATCCACACCTCGTCTGCGGCCCGCTTCGAGCCCTCGCCGAAGATCTGGAACTCCCACTGGCCCTTCGCGACCTCCGCGTTGACGCCCTCGAGGTTGATCCCGGCTGCGAGGCACAGGTCGATGTGCGTGTCGACGATCTCGCGCGCGATGTCGCCGACGTTCTTGAAACCGACGCCCGTGTAGTACTCGCCCTGCGGCGCCGGATAGCCCTCGCGCGGGAAGCCCAGGGGAGCGCCGTCCTTGTAGAGGAAGTACTCCTGCTCGAAGCCGAACCACGTGTCGGGATCGTCCGGGATCGTGGCGCGGCTGTTCGACGGATGCGGGGCCCCGTCGGGCAGATGGACCTCGCACATCACGAGCTTGCCGCCGGGGCGGGCCGGGTCGGGGAAGAGCGCGACCGGCTGCAGGACGCAGTCCGAGTTGCTGCCTTCGGCCTGCCGTGTCGAGCTGCCGTCGAAGTTCCACACAGGCAGATCTTCGAGGGCCGGCTCGTCTGCGAACGCCACGATCTTCGTCTTGCTGCGCAGATTCGGGACGGGGTCGTAGCCGTCCAGCCAGATGTATTCGAGCTTGTACTTGATCACTCCATTGCCTCCTCGGTGTCGACGTTGCAGCAACAAAAAAAGGGCCCCACGACTCCGAAGAGTCGTGAGGCCCCATCGCCTCTAGATCAAGAGATCCTCCGCGCGCGCCAACGTAGGCGCCGCACGTCCTTCCACGTTATCGGTCCGGGTGGATGCTCCGCAAGGGGCGAATCGAGAGCAGCTCGTCCTGGGCGTGCTCGACCTGCAGCGTCGTGTGGTCGATTCCGAAGCGCTCATGCAGGATTCCCTCGAGCTCGCGGCGGATCCCATGGCAATCCTCGCCCTGCCTGACGAGCACGTGCGCCGAGAGCGCGGGGAAGCCGGAGCTGATCTCCCAGACGTGGAGATCGTGGACGTCGGTGACCCCGGCGTGCGAGCGCACCGCCGAGCCGATCTCCTCGGGCGAGAGGCCCTCCGGGGCCGCTTCGAGGAGGATGCGGCCGCTCGCCCGCAGCAGCGGCACCGCGGCGGCGAGCATCGACGCGGCGACGAAGAGCGAGGCGATCGGGTCGGCCCGGTCGAAGCCGGTGAGCAGGATCACGAGACCGGCGACCGCGGTGCCGGCGAAGGCGTAGAGGTCGGTGAGCAGGTGCCGGTAGCTGCCCTCGACGTTCAGGTTCGCGCGGTTCGCGCGGGCGACCTGCCAGAGGGCGAGCACGTTGACCACGGCCCCGACGGTCGCCGTGACGAGCACGAGGCCGCCGTGCACCGTGGGCGGCGAGACGATTCTGCGCACGCCCTCGGCGAAGATCGCGAGCCCGAGCACGAGCAGGGTGATCCCGTTTGCCTGCGCCGAGAGGATCTCGGCGCGCCGGAAGCCGAACGTCATGCGGCCGCCGGGCGGCCGCAGCGCCAGCCGCGCGGCCCACACGCTGAGCCCCAGCGCGGCTGCATCGACGAGCATGTGAGCGGCGTCCGAGAGCAGCGCCAGCGAGTCTGCGAAGACAGCGACCACGATCTCGGCCGCCATGAAGACGAGGATGAGGACGAGCGCGATCGCAAGCGGCCGGACCTCCGTGTCCGCATCCGTGCCGTGCGAATGGTGGTCGTGGCTCATGTCCGCCAGTCTGCTCTACCGGGAGGCGGCGAGCCGCCGTTCGAGCTCGCGCACCCTCGCCCGGTTTCGCCGCCAGCGGACGCCCGCGAAGCCGACGCTCGCGACCGCGATCGCGCCGAGCAGCCCCACCGGCGCGAGCAGCGCCCACGCGCCGAGGCGGCTCGAGCCGCCGTTCGTGCCCCGGGCCCCCGGGCCGAAATCGTTCGGCCCGACCACCTGCGCGGTCTTGCCCGGCGCGGGCGGCGCGAACGTCGCGACGGGGTACCAGCTGGTCATCTTCCAGCGGCCGCCGAGCTTCTGCGCCTCGGCGCGGAACGACCAGGCGCCGAGGGACGGCTTCGTGGGCTGGAGGAGGATGTCGAAGCCGACATCCCCCGGATAGGAGTAGTTGACGAGGTAGCCGTGGAACCGCGTCCCCTTCGCCGGATAGGCCTGGACGGACGTGTTGCCCCGGAGCCACTCGCTTGCGCGACGTCACGCGAAGGACGCCGCCCGTCAGGTCCCAGCCGGCCCTCAGGTCCTTCTGCTCGACCACGGCAGGGATGAACTTGTCGAGCAGAGCGTCGATGGCCGCGCGGTCGGGCTTCACCTGGCGCGGATCGGCGTGCGCGGCCGACGGCAGGGCGAGGACTGCCGCGACGAAGACGATGGGAAGGCGAACGCGCACTCGTTGAACAATGCCGCACCCGCGTCCCGTCCCGCGCCCTGATTCCAGCGATTACCGAATCTGATTTGCGGGCGAGCGCCGCCTTCCATATCATGCCGCGTTGCCATGTCCGGGATCACCAACGCAGACGTCCGCCGCTACCGCTTCTAGCGGTAGCAGTGCGTCTTCGTTCGGTCTTCTTTTCACGATCCCAAGGAGCATGGTGTGTCTTCGCAACAAGCAGTCGTCGTACGTGATCTCTCCAAGGTCTTCACCCGCCGCAAGGGCTTCCGCCGGCGCCGCCGCAGCGCGCTGACGGACGTCTCGTTCGCGATGGAGCGCGGCGAGTGCGTCGCGATCCTCGGCCAGAACGGCTCGGGCAAGTCGACGCTCGTGCGCCTGCTCTCGACGCTGCTCCTGCCGGACGGAGGCACTGCGCACGTGTTCGGGCACGACGTGTTCAAGGAGGCTCGCGCTGTCCGCCGGCTCGTCAACCGCGTGTCGGTCGAGGCGAGCTTCTTCAAGAAGATGAGCGCGGCCGAGAACCTCGCGTATGCCGCGCGGTTCTACGGCATGGGGCCGCGCGAGACGCATGCCAAGATCCCCGTGATCCTGGAGCGCGTCGGCTTCCCGGCCTCACGCCGCAATGAGTCGATGGAGAACCTCTCGCGCGGCATGCAGCAGAAGGTCGCGCTTGCGCGGGCGCTGCTCACCTCGCCGGTCCTCCTGCTGCTCGACGAGCCGACGACGGGCCTCGACCCGCGCTCGAAGCAGGAAGTGCAGACGTTCATCCGCGAGATCCGTGCCCGCCACGACTCGACGATCCTGCTCTGCACCCACGACATGAACGAGGCCGAGGATCTCGCGGACCGAATCGGCCTCCTCGACCGTGGCGAGCTGCTCTTCCTCGAGCCCGTGCAGGACGTGAAGGACCGCTACGCCGTCGAGACGCTCGAAGAGGCGTTCTTCGCCGCCACGGGCCGCACGTTCGAGGACGAGAAAACGGAAGAGGACGAGGAGAGGGAGGTGTTCGCCTGATGGCTGCCGTCGACACGACCTTCAGCCGCAGACGCGTGTTCCGCAACGAGCTGGTCGGGCTCTACGGCGTCGTCGAGCGCAACCTGTACCTGACGAAGCGCTACTTCCTGTGGGACGTCGCGTTCCTGCTCTGGACGATCGCGAACACGCTGACGATCGTGTTCATCTCGCGCGGCGTGGGCCTGCCCCCGGCCGCCCAGAACGAGCTCGCGACGCAGCTGCTCGTCGGCGGGGTGATCTGGGCGTACCTCGGGATCATCTTCGAGATCGTCACCGAGACGGTCGCGTGGGAGCGCTGGGAGGGCACGATCGAGTACACGTTCATGGCGCCGGTCTCGCGGCCGGTGCACCTGATCGGCATGGGCATCTACTCGGTGCTCTACGGGTTCGTGCGCGCCGCGGCGATCTTCGTCGCGGTGGTCGCGTTCATCGGCATCGACGTGCCGAACGCCAACTACGGCGGTGCGATCACGCTGCTCGCCATCGCGTCGATCTCGTTCATCGGCGTCGGGATGATGACCGCGGTCCTCCCGCTGATCTCGCCGGAGAAGGGGACGCAGCTCGGGTTCGTCGCGCAGGGGCTGATGCTCGTCGTCTCGGGCGTCTACTACCCCGTGAGCGTGCTCCCGACGTGGATGCAGTGGATCGCGAAGATCTCGCCGGCCACATACGCGCTGCGCGGCATCCGCGACATGATCCTGAATGGAGCCTCGCTGCAGTGGGACGACGTGTGGCCGCTGCTCGTGATCGGGACCGTCTCCATCCCGCTCGGCCTCGTCGTGTTCCGCGCGGGCGAGCGGTACGCGAAGCAGCACGGGAAGCTGAAGCGCTCCGGATGATCGAGCTGCGGCCCGTCGAGTCCGACGCGGAGCTCGCCGCCTGGGCGGAGCTGAAGAGCACCGTCGTCCCCAACGAGCCCGTGAGCGCCGGGCAGCTGCGCGCGAGCGACGAGCCCGGGCGCACGCTGCTGCTCGCCGAGCGCGACGGGGTGCTCGCCGGCTGTGGGATCGCCGCTCCGTCGCACTTCGGCGGCCGGGCGTTCATCGCGGTGCGCGTGCTGCCGGAGGCGCGGCGGCACGGGCGTCGGGACGGCGCTCCTCCGCGCGCTCGCGGATCACGCACGGGCTCTCGGCCACGACGGGGTGAATGCGTTCGTCTACGCCGACGAGCCGCACTCGATCGCGTTCGCAGAGCGGTTCGGCCTCCGCGAGGTCGACTACCAGCTCGAGCAGGCCCGCGCCGTCGGCCAGGAGGCTCCGCCGGCCGTCCCGGACGGGGTCGAGCTCGTCTCGCTGGAGGGGCGCCGCGAGGACCTGCTCGAGGCGGTGTGGCCGGTCGCGCTGGAGGGGTATGCCGACCTGCCCTTGCCCGGCGAGGTCAGCTATTCGCTCGAGGAGTGGTTGCGCGATGAGGCCACGAGGCCCGGCGGCTCGTTCGCCGCGTTCGTCGACGGCTTGCCTGTCGGGTATGCGGGGCTGGTGGAGCACGGCTCCGGTGCGGCGGTGGCCGAGCACGGGTTGACGGTCGTCCGGCGCGCGCACCGGGGACACGGGATCGCGCGTGCGCTCAAGCAGGCGCAGCTGCATTGGGCGGCGCAGAACGGCGTCGCCGAGCTCGTCACCTGGACGCAGAAGGGCAACGAGGCGATGCAGGCGCTGAACCGCAGCCTCGGGTACCGCGACCGGAACAAGGTGCTCACCTACCAAGGGCCGCTGCCAGCCTGATAGGTTCGGCTCGTTCGTATTGAGGCGACGCTGCCTCAGGCGCGCCGCGCAGGCAGAGGCGGCGGTGCCTGGGGCATTTCTGTATCCGGAGAGGAGTTCGAGCACATGGCGATGATCGAGAGCAACGACCGCGCAACCTCCGATCCGGAGGCCCGCAAGGACGTGATCAAGCAGCTGAAGAAGGAAGGGGTCGAGTACGTCCTCTTCTGGTTCACCGACATCGAGGGCCACCTCAAGAGCTTCGCGATCACCCCGTCGGAGATCGAGGGCGCGCTGAACGACGGCATGGGCTTCGACGGCTCGTCGATCACCGGCTTCAACGCGATCGAGGAGTCGGACATGGTCGCGATCCCGGATCCGTCGACCTACCGCCTGATGCCGACGCGCGAGGGCGAGGCCAAGGTCGGCCGCATGATCTGCGACGTGGTGAAGCCCGACGGCCAGCCGTACGTGGGCGACCCGCGCTACGTGCTCCGCCGCGCGCTCGAGCGCATGCAGTCGCTCGGCTTCGACACGTTCAACATCGGGCCCGGAGCTCGAGTACTTCCTCTTCCGCGACAACAAGTCGACCGAGACGCTCGACGAGGGCGGGTACTTCGCGATGACGGCGCTCGATGCAGCGACCGAGCTGCGCAACGAGACGATCAACGCGCTCGAGCACATGGGCATCGGGATCGAGTACCACCACCACGAGGTCGCTCCCTCACAGCACGAGATCGACATGCGCTACGCGTCGGCGCTCGACATGGCCGACCAGACGATCACCTACCGCCTGATCGTCAAGGAGGTCGCTGCGAAGAACGGCGTCTACGCGACCTTCATGCCGAAGCCGCTCTTCGGCGAGAACGGCTCGGGCATGCACACGCACATGTCGCTCTTCAAGGACGGCCGCAATCAGTTCTTCGACGGGAGCGACCAGTACAACCTCTCGCCCGTCGGCAAGCAGTTCATCGCCGGCCTGCTCCGCCACGCGCGCGAGCTCGCGCCGATCTTCGCCCAGTGGGTCAACTCCTACAAGCGGCTGGTCCCGGGCTTCGAGGCGCCGGTCTACGTCGCCTGGTCGCAGCGGAACCGCTCGGCGCTGATCCGGATCCCGCTCTACAAGCCCGGCTCCGAGCAGGCGACGCGCGCCGAGATCCGCTGCCCGGATCCGGCCTGCAACCCCTACCTCACGTTCGCGGCGCTGCTGCATGCCGGGCTCGAGGGGATCGAGCAGGGCTACGAGCTCGAGTCGCCGATGGAGACGAACCTCTACCACCTGACCGCCGAGGAGCGCCGCGAGCAGGGCATCGTCTCGCTGCCGGAGACGCTCGGCGAGGCGATCGACGAGCTGGCCGCGTCAGAGCTGATGCGGCGCGCGCTCGGCGACCACATCTTCGACGCGTACGTGCGGCTGAAGCGGAAGGAGTGGGACGAGTACCGCGTCCAGCTGACGCAGTGGGAGCTCGACCGCTACCTGGGAGTTCTCTAGATCAACGCGCAGCGTTGAGCTAAAGGAAGGTGCGGATCGACTCGCGCTCGACGCGCAGGCCGATCACCTTGGTGCCGTCGTCGATCTGCTCGATCGACTCGGCGGGCACGATCCGGCGACGGCGTGCCAGCCAGCCGGAGCGGACCGAGAGCGCGTCCGGCATCTCGGGCGAGGTGCCGTACATCGGGCACTCCACCGTGCCGACCACACGGCCGCGCGCGTCTGCGACGAGGAACCCGGCGGTGCGGCGGAGATCGATGGCGAGTGCGCTCACTGGCGTGGAACCTATTCCCCGTCTGCGAGGAAACTCCCTCTCCTGGGTAAATTCTTTGTTAGCCGTCAGTTCCATTTGCCCGACATCGCAAGCCAGGCAACCGCCAGCAGTACGAGGTAAACGGCCGAAAGGCCGGCGACGATGCGGCCGGCGAGCGGCTTGCCGCTTCGCGTCCACCAGTAGGCGCAGCCGAGCGCGGCCAGGAGGATCAAGAGCCCGGCGTCGGAGACGCCGAGGCCGATTCCGATCCAGGTGGGGTCTTTCCCGCCGAAGGCGTCCTTCTCGTCGGAGTAGATGACCTGCGCTGCGATGCGCAGGACGAGGTAGCCCGGCACGCCGGCGACGAGCGCCCAGAACGTGGCCTTGCGGAGAAACGCAAGGTCGGGGCGCCGCGCGGCGGCGAACGACGTGATCACCGCGGCGAGGACGGCGCCGAAGAGCGTCATCGCGCCGAGCACATGCAGGAAGAGCGGCCAGAACGGGCGGCTGAAGGCGATCACGAGCCCGGCTTCCAGATCATGAGGACGAGGATCCCGAGCGTCGCGACCCCCGCGAGCCAGGAGATGGCGTTGCCCTTCGGGTCGCGGAGGATCGCGCGCAGCTCGTCCGTCGAGACGTCTCCCGCCGCCGCGAGCTGCTCGGCGTACGAGCGCGCTCGTTCCTGGTGGCGCCCGCCGATGCCTCCGAGGGCGTTCGCGACCGCCCAGAGCACGAGTGACGCCCAGATCCAGGCGGCGCCGATGCTGAAGCGCAGCTCGTGCCAGAGCCAGATCCCGAAGAGCAGCGCCCCGATGCTGCCGATGCCGATCACCGGGAGCGTGACGCCGGACGAGTCGCAGCAGGTACGCGGTCTCGCTCGGGCGCTCGGCGCGGATCGCGAGCATGTTGAGGATCCCGGCTGCGACCGAGCCGCCGACGAAGAAGAACGCCGCCGTGATGTGCAGCATCAGCAGCCACTGAACCGTCGCCACGGGGCGAGCGTACGCTGGCAGGCGGATGGAACCCCGCGACCGGCATCTGAAGCTCCTGACCGAGACGATCGAGGCGGTCAACTCGACCCTCGACCTCGAGGAGGTGCTCGCGCTCGTCGCGACGAAGGTCGCCGACGCGCTCGAGGCGGACGCCTGCTTCGTCTACCTCTACGACGAGCGCGCGGACGAGCTCGTGCTGCGCGCCACGCACGGCACGCCGCATCGACGAGATGTCGCGCCGGCCGCGGATGCGCCCCGGCGAGGGCATCACCGGGTCGGCGGCGGCGGCGCGCGCGCCGGTGATGCTCGCGTCGCAGGCGCACCTCGATCCGCGCTTCAAGAACTTCCCGAACCTGCCGGAGGACGAGTACGAGTCGATCCTCGCGGTGCCGATCCTCACGCGCGACGGGACGCTCGAAGGCGCGCTCAACGTGCGCACGCGGGTGCCGCGGACGTTCACCGAGGACGAGGTCGAGCTGCTGCTCGCGATCGCCGCGCAGGTCGCGCAGTCGATCGAGCACGCGAAGCTCTATGCGGAGGCGCAGCGCCGCGTGCACGAGCTCGAGGCGCTCGCGCGCATCTCGGAGGCGGTCTCGGAGTCGCTGTACCTCGAGGAGTCGCTCGAGGCGATCGTGAAGACGACGATGGACGCGCTCGCCGCGACCGGCGCCGCGCTCGTGCTCGACGACGGCCGGATCGCGTGGCCCGAGGGGGTCGCCGACGAGCACGCGATCCGGCAGCCGCTGCGCTGGCGCGGGCGCCAGATCGGCGAGCTCGTCGCCGACCGCGAGACGCCGTTCTCCGACGCCGACCGCGAGCTGCTCGCGTCGATCGCGACGCACGCGGCCGTCGCGCTCGAGCACGGGCGCGCGGTGATGCGCGGCGTGCTCGCGCAAGAGATCCACCACCGCGTGAAGAACAACCTGCAGACCGTCGCGTCGCTGCTGCGGCTGCAGGCGCGCTCGACCGACCGCGTCGACCCGCGCGAGGCGCTCGAGCATTCGGTGAACCGGATCCTCGCGATCGCGGCGGTGCACGAGCTGCTGACGGAGCGGCGCGACGAGGACGTCGAGCTCGCCGATCTGATCGACCGCCTGCGCGCGATGCTCGTGCAGGGCGTCGGCGGCGGCAAGGACGTGACCGTCCGAGCTCGAGCCGGTGTCGCTGCCCGGCGCCCGCGCGACGGCGCTGGCGCTCGTCTTCGCCGAGCTGCTGCAGAACGCGCTCGAGCACGGCGGCGATCGCGTTCGCGTCGAGCTGGCGCGCCGCGACGGCGACGTCGTGCTTGCGATCGCCGACGACGGCGACGGGGTGCCCGACGAGGTCGCGAGCGGCACGGGGCTCTCGATCGTGCGCGCCCTCGTCCGCGACGAGCTGCGCGGGACGCTCGACCTCAGCTCCGCCGACGGCACGCGCGCCGAGGTCGTCTTCCCGGCCTAGCTTCCTGCGAGCGCGCGCTGGACGCGGCGGCCCGCGGCCGTCGGCCGGTAGAGCGACGAGGGCGGCCGCGTCGCGCAGCACCTCGCGGCGGACGAGGCCTGCCCGCTCGAGGTCCTGGAGCGCGAGCGCCAGGGCGCGCGGCGTCACGCCGGTCAGGCCGGCGCGCAGCTCGGAGAACCGCCGCTGCTCGCCGAGCTCTGCGAGCACGGGCACCGACCACTTGCGGAGGAGCGTCTCGGGGTCGCCGGCGGCGATGACGCGGGCGGCGATCGGCGCGGCACGGCGTCCGGCCGGCGTCGTGACGTACTCCGGCCGAAGCGCATGGCCGTAGCCGGTGTTCCGCCGCGTGTAGCCGAGGTCGCTCAGGGCGGCGAGCGCGCGCTGCAGAGACTCCCGGCCGACGTCGAGCCGCCGTTGCAGCTCGACGAACCGGGCGCCGCCGCGCTCGCCGAGCAGCGCGAGGGCGGGCGGCGCCCAGCGGTGATGAAAGAGCTCGATCAATTCGTCGGTTGACATGGAACAGTACGTAGTATAAAAACGCGTCTCGGACGGTATCGAACACGACAAGGAGAGCCCCGTGGGAATCGACTACAACCCCGAGAACAGCGTCATCTCGGTCGGCGTCAGCGACTACGACCGTGCGCTCGCGTGGTACCGCGACATCCTCGGCTTCGAGCTCGTCTACGAGCTGAAGGAGTACGGCTGGTGCGAGCTGAAGACGCCGTTCGGCTACATCATCGGGCTCGGCCAGGCCGAGACGGTGGCGCAGGGCAACATCACCCCGACGTTCGGCGTCGTCGACATCGACGCGGCCCTCGCCTACCTGCGCGGGCACGACGTGAAGGCCGAGGACTGGCACGAGATCACCGGCATGGTCCGCCTCTCGACCTTCTACGACCCCGACGGCACACCGTGGATGCTCGCGCAGACGCTCACCATGTCTGACGCAGGATCGCGACCAGGCTGACATCCTGGCTGAGCTGACGGCGAGTGAGCTACGCGGTCTGGTCGTCGAAGCTGAAGTGGAAGTGGTCGTCGTGGGCGTGCATGCCCGAGCACCTGGTCGGCGAGCACCTCGG
This sequence comes from uncultured Thermoleophilia bacterium, assembly GCA_963757255.1. Lineage (GTDB taxonomy): Bacteria > Actinomycetota > Thermoleophilia > Gaiellales > Gaiellaceae > PALSA-600. The sequence goes on from CAVWQY010000006.1 coordinate 339,483, forward strand.
CGGCGGCGGCGTCGAGGAAGACGATCGCTCCCTCGCGTTCCACGACGAGATCGCCTTCCTCCGGGTCTCCGGCGTCGTCGATCGAGAGCTCGACCTCGCCGTCGACCTCCTCGGCGGTGATCCGCAGCGCTCCGATCTGCGTGAGCGCCTCCACTGCGTCGTCGGCGATCTGCAGCATCGTGCGAGTCTATGCCGATGCGCATCCTGATCGCCGAAGACGAGACCATCATCCGGCTCGACCTGCGCGACCTGCTCGAGCGGTCCGGGCACGAGGTCGTCGCCGAGGCGCGCGACGGCGAGGAGGCGGTCGCGCTCGCGCGCGAGCACGAGCCCGAGCTTGCGATCATGGACGTGAAGATGCCGCAGCTCGACGGGATCGAGGCCGCGAGGCGGATCCTCGAGGAGCGCCCGATCCCGATCGTGATGCTGACCGCGTACGGGCAGGAGGAGCTCGTGAGCCGCGCCGTCGAGGCGGGCGTGTTCGGCTACCTCGTCAAGCCGTTCCGCGAGCAGGATCTCGTGCCCGCGATCGCGACCGCACGCGCGCGGCACGAGGAGCTCGCCGCGGTGCGCGAGGAGGCCGAGTCGCTCGCCGACGCGCTCGCCGCGCGCAAGGCGATCGAGCGCGCGAAGGGGCTGCTGATGGCGAAGGAGGGCCTCACCGAGGCGGACGCGTTCGCGCGCCTGCGCAAGGCGAGCCAGGTGTCGGGCCGGCCGCTGAAGGTGATCGCCGAGGCCGTGATCGCTACATTCGATGCGTCATGACCCAGACGCTGACACCGCCGAGAGAGCGCGTACGCCGCGGTACGGGCTCGGGCACCGGCGACGCCTGGCGCGTGATCGTCCTGAACGACCAGCACAACACCTTCGAGGGCGTCGCCTTTGCGCTCGCGCAGACGATCCCCGGCGTCGACTACGACAAGGGCATGGCGCTCGCGACGAAGATCCACAAGACCGGCCAGGCGATCGTCTGGTCGGGCCACCAGGAGCTCGCCGAGCTCTACCACTCGCAGCTCGACGGCTACGGCCTGACGCTCGCACCGCTTGAACGCTGAAGCCCTCGCCGGGATCGACCGGGTCTTCGCCGCCTTTCGCGGCGGCGATCCGCGCGCGCTGTTCGAGGTGATCGCCGAGGACGCGGTGTGGCTCGTCAACGGCACCGTCCCGGTCGCGCAGGAATACCGCGGCCGCGAGCGCATCTTCGAGCTGTTTCGCGAGACGCGCCGCCTCACCGACGGCACGTACCTGCTGCGAACTGAGCTGGGCGCTCGCCGACGACGAGCACGCGCGCGCCGTCTACCGCGCGACAGGCCAGCGGCTCGGCCGCGAGCTCGACATCGACCAGGTGCTGCTGATCGACCACGTCGACGGCGTCTGGCAGCGGATCACCGCGATCCCGTCCGACCCGCCTGCGTTCGAGGCGTTCTGGGCGCCATGAAGGTCGGGGTGCAGCTGCCGGAGGTCGAGCGCGAGGTGCGCTGGCCGGAGCTCGCGGCGATGGCGCGCGCCGCCGAGGAGTGCGGCTTCGACTCGCTCTGGGTCGGCGACCATCTGCTCTACCGCGGCGACGGGCGCGCCGAGCGCGGCCCGTGGGATTGCTGGACGACGCTCGCCTGGCTCGCCGGCGTCACCGAGCGCGTCGAGCTCGGCCCGCTCGTCGCGTGCACCGCGTTCCACCCGCCGGGCATCCTCGCGCGGCAGGCGGCGGCCGTCGACGAGCTGAGCGGCGGCCGGCTCGTCGCCGCGCTTCGGCGCCGGCTGGAACCAGGACGGAGTTCCGCGCGTTCGGGCTGCCGTTCGACCACCACGTCTCGCGCTTCGAAGAGGCGTTCACGATCATCCGCCGCCTGCTCGCCGGCGAGCGCGTGACGTTCGAGGGCCGCTTCCACTCGGTCGACGACGCGGTGCTCCTGCCGCCGCCCGCGCGCCGGCCGAAGCTGATGATCGGCGCGAACGCGCCGCGGATGCTCTCGATCGCGCTGCCGCACGTCGACGCGTGGAACACGTGGTTCACGCACTACGGCAACACCGCCGAGGGGTTCGCGCAGCACAACGCCGAGGTCTCCGCGGCCGCCGAGCGCGCCGGCCGCGACCCGGCCGAGATCGAGCGCAGCGCCTGCGTGCTCGTCGAGGTCGACAGCGCCGGCGAGCGGCCGCGCGACGTCGAGGCCGTGCCCGTGACCGCCTCGCCGGGCACCTGAGCGCGCTCGCGGCGCGGGCGCCGACGAGGCGATCCTCGTCCTCGACCCGATCACCGAGACGTCGATTCGCGCAGTCGCACAGGCGCGCGGCAGCAGCGAGACGGTGTCAGACACCTCTTCGAGCTGAGCTACGAGCGGGCGCTGAGGGGCGACGAGGTGTCAGACACCGACACCACCGCCACCGGTCTGCGCCTCCTCGAAGGCGCTCTCCCAGCGCTCGAGCAGCGCCGCCAGGTCCTCGCGCGCTTCGCGGTGGGCGGCGAGCAGGCCGCGTCGCCCCAGTCGCTCGCGAGCTTCTGCTCGAGCTCGGCGACGCGTTCCTCGGCACGCGCGACGTCGAGCTCGACGAGCTCGAGCTGCCGTCGGCTTCGGCTTCGCCGGCCGCCGTGCCCGCTCGGCTTCTCGCCTTCGGCTGGGGCGGCGGCGCCGAAGCGGGCGCAGCCGCAGCTCCCTCGGCCTGCGCGCGCGCGTAGTCGGCCCAGCCGCCGGGGAACGACGACGATCGCCTCGCTCCTCGACGGCGAGCAGCCGGTCCGCGACGGCGTCGAGCAGCGCGCGGTCGTGCGAGACGAGCAGCACCGTCCCGGGAAACGCCTCGAGCGCGATCTCGAGCGACTCGCGCGATTCGAGGTCGAGGTGGTTCGTCGGCTCGTCGAGCACGAGGAAGTTCGCGCCCGAGGCGACGACGATCGCGAGCGCGAGCCGGCGCCGCTCGCCGCCCGAGAGCACCGCGACCGGCTTCTCGTGCTCGTCCCAGCCGGAGAAGAGGAAGCGGCCGAGCAGGTTCTGCGCGTCCGGGCCGCTTCAGGCCGGTGCCGGACATCGCCGCGTCGAGCACCGAGCCGCGCTCGTCGAGCTCGGCCTCGTGCTGCGAGAAGTACGCGACCTCGACGCCGTGACCGAGGCGCACCGTCCCGCCTGCCGGCTCGCGGCAGGCCGAGCATCGTCTCGAGCAGCGTCGTCTTTCCCGAGCCGTTCGGCCCGACGAGCGCAACGTGCTCGCCGCGCTCGATCGCGAATGACGCGTCGTCGAGCAGCTGCTTGTCGCCCGCGCGCAGCGACAGAGCCCTCGGCGACGACCACGTCGCGTCCCGACCGTGGCGGCTTCAGGAACTCGAAGCCGAGCGAACGCGCGTCCGCTCGTCGGGCGCGTGCACGCGATCGGCCTTGATCCGGTCGATCTGCTTGAGCTTCGACTGCGCCTGCTTCGCCTTCGACGCCTTGTAGCGGAAGCGCTCGACGAAGCGCTCGAGCCGCGCGATCTGCTCCGCCTGCCGCGCCGCGGTCTTCGCCTGGTGGATCGACGCGCGCCGCTTGCTCGCGCCGCCACACGTGCCACGCGCCGGGGAAGTACACCGACTTGCCGCCCTCGAGCTCGAGCACGGCCGTCGTCACCGCTTCGAGGAACCAGCGGTCGTGCGCGACGAGGATCACCGCCGCGTCGAGCGTCGCAGCATGCTCTCGAGCCATTCGAGCGACTCGATGTCGAGGTGGTTCGTCGGCTCGTCGAGCAGCAGCAGATCGGGCTGCGACGCGAGCGAGCGCGCGAGCGACGCGCGCGTCAGCTCGCCGCCCGAGAACGTCGAGACGGGCCGGTCGAGGTCGGCGTCGGTGAAGCCGAGGCCGCGCACGACCGAGGCGGCGCGGTCGCGCCAGTCGTAGCCGCCCGCGTGCTCGAGCCGCGCCTGCGCCTCCGAGTAGCGGCGCAGCGTCGCCGGGTCGTGCTCGCCGCCCGCCATCGCCTGCTTCGAGCGGCTCGCAGCTCCTCCTCGACGGCGGCCAGGTCGGCCGTGCCCGCGAGCACGTATTCGCGCAGCGGACGGCGGCTCTGGGCCGGCGGGCGCTGGTCGTGGAGGGCGATCCGCGTGCCCTTCTCGAGCGCGAGCTCGCCGCCTTCGAGCGACACCTCGCCGGCCAGCGCGCGCAGCAGCGTCGTCTTCCCGGCGCCGTTCGGGCCGGCGAGCGCCAGCCGGTCGGTGCGCTCGACCTTGAACGAGACGCCGTCGAAGAGGACGCCGCCCGAGAGCTCCTTGCGGAGGGAGGATGCGATCACGACGGCCACGTCCTTGAAAGTATCTGCCGATGCGCCTCGGCCTGGCCCCTCGGATCCTGATCGCCGGAGGGATCGTCGTCGTCGTTCCTCGTGGTCGAGTTCGTGCTTGTCGTCAACTCCTTCCAGACCGATCCGACACGCCACCGGCGCCGAGCAGCGGGCCGAGCGGACGGTCGTCGGCGGGCACGCAGGTCGAGAAGCTCGTGCTCGACCTCGAGACCGGCACGCGCGGCTACGTGATCACCGGCGACCCGACGCTTCCTCCAGCCCTGGCGCCGGGCGCAGCGGCAGCTCCCGCCCGAGTCGCGCGCTGCTGGAAAGCCTCGCGCCGGGGCCGTGGGCGACAGCAGCTCGACGCAGGCGTGGCGCGACTACCTCACGCAGTGGTCGATCCCGCTCGTCCGGCAAGCCAGGGCCTCGCGGCAGAGCGCCGCCACGCGCATCGACGACGAAGGGCGGCAAGCGACAGGTCGATGCGATTCGCGCGCTGATCGACCCCGAGCTGCAACGCCAGAACCAGCTTGCGTCGCGCGAGCGGAAGCGCGTCTCCGACGCCGAACGGGCCGGAGTCGAGATCGGGGTTGCCGGGATCGTCGTGCACGATCCTGCTCTTCGTGCGGCATCGTCGGCTATTTCCTGCGCGCAGCGATCGCGCCGATCCGCCGCATCGCGGCCGCGACCGGGCGAGGTCGCCGCCGGAGGATCTCGGCGTCGAGGTCGCCGGAGGGCGGCGCCGGCGAGGTCGGGCAGCTGGCGTCCGCCGTTCAACGAGATGTCGCGCTCGCTCGCCGGGCAACAGCAGTGAGCTCGCGACGCAGAACGTCGACCTCGAGCGCCTCGCGAACGTGCTGCGGGCCGTGCTCGACTCGACGGTCGACGGCATCCTGCTCTCGGACGCCGACGGCAACGTGCAGCTCGCGAACCGGCCGCTCATCGCGCTGACGCGCGAGCTCGGGCATGAGCTTCGACGGGCCGGTCGTCGACCGCCTGCTCTCGGTGGCGGACCGCATGGCCGACCCGGAGAAGTACCGGCACGCGATGGAGCAGCTCCGCGACGAACCCGAACGAGGCGACGTTCGACGAGTTCGAGGACAACGATCAGCGGGCGCGTCTTCCAGGGCTTCACCGCGCCGGTGCTCGACGACCGCGGACGGTTCCTCGGCCGGATCTGGACGCTGCGCGACGTCACGCAGCAGCGCGAGCTCGACCGCCTGAAGGACGACTTCGTCGCGACGGTGTCGCACGAGCTGCGCACGCCGCTGACCTCGATGATGGGCTTCCTCGAGATGATCCGCGAAGGCGAGGCCGGCGAGCTCACCGACGAGCAGGAGCGGTTCCTCGCGATCGTCTACCGCAGCTCCGAGCGTCTGCAGCGGCTCGTCGGCGACCTGCTCTTCGTCGCGCGGCTCGACGCGAACGGCCTGCAGCTGCAGTTCGGCGACGGTCGACGTCGACGAGGTCGTTCGCGAGGCGGTGGAGTCGGCCGGCGCGGTCGCGAGGTCGCGCGACCTCGACCTCGCAGCGGAGCTGGCGCCCGTGCCGGCGGTCACGCGGCGACCGGGAGCGGCTCTCGCAGCTCGTCGGCAATCTCATCTCGAACGCGCTCAAGTTCACGCCCGCCGGCGGACGGGTCACCGTCACGGGCTTTCGTCGAGGGCGGGCACGCCGTCGTCGAGGTCGAGGACACGGGCATCGGGATCCCGGAGGCCGAGCAGGACCGGCTCTTCCAGCGCTTCTTCCGCTCGTCGACCGCCACGGAGCAGGCGATCCCCGGCACCGGCCTCGGCCTCGTGATCTCGAAGGCGATCGCCGAGGCGCACGGGGGAACGCTCGACGTGCGCTCGAAGCCCGGCGCGGGCGCCTGCTTCCGGCTCGACCTGCCGCTCGACCCGGAGGAGGTCGCCGCCTGAGGGTCGTGGCGCTCGACGTGGGCTCCTCCTCGGTGCGGGCGGTCGCCTACGACGAGGGCGGGGAGGCGGAACCGGGCGACGCGCGGCTCGCCTACGACGACCACGACGCCGACCGGCTGGTGGAGGCCTGCCGCGCCGTGCTCGCGCAGGTCGGTGAGGGCGATGCGCTCGCCCTCTCGTGCTTCTGGCACTCCCTCGTCGCGCTCGACGCCGGCGACCGGCCGCTCGGGCCCGTGCTCACCTGGCGCGACACGGCCGGCGACCCGCCGGCCCTCGACCCGGAGGACTACCACCGCCGGACCGGCTGTTTCCTCCACCCGGCCTACTGGCCGGCGAAGCTGCGGCGGCTCGCGGACGCCGGGATCCGCCCGGCGCGCGTCGTCTCGTTCGCCGACTATCTCCTGCTCCGCCTCACCGGCGAGTTGCACACGAGCGTCTCGATGGCCAGCGGCAACGGCCTCTACGACCCCAACCGGCTCGCGTGGGACGGCGAGACGCTCGCTGCCGTCGGCCTCGATCCCGCCCAGCTTCCACGGGTCTCCGACGAGCCGGTCGCCGGCGTCTACCCCGCACTCGGCGACGGCGCCTGCTCGAACGCCGGCGTCGGCTGCGTCGAACGCGGCCGCGTCGCGCTGACGATGGGCACGTCGGGCGCCGCACGCGTCGTCTATCGCGCCGAGGCCGCGACGCCGCGCCCGGGTCTCTTTCTCTACCGGCTCGACGAACGTCGCTTCTGCGAGGGAGGCGCGCTCTCGGACGGCGGCAACCTGCACGCGTGGCTCAAGCACACGCTCCGAGACCTCGACACCGGCCGGATCGCCGAGCGGCCGCCGGCCGCGCACGGGCTCGTCTTCCTGCCCTTTCTCGGCGGCGAGCGCTCGCTCGGCTGGAACGCGTCGCGCCGCGGCGTGATCAGCGGGCTCTCGTTCGCGACGACGCCGATCGACATCGCGCAGGCCGCGCTCGAGGGTGTTTGCTATCGCTTCGCGGACGTGCTCGACGCGCTCGGCGACGTCGGCTCGGTCGTCGTCACCGGCGGCGCGCTGCTCGCGAACGCCGGCTGGGTGCAGGTGCTCGCCGACGTGCTGGGACGCCCGCTCGAGGTGTCGGCGACGCCCGAGGGCTCGGCCCGGGGCGCAGCACTCGTCACCCTGGAGCGGCTGGGGGTCACAATCCCCTCGGCACCGGTCTCGCACGTGGTCGACCCGCGCGCCGACCGTCAGGCAATCCACATGCTCGCCCGCGAAGAACAGCAGAGACAGATGCGAATCGAGGAGGAGAGATGATCGAGATCGTCGGCGGCGGGCTCGCGGCGGCAAAGCTCGTCGAGAGCTATCGGGACGCAGGCGGCGTCGAAGCGATCACGATGTGGTCGCAGGACCCGCACGGGCCGTATCACCGGCCGCCGCTTTCGAAGCGGGTGCTGCGCGGCGAGATGAACCCCGAGGACGCGCTCGTGCACCCGCACGAGTGGTACGCCGAGAACGGCGTCGACCTCCGACTGGGTGAGACCGTCACCTCGCTCGACGACCTGACGGCCGAGACGATCGTGATCGCAACGGGGGCGCGGCCGCGTGACCTCGAGGGGACCGTCGGCCTCCGCACGCTCGACAGCGCCGTCGAGCTTCGACGGCTCGCAGAGGGCGCCCGCACCGCGGTGGTGATCGGCGGTGGGTTCATCGGCTGCGAAGTGACCGCGTCGCTGACCTCGATCGGGGTCGAGGTGACTCAGATCGTGCGCGAGCCGCTGGTCTTCGCGCCGCTGCAGGCGCCGCCTCTGTCCGAGGCGCTGCACGACCGCTTCCGCGCGCACGGCGTCGACCTCCGCCTCGGCGCGACCGACGTGCCCACGGGCGCCGACCTGACGGTCGCGGGCATCGGCGTCGTCCCGAACGTCGAGCTCGCAGCAGCCGCAGGGCTCGAGGTCGCAAGCGGCGTGGTCGTCGACGAGCGGTTCGAGACCTCGCGGACCGGCGTCTACGCGATCGGCGACGTCGCGGAGTTCTTCGATCCGCTCTACCGCCGTCACCGCCGCATCGAGCACTGGTCGAACGCGGCGTACCACGGCACGACGCTCGGGCAGATCCTCGCCGGCGAAGACGTCCGCTACGACTCGGTCTCCGGGTTCTTCTCCGAGGAGTTCGGCGAGGTCTTCAGGTACTTCGGCGACGCCGAGGGGCACGACGACACCTCCCTCGAGGGCGACTTCCACGAGGAGCGCGCCGTTCTCCGCTTTCTCGCGGGCGGGAACGTGATCGCGGCTGCGCTGCAGGGCCTGAACGACGAGGAGCAGGACGCGCTCAAGGAGGAGATCCGAGCGGGCGCAGCCGCTACCTTCTAGCCGTTACGCTCGCGGTACGCGACCGCGAGGAGGACTGTTGGCGACCACCGAGATCGAACAGCTCTCGATCGACACGATTCGCACGCTGTCGATGGACGCCGTGCAGAAGGCGAATGCCGGGCATCCCGGTACGGCGATGGCGCTTGCGCCGCTCGCCTACCTGCTCTACGGCGAGGTCCTGCGCGGCAACCCGGCGAGCCCGCACTGGCCGAACCGCGACCGGTTCATCCTGAGCGCCGGCCACGCGTGCGTGCTCCAGTATTCGGCCCTGCACCTCACGGGCTACAACCTCTCGCTCGAGGAGCTGAAGCGGTTTCGCCAGTGGCAGTCGGCGACCCCGGGCCATCCGGAGTTCCGCCACACCGAGGGCGTCGAGATCACGACCGGCCCGCTCGGACAGGGCTTTGCGAACGGCGTCGGCATGGCGGTCGCCGAGCGCTTTCTCGCCGATACGTTCAATCGCCCTGGGCACGAGATCGTCGACCACCGCGTCTATGCGATCTGCTCCGACGGCGACCTGATGGAGGGCGTCTCCTACGAAGCGGGCTCGTTCGCAGGCACCAACGGCCTCGGGAAGCTCATCTACTTCTACGACGACAACCACATCACGATCGACGGCACGACCGCGATCTCGTTCGGCGAGGACCGCGCGCTGCGCTTCGAGGCACTCGGATGGCACGTCCAGACGTCGCCGACGTCAACGACCTCGACGCACTGCGTGCCGCGATCGCAGAGGCACAGGGTGAGACGGAGCGCCCGTCCATCGTGATCGTCCACTCGCACATCGCCTATTCCGCGCCCCATGCGGTCGACACGGCGAAGGCGCATGGCGCGCCGCTCGGCGAGGAGGAGGTCGCAGCGACGAAGCGAGCGCTCGGCTGGGACCCCGACAAGCACTTCTACATTCCGGACGAGGTCTATTCGCACATGAACCGGTCGACCACGGCAACGCAGCTCGAGACCGAATGGCGTGCGTCGTTCGACATCTGGTCGCAGGCCTTCCCCGATCTGCGCGAGAAGTGGGACGCCGCTCACGAGGGCCGCATCGGCGAGTGGACGCTGCCTGCGTTCGCGGCGGGTGAGCAGGTCGCGACCCGGGACGCGGGCAAGCAGGTGATGCAGGCGTTCAAGGATGCGGTGCCGACGATGATCGGCGGCGCGGCCGACCTGGTCGAGTCGACGAAGACCGAGTTCGAAGGCGCCGGCCTGTTCTCCGCGCAGTGGACCGGCCGCAACATCCCGTTCGGCATCCGCGAGCACGCGATGGGCTCGATCGTGAACGGGATCTCCGCGCACGGAGGCTGCGTGAAGCCGTACGGCTCGACGTTCCTGATCTTCAGCGACTACATGCGCCCCGCCGTGCGGCTGTCGGCGCTGATGCAGCTGCCCGTGCTCTGGGTGTGGACGCACGACTCGGTCGGGCTCGGGGAGGACGGGCCGACGCACCAGCCGGTCGAGACGTACGCGGCGCTCCGCGCGATCCCGTTCCTCTGGTTCATCCGTCCGGCCGACGCGAACGAGACGGCCTAAGCCTGGCACGTCGCCCTCGAGCGCACCGACGGCCCCGTTGCGCTGGCGCTCTCCCGGCAGAAGACGGCGACCATCGACCGCAGTGGCACCGCGCCCGCGTCGATGCTCGACCACGGCGCGTACACGCTCTGGGAGTCGTCCTCCTCGCCCGACCTGATCCTGATCGGGACCGGCGTCGAAGTCGCCCTGGCGCTCGAGGCGGGACGCGCGCTCGCCGATGCGGGCACCGCAGTGCGCGTCGTCTCGATGCCGTGCTGGGAGCTCTTCGAAGCGCAGCCGGTGGAGTACCGCGACGAGGTGCTGCCGCCCGACGTCCGGGCTCGGCTCTCGATCGAGCCCGGTGTGGAGCTCGGCTGGTCGAAGTGGGTCGGCGACCGCGGCAGCTCGATCTCGATCGAGCACTACGGCGCGTCGGCTCCGGGCGAGACCGTGCTCTCGGAGTTCGGCTACAACCTCGACAACGTGGTCGCGCGAGCGTCCGCCTTGCTCGAGCGGGTCATATGAGCCCCGAGTCGGACGCGGTCAAGCAGTTCCTGGCGCTCGTCGCGCCCGGCTTCTGCCTCGAAGGCGAGCTCCCCGATGTGGAGCTCGAAGGGATCGAGGTTCGCCCCGACGGTCATGCCGTCGCGCGCGTGACCGCCGACGGCCGCGTTCTGCCGATGCGCTTCACCTTCGACGGGGGCAGGATCGCCCGTGTGGAGGTCCTGTGAAGGTCGCGGTCGCGTTCGACCATCGCGGTGTCCACCTGCGCGATGCGGTGCTCGAGGCGCTTGCCGGGAACGACGTCCTCGACCTCGGCACCGACACCGACGCGGTTCGCATCGACTACCCCGACAAGGCGCGCGAGGTCGGCGACGCGATCCAGCAGGGCCGGGCCGAGCGCGGCGTGCTCGTCTGCGGTTCCGGTGTCGGTGCTGCGGTCGCCGCCTGCAAGATGGTCGACATCCGCGCGGCGATCTGCCACGACACCTACAGCGCCCATCAGGGCGTCGAGCACGACGACATGAACGTGCTCTGTCTCGGCTCGGAGGTCGTCGGCCCGTCGCTGGCGCGCGAGCTCGTGGACGCATTCTTGAACGCGGCGTTCAACGGCGGGGAGCGCTATGTGGCGCGCCTGCAGAAGGTCGCAGAGATGGAAAGGACGATGAAAGATGGCAAAGTCACGGCTGCATGAGCTCGCTGCGCGGGGCCAGTCGGTCTGGTTCGACACGCTTTCGAGGCACCTGATCGAGTCCGGCGAGCTGAAGAAGATGATGAGGCGCGACGCCGTCACCGGCGTCACGTCCAACCCCTCGATCTTTCAGAAGGCGCTCTCGGAGGGGGACGCGTATGACGCGCAGTTGGCGGAGCTGCTGAAGCAGACGGACGACCCGTCGGAGATCTTCTTCGGGCTCGCGCTGGAGGACATCCGCAACGCGTGCGACGTGCTGCGGCCGGCTTTCGACGCCTCGAACGGCGCCGACGGTTTCGTGTCGATGGAGGTCGAGCCCGGGATCGCCTACGACACCGAGAAGACGTTCGACCAGGCGCGCTGGATCGCGAAACAAGTCGAGCGCGACAATCTCTTCGTGAAGATCCCGGCGACGATGGCAGGCCTCCCGGCGATCGAGGAGTGCACGGCGAAGGGCACGCCGATCAACATCACGCTGATCTTCTCGCTCGACCGCTACAAGGCGGTCGTCGAGGCGTACATGCGCGGGCTCGAGCGGCTCGTCGCGGGCGGCGGTGACCCGTCGAAGGTCCCGTCGGTCGCGTCGTTCTTCGTCTCGCGCGTCGACTCCGAGGCGGACAAGCGCCTCGAGGCCCTCGGCAACAAGAAGCTTCAGGGCAAGCTGGCGATCGCGAACGCCAAGCTCGCCTATCAGCACTACCTGCAGGCGTTCTCCGGGCCCCGCTGGGACTTCCTCGAGAGCAAGGGCGCACGGAAGCAGCGTTGCCTGTGGGCGTCGACGTCGACGAAGAACCCGGACTACCGCGACGTGATGTACGTCGAGGAGCTGATCGGCCCGGACTCGGTCAACACGATGCCGCTCGAGACGATTCGCGCGTTCCAGGATCACGGCGAGATCCGCGGCGACACGGTCCTCAAGGGCGTCGGCAAGGCGCAGAAGCTGCTCGCGGAACTGCGCGAGGTGGGCGTCGACTACGACGACGTCGTCGAGACGCTCGAGGTCGAAGGCGTCCAGAAGTTCGCCGACGCATTCGACGCGATCGTCGACAGCATCCGCGCGAAGCGCGGTCAACTCGCCGCAGCATGAGCAAGACGGTCGTCGAGCGCATCTGGGCGCGCGACCCGACGATCTGGACCGGCTCCGACGAAGCGAGCTGGCTCGGCTGGCTCGACGAACCGGGACGCATGGCCGGGGACGTCGAGCTGCTGCTCCAGTTCGCGGACACCGTGGTCGACCGGATCGACGCGGTCGTGCTGCTCGGCATGGGCGGCTCGTCGCTCGCGCCCGAGGTGATCAAGCGAACGTTCAAGCAGGAGACGTTCCACGTTCTCGACACGACGCATCCGCAGGCGATCCGCGATCTCGAGGCGACGATCGACGTGTCGCGCACGCTGTTCATCTCCGCGTCGAAGTCGGGCTCGACGCTCGAGACCCGCTCGCACACCGACTACTTCTGGGAGCGGAATCCGGACGGCGAGAACTGGATCGCGATCACGGATCCGGGCTCCGAGCTGGAGAGCCTCGCGCGCGACCGGTCGTTTGCCGCCGTGTTCTTCGGCGAGGCGACGATCGGGGGCCGCTACTCGGCGCTCTCGTCCTTCGGGATGGTGCCGGCGGCCCTGATGGGCGTCGACGTCACCGTCCTGCTCGAACGCGCCCAGGAGATGGCGGAGGCGTGCCGGTTCGCGGAGGGAAACCCGGGGCTCGACCTCGGCCTCGCCCTCGGCGAGGGCTGGCGTGAGGGCCGGGACAAGATCTGCATCTGGCCGAATCCGGGCGGCTTCGGCCTCTGGGCCGAGCAGCTGCTGGCGGAGTCGACCGGGAAGCAGGGGAAGGGTCTCGTCCCGGCGCCCGAGGAGCCGGCCGACGGGCCGGACCGGCAGGCCCAGGAGGTGCGCGTGACCGGCGAGTACGAGCTCGGGCAGGAGTTCTTCCGTTGGGAGTTCGCCACCGCGGTCGCGGGCACGATCCTCCAGATCAACCCGTTCGACCAGCCCGACGTGCAGGCGGCGAAGGACAAGACCCGCGAGGTGCTCGCCGGGGGCACGCCGCCGGACGTCGAGCCTCGAGGGTCGGCCGAAGAGCTCTACGCCCAGGCCGAGCGGGGCGACTACGTCTGCATCCAGGCCTTCGTGAACCCGACAGCCGCCAACGAGGCGAAGGTGCTCGAGCTGGCCGCGCGGGCGCGCGAGGCCACCGGGTGCGTGGTCACCCACGGCTTCGGCCCCCGCTACCTGCACTCGACCGGGCAGCTCCACAAGGGGGGCCCGCCGACGGGGCTCTACCTTCAGGTCGTCGACGACACCGGCGACGAGCTGGCGATCCCCGGGCAGCCGTTCGGCTTCGGACAGCTGATCCGGGCACAGGCGGCAGGTGATTTCGAGTCGCTCAAGGAGCGCGGCCGTCGCGTCGCGCGCATCCGCATCGAAGGGAGCTGAGGAATGGAGCTGGGAATGGTCGGGCTCGGTCGGATGGGGAGCGGCATGACGAGGAGGATCGAGGAGCACGGTCATGAGGTGAAGACCTATGACCCGCAGGTGCCGTCCACGGCGAAGACGCTCGGGGAGCTGAAGAGGCAGCTCGCCGCGCCGCGCCATGTCTGGCTGATGATCCCGGCCGGCGAGATCACCGAGAAGGCCTTTCAGCAGCTGCTGAAGATCCTCGAGCCCGGGCGACACGATCATCGACGGCGGCAACTCGAACTTCCGCGACTCGCAGCGCCGCTACAAGGAGGCGCGCAAGCTGAAGATCTCCTTCGTCGACGTCGGGGTCTCCGGCGGGGTCTGGGGGCTCGAGGTCGGGTTCTGCCTCATGGCCGGCGGCGACCGGGCGACGGCGAAGCGGCTCGAGCCGATCTTCCACGCGCTGGCGCCCGAGGACGGCTACTCGCACGTCGGGCCGTCGGGCGCCGGGCACTTCGTGAAGATGGTGCACAACGGGATCGAGTACGGCCTCATGCAGGCGTACGCCGAAGGGTTCGAGGTGATGAAGTCGTCGGAGTTCGACCTCGACCTGCACGAGATCGCCGGCATCTGGCGGTACGGCTCCGTCGTCCGCTCCTGGCTGCTCGAGCTGCTCCACAATGCCTTCGAGCAGGAGGGCTCCCAGCTCGAGAAGATCCGCGGCTACGTCGAGGACTCGGGCGAGGGACGCTGGACGATCGAGGAGGCGATCGCCGAGGACGTCCCGGTTCCCGTGATCACGGCCGCGCTCTTCGCGCGCTTTGCGTCGCGACAGGACGAGTCGTTCGCGGCGAAGGTCAACGCGGCGCTGCGCAACCAGTTCGGCGGGCACGCGGTGAAGGCGGCCAAATGACGACGACGATCGACGAGGCGAACCCGCTGCTGGAAGGGCTCCGCCTGCGGCGGCGCCCCGACCCTTGCATCCTGGTGATCTTCGGCGCGTCGGGTGACCTGACGTCGAAGAAGCTGCTGCCGGCGCTTTACGCGCTCGCGTCGCGGAAGCTCCTGCCCGAGAAGTTCGCCGTCGTCGGCGCTGCCCGCAGCGAAGAGAGCGACGACGAGTTTCGCGAGCGGATGAAGCAGGCGGTCATCGATCACGCGCGCGATCCGTTCAAGCAGGAGACGTGGGACGAGCTCGCGGCCGGGATGCGGTACACGACGCTCGACTTCTCCGACGATGTCGGCGAGGACAACCTCGCCGAGCTGCTGACGGAGCTCGACAAGGAGCACGGGACGCAGGGGAACCGGATGTACTACTTCGCGGTCCCGCCGAGCGCGATCGCGACGCTGGTCGACGAGATCGGTAAGCGCCGCGGTGCCGACGGCTGGGTGCGGCTGATCATCGAGAAGCCGTTCGGCCACGACCTCGCCTCCGCACGCGCGCTGAACGCCGAGATCAAGGAGCACTTCACGGAGGACGAGGTCTTCCGGATCGACCACTACCTCGGCAAGGAGACGGTCCAGAACATGCTGGCCCTCCGCTTCGCGAACGGCATCTTCGAGCCGATCTGGAACCGCCAGTTCATCGACCACGTGCAGATCACCGTCGCGGAGTCGATCGGCATCGAAGGGCGGGCCGGGTACTACGAGGCCGCGGGCGCGATCCGGGACATCTTCCAGAACCACCTCCTCCAGCTCGTCGCGATCACGGCGATGGAGCCGCCCATCGACTTCACCGCGGACTCGGTGCGCAACGAGAAGGTGAAGGTCCTGAAGTCGCTGCACACACCCGGCCCGAAGCACATCGTGCGCGGGCAGTACGGGCCCGGGTTCGTCGAGGGCGAAGAGGTGAAGGGCTACCGCGAGGAGGACGGCGTCGCGCCCGGCTCGCTGACGGACACGTTCGTCGCGGCGAAGCTCTTCGTCGACAACTGGCGGTGGGCCGACACGCCGTTCTACGTCCGGATGGGCAAGCGGCTCGCGCGTCGCGAGACGACGATCGCGATCCAGTTCAAGCGCGCGCCGCATCCGCCGTTCGAGGACGGGGCGGCCGAAGGTCTGCGTCCGAACGTGCTGCTCATCCACGTGCAGCCGAACGAGGGCGTCTCGCTCGCGATCGGCGCCAAGGTGCCCGGGCAGGGCATGACGATCCGCACGGTGCACATGGACTTCCTCTACGGCGGCGCGTTCCGCGAGGGCCTGCCCGACGCCTACGAGCGCCTGATCCTCGACGCGATGCTCGGGGACGCCACGCTGTTCACGCGGTCGGACGAGATCGACGAGCAGTGGGCGCTCGTCGACGCGGTCGTCGCCTTCTGGCAGCGCGACCGGCCGATGTTCCCGAACTACGCAGCAGGGACCTGGGGGCCCGCCGCCGCCGACGAGCTGCTGCACCGTGACCAGCGCTCCTGGAGGCGCCATTGACGAGCTCGCCGTTGATCGAGGAGGACTGGACGGGCGAGAACGTCACGGTCTCGCAGATCGAGCGGGAGCTCGCGCGGCTGCGTGACGCAACCACGACGGCGGGCGGCCAGCCGAATCTGCGCACGTCGGTGATGACGCACATCGCCTGGGCGCCGCCGAAGTGGAAGGACGCGGCGGAGGAGACGCTTGCGGGGATGGCGGAGCGACACCCCTCGCGGACGCTCTTGCTCGTGCCCCACCCGGACGAGCCGGACGGCATCGACGCACAGCTCTCGATTCGCTGCTTCCCGATCGGCGACCGTGCCGTGTGCGGCGAGGTGATCGAGCTGATGCTCGGCGGCACCCGTTCGTTCGCGCCCGCGTCGATCGTGCTGCCGCTGCTGATCTCGGATCTCCCGGTGTTCTGCCGCTGGCGCGGGGAGCCGGACTTCGAGTCGGTCGAGTTCGAGCAGATGATCGAGATCGTCGACCGGCTGATCGTCGACTCGAGCGAATGGGACGACCCGCGCTACGAGGAGCTGCTGGGGATCTTCGGCCTGACGGCGGTCTCGGACATCGCCTGGGCGCGAACGCTCCCGTGGCGCATGGAGCTCGCGCGCTACTGGCCGGGGATCCGCGAGCAGGAGATCCACATCCGGGGCCCGCGCGCCGAGGGAAATCTGCTGCGCGCGTGGCTGAACGCGCGGCTCGACCGCGCGATCCGCCCGGTCGAGGAAGGCAAGCAGCTCGCGGTGCGGCTCGGCGGCGAGAAGCTCCCGCCGCCGCGCGAGGCAGACCTCAGCCCGAGCGACCTGCTGAGCGCGGAGATCGACCGCCTCGGCCGCGACCCGATCTACGAGGAGGCCGTGCGCGCCGCCGCGGAAGCGGGTTGACGAGGAACCTGGTTCGCCGGGTTTGCGAACCAGGTTCATGAGTCTCGAGTTGCCGCGGCCTCCGAGAAACTCAGGAACCTGGTTCAAAGAGCGAACCAGGTTCCGCGCGTAGCAGCGAGACCGCCTCGTCGTGCAGGGGCCCGTTCGTGGCGACGAAGCTGCCGAGCTCCGCCGGCTCGCCGCCGCCGAACGTGGTGCAGCGCCCGCCCGCTTCCTCGACGAGGATCTGCACCGGCACGTAGTCCCACACGTGCATCACCGAGTCGCACGCGATGTCGACCGAGCCCTCCGCCACCAGGCAGTACTGCCAGAAGTCGCCGAGCCCGCGGTTCGACCACGCGCGCTGCACGATCGTCCGCCAGCCGTCCGGCATGTTCCGGGCAGAGGTGGTCGTCACCGCGCAGTCCTCGATCCGGCTGATCGACGACACCTGACAGCGCGTGCCGTCCGCGAAGGCGCCCTCGCCGCGCAGCGCCCACCAGCGACGGCCGAGCGCCGGCGCCGAGACCAGGCCGAGCTCGACCACCCCCTCGCGCCGGAGCGCGAGCAGCGTCGCCCACACCGGCACGCCGCGCACGTACGACGACGTGCCGTCGATCGGGTCGACGATCCACTGGACGTCGCCGCCGTCGTCGCCGAACTCCTCGCCGAGGACGCTTTCGCCGCGACCCGAGGCGCGGACGCGCTCGCGCACGGCTTCCTCGGCGTTGCGGTCGGCTTCGGATACCGGCGAGAGGTCGGGCTTCGTCTCGACGCGCAGGTCGAGCGCGCGGAACCGGTCCATCGTGATCGCGTCGGCGAGGTCCGCGAGCTCGTGGGCGAAGTCGAGCGCGGCGGCCACGCCGCGAACGCTACTTGACGACGACGAACGTGTCGCCGCTGATGCGGATGCCGACGGGAGCCGACCAGGCGAGCTTCTGCGCCGGCCCGGGGAGGTTCGGGTTCACCCCGCGCACGCGGTAGTACCAGATGCCCATGTCCTTGCTCGGTCAGCGGGAGCACCGCCGAGGTGACGACGGAGGTCTGCTTCGTGCACCGCGTCCCACGGATACGCGTGCCGCGACACCTCGATCTCGTAGCTCTGCGCGGCCAGCGCCGGCTGCCAGGTGATCAGCGGCAGCTGCTGGAACGTCGGCCTGCGGGCGGTCGCCGAGACGACGCGCGTCCCGGTGACGACGCCCGACACGTACGGGTTCTGCGCACGTGGTCGTGACCGGGGCGCTCTGGATGCCGAAGGGCCAGACCTGTCCGGCCGCACAGACGTCCTGCGGCTGCTGCAGGTCGTGGTACTCGAGGGCGTCGCCCGGCTGCTCGGCGTGCGTTGCCGTGATGAGCGTTGTCGAAGGCCTGCACGGGGACGACGGTCCACCAGTAGCGGCCCTGCGGCCACCCGTTGTCGGGCAGCGAGATGCCGCGGCGGTTCCCGTGCGTCGGGGCGGCCGCAGGTGCCGGAGTCGATCCGGCTGCCGCGGGCCGCGGCGAGCCGCAGCGGGTGGCTACGGGCGCCGCGGCTGCGGCGACCGTGCCGTCTCGGAAGGCACGGGCACTGCCGCCGTCGGCGGCGAAGGTCGCTCGTCTGGGCACCGAACCCGAGAAACGTCCCGCCGTTGGCGTCTGGTCGAGATCCGCGATCGTGGCTGCGGCAGGAGCGAGCGGGTCGCTGTCGCGAGGCGCCCAGGCCGGGCCGCCGACGACCGATCCGGTCATGCACCGGGTTCAGGCACTGCTTGTCGCTGAAGACGTAGACACGCGAGAGCTGCACGTTGCTGGCGTTGCCGAACGCGTCCTCGGAGCCGGTCCACGAGAATCCGGGCGTCAGCTGGAGCGGCCGCGGCTGAGCGGGTGTGGAGTCGATGTTCGACGAGGCCGCGACCGCGGCCATCGGCGTTGCCGGAAGGGCGGTGGTGTTCGTCGTCGTGAAGACCGGCGAGTACGGGCCCTTCGCGACGCACCGAGATGCCGTTCGGCAGCGACGACTGCGCTCGACGAGGCGCACCGCGCGGACGCGCCACTTGATCGTGCCGGCGTCTGCCGGGTGGAACGTCCAGTACTCGCGCTCGTCGGCGACGTTGTTCAGCGTCGTGAAGTGGAACTCGATGATTGTCGGGGCCGTTCACGAACCAGACCTCGTACGACGTGGCGCCCGGCGACCGGCGTCCAGCGAATCAGGCCGGGCGGGCGCCGGCTCCTGGTTCGGCACCTGCTGCCAGGCGGTGTTGAAGCCGAACGGCGTGCTCCAGTGCGGTGGTGTGGGCCTTGGTGACCGCCCGGACGTGCACCCAGAGTGCGTACGGGTTGCCGGTCATCCACGGCAGCTGCAGCTGGATCGACGCGACGGGAGTCGGAGACGACTGGGTGTAGAGCGTCGTGGCGTCGCTGAACGTCCGGCTGGTTGCGAGCTGGAGCTCGTAGCTCGTGGCGCCCTTGACGGCGCTCCAGGCGAACGCCGGCGTCGTCGAGTACGTGTGGTCGGCCTTGACCTGCTCGTCGGCGCGGTACTCGAATGCGTGCAGCCCCTGGGGCGCGTCGCTCGGTGCGTGGAACGGCGTCGGGCCGCCCAGCTGGTGCGCGCCGGCCGAGGGAACGAGCGCGACCATGCCCACGAGGACGAGGAGGAACCGTTTCATACCCCCGTTGTCGGCAGCCCGGGGTCAGGTCTTGAGGCCTGCTTCGAGCAGGAGCCCTGCCGCAAGCACCAGCGCGTCGGCGCCGGTTCTGCCGATCACCTGGATCGACGCCGGAATCCCGTCCTCGGCCGCCCCGCAGGGCAGGGCGAGCGCCGGCCAGCCGAGGGCGTTGAACGGGAAGGTGAAGAGCGTCATCTCGCCCCGGATCTCGGTCTCGATCACGTCCGCCGGCGGGGCCACGAGCGGCATCGTCGGTGCGAGCAGCAGGTCGAAGCCGTCGAGCGCCGAGGCGGCCCGCTCCGCGTGCTCGCTGCGCGCGATCCGCGCCCGCTCGACCGTGGCGTCGTCGACCGCGATGCACCGCTCGACCTTCCCGCGGATGTTCTCGCCGTACAACTCGCCCTGTTCGCGGTAGAGGTCGCGATGCACGTCGCCGACCTCGCGCTGGAACAGCGGCTGCACCGCCTCGGCGACCGGAAAGTCGACTACGGCACGACGCGGGAAGAGCGCCGCTGCCTCGAGCAGCCGCTCGCGGAGGAGCGGTGCGCAACGGTCCGCCCACGCAACGCCGGCGCGGACCTCCTCGAGCGACTCGAGCGGCGCGACCGTGAAGCCCGGGACGAGCGATTCTTGCAGGGCGATGCAGCCGGCGACATCGCGCGCCATCGGGCCCGCGTGGTCGAACGACGGCGCCAGCGGGAAGACGCCGTCGATCGGCACGACGCCGTAGCCGGGCTTGAACCCGACGATGCCGCAGCACGCGGCAGGGATGCGGATCGAGCCGCCGGTGTCGGTCCCGAGCGCGCCGTCCGCGAGGCCGGCGACGAGCGCCGCCGCCGACCCGCCGCTCGAGCCGCCCGCCGTGCGGCCCGGGAACGCGCGGGTTCGGAACGACGCCGTAGTGCAGGTTCTGCGACGTGACGCCGTAGGCGAACTCGTGCAGGTTCGCCTTGCCGACGTTCACCCACCCGGCGGTCTCGAGACGCACGGACCGCCTCCGCGGACTCGGCCGGGACGTTGTCGGAGAAGACCGCGGAGCCGTAGGTCGTGCGCAGCCCGGCCGTGTCGAACAGGTCCTTGACCGCGAGCCGGCGCCCGGCGGGGCCGGGCGCGAGCTCGGTGATCCAGATGCCCTTCAGGTGGCTAGTCGAGCCAGAGGTAGACGAAGGCCACGCCGACCGTGCCGCCGAAGAGCAACCAGAAGAGGCCGAAGAGCGCCCAGCCCCACTGCATGTTCTTGCGTGCGACCTCGGCGTCGTGCAGCGGCTCGTACATCACACCACCGTGTCCACGGCCATCGCCACGAAGAGCAGCGCGAGATAGAGGAGCGAGTAGTGGAACAGCCGCACGGCCGCGATGCGCTCCATCGACCGGCGCAGCTCGAGCGCGTACCACGCGAACACCGCGCCGAGGATGGCGGCCGCCAGGCCGTAGACGATCCCGAACACCCCGAAGGCGACGGGCGCCAGCGTGACCGCGACGAGGACGGCGGTGTACAGCACGATCTGGCGGGCGGTCTCGCGGTCGCCCTTGGCGACCGGGAGCATGGGCACGCCGGCGCGTGCGTAGTGCTCCTTGATCATCAAGGCGAGCGCCCAGAAGTGCGGCGGCGTCCACACGAACACGATGGCGAACATCACGAGCGCGGCCCAACCGAGATGGCCGCTCGCGCTCGCGTAGCCGACGAGCGGCGGCACCGCGCCGGCAGCGCCGCCGATCACGATGTTCTGCGGCGTCGAGCGCTTCAGCCAGCGCGTGTAGACGAGGACGTAGAAGAGGTTCCCGGCGAGCGCGAGCAGCGCGGTCGGGAGATTGACGAGGGAGTCGAGGAGCACGAACGAGAACGCAGAGAGCGCGAGCCCGAACTCGAGCGCGCGCTCGGGCAGCACGCGGCCCGACGCGACCGGGCGCTGCTCGGTGCGCGAGCCCATCAGCTTGTCGATGTCGCGGTCGAGGTAGTGGTTGAGCGCCGAGGCTCCGCCGCAGGCGAGGGCGAGGCCGGTCATCGTGGCGACGAAGACTCCCCAGTCCGGCACGCCCCCCGCGCCGACGAACGCGCCCGCGGCGCCGGTCAGCAGGAGGAGCGTCATGATGCGCGGCTTGGTCAGGGTGACGTAGTCGCGCCAGGAAGCGTGCTCGACATGACCCTGGAACGTGCGCGCCGCGGCGAGCACCGTGGCTGCGAACGCGAGCGACGCGAAGACCAGGTGCAGGTCGCGCCCGATGAGGAGCGCCGCAAGCCCGAAGCAGACGAGCGCTGTCAGCGTCGCCGGCAGCAGTCGGCGGGCGGACACCCACGCGATCGCCGCCAGCGCGGCGAGGGGCGGCAGGGCGACCGCGGCGAGCACGCGGTGCGCGGTGTCCCACCCCGCGGCGCCGGAGACGACGGCGAGGGCGGTGCCGGCAACGGCAGTGATCGCGGTCAGGCGCGCCCAGGTTCCCATCAGACCGCTCCCATCCTAGAAGCCTCGCGTCTCTGCGAGGCGGCGGCGCAGGTCGCGCAGCGGCCGGGCGCTCGTCACGTAGGGCACCTTGTCGAAGTTCCAGGGCGGCGGCGGCGAGGTCGTGTACCACTCGAGCGTGTCGGCGCCCCACGGGTCGTTCCCGGCGCGCGGGCCGCTGCTGGTCGTCTTGACGACGTTCCACACGAAGACGAGCATCCCGAGCGCCATCACGAACGAGCCGATGCTCGAGATCATGTTGTAGACCTCCCACAGCCCGTGCGGGTGGTACGTGTAGACGCGGCGCGGCATGCCGAGCAGGCCGAGGAAGTGCTGCGGCATGAACGTCAGGTTGAAGCCGACGAACACCGTCCAGAAGTGCAGCTTCCCGAGTCCCTCGTCGAGGATGCGGCCGAACATCTTCGGCCACCAGTAGTAGAGGCCGCCGAAGATCCCGAAGATCGAGCCGCCGAAGAGCACGTAGTGCAGGTGGGCGACGACGAAGTAGGTGTCGGTGACCTGCCAGTCGATCGGGAATGCCGCGAGGAAGATCCCCGAGAGACCGCCGATCGTGAAGACGCCGATGAAGCCGAGTGCCCAGAGCATCGGCGTGTCGAACGAGATGCTCCCGCGCCAGATCGTGGCGAGCCAGTTGAAGATCTTCACGCCCGTCGGGATGGCGATCACCATCGAGCTGAGCATGAAGAAGATGTCGAGGCCGAGCGGCATGCCGACCGCGAACATGTGGTGCGCCCACACGAGCAGCGAGTAGAACGCGATGCCGACCGTCGAGATCGCCACCGCCTTGTAGCCGAAGATCGGCTTGCGCGAGAAGACCGGCAGGATCTCCGAGACGATCCCCATCGCGGGCAGGATCATGATGTAGACCTCGGGGTGCCCGAAGAACCAGAACACGTGCTGGTAGAGGATCGGGCTCCCCCCGTGCGCGGGATCGAAGAAGTGCGTCCCCACCTGCCGGTCGAGCAGCATCAGCGTGAGGCCGGCCGAGAGCACCGGCAGGACGATCACGAGCATCCAGGCGTAGGTGACCATCGCCCAGACGAAGAGCGGGATGCGCATCCACGACATGCCGGGGGTGCGCATGTTGTGGACCGTGACGATGATGTTGATCGCGCCGACGAGCGACGCGATCGAGAGGATGTGGAGGCTGAGGATCCACAGGTCCTGGCCGAGCCCCGGCGAGTGCAGCGTCGAGAGCGGCGTGTACGACGTCCAGCCGTTCGCCGCCGCTCCGCCCTTCGCGAAGAAGCTCAGGTAGAGGACGACCCCGCCGAGCAGGAAGAGCCAGTAGGAGAGCGCGTTCAGCCGCGGGAACGCCATGTCGCGCGCGCCGATCATGAGCGGCACGAGGTAGTTCCCGAAGCCGGCGAGGATCGGGACGACGACGAGGAAGATCATCGTCGTGCCGTGGATCGTCATGACCGCGTTGTAGGAGCCTTTCGTGAGGACCGACTCGTCGGGCGTCGCGAGCTGGACGCGCATCGCGAGGGCGAGGACGCCGCCGATCGCGAAGAAGACGAGCGACGTCAGGATGTAGAGGATCCCGATGCGCTTGTGGTCGACCGTCGTCAGCCACGACGTCACCTTGCCCGTGCGCCAGTCCGCGCGGAAGGGGCGGGCCGGCTCGGCGTTGACCGCCATTACTGCGTGCCCCCCTTCGCGTACTGCTTCGTCCAGGAGATCAGCGCGTCGAGCTGGTCGCTGGACCAGTTCCTGCCGACGGCGGGCATCTTGCCGCGCCCGTTCCGCAGCAGCGTCTCGATCCCCTTCCGGTCGGCGAGCAGGGAGTTCCCGCCGAGCGCAGGCCCGATATACGCGTGGTCGAGGCGATGGCAGGTCAGGCACGCGCCGACCCATTGCTCCTTCCCGAGCCCGGGGCCGCTCGCGTTCGCCTTGCGCGCGGTGATGAACTGGTCGTACTGGGCTCGGGGCACGACGTCGACGACGGCGCTCATCAGCGCGTGCTGGATGCCGCAGAACTCCGCGCAGCGCGCGATGTACGTCCCCGCGGGCGCCTCGAACCACGTGTGGTTCGTCCTTCCCGGAATCGCGTCGTACTTGCCGCCGAGGTCGGGGACCCACCACGAGTGGATGACGTCGTAGTCGTAGCCCTTGACCCGCTCGTGCACCACCTCGTCCGCCGGCGCGACCATGCGGTTGATCGAGACCGCGCCGTTCGGATAGCGGAAGAGCCAGTAGAACTGATGGCCCTCGACCGTGATCGTGGTCTGGTCGGCGGCTGCCGCCTTCGGTGCGTCCGCGATCCCGGGCAGCTCGTAGAACACGAAACCACCGATCACGGCCAGGATCACGACCGGGATGACCGTCCAGATGATCTCCAGGCGCGTCGAGCCGTGGATCTGCGGCCCTTCGACCGTCCGTGCGCGCTTGCCGCGGCGGTACTTGATGATGAAGGTGACGAGGGCGCCTTCGACTATCACGAAGATCACGCCCGTGAAGATCGCGACGACGATGAAGGCGTTGTCGATGCGATGCGCGTTCGGCGAGTGCGCCTCTCCGGGTAGCAGGCCGCCGTTACCGGCGAAGGCGACGGCGCCCGTCGCAAGCGCGGCGATACTCGTTGCGAGGGTGGCAAAGGCGGTTCGGCGCACGCCGAATGGCATCGTATAGAGGTGGAACCGCGGAGTCAGGTCGAGCTGCCCGAGCAGGTGACCGGTGCGTTCGAGGTGTTCGTGAACGGGGTGCCGCAGCAGCCGGGAGTCGACTACGACCGCCTCGACCGGCGGCTCGTCTTCCGCCGCGAGCTCGCCGAGGAAGGCAGGCTCGGGTTCTGGCGCTGGCTCTCGATGTTCCTCGGCGTCGCCGGCACCTATCGCCGCAACGACACGGTCGACGTCGTCTACACCCGGAACGGCCGGCGCACCGTCGTCACGCTGCACGCGGACGACTCAGAGGCTTGACGAGCGAGCGAGCAGCGTCCGCCAGAGCTCGCGCGCCTCGGCCGGGGAGACCGCGAACGTGGCCTCGGTGACCGAGAGCTCGCTGCGCTGCACCTGGGGGTCGTCGGTCGGCTTCCAGGACCCGAGCCAGACCTTCGTCTCCTCGGCGAGGTCGAGGCTCGCCTCCCTGAGCGCCTCGAACGGCCGCCGTACGAGGACGTGCAGCATCGCCGTCTGCGGCGGGTCGGGCAGGACCGAGACGCCGTCGAGGCCCGAGAGGGTGGCCCCGAGCTCGCGTGCCCGCTCGACGTAGGCGTCGACCCGCGGGAGAATCTCGTCGAGCCCGCGCTCCGCTGCGAGCAGGAACGGATAGGCGCTGAAGAGGCGGCCCCCGTGGCGAACCTGCCACACGCGGGCTTCGTCGATCAGGTCGGTCGGGCCTGCGAGCGCACACCCGGCGGGTGCGCCGAGATCCTTGTAGAACGAGACATAGACGGTGTCGAAGAGCGCTGCGATCTCGTCGAGCGGCCGGCCGAAGTGCGCCGCGCACTGCCAGAGGCGCGCGCCGTCCAGGTGCAGCGCCACGTCCCGCGCGCGGGCGGCAGCGCAGGTCTCGACCAGCGCGTCCCACGACGGCAGCTGCCCGCCGAGGTCGCGCTGGGGAAGCTCGAGCAGCAACGCAGCGATCGGCTCCCGCAGCCCGGTGAGGTCCTCGGCGGTGATCAGACGCTCCCGATCGCCGACGAGCACGGCGCGCAGATCGTGGAGCCACTGGTACGCGTGCTCCTCGTGGACCTCGAGGTGGCAGTGCGGATGAAACGCGACCACGTTCAGCCGCTTGCGGCCGGCGTGCACCCGCAGGGCGATCTGCTGCGCCATCGTCCCGCTCGGCATCCAGACGGCCGCCTCCTTGCCGAGGAGCCCGGCGACCCGCTCCTCCAGGCGTTCCGCAAGCAGCCCGCCGCCGTAGCGGTCGGTCCCGAGCTCGTCCGGAGCGCGCTCGGCGAGCGCGAGCAGCGTCGCGCGCGCATCGCGGGTCTTCGGGTCGAAGCCTGAGAGCACTCGTTCGCAGCCGGCCCAGACGACCCGCGCATCCCGCTCCTCGGCCATGGGCGGCGAGTCTACGCCTGGTAGCTTCACGGCTCGTGGCCAGCGTCGTCGACCGAGCAGGAGGCGCGCGCACAATCGCGGCCCGAGCGCGGGGACTGCGTGCCGACCGGCTGCTCGCGTCGCGGTGGGCGACGCCCGCCGTGCTCACCGTGCTGACCGCGCTTTCGCTGTTCCTGCGCACCCGCCAGCTGCACGCCGGTTTCTGGATCGACGAGGGCCTCTCGGTCGGGATCGCGCACCACCACCTCACCTCGATCCCCGGCCTGCTCAGACAGGACGGCTCGCCGCCGGCGTACTACCTCCTGCTCGGCGTCTGGATCCGGCTCTTCGGAGACGGCGAGCGCGCGACCCACACGCTCTCGCTCGTCTTCGCGCTCGGCTGCATCCCGCTGGCGTTCGCGGTCGGCCGCAGTCTTTTCGGGCGGATGACGGGGCTCGTCTGCGCGACGCTTGCGGCATTCGACCCCTTCCTGACCTACTACGCCGAGGAAACGCGGATGTACTCGCTCGAGGCGTTCCTCTCGCTCGTCGTCGTGCTCGCGTACGTGAACGGGATCCTGAGAGGCCGTGTCGGCCTGGGCGGTGGTGCTGGTGCTCGCACTCGACGCGATGCTCTACGTCCACAACTGGGCGCTCTTCCTCTGCGTCGGGCTCGCGGCGGCCACCGTGCTCTTCGCGCGCGAGCGGCTTCGTCTGTTCGCGTTCGCGGCCGGAGGCGTCGCGCTCCTCTACCTGCCGTGGGTGCCGATCCTGCTCGAGCAGGTGCGCCACACCGGCGCACCGTGGACGTCGGCGCCGAGCTTCCAGAATCTTCTGCTCGGGCCCGGAGCGGTCTTCAACGGCGATGCGCCGTGGGTCGCGTTGGTGCTCGTGGGCGGGGCCGGGCTCGCGGCGGTCGTCAGCCGGCGCGGGCGCGACGAGGAGCGGGCCGTCGTCTTGACGCTCGTGGTGGCGGCCGGCGTGACGGTGCTGCTCGCGTGGCTGCTCTCACAGGTCTCGCCGGCGTGGGCGACGCGATACTTCGCCGTCGTCCTCGGCCCCCTGGTCGTGCTCGCCGGGCGCGGAATCGTGCGCGCACGGCGCCTCGGTCTCGCCGCGCTCGTTGCCGTGCTGGTCCTGTGGGCCGGGTACTCGGTCAACGACAACAAGGAAAACGCGCGCCAGGTGAGCGCGGCGCTCACGCCGTTGATCCGGCCGGGCGAGCTCGTGATCTCGACGCATCCGGAGCAGGTGCCGGTGCTTCGCTACTACCTCGGCGCCCGGCCCCGCTTCGCAACCACGCTCGGCCCCGTGCCCGACCCGCAGGTGTTCGACTGGCGCGACGCCGTCGACCGGCTGCGAGCCGCCCAACCACGCACGACCCTCGCCGGGCTGCTCCAGAGCGTGCCGCGCGGCAGCGAGTTCGTGGTCGTGACACCCGTCTTCCGCGACTACCGCGCGTGGCAGGCAACCTGGACGCACCTCGTGTGGCAGCGCTCGGTCCAGTGGTCGGCGCTCCTTGGTCGAGACCCGGACGTGCGCCTCGTCCGGCACATCTCGATCAACGAGATCGCGCTTCACGTCAATTACTTCAAGCCGCTGCAGGCCTTCGTGTATCGGCGCCTGCGTTAGAGTCGTCTTTCGACGGCCCCGGCCCGGCCTCCACCATGACGACCGAGACCTCCAAGACCACCCTCGTTCTCGGCGGCGGCCCTGCCGGGCTGACCGCCGGCTACCTGCTCGAGCAGGCTGGCCGCGACGTGGTCGTGCTGGAGGCCGAAGACCAGGTCGGCGGCCTTGCGAAGACGGTCGAGATCGACGGCTACCGCTTCGACCTCGGCGGCCACCGCTTCTTCACGAAGTCGATCGAGGTGGAGACGCTCTGGCACGAGATCCTGGGCGACGAGTTCCTCAGGCGGCCCCGGATGTCACGCATCTACTGGAACAACCGCTACCTCGACTATCCGCTGCGCGGAGCCGACGTGATCCGGAAGCTCGGGCCGATCGAGCTCGCCCGCTGCCTGGCGTCGTACCTTCGTGCCGCCGTGCGCCGCAACAAGGTCGACGACTCCCTCGAGGACTGGGTGTCGAATCGCTTCGGCCGCCGGCTCTTCGAGCTCTTCTTCAAGTCGTACACCGAGAAGGTGTGGGGCGTTCCGACGTCGGAGATCCGCGCCGAGTGGGCTGCGCAGCGCATCAAGGGGCTCTCGTTCTTCTCCGCCGCGAGGGCCGCGTTCCTCGGCAACAAGGGCGACAAGGTGAAGAGCCTGATCTCGGAGTTCAACTACCCGCGCTTCGGCCCCGGCCAGATGTGGGACGCGATGACCGTGGCGATCGAGAACGAGGGCGGCGAGGTGCGGCTCGAGGCGCCGGTGACGCGGATCGAGCTTGCGGGCGGCCGCGTGGTCGAGATCGAGGCCGGGGGCGACTCGTACGCGCTCCCCGACACGGTGATCTCGTCGCTCCCGTTGCGTGCCGTCGTCGAGATGGCGAGCCCGGCCCCGCCGCAGGACGTGCTCGATGCCGCCCGTGGACTGCGCTACCGCGACTTCCTCTCCGTTGCGCTCGTCGTCGACGGCGAAGACCTCTTCCCGGACAACTGGATCTACATCCATGAGCCGCGCGTTCGCGTCGGCCGCATCCAGAACTTCCGCTCGTGGTCGCCGTGGATGGTCCCGGACCCCGACAAGGCCTGTGTCGGTCTCGAGTACTTCTGCTTCGAGGGCGACGACCTCTGGATGATGGACGACGCCGCGCTCGTCGAGCTCGCGACGCGCGAGCTCGAGCAGTTGAACCTCGCGCCGCGCTCGAAAGTCGACCGGGGCTTCGCGATCCGGGTGCCGAAGGCGTATCCGATCTACGACGCCGACTACGCCGAACGGGTGGCGACGATCCGCACGTGGCTCGACGGGATCGAGAACCTGCAGCAGGTCGGACGCAACGGGCTGCACCGCTACAACAACTCGGACCACTCGATGCTCACCGCGATGCGCGCCGTCGACAACCTGCTGGCGGGCGCGCACCACGACATCTGGGAAGTGAACGTCGAGAGCGTCTACCACGAGACTGCGGTCGCCGACGAGCACCCGTACCGCGTCGCTCCCGAGACGCCCGAGATGCAGGCGCTCGCAGCTGCGCGCCCTGATTGATGCTTGATCGGCGACTCAAGCACTCCCGGATGGTGCCCTGGACACGGCACATCTCGACCAGGTCGGGCTTGAACGTAGACACCGCTATGCCCTGCGCCCGACCTGGCCGACCTGCTTGATCCAGGACATCCCCGAGAGCACTCGAACCACCGACCAAACATCTAGACAGCTCCTCCTTCCCGCCGCGATCGTCGTGGCGGCATCCTTGCTCGTCTGGCTGGCGCTGCCGACCGTCTGGTGGACCCCGCTGAACGTCGACGAGGAGCTGACGCTGCGGGTCGCCAACTTCTCGTTCCCGCACGTGTTCCACATCGTCTCGACCGATCGAGGCGGCGGGCCGCTGCATTTCTGGCTCGAGCACTTCCTGCTCGGGTGGTGGCCGGGCCTCCCCGCCCTGCGCGTCCCGTCACTCGTCTTCCTCTGCCTGGCGCTGCCGGCCGTCGCGCTCGTCGTCCGCCGGCTGCTCGGGAGCGAGGCCGGTGCGGGGGTCGTGCTGCTGACTGCCGTCGCGCCCATTCCTGTCCTCTACGCCACGTTCGGCAGGCCGCACACGATGCTCTTCGCCTGGTTGATGTGGTCGACGGTGGTCGCGCTCAAGGCCGCGCACGACGGCGACCGCCGGCTGTGGGTCGCAGCCGGGGCGCTGCTCGGGCTCTCGGTGCTGATCCACCCGACCGCGCCGCTCTACGCCCTGACCGCGTTCGGGGCCGCCGTCGTCTACGCGCCGCAACGGCCGCGGGAGGTCGTCCGCCTGGCCTGGCCCGGCGCCGTTGCGCTGATCGTCACGTTCGTCCCGTACTACGTGCGCACGCTGCACGTGCTCGGCGACCGCTACGGCGTCGGCTCCGGCGCGACACGAGGACGGACGTTTTCCGGGCGGCCGGTGTGGGAGGACGCGCTGCACTTCGTCGCGCCGGGCCGGCACGACCTCAACTACTTCACGGTGCTCGCCGCCGTCGGCGTGGTCTCGCTGGTCGTCAAGCGGGCGTACCGCACGCTTGCGTTCTGCGTGCTCACGGTCGCGGCGCCGGTCGTGTTCTTCACGTTCGTCCCGGCGAACGGAGACTCGGCGCTCTTCTTCGACCGCTACATGATCCCGGTGACGCCCGCGTTCCTCGCGATCGTCCTCGCCGGGTGCCTGGCGATCGCGAGCTGGGCGGGTCGTTTGAGGCTCGTCGTGCTCGCCGTGCTGGTCGGCGGCCTGCTCGCCGTCGAACTGCGCTACGACGTCAACCGGCGCGACGGGGTGCACCGCATCGGGGTCGACGCGGTCGTGCAGGCCGTCGACCGCGCGCCGCACGGCGCGGTGCTCTTCGGCTCGACCGGGACGAGCGGCGCGCTGTTCTCGTCGTTCGACTACGGCCATCCGGCGAACGTCCTCGACCACCTCGTCGCGCTGCGCGTCCCGTCGGACGAGCTCGTCGACGACGACTCCTGTGAGCGTGCCCTCGCGTTCGTGACCGGGCCGGCGGCGCGCCGGTACGGCGTCTGGCTCTTCTACGCGGCGTCGCCGGCCGAGGGACGCGCGGCGTCGGAAGCGTTCGAGGGCATCGACGGGATCGCCGTCGAGCCTGTTGCGGGGCACTACTTCGTGGTGCACAGCGCCGACAGGCTGCCCCCGCGAGCGCTGATCCGCCTCGGCCAGTCCCTGCGCACCGCCTGGAAGCGGGCCGTGCCGTCGAACCGGCGGGTCGACGAGCTGCTGATCGCCGACAGGCAGCTGCTCGGCACGCCCGGGAAATGCGTCCCCTATGGGGAGCTCGGCGACCCGGATATCAGCCCCCACTGGCCGCCCGTGACCACGCGGCATCAGTAGGAAAGTCGTATGAATGCAAGCGCGGTAGCCGTCCGCGACCCGTTCCGGGGATCCCTGCGCCGGGGAGCTGCGACGATGCTGGAACAGTGAATGCGAATGTGAAAGTGCTGGTCGTCGACGACCAGTCGGTCGTGCGCGACGTGATCCGGTTGACCCTCGAGGGTGCCGGCTACACCGTCCTCGAGGCGGCGACCCCGCTTGCGGCGATTGCGCTCGTCCGCAGCGACGGCCCGATCGACCTGCTCGTCACGGACGTCGTGATGCCCGAGATGGACGCCTTCGAGCTGGCCGAGCGCATCTCGTCCGAGGTGCCGGGCGTCCGCATCCTCTACACCTCCGGCTACACCGACGCCGGTGCCGAGGGGCCGTTCATCCAGAAGCCCTTCACCCCGGCGCAGCTCGTCGAGATGGTCAGCTCCGTCCTCGCAGCGTAGGCAGGGCCCGGTCGCTAGGCTCGGTCGGTGACGCGCGTCCTGATCCTGACGGCGAGCGTGGGTGAGGGTCACGACCTGCCGGCACGGACGCTCGCCGCACAGCTGCTCGCCGAGGCCCCCGACACCGAGATCGTGATCGAGGACGGGCTCGCGGCGATGGGCCGCACGCTCTTCGTGGCCAACGAAGGCGGTGCAAGCTTCTTCTTCTACCGCTTCCAGTGGGTGTGGGATGCCGCGTTCTGGCTCTCGGCCGGGTTCGCCCCGACCCGCTGGGCAGTGAAAGGGCTCGTGCGCGGTCTCGGCTCGCGCGGGATCGAGCGGCTCATTCGCCGCGTCGACCCCGACGTGATCGTGTCGGTCTACCCGCTCGCCTCCGAGATCCTCGGCGGCCTGCGGCGCCGCGGCCGCCTCCAGGTGCCGGCAGTGGGAGCGATCACCGACCTCGCGATGATGCACTGGTGGGCTGCACCGGGGCTCGACCTGCACCTCGTCATCCACCCCGACGTGATCGCGGAAGTTCGCCAGATCGCAGGCGCCACGAGCGAGGTCCGCGTCGTGCACGGGCTGACGAGGCCCGAGTTCATGGAGACCTGCGACCCCGCGACGGCCCGCGCCGCGCTCGGCCTTCCGGCGGACGGGAAGGTCGTGCTCGTCTCGGGAGGCGGCTGGGGCGTCGGCGATCTCGAGAGCGCCACCGACGAGGCGCTCACACTCGACGTCGCCGTCGTCGCCTGCCTCTGCGGGCGCAACGAGGAGCTGCGCACGCGACTCGAGCTCTGCTATGCCGGCGAGCCGCGCGTGCGCGTGGTCGGGTTCACGGAGGAGATGAGCGAGTGGCTCGCCGCGGCCGACGCGCTCGTCCACTCGACGGGAGGGCTCACGGTGCTCGAAGCCCACGTCCGGGGCTGTCCGACGATTTCCTACGGCTGGGGGCGCGGGCACATCCGCGTCCACAACCGCGCGTTCCGTCGCCTCGGGTACGCCGAGGTCGCCGGCACGCGGATCGAGCTCGCGGGCGCGCTCCGTAATGCACTCGGCTCGCGTCCCGTGCCGGACTTCGTGCTCGCCGGGCTGCCGTCCGCCGCCTCGCTCGTGCTCGCCCTCGTCGCGTGAGGGCGGACTGGTTCCTGCCCGCCGCGGCGCCGGTCTTCACGCCGCTTGCGCGCGCGTACGGCATCGAGTGCCGCCTCGAGCGGGTCGATGCGGTGGCGCTCACGTTCGACGACGGGCCGCACGAGGAGGGAACACCTGCGGTGCTCGCCGAGCTCGCGCGCCGAGGCGCCACCGCGACCTTCTTCCTCGTCGGGGAGCAGGTGCGCCGCCGTCCCGCCCTTGCGCGCGAGATCGTCGCCGCCGGCCACGAGGTCGCAGTGCACGGCGACCGGCACACACTGCTGCTGCGACGGCGGGTGCGCGAGCTCGCCGACGACCTCGACCGCGCGCTCGCCACGATCGCCGATGCGACGGGCGTCTCTCCGACGCTGTACCGGCCGCCCTACGGGGTCTTCAGCTCGGGCGCGCTCGCCCACGTCCGCTCCCGCGGCTGGCGGCCGCTCCTGTGGTCGACCTGGGGCAGGGACTGGGGGCGATTCGCCACCCCTGCCGCGATCGCGCGCCGCGCGACCCGCGGGCTACGCCCCGGCGACGTCGTGCTGCTGCACGACTCGGACGCCTACAGCTCGGGCGACTCGTGGCGAAGGACGGCCGCGGCGCTGCCGTCGGTCATCGACGCCATCGCGGCCCTCGGCGTGCCGGCGTCGTCCGTCACCGAGTCCACGTAGCGGCGCACGCCGTCCGCGAAGCTCGTCGTCGGCTCCCAGCCGAGCTCGGACGCCGCCCGCTCACCGGAGATGTTCGCCCCGCGCAGGTCGCCCGCCCGTCCTTCGACGTGGACGATCGGGACGTCGCCGACGACGTCCCGAACGGCGCGCGCGATGCCGCGCACGCTCACGTTCTCGTGGCCGACGAGATTGAAGATCCGGTTCGCGCCGGCCGGCTGGAGCGACGCGACGACGCCGTCGGCCAGGTCCTCGACATAGACGAAGCGCCGCGACTGGGTGCCGTCGCCCGCGATCGTCAGCGGCTGGCCCGCGAGCGCCTTTGCGGTGAACGCGGCGAGCACCGCCGTCGGCCGCGAGCGCGGGCCGTACGGGATGCCGAAGCGCAGGATCGAATGCTCGACCCCGAAGAGCTCGCCGTAGCTCGCCGTGTACATCTCACCTGCGATCTTGGTGGCGGTGTAGAAGTGCTTCGGCAGTCCGAGCGGCGTGTCCTCGTCGACGGCCTCGGGGCCGGTGGCGTCGCCGTAGACCCAGATCGTGCTGGCGAACACGAACCGGGGGATCTCGGCATCACGCACACCGTCCAGGAGCGACTGCGTGCCGTGGACGTTCACGCGGTCGGCGTGGGCGGGGTCGCGCGTCACCTGGTCGACGTCGGCGACCGCGGCGAGGTGCAGCACCGCATCGCAGCCCGCGACGGCCCGGCGCACGGCGTCGGGATCGCAGAGGTCGCCGAGCACCGTCTCGACCTCCGCCGGCGAATGGTGCGGCGACGGGACGAGGTCGAAGATGCGCGCGTCGTGGCCCGCCGCGTGGAGCCGGTCGACGACGTGCGAGCCGATGAATCCCGACGCCCCGGTGACGACCGCCTTCACGTCGTCTCCTCTTCGGCGCGGTAGTAGAGCGGCACGCACCAGTGGTTCTCCGCCACCCAGTCGCTCATGGGGAGGTCGACCTGGTGGCCGAGCACGCGATGGCACGGCTCGTCGTAGACCTTCCCGGTCGACTGGGGAATCGGCTCGAAGACGATCACCTTGTAGAGGCCGGACGTCATCCCGTCGGGCAGTTTCAGGCGAGACGGGTAGAGCGGGTCGATGTGCAGGCGCGCCTGCTCGTTCTTCCACGCGACGATCTCGTCGAGACGGTCGACCTGAACGACTCCGATCGCCGCCGTGAACTCGTTCATCCGGAAGTTGAGGCCGTGCAGCGCATAGTCGGGCTTGCCGTAGTTGCGAAACGCGCGTGCGAACTCGAGCGCCTCGGGATGCCGGGACACGAGCATCCCGCCCTCACCCGTCGAGATCGTCTTCGTCGGCGCAAAGGACCAGACGCCGACGTCACCCCACGTTCCTGCCCGGCGGCCGTTCCAGTCCGCCCCGTGCGCGTGCGCGCAGTCCTCGATCAGCACGATCCCCTCGCTGCGGCAGAGCTCGGCGATCCGGTCGGAGTCGAAGGCGAGGTGACCACCGATGTGGACGAGGAACACTGCCCGCGGGCGATGCTCGCGCACCTTCGCCTCGAGGTCGTCGAACGACATGCAGAGGTCGTCCCGGTTGCAGTCGACGAACTCGACTCGCGCGCCGGCGGTGATCGCTGCCAGCGGCGTCGCCATGAACGTGTTCGACGGGCACAGCACCGTCTCGCCGCGGACCCCCGCCCACTCGAGAGCAGCGAGCGCTGCGCCGGACCAGCCGTTGAAGCCGACGGCCTCGACGCCGTTCCAGCCGGCCCAGGCCGTTTCGAACTCGGCGGTCAGCGCTCCTTCGGACCAGCGCTCGGCGTCCAGCACTCCGTCCCAGAGGGCATGGAGGCGCGCGCGGTCACGCTGGTCGAAGCCGATTGCGAAGCGCGCGAGATCCGTCGGGATGCGGGGGGCAAGCATCTGCACAACCCTATAACGCGACCCGGCTTCGTTCTCGCCGCGCGTCTGACGAAAGGCTGAATACCTGGAGCTATGCCGCTGCGGGCTCGATCGCGCAGTCGCGGTCGAGCATCTCGCGGACCATCCGCGCGAGGTCCTCGCGGCTGAACGGCTTCTGCAGGAAGAACGCGTCCGCGCGGACGAGCGCTTCCTGGTCGTAGCCCGAGATGAAGAGGACGTGGCGCGCGTCGATCTGCGAGGCGAGCTTGACGCCGTCGGTCTCCGGCATGACGACGTCCGTGACGAGCATGTCCCAGTGGTTCTCGAGGGCGCGGGCCTCACGGGCCGAGCCGGCGACCGAGACGTCGTAGCCCTGGTCGCGCAACATCTGCGCGAGCAGTTCGCGCACGACGCGCTCGTCGTCGACGACGAGGATGCGCTCGGCGCCTCGCGCCGATTCCTGCTTCGGCTCGTCGGCCTCCTCGAGCTCGCTGTCGACCGACGGGAGCCGGACCGAGAAGCTCGCTCCGAGGCCGGGCGCGGAGCGAACGCTGATCGTCCCGCCGCTCTGCGCGACGATCCCGTAGACGGTCGACAGCCCGAGCCCCGTTCCGGCGCCGACGTCCTTCGTCGTGAAGAACGGCTCGAACATGCGGCTCTGCGTCTCTTCGTCCATGCCTTCGCCGGTGTCGCTCACGACCAGCACGACCTCGTCGCCGTCGTTGCGGGTCGCGACGGTGAGTGTGCCTTCACCGTTCATCGCGTCTCGTGCGTTGACCGCGAGGTTCAGCAGCACCTGGCCGATCTGGCTCGGGTCCGCTTCGACCGTGCGTAGGTTCGGATCGAGCTCGAACTCGATGCTGACGTCTTCGCCGATCAGGCGCCGCAGCATCAACTCGATCTCGCGGATCGAGTCGTTCACGTTCATCACCGTCGGCTTGAGCACCTGACGGCGGCTGAACGCGAGGAGCTGTTGCGTCAGCGCCGCGGCGCGCCCGCCGGCTGAGCGGATCTCCTCTGCGAAGCCTTTCAGGTGCTCGTCGTCGAGCCCGTCCGAAAGGAACTCGGCGTAGCCGTTGATCGCAAGGAGCAGGTTGTTGAAGTCGTGTGCGACCCCGCCGGCGAGCCGTCCGATCGCGTCCATCTTTTGCGACTGGCGAAGCTGCTCGGAGGTTTCGACGAGCGCACGCTCGGTGCCTTCGTGTGCGACCCGGCTGCGCTCGAGGGAACGGGCCATGCCTCGAACCAGTGGGAAGAGCGCCGCCCACATGCCGAGGAGCGCGAGCACGAGCAGTCCGATGAACGGCGCGAGGAACGACCGCACGTCGGCAGCGACCGGCGCGTACGACTCGTAGATCTCGAAGACGGCCGTGTTCTGCGACTGCCCACGCAGGCGGAGCGGGACGTACACCTCGAGCGCCTTGACGTCCTTGCCGGTGCCGCCTTCCTTGTTCAGATACGAGACGTCGCGGATCTGCGAGCCCGCGATGACGGAGCGGAACTCGTCCATGTCGTCGGCCTTCGTCCCGATCAGCGAGTGCACGTTCGAGTAGGTGACGATCCCGTCGGGAGCGCGGTAGATCTTCGTCCGGAGGCCACCGTCGATGAGGACGCGCTTGTTGAAGATCCAGTCGAGCTGCGCGAGCCGCGCGCCGGCGACCGGAGCCTCGAGATCGCTCGGCTGCAGCTCGTCGCGGAGGATGCTCTCCTCGACGAAGCGGGCCTTCGCCGCGACGGTGCTCTCAGCGTGGTGAATCTCCTCGTGGCGGACGTACACGACCAGGGCTGTTCCCACCGATGCGAGGACGAGCGCCGAGGCGGCGGCGAACCGGAGGTGCAGACGAGTCGAGGTGGCCGCGAGGATTCCCTTCACGTTGATCGCATCGGAAGGCGTTCCCGCAGCAGCAACCCCCTCAAAGGGGGTAGAGCGTTAAGGGCTCGTTACCTTCTTATTCCAGGCCGGCTTCGTGCAGCGGCCGGCGGGCCCAGGCGAAGCTGTGGGTGTACCAGCCGTCGAACGGCAGCAGCGTGACGCCCTCGCCGCTCGACTGGACGAACCACCCGTTGCCCAGGTAGAGCGCCGTATGGTCGACCTCGCTCGGCTTCGAGGCGCGCCCGTGCTCGCCGAAGAACATCACGTCGCCAGGCTGGAGCTTCGAGGCCGGGAGCAGATCCTTGCGTGGCACCTCGCCGCTCATCACGTACGTCGTCCGGCCACGGAGCACGCCGGCGAGCCCGCGCTCGCCGCTGTACGGCGTCAGCTTGTAGACCCGCCAGACGAAACCCGAGCAGTCGAAGCCGCCCGCCGACGGGACGCCGAACTCCGTCTCGTGCGTCGGGCTCGTCCCGCCCCAGACGTACGGATAGCCGACGTACGAGATCGCAGTGGCGAGGACGGTGCGCTGCCACGGAGTCAACGCCGGCAGGGTGAACGCGTTCGCTGCCTGGCGCACCTGGTCGGCGGCCGACGAGTCGAGCCGCAGCACCTGCGCGAACGACCATGCTGCTTCGGCCCGCGTCGCCGCCTGCATCGGCAGGAGCTCGAGGTCGTCCTGGGCGGCCGGATGGTTGAGCCGCAGGCCGAGCATGCGCGCCACGGCCTCGGTGCCCGTGTTCGGGCGCGGTTGGAGACCTGCCTGCTGAAGCGTCGCCTGGATCGCGCGCGCAGCGTCGCCGAGGCCGAGATAGCCGACGAGCGCAGCGTCGAGCTGCTTGATCGAGACGGGGCGGGTCGGCGCGATCGCGTGGTAGAGGACGTGGGGCGCCTGATTCTCGACCGGCTCGACCGGCTCGGCCGGGAGGGCGGGAGCGGGCACGGTCGACTTCAGGACCGGCACGGGAACGGGAAGGCCCGGAGCCGTGAGCGCGGCGCCGGGTGCGTTCGCGACGGTCACGCTCCACACGGCGATCGCGGCGCCGCCGGCCGCGAACGAGATGTTGACTGCCAGGGAGTGCGAGCCGTCGGCGAGCGTGCGAGTGTCGAGCTGGAGCGCATACGGCGCGCTCTGCGTGGAGGCGACGCCGGTCCCGTCGACGGCGAAGTCCACGTGGCCGACGCTCTGGCCCGGGGCGTCGATCGTGACCGTGGTCAGACCGGCGATGATCGCCGACGGCCCGACCGTGGAGACGATCGTCACCGGAGCCGCGACCGCAGGCGGCGGCGCGGGCGGCAGGGGCGGATGCTGGAGGGTGTCGGTGGCCGCGATCGCGCCGGCGAGCGCGGACTGTGTCAGCGGTGCCTGCGGCGCGAACGACGACGGCGAGCTGCCGAGCACGCCCGCCTGGGTGACGGCGCGGATCTCCGGGGCGGCCCAGTTTCGGCCGGCGGCACCCGCGTGGACCGCGCACGCAAGGACGCTCGCAAACGCGAGCGTGGCGAAGCAACCGATGCGGCGCGCGATCATCGAGGCGGACCCGCGGCTGAGCCTAGCGGGCCGCGCGCGAAGGCGCCATCCCCCGAAAAGGGCCGAATCCAGGGGTTTTTTCGCGCTTTCCCGAGTCGAACTCCCGCGGGGCGCGCACCGCCGCCGCGCACCCCGCGGGCCTACCGGGCCATGGTTTCAGACGGATCTAGGGCCAGTACGACCCGACGGCGCCGAACAGGGCAGTCGCGACCAGTGCTGCTGAAGCAGCGAGTGTCATCAAACTACGCATCTGGGCTGTCTCCTTACGATCGTTCGTGGACGGGACAGCCCCCGGAGGCTCGGCACATTCTTCCTGCGCAGCGGCCAAATCTAACTGCGGTCAGTCATCACCCTTGACCCCAGGCATACACTGTCTTCCATGCCCCGTTCCCTCACCACCCATATCGACTCCCCGCGCGAGCTCGGCATTCGCCTGAAGGCGGCGCGCGAGCGGGCCGGGCTGTCGCAGCGGCAGCTCGCCTTTCCCGGCTGCACGGCCGCGTACATCTCACGGCTGGAAGCGGGCGCGCGCGTACCGTCGCTCCAGATGGTCAACGAGCTCGCCCTCCGGCTCGAGGTCTCGAGCCAGTGGCTCGCGACCGGTGTCGATGCGGCGTTCGTCGAGCCGTCCGAGCTCGTGGACGCGGAGGTCGCGCTGCGGCTCGGCGAGGTCGACGAGGCCGAGCGCCTGTTCCTCGCCCGCCTCGAGCCCAACGATCCATCGCGGGCGGGGGCACTGGCAGGCCTCGGGCAGATCGCGTTTCGCTCCGGTCGCCTCGACGAGGCAGTCGAGCGGCTCGAGCAGGCGTTCGAGCTCCGCGGGCGCCGCGCGCTCGTCGATCCGGGCGCAGTGGACACGCTGGGCCGCGCCTATGCATCGGGCGGGCAGCTCGAGTCGGCGATTGCGATCTTCGAGTCGGCTCAAGCCGAGGCGCGGGACGCTGAGGCGATCGTCGAGCAGCTGCGGTTCGCCGTTCTCGCCGCGAACGCATACATCGACCAAGGCGCGATCGGCGCGGCCGAGGGAACGCTTGCGAACGTCATCCGCATTGCGAACCAGGTCGCCGACCCGGTTGCATCTGCGCGTCTCTTCTGGTCGCAATCACGGCTGCACTCGGCCCGGCACGAGCCGCAGCTCGCGAGCCGCTACGCACGCCGTGCGCTGGAGATCCTGGAGCGGACGGAGAATGACGCCTACGTCGGCATGGCCTACCACCTGCTCGCGCTCGCCGAGATCGCGTCCGGGAACGGCGAGAGCGCGCTCGAGCACCTGGACCGCGGCCGCGGGCTCTTCGGCAAGGATCTGGGGGAGGCAGACGATGCCAAGTTCTCGATCGAGGAGGCCCGCGCGCTCGTCTCCCTCGGCCGGACCGCAGACGCGGCCAAGGCCGCGGCGCGTGCCCTCGCGCTGATCGACGCGATCAGCCCCGGCGACCGGGGACGCGCCTACGTCGCGCTCGCCGACGTCTTCATCGCGGCGGGTGAGGGCGAGCGCGCCGAGATGCTGCTCGGCCAGGGGCTCGACCTGCTGATCGAGCACGGCAAGTCGTTCGCGCTCGACGCGGGCCGGAGCCTCGCGGAGCTGTTGGAGGCCAAGGGAGACGCAGCGGGCGCGCTCGCCGTGCTCAAACGGGCGGCCGCAGCGGCATCCGAGCCCTCTCCCGTACGAGTCTGACCGTTCTCTAGCGGTGGCGCCGGCGGGCGCGGTTCGGCGCGTCGTCGGGCAGGGTCGCGACGCGCACCGCGCGGAACCCGCCTTCGACGTCGGCGGCCTCCCGCTCGAACATCAGCGGCTTGCCTGCCATTCGGTCACCAAGCATGTGCCCCGGCTCGAAGCCGGACTCCTCGACGAGCAGGCGCTCACCGTCCTCGGTGCGGATGAACCCCATGTGTTTCTCCGGGTTGAACCAGATCAGCGTTCCGCGCATCTTCTCCCCCTTAGCCATCAGCGTCCTCCGGCCAAGCGATCCGCCTCGAGCAATGTGAGGCACCCGGGGCAGACCTCTTCGTCGTCAATTGTGACCCATGCCGTGCCGTCTTCGGCGTCGCGGGCAGATCGGGCGCACCGCGAGCACCACTCCAGATCGTCCTCGTCCTGGTCGGCGCTCATCCGCGTGGCAGGACATAGAAGGCGATCGCGGCGTATTGGCAGCCCGCGGCGACCAGGGTACAGAGGTGGAAGATCTCGTGGTAGCCGAAAACGGCCGGCCGGGGATCCGGGCGCTTGAGCGCGTAGACGATCGCCCCCAGGGTGTAGAAGAGCCCGCCGACGAAGACGAGCGCGATCCCGACTGTCCCTACCTTCACGAACTGCGAGACCGCGGCGACGCCGACCCAGCCGAGCGCCACCCCGATCGCGGCCGAGAGCACCTTGGGCGCCTTCACCCAGAACACCTTCAGTGCGATCGCGACCGCGACGCCGCTGTAGACGATCGAGAGCACGATCACCGCCCAGTTCTGGGAGAACACGAGCAGCGCGAACGGCGTGTAGGTGCCTGCGATGAGGAGGTAGACGCCCGCGTGGTCGAGGCGTGCGAGCCACGAGCGCACGACGGGTGACCAGGTCGGCCGGTGGTAGAGCGCGCTGGCGCCGAAGCAGCCGGCGAGGCAGGCCGAGAACACGATTGCCGAGACTCGGGCGCGCCCGGGATCGGCCGCGAGCGTGAGCGGGATCGCGAGAACGAGGGCGGTGAAGAAACCGACTTCGTGAAAGACCCCTCGAAGACGCGGCTTCACGCGCACCGGAATCGGCTGTGCTGTGGCCATTTCGGCCTTCCTCTCACCAGTCGGTTGCGCGCAGCGTAACAGCCCGCTTGTGCGGATTATTTCCTACGCAGCTACACTCATGGCTTGGAACTGAGCGAGTCTCGACGGTGCGCACGTGCACCTTCTTGCCCGTTCATGAAGTTGGCAAGGAGGTGAAAGAGATATGGCAAGCGGAACCGTCAAGTGGTTCAACGCGGACAAGGGTTACGGCTTCATCACGCCCGACGAGGGCGGTAAGGACCTGTTCGTGCACTTCAGCGCGATCCAGAGCAGCGGCTACAAGTCGCTCGCCGAGGGTGCGAAGGTCGAGTACGAGGCGCAGGAGGGCGATAAGGGCCCCCAGGCAGCCAACGTGACCGTCACGGCGTAACGCCGTCAACGAGCGGCGGGCGCTTCGCCCGCCGCTCGCTGCATTTCATTCGTTCGGAAGGAGGGGAGCGCATTTGGCGCAACAGAAAGAAGAGAAGGTCGAGATGACGGGCGAGATCGTCGAGGCGCTCCGGAACGGGATGTTCCGCATCCAGCTCGACAACGGGCACGAGACGCTCGGCTATACCGCCGGGAAGATGCGCCGTTACCGCATCCGCATGAACCCGGGCGACCGCGTGCGCATCGAGCTCTCCGCCTACGACCTCGGTCGCGGCCGGATCGTCTACCGGATGCGTCCGGGCGACGAACGCGAAGCGTAAGCGCGACTAGCGGCGCCGATTGAGGAACACGTTGTCGAGCGCCGCGCGGCGTCCGACGGCGAGCGCGCCGGTCAGCACCGCCGCGTCTCCCAGGTTCGAGGCTTCGACGCGCGGCGGCGACGGCAGCCAGTCGGCGAGCAGGTGCCTGATCGGTTCGAACAACAGGTCGCCGTTCGCTCCGATCCCGCCGCCGAGCACGACGAGGCCGACGTCTGCGACGGCGGCGATCGGCGCGATGTGCAGCGCGATCCTGCGCGCCTCCTCGGCCACGACCTCCACGGCGACCTCGTCGCCTGCACGCGCGGCGCCGAAGATCAGGCGGGTGTCGTACGGGTCCTCGAGTGTCGTCACCCGGTTGTGGGCGCGAGCGCGGGTGAGCTCGATCAGCGCGGCAGCGCACGGATCGATCTCCTCCGCCAGCCCTGCGCGCGTGTAGTCGAGCTCGCCGGCGGCCCCGTTCAGCCCGCGGTGCAGCTCGCCGCGCAGGACGAGCCCGGCGCCGAGCCCGGTGCCGATCGAGATGAAGACGAAGTCGTCGACTCCCCGCGCGACGCCGCGCCACTGCTCGCCGAGCGCCGCCAGGTTGATGTCGTTCTCGATCGTCACTGCGCGTCCGAGGCGCTCGGTCAGGTCGTGCGCGAAGCTCGCGCCCTCGAGGCCGGAGACGTTCTCGGCGAGCGCGATCTGCGCGCCGGCGACCGCGCCGGGGACGCCGACGACGATGCCGTCGACCAGCTCGTCGCTCACACCCGCGCTCGTCTCGCAGGCCCACGGCGATCGCCGCGATCGCCTCGAGGGCGGCTGCGGCCGTCCGCTCCGGGAGCTCGACGTCCTGCCGCGCCCGGATGTCGCCCGCGAGATCGCAGAGCGCACCGCGGACGAAGCGTGCGCCGAGGTCGAGGCCGAGCACGAACGCGGCGTCCTGGATCGGCTCGAAGAAGACCGCCCCGTAGCTCGGCCCGTCGCCGTCGTGCGCGGTCTCGCGGACGAGGCCCGGCGTCGAGCAGCGACTGGAGCGCGAGGGACACCGTCGGCTTCGAGATGCCGACGCGGCGCGAGATCTCGGCGCGCGAGATCGGGGCGCAGCTGCGGATCGCCTCCAGCACCGTGCGCTCGTTCAGGTCCTTCAGCAGCGGCGGCGTCGCGCGGGTGGCCATGGGGTAAGCAAGGCTAACGACCAAGTGCCCACCGAATGGCTTGACTTCCCGGTGACCCGAGCCATAGGCTCCTATCTCGTTCGGAACGTTTACTCGTTTCCCCGTCCCAGGAGGAGGGCCGCAATGAGACTTGGTAGGCGCCGGAGTGTCGCGGCAGTCGCGCTCGTCGGAGCGCTGGTGGTCGCCGCGACCGCGCTGGCAGGAGGCGCGCATCGCGCCGCCTCGCCGACGAAGCTCACGATCTGGGTCGGCTGGAGCGCCGGCCACGAGCTGACCACCTTCAAGAAGGTCGCCGCCGAGTACGACAAGACTCATCCGGACGTGACGGTGAACGTCGTCGGCGGGATCAACGACAACAAGATCGTCGCCGCGATCCGCTCCGGCACCGCGCCGGACGTCGTCAGCTCGTTCAACTCCTACAACGTCGGCAACTACTGCGGCTCCGGCGGCTGGATCGACCTCGCTCCGCTGATGAAGAAGGACGGCATCGACGCGTCGCTG
This sequence comes from uncultured Thermoleophilia bacterium, assembly GCA_963757255.1. Classification (GTDB taxonomy): domain Bacteria; phylum Actinomycetota; class Thermoleophilia; order Gaiellales; family Gaiellaceae; genus PALSA-600. Next base: position 383,024 of record CAVWQY010000006.1, read on the forward strand.
TTCCCGCCGGCGCCGCGCTACTACACCCAGTACGAGGGCAAGCGCTGCGCGCTGCCGCTGCTCGCCGACGACTACGGCCTCTACTACAACAAGACGCTGTTCAAGGCGGCCGGCATCAAGAGCCCGCCGAAGACGATCTCGGAGCTGACTGCCGACGCGAAGAAGCTGACGGTGCGGGACAAGAGCGGGAAGATCAAGGTCGCCGGCTTCGATCCGTTCATCGGGTTCTACGAGAACATGCCCGAGCGCTGGATCCAGGCGTTCGGCGGGAAGTGGATCGACGCGAAGGGGAACTCCGCGATCGGCACCGATCCCGCGTGGGCGAAGTGGGCCAACTGGCAGAAGAGCCTCGTCGACTGGTACGGCTACAACAACCTCGTCCGCTTCCAGGCCGGGCTCGGCGACGAGTTCTCGGCGTCGAACGCGTTCGAGAACGGGCAAGCTCGCGATGAACTTCGACGGCGAGTGGCGCGTCGCGTTCATCCAGCAACGAGCATCCGAACCTCGACTACGGCACGGCGCCGATGCCGGTCGACGACGCGCACCCGGAGCTGTACGGCGTCGGGCTACATCAACGGCACGATCATCGGCATCCCGCGGGGCGGGCACCACCAGCGACCAGGCGTGGGCGCTCGTCAAGTACCTGACGACGAACGACCACGCCCTGGCGGAGCTCTCGAACGGGCTGCGGAACGTGCCGACGACGACCAGCGTCGCTGAACTCGAAGGAGATCGTCCCGGACGCGCACTTCGCGACGTTCCTGAAGATCTTCGCGAACCCGAAGTCCGGCACGTCGCCGATCATGGCGTCCGGGCGCCGCGTACACGAACGCTCGTGCAGAACTTCTTCACGAAGTGGCAGGCCGGGAACGGTGAAGAACCTCGCAGGCGGCCTGACGAAGCTCGACAAGCAGCTCGACGCCCAGGTCGCGCAGGCCAAGGGCGGCGGCGGTGCCGTGAGCGCTGACGTCGCGTTGCGGAGGCCGGGGCTCGTCGACGCCCCGGCCCTGCGCACGCACGGCGCGACGGAAGGCCGACTGGCGCCGCCGCCGGCTCGTGCTGCTCCTGATGAGCCCGTGGATCGTCGGCTTCTCGGTCTTCTTCGGCTACCCGCTCGTGATGAGCGCGTACCTGTCGTTCACCCACTACGACCTGCTGTCGCCGCCGCGCTGGGTCGGCTTGGCGAACTACCGCTACCTGTTCAACGACGACCCGCAGGTCTGGACCGGCGGTGAAGAACACGCTCTGGATGATCGGGATCGCCGTGCCGCTGCAGGTGCTGTTCGCGTTCGGGATCGCGATGATGCTCGCGCGCGCGAAGTCGGGCGCCGGCGTTCTTCCGCACGGTCTTCTACCTGCCGGCGCTCGCGCCGCCGGTCGCCGCGACGCTCGGCTTCGTCTACATCCTCAACCCGGCGACCGGCCCGGTGAACACGATCCTCGGGAAGCTCGGCATCCAGGGCCCGCTCTGGTTCCAGTCGCCCCAGTGGTCGAAGCCGTCGCTGATCGCTGCTCGGGCTCTGGGGCGTCGGCAACACGATGGTGATCTTCCTCGCGGCCGTGCTCGACGTGCCGCAGCACCTCTACGAGTCGGCCGAGCTCGACGGCGCCGGGCCGTTGCAGCGGCTGCGCTGGGTGACGCTGCCGACGATCAGCCCGGTGATCCTGTTCGCGGTCGTCCTCGGCGTGATCCAGGGCCTGCAGTACTTCACGCAGGCGTACGTCGCGGCGAGCGTCGCGTCCGGCCAGGCGTCGCAGGCCGGCCGACGTCGCGTCGAACAGCCTCGGCTACCCGCAGGACTCGACGCTCTTCTATCCCGTGCTCCTCTACCAGCACGGGTTCAGCGACTTCCAGATGGGCTACGCGTCGGCGATGGCGATGCTGCTGCTCGCCGTCTCCTTCGCGGTGACGCTCGTGATCGTCCTCAACTCGCGCAGGTGGGTCCACCAGGCGGCGCCGCGGTGACGGCGACCGCTGCCCCGTCGGCACCGGCGGCGTCGACGTTCGTCCGCCGCCGGCCCCCGCGCGGTCCGGCGCAAGCGGTTCCTGGTCTCCGTCGCGAACCACAGCGTGCTGATCGCCGGCGCGATCGCGTTCCTCGCGCCGTTCGTGTTCATCACGCTGACGTCGCTGATGACGAACGAACCAGGCGCTGTCGTCCCAGCTCTGGCCGCATCCGTTCCGCTTCCAGAACTTCATCGACGTCTTCACGACGGCGCCGCTGCTGGCGCTGGACGCTGAACACGCTGCTGTACTCGGGCCTCGCGACGCTCGGCGTGCGTCGTCTCGTGGGTCCCGGTCGCCTACGCGCTCGCGCGCCTGCGCTGGCGCGGGCGCGAACCTCGCGTTCATGATCGTGCTGGTCGCGCTGATGCTGCCGCCGCAGGTGACGGTCGTCCCGCTGTACGTGATGTGGGCGAAGCTGCACCTGGTCGGCACGCTCTGGCCGCTGATCATCCCGAACTGGTTCGGCGACGCGTTCTCGATCTTCCTGCTGCGCCAGTTCTTCCTGACGATCCCCGAGGAGTACCTCGACGCGGCGCGCGTCGACGGCTGCGGCGAGCTGCGCATCCTCTTCACCGTCGTGACGCGGCTCGCGAAGCCGGCGATCGCGGCCGTCGCGCTGTTCTCGTTCCTCTACACGTTCAACGACTTCTTCCTGCCGCTGCTCTACGTCGGCGAGAACCCGCACAACTGGGTGCTGTCGATCGGGCTCTCGCAGTTCCGCTCGCTCCACCAGGTGCAGTGGAACCTGACGATGGCGGCGACGCTGCTCGTGATGGCGCCGGTGATCATCCTCTTCTTCCTCGCGCAGCGCGCCTTCGTCGAAGGCGTCACGCTGACGGGGGTGAAGGGATGAAGATCGCGGTCATCGGCGGCGGCTCGACCTACACGCCCGAGCTCGTCTCGGGGCTCTCGCGCCTCGACGTGTCGCGAGTTCGTGCTGCACGACATCGACGCCGAGCGGCGCGAGGTCGTCGGCGGCCTCGCGCGGCGGATGCTCGACCAAGCAGGGCTACGCGCGGCGGCGCTCGACGGTCACGGACGACCTCGACGCGCGCGGTCGACGGCGCCGACTTCGTGCTGATCCAGATCCGCGTCGGCGGGCAGGCGGCGCGGCTCGCCGACGAGACCGTTCCCGCTCGCCTGCGGCTGCATCGGCCAGGAGACGACCGGCGCCGGCGGCCTCGCGAAGGCGCTGCGCACCGTGCCGGTCGTGCTCGAGATCGCCGAGCGCGTGCAGCGCGCGCTCGGACGCGTGGATCGTCGACTTCACGAACCCGGTCGGCATCGTCACGCGCGCGCTGCTCGACCACGGGCACCGCGCGATCGGCCTCTGCAACGTCGCGATCGGCTTCCAGCGGCGCTGGGCCGCAGTGGCTCGGCGTCGAGCCCGCGCGGCTCGTCGTCGACCAGGTCGGGCTCAACCACCTGACGTGGGTGCGGCGCGGCGCTGCTCGACGGCCGCGACGTGCTGCCGGACCTGCTGGCCGCGCACGGCGACGAGATCGCCGCCGACCTCGAGCTGCCGCGGCGCCTGCTCGACGAGCTCGGCGCGGTGCCGTCGTACTACCTCCGCTACTTCTACGCGCACGACGAGGTGCTCGCGCGAGCAGCTGGACGGCGTCCCGCGCGCCGCAGGCCGTGGCGGAGATCGAGCGCGAGCTGCTCGAGCTGTACCGCGACCCGGCGCTCGATCGAGAAGCCGGCGCTGCTCGAGCAGCGCGGCGGCGCGTTCTACAGCGAGGCGGCGCTCGGGCTCGTCGCGTCGCTCGTCGCCGGCGACGGCGCGGTGCACGAGGTCGACGTGCGCAACGACGGCACGCTCGCCGGCCTCGCCGCCGACGACGTCGTCGAGGTGCCGGCGCGCGTGACGCCGATCGGGCGCGGAGCCGCTGCCGCAGGCGCCGCTCGCGCCCGAGCTGCTCGGCCTCGTGCAGCACGTCGCGGCCTACGAGCGGCTCGCCGTCGCCGCGGCGCTCAGCCGCGACCCGGTCGACGTGAAGAAGGCGCTGCTCGCGCATCCGCTGATCGGCCAGTACGCGCTCGCCGAGGAGCTGCTCGAGCGGCATGACCGCGGAGGCGCTCGCGTGATCGTCCTCGCCGTCGACGGCGGCAACTCGAAGACCGACGTCGCGCTCGTGGCGCGCCGACGGCGCGCTGCTCGCGCACGCCCGCGGGCCGCACAGCTCGCCGCACCACCTCGGGCTCGACGGGTGCCTCGAGGTGCTCGCAGCGGCTCGTCGACGAGGCGGGCCTCGACGGCCGCCGCGCCGACGATCGCCCAGGTGCTGCTCGCCGGCGTCGACTTCCCGGAAGAGGAGGAGCGGCTGCACGCGGCAGTCGAGGCGCGCGGCTGGGCCGAGCGCATCCGGGTCGGCAACGACACGTTCGCCGTCCTGCGCGCCGGCACCGAGCGCGGCTGGGGCGTCGCGGTCGTCTGCGGCGCCGGGATCAACTGCGTGGGCGTCGCGCCCGGACGGCCGCCACGTGCGCTTCCCCGCGCTCGGGACGATCACCGGCGACTGGGGCGGCGGCTACGACGTCGGCCTGGCCGCGCTCTGGCCGCCGCGCGGAGCGAGGACGGCCGCGGGCCGAAGACCGCGCTCGAGCGAGCTCGTGCCCGGGCACTTCGGCTACCGGACGCCGCTCGAGCTGGCCCGGGCGATCCACGGCGGCGAGCGTGCCGGTAGCGACGCGTCGTCGAGCTCGCGCCGCTCGTGCTCGCGAGGCGCGACGACGCCGATCGCCGACAGATCGTCGAGCGGCTGGCCGTCGAGATCGTCGCGCTCGTGCGGCCGCGACGACACGGCTCGACCTCGTCGACGACGAGGTCGAGGTCGTGCTCGGCGGCGGCCTGATGCGCCGCGCCGACGGCACCCTGCTCGGCCTGATCGAGCGCGGGCTCGGCGAGCTCGGCGCCGGGCTCGTCCTCGAACGGACGAGCGCGCCGCCCGATCGTCGGCGCGGCGCTGCTCGGCGCTCGACGAGCTCGGGGCGGGGATCGAAGCGCAGGCGCGGCTGCGCACCGAGCTTCGGGCCGCGGTCGAGCTGCTCGAGACGGCGGAGGTCGTGTGATGGCGACGGTTCGGTTCGACCAGGCGACGCGGATCTTCGCCGGCAACGACGCGCCCGCCGTCGACGCGCTCGACCTCGCGATCGCCGACGGCGAGTTCCTCGTCCTGGTCGGCCCGTCGGGCTCGGGCAAGACCACGGCGCTGCGCATGCTCGCCGGGCTCGAGGAGGTCGACGCCGGGACGATCTGGATCGGCGACCGCGACGTCACCGACCTGCCGCCGAAGGAGCGCGACGTCGCGATGGTCTTCCAGAACTACGCGCTCTATCCGTACCTCACGGTCGCCGCGAACATCGGGTTCCCGCTGCGGATCGCGCACGTCCCGAAGGCCGAGCGTGCGGCAGCGCGTGCTCGAGGTCGCGCAGCTGCTCGGGCTCGAGGACGTACCTCGAGCGCAAGCCCGGCCAGCTCTCCGGCGGCCAGCGCCAGCGCGTCGCGATGGGCCGCGCGATCATCCGCGAGCCGAGCGTCTTCCTGATGGACGAGCCGCTCTCGAACCTCGACGCGAAGCTGCGCGTGCAGATGCGCGCCGAGATCGCCTCACTGCAGTCGCGGCTCGGGGTCACGACCGTGTACGTCACGCACGACCAGTCCGAGGCGATGACGCTCGGCCACCGCGTCGCCGTGCTCGGCGACGGGCGGCTGCAGCAGTGCGACGCCCCGCGCGTGCTCTACGAGCAGCCGGCGAACACGTTCGTCGCCGGCTTCATCGGCTCGCCGGCGATGAATCTCTGCCGTGTGCCGCTCGGCGCGAACGGCTCGGTGTCGCTCGGCGGCGTGCAGGTGCAGCTTCCACCCGGCTCGCGCGAGCAGTGCGGCGACGAGGTCATCGTCGGCCTCCGGCCGGAGGCGCTGGCTCCGGCCGCCGACGGGATCCCGGTCCTCGTCGAGGTGGTCGAGGAGATCGGCGCGGATGCCTACGTCTTCGCCACCGCAGAGCTGCACGGCGAGACGACGAAGCTCGTGGCACGCGTCGAGGCGCGGCAGGCGCCGGAGCGCGGGGAGCATGTGTCGTTCCGTCCTCGCGCCGGCGACGCTCATCTCTTCCATCCAGAGACGGGCATCCGCCTCGACTGATCGTCACCCCATCTCGAGCTCGGCCCGCACTCCGGTGCGACCGAGCTCGCGCAGATGCCGGAAGTGGGAGCCGAGCGCCGCGTGCAGCGACGGGTGGACGGCGTAGCGCACGCCGTGACGGAGGCAGTTGCGCTCGACGATCGGTGCGATCGACGGATAGAGCGTGTGCGGGAGGCGCGGAAAGAGATGGTGCTCGATCTGGTAGTTGAGCCCACCAAGGATCCACGTGAGCGGCCCGTTGTGCGGGCAGAAGTTCACCGTCGTCTCGACCTGGTGCACCGCCCAGTCGCAGGTGCCGGATGACAGGTCGCCGGGCGTGACGAATGCCGCCTCCTCGACGCAATGCGCCAGCTGGAAGGTCGTCGCCATCACGACGCTCGTCAGCATCACGAGCCCGACATACGCGGCCCCGACGGCCCACCATGGGTAGACGAGCAGCGGCACGACGATCGCCCAGCAGACGAAGAACACCTTGCCGCCGAGCATCCCGACGCGCGTCCAGCCGGACGGGAACCGAAGCGTGCTCTGCCCGAACGCGCCCTTGCGGAGGCTCTGGAGGTCGCCGATCGTCTGCCAGCGGAGGCCCATGAACGAGTAGAGCGGCCAGACGTAGAGGTGCTGAAAGCGGTACCACGGCCGGCTCGGCTGGGTGGGCGAGAAGCGCGCGAGCGGCATCTGCTCGATGTCGTCGTCGTAGCCGTCGACGTTCGTGTACGTGTGATGCGCGACGTTGTGCTTGACGCGCCAGGCGTAGCTGCTGAAGCCGAGCAGCGCGTCGGAGGAACAGCCGACCAGGTGGTTGTAGCGGCGGCTCTTGAAGTACGAGCCGTGGTTCGCGTCATGCTGGACGCAGAACGCGATGAGGGTCGCGCCGAAAGCAAGGCCGGCGAGGCACAGCGCGATGCCGACCGCATCGGGCCGGGCGAAGAGCAGCACGGTCCACGAGCAAGCGAGCACGCCGATCGCGATCGGCGCCTTCAGGTAGAGCAGGACCGACCCGCGGAGCCGAGTGTGCCCGAGAGCGAGTTGCTGCTCGACCTCTGCGCGGATGTCGCGGAGAAAGTCACCGCCGGTCCTGAACGAGACTCTGTCGGTGGAAGTTCTGTCGGTCGCCGCCTCCTGGACGGCGTGAAGCCCTGCCATCGGTCCTCCCAACTCGAAGCACCAGTACCGACCGAGACGTTGAGGTCGGCCTTGCTCTGCCCCTGCCCGCTTCGCTGTGGGCGGACCGTTTCGCGAGGCACGCTGCTTGGCCCCGCGCGACGAACGCGCTACGCCGATTCGCTCCGGCGACGGCGGAACCTTAGCACTGCGTCCTGCCGAAGGCGCCGGCTCTCAGGCGGCTTCCTCGGTCCCGGTGGCACGTACACGCTGCGCGGCGATGAAGTCGCGGTACCAGTAGAAGCTTCCCTTCGGGACGCGCTCCAGCGTCGCGTAGTCGATGTAGATCAGGCCGAAGCGCTTCCAGTAGCCCCAGGCCCATTCGAAGTTGTCGAGGAGCGACCACGCGAAGTAGCCGCGAAGCGGCACGCCCTGCGTGATCGCACGCGATGCGCCTGCCAGGTACTGCTCGAGGTACGACTGGCGCTCCGGGTCGCGGACGTGGCCGTCGTGGCCGCGCACGTCGGGATAGGCGGCCCCGTTCTCGGTCACGTAGATCGCCGGCGGCTCGTAGTCCCGGTGCAGCCGCAGGAGCAGATCCTGCAGACCGTCCGGCACCACTTCCCAGCCCATGTCGGTGCGGTCGATGTCGTTGCGCCGCACGATCTGCGAGCGGCCGCCGTTCGCGTCGGCCGCGACGAGCGGTGAGGTGTAGTTGTTCACGCCGAGGAAGTCGATGGGTGCCGAGATCGTCTCGAGATCGCCGTCGCGCACCTCGGGCATGATCTCGGCCCACGCCTCCACCATGTCGTCCGGGTACGCACCGCGGAAGATCGGGTCGAGGAACCACCGGTTGTGGAGGCCGTCGACCCAGCGCGTCGCTGCGACGTCCTCGGGCGACTCGCTGGCGGCATACGGGTTGTCGAGGTTGAGCGTGATCCCGACCTCGGAGGACGGCGAGCTCCGCCGCAGGATCTCGACCGCCCGTCCGTGCGAGAGCAGGAGGTGATGCGCGGTCGCAAGTGCGTCGGCGTCAGAGACGCGTCCGGGCGCGTGGTGGCCCCAGCCGTGGCCGACCCACGAGACGACCCACGGCTCGTTGTGCGTGATCCAGTGGCCGACCCGGTCGCCAAGCCGGTCCGCCACCGCTTCGACGTACTCCGAGAACGCGTCGACCGTGTCGCGCACCGGCCAGCCCCCGGCGTCCTCGAGCGCCTGCGGGGTGTCCCAGTGGAAGAGCGTCACATACGGCGCGAGCCCGTTGCCGAGCAGCTCGTCGACGAGCTTGTCGTAGAAGTCGAGCCCCGCCGCGTTGACGCGCCCACGGCCGTCGGGGAGCACGCGCGGCCAGGCGATCGAGAACCGAAACGCGTCGAGGCCGAGCTCGCGCATCAGCGCGATGTCGTCGCGGTAGCGGTGGTAGAAGTCGCAGGCGATCGTCCCGTTCTCGCCGTTGCGCACCTTGCCGGGCGTCGCCGCGAACCGGTCCCAGACGCTTTCCCCCCGACCGTCCTCGTTCGCTGCGCCCTCGATCTGGTACGAGGCCGTCGCCGCGCCCCAGACGAAGTCGGCGGGGAACGACCTATTGAATTGACTTGACATGGCTGTCCTCTCGGCTGACGGGTGACGGGGCGGTGACGTGGCAGCGGGCGCTGTGGCCGGGCCGCGCGGCGACGAGCTCCGGGGTGAGCTCCGAGCAGGCGGCGATCCGCAGAGGGCAGCGCCCGACGAAGCGGCAGCCCGCGGTGGGGTCGACCGCCGCGGAAGCGACGCCCTTGTGGATCTCGATGCGCTCGCGCGAGCCGACCGCGGGGTCGGGCACCGACGCGAGGAGGAGCTGCGTGTACGGGTGGAGCGGCGACTGCAGTACCTGGTCCGACGGGCCTTGCTCGACGATCTGGCCCGCGTACATCACGAGCACGGTGTCGGCGACGTACCGTGCGCTCGCGAGGTCGTGCGTGACGTAGAGGAACGCCAGCCGCTCGCGTTCCTTCAGGTCGAGCATCAGGTTGAGGATCCCGGCGCGGATCGAGACGTCGAGCATCGACGTCGGCTCGTCGGCGACGAGCACCTTCGGCTCCACGGCAAGCGCACGCGCGATCGCCACCCGCTGGCGCTGGCCGCCCGACAGCTCGTACGGGTACTTCTCGATGTACTTCTCGGGGGGGACGAGGCCGACGGTGGTGAGCAGCTCGTGGATGCGCCCCTCGATGCCGTCGCGCGGGACTCGATCGTGGATCTTCAGCGGACGCAACAGGTGGTGGCGGACGGTCTTCACCGGGTTCAGCGAGCCGAACGGGTCCTGGAAGATCATCTGCACCTGCGACCGGTAGCGCAGGATGTCGCGCTTGCCGTAGCCGCTGACGTCGTCGCCCTCGAAGAGGACGCTGCCTTTCGTCGGGTCGAACAGGCGCACGAGCAGACGGGCGACCGTGCTCTTGCCGCTGCCGCTCTCGCCGACGAGCGCGGTGATCGTTCCGGGGCGCAGCGCGAAGGTCACGTCATCGACCGCGTGCACGCGGCTTCGGTTCCCGACCAGGCCGTTGCCCGCGGCGAAGTGCTTCGTCAAGCCGCGGACCTCGAGCGGCGGTGAGATCGAGACCGTCATGCGTCGCCCTGCTCCACCAGATGGCACGCGACGCGGTGATCGGGAGCGACATTGAAGAGCCGTGGCGACACAGTCGTCTGCAGGGTGTGCAGCGCGCTCGGCTCGCCGGTGCAGTAGGGGCAACGAGGGTGGAAGCGGCAGCCGGCCGGGGGCGCCGCGAGGTCGGGAGGCGCGCCGGGGATGCCGATCATCCGCTGACGCGGGCCGACGAGGGACGGGAACGAGTTGATCAGCCCGATCGTGTACGGATGCCGCGCCGAGGCGTTCAAGCGCCCGGCCGGCGCCTCCTCGATGATCTCGCCCGCGTACATGATCGCGATGCGATGTGCGACCTCGAAGAGGAGCGAGAGGTCGTGCGTGATGAACAGCACGGCGAACCCGCGCTCGGCCTGCAGATCGCGCACCTGCTGCAGGATCTCGCGCTGCACGACGACATCGAGTGCGGTCGTCGGCTCGTCCATGATCACGAGCTCGGGCTCCAGCGCGAGCGCCATCGCGATGATCACGCGCTGTCGCATCCCGCCGGAGAGCTCGTGGGGATAGGCGCGGATGCGCCGGCTGTCGATGCCCACGAGATCGAGCAGCTCGCCGGCCCGCAGGAGTGCGTCGTGCTTCGACACGTGCTCGTGTGCCCGCATCATGTCGACGAACTGGTTGCCGACGCGCATCACCGGGTTGAGCGAGTTCATCGCGCTCTGGAAGACCATCGAGACGTTGCGCCAGCGGAACTTGCGGAGCTCCTCGGCGCTTTTCGCCGTCAGGTCGTCGCCGCGGAAGAGGATGCTGCCCGAAACGATGCGCGCAGGCGGGCGCAGGATCTGCATCAGGCTGTTTGCGACCGTGGTCTTGCCGCAGCCCGACTCGCCGGCGAGCCCGAGGATCTCTCCCGCGCCGATCGTCAGGTCGATGCCGTCGACCGCCACCACATCTCCGTACGCGACGGTCAGCCCGCGCAGCTCCAGCAGGGTCTCGCCTGCGGCGTTCGTCGAAGCTTGGGGCTCCCGCGCCACTGCCGTCACTTCGACCGTCCGGGCTTGCGCAGGCGCGGGTTGCTGATCTCGTCGATCCCGGCGAGCATGAACACGAGCCCGACGACGGTCAGCACGAGCGCGAGGCCGGGGAAGAGGAACGGCCACCACTCGCCCTGCAGCACGGTCGAGTTCGTCTGCGCCCAGTAGAGGACCATCCCCCAGCTGACGTGGCTCGTGTCTCCGAGGCCCAGGAACTCGAGGCCGGCGTCGACGAGCAGCGCGATGTAGAAGACGAGCACGAACGCGGCCGCGATGCGGCTGATCATGTTCGGCACGATCTCGCCGAAGACGATGCGCCAGCTCGACTCGCCCGCGACCTTCGCCGCCTGCACGAAGTCGCGGTTTCGGAGCGACAGCGCCTGGCCGCGCAGGATGCGCGCTTCGAAGGCCCAGAGCGTCAGGCCGAGGATCAGGACCATCGTCATCATCCCGCGGGCCTTCAGGTAGCCCGAGACGACGATCAGGAGCGGGATCGTGGGGATGACAAGGAAGATGTTCGTGAGGAAGTTGACGATCTCGTCGACGATGCCGCCGGAGTACGCGGCGAAGATGCCGAGCGTGGTCGCGAGCGTCGTCGCGAGCAGTGCGGCGGACGCTCCGAGGATGAGGGAGCGGCGGGTGCCGAGGACGACCTGCGAGAAGATGTCACTGCCCTGGTCGGTCGTGCCGAACAGGTGATGCCAGGAAGGCGCCTGATGGGTGGCGAGCAGGTTGAAGGCGGTCGGATCGCCGGAGGTGATCCAGGGCGCGATCAGGGCGATGACGACCATGAAGCTGACGAGCACGAAGCCGAACCGCGACTTCGGGTTCGAGAGCAGGAGCGTTAGCCACCCGGGGACGTGCAGGCGACCGCGACCGTGCGGCGCGGAGACTCGGAGCGGGACGACCTCGGGCTCGATGACGGGCTGAAGCTGCGACATCAGCTCGTGCGCACGCGCGGGTCGAGGACGAAGTTGAGGAGATCCATCACGAGGTTGGCGGCAATCACGCGAACGCGAACACGAGCAGCAGCCCCTGGGTCAGCGGATAGTCGTTGCCGAGCGCCGCCTGTTGCAGCGTCAGCCCGGCGCCGGGGTAGCTGAAGACGTACTCGACGAACACGAGGCCGCCGACCGCGCCTGCGAACTGCGCCGCGAAGCCGTTCAGCGGCGGGAGGATCGCGTTGCGTCCCGCGTACCGCGTCATGACCCGCCGGTCGCGCAGTCCTTTCGCGTGCGCCATCGCCACGTAGTCCTCGCTGATCGTGTTGATCATGACCGTGCGCATGTTCAGCACCCAGCCGCCGGTGAAAGCAGCGATGATCACGAGGATGGGCAGCTGCGCGTGTCGGAACGCGCTCGAGAGGAACGCCCAGTTGAAGCCCGGGAGCAGCCCGCTGTCATAGGCGTGCTGGATCGGGAACCACTGCAGCTTGATCCCGAGGAAGTAGACGCCAAGGAGCGCCGTGAAGAACGCGGGGAACGCGCCGAGTGCCATCAGCGTCGGCACTGCGACGCTGTCGACTGCACCGCCGCGCTTCCAGGCGGCGATCATGCCGATCGTCGTGCCGAGCACGAACGCGAGCAGGAAGGCGACGCCGACGAGGAAGATCGAGTAGGGGAGCACGCGTCCGACGACTTCCGAGACCGGCGCCGGGTAGTTCGACGTCGAAATCCCGAAGTTCAGGTGCGCCAGGCGGCGCAGGTAGAGGACGTAGTCGTGCCAGATCGATCCCTTCCCGCCCCCGAGCAGCGCCTCGTACGTCTGGATGATCCCGGGATTCGCCTGAATCTGTGCCGGCGAGAGCCGCTGCAGCACACCGCCGACCGGGTCGCCCGGCATCAGCCGCGGCAGGAGGAAGTTCAGGGTGAGCGCAACCCACCCGGCGAAGGCGTAGAAGACGAGCCTGCGAAGGAGCCAGCGCATGGTGTGCTGCGGAGTATTGCGCCGGGCGGGACGAAATGTCCCGCCCGGCGCACCTCAGATGCCGCTATGCGCCGGCTTTTCCGCCGGGGCAGATGCGGGTGAACGAGAGCAGGTTGTCGGGGAACGTTGTGAAGATCGGGTCGCCGTAGAAGTTCTTCGGCGAGTTGAAGCAATGGAAGTACCTCGTGCTGTAGGTCGACCACCGCGGCCCGATGAAGAGCGGGACGATCGGCATGTCGGCCAGGAAGAGCTTCTCGAGCTTCGTGGCGATCGCGTGCTGCTTCGCCGAGTCGAGCGTCACCTTCCACTGGTTCAGAAGGCCGGTCGCCGTGGCGTCGTAGGTGTGCGACCAGTTACCCGTCGCGGAGGCGTCCGTCCCGGACGGGACGACCGAGTTCTGCGAGAGGTTCGCGTTGAAGAAGCCGTAGGGCGAGGCCTGCGACCCATTCTGCCAGAGCAGCGTCGGGTTCTTCGTGGCGAACGCGTTCGGGAACCAGGAGTTCCAGTCCGGCTCGAGCTTCACGTTCGAGTCGATGCCGATCCCCTGGAGGTTCTTGGTGATGATCTGGTTGGAGGCGACCCAGTCGGACCATCCGGAGATCACGTGGATGTCGAGCGAGACGGGGTTGCCCTTCGGGTCGATGAGGCTCGAGCCCTTGTAGGTGAACCCGTTGTCCGTGAGCAGCTTCTTCGCCGCCGTCGGGTTGTAGGTCGAGAGCAGCTTCGACTGCGCCTTCACCGTCGGGTCGCTGACCCACGACGGGAAGAGCCCGTTGAGCCCGATCGCGTCGGTGGGCGGTGCGTAGCCGTACTCACCGAGCTTCGACACCGTGTTGCGGTCGATCGCCATCGAGAGCGCGTGCCGGAAGGCGACGAGGCTGTACGGGTACTGCGTGTTGTCGAACACGAGCGAGACCGGGTAGGCGGTCGTCGCGTAGAACGCGTGGAAGTGCGCAGGGTCCTTGGAGGTGTAGGCCTTGTCGACATTCGGGACGAAGTTGTGCGTCCAGTCGACCTGACCGCTCTGGGTCAGCGCGATCGACGCGTCGTTCGACGCTGCCTGCACATACTCGAGGCAGGGGATCAGCGGCTTGCCGGCCTGCCAGTAGTTCGGGTTCTTGCTGAAGACGTAGTCCTGCGTGGTGAACCGGGTGATCTTCGTGAACGGGCCGGTGCCCACCGGGTTCGGGTTCGTGAAGGTGGCCGGGTGGGCGACCTTCGACCAGATGTGCCGCGGGATGATGTACTGGGCATTCAGCGTCGCGGCGATGAACTGCGAGTCGGCCGTCTTCAGGTTGATCACGACGGCATAGGAGCCCTGGGGCTTGACGGACGCGATGTTCGAGTCGGGGCGCGTGAACCCGACGAGATCCATCACCTTGTTCTGCTTGCCGGCGGTGAGGCTGTAGACGACGTCGGTCGAGGTCATCGGCTTGCCGTCGGACCACTTGACGCCCTTCTGGAGCTGCAGCGTCAGGGTCTTGTTGCCGTCGCTCCACTTCCAGGTCTTGGCGAGCCACGGGAGAGTCGGCTTGCCGCCCTCGGGCGACACCGTCAGCCCTTCGTAGATCGCGCCTCTCACGAACTGGCCGCTGGGGAGGCCGTTGCCGGTGAACGGGTTGAAGTTCTTCGTGAAGGCCGGGTCGCCGGAGCCCGCCATGACGAGGCATGTGTGCGCGGCCGAGGCCGTCGGAGCGAGCGGTGCTGCGGCGTTGCCGGCCGCGAGTGGCCGGGCCGCGGCGACCGCGACCACGACGAGCGCAGCCAGCATCACTGCGGCCCCCGTTGCGAGGGCCAGACGGCTGCGGGTCGAGCGGGACTGACGTGACATCTGCCTTCCTTTCCTGCCCGCCAGGGGCTGAGGATGGAACCGGGATTCAGTACCGTAAATTTCCGGTAACGGTTTACACATCCTTGCCCGCTCTGTCAAGGACCCCGCTCGCATGTCGCCTCCACGGAGCGCCCCGCAACTGAAATAACACTCCGGGAATTGCCGGAAACGCTTCCGGATGATTAACTAGTGGATCTGATGGCCCAGGCCGACACCCATCACGAGCCGCCGTTCCGCGGTCGCGCGACGATTCGCGACATCGCGGACCTCGCCGGCGTCTCCATCGCGACCGTCTCGCGGGTGCTGAACGACCGGCCCGACGTGGCGCCCGAGACCCGGGAGAACGTCCTCCAGGTCGTGCGCGAGCACGGGTTCAGCACGAACCGCGGCGCACGCGGCCTCTCGAGCGGACGCACCGGGATGATCGGCCTGACGCTGCCGCTCGTCGCCGACGCCTACTTCGGCCCGATGCTGAGCGGCGCGGCCGAGGCGCTGTACGAGCGCGACATGCGGATCGTGCTCGCCCCGACCCTGCACGAGCACGACCGCGAGGTCTCGTTGCTCGAGCGCCTGATGCGAGGAACGACCGACGGAGCGATCCTCATGCTCCCGGAGGAGTCCATCGAGGAGCTGCGGATGCTCCAGCGGCAGGGGTTCCCGTTCGTCGTCGTCGACCCCCGTGAGCCACCGCCCGAAGGCGTCGCGTGCGTCGCCGCGATGCACGCCTCCGGAGCGAAGGAGGCCACCGAGCACCTGCTCGCGCTCGGGCATCGCCGCATCGGCGCGATCGCCGGTGCGCCGGGCTGGTACGCGACGGAGGAGCGGCTGCTCGGGTTCCGCGCTGCGCTCGCGGCGGCCGGGATCCTGCTCGACCCCGAGCTCATCGTCTACTCCGACTGGCGCATGCCGCGAGGGACGGAGGCTGCCGAGCAGCTGCTCGCACTGCCGGATCCGCCGACGGCGATCTTCGGCTTCAACGACAACGTCGCGATCGGTGCGCTCCATGCCGCGCGCAAGCGTGGCCTCTCGGTGCCCGACGATCTCTCGGTCGTCGGGTTCGACGACACCGAGCTGGCGGTGATCGTCACGCCGCAGCTGACCTCGGTGCGCCAGCCGCTCGCCGAGATGGGGCGCATGGGGGTGAGCCTGCTGATCAGGATCCTCGAAGGGCAGCGCGTCGACGCGCTCCGCGTGGAGCTCGCGACGAAGCTCGTCGTCCGCGAGTCGACCGGCCCACTCCGGAGGTAGAGCCGTGCGCGTCGCCTTCGTCGCGGCGCTCGTCATCGCCGGCATCGCGATCGGTGCCACCCTCGCGCTCGGCGGCGGCCCCCGGAACGCGTACGCCGTCCACCGGCTCGTCTCCGACGAGCTGCGTCGCGCGCCACGGGTCGATCGCCGGCTCGTGAACGCCTGGGGCCTCACGGCGAGCGCGACCGGGCCGTGGTGGACGGCGAACGAGGCGAGCTCGACGAGCACGCTCTACTCGGGCGAGGGACGCAAGCAGTTGCTGACCGTCGCCGTCGAGGGAGGGCCGACCGGAGTTGCCTTCTACGGCGGCGCGGGCCTGCCTGTCTCCGCGGACGGCGCCTCGGCGCCGGCGCGCTTCATCTACGCATGCGAGGACGGCAAGCTGCGCGCGTGGACGCCGACGGTGCCGACGAACGGATGGTCGACCGAGTCGTTCGTCGTCGTCGACGAGGGCGCGGCCGCCGCCGTGTTCCGCGGTATCACGATCGCCGGTGGGCGCGTGTACGCGACCGACTTCCACAACGCGCGCGTCGACGTGTACGACGCGCACTGGCGCCGCGTGCAGCGCGCCGGAGCGTTCGAGGACGACTCGATCCCGGAGTGGTATGCGCCGTTCGGCATCCGGGCGATCGGCGGCCACATCTTCGTCACCTACGTGTGGCGCGCGCCGGTCAACGGCAACGACGCACCGACCGGGGGCTACGTCGACGAGTTCGACCTCGACGGCAAGCTGGTCGCGCGGGTCGCTCGCAAGGGCGCGCTCAACGCGCCGTGGGGGCTGGTGCTCGCGCCGCGGTCGTTCGGCCGGTTCGGCGGCGACCTGCTCGTGGGCAACTTCGGCGACGGCCGGATCAACGCCTACCGGCGCGACGGGTCGGGCTGGTCGTACGACGGAGCGCTGGAGGACGGGCACGGCCACCCGGTCGTCCTGGACGGGCTCTGGGGGCTCGCGTTCGGAAACGGCGGCAGCGCGGGGCCCGCGGACACGCTGTTCTTCACCTCGGGCCCCCACGACTGGCGCGGCGACACCGAGATCGGCGTGCACGGCCTCCTCGGCGCGATCACCGCGGACTAGATGGAACCAGGTTCGGGTTGTGAACCTGGTTCATGAGTTTCGCGCTGCCGTGGCCTCCCGAGGAAACTCATGAACCCGGTTCAAAAAGCAAACCGGGTTCGGTTCAACCGAGGTCGGCGATCCGGCAGGGAATGTCGTTGTTCTCGTCGAGGTGGTAGCTCGCGCAGATGCGGTGATACCCGTCGGCCACGATCAGGGGCAAGCCGGACTTCGCGTGCCCGCGGACGAGCAGTACCGGCGAGAGCTGCTCGCCCTTGGCGACCCGCTTCAGGTCCTTCGCCACGTGGGGGTTCGTGGCCGGGAGCAGCGCGAGCTCGCTCGCGCGCAGGAGATCCTTGGCCTTGCGGTTGACGGTGTCCGCCTGCTGCAGCTGCGCGACGATCGGGGCGGCGGCCGCCTCGGGCATGACGAGGCTCAGGTACTCGGCCGCGGCGGGGAAGTCGTGCTCCTCGGGGCCCTGCTTCCAGGTTTCGGGCCGCTGCAACTTCTTGGCCATCTGCTCGGGCTGACCGCGAGGTCTAGCGATTTCCGCGCAGCCAGTTCGAGATCCGGGCAGTGAGCGGCTGCTTGCGCGGCGTGAGCTTCGTCTCGGGCGGAGGCGCTGTGAACGGCTCCAGCCCTGCAGCCTCCGCCGAGCCGATCGTCAATGTCACCTCGCCGGGATAGATCGGCCCGACCTGCTCCCCCGGCACGTAGCGGATCCCCTCCGGCTGCGTCGACTCGACGGCCAGGCCGTCGAAGATGTCGGCCTGCTTGTCGCCTTCCACCTGCGCGACCGTTCCGACCACCACCCCGTCGGAGGTGACGACGTTCCACCCCTGGGCGATCTGCAACCACGAGACGGGATCGGCCATCGGGGCACGCTAGCACTACGCGCTCTCCAACCAGTCCCCCGAGGGATCCCCGCGCGGGATGTCACGAGCTCCGGCGAGCAGTCCTTCATCCGGCTCGGGCGGCAGCAAGCGCAGCCGCATCTGCCGCAGTGACGGCCGATGGCTCAGGGACGATTCCTCGTGGGTGAGACAGAACTGGCCGAGGCTTCGGGTCTCACAGCCCGGGGCCGCACAAATCCGCAACATGGACATTTCCAACCTCCTCCGCTCCCGATTCGCCGACAATGGCGGCGCCGTCCAAGACCAGGCTAGGTCCCGCCTAGGAATCTCCTAAGGGTCGCGAGTGGCGTCGGTCGGTTCCCAACTAACCACCATCCGTCCTCGTCGTCGTCTAGTAGGAGTGAGGGGACTGCTGATCGCAATCGCGGCGATGTGCGCTGCGCTTGCCGTGGCCGGCACGGCGCTGGCAGCCAAGCCGGTGCCGGTGCAGAAGCGCGCGCTCGATGCGGTGCGCCGCGCGGCTGCCGCAGGCACGCTCGACGCAGCCGGCGCCGCGGCGGCCCGCAAGGAGATCGCGCGCTCGGCCCTGCTGATCCGCAACCTGCCCTCGGGGCGCGCCCAGCACGTCGCGGCCGCGCTCGCCCAGGTCGCGGCGTTCTCGGGGAAGCTGACGAAGCCGCGGGCGGTATCGCTCATCGGGCAGTTGAAGGTGAACGACGACTACTTCGCCGCGCACTGGGCGCCCGCGCCGCAGACGGACGTCACGGATGCGGATGGGGTCGTCTACCGGTACTTCGCCGGCCTGTGCTTCGAGTTTCATCCGCTCGCGAACTTCGGTGCGCTGAACGCGCTCGTTGCGAAGGGCGACGCCGGCGGCGCGCAGCGCCTGGCCGACGCGCTCGTCGCGCGCGGCGTGCCGCAACCGGGCGGCGGGACCGCCTGGGAGTACACGTTCCCGTTCGGCGGCGGTCGCGCGCCGTGGCTGTCGGGAATGGCGCAGGCGGTGGCGGCGCAGGCGTTCGCGCGCGCTGCCGGGCTCGTGCCCGACGAGTCGACCGTGCTGATGGACGAGGCGCGCGCGGCGTTCAAGGCGATCCCGGGGCGCCTGCTCACCCGGGTCCCCGCAGGCCCGTGGATCCGCCTCTATTCGTTCCAGAACCTGCAGGTGCTGAATGCGCAGCTGCAGACCGTCGTCTCGCTGACCACGTACGCGGGCGACGCCGAGGACGCGGAGGCCGCGCAGCTCGCCGCGCAGATGGCGCGGGCCGCCATCTCGACGCTGCCCAGCTTCGACACCGGGTACTGGACGTACTACGCGCTGCCACGCGACCCGTCGCCGCTCGACTATCAGCGCTTCGTCGTCCAGCTCCTGAAGCTGCTCGCGCCCACCGACGCACGGTTCGCCGACGCAGCGAGCCGGTTCGCCGCGTACGAGAAGCAGCCGCCGGCGTTCATGCTCGCGACCGCGGGAGTCGGCCAGGTGCGCTTCTGGCTCTCGAAGCCGTCCAGCGTCCAGGTCGTCTCGGGCGCCGGGCCGCAGAAACGGCTGAGCCTGAGTGGCGGCTGGCACACGCTGCAGTGGAACCTGCCGAAGCGGCCGGGGATCTATCCGGTCCAGGTGAACGCGGTGGACTGGGCCGGGAACAGGGCGTCGTTCCAGGCGCTGCCGATCGTGCGCGCCACGGCGACCGTGGCAGCGAAGAAGCAGCTCACGCGCTCGACCGCTGCGACGGGTCAGCCGGCGTTCGTGGTCGGCGCCGGGCTTGCGACTCCCCCGCTCCTGCAGCTTGCGCAGAAGCTCGGCCTGCGCGTCGCGCGACTGGGCGTGGTCTGGCCGGCAGGCGCGACGACGCCCGACCCGGGCGTGGTCGCAGCGCTTCAGGGGATCGCGGCGACGAGTGGTGTCGTCGTGGACCTGGCCGTGAGCCCGCTTCCGGTCGACACGCCGGGCGACGACGCGCTCGCTGCCTACGCGGCATCCCTCGTGCAACAGGTGCCGGCGCTGCGCGACCTCGTGCTCGCACCGACGCCGACCCCCGCAACCTCGCCGGTGTACGCAGCGGCCTTTGCAGGGGTGCGTGATGCCGTGCACGCCGTCGCGCCGCTGCTCCCGGTCGGTGTGGCGATCGACGGCGCCCTCACTCCGAAGGCGACGGTTGCCGCGGTCGCGCGTGCGCTCGGCGCCGTCGCGCCCGATCTGATCGCGTTCCGGCCGGCGGCGGTGCCCGCGGCCGCGCAATGGACCGCAGCGAATGTCCCGCAGCTCGTGACGGCGCTCGCTGCGGGGTTCGGAGGGACGGCTCCGCCCGTGCTGATCGACGGCCTGGCGACGCCGACGACCATCCCGCCCGTGGAAGCTCCGCCGTATGCAGGAGCTCCGCCCGCGGTGGGCGCGGTCTCGCCGGTTGCGCAGGGAACGGCCTACGCGGCGGCGATCACGGCCGCGGCCTGCTCGCCGAACGTCATGGGTGTGATCCTCGACCGGATCGCCGACGATCCCGCCGCGTCGCCCACCGGCGTGTACTACGCGAGCGGCCACGCGAAGGAAGGCGCAAGGGCCGTTGCGACGGCAGCTGCGAACGCGCAGCTCGGCTTGACCGTCTGCCCGGGCCTCGCATCGCCGGCGGTCGCGAGCACGATGACGTTCCCGACACAGCTGGCGAGCTCGGCGCCGACCCAGGTTCAGGTCGGGTGCGTTCGGAACTGCCTCTATCTGGTGACGCTCGACGACGCCGCCGGCCGCCCCGTCGTCGCCACGCGGGGCGTGCTGCAGGGCGGCGCGGTCCCCGTGACGGTGACGCTGCCGCAGGCCCGGATCGCCCCGGGGACCTACCGCGTCGATGTTCGGCTCGCGAGCGAGGTGAACCCGGGGGTGGTCACCCGCCTGCTCAGCCCGCCGCTCGTGTCGGCCGGTTAGGCGCAGCCCCTACGCGACCGGGACGGCCTTGCTGAGGGCCGGAGCGCTGCTCGAGCCCGAGGTCGCGGTGACGACGGCGAGCACCTGGTGACCGCGGTCGTCGGCGGTGACGGTGAACGAGGCGGAGGTGGCGCCGACGACGGGGACGCAGATCCGGCCGTTCGCGTTGCAGCGTTCCCACGCGAAGGTGGTCGAGGCGGGCGGTGGGGTCCACGTGCCTGCCGAGACGGTCAGCGTCTTCCCGCTCGCGGCGGTACCGGTGATCGTCGGCTGCACCGCCGAGACGAGCGGTGCGCCCGCTGCGGCGATCGGGCCGACGAGGCTCGCGTACGCGCTCGTCTTGCCGGTGCCCTGCGTCGCGTTGACCGTGAGCCCAAGCGTGTGAGTGACGTCCGCGGCGCCGAGCTTGTAGGTCGCTGCGGTCGCGCCGTGGATCGAGCTGCAGTGCGCGCCGGTTGCGTCACAGCGGTACCACTGGTAGGCGTAGTTGATCTGGCCCGAGCCGCCGCTCCACGTGCCGGGGGTGGCGACGAGCTGGCCGCCCTGCGCGGCGCTGCCGGTGACGGTCGGGGGAGCGGTGTTCGACGGCCCGCCGGTCGCGGCGCTCGTGGTGGTGGTCGTGGTCGCGGGGGTCGGCGCGGCGGCGGTCGCGGCGCTGCTGAGCGCGGTCACCTTCGAGTTCGAGAACGAGGCTGTGACGAGCGCGACGAGCGCGTGGCCGACGTCGTCGGCAGTGACCGTGTAGGCGGCGGCCGCGGCGCTCGCGATCGACGCGCAGATCCGGCCGTTCTGATTGCAGCGCAGCCAGCTGTAGGTGAGAGACGCCGGCGTGCGGCTCCAGGCCCCGCTGTCGACCTGAACGGTCTGGCCGAGCTTGACGGCGCCCGTGGCTACCGGCTGCACGGTCGAGACGAACGCGGTCGACGCCCGGCTGACCGGCCCGATCACGCTCGCGTAGGCGCTCGCGGCGCCCGACGAGTCGGTGGCGCTCACCGTGAGGCCGATCGTGTGCGCCGTGTCGGCCGCGACCAGCCGGTAGCTCGGTGCCGTGGCCCCATGGATGGAGCCGCAGTGAGCGGCGCCGGCGTCGCAGCGGTACCACTGGTAGTGGTAGGCGATCGCCGCCGAGCTGCTCCAGGTTCCATGCTCTGCGGTCAGCCGCTGGCCGACGACGGGCGCGCCGACCTCCCTCGGCGCCGCGACCAGGGCCGGCCCCGCCGCCGAGGCGCCGTGCGACGCGCTGACGCCGGCGGCTAGCCCGGCGACCACGAGCACGAGCGCGACCGGAAACGATCTCACGACCCGTCCAATCCAACCGTCGCTTCTTGAGAGCAACCTAAGAAACCCTCCTAGAGCCTCGTCTTGCGGCGAATCCCGAGCCGTTTCTGCACCTCGCGATCGTATTCGCCGTCCTTCCGCGCCGCCCAGACGAAGAGCGCCAGGACGATCACGGCGGTCAGGACCGAGGAGATGGTCGCGATGACGAAGACCGCGGTGCTCACGGTCGCTTCGTACCCCAACGGCGATCCTCCAATCCGCTCCGTGGACGGCTACGTTTGCCCCTCATGGCGGACCCCACTCGAGCCCAGTTCCTCCTCGCGTTCCTCGTGGCGGCGGCGGTGGGAACCGCCGTCTTCTTCCACGCCGAGCGCAACAAGATCCGCCATCCGTCGGCATGGGCGAGCTTCGTCTTCCTGTTCCTGATCGTCGGGCTCCCGTCGTACGCCTTTCAGGTTCGGCGCGTACGCCGCCGCCGCCGACTGTAGTCGCGCATTGCGCGCTTGCGGCGGCGCGGGTTACGGTCGTCCGGAGATGCCCGCACGCGACGTTCAGACGCTCTACGGAACGAGCCACTTCCGCGTCCTCATCGCGGGGCGCGAGCTCGGCTTCGCCGAGGTCAGCCGCCTCAGCTCGGAAACCGACGCGACACCGCCGGGTGACAAGCCGTCGCACCACTTCGAGAGCGTCGTCCTCCGGCGGGCGTTGACGCGCTCGACCGAGCTCTACGACTGGCGGCGGGCGATCGTCAGCGGCAAGGACGATCGCCGGCCGGTCACGATCCACCAGCTCGACGCCGCCGGCGGCGAGATCGTCAACTCGTGGCGGCTCGAACGTGCCTGGCCGCGCCGCTGGTCGGGCCCGGTCTTCAACGCGAACGGCAACGACATCGCGATCGAGGAGCTCGAGCTCGCCTACGAAGACCTCGTCTGGCCGGCAGAGCCGAGCCCGCCGCCCCGTCCCCCTAAGTGACCGAAGGAGCCTGAGATGGCCGTCCAACGCGACCGACCGTATGCGCAGTTCAACTTCCTCGTCGATCTCGGAACGGGGAACACCGACGGCCCGCAGGCCGGCTTCCAGGAGTGCAGCGAGATCGGCATGTCGGTCGACGTGACCGAATATCGCAACGGCAACGACAAGGAGAACAGCGTGCTCAAGCTCACCGGCCTCGCGCGCTATCCGGACGTGACGCTGAAGCGCGGGATCATCGGCTCGCTCGACCTCTACCAGTGGCTGAACGACATTCGCAACGGCGACGCTGCGGCGTACCGCACGGTCACCGTGCAGCTGCTGAGCGAGGACCACACGGCAGTCGTGCAGACGTGGAAGCTCCTGCGCGCGCGCGCCGTCAAGCACGTGAGCGGCCCGTTCAACGCACTCTGCAGCGACGTCGCGATCGAGGAGCTCACGCTCGCGTACGAGCGGCTCGAGCTGGAGTGAGCCGAGCTCACGGGTAAACGGTCTTGTAGAGCCGCTGCCAGTTCGTGGCGATCCCGAGCTGCGCGCTCCGGAGCGTCATCTGGCCGGCGCAGACGAGTGCATGCAGCCGGTTCTCGAGCTTGTCCTTCACGTGAAACCCGGGAGCCGCGTCGGCTCGCTCGGGGTACAGGTTCGCGATGTCGTTCGAGCCGCCGAGCTCGAGCGAGATGATGTGGTCGATCTCGAGGGCCGAGCCATAGGGTCGCTCGGTCATCCCGTACTCGTGCTCGACGGCGTGCTTCCTTGATTGGGGGACGTTGCGGATGGAGCTCGTGCGGAAGCCCGAGCTGCAGAGGACGGCACGCGTGAGCCCCGAGTAGGTCGCACCCGGCGAGCATTGCCTGTCGGGATTGGCACCGCGCGTGCAGCCGCTCGTCTGCGTTCGCGGCGAGATGAGAACGGTCCGGCCGACATTCACCGACCCGGCCGTCGTGGTCGTCGCGCCCGTCGTGCTCGGAGCGAGCCAGGTTGCGACACCGCCGTGGTGAGAGCACGTCCCGGAGCGAGTCTGCGAGAACGAGTAGGTCCCGTCGCGGCAGAGCGCGGTCGCACCGGGTGGCGCTGCGCCGATCGCCGCTGACGCGGCGAACCCGCCCGCAACGAGCACGAGCGCTCCGATCGCCGCGATTGTCCCTCGCCTGAGCATGCGCGCCCGTTGTAGCGCCGATCCCGACTCGGCGCTGCAATCGGCTGCCGTGCCTATCTTGTGTCGGGTGGAGCAAGCTCGTTCTCCCCGTCCCCGCCGCCCGAGCCCGCGCCGCCGTCGCCGCCGGCTCGTCGGCCGCTCGATCCTGTTCGTCCTCGCCCTGCTCGGCGTGGCGGGGATCGCGGTGGCGGCCGGGATCGTCTGGTGGTCCGGCGCCACGCTCGCCGGAGACCGAGCGGCGCTCGCGCGGATCGAGGTGCAGCCGCTCGGAGGATCGCTCGTGTCGGCGAAGGCGTTCGGGCCCGGCGGCGCGCGGATCCCGCTCGTCGTCCGCGGCAGCCGCCTGACGCCCAAAGCGCTCCTTCGACCAGGGGAGCGCGTCACGGTCGAGGTCGTCGTCCGCCGCCCCGGCTGGCTCGGGTGGGCGCTCGGCCGGAGCCGCACCGAGCGGCTCACCCTCCACACGCCGGTATCGCAGCTCGCGAGCCGCTGGCTGACGCGTCGCTCCACGCGCACCGGTGCGCCTCCGCTTCACCGGCCCGGTCGGCAAGGTCGTCTACGGAACCGTTCACCCGACCCGCGCCGTCGCAGCCGGCGGCCGGCGCGTCGTGTCGCTCGGGCGGCAGCTGCCCGTTGGGACCTTCGAGATTGCCAGCGCCGCACGTTCGTGGGAACGCGTCGGCGCTCCCGAGCGCGTGACGTGGTTCCCCGCCACGCCGCTGCCGGTCGTGCTCGTCAGCCCCGCACCGAACCGCCAGATCTCACCGCTTGCCCGCATCCGCCTCACCTTCTCGCAGCCGGTCGCCGACGTCGTCGGCGCGTCGCGGCCACACTTCTCGTCGAAGGTCTCTGGCACCTGGCGGGTGGCCGACAGTCACACGCTGCTCTTCACGCCGACCGGCCTCGGCTTCCCGCTCGCCACCGACTTGCACCTCGAGCTCCCGCGTACGCTGACTCTCAGCGACGGCGACACGACCGGCGCAAGAGCCCGGACGGTCGACTGGAGCACGGCTCCGGGCAGTCTCCTCCGGCTCCAGCAGCTGCTCGCCGACGCGGGTTACCTCCCGGTCGACTGGCGCCCGTCCGGCGCCCCCGTGGCGCAGGAGCCGCTCGCGGAGGTGGACGCCGCGAGCGCGCCGCCCAGTGGGAAGCTTCGTCTGGCGCTATCCGAACACGCCATCCGAGCTCGTTGCGCAATGGGCACCGGGGCAGCCCAACCAGATCACGCGCGGCGCGGTGATGATGTTCGAGCACGACCACGACCTCACCGTCGACGCCTTCGCGGGCGAACAGGTGTGGCACGCGCTGATCGCCGATGCGATCGCGGGAAAGAGGCGCACAGACGGCTACAGCTATGTCTACGTCCACCGCGACGTGCCGCAGCTGCTCACCCTCTGGCACAACGGCCGGACCGTTCTCACCTCTCCCGGCAACACCGGCGTTCCGGCGGCGCCGACCCAGCTCGGAACCTTCCCCGTGTTCGAGCACATCCCGGTCGGGACGATGAGCGGCACGAACCCCGACGGCTCGCATTACAACGATCCGGGGATCCGCTGGATCAGCTACTTCCACGGCGGCGACGCCCTCCACTCCTTCAACCGCGCGTCGTTCGGGACGCCCCAGAGCCTCGGCTGTGTCGAGTTGCCGCTCGCCTCCGCAGCGGAGGTCTGGCCCTACACCCCGATCGGCACGCTCGTCACGATCGAGAGCTGAGCTCGGCTGCTGCGTCGACGGCGCGCTTCGCGTCGTCGCCGAGCCGGCGCGGCACGTCGATCTCGATCGGGTCGCGTTCCCACGACGGCTCGAGCCCGGCCAGCTCCTCGACGATCGCGAGGTTGCAGAGCGGGAGATGGTCGAGGCTGTAGCCGCCCTCGAGCACCGCCACGACCCTGCCGTCGCACAGCTCCATGGCGACCCGACTCGTTGCCGCCGCCAGCGCACGAAATCCCTCGGTCGTCATGCTCATCCGTCCGTGGGGATCGGTCGCGGCGGCATCCTGGCCGGCCGAGACGAGGATGAAGCCGGGACGGAACCGGCGAAGGGCCGGCTCGACGACCTGCTCGAACGCATAGAGGTACCCGTGGTCGCCGGTGCCCGCAGGGAGGGGCACATTCACCGTCGCGCCCTCGCCGGCACCGGCGCCCCGTTGCTCCAGCGTCCCGAGCCCCTTCGGATAGAGGTCGTCCTGGTGGAGCGAGACGAAGAGGACGGAGGGATCGTCGTAGAAGATCGCCTGCGTGCCGTTGCCGTGATGCACGTCCCAGTCGACGATCGCGACCCGCTCGAGCCCGTGCCGGCTCTGCAGGTACCGCGCGGCGACCGCGACCGAGTTGAAGAGACAGAAGCCCATCGCCTGCTCCGCCGACGCGTGGTGGCCGGGCGGGCGGCAGCACACGAACGCGTTGTCGAGCTCGCCTGCGAGCACGCGGTCGGCGGCCTCGGCGATTCCTCCCGCTGCGAGCGCGGACGCCGTCCACGAGCCCGCCGAGACGCGCGCCTCCGGCCCGACCCACTCCAGCTCGCCGCGCCCGGAGGCGCGCCGGATCAGCTCGATGTGGCTCGCCGGGTGCACGAGCCCGAGCTCCTCGACGGTCGCTTCGCGCGCCGGGACGCGAGCAAGGTCCTCCAGGACGCCCGAGCGCTCGAGTACCTGATACGTGCGCGTCAAGCGCTCGGCGTTCTCGGCGTGCGGGACGTCGAGCCACCTCTGAGCGCGAGCGTCGAGGAGCATCGAGCCGTTGTCGTGCAGCTCGCAGCGCTCGTCGTACACGAACCCGGTCCGGCGCACCTCAGACCTCGTCGGGAAGCTCGTACCAGCGCCTGCGGTCGCCGACCCGGTCGCGCACGCGCCACTTCCTCGACTTCGGCTCGCGCTCGATTCGCTCCCAGAGCACCGTCGTTCGTCGAAGCACGAGTTCTCTCGCGTCATCGTCGAGGGAGATCGACCCGACTTGCTCGTGCACGCGCTCGACGTTGAGCTTGACCGTGCGCCAGAGGCCCCAGTCCTCGGCCGTCAACTCCGCGATCACGTCGCCGTTGATCTGATCCTCGTCGTGGGTGCCGATGTCGTGCCGGCAGAGGAGCGTCGCGATGTCGTACAGGTCCTTCTTCGTCAGCTCGACCACCTGGAGCTTCGTCAGCAGCAGCTCCGCCAGAGGGATCGTTTGCTCGTCGAGCGCCATGCGGCGGGTGATCGGGATCGTGTGGCACAGCTCGAATGTGCCCACGAACACGTCGAGCTTCCGTTCGTTGTGCACGTCGTGGAAGAGGAGCCGGCGGCTGCCGTTGAGCGCGTTGAACTCCCGCGACGGCTCGTAGCCGAGCGCTGCGATCAGCTCGCCGGCATTGCGGCTCGCGCTCTTGGTCGTCGCGACGTCGATGTCCTCGTACGAGCGGGCGAGCGGCTGCGGGATCTCCTCCGTGTGGAAGTACACAGCGAGGCCGCCGATCAGCCTGACCGGCACGTCGTTCGTACGTGCGGCGTCGAGCAGCCGCTCGGCCTCAGCGATGATGTCGGCGAGCGGCGCCGGCGGCTCAGCCTTCGACACGCTGCACGAACTCGATCCCGTTCTCGCCGATGTCGACGAGGTAGCCGCGCAGGATGCCGTGGTTGGCCTCGCTCCCCGGGTTGATGCACACGCGTCTGGCCGATGCTGCGCTCGCCGCCCGACTCGTGGATGTGCCCGTGCACCGCGAGCAGCGGCTGGTGCTCCTCGATCAGCCGCCGCACCGCGGTCGAGCCGACCGGGCCGCGCAGGACGTCGCCGGCCGAGATCGTCGGCCGCAGGTTCTCGTCCAGGATCGGCGCCGTGTCGAGACCGGAGTCGTGCGGCGGGACGTGGATCATGAAGACCGCGCGCCGCGGGTCGCGACCTGGTCGGCGAGCGCGTCGAGGCGGCGCGTACAGCTCGTCCTCCGGCACCTCCCGGGCGTCTTCCACGGCGTCAGGTTCGACCAGCCGTACGCCAGCAGCTGCAGCCCGCCCGGCATGTCGAGGACCTTCGCCGTCCGCGTTGACCGGCGGGAAGTCGTCCCGGTCGAGGATCGGGTCGATCGCGAAGTCGTCGTCGTTTCCCGGGATCAGGTAGAGCGGCACGTCGGAGTCGGCGAGCCGCTCGGTCGCGAGCTGCATCCACGCCTCGACGCGCTCGTTCATCAGCCGGTGCAGGAGCGCGTCGCGCTCGGCCTCGTCGGCCGCGAGCCGCTCGGCGTCGTCGCGCGACGCGACGAACGAGTAGAAGCCGACGTCGGCGATGTCCCGCTCGAGCTGCGCGAGCTCCTCGTCGGTGCGCGCGGTCCGGCTCGACGCCGAACAGCTCGGCCTCGTAGCGCCTGTCGGTCTCGACGATCGGCACGATCGCCTTGCCGGTCAGGTCGCCGGCGACGAGCGCGACGTCCGCCTTGTAGACGTTCAGCTTGATCGCGTTCAGGAACTTCCGCCAGGCCTTCTCGGCCGCGTGGAAGTCGCTCGCGATGTAGAGGCGGATCGGGATGTCGCTGTCGATCAGTCCGGCGGGATCTCGGTGAAGAGCATCTTCGTGTCGACGCCCGCGGTCCGCGAGCGCAGCTACATGACAAGGTAGATCACGACCCCGATCACGTAGAAGAGCAGGGCGTCGAGGATGCCGTTCGTCTCGAGATAGTGCAGCTTGCCCGGTCGCCCTCGAGGCTCTTCTAGATCGGCTTGACCACCGCGAAGATGTAGATCCAGACCGGGAACACGAGCCAGACGAGACCGAGCCACGGGAGCGCCTTGCCGAAGGGCGCGTTCCGCACCAGATCCGGTCTGCGGAAGCGGACCAGGAGCGCGTTCACGCCCGGCATCGTCCACGTGAGGAGCGCCATCACGATCGAGAACCAGGCGGTGCCCGCCAGGTTGAGCTTGTGCCCGGTGGTCGCGAGGAAATGCGGCAGCGCGTTGTAGCTCTGGAAGAAGAGGAAGACGGCGGTCAGCCCGAGGGTCGCGAGGATCGCGTTCAGCGGGGCGCGCAGCCGCTCGTTCACCCGCCGAACCATTCCGGCACCTGGCGGTCGAGGCTCCACGCGAGCTGCATGCGGCTGATGAAGTTGATGTAGACCGGGCAGAGCAGGAACGGGAAGATCGTCCCGGCGAGGGAGATCAGCGCCCAGATCGGCCACAGGCTGTTGTTCGCGACCACCGCGAGGAGCGGCATCGAGTTCGGCTGTCCCATCGGCAGCGCCGCCAGGTTCGAGTTGAACCCCCAGTAGCTCGCTCCCCAGCTGACGTTCATGTAGAAGCCGAGGTGATTCGAGATCGCATCGACGTAGAGCGAGTTCGCGAGGACGCCGATGGTGAGTGCGCCGAGGAGCGCGATCATGACGCCGCGGCGCACGTTTCCGCGCACCTCGCCCGCGATGTACGCCGAGTACTGGAAGCCGATGAACTGGAAGAGCAGGATCGAGAGCACGAACGGGAACACCGTCGTGGAGAAGAGGTCGCTGAGGAAGTGCTGGCTCGTGCCGGCGAGGAAGTCGGCGTGGCCCGACGCGGCGATCTTCGCGGCCGACACCCCGTTTGTGTACTGCGGCAGGTTGCGGTCGAAGGTCGCACGGCTCGTGGCCGTCAGGCCGAGGATGAACATCGCAGCGAACGCAGCGACGCCGAAGCCGGCGAGCACCGTGACGACGCGATGGAAGGTCCGGGTCGGGAGGCAGACCACGATCCCGATCACGGCGAGCACGACGAGCGAGGCGATGAACCCCGGGGTGCCGGTGATCGACGCCGGTCGAATCGGTGAACCAGGTGTTCGCGTTCTCGAAGAAGTGGCCGCCGGCGCCGATGCCGATGATGCGCGCGGTGATCTGCAGGTTGCGCAGCACGAGCGGGACCTCGAACGCCATGATCAGGACCGACGCGATCACGAGCGTCCACGACTCCAGCCAGCCGAGGAACGGATGGACGATGCGGCTCGTGAAGACGTAGTCGCCGCCCGAGCGCGGCATCACCGACGTGAGAGACGCGAAGATCATCGCGAGGACCGCGCAGAAGAGGCCGGCGATGATCGCCGCCCACGCGTACGACGAGATGCCCGCGAACTTCCAGATCGGCACGAAGCCGAGCGAGTAGAAGATCGGGTAGAGCGTCAGTCCGACGCCGACGAATGCAGCGACGTTGAAGAAGAGCGCGTTCGTGACGCTGACGTTGCGAACGAGCCCCGACGACTGACGGACGAAGAGCTTCGCGCTCGCTGCGGGCGCTCCAGGTTTGGCCGCTTCAGACAAGGCCGACCTCCCACTCGGTTCGTTGACGGGAACGACCGATTATCAAGGGCAGGAGGCCCGCTTTACAATGGCCCGCCCCGAGCCCCGACGACGGTCAATGCACGGGGCAGATGACGCAAATAGTCGATGCGCTCGTCACCTGCGCCCGCCGCCCCCACCGGCGCCATGAGCAGCGTCTCTTCGTCCGACGCCGCCTCGGCGAGCACGGTGCCGGTCGCGTCGACCGAACGGCTTTGCCCGACGAGGTGAATGTCCCCGACCGTCCCGACCGCGTTCGCGTAGAGATGAGGGAGTCGGTTCTCGAGCGCACGGGCTCGCGCGGCGAGCTCGTGATCGGGGGCGAACGGCTCCATGTTCGCCGACGCCGTGACGAGCAGCTGCGCGCCGGCGGCTGCAAGCTGCCGCGCCGGCTCGGGGAACTCGATGTCGAAGCAGATCAGCGGTCCGACCAGGACACCGGCGAGCCGGACGAGCCGCAGTTCCTCGCCCGCCCGGAAGACGTCCTGCTCGGCGCCGAAGAGCTGCGTCTTGCGGTAGACGCCGGCGAGTGAGCCGTCGCAATCGATGCACGCGACCGAGTTGGCAAGCTCGCCGTCGGCCGTCCGCTCGGCGAAGCCGATGACGACGGCGGTCGCAGCGGCCCTCGCCGCATTCGCGACCGCCGCCAACTCCGGGCAGTCGCGCGGTCGAGCAGACCGCTCGAGGAGCGCTAGGTCGTAGCCGCCGAGGAAGAGCTCGGGGAACACCGCGAGGTCGGCGTCCGGGTGTGCTGCGAGCGCTGCGACGGCCCGCTCCGCGTTCGCCGCCGTGTCGCCCGGTTCCGACGCCACCTGGGCGAGCAGCGCCTGCATGCCTTTAGTCTCGTAACGTCGATGACGAGCAGACGGGCGGTCTCGCCGCCGCGGTTGCGCCCGCGGTGGCCGTCGCCGCCCGGGAAGCACGAAGCCCTGGCCTGCGCGGGCGGTCAGCGACCCGCCCGACTCGAACTCGTATTCGATCTCGCCGGCCACGACGTAGCCGCGATGCCCGGTCGTGCACCACTCGGGGCGGCCCGCCAAGGGCAGGTACTCGACCACCGCCCAGCGGATGCCCTCGACGTCGCGAACGAGTGCGCGAACGCCCTCCGCCTCGTCCAGCCACGGCTCGGCATCGAAGGGCACGACGGTCCGTTCACCCACCATTCACACGATACAACGGACGTTTGCGGCACCGATGATTCCGCCCGCCCCGCGACGTCTAGGCTTTCGAGAAACCAAACCAGAGACGAGAGAAAAAGAGACGGTAGGAGGGGACAGATCGTGGCTGACACGGGGAATCAACACGGCGAGCACGACGCGCTCATCGAGGAGGAACGGGAAATTGCCCACACGGGGCTCCTGGCGCGGATCGCCGGACGCTGCGCCCGACACCCGTGGCGCGTGGTCGCGGGCTGGTTCACGATCTTCGTCGTCCTGATCGGGCTGAACGCGGCGTTCCACGGCAAGCTCATCAACGACTTCAAGATCCCCGGCTCGGACACGCAGAAGGCGACCGACCTGATCACCCAGAAGTTCGGCGGCCAGAAGGGTGCGGCGCTGCGGGTCGTGCTGTCGTCCGAGAACGGGCAGCGCCTCGACACGCCCGCACAGGCTGCCGTGGTCCGCAGGATGATTGCGGCCGGCCGCTCCTCGCAGCACACGCTGAACGACGACCCCAAGGAGGTCGCCGCGATCACGAGCCCGCTCGCCAAGGGGTCGGATCAGCTCTCGGGCAGCGGCCGCGTCGCCTTCTTCGACGTGCAGTACGACCAAACCGGCTTCGAGCTTCCCCGGTCGGGCGTCGTCTCGGTCGAGGATCAGCTTCGATCGATCGGCAACCCGGCCGGCATCCAGGTCGAGTTCACGGGCGAGGCTGAGAACGCCCCGCCGACGCAGGGCCTGAGCGACATCATCGGGCTCCTCGTCGCCTTCGTGATCCTGATGGTGCTGTTCCGCGCCCTCGTGCCGACGGTGATCCCGCTCCTGTTCGCGATCGTCGCCGTGATCAGCGCCTTCTTGCTGCTGTTCCTCGCCGCGCGGCTGACGCACTTCAACACGATCACCGAGATCCTCGTGCCGATGATCGGGCTCGGGGTCGGCATCGACTACACGCTCTTCATCGTCACGCGCTTCCGGCAGTTCCTGCACGACGGACTGCCACCGCAGGAGGCGGCCGCGGCCGCCGCGGCCACCGCCGGGAGGGCCGTGATCTTCGCGGGCGTGACGGTCGCGATCTCGATCACGGGGCTGGCGCTGATCGGGCTCGACTTCATCACGAAGCTCGGGATCGGCAGCGCGCTCGGCGTGCTCACCGCGGTGCTGCTCGCCAACTCCCTGCTGCCTGCGGTGCTCTCGCTTCTCGGCCACAAGATCGATCGCGGCCGCCTCGGCCTGAAGGCGGTGGACGAGTCGCGCGAGGGCCAGGCGAAGACACCGATCGCCGCGTGGGGACGCTTCGTCTCGGACCACGCGAAGGTCGTGCTTCCGGTCGCCGTCGTGGTCCTGCTGCTGCTTGCCTCGCCGGTGCTCGGCGTGCGTCTCGGCCTCGCGGACTCGGGCACTGCGCCCAAGGACCAGACCACGCGCAAGGCCTACGACCTGCTCACGACGGGCTTCGGGCCCGGGTTCACCGAGCCCATCCCGATCGTGATCGACATGCAGTCCGACCATGCAGCCGCCACGAAGCTCGAGACGGCGCTCAAGCAGGTGCCGGGCCTGTCGCAGGTCGACGCGCCGATCTACAACAAGAAGAAGGCGAGCCTGGCGTCGGTCGCGATCGTCAACACCTACGGGAAGTTCGCCCCGCAGGACTCCAAGACCGACGACCTCGTGTCGGCGCTCCGGCACACGGTGATCCCGAGGACGCTGGCCGGATCGAGCGCCCATGCGTACGTGTCCGGCTCCAACGCCGCGTTCACCGACATCGGGCACCAGATCTTCTCGCACGCGCCGTGGTTCCTGCTCTACATCATCGGCATCACGTTCCTCGTGCTCGCGATGGCCTTCCGGTCGGCGGTGATCGCCCTGAAGGCCGCGTTGACCACGCTGATGTCGGCGCTCGTCGGCTTCGGCGTCCTCACGCTCGTGGTGCAGCAGGGGCACGGCATGGGGCTCATCGGTCTCGACCGCACCGGCCCGATCGAGAGCTTCGTCCCACCGATCGCCTTCGCCATCCTGTTCGGGCTGTCGATGGACTACGAGGTGTTCCTGATGAGCCGGATCCGCGAGGAGCACGTGCACGGCGCGGACACCGTGACCGCGGTCAAGGACGGCGTCGCCGGCGTCGGCCGGGTGATCGTGGCCGCGGCGCTGATCATGTCCTCGGTGTTCTTCTCGTTCCTGCTCAACCCGGACCGGGTGTCCAAGGAGTTCGGGCTGTTGCTCGGTGTGGCGATCCTCACGGATGCGCTGATCATGCGCCTGACGTTCGTGCCGGCGTTGCTGACGCTGCTGCGCGAGCGCTCGTGGTGGATCCCGAGGTGGCTCGAGGCGATCCTCCCGAAGATCACGATCGAGGCGCCGGGCGCACGCGACACGGAGCCCGCGCTTCCGCCGGGGGCAAAGCCCGCTGACGCCCCGGCCGGCTAGCCCCTTAGGCCGTCGACCCGGCGGGGACGCGCTCAGCGCCCCGCCGGGTCACAGTCCCAGGGACTCGCCGGGCTCTACGGCCGCCCGCCGTGGAGGATCCAGGATCAGGTCGGCGACGACCGCGGTCCACCCGGTCTGGTGCATCGCGCCGAGGCCGGCGCCGTTGTCGCCGTGGAAGTACTCGAAGAAGCAGAGGTTGTCCTTCCAGGCGGGGTCGTCCTGGAGCTTGCGCGTGGCTCCGTAGACGGGCCGGTGCCCGTCGGCGTCCGGTAGCCAGATGGCGACGATCCGGTCGGCGAGGTCCTGCGCGACGTGCTCGAAGGTGTGCTCCTCGCCCGAGCCGGTCGGGTACTCGACCGTGAACGTCTCGCCGAAGAAGCGGTGGAAGTTCACGAACGAGCGGATTGCGAGGAAGTTGATCGGCAGCCACACGGGGCCGCGCCAGTTCGAGTTGCCCCCGAACATCGTCGTCGTCGACTCGGCCGGTTCGTAGTCGATGACCGCGCCCGGGATGCCTTCGACGGTGTACGGGTTCCGCTCGTAGCGCTTCGAGACGGAACGGAGACCGTGCGGCGAGAGGAACGCTGCCTCGTCGAAAAATGTCCGCAATGTCAGCCTGAGGTTGTCCGGGTTGATCGTCGAGATGAGCACCGTCCTCGTGCCGTCCACATCCAGCACCCGCCCGGCCGCGATCTCACCGCCTTCGAGCCGGCTTTCGCGGAGGCGGGCGAACCGCCTGTCGAGCGGGTCCGGAGAGACGGCAGCGGCGACCGGAAGCGGTATGGCAGGGAGCAGCGGGATCAGCCCTGAGATCGTCTGCACCCTGATCTCGGTCGATTCACCCGACGGGAACACGACCCGGTCGTAGAAGAACCCGTCCTCGTGCGAGTAGAGACCTTGCCGCTCGAGTGCCTGAGCGATCATGACGAACTGCTCGAGGAACTTGATCACCATGTCCTGGTAGACGTCGTTCTGCGCGGCGAGCTCGACCGCGATGATGAGCATCGAGAGCGCGTAGTACGCCATCCAGGCGGTTCCGTCGGCCTGTTCGAGCTTGACGCCCGCGGGGAGATTCGAGCGGTCGACCGGGCTGATGTTGTCGAGCCCGAGGAAGCCGCCCCCGAAGACGTTATCGCCTTCCTCGTCTTGGCGGTTGAGCCACCACGTGAAGTTGATGAGCAGCTTCTGGAAGATGCGCTCGAGAAACTCGCGGTCGCGGGAATCGTCGATTCGAAACACGCGGAGCGCCGCCATGACGTGCACCGGCGGGTTCACGTCGTCGAAGTTCCACTCGTAGGCCGGCAGCGCCCCGTTCGGGTGCAGGAACCACTCGCGCAGCAGCACGACGAGCTGGTACTTCGCGAAAGCGGGGTCCAGATGGGCCCACACGACGGCATGGAACCCGCTGTCCCACGCGGCGAACCACGGGTACTCCCACGGGTCCGGCATCGCGAGCACGTCGAACGAGTCGAGATGCTGCCAGTCCCGGTTTCGGCCACGCCGGTGGCCTTCGGGCGGCGGCGGCATCGCCGGGTCGCCTTCGAGCCAGCGCCGGACGTTGTAGGGATACATCTGCTTGCTCCACACGAGGCCGGCGCACGCCTGGCGCAGGATCTGCATCTTCTCCGGGGTGGTGCCCGCAGGGGCGAGTGCTGCGTAGAACTCGTCTGCGTCGGCCTCGCGGGCGCGACAGACCTCGTCGAACGCGTCGCCCGGCCACTTCGCCGACGTCGCCTCCCGAGACAGCCGCAGCCGCAGCTCGGCCTTCCCTCCACCCGGCACGGTCACCCGGTAGCGGAGCGCGGCCTTCGTTCCGAATCCCTCCGGGTTGACCGTGGCGGCTCCGGAGACGACGTGGTCGTTGATCCCGTCCTTGGGGTACGGCGTCGTCGGCTGCGAGCCGTAGAGACGTTCGACGTTCGTCTCGTTCTCGCAGAAGAGCGTTTCGGGAGCCGCGCCGTCTGGCCCCGGCGCACCTTCGAGCCGGTAGCCCGCAAGCGCGTGGTCGGTCACGCGCAGGGCGGCACCGTCGCGCTCGATGCGCGGGCGCTCGCCGGTGCCGGTCCAGCTCCACGTGTTCCGGAACCAGAGCGTAGGCAGCACGTCGAGTGTCGCCTCGTCGGCGCCGTGGTTCTCGAGCTCGATCCGGGCGACGATCTCCGTCGGCGACGCCTTCGCATAGGTCACGTCCACCGACCAGTAGCGGTCGTCGTCGAACACGCCGGTGTCGAGCAGCTCCAGCTCGGGATCGTTCAGTCCGCGCCCGTGATTCACCAGCCGCTCGTACGGGAACGCCGCCTGCGGGTAGTGGTACCGCCACTTCAAGAGTGAATGGCTCGGCAGTCCTTCCAGGAACCACCAGTACTCCTTGACGTCCTCGCCGTGGTTCCCCTGCGGGCCGGTGAGGCCGAACATCCGCTCTTTGAGGATCGGGTCGCGGCCGTTCCAGAGGGCGAGGGCGAAGCAGAGCTCGTGGCGGATGTCGGAGAGTCCGGCCATGCCGTCCTCGTTCCAGCGATACGCGCGCGAGCGCGCGTGGTCGTGCGGGAAGCTGTTCCAGGCGTCGCCGTTCTCGGAGTAGTCCTCCCGGACGGTTCCCCACGCGCGCTCGCTGAGATACGGCCCCCACTCGTACCACGGATTCGCTGCAAAGAGGTCGTCCTCGGCGCGGCCCGTCGCCTCCGCGAGGCGGGCATGCTCCGCCGTCGGCGGGCGTTCGGAGCTGGCCGCCACCTTCAGTCCCTCGCCCGGCCGAGCGGAGAGAGGGCGAAGAGGTGCCACGACCACGGCTCGAGGGCGACGTACAGCCCGTCACAAAGCTCGTCGCCGCTCCGCTCGTATCGCGCGCCGCTCGCCGCGTCGTCGAGCTGCCACGTCTGCCCGCGGAGGTCCTCCCACCGGAGCGAGACGTGACCCGAGCTCGGCACGTCGCCGAGGTTCACGACGACGAGGTGCGGTGACTCTCCGCGCCAGCTCCAGGCGACGAGGTTCTGCCACGTGGCGTTGCCGTCCCAGCCGCTGCGCTCGACGAGCTGCCACTCCCCGTCGCGGAAGACGCGACCGCGGAGCGCGGACAGGAGCTGCTCGTAGAACGCCTTCAGCTCCAGGTCGGCGGGCTCGTCGGGGCGGCGGGCGAGGAACACCGGGAGCTGCACCGTCCGCCCCTCGAGCTGTCCTTCATGGACGAGCCGCGCGCCTGTCTGGGTCAGCGCGGTCACGGCCGCGGCTCGCGCCTTCTTGCCGGGGAACGTCGCCGCGGCACGCGGCTCGTCGTGGTTCTCGATGAAGCGGACGAGCCGCTGCTGGTAGCCGGTGTCCGCCGTGAGATGCCCGCGCACCTGCTCGGCGCCGTCGTGGACGAGGCGGTCGTAGAGCCGCTTGTCGTAGCAGTAGTCGAATCCCTGCTGCTGGAGCGCCCACTCGAGATCCCAGTAGGCCTCGGCGATGAAGACGAAGTCCGGGACCGTGCTCTTGACGAGCGGGATCACGGTCGGCCAGTAGTCGGGCTCCGGCCGCGCGCCGCCGCGCGCGCCCCACGTGCGCTCGAAGGTGTCGTTCATCATCAACATCGCCATGTCGCAGCGGACGCCGTCGCACTGCGTCGCGATCGACGTGAGCGTGTCGACGACGGCTGCGCGCAGATCCGGCGAGAACGCGTTCAGCTGTACGACGTCCGGCCACGCCGGGAAGTACGGGTCCCGGCCGTTGGCGATGATCGCGTCGCCGACCTTGATCACCGATGCCGGGTCGCGCTCGAGGTCGTCCTCCGTGCCGAGGACGAAGTACTCGGGGTGCGTTTGCGTCCACGGATGATCGGGCGCGACATGGTTCGGCACGAAATCGAGGATCAGCGAGAGGCCGCGTTCGGCGAGCGCCGCCCGTGCAGCAGCGAGGCCCTCCGGCCCGCCGAGGTGCCCGTCGACGATGTAGTTCCTGATGCAGTACGGCGACCCGACCACGTCTTCGCGACGGAAGTCGGGCAGGGCTCGGCGGAAGGACTCGATCAGGCCGTCGTTCTCGAGGGCGATCGCGATCCCCGCCGGGCTGCGCTCCCAGACCCCCATCAACCAGACGGCGTCGAATCCGAGCGCCTGGATCGCGTCCCACTCGCTCTCCGGAACACTCGCAAGGTCGATCGGCGTCCCCGACCGGCGGGTCAGCTCGTCGAGCCAGACCCACGTGTTGAGCTCGTAGATGAAGGGGTGCTGGACGAGCCGCGTCCCGGCCCCGCCCCGTTCGAGGAGGGCCGTCGAGTCGGCTTCGGCTCTCTTTGACGATCCCATTCTCCGCCTCCCCGGTCTTCCGCAACAGTCGCGTCGCGGCCCCGTCGTGTCAACCCGCAGAACTGTGTCGATCCGGTGACGGTCTGGCCACCCGGACGCGTGGTTCGGAGCCGGCTACCTCGTCTCCACGACGAGCGTCAGTCCGTCACGCCCGGCGATCCGCACCTCGCCGCCGATGTCGGCACCCGCGTCGCAACGGGCGCTCCAGATCTCCCCGTCGACGCGAACCTGCCCGAGCGGCCGGCACGCGGAGATCACGACCGCGTCTTTCCCGATCAGCGTGTGCGCGCCGACGACTCGCCGCCGGTGCTTGACCGTTCGGTTCCAGCCAAGGAGCTCAAGCAGCCACAGCGGGAAGAGAATCAGGAACGAGACGAAGTTCCACGGCGATGGAACCACGATCAGCAGCACGATCGCGACGATGATCAGCACGAGCGCTCAGCTCCGCACGCGGTAGCCGTCAGCTGCCGCCGATCGGTTCCATCGTGCCGTGGAACTCCTTCTCGTCGTTTCTCCTGTTTCTCCAGCAGTTCGGCTACGCGAGCGCCTTTGCCTTGATCGCGTCGAACTCGGCTTGGGTGATCGCACCGCTGTCGAGCAGGCCTTTCGCCTTCTCGATCTCGCCCGCGGCGCCGCCACTTCCGGCAACGGACTTCACGTAGTTGTCCATCTGTGACTGCTGCGCCTGCACGTCGGCCATGCTGCGCTCCGTCATCCCCTTGCTCTCTACGACGAGGTAGATGAAGACGCCCAGGAACGGGACGATGATGACGAAGATGAGCCAGAGGACCTTTCCGCCTCCGTGGATGTCGTGCCGGCGGAAGATGTCCGCGATCACCCTGAACAACAGCATGAACCACGCGATCCATACGAAGAAGATGAGGATCGTCCAGAAGACATCAAGGAACGGGTAACTCGATGCAAGCATGCCTGCCTCTGTTCTTTCTCCCTGATGGATTCAGGGTCTTGGGATGATCGCGATTCTTTCATACGCGCACGGAACGCGATGAGCTCGAATGCTCAGCCGCCCCGCCGAAGGAGCCTGCTGAGAAGGCCGGGTCGTCGCGGCTGCGTTCGCCGCCAGTCGTCGTAGGTGCGCAGCCGGCCGATCCGCAGAGCCTGCTGGACGCACTCGCTGTGCGCGTGGCGCCGACGGCTCGCGTCGCCTTCCGGCGCGATCAGTGCGTGGGCGCTCGCCGCGTGCAGCCGGTACCCGCAGAGCGGGCAGCGGTAGGTCGCCGGCTTGCGGTTGTGTGCCGGTCGAATCGACCACCACAGGGCTTTGTCGAGCTTCGCCATCGGTCCGCGGGTTGCGCTGCGAACCCTACGCGCCTCACGCGAGGAGGAAGCGAAGCGCGGTGAGCGCGTCGGGCACCACGCGGTAGTACGCCCAGCTTCCTCGTTGGTCGCGCTCGACGAGGCCCGCCTCGCGGAGCACGCGCAAGTGGTGACTGACCGTCCCCTGGGAGAGCTCGAGCGGCTCGGTCAGGTTGCAGACGCATGCCTCGGACCCCGGCTGCGATTGGATCAGGCTGAGCAGCCGCAGCCGTGCCGGGTCGGCAAGCGCCTTCAGCGCCGTGGCGAGATGCCCGGCGTCGTCTGCCGAGAGCGGCTCGGCGAGGAGGGGCGGGCAGCAGGCCGCAATCGTCGCGAAGGTCTGCATCGACACATATTGACACACATCAATGTCTGCGGCATCATCGAGGCATTGATCGCCGTCAATGCGTAGAACGGCCCCGCGAGCCGACGAAAGGAGGATGACCGTGTCGAACTGCTGCGACTGTTGCGAGAACGACGACTGTTGCAAGGAAGGCTGCTGCTGAATCACGTGCCGCAGGGTCGGGACGACGGGCTCGGTCCCGACCCTGAAGGCGCCGCATCTACTCGATCGGACTGCACCCGTGACGGAGCCGGTGTCTACTCGTACGACGGGACGCGGATCGCCTTCGGGCGGACGAACTCGCTCGACGCGAGCCGGAACGGCGTCTGGGTGATGAACGCGGACGGTTCCACGAAGGTGCGCGCCGCTGCGGCAACCGATCCCACCGACATTCGCTGGTCGCCCGACGGGACCCAGCTCAGCTACCAGGATCTCGGCACCAACTACGTCGTCACGTCCGACGGCCTCGGGATCCCGACGCCGAGCTTGCTCGTGTTCCCGCCGAGCCCCGGTTTGATCTCGCCGTCGGTGCCCAGCGGCAACGGGCCGGCGACACGTTCTCCGGACGGCGCGAAGAAGTTGTTCCTGCACTGCTGCTACGCGGACACCGGCGTCGTGCCGCAGGTGAATGTCGCGAACGCCGACGGGTCCAACGTCCAGCGCATCACCACCTTCACGAAGTGCCCCGGTGGGCCGTTCTGCAACGACCCGACGGGCGCGACCGAGCTGACCAATGCCACGTGGCAGCCGATCGTCGCGCATGTGGCGATCGGCGAGACCGACCTCGGGCCGGCCGTCGACTTCAACCCGGCGGGTGTGGCCGAGGCGTTCTCGGCGAAGGCCAAGGCGGGCGTCGCTCTGGCGAGGCTCTCGGTCTACGTCGCCGGGAGCTCGACCGCCACGACCTTGATCGCAGGGATCTACGCGGATAGCGGCTCGAACCATCCAGGCTCGCTGCTCGCGCAGGGCACGCTTGCGGGCGCGCCGGTCGCGGGCGCTTGGAACACGGTCATGCTGCCGTCGGTCTCGATCAGCGCGGGGACGCGGTACTGGATCGCGATCCTCACGCCGCCTGCCGCCGGCACGCTGCGCTTCCGCGACTTCTGCTGCGGCTCGACGGGCAGCTCGCCGTCCGAGATCTCGGCCCAGACCACGCTCACCTCGCTGCCCGGCTCCTGGCACACGGGGACGCGCTACCCGCACGACGGGCCGCTCACCGCCTGGGGCGGTTGAAAGAGGTCTGCGCCTACCGTGTCACCGACGGCGGTGACACGGTAGGCTCGCCGACCTGAGCATTCTCGGAAACCGCGTCCTCCGCAAGGAGGACCCACGCTTCCTCCGCGGCGAAGGACGGTACGTCGAGAACCTGCCGCTGGAGGGCGCCCGGACGATCACGTTCGTCCGCTCGTTGCTCGCGCACGCGCAGATCGGCGGTGTCGACACGTCGGCGGCGGAAGCCCTTCCGAACGTCCAGGTGCTCACCGCGGCCGACCTCGACCTCGGCCCCTACGGGCCGCCGCCGTTCCCCGGGCTGAACCAGGGCGTGGGACGTCCGTTCCTCGCCGTCGACCGCGTCCGCTTCGTCGGCGACATCATCGCGATCGTGATCAGCGACGACCGCGCCACCGGCGTCGACGCCGCCGAGCTCGTCTCGGTCGACTACGACCCGCTGCCGG
Source organism: uncultured Thermoleophilia bacterium (assembly GCA_963757255.1). GTDB lineage: Bacteria > Actinomycetota > Thermoleophilia > Gaiellales > Gaiellaceae > PALSA-600. The sequence continues at coordinate 424,598 of CAVWQY010000006.1, forward strand.
TCGTCGTCAGCCCGCGCGAAGCCGAGCGGGACGAGGTGCTGCTCTTTCCGGAGGCGGGCACGAATGTCGTGGCCCGCTCCGACTCGCCGCCGCACGACGAGACGCTGTTCTCCGGCTGCGAGGTCGTCGTCTCGGGGGAGTTCGTGAGCCAGCGCATGGCGCCGTGCCCGCTCGAGCCGCGCTCGGCTGCGGCCGAGCCTGGAGCCGACGGGCGCATCACCGCCTGGCTCTCGACGCAGACGCCGCATCAGGACCGCGACGCGCTCACACAGATTCTCGGCCTCGATCCCGGGCAGCTTCGCGTGATCGGCCCCGACGTCGGCGGCGGCTTCGGTGCGAAGACGCTCAACGTCGAGGAGGTGCTCGTCGTCTGGCTGGCGCGCCGGCTCGGCTGCCCCGTGCGCTGGACGGAGACGCGGAGCGAGAACATGGTCGCACTCGTCCACGGCCGCGCCGCGCAGCTCGGGTACACACTCGGCGGCACACGAGACGGCAAGGTGCTCGCCTACCGCCTCGAGGTGCTGCAGGACTGCGGCGCGTACCCGGGGCTCGGCGCCTTCCTGCCGCACCTCACGGAGCTGATGGCGAGCGGCGTCTATGCGATCCCGCGAATCGAGTTCGAGAGTCGGGCGGTGGCGACGAACACGACCCCGGTCTCCGCCTTCCGCGGCGCGGGCCGGCCCGAGGCCGCGCAGGCGATCGAGCGTGCGATCGACACGTTCGCCGCGGAGCTCGGGATGGACCCGGCCGAGGTCAGGCGGCGGAACTTCATCCCGAAGGACGCGTTCCCGTACACCACCCCGACCAAGGCGACGTACGACTCGGGCGACTACGAGGGCGCGCTCGACCTGGCGCTGCGCTCGGTCGGCTACACCGAGCTACGCGACGAACAGCGCGGTCGGCGTGAGCAGGCCGCCGCGACGCAGCTCGGGATCGGCATCTCCTGCTACGTCGAGATCACGAACGGTCTCGCGGAGACCGAGTTCGGCGAGGTCGAGATCACGGCCGACGGCGGTGCGATCCTCCGCACGGGGTCGTTCTCCCACGGTCAGGGCCACGAGACGACGTTCGCGATGATCGTCGCCGAGCGGCTCGGGCTGCCGGTCGAGAGTGTGACGGTGCACAAGGGCGATACCGACGAGATCCGCGGCGGCACCGGAACCTACGGTTCGAAGTCGACGCAGATCGGGGGCGTGGCCGCGAGGCTCGCCGCCGACGACGTGATGGAGCTGGCGAAGCAGCTCGTCGCCGAGTATCTCGAGGCGAGCCCGGCCGACATCGTGCTCGACCCGGGCCTCGGTCGCCTGCACGTGGCGGGCGACCCCTCCGTCGGGATCTCGTGGGCCGACCTCGCCCTCCGCGCGTCGGACGACGAGCGGCTCGGCGAGCTGAAGGCCGAGCACGAGTACTCCGCCCCGCCGAGCTTCCCGTTCGGCGCGCACGTCGCCGTGGTCGAGGTCGACACCGAGACGGGGCGGGTCGAGCTGCTTCGGCTCCTCGCCGTCGACGACGCCGGCACGCTGATCAACCCGTTGATCGCGGAAGGGCAGGTGCACGGCGGCGTCGCGGCCGGCGTCGGGCAGGCGCTCTACGAAGAGGTCGTCTACGACGACGACGGCAACCCACTGACCGGCACCTTCGTGGGCTACGCGTTCCCGTCGTCGGCCGATCTGCCGTCGTGGGAGGCGGTCGAGATGGAGACGCCGACCCCGCTGAACGCGCTCGGTGCGAAGGGGATCGGCGAGTCGGGGACGATCGGCGCGACGCCCGCCGTCCACAACGCCGTCGTCGACGCGCTGGCGCCGTTCGGTGTGCGCAACGTCGACCTGCCCGCGAACGGCGAGAACGTCTGGCGCGCGCTCGAGGAGGCGAAGGCATGACGAAGATCTCGCTCACGGTGAACGGCGAACGCCACGAGGCGGACGTCGAGCCGCGCCAGCTGCTTGCCTACTTCCTGCGCGACCAGCTCGGGCTGAAGGGGACGAACGTCGGCTGCGACACGACCTCGTGCGGCGCGTGCACGGTGCTGATCGACGGCGAGTCCGTCAAGTCCTGCACGGTCTTCGCGGTGCAGGCGGAGGACTGCGAGGTGACGACGATCGAGGGCCTCGCGGAGGGCGACGAGCTGCACCCGGTGCAGCAGGCGTTCCACGAACAGCATGCGCTGCAGTGCGGCTTCTGCACGCCGGGGTTCGTAATGGCGACGGTCTCGCTCTTGCAGGAGAACCCGGACCCGTCCGAGGCGGAGATCCGCGACGGCCTCGAAGGCAACCTCTGCCGCTGCACCGGCTACCACAACATCGTCAAGGCAGTGCAGGCGGCCGCAAGGGCCGGAGCGTGATCCCCGCCGCGTTCGAGTACGCGCGGGCGGGCTCGGTCGAGCAGGCGGTCGAGCTGCTCGGCGGCAATGAGGACGCGAAGCTCCTCGCCGGCGGGCACTCGCTGATCCCCACGATGCGGCTGCGTTTCTCGCGCCCGTCCCTGCTCGTCGACATCGGCCGTCTGCACGACCTGCGTTACGTCCGCGAGGACGGCGACACGATCGTGATCGGTGCGCTCACGCGGCATGCGGAGCTCGTCGGCGATCCGCTGCTCGAGAAGCACTGCGCCCTGATCGCAGAGACTGCTGCGCTGATCGGCGACCCGCAGGTCCGCCATCGCGGCACGATCGGCGGCTCGATTGCCCACGGCGACCCGGCCTCGGACCTCGGGACGATCCTGCTCACGCTCGACGCGGAGCTCGTCGCGCGCGGACCGGCGGGAGAGCGGACGATCCCGGCGGCGGAGTTCTTCACCGGCCCGTTCGATGTCGCGCTCGAGCATCAGCGAGGTGCTCACGGAGATCCGGGTGCCGAAGGCGGCGGGGATCTACCTCAAGCACGTACGGCGCGCGCACGACTGGGCGACGGTCGGCGTCGCGGCGGCCCGCATCGACGGACGGGTGCAGGTCGGTCTCACGAGCATGGGCGCGACACCGCTCAGGGCGCGGAAGGTCGAGGATGCGCTCGCCGGCGGCGCCTCGCCCGCCGACGCCGCAGCGCACGCCGCGGACGACACCATCCCGCCGGCCGACGCGAGCGCGAGCAGCGCGTATCGCGCGCACCTGGCGCAGGTGCTCGTGCGGCGCGCACTCGAACAGCTCTGACGGTGCTCCCGCCGGAAGCTCGCCGACCAGTCGCTATTTGACGAGCAAGACGGCTGTCATCCCGAGCGCTCGATGGTTCGCGACGCTGCACCAGAGCGTGTAGCGGCCGCGCCGCAGCGTCGCGTGCAAGTCGAACCGGCCACCCGCCGGCACGACCGGTGTTCCGGCGATGTGCCGCGCGCCTCTGCGCTGCAATCGCAGGTCGTGTGCGTCCTGGCCGAAGTTGACGAGCTCGATGATCGACGGGCCGGGATGAACGGTCTGCCGGGAGAGCGTGAAGGAGAACTCGTGCGCGGTCACCTCGACTCGAGCCGGTCCCGGGTTGGCGGCCGGGGCAGCGCCGGCTGCGAGCAACGCGCAGCTGATGGCTGAGGCGAGCTTCGGGATCACGTCTTGAGCAGCGCGGTGCGTGCGAAGGAGTGCGCGTTCGGGATCACCTTCGCCGCATCCGTGCCGAGCCACTGCTCGAGCAGCGAGGAATACACCGACCGGAAGTCCGACGTTGCCTTGACGTTGCCGTCCGCGTCGAGACCCTGCAGCCCGGGGAACTCGCCGACCATCGTCCCGCGCGCGCGAGTGCCGATCAGGAACGCGGTGCCGGCAGCGCCGTGGTCGGTGCCATGGCTCCCGTTCTCGGCAGCGCGGCGGCCGAACTCGCTCCACACGAGGACGAGCACGCGGTCGGCGATCCCGCGCGCCTCGAGATCGCGCTGGAATGCGAGCAGCGAGTCGGACGTGAGCTTGAGGCCGTCGGCGAGTGCGGCGGGCTCGTCCGAATGTGTGTCGTACTGCCCCGGCGCGGTCAACGCGACCACCCGCAGCGGCATGCCGAGCGCGATCATCGCGGCGGCCGTCGCAAGACGCGACGGGAACGAATCGCTCGAGGTCGGATACGTGACCGGGCTCGTGAACGCCGGCGCGCCGTTCGACTTCGCCTGCAGCGGGCCGAGTTGCGCGCGCAACCGGTCGACCTCGCGTGCCGCCTCCGCCGCCGCCTCGAGCGCCGGATCCGTCTGGTGCGCACCCAGACCACCGATGGCTTCGAGCATCCGGTCCTGCACCGACCCCCACACGCGCGCGCTGTAGAAGTTGTAGTTGGACGGGGACTCCAGGGTTGCCACCGGCATCCGCGTCGTCGCGAGAGCCGGCGAAAGCGAGTTGTCGAGCGACAGGCCCTGCAGCGGATTGTCGTCGACGCCGACGGCGTCGAGGTAGCGACCGAGCCAGCCGGTCTGCAAGTCGGTGCTCGTCGCGCCGACCTCCCAGAAGTGGCGGGAGGTGAAGTGGCTCTGGTTCGCGTTCGTATAGCCGATCGCCGGGAAGACGGTGACCTTCTGCTCGGCGTAGAGCGACGCGATGCCGGCGAGCGCCGGATGCCAGTTCAGCCGGGGATCCTCGGCGAACGCCGTGCCGCCGTTGAGGGCGAGTGACGGCCGGAGCTTGCGATAGAGCGGGTCGCCCTGCGGCGAAAGCACGGAAAGACCGTCGGCGCCGCCTTCGAGGAACACGCTGACGAGGATCGGCGACTTGGCGCCGGTCGCGGCTGCAGCGATTCCCTCCTCGAACGCCCGCAGCCCCAGCTTCGAGCCTCCGTAGACCGCGAGCGCGAGGCCGACGCTCTGAGCGACGAACGACCGCCGGCTCATCCCGGTCCCAGCAGGCAGGGGCATCCCGGGCTCGATCGACGGCAGCCCGATCCCCGCCTCGGCGGCTGCGCGATGCAACAGGCGCGAGCGGGACAGGCCCGCGCAATGCAGGTGGTCGTTCATGCAGCCTGGAACTCCGGTGAGAGGGCGATCAGATGCCGCAGCCCGTTCAGCACCATCGGCGGGTACTGCTTGCGCTTCCATTGCGCGCTCCCCGCGTCGCGGATCGCTCCGTCGGCGAAGGTGGCGAGCGCGGCGGTCGTCTTCGGCCCGAGGGCCGGGTAGTTCCAGAAGCGGAGCGCGCTCTTCAGCAGCGCCTGCGCGTCCGCAGCTTCCTGCGCCTTGCCCGGATCGAGCGCGTGGCGCTGCAGGACCGTCTGTGCGATGTCCCACCGTCCGCGCCACGTGGCCGTGTCGAGCCAGCGCGTGTCGTCCCAGCCCGCGACGTTCGGCGGATAGAACAGCTGCTGGCCCGCCAGCGCGCCGAGCCACGCATACGCCGTCGTCGTGACACCGTCGCCGAGCCGGCGAAGCAGTCCCGCGTTGAAGACGGCGGGCGACTTGACGATGCGCGCGCCGCGATACAGCGACGGGTGCTTGAGGATCGCCGCGACGACGGTGCGCACGTCGTAGTCGGACGCGACATAGACGTGCTCGAGTGCGCGCCGCGTGGCGGCGTCAGGCTGTCCCGCGATGAAATACCCCCACAGCTTCGTCACGAAGAACGACGGATGGTCGGGATGCGTGACGCAGAGCCGGCAGGAGTCCTTCCAGTTGAACGTCCCGCGATGCCGGAAGATCGTCTTCATCCCGGTGTCGTGGCGGTCCTGGTCGAACCTGAAGTTGACGTCACCGCGGCCGCGCTTCCAGTCGTTCACGAAACCCGTGAGCGCGCGGGCCTGCTGCCGGACGTCCGCCTCGCCGTAGCCACGCCCGGCGCCGAGCGTGAAGAGCTCCATCATCTCGCGGCCGTAGTTCTCGTTCGGCGCCTTCTTCTCGCTGCCCGTGCCGTTCAGCCAGAGGAGCATCGCCGGGTCGCTCGTCACCTTCAGCAGCAGATCGTGGAACGACCCGAGGCCGTGCTGCCGAAAGAGGTCGTTCTGGTTGAGCATCAGCCGCTGTGAGCCCACGCCCGCGTTCGACGTCGCAAACCAGTCGTGCCAGACGAGCGTCATGCGCTCGACCAGCGGGCGCGACGTGCGCACCATCCGGTCGAGCCACCAGACGTGATCGTGGCCCCATGCGTCGTACGGCGCGAGCGGCTGGCCTTTCTCCGTTCTCGGCTTCGGCCCGACGAAGTGCTCGAGACCGGGATGGGTCAGCGCATGAACGGCACCATCGAGGCCGAGGCGCGACAGAGCCGCCGCCTCGCCGCTGCGCGGCCCGAAGCCCGCGCGCCACAGCAGACGCTCAGCTTCCGCGGGGCCGAAGGCCCCGGAGAATTCGGCCACCCCCGGCATGCGACGCAGCATGACAAGCGTTTCGGCGTTCGGCCATCACCCCTTCGCCGAAATTACGGCCGCATTACTCGAGGCCCTGTGTCGGTAACCCGCAGAAACCTGCATGTTCGTGCTATACCACGCAGGTGCTGACCGCTGAACGCAGGCAGGCGATCCTTGCGCGGGTCGAGCGCGAAGGCAGGGTCGTCGCGTCGGAGCTGGTGACCAGCCTCGGTGTGTCGGACGACACCGTCCGCCGCGATCTGCGCGATCTCGCCGAGCAGGGGCTGCTGCAGCGCGTTCACGGCGGCGCGCTCGCCTCCGCGCCGCCGATCGGCTCGTTCACGCAGCGGCTCGAGGTCTCACCCGAGAAGAAGGCTGCACTCGCGGAGGCGGCCCTGCCGCTACTCGTGGGCGCACGCGTGATCGTCCTCGACGGCGGCACGACGACGCTTCGAGCTCGCCCGCCGTCTCCCCCTTCTCTACGACGGCATCGTCGTCACCAACTCGCCGCCGGTGGCGTCGGCGTTGGCGAACCACCCGAAGGCCGAGGTCGTGCTCATCGGGGGCCGGCTGCTGAAGGATGCGCAGGTCGCGGTCGGGGCGGCTGCCGTTGAGGCGTTCCGTACGGTGCGGGCCGACATCTGCGTGCTCGGCATCTGCTCGCTTCATCCCGATGTCGGCGTCACGTCGCCCGATGGCGAGGAGGCGTCCGTGAAGCGCGCCATGGTGGCCTCGGCCGGCGAGGTGATCGCGCTCGCGACGGCGGACAAGCTCCGCACCGCGAGCCCATGGGTCGTCGCGCAACTCGCGGACATCGACCACCTGGTCACCGACGGCGGCGGCGAGCTGTCGCGTCCGTACACGCTCGCCGGCATCGACGTGGTGGCTGTATGACGCCGCGCCTGGCGACGTTCACGGTCTTCGCGGTCAACGGCGCGATGATGGGAACGTGGGTCGCGCACATCCCGTGGCTGCAGGATCACCTCGGGATCTCGAAGGCGACACTCGGGCTGTGCCTGCTGTGCATTGCCGGGGGCGCGCTCGTCTCGATGCCGCTGACCGGCCACATCCTCGACGGCCGCTCGAGCGCCTCGGTGACACGCGCCGCCACACTGATCTTCTGCCTGATGCTGCCGTTGCCGCTGGTGGCGACGAGCCCGAGCATGCTCGCCGTGATCCTTTTCGTCTTCGGGGCGAGCGGCGGGGCGATGGACGTCGCGATGAACGCGCACGGCGTGGCCGTCGAACGCGAGCTGGGCAGGCCGATCATGTCGTCGCTCCACGGTGGCTGGAGCGTCGGCGGGTTCCTCGCGGCGGGCCTGGTGGCGATCACCGCCGCGGCGGGCCTCGACCCGCGGCTGGAGAGCCTGCTCGTCGGGGTTGCGCTCTGGGTGGCCGCGCTCTGGATCACGAGGCGGCTGGGGAGCGTCTCGGCCCATTCCGCTGCCCGGAGCGGGTTCGCGCTGCCCTCGCGCGCCGTGCTCCTGATCGGCGGGCTGTGCTTCCTGGCGATGATGACGGAGGGCGCGATCGGCGACTGGAGCGGGATCTACCTCCGTCACGACGCCGGCGCGAGCGCTGCTGCGGCGGCGACGGCGTTCACCGGCTTCTCGCTCGGGATGGCGGTTGCGCGGCTCGGCGGCGATCTCCTCAATGAGTGGCTCGGCGCCGCAACGCTGATGCGCGGTGGCATGGCGCTCGTGGCGGTCGCGCTCGGCGGCGTGCTGCTGATCGGCGAGACGGTGCCTGCCGTGATCGGCTTCGCCGTCTGCGGTCTCGGCATCGCGAACGCGGTGCCGCTGCTCTTCAGCGCCGCGGGTCGGCTCGATCCGCCCGGTCCTTCATTGGCCGCCACCTTCACGATCGGCTACACAGGCTTCATCGTCGGTCCGCCGCTGATCGGTCTTCTCGCCGATCGGGAGGGGCTGCCGAAGACGCTCGCGCTGCTCGTGATCGCGGCCCTCGTCGTAGCCGCGTTGGGCGGCCGCGCCACGGCGACGAAGCCGACGAAGAGCCCGCCCGATGGCGATCTGCCGACTGTCGTCCCGGAACTCGAGGCTGCGATCACGCGAACGCGGTGAGCGCGGGCTTCGCGCCGAGCGCCGAACGCATGCGCGGTAGGCGTTCGGGATGCCCCCGACAAGAATCGAACTTGGGCGCGCGGTTTAGGAACGCCGGGCCGCGCGTAGAAGCAGCGTAGAAGGAGCGGATGGTTTCGGAGTCCCGCCGGCTTGAGGTGCAACCTTGTTGAGTCGGCGAGCGTTGCCTACCTAGAGAACGATTCTCAACCCGTGGCGGTTCGAGCCGTTCGCTGGACGCTCGCGTACCCCCGGCAGCCGGGGCTTCAGCGCACGGCTTGGTCGGCCGATGGTGCCCGTGTGGACATGACCGCCGCTGAGGCCAGCTTCGCGCCGCTGCACGCCCGCTTCGTCAATCGGGCCATTCTCGGGCTCTTCGCGACCGCGATCTTTGCCGGCGCGACGCTCGTCTTCCTCGTCCAGCCGATGGTTGCTCGGATGGTCCTGCCGCTTTTCGGCGGCTCGCAGGCCGTCTGGACGACTTCGATGCTCTTCTTCCAGGCGGTTCTGCTCGTCGGCTACGGCTATGCCCACGCGTCCACGCGTCTTCTCGGTCCCTCGCGCCAGCCGATCGTTCATGCCGTCGTGCTCGTACTGGCGGTCGCCGCTCTACCGATCGGCCGCGGGCTCGCGCCGCCTCCGGCGGACGCGTCGCCCTCGCTGTGGTTGCTCGGCGTGCTGGCGGTTGCCGTCGGTGCGCCCTTCTTCGTCGTGACGACGGCGAGCCCCCTGCTCCAGCGCTGGCTGGTGACGAGCGGGCACGCCGCCGGGCGCGATCCGTACTTCCTGTACGCCGCCGGAAACGTGGGCAGCCTGATGGGGCTGCTCGCGTACCCGTTCGTCGTCGAGCCGATGCTGACGCTCCATCAGCAGGCACGCCTCTGGTCGATCGGCTATGGGCTTTTCGTCCTGCTCTGTTTGGGTTGCCTGATCGTCGCACGGCGCGGCGGTGCTTTGGTGCACGCGGCTTCCCCCCGCGTGAGAGTGCCGTCTCTCACCTGGAGGACGCGAGCACGGTGGGTTGGGATAGCGCTCGTTCCGTCGAGCCTGATGCTCGGCGTCACGACGTATATCTCCACGGACGTCGCCTCATTCCCGTTGCTGTGGGTGCTCCCGCTCGCGGTCTATCTCCTGACGTTCGTCGTTGCCTTCGCGCGGCGGCCACTCATGACGTCGGGTACAGCTGCGCGACTCCTGCCTCTGCCGACGGCGGTGGTCTTCGCCGAACTCCTCGGCGCGGTCTCGCTACCGCTGCCGGTCACGCTGCTCATGCAGCTGCTCGTTCTCTTCCTGGTAGGCGTGCTTGCGCACGGGCGTCTGGCGGAGGAACGCCCCGTGCCCGAACGGCTGACCGAGTTCTACTTCCTGCTCTCCCTTGGCGGAGTGCTCGGCGGTGCGCTGAACGCGCTCGTCGCCCCGGTCGTGTTCCACTCCGTCGTCGAGTATCCGTTGGCGCTCGTACTCGCGCTGACACTACGGCGTGGCCCCCGCGGCCGGATCGTCGACGTCGTTCCGGTCCTCGCGGTCTTGTTCGGATCCTTGGCCGCACTCGTGGTCGTGCACAACCCTTCGGCGGTGCGTGTTGTGTTCGCCGGCGTCGTCGTCGCCTGCCTCGCGATCGGCGTTCGGTGCCCGATGCGGCTCACGCTCTCGTTCGCCTTCCTGACGCTGCTGCTTGCGACAGCCTCCGGAGGCGTGTACACCGACCGGACTTTCTACGGGGTTCTGCGCGTAACCGAGCGAGACGGTGAACACCGGCTCTTCCACGGGACGACGCTCCATGGCGTCGAACGGTTCGCAGGCCCGCTCGCCGGCGAGCCGCTGTCGTACTACGCACACCGCGGGCCGCTCGGGGACGTGTTCGCCGCCTATCCGCGTTTCGATCGTGTCGACGCGATCGGGCTCGGAGTGGGCACGGTGGCCGCGTACGGGCAACTGGGCGAGCGGTTGACCTTCTACGAGCTCGACCCGGCAGTTGCACGCATCGCCGGCAACCCACGCTTCTTTACGTTCCTGCGGGACTCGCGGGCGGATGTGAAGATCGTCCTCGGCGACGGGCGCCGGATGATCGCCCGGGTTCCGGCCGGCACCTCGGATCTTGTGATCGTCGACGCCTTCAGCTCCGACGCCGTTCCAGTCCACCTGCTCACGCGCGAGGCGTTAGAGCTCTACGTCAGTAAGCTCCGCCCCGGCGGGCTGATCGCGTTCCACGTCACGAACCGGCACCTCGAGCTCGCGCCGGTCGTTGCACGCGCTGCGCGCGCGCTTGGGCTCGCGGCTGTTGAGCGCGACGATCGTGCCGAGGGGGCACGCGGGACCCGCACACCGTCTCGGTGGGTCGTGATCGCGCGCTCGCAGCAACGACTCGAGCCGCTGCTCGAGAGATCCGGCTGGCGCATCCCGGAAGTCTCTGCCGGACGCGTTTGGACTGACGACTACTCGAACGTCCTCAGCGTCGTCAAGTGGAGCCGCTGACCTGCGACTCGCAAGGGTGGACTCCGTTGTCGACGGCGCGGACGGCTTTCCTCATGAGCTGCAGCTCAATAAGCCGCAAGGTTCTCGGCGCGAACGACGGATCAGTGCCCCCGATATGAACTCTTCCCTGCAAAGCGAGGGGTCGTGACTCACGTCGTGACTCACGTCGAGCGACGCGATGGCCCATTCAACGCGCAAGCTGCCGAGCCTGATCGGCGTCTTCGTTCGGATCCCGCGAAAGGTGCGACCGATTCCCGTAGGTCGTGTATCGCCGCGTTCCCCACCGGTTGGTAATGCAATTGAGAACGTGAGATCTTCTGCGTTAGAACTCAGGGGCGAGAGATGGCAGCAAGGGGAGGCGCGTCCGCGAGCGAACAGGAGAACTCCGGCGAGACGCGTGCGGGCTGGAAACGCTGGCCTCAAGGGGCCGCGAGACTCTCTCTCCCGATCCTCACAGCGGTCGTGAGCGCAGTCTTGATCGCGAACTTCGTTACTTCGAGACAGGACGCCTCACGTCAGAGGGCGCCGCGGAACCGATACGCACCGTCGGCCGACCCTGGACGAGCAGGACGCGGACATCTCGCGGCTGTGTGGTCGCGATCTGCGTCTGAGAGTAGTAGTGAGCGAGGATCTTGCGGTACCCATAGCCATGCCGCGCATACCCCTCGTGCACCCCACTGACTCATCCCGACACCGTGACCCCAGCCGCGACCGTCGAGCAGAAAAACAGTGCCGCCCGAGGCCGCAGCTGGAAACGCAAGAGCGACGACTACCGCTACCACTCTGATCCCCATCGCGGGCAGCAGAATAGCGTCGAGCCCAAGCCCCGGCCCCGATCCGGGGTGCCGGCGGGGGCCTGTCTCAGGCGCGGGGCCTGTGTACAGGCGGCACGCGGCGGGTAGGACGACATGAGCGTCCTGGCGCGGACCGCCGAGACTTCGCCACCTGCCGACTCCGCTCACGTCTCACGTGTCGGGTCAGTGCGACGAGCCCGCGGTTGAAGCGCTCGGGGTCCTCGAGGTGCGGCACCTGGCCGACGCCCTCGTACCAGGCGCAGCCCGACGACGTTCTCTCAGCTGCGGCAGTGTTCGAGAACGCACCCTGAACAAGGCGTCGGCACTAGCGCAACCGGAGGTCGTGCACGTCGGGGTTGCTGGATCGCGCCAGAATCTCCTCGACCACCGTCGACTTGGCGTCGGCGTAGTTCTGCGTGTACTTCCACGTCTGTCGCGCGAGCGCGCGCTTCGTGCCCTCATACAGCATGCGATCGGTTTCGCTTCTCCGCAGGTGATCACGGAAGCGCAGGAGTCGCTCGATCTCTTCACAGCCTTCGGAGAAGACGTGAAGATTGACGACCGTGTCGGGGCCGCCGAAAAGGCGATGCTCGTGCCAATCGGGCTCTCGAATACGCAGCTCATACCCCCGAGCCTCGAGGACTTGCAGGTAGTCGGACTCATTGCTGGAGTCGATGACGGCGACGACGATGTCGAGCTTTGGCTTCGCGGCAAGTCCCGGCACCGCGGTGGAGCCAACGTGCTCGATCAGCAGGAGACGGCCACCCAACGCCGCTCGGATACGTGCTGCCTCGCGCAGATAGAGAGCGTCCCAATCCGGGTCGTAGTCGACCAGGGTAATCGGCCCGTCGAGGACCTCCGGCGGTTTGACGTGGACCGCCTCAATCCTCTCGTCACTCGTAGGTTCGTCCACAGGGGTGACCCTAACGTCGGTCACGTACCTTCCATCCCCAGAGACTCTCCCTCGACCAAACGTCCCCGCGCCGGAGCAGTTACGACGACGGTGGACGGCACCGCCGTGGCGACGGGCCCGGCCTCCCCGTTGGACCCAACGGGTACAGCGGTACCGTCCGCGGCGGCTACTTAGCGTAGCCCTCGTGCTGTGGGAGTTCGTCGCGGATCGCGTCCCACGACGCCTTCGACCCGACGAAGATGTGGTGGTCGGGTAGCCGCGACGGTGCATCCACAAGCGAGCCGAACGTCACATGCGCCCACCTCCCGTCGCGAACGATCGAATACAGGAACGACCCGCAAATGCCGCAGCGGAAGTCACCGGCATCAGGCTCACCCCAGATCAACATCGGTACGTCTTCGCGCGTCACACGCAGCTTCTCGCGCTCGATACCGCCCATCGGCTTGTACGCAGAGCCGGTGGCGGCACGGCATTTCGAGCAGTGGCAGTTCATCGCGTAAACGAATGCATCCTCGACCTCGTACTTGGTTGCGCCGCACGCGCAGCTGCCGCGCAGCGCCGTCACGAGCGCTCATTCCCGTCCGGGTTCAGCCGCCTTCGCACTCCCTCCATTCTTGATGAACCCCGCCGTCGTCTGCGTTGCGTGGTGACGGTGCTCGCCTGGGCCAGTGTTTCGAATGACGAGTGAAGAAGTGGAGGTTGGATCTCAGCGAAGCCGATGAGTTCTCGGTGGATTGTCAGTCTCTACCGCGTACGGATCGGTGGGCATTTAGAACGTTCGTCCTGCAGGAAACGACTCCCGGAGGCCGCATGAAGCTCTTGCTCACGTCCGCTGGCATCAAGAACCCGAGCATCCACGACGCGCTCGTCGAGCTGCTGGGGAAGCCCATCGCCGAGTCCAACGCGCTTTGCATACCGACGGCGGCGTACGGGAGCTCCTACAGCACTCCGGCCGGCCCGTGGCGGTTCATCAGCGGACGGTCCGACCAGCCGATGACCGAGCTCGGTTGGAAATCACTCGGCGTGCTCGAGCTAACGGCGCTACCCAGCGTGGGTTCAGACCGCTGGGTCCGATGGGTCCGGGAGGCCGACGCCCTGTTGGTGAACGGCGGCGACGCGCTGTATCTGTCCCACTGGATGCGGACCTCCGGTCTCGCGGATCTTCTGCCGTCGCTGCGCGAGAGCGTCTGGGTGGGGTTCAGCGCCGGGAGCATGGTGCTGACTCCCCGGATTGGCGAGGACTTCGTCGGGTGGAAGTCGCCCAGCGGCGGCGATGAAACGCTGGGTGTCGTCGACTTCTCGATCTTCCCGCACGTGGATCACCCGGATCTGCCGGAGAACACCATGGCCGATGCAGAACGATGGGCTTCCGGCTTGTCGAATCCGGCGTACGCGATCGACGACGACACCGCCATCAAAGTGGTCGACGACACCGTCGAAGTCATCTCCCAGGGCCACTGGAAGCTGTTCGCGCCCAGCCCGGTAGGAAGCTAATCCGCCTAGGAGACGAGTCGCGCTCGCCGGCGCCAGTGTTCGCGAGTACACCCTGAGGGCTGGAACATGGCGTGCGGCGAGTGGGTCGATACGGTCTGAGCTGGGAGGCCACGAAGGGCCGGGCGCGATCCGAACGCGACGCGCTGACACACCGGCCCGTAGTTCACGCGACGCCGCGACGCACCGTCCTAATAGTCGCGTTTTCCAGCCATGTCCCGACGCGCGTCGCAAGCCCGCTCGATTGCCTTTGTGCAATGGTTGACAACGGGCGGCTGGAGGCGTAGACCAGGCGCTTATTAGGGGTTGTCCCTCGGTGGCTCTCTGCGGCTGCCGACTGACGGGCAGCCCGAATTAACGAGGGGGAAGGAGACCACGATGAAGCGTGTCCAGTCGCTGTCGCGCGGGTCGAGGTTGTTGCTTGTGCTGGTGCTCGGCGCTGCCGTGTTCGGGGTCGTGAGCGGGGTGCAGGCGGCGATTCCCGATTCGAGCGGAGTCATCAACGGCTGCTATCAGAAGAACGTCGGCAACCTGCGTGTGATCGATCCCAGCGCGGGCGACAGCTGTCGGCCGTCGGAGATTGCGATCAGCTGGAGCCAGACCGGGCCGCAAGGGCTGCAAGGGCCGCAGGGGCCGAAGGGCGACACCGGCGCGACCGGTGCGACCGGGCCGCAGGGACCCGTTGGGCCGCAGGGGCCGAAGGGCGACACCGGCACGACCGGTGCGACCGGGCCGCAGGGGCCGAAGGGTGACACCGGCGCCACTGGGCCGCAGGGACCCAAAGGTGACACGGGAGCGACGGGTGCCCCGGGCGGCTTGAACGCCGTTGTGACTCGGGACGCGCTCGGAACAGCGAACGGGAGCAACGTTGACGTGTTTTGCAATTCCGGCGAGACCGCCGTCGGCGGATCGGTCAACATCATCCCCGACGGAACCGGAACGGTCATTACCTCACGTCCGGTTGGCGACACTTTCGGTGACAGTCCTGACAACGGAACCCCCTTCATCGGATGGCGCGGTGTTGGGAGTGGCGGTGGGCTCTTGGTGGTGCACGTCTTCTGCGCCTCCTGAGTTAGCGACTAGCACGTAACTTGCGACCGCGCGTGTGTGAGGCCCGCCCCGGCGGGCCTCACAACGTGAAGCCTGAGAGTCGGGACGTCCCTGTGCTTTTGCGCGTCTTGTCAGTGCGATCGACCGCGCGACGCGCGAGCGCGCGCCACCCCACCGGCCCGCGCTTCACCCTCGCCCTCACGCCCGCAACGAACCGACACTCACGGCTGGGCGAGCGTCCTCTCGCCAGGGCAGTTACGACGACGATGGACGGCGCCTCGCGGCGACGGGCCCGGCCTCCCCGTCGGACCCAACGGGTGCAGCGCGGCCCCGATCCGGAGGGTCGGCCGGTACGCCGACGCGGCGGCGACGGGCCGCGAGCTCATCGAGGCGCGTCCCGGCCAGCCATGCCTCTACTTCAACGCCGGGTGCTGTGAGAGCCCGCGGGAGAGAAGGCCGAAGCGATCGAACACCTCCGCCAGGCGATCGACATGTGGGACGGCTGCCGCGAAATGGCCAGGCACGATTCGGACTTCGACGCGATCCGCGACGAGCCAGTGTTGCAAGCACTCGTCGGTTGAGTCCGCGTAGCAGCAACCGCCTGGGCAAGCTTCGCGAATGCTCCCTGAACCGGTGCGCCTAAGCTCCGATCGATGGGCAACGCGCCTGAGATCATCGCCGTGCTCGGAGACATCACTGGCGAGCACGTCGATGCGATCGTCAACGCCGCGAACGAAGCTCTCTTAGCGGGCGGCGGCGTCGACGGTGCAATCCACGCCGCTGCCGGAGAAGCGGAGCTGACGAGCGCGCTGCGCGAACTCGGCGGATGTGCCGTTGGCGATGCGAAGTACACGCCGGGTTTCCGGCTTCCGGCGAAATTCATCATCCACACAGTTGGCCCGATTTGGCATGACGGTCGTCACGATGAGCCCGAGCTGCTGGCGTCGTGTTACCGCCGATCCCTGGAGATCGCCGACGAGATCGGAGCAAGATCGATCGCGTTCCCCGCGATCTCGACTGGCGCGTTCGGCTTCCCGGAAAGGCTGGCGGCGCAGATCGCCGTCCGCACGATCCGAAACACGACGACCGCCGTCCCTCTCGTTCACTTGGTCGCGTTCGACCCGACCACCCAAGACCTGTACAACCGCGCGCTTGCCGACAGGTAAGCGGTGGCCTGCGCGAGCGTCCTTGCGTCAGAGCCCTCCCCCGCGAGCGCGAGTGGGGACGTGGGACCCGGCCGTGGGCGAGAACGGCACGAGCGAGCCCGCCTCACTGGCCGCTGCACCTCTCGCGTACGCGCGCGCCCCCAGCCGCATTATGCGCGGGCGTCGCGTCTGAGAGTCCCTACGGTGAATAGGCAATTGATGTTCAACGACGTTGGGAGGATTCATGCACCGCGACCTACGACCGATAGCCCGCGAAATCGTGGCGGAAGGATTCACGATCAGACAGGGTCGGGGACACTGGCTTGTCGTCGCGCCTTCTGGCGGAACGGCGGCTTCGCTGCCCTTGACGCCAGGGAGGGGCCGCTGGGAGAAGAACCTCCGGGCGCAGCTTCGCACCCTCGGGGTTTTCTCGGAAAACCGCGAGAAGGTTTCCGTTGGCCTCCGCTGAGTCATTCGTCGTCTATGTGATCGAACTCCGCGACGCGGCCTGCAAGCGGACTGAGTGTCCGGCGCGCCGCGCTGGGAGGCCGCACCTATACGTGGGAGAGACGAAGAACGATCCTGCGGCCCGATTCGCCGAGCACCTCGCGGGCGGCTTCACGTCTGCGTCGGTCGTACGCAAACATGGTCTTCGGCTGCGACCACGGCTGGCGAAGGACTGGGGGCCGTACTCCACGCGGGAGGAGTCGCAAGCGGCAGAGGCGAGATTGGCGGAGCGTCTTCGCAGGAAGAACTTCTGCGTCTTCGGGGGTCACTAATGCGGGCGAGTGCGTGAGAGTCCGCCGCTGGTCGCAGGCAGGTGGCTTCGTGAGATTGATCGCAGCCGCAGGCATCGGCTCGGCGGCAACCCTCTTGCAACCGCTACGCCCGAAGACTTGATCGCTGCCCAGCGAGCCAACACCCGTGGATAGGCCTCTCCGCCCACGACCCGGCCGAGCTCGTCAAACCACCAGATCTTGAGGGAGCCAAGATGCGGCGACCGCGAGGATCGGCACTGGCACGGCGATGACCCTCCTCCCAGGAAAGTACGCAGGCTGAGTCGGACGCTGCTAGCGGGACTGAGGACGTCGCACACCTGGAAGCGTCGCAGATGTGAGCTGTCCTGAGTCTCGGGAGTTGCAGGTCGCCGCTAGGTCCGAGCTTGGGCAAGGACGAGCACGTGGGGTGAGGTACGCCCGCACGACCCGATGTTCCACGGCGTCTTCGTCGTGACAGCCTCGAGCCTGAGCTGACCGACGGAAGCGAACACCGACCGAACCCCATGAAGACCACGAGTGCGAAAACGACGAGGCGAAAGACGACGACGGCAAGTGAAATCGGCGGCGCGACCGTCGTAAGCCCAACGATGACCGCAACGAAAAAGGACGAAGTGAAAAAGACGACGATGGGGAGCGTGGGCAAAGCACGAGCGCAGTGGAAAGGCTGGCGGGAGCCGACAGAGGCGGAGACATGGACGATCCACGTCCGACCGAAGCCACACGAAGAGAACGACGGCCAGCGCGAAGAAGACCTCTCAGACAGAGTGAGCGGAAGCGACGTCGAAGATCGGTCGAGCGATGGCGCTGGCTGAACCAGTGGCGACCACCCTCCCCCTCGAACGACGATGCGACCACGGGACCCGGCTGCCGGGTGGCGGTTGCGTCCCCTGTTGTCGGCTCTCGCGGCGCCAAGGTTGGTTCGAACCTCGTTCAGGGCGCGGCTATGGACGTCGAGTTGTTGCTCTCGTCGTATTCGTTGACGTGGTGCTTGGCATCGAGGTCGATCTCCAGGGAGTAGCCTTTCCCGACGGCCGCAGCAGGCACAGCAAAGCGGACGGTCACCTTCGTTTGGTGACCTGGTCCGAGGGCAGGAACGGGGAAGGTTGTGACCTTGATGTCAGGAGACGCCCGCCGTGTGAGGGTCAACCGGCCTGAGGTGGCTGGTGCGGCGCCGTCGCCGAGGTTGTCGACTACGAGCGCGAGCTTGAACGGCTTCTTGGTGCTGTTCGCTGACTCGACGAACGCCTGCAGGATGTCGAGGTCGGCGATCGGCTTGCCGAGCACTTTCCCGAATGCGTAGCCCCATTGCTTCGCCTTGTCTGCGTACCCGTTGATCATCCAGATCCCGGTGTTGTCGAAGCTGTCGACGGACATCCCAAGGTAGTGGTGCCAGTCCGAGACGACGGCATGTCCTCCCTCGAGCACCCGGCTCGAGCGGATCTGGTCTTCTCCGTGCAGCCAGATGCTGTAGCGCTCGTCGGGGAAGGTCTTCATCGAGGTGCCGTGGTAGTCGACGACGACGTCGTGCTTGCTGTTGACCTCGACACTGGGGAATGCGAACCAGGTCGCGCCCGCGGGGCTGAAGATGTCCACGCCGCCGCCGATCGTGCGGTCGTCAGCAACTGCGAGCTTAAGGCGAAGGATCACGCCTTTGACGCGGACGACGCCACTCAGGCGAAGACGGATCAGGCGAATCGCAGTGCCCCGGCAGCCCTTGTCGTTCCACCACTCGCAGTCGTCCATCGTCAAGTACAGACTCGAGTCACGGTAGACGAGCTTGTTCGCCTGGTTCTTGGCGACGCTGATCGATCCGCCGCCCGGCTCCGGCTCGCTGCCGCCTACCGCATGAAATTCCCGGACGGTCACCAACTGGGAGTAGACCAACGGAACACCGTTGTACGGCGAAGACTGTGGCGCGACGGCCGAGATCCGGATCTCGTCGCCTGAGGCTCCGTCGTCGAGGTTGTAGACCGGCGAGGCGTACAGCGTCTCCTTACCGTTGTCGAAGTCCGGCGCGTGCTGGACGGCCGGCTGCAGGAGCGATGTGCCGAGAGTCTTCGGGTCGGGCTGGTAGTAGAGAGCGCCCGAGCCTGCTGCAAGCGGCGCGGTGGGGACGATCGTGATCACACGGCCGCCGTCACCCTGGTGCGGCACGGTCGAGCCGAGGCTCTCCATCGTCAGGTACTTGCTCGTGATGCCCATCGACAGGTAGTCGGTACCGAAGCCCACGCAGCCCTTGCTGTTCGGGCAGCCTTCCTGGCCGGGAAGACCGAACACCCATGAGAGGTACCAGCCGTCGCGCGGATCCTGGGTCTTCGACACCGCGATCGCGAGGAGCGCGCGCCGCGCACTTCGCACGTTCGCGCTACGGGTTGCAGGCCGCAGCATCATCGGATCGGACTTGGCCGGGTCGGGGTATGCCACGGTGTTGTTGTTCTTGAACAGTGCCGCGATCCAGAAGCGCTTGTGGTACTCGTCCCAGAGAACGCGGGCGTCGTAGATCTGGCCGTCCTCTTGGTAGAAGGGTTGGCTGGAGCTCCAGCTGGGCGGCTCGATCCCACCCGTCGTGGCATTGCAGTTGATTCCGTAGCCGTTCTTGACGGTGATCTTGTGGCCCTCGGCGTCTGTCTTGTTCGTCGGCAGGCCGAGATGGGCGTTCGCATCAGGGATTAACGGCGCGAATAGATCGCAGAGATTGATCGGTCCGTACGGAGCCGGCAGTGGGTGCGTCCCCGGCACAGTCGGACCCGGCCCGCTCACCGACTGCTTCGGATAGAGCGGTTTTCCGCCTTTGCTGTAGAGCAGGATGTAGTCGCGCATCCCGACGACCAGGAACCCTTTGCCGCTCGCGGCAATCTGCGGATCAATGCTTCCGACACAACACGGGACGGCGTCTCTCGTCGGGGCGGGCGACTCCAAGATCTTGGTGCGAGACGCCCGAATCGGTTCGTCGCAAATCGACTGAGCACAGGGAGAAGTGCGCCTCGGCGGGCCTTCTTCGGCATCCTGATCTTCCTCCTCGGCGGTCAGTGCTGTGACACGCGCGCGAGCGATCCGCCAAAGAGAATCCGGGCTGACGACGAAGCGACCGTGCGAACTCCCGCTATGAACGACGGGCCGTTGCGCGACAACCGGCGACGACGCACCGCGATCGGCTCCGAGTATCAGTGCGCCGCCAAGGATTGCGGCCCCTCCGACGAGCACTATCCCCCAGAGGGCCCTTGCCCCGAACACCACTCAAGGATATGCGTGTCCCGTTCGGTTCGTCACGGTCTCGAGCTTGACAGTTCGCCGATCCTTCGCCGCGACTCACTGGCGTGATCGGCGTAAGCTTGGCGAGGAAATCGTGTCCCCCGACATTCCGCCTCAGTTGTTCCTTCGTGTCGCGGTAGCGCTAACCGGGGTGGGGTTGCTCGTGGCTGGCGCAACCGCTGTCTTCGTGACGGACAACGGAACTGGAAGTGCCGCCCTGGTGTCTATCGGTGCAGCCCTTCTGCTCGCGGCAGGCTTGTGGGATCGTCTCGAGAGCTTCGAATTCGCAGGGGCAAAAATGCAAATGCGGATCGTCGAGCGCCTGCGCGACCGTGCGGCTGAGGCCGAGGCGCGAGGCGATGCGGCTGTGGCTGCAGCTCTGCGCGAGGAGGCGCGAGCGCTGCTCGACGAGGCTCGCCCGATCGCGGCTTCATACGAACAACTGCGCGAGTCCCTGGCGTCTGGCCCCGAACGGACGGCGAAGCTCGAAGAGCTTGTCGCCAAAGCCCGTGCTGCTGCACGAGAAACACCACGCGACCCCGCCGAAGTGCGAAAGTTGTTCGAGCGCGGCGATGAAGGTGAGCGGATTTACGCCTTGGGGCTCATGGAGGAGGACGAGCGCCTGCGCGATTTCGCCGTTTCGCTGGAGGCAATTGAGCACTCGCGGTCCGCCTTCGAGCAGTACCACGCGCTCTATCTGGCCGAGTTAATGCTGCCGGCTCTGACGACAGATCAACGGCGCGAGCTAGAAGCGATGCTGACCAAACAGCCCGGCAACGCTGCCCACATCAGACCAGGCACTGACCGCTGGTCCGTCGCGCAGCAGATCCTGTCGAGACTCACGAGCGCCTAAGCACTCCCCAATCTCATCGCGAGCCGTCTATTCGACGATTCTCGCTACTCAGTAGTCCGGCACCGGTCCGGCACGACGTCGACAGACCCGCACAAATCGCAGATACTGCTCCGCTCAACCACGCCAGATCGCGACGGTTGAGCGGAGCGGAATGGGTGGTGCAGGGTTCGAACCTGCGACCACGCGCACCTTCGTCCGCCGCGCTCGTCTGTAGCCTCTGTTGTCGACGCCGGAAACAGATCGGTCAACCGTTGGTCAACCTCGGGACTGGCGCGTCATGTTCTCGCCTGGCGCGAACCAATGACTTCAAGCCGTTACTGGTGCGCGCTGGCGTCCGCTGGGCGCCCAGCCGACATGGTAAGTAGGGGTTCGATCAGATCGAGAGCGACCCGACTCTCGATCACCATTCAGGATCTAGCAGCATCTAGCTCTCGAGCACTAGTCGGGACCGATCGGGACCACCGCCAGGGTGTACGAAGCGTGAAATCACTCGGTTGCGGGCGTGTCGGCAGTTCTCGTCTATTCGACGCCCGGAATCGACAAGCTGGGGGTCAGTGGTTCAAGCACACTAACTGCGGGCGTTCGCGCCAGCAGGCTGCGACGGGTTTACACCAGAAGCCCCCGCGACGCGACAGACGTCCGGGGGCGTGGCGGCGAGGGAGTAGCCCCGCCGCGCCGCCCATCGTGACCCACCGTTTCGCACGTTGTCGCAGTCGTGAGTCACGGACCGGGCGTGACTCATCTGCGTGACTCAGACGCTCGGAACTGGCCCTTCCGCGACTCGGCACCTCTGCACGGGTTCGTCGTTCGACTCGTCGAGAAGTCGCTGCTCAGCCTGCGATTCTGAGCCGTCCTGATCTCATCAGATTCGACGTGAGCCAAACGGGATCGATATGCCCCCGACAAGAATCGAACTTGTGCACGCGGTTTAGGAAACCACTGCTCTATCCACTGAGCTACGGGGGCTCGTTGGCTCAGCCATGCGGCTTTGCGCGGCCGAGTATCCGCATCACTGTATCGCCGGCGAGTTCGGGCGCTGCCGCCCCGGGCGGGGCGGCAGCGCGCCTCAGAGCCGCTACGGCTCGGTGATGCTCGTGATCGTGAACGGCAGCTGCGGCGAGCCGCCGCCGAAGAGCTTGTCGAGCTGGGCGTTCAGCACGAGGAGCTTGCCGCCGCTGTCGCTGTTGTCGCCGCCCTGGTGGCCGTGCCCGTCGTTCGGGTGAACCACGACCGCGGCCGTCGGGTAGAGGAACGCCGGGCTTGTCGTCACCGTGTCGACGGTGCCGGTCGTGACGTCGGGCGAAAGGTCGACCTTCACGATCTGCGCGTTCGCGTTACGGACGACGTAGAGCGACGAGCCGTCGATCGCCATGCCGTCGGCGTTCGTCAGGTCGAACCCGCCGACGTCGATCTGGGTGACCGCCTTCGTCGCGACGTCGACGCGGAACAGGTCGCCCGTGCTCAGCTGGTTGATGACGAGGTAGCGACCGTTCTGCGACGTGACGATCCCGTCGGCGTTGACTCCTGCTCCGTAGACGAACGGTGTCCCGGTGAAGTCGAGGAACTTCTCGAGCGTCGGCTTGCCGCTGTGCGAGAACGTGATCCGCCACAGGAACGGGTTCGTCGAGTCGGTCACGAACGCCGTCCCGTCGCGCAGGAAGGAGAAGTCGTTCAGCACCGAGCTCGGCAGCCCCGTGTCGAGCGTCGCGATCAACTTCGCGTTTCTCTCCCCGTAGATCCACACCTTGCCGCTCCCGAAGCTGCCGACGAAGACGCGACCGTGATCGGGACGAGCGCCGAGCGCCGCGGTCCGTCCGTCGGCACCGGCCGGCGA
The DNA here is from genome assembly GCA_963757255.1 of uncultured Thermoleophilia bacterium. Lineage (GTDB taxonomy): Bacteria > Actinomycetota > Thermoleophilia > Gaiellales > Gaiellaceae > PALSA-600. The sequence continues at coordinate 447,495 of CAVWQY010000006.1, forward strand.
GAAGACCGTCGCCGTCGGATCGTGCACGTCGCCGCGGAGGACTGCTCCCCCGCCGATCGCGCCGACGAAGTAGTCGCCGTTGTCGGCGTCGTACCCCATGCCCTCGGGGAACAGCGCGTCACCCGGTAGGACGAACGTCTTCGGTATCTGACTGTTCGGCTGATGACCGCCGGTGCGCGCCTGGCTCGCGCCCACCCCCACGACGGCGATCGCCACCGCGATCCCTGCTGCTCGAAGGATCCGGGACACCTTCATGCCTGCACCTCCCCTTGGTTGGCAACTGACCCGAATCAGGTGATACCAAAACGACCCTGGGCGGCAGAGCGAAAATCAGCTCGCGGCGAAGCGTGCGCTCAGCCCGGCACGAGCCGGTACGTCAGGGCGAGGGCACCCGTCTCGAACGGCGTCGCGTCTACGAGTTGGAGCACCTGCTTCTCGGGGATGTCGTCGAAGAGACGCTTGCCTGTCCCGAGCACGATGGGCGAGACGAGCAGCCGGACTTCGTCGACGAGGCCCTCCGCGAACAGCGTCCCCGCGAGTTGGCGGCTTCCCGCGACCATGATGTCCCCGCCGTCCTCGGACTTCAGCTTCGCGACTTCGTCCGCGACGTTCTCGCGGATCACCGTCGAGTTGCTCCACGTCGGGCTCTCGAGCGTCGTCGAGACGACGTACTTCGGGAGGCTGTTCATCCGGTCGGCGAACCCGCTCTCGTCGGTCATCGTCGGCCACGCCTTCGCGAATCCCTCGTAGGTCACGCGGCCGAGCAGCATCGCGCCGGCCGCGAAGAGCTCGTCGAACTTGTACTTCGCCGACTCGTCGTTCCAGAACTGGAAGCTCCAACCTCCGTGCTCGAACCCTTCGGCGCCGCCCGGATCCTCCATCACCCCGTCGAGCGTCACGAACTCGGTGACGAACACCTTCCTCATCTTCCGCCTCCTTCTCTCCGATGAGTTTCGCCTGCAGAAGCCGTCTTTTCAACGACCGCGAAAGGAGCACTCGACGTTGGCAGTCTGCGAACCGAGCACGATCGTCATGCGGGTCGGCAGTCCGATCGCCCGCACCGACGTCCCCACGCTCTGCGCGCAGCTCTCCGCGCTCGTTGGCAGGTCCGGCGCGACGCGGGTCGTGTGCGACGTCGGCGCGCTCGTCGACGCCGACGCAGTCGCGGTCGATGCGCTCGCCTCGCTCCAGCTGACCGCGGTGCGGCTCGGGTGTGTCCTGCGGCTGCGGAGCGCGTCGCCCGAACTGCAGGAGCTGCTCGCGTTCATGGGCCTGGCGGACGTGCTGCTACGGCTCGAGGTAGAGCGGCAGGTCGAAGAGCGGGAACAGCGTCTCGGTGTCGAGGAAGAACGTGAACTCGGCGATCCCTGCACCTGAGAGCTCGACCACCTGCAGCGCCCACGGCGTGTCGTTGCCGCCGGGCGTCTCCGGCGGCTTGTACTGGCCGTAGGCCGGACAGCCGTTCGCCGTCACCGTCGGGACGAGGCGCGAGCCCTTGCAGCCGATGCCGGTGCCGAACCACCAGCCGAGGATGTCCTCCCGGCCTTGCAGCCAGAGCTTGTACGGCGGCATCGACTGCGTTGCGTCCTCGTGCAGCAATGAGGTGAGCGCCTTCATGTCGTAGCGCTGGAACGCATCGACGTACCGCACGAGGAGGGCGCGCTGCGTCTCGTCGAGCGGCGGCGCGGGATCGGTGGCGTTGACATCGGCGGCTTCGAGCGTCGCGCGGGCGCGCTGCAGCGCGCTGTTGACCGACGCGACGCTCGTCTCGAGGAGCTCCGCGACCTCGGTCGCCTTCCAGCGCAGCACCTCCCGCAGGATCAGCACCGCCCGCTGGCGGGGCGGCAGGTGCTGCAACGCGGCGACGAACGCGAGCCGGATCGTCTCGCGCGAGACGGCGAGCTCCGCCGGATCCGCGTCCGGTGCGAGCACATGGGAGTCGGGAATCGGCTGGATCCAGGCGATCTCGGGGAGCGTCGGCCCGGGCGGCCGGTCGAAGCTCTGCGCCGGGCCGAGGTCCATCGGCCGGGCGCGCCGCTCCCGGCCGGTCAGCATGTCGAGGCACACGTTCGTCGCGATGCGGTAGAGCCAGGTGCGCAACGCCGCCCGGCCCTCGAACCGGTCGATGTTGCGCCAGGCGCGCACCAGCGTCTCCTGGACGGCGTCCTCCGCCTCGAACGACGACGCGAGCATCCGGTAGCAGTACGCGGTCAGCTCGACTCGATGCTGCTCGAGCTGCTGATCCAGCCCGCCGGGGGTCCGCGTCGCCGTCATTGCGTCCATTGAATCAGTCCGCCTCCGCCGTTGCGAATGCGCCGGTCGGCCGCTCTCGCTCCGTGGCCGCCGCGGTCGTCCTCGTGCGCAGGAACACCGCGCCGACGGCGGCCCCCGCGAGGGCGAAGCACGCACCGGCGAGGAACGCCGCGTGATAGCCGCCGTTGAGGGCGGCAAGCGGGCCGCTCGTCGCGCGCAGCGTGGCGGTCCGGGAAGCCGCGAGGCTTGCGAGGACCGCGAGGCCGAGCGCGCCGCCCATCATGAACGCCGTGTTGACGACCCCCGAGGCGAGGCCCGATTCCTCGGGCGGGACGTCGCTCATCGCCGCGAGCAGCATCGGGTTGAACGCGATCCCGGCGCCGAAGCCGAGCAGGATCATCGCCGGGAGGACGTCGACGACGAAGCTTCCGTCGACGGGCGCCCGCCCGAAGAGCGCGAGCCCGGCCGCCGCCAGCACGAGCCCGGTCGCAAGCGGCGTCCGGAAGCCGAAGCGCATCACGAGCTTCGCCGAGAGGCCGAGCGAGAAGACGCCCATGATCAGGTTCGCCGGCAGGAACGCGAGACCGACGTCGAGCGGGCTGTAGCCGAGCACGAGCTGCAGGTAGAGCGCCGAGAGGAAGAACCACGCGAACATCGCTGCGGCCCACAGCACGCCCACGATGTTCGCCGTCGCCACGTTGCGATGCCGGAAGATCCCGAGCGGCACGAGCGGCGAGTCGACCCGCGACTCGATCGCAAGGAAGAGCGCGAGCAGCGCCACGGCGGCGCCGAGGAGGCCGAGCGTCTCGGTCGACGTCCAGCCGTTCTGGTTGCCGTTCACGATCGCGTAGACGGCGAGCATCAAGGCGACCGTCACGGTGACGGCGCCCGCGACGTCGACACGCCCGCCCGCCGGCCTCGAGTGGCTCGCGGGCAGCACGCGCAGCGAGAGCAGGAAGACGAGAACGCCGATCGGCAAGTTGACGAGGAAGATCCAGTGCCAGTCGAGCGAGTCCGTGAGGATGCCGCCGAGCAGCACGCCGATGCTGCCGCCGCCTGCCATCACGAAGCCGAAGACGCCCATCGCCTTGGCCCGCTCGCCGGGCTCGGTGAAGAGCACCATGATCAGCGAGAACGCGACCGCCGAGACGACCGCGCCGCCGATGCCCTGCACCGCCCGCGCGGCCTCCAGCAGGTGCTGCGAGTTCGCCAGGCCGCATGCGAGCGAGGCGAAGGTGAAGAGTGCGATCCCGATCAGGAAGAGCCGCCGCTGGCCGAAGAGGTCGCCGAGGCGCCCGCCCAGCAGGAGGAAGCCGCCGAACGTGAGCAGATAGGCGTTCACGACCCAGGCGAGCGATGTCTGCGAGAAGCCGAGATCCGCGCGGATCGACGGCAGCGCCACGTTCACGATCGTCGTGTCGAGCACGATCATCAAGTCGCCAAGGCAGAGCACGATCAGCGCCAGCCAGCGTGTCCGGTTGTCCAAGGTCATGTCTTCCCCCCTCGAATCACAGTCATACCGATTCGACGCCACCTGGCCGCGAAACTCATCGCGGGACGTTTGTAAACCGAGAAGACGTTGTGACATGGCGATGAGGCAGACCGCCGGTCTCGGCGTCATCCGCGGCGCTGCGCTGTACGTGGGCGCCCTGATCGGCCCTGGGCTGCTGCTCGTACCGGCGCTCGCTGCTCAGGCAGCGGGTGCCGCGTCGATCGTCTCCTGGGGCCTGCTGCTCGTGCTCTCGGCGCCGCTCGCCATCACCTTCGCCGCGCTCGGCGTGCGGCACCCCGTGGCCGGCGGCGTCTCCGCCTACGTGCGCGAGGGCTTCGGCGAAGCCGCGGCCGCCGTCACCGGCGGCTGGTTCCTCGGCGCCGTCCTGCTGGGCGCCCCGGCCGTCTCGCTGATCGGCGGCTACTACGTGGCCGACCTGACCGGCTCGGGCTCGTTCGTCGCAGGGACCGTCGGCCTCGCGATGTTCGTCACCGTGCTCGTCGCGAACGTCTTCGGCCTACGTGTCTCCTCCGGCTTCCAGCTCGCGCTGTCGTCGGTGCTGATCGTCGTGATGGCGGTCGCGATCACGGTCGCGCTGCCCGCGAAGGGCGGCGACAACTGGTCGCCGTTCGCGCCGCACGGCTGGTGGGCCGTCGGCACTGCGGCGAACATCCTCGTCTGGCTCTTCGTCGGCTGGGAAGCCGTCGCGCAGCTCGCCGGGGAGTTCCGCCGTCCCGAGCTCGACCTGCCTCGGGCGATTGCGCTCGCCTTCGGGCTCGTGACCGTCCTCTACGTCGGCCTGGCGGTCGCGACGATCGGCGTCACCGCGACCGGCACGCACTCCCGCGTGCCGCTCGCCGACCTCGTCTCGGTGGGCTTCGGACGGGCCGGTCGCGACGCGACCGCGGTGCTCGCAGTCGCCCTCACGATGGGGACCATGAACGTCTATCTCGGCGGCGCGGCCAAGCTCGCCGCCTCGCTCGCGACCGAGGGGGCGCTGCCACGCTGGCTTGCCGGCGACGCGTACCGAAGCGTCCCGCGCCGCCCGCTCGCGGTGCTCACGGCGATCGTCCTCGTCGTCTTCGCCGGCCTGCTCGCGGGCCTCAGCACGACGGAGGATCTCGTGCGGGCGACCTCGGCGCTCTTCATCGCCGTCTATCTGCTCGCGATCCTGTCGGCGATCAGGATCCTCGACGGCGCGGGCCGCAGCGCAGCGATCGCTGCACTCGCCCTCATCCTGGTGCTCGCCGTGTTCTCCGCGCAGTTCCTGCTCGTCCCGGCGATCGTCGCGGTCGGCGCGCTCGCCCTGCGGCGCAGGCTTCTCCCGGCGCTCGCCGGTGCGTAGTGGACGGGAACCAGGTTCCGGTTGTGAACCTGGTTCATGAGTTACGCAGTGCCACGGCCTTCCGAGGAAACTCTTGAACCCGGTTCAGAAAGCAAACCGGGTTCGCTTGAGGCGCTAGACCGCGAGCACGGCGCCGCCGACGAGCACGCGCTCGAGCTCGAGCCGGTCGTCGAGCACGACCAGGTCGGCCGGCAGGCCGAGCCCGATCCGGCCGAGCGAGGGCTCGCCGAGCACCCGGGCCGGCGTCGAGGCGCGGCGGCGACCGCGTCCGCGAGCGGCACGCCGAGGGCGTGCAGGTTGCGGACCGCCTCGATCATCGTCAGCACGCTGCCGGCGAGGACGCCGTCGGGCCCGCGCACGGTGCCCTCGTGCACGCTGCAGGTCGAGCTCGCCGAGAGCTCGAAGGGCCGTCGGCGAGGCCCGGAGTCGCGGCGATCGCGTCGGTGACGAGTGCCAGCCGCCCGCCCGCGGCGCGCCACGCGAGCATCGTCGGTCTCGGGCGCAAGATGAATGCCGTCGAGGATGATCTGAGACGATCACGTCGTCGCGCGCGAGCGCCGCGCCGACGATGCCCGGGTCGCGATGCAGGAACGGCCGCATCGCGTTGAAGAGATGGGTGACGCTGCCGCGCGCCGCGATCGAAGGCCGCGTTCGCCTGCTGAGCGGTCGCATCGGTGTGGCCGAGCGACACGGCGACGCCGCGCTCGAGCAGCCGCGTCGATCAGCGCGTCCGCGCCCGGCAGCTCCGGCGCGAGCGTCATCAGCCGCACCGGGCCGCCGTCGAGCAGCCGGTCGAGCAGCGCCAGGTCGGGATCGCGCCGCGCCGATGCCACGTGCGTGCCGAGGCGGCTCGGAGAGAGGAACGGCCCCTCGAGGTGCATGCCGAGGATGCGCGGCCGCGACTCGCCGAGCGGGACCTCGCGCATCGCCGCAAGCAGCTGCTCCTCCGGGCTCGTGATCAGCGTGGGGAGGTACGCGGTCACGCCGGTCTCGAGCAGCGCCTCGCCGGCGCGGCGGTAGCCGTCGGTGTCGGCGTCGAGGAAGTCGACGCCGCCGAAGCCGTTCACCTGCAGGTCGACGAAGCCCGGCACGGCGATCCCGCGAGCCGTTCGGCGTCGCGAGGCCGAACGCCCACGACCAGGCCGTCCGGCACCTCGACGTCGCCCGGGACGAGGATCCCGTCGACAGCGCTGCTTCGACGCCGAGCTTCATCGCGACCAGTCTAGGGACCGGTACCCCTAGTGGTCAATACCAGTTCGACGCAGAAGCTTGTCTTCGGCCGAGTTGGTCTATACCATCGGGTCGAGGCGATGGCGGAGATCCGGCTCGAACGACGTGACGCAAGACGCTTCGGCGACGTCGTCGCAGTCGACGACGTCTCGCTGGAGATCGCCGACGGCGAGTTCCTCGTCCTGGTCGGCCCATCGGGCTGCGGCAAGTCGACGCTGCTGCGGATGATCGCGGGGCTCGAGGAGATCAGCGTCGGGCGACGTCTAGATCGGCGACCGCGACGTCACCGACCTCGCGCCGCGCAACCGCGACGTCGCGATGGTCTTCCAGTCGTACGCGCTCTACCCGCACATGAGCGTGCGCCAGAACCTGGGCTACGGCCTGAAGGCGCGGCGGACACCCGAAGGACGAGATCGCGCGGCGCGTGCGACGACGTCGCCGAGCTGCTCGGCCTCGCGGACCTGCTCGACCGGCGGCCGGGGCAGCTCTCCGGCGGCCAGCGGCAGCGCGTCGCGATGGGCCGCGCGATCGTCCGCCAGCCGCAGGCGTTCCTGCTCGACGAGCCGCTCTCGAACCTCGACGCGAAGCTGCGCGTCGGCATGCGCGCGTCGCTCGCGCAGCTGCACCAGCGGCTCGGCGTCACCACCGTCTACGTCACGCACGACCAGACCGAGGCGATGACCCTCGGCCAGCGCGTCGCCGTGATGCGCGACGGCAAGATCCTTCAGGTCGACCGCCCGCAGCAGCTGTACGAGCGCCCGCACAACCTCTTCATCGCCGCGTTCATCGGCTCGCCCGCGATGAACCTCGTCGATGCGACGCGTCGACGGAGACGCCGTGCGCTTCGGCACGTACCGCATCCCTCTCGCCGCCGATCACAGGCCGGAGGGGGCGGGTGAGGCTCGTGCTCGGCATCCGCCCGGAGAGCTTCGAGGACGCGGCACTCGCGCCCGGCCTGCCGACGCCTACGGGTCCGGGTGGAGGTCCTCGAGGAGCTCGGCTCCGACGCTCACGTCTTCTTCCAGGTCGACGCGCCGCCGATGACCGCCGAGGTGCTGGAATCCGCGACCGACGTCGGCCTTTTGCCCGCCGAGACAGGCGCTTTTCACCGCCCGCGTGGACGCGCGGACGGCGCGCGCGGGTCGGCGCCGAGATCGAGCTTGCGGTCGACCCGGCACGCTTCCAGTTCTTCGACCCCGAGAGCGGTTTGCGGCTCGAGACGGCGCCCGTACCCGTGCTCGCCGGCGCCCGATGACCAAGCAGCGCGAGACGCGCGAGCGCGTGCTCGAGTTGATCGAGGCGCTCGGCGTCGGCGACTCGATCCCGTCCGAGCGGCAGCTCGAGCGTCGACCTCGGCGTCTCGCGGCTGACCGTGCGCGCCGCGCTCGACGAGCTCGTGCGCGAGGGCTACCTGGTGCGCCGCCGCGGCGCCGGCACGTTCGTCGCCGAGCCGAAGGTCGCCAAGGGGATCGACATCAACTCGTTCAGCGACGACATGCGCGCGCGCGGGATGACGCCGGCCAGCCGCACGCTCGATCTGGCAATCGTGCCCGCCGGCGCGCGCCTGGGGCGCATCCTGCATGTCTCGCCGGCAGAGCCCGTGGTCGCGGTGAAGCGCCTGCGGCTCGCGGACGGCGAGCCGATGGCGATCGAGCTGCTGCACGTGCGCCAGTCGCTCGTCCCCGGCTGACCGCGAGCGACCTCGAGGAGAACTCGTTCTACGACCTGCTGGCGAGCCGCTACGACCTGTCGATCGTCGGCGGCACGCAGACGGTCGAGCCCACGGTGACGAACGAGGAGGAGTCGGCAGCGCTCGGCGTCCCGCTCCATTCGCCCGCGCTGCTCTTCGAGCGCGTGACGCGCTCCGCTTCGGGCGACATCGTCGAGTTCACGAGCTCGACCTACCGCGGCGACCGCTACCGGCTCGTCACCGAGCTGGGGGCTGGCGGCCTCCCCGCCGAGCCGCTCGGGATCGCCGACGTCGCCTCGTTCGTGGCGCGCTGAGGACAGTGGCTAAGACCACGCTCGTCGTGGCTCAGGGCCTCGCCGCGGCCGCACCGGTCGGAAACCGCTTGATCCACGAATGAAAATTGGTATTGACATCTCGGTGAACCGTGTGAGACTATCCGCGGAATGGCAATTGGTCTGTACCAAACGCGCGGCGCCGACCCCGACTCGTCGAGCGAGCGACTGGGCCGCCTGACTCTGGAGGCATCCAGATGAAGAGACGCAGCATCGTCGCTCTCTGTCTCGTCGTCGTCGCGGCCGCGGCATTCGTGGCAGCGACCTCGGGCGCGACGAAGAAGGCGACAGCCAGCAGCATCACGGTGTGGCTGCAGGTCGACGCGCAGTCCGGCTGGCCGGACGTCGTCGCGGCCGCGAACCAGCAGTTCCAGTCCGACCATCCCGGCACGACGGTGAACGTCCAGTACCAGAACTGGGGCGACCACCTCCAGAAGTTCGACGCGACGCTCGCCGGCGGCGGCGGGCCGGACGTGATCGAGATGGGCAACACCGAGATGACGAAGTACATGGCCGCCGGCGCGTTCGCCGACCTGCTCGACGCAAGTCGACGTTCGACAACTCGGCCAACTGGCTCAAGGGCCTCGCCGCGTCCGGCATCGTACGGCGGCAAGACCTACGGCGTGCCCTACTACGCGGGCTCGCGCGTCGTCACCTACCGCACCGACCTCTTCAAGAAGGCGGGCATCACGAAGCTTCCGGCGACGACGGCCGCAGTACGCGGCCGACGCGAAGAAGCTGCTCGCCAAGAACCCGAAGAAGGGCTTCTCGCCGATCTACATCGCCGGCACCGACTGGTACGTCGCGATGGGCTTCGTGTTCGACTACGGCGGCGGCATCGCGCACGCAGGTGAGCGGCAAGTGGAAGGGCCTGCTCGCCTCGCCGAAGTCGATCGCGGGCCTGACCGCGTACAAGAACTTCTTCCTCGCGACTTCGCGGGCCAGCAAGACGACCGACGAGACGCACCCGAACCCGTACGACGTGTACGCACAGGGCCAGGCCGCGTCGATGATCGGCCCGAGCTGGTTCAGCTGCTGCGTCGGCAAGAAGTACACCGCCAACGACCGGCCAGTTCGTGATGCCGGGCCACGTCAAGGGCACAGACGATGCCGGGCTTCCTCGGCGGCTCCGACCTGGCGCGTCCCGGCGACGAGCCGCAACAAGGCGCTCGCCGCCGACTGGATCAAGGACTTCACGAGCACGAGCTCGGAGAAGGCGCTCCAGGCGAAGGGCAACATCCCGAACGCGACCAACCTCCTCGGCAACAGCGTGAACGAGCGCGCAGCCGCCCGCAGCTGGTTCGTGCCGACGGCGAAGCACTGGGTCGACGTCGAGAACGGCAACATCCTCCGCAACATGCTGGCGCAGATCCTCACCGGCAAGCTGTCGATCCAGCAGGCAGCCCGTCGGCCAGCGACAACATCGCCTCGGTGCTGAACCAGCCGTAAGGCGGTGCGCGAAGGTAGCTCCATGGCGGTCGCCGCCGAGACCACGCTCCAGCGGTCTCGGCGGCGTCGCCGTTTCTGGGGCCGCACGCTCCAGAGCGCGGTCCCGTACCGGCTGATCCTGCCGGTCGTCGTGGTGATCGGGCTCATCCTCGGCTACCCGCTCTACTGGCTCGTGCGGCTCTCGACCCAGCAGTACGGCCTCTTCGAGCTGATCCGGCACTCGGGCACCGTCGGTCGGTCTGCACAACTACGGCTCCGTCCTGCACGACCAGGTCTTCTGGCACACGCTCCTCCGCACGGTCGTCTTCACGGTCGCAACGTCGCGCTGACGATCGTGTTCGGCATGCTGCTCGCGCTGCTGCTCGTGCGCGTGAGCACCTCCGTGCGCGTCCTGCTGACGTCGGGCCTCGTGCTCGTCTGGTCGATGCCGGTCGTCGTCGCCGTTCAGGTCTGGTACTGGATGACGAACTTCGAGAACGGCGTCGTCAACTACGTCCTCACGCAGCTGCACATCGGCGACTTCTTCCAGCACGACTGGTACGCGACGACGTTCTCGCAGCTCACGCCTCGTGACGCTGCTGATCGTCTGGGGCGCGCTGCCGTTCGTCGTGATCACGCTCTACGCCGGCCTCGCGCAGGTGCCGCACGACCTCGTCGAGGCGGCCGAGGTCGACGGCGCGCGGCCGTGGCGCGTGTTCCTCGACATCACGCTGCCGATCCTGCAAGCCGATCCTGCTCATCCTCACGAGCCTGTCGATCATCTGGGACTTCGGCGTCTTCACGCAGCCGTACCTGCTGATCGGCCAGTCGAAGATCCGAGCCGGGCAACTACCTGATGAGCGTCTACCTGTTCGAGGAGGGCTACTTCAAGAGCGACTTCGGCCGCGGCGCCGCGATCTCGATCCTGATGCTGCTGATCGTCGCGCGTCCTGAGCGTCGTCTACGTGCGCAAGATGGTGCGGATCGGGGAGGAGCAGTGAGCGCGCACCGCCGCAGAGGTCGCCGCACGCGGCAGGCGGCTGGAACGCCGTCGGCATCGCCGTCTTCGTCGTGATGGTCTTCCCGGTGTTCTGGATGATCTCGACCGCGTTCAAGTCGAACGACCAGATCATCAGCCTCAACCCGACGTGGTTCCCGCTGCATCCGACGCTCGCAGCACTTCCGCGACGCGATCGACAAGCCGTACTTCTGGGAGGACGTGAAGAACAGCCTGATCATCGTCGTCGTCACGGTCGCGATCTCGATCGTGCTCGCGTTCCTCGCGGCGGTCGCGCTCGCGCGCTACCGGCTTCACCGGGCGCAAGCTGTTCATCGTGCTCGTGATCGGCATCCAGATGCTGCCGCAGGCGGGGCTGATCATCCCGCTCTACGTCGTGCTCGCGCGCTACCACCAGGTGAACGCGCTCAGCGGGCGTGATCGTCACCTACATGACGTTCGTGCTGCCGTTCTGCGTGTGGACGCTGCGCGGCTTCCTGATCGGGATCCCGAAGGAGCTCGAGGAGGCGGCGATGGTCGACGGCTCGACGCGACTCGGCGTGTTCGTGAAGATCCTGCTGCCGCTGATGGCGCCGGGCCTCGTCGCGACGTCGGTGTTCGCGTTCATCACGAGCTGGAACGAGTACATCTTCGCCCGCGTCCTGCTGAACGACCAGTCGAAGCAGACGGTCACGGTCTGGCTCTCGTACTTCCTCGGCACGAGCCGGCACACCGACTGGGGCGCGCTGATGGCTGCGTCGACGCTGACCGCGATCCCGGTCGTCATCTTCTTCCTGCTCGTGCAGCGGCGAATCGCCTTCGGGCTGACCGCCGGGGCGGTCAAGGGATGAGCCGACGAGCTCGAGCGCCTCGCCGCCGCGTGCATCTTCCCGAGCTTCCCCGGGGCCGGACCGCGCCCGACTGGGTCGCGCCGGTTCCTCGCGGACGGGGGCGGCGGGCATCGACGCTGTTCGCCTACAACGTTCCCTCGGCCGAGGGCCTCTCGTCGCTGCGCCGTGCGCTGCGCGCAGAGCGCGACGACGTGCTGCTCGCGATCGACGAGGAGGGCGGCGACGTGACGCGGCTCGAAGTGGCAGACGGGCAGCTCGTACCCCGGCAACGCGGCGCTCGGCGTCGTCGACGACGTCGACGCTGACCGAGGCCGTCGCGGCTTCGATCGCGGCCGAGCTCGCTGCGGTCGGCGTGAACTGGAACCTCGCGCCGGTCGCCGACGTGAACGTGCCCGGCAAACCCCGTGATCGGCGTGCGCTCGTTCGGCTCCGATCCCGGGCTCGTCGCCCGGCACGTGGCGGCGTTCGTGCGGGGGACGCAGAGCGCGCCGGCGTCGCCGCGTGCGCGAAGCACTTCCCCGGCCACGGCTCGACCGAGCAGGACTCGCACCTCGAGCTGCCCGTCGTCGCCGGCGACGTCGAGGCCGGCCTCGAGCCGTTCCGCGCCGCGATCGACGCCGGCGTGCGCACGATCATGACGGCGCACGTCCGCGTGCCTGCGCTCGGCGACGCGCCCGCGACGCTGAGCCAGGCGATCGTCCAGGGCCTGCTGCGCGGGGAGCTCGGCTTCGACGGCGTCGTGATGGCCGACGCGCTCGAGATGAAGGCGCGTCAGCGCGACCGTCGGGGTCGAGGAGCGGCGGTGCTCGCGCTCGACGCGGGCGTCGACGCGCTCTGCGTCGGCCACGATCTCGGTGAGGAGGCGGTGGCCGCGGTCGTCGCGGCGCTCGCCGCGCGCGTTCCGGAGCCGAGCGGCTGCGTGAAGCGGCGGGCCGCGTCCAGGCCGCTCGCTGCGTGGGCGCGCCCTGAATCCGGCGAGCATCGATCGCGGCGGCAGGGCTCGACGCGGCCCGGCGCGCGCTCGTCGTCGAGGGTGACGTTGCGTTTGTCCGGACGGCGCCGACGGTCGTCGAGCTGCGCCCGCGGGCGAACATCGCCGCGGGTGAGGCCGAGCACTCGCTCGACGTGCGACGCGTCGTGCGCGAGGGTGAGCCGGTGCCCGCCGCGGACGTCTACGTCGTGCGCGACGCGCACCGCCATCCGTGGATGCGCGAGGCCGTCGACGTGCCCGGAGCAGTCGTCGTCGAGACCGGCCTGCCGGTCTGGCGCCCGCAGAGCAGCCGCGGGTACATCGCGACGAACGGGGGCAGCCGGGCGTCGCTCGAGGCGGTTCGCGAGCTCTTCGCGACGCAGGTGCCGGCTGTGAGCTCGCATCTCGAGACCGAGCTGCGCGAGCAGCCGCAGGCGCTCAGCCGGCCTGCTCGAGCGGCAGCGCGGCTACGCCGAGCAGATCGGCGAGCTCTTCCGCGCGAACGACGTGCAGTACATCCTGATCGCCTCGCGCGGCAGCTCGTCCAACGCGGCGCGCTACGCCCAGTACCTGCTCGGCCGCGCGCACCGCGTGCCGGTTGCGTTCGCGACGCCTTCGCTGTTCACGCTCTACGAGCAGCCGCCGCGGCTCGACGGCGCGCTCGTGATCGGCATCTCGCAGTCGGGCGAAGTCCCCGACGTGCGTCGAGGTGGTCGCCGAGGCGCGCAGGCAGGGCCGGCCGACCATCGCGCTCACCAACAGCCCCGCTTCGCCGCTCGGCGCAGACCGCCGATGCGGTGCTCGCAGCTCGAGGCGGGGAACGAGCAGGCGGTTGCCGCGACGAAGACGTACGTCAACTCGCTCGGCGCGGTCGCCCTGCTCTTCGCGACCACCACCGGCGACGCGGGTGCGTTCGCGGAGCTGCGAGCGGCTGCCCGAGCAGCTCGCGGCGCAGCTCGACCGGTCGTGGCGCGATCTGACCGAGCTCGACGGCTTCGCCGGCATCGACGGCGGCACCGTCGTCGCCCGCGGCATCAACTACAGCACGTCGTTCGAGATCGCCCTGAAGATCCGCGAGCTGTCCGGGCTCCTCTTCGAGTCGTACTCCGCGGCCGACCTGATGCACGGCCCCGTCGCCGCGATCGCTCCGGGGTGGCCGGTGATCGCGGTCGCGCCCACGGGCCCCGCGTTCGGCGCGATGGTCGAGGCGGTCGACGCAGTCGGCGGCCGAGGCGCGCGGATGATCGTCATCTCCGACGACGAGCAGCTGCTGGCCCGCGGCGAGGTCGGCCTGCCGCTGCTGCCCGGCGTCTCGGAGTGGCTGAGCCCGCTCGTCGCGGTCGTCCCCGGCCAGCTGGCCGCGCTGCGGCTCGCGCAGCTCCGCGGCATCGACCTCGATCGTCCGCTCGGCCTCCAGAAGGTCACGCTGACGCGCTGATGTCCGTGACGCACCTGAGGTAGCCTCGGCCGCGCGATGGCCGTGATCGAGGGAGAGCGCCGATTCGCCGCGCCACCCGAGCGGGTCTTCGAGTTGTTGACGAGCCCGGACGTGATCGCCTCGGCGATGCCCGCGGTGCGCAGCCACACGGTGATCGACGATGATCACTGGGAGGCGAAGGTGAAGCCGCCGATCCCGCTGGCTCCGAGCAGTGACGATTCGGTTCGAGGTGCTCGAACGGCATCCGCCGACCCACGCGACGCTGCGCGCCCATGGCGCGGGCGCCGACGTGAGCTCGACCTTCGACCTCATGGCCGACGGCGACGGCACGCAGATGCACTGGCGCACGGAGCTCCACCTCACGGGCCTGCTCGGCCACCTCGGCGGCGGCGGGCTCGATGCGATCGGCCGGCGGCAGGCCGAGCGGACGCTCGACGCGGTCGAGCGCGCGCTCTAGTTAGTAGAGGTCGCTGTCGGGGTCGTCGCTGGGGTCGTCGTCGATCTCGACGCCGGCGTCGACGTCGACGTGGCGCTCGGCCACGCAGAGGTGCGCCCAGTACTCGGCGCGCTCGACGATCCGCCGCTCGACCTCGTCGCGGCTCGGGCCCGGCCCAGGGGCGCGGTCCGTCGCGACCTCGATCCGAACCATGTGCACGGAGGCCTCGACGTCCGAATCGATCTCGTGGCGCTGTTCGGAGATGATCGACACCTCGCCGACCTCGTCGAGCAGCCACGCCCCCAGCCGGTCGATCTCGGCCGCGGTCGCCTGGCGCCCGGCAAAGACGCCGAAGCTGACGCGTACCTCGATCGCGGGCGTTTCGTGGTCGTGCACGGCGAATGCCATCGGGGGCTCGTCCATCATCTGTGAACGGAGCGGGCCGCATTTTGGTTGCGCACCTAACCCTCGCGCGGCTGCCAGCGGAAGCTCCGGAGCGCCGCGAAGATCCCGACGACGCCCCACAGCAGGACGACGGCGATCGAGCTTCCCTCCGACCAGACGTGATGGTGGCCGACCATCACCTCCCGTACCAGCTTCGTGAAGTACGTCAGCGGCAGCAGGTCTGCGATCGCGCGCAGGAACGAGGGGTACTTCTCCGGCGAGAAGAACGTGCCGGAGATGATCGCCATCGGCAGGTAGATGAAGTTGACGACCGCCGACGAGCCCTCGGCGCTGCGGACGAAGCCGGTCAGCCCGAGGCCCATCGCGGCGAACGCGGCGGCGCCGATCAAGAGCGTGAGGAAGAGCGAGAAGGGCCGGTCGGGCAGGCCGACGGAGAACAGGGCCCGGCCGAGCACGATCAGCAGAGTGGCCTCGACGAGGAACGTGAGGAAGGTCGAGACGAGCACGGCAAGGAGGTACGTCCACGCCGGCAACGGCGTTGCGCGGACGCGCTTCAGGACGCCGCTCTCGCGGCGGATCACCATCGTGATCGCGAGGCCCGCGAACGCCGTCGACGCGACGCCGTAGCCGATCATCCCCGCTTCGAGAAACGTCGCTCCCCGGATGCCCGAGATCCTGTCGTTCCCGTAGATCGAGCCGAAGACGAGGAAGAAGATCACCGGCAGGAAGAACGTGAAGAACGCGGCCTCGCGGTTCCGCCAGAAGAGCACCTGCTCCGTTCTCAGCTCATGGAGGAACAGCGTCACTCGCCGGTCAGCTCCAGGTAGACGTCCTCGAGCGTCGGGCGGCGCACCTCGAGCGCCTCGAGCTCCTCGCCGCGCGCGAGCGACTCGGCGGTGAGCTCGTGAAGCCGGCGCGTCGGCTCGGTCGTGCGCTCGACGACCTGCTCGCCCGCGCGGCGGTAGACGATCTCGGTCTCGACGATCCCACCGGTCAGCTCTGCGGGAGACCCTTCGCGCACGATCAGCCCGTCCCGCAGCACGGCGACCCGGTCGGCCAGTTGCGCTGCCTCGTCGAGGTAGTGGGTCGTGAGGAGAATGGTCTTGCCGAGCGCCCGCAGGTCGCGGATCGTCTCCCAGGCGGTACGGCGTGCGCCGGGGTCGAAGCCCGTGGTCGGCTCGTCGAGGAAGATCAGCTCGGGGTCGCCGATGAGCGCGAGGCCGAGATCGAGCCGCCGCTGCTGGCCGCCCGACAGCGACCGCACGCGAGCATCGGCCTTCTCGGCGAGCCCGATGATGCGGATCACCTCTTCCGGATCGCGCGGCCGGGAGTAGTAGCCGGCGAACACCCGCAGGCTCTCGCGAACGGTCAGCGCGGGATAGAGGGACGACGACTGGAGCATCACGCCGATCCGCTCGCGCCAGGCGGGGCCGCTCTTCAGCGGGTCGACGCCGAGCACCTCGACGGTGCCACTGTCGGGCTGGCGGTAGCCCTCGAGGATCTCGACGGTGGTCGTCTTGCCCGCGCCGTTCGGGCCGAGCAGGCCGAAGACCTCGCCGGCCTCGATCGTGAAGTCGATGCCGCGGAGTGCTTCGTGGTCGCCGTAGCTCTTGCGCAGTCCTTTGACCGCGACGGCGCTCACAGCTCGAGCTCGAGGACCGCACCGGGCTTGAACTCCTCGATCCGCCCGGTGAGCGCGAACGTGATCTCGCTGAGGTCGGGCTGATGGCCGACGACGACGACGGTCTCGCCGCGGCCTTCGACCACGGCGCGCACGGCGTCGAGGTTCGTTCCCGGCTCGAGGCGCTCGGTCCAGCTCGAGCTCCACATCCGAAGCGCGCGCGATCGCCTCCGCCGTCTCGCGGGCGCGCAGCAGCGGGCTCGACACGACGGCGTCGAGGTGCTCTCCCGCCAGCCGCGCGCCTAGGTCGCGTGCCGCGGCCTGGCCGCTCTTCGTCAGCGGACGCAGCTCGTCGGGCTCACCGGGCTCGCCCGGCGCGGCCTTGGCGTGGCGCACGAGGAAGAGACGCACGGGCCTAGAGTAGACGGGCTGCGACCTCGCCCAGGACGCCGACCATCTCGACGTCCTCGTGGACGAGGTGCTGGAGCATCGCGCGCTCCACGCCGACGGCCTCGTATTCGCGCAGGCGCTCGGCCACCTGGTCGACCGTCCCGAAGATCGGTGGCGTGTCGGTGCCCGCCAGTTCCTTGAACCGGCCGAGACGGTCGCGCAGCTCGGCTTCGTCCCGGCCGACGACGACGCCGGTCATCATCGAGAACCGCAGCGGCTCGCGCCCGGCTTCGCGGGCGGCCGCGTCGAGCACGCGCTTTCGCTCGCGCGCCTCCTCGACCGTCGGCCATACGGTGTTGTACTCGTCGGCGTGTGCGACGGCGGCGCGGACGGTACGCGGCTTGGCCGTGCCGCCGACGATGATCGGCGGGTGCGGCTGCTGTAGGGGCTTGGGCTGGATCTCGGGCGCCTCGGTCCACTGGCGGACGAGCTCGGCGAGCTGCCGGTCGAGCTCGTCGAGGCGCTCGCCCGTCGGCGGGAACGCGAACCCGTAGGTCTCGTGCTCGGCTTCGTACCAGCCGGCGCCGAGACCGAGCTCGACCCGCCCGCCGGAGATGTGGTCGACGGTCACGACGAGCTTCGCGAGCACCTGCACCCGGCGGAACGTCACGGGCGAGACCATCGTCCCGAGCCTGAGCCGCTCGGTCACGGCGGCGAGGCCGGCGAGCGTCGCCCAGGCGTCGAGCGAGCCGGCGGGCTCGCCTCGCACGATCGAGCGGTAGTGGTCGGAGCGGAAGAGCCCTTCGAGGCCGGCCGCCTCGGCCGCGCGGGCGAGTGCAACCCACTGCTCCCACGTCACGCCCTCCTGGCCTTCGACCATCAACGAGATGCGCATCACTCGGGCGTGACGTACGCAGCCGTGAGGCCGCCGTCGACGAGGAACGTCGAGCCCGTGACGTAGGACGACTCGTCGGAGGCGAGGAAGAGCGCGCCGTTCACGACCTCGCGCGGCTTCGCGAGCCTGCCGGTCGGCCAGTGCACGCGGCGGCGTTCGAGTGCGGCGGGGTCGTCGCCGAAGATCGCGAGCAGCAGCGGAGTCTCGACGGGGCCCGGGCAGAGCGCGTTCACGCGCACGTTCTCGCGCGCGAACTGGACAGCGAGCTCACGAGTCATCGAAAGCACCGCTCCCTTCGACGCGGTGTACGAGATCTGGGAGGTCGCCGCGCCGAGGATCGCGACGAAGCTCGCGACGTTGATCACCGAGCCGCCCCCGCGCGCGAGCAGGTGCGGGATGCCGTGCTTGCAGCAGAGGAAGACGCCCTTGGTGTTGACGGCCTGCACGCGCTCCCACGCCTCGACGCTCGTGTCGAGGACGGAGGCATCGTCGCCCGGCGAGATGCCGGCGTTGTTGTAGAGCACGTCGATGCCGCCGTAGCGGGCCGCGGTCGCGTCCATCATCGCAGCGACACTCGCCTCGTCGGCGACGTCGACGTGCTGCGCGAAGGCATCGCGCGCCTGCGGCGGCGGTCTCTTTCGCGGCGTCGAGGTCGACGTCCGCGGCGCAGACGCTCGCGCCTTCCTCGCTGAACAGGATCGCGGCCTCGCGGCCCATCCCGCCGCCGGCGCCGGTGATCACGCAGACCTTGCCTTCGAGACGCGGCATCAGTCCTCCGTCGAGTAGTAGACGTTCTTCACTTCCGAGTAGCCGTCGAGGGCGTGCAGGCCGAGCTCACGGCCGAACCCGGACTGCTTGAAGCCGCCGAACGGCGTCGAGACGCGGACGGAGCTGTTCGAGTTGATGCTCAGCACGCCGGAGTCGAGCGCGCGCGCGACGCGGAGGGCGCGCGCGCCGTTCTCGCGTCCAGATCGAGCCGGAGAGGCCGTAGGGCGTGTCGTTCGCGATGCGGATCGCGTCGGCCTCGTCGTCGAAGGGGATCAGCGCAGCCACCGGGCCGAACACCTCCTCGCGGGAGACACGGTCGTCGTTCGTCGCCTCGACGAGGGTGCACGGGTACCAGAACCCCGGGCCGTCGGGCGCGTCGCCGCGGAAGAGCGGGTCGGTCTCGACGAAGCTCGCGACGGTCTCGCGGTGGGCGGCCGTGATCAGCGGCCCCATCTCGGTCGCCTCGTCGGCCGGGTCGCCGACCTTCACGCCGCCGGTCGCCGTCACGAGCAGGTCGGCGAAGCGGTCGTAGGCGCTGCGCTCGACGAGGATCCGCGAGCGTGCGCAGCAGTCTTGCCCGGCGTTGCCGAAGACGGCGTACGGCGCGGCCGCGGCTGCTTTCTCCAGATCCGCGTCGGCGAAGACGATGTTCGCCGACTTGCCGCCGAGCTCGAGCGTCACGCGCTTGATGGTCGCCGCGGCGCCGCGCATGACTTCGACGCCGACCTCGGTCGAGCCGGTGAAGCCGATCTTCGCGACGTGGGGGTGCTCGACGAGGCGGCGGCCGACGACGGAGCCCTTGCCGACGAGGACGTTCAGCACGCCCTCGGGGATGCCGGCCTCGAGCGCGAGCTCGGCGAGGCGGAGGGTGGAGAGGGGAGTGAGCTCGGCCGGCTTGATCACGACCGTATTGCCGCACGCGAGCGCGGGGCCGAGCTTCCACGATGCGATGTTGAGCGGGAAGTTCCAGGGGACGATGAGGCCGACGACGCCGAGCGGCTCGCGGAAGGTCATATCGACGCCGCCTGCGACGGGAATCGTCTCGCCGTAGCGCTTGTCGACGGCGCCTGCATAGAAGTGGAAGACGTCCGCGACCATCCCGACTTCGCCGCGCGCGTCCGAGATCGGCTTCCCGGCGTTCCGCGACTCGATCTGCGCCAGCTCCTCGCGGTGATCCTCGACGAGCGTCGCGAGCCCCCGAAGCAACCGGCCGCGGTCGCCCGGCGAGACCGCGCGCCACCCCGGGTAGGCCGCGCGAGCCCGAGCAACCGCCGCATCGGTCTCCTCGACCCCCGCCTCGTCCAGAGTCGCAATCGTCTCCTCGGTCGCGGGGTTGACGACGGCGACGCTCATGCCTGCGATCTAACCACGGGACGTAAACCCGTCGTTTGGCAAAGGGACGTGGCTCAGAGAGGCTCGTCCATCCTCGACAAAGGCCCGGTAGGCATTCCGGGCGTCGCGGGCTGAGTTGGAGATGACTCTCAGGAGCTCGGACGGCGAGTGGAAGGCGCGTGGATGGTCGAGGCCGATAGTCGCTCTGTAACCGCCCCACGGTGCGTCTTCCGGCGCCTCACCGGTTGCCGCGGTGGCGTTGAGGTCGACGTAGCGGCACGCCACGAGCACCGCGCCGTCGGTATGGAGCTGGCGCCTGAAGAATCCGTGGCGAACGAGATGCCCTTGACCGGTCACCCCGTATATCGCGTGGATTCGCCTGGAAAAACAGCCGTGTGCCTCACGCATCCCCTCGGAGAGGCCGCCATTTGTCAGCCGCAAGACGAAGTGATGGTGGTTGCGCATCAGCACCCAGGCCAGCGTTTCCCAGCCGTACTTCTTCGCGCTTCGGGTGTAGAGCCTCAGAAACATCTCGTACTGATCGTCGGTGCGGAAGAGCAACTGGCCATAGGAACCGCGCGAGCCGATGTGGTAGTAGCCCTCGGGATCGATCGGTGGACGACGAGGCACATGGCGAAGGTACGGCCGGCGACACGCTGCCGCATCGTCTGTGCATAAAACGTTGCACATTTGTCACCCTGGTTTGGCAACGAGACATGTCTAGCGGCACCGTGTCCGATGCGCGACGAGCCGAGGTTTGACGAGCGCTACGCCCCGCGCTCGGACCGGTACCGGGCTGCTTCGGTGACGAGCGCTTCGAAGAGCGCCATGTCCTCACCTTCCTCCGGGTGCCAGAGGACGCCGAGGGTGAAGCGGCGATTCGGGTCCTCGAGCGCTTCCACCGTGCCGTCGTCGGCTCGCGCCGATTCGCGGAGGCCGGTGCCGAGCTCGCCGAAGCCCTGGTGATGGTGCGACTTCACGTCGGTGCGCTCGCCGAGGATCGACGCGAGCTTCGTGCCGCCGAGCACGTCCACGTCGTGCTCGGCGAACACGCCCGGCGTCTCCTTGTGCGTGTCTGCAGCGACGCGGTCGGGGACGTGCTGCTCGATGCCTCCGCCGAGGGCGACGTTCAGCACCTGCGAGCCGCGGCAGATCGCGAGCACCGGGAGGTCGCGCGCGAGAGCCGCGCGCATCAACTCGAGCTCAAAGTCGTCCCGCTCGCGCACGACTCCCACCGTCTCCGCGTGAGCCTCCTCGCCGTAGAGCTCGGGATCGAGATCGGAGCCGCCCGAGAAGATGAGCCCGTCGACCGCGTCGAGCGTCTCCTCGGCGGCCGCACCCGGCGGGACGAGGAGCGGCACGCCTCCGGCGTCCGCGATCGCGCGCACGTACGACGCCGGCACCAGCGCCGAGTCGGCTTCCCAGACGCCGAACGACGCCCGCGTGAGGTACGTCGTGATGCCGACGACGGGCTTAGCCACGCTCGTACAGCCGTTCACGTTCCCATGACGTGACGACTCGGTCGAAAAGCTCCTGCTCGGTGCGCGCGTAGTTGAGGTAGTGGTCGACGACATCGTCGCCGAGCGCCGCCCGCGCCATGTCGCCGTGATCGAGCGCGGCGATCGCCTCGCGCAGCGACGCCGGGAACCGGTCCGCCGACGACTCGTACGCGTTCCCCTCGAGCGCAGGCGGCAGCTCCAGCTCGTTCTCGATGCCGTGGAGCCCCGCGGCGATCGTCGCCGCGAACGCGAGGTACGGGTTGACGTCCCCGCCGGGGATCCGCGATTCCACACGCATCGCCGCTCCCGAGCCGACGATGCGGAACCCGCACGTCCGGTTGTCGCGTCCCCACGCAAGCGTCGTCGGCGCCCACGATCCGACTGCGAACCGCTTGTACGAGTTGACGTTCGGAGCGAAGAAGAGTGCAAGCTCCCGCCCGCACGCGATCTGCCCGGCGAGGTACTGCCGGAACACCGCGCTCTCACCGTCGAACGCGCTCTCGCCGCTCCGCCAGAGCGAGGAATGGATGTGACACGACGAGCCGATCCACGTGTGATCGGGCTTCGCCATGAAGGTGATGGAGCAGCCGTTCTGAAACGCGATCTCCTTCGCGCCGTTCTTGTAGACGACGTGGTTGTCGGCCATCGTCAGCGCGTCGGAGTAGCGAAAGTTGATCTCCTGCTGCCCGGGCCACGCCTCGCCCTTCGACGTCTCGACCCGCATGCCGGCGCCCTGCATGCCGTTGCGGATCTTCCGCATCAGCGGCTCGTCGTAGCTCGTCGCGAGGATGTGGTAGTCGAGGATGTACGGCACCGACGGCGTCAACCCGCGGTAGTTCTTCGCATGCGCCTCCTCGTAGGTCTCGCGCAGCAAATAGAACTCGAGCTCCGAGCCGACCATCACTTCGAAACCGTGCGAACGCGCTCGCTCGACCTGCGCGCGCAGGACCTGGCGCGGCGAGGGGCGAACCGGGGACCCGTCGCCCCAGGCGACGTCGCAGAGCACGAGCGCGGTCGCCTCGAGCCACGGGATGCGCCGCAACGTCCCGAGGTCCGGGGCAAGCTCGAAGTCCCCGTAGCCGCGTTCCCACGACGCGATCTCATAGCCCGGCGTCGGCTCCATCTCCATGTCGAGTGCGAGCAGGTAGTTGCAGCCTTCGGTGCCGTGCCCGTGCTCGACCTGCTCCAGGAAGAAGTCGCGATGGAGCCGCTTGCCGAGCAGCCGCCCCTGCATGTCGGTGAACGCCATGATCACCGTGTCGATCGACTCATCGCCTCGCAGCTCGTCGAGCGTCAGCACAAGCGAAGCCTCCTTCGTGGGATCGAGTCAGGGAACCGCCGGCTGGTCGTCAGACGACGACTCTACGCCAGCGGCGCGGCCTCCCTCGCGCCTGCTCGCGCGAGGGAGGCCCACCGGCCGTTCGTCAGCTCGTCTCGAATGTCGTGTCGGCCGGAAGCAGGAACTCGCGCTCCTTGTCGGCTTCGAGCCGTTCGAGCTCTTCTTCGCTCCCCATCCGCACGGGGCCTTTGAACCACTTGCGGGCTGACAGGAACCACCAGCCGCCGACGACGATCCCGATCCCGACGAACCAGAGAACCGTGTAGTTCGTCAGCGTCCAGGAGAAGTTGGCCTCCCAGGGCAGCCCGTCCTTGAACAGGGGCAGGCTGAACAGGACGGTGATGAACGCCACCCAGAGGATCGACACCCAGCCGAGCCACTTGTAGTGCCGGCCGAGGCTCCAGGCGCCGTGCTCGAACTCGTCGCCGAGCCGGAGCCGCAAGAAGACGGGAAGGACGAACGCGATGTAGAGACCGATCACCGCGATCGCCGTCCCGGCGGCATAGCCGACGAGGTAGTTCCAGATCGCCGGCACCATCAGCAGGCCGGAGAGGATGCCGACGGCAAACACTGCGTGGACGGGCACGCGGCGCTTGGACACGCGCCGCCAGAGCGAGTTGCCGGGGACGGCCCCGTCGCGCGAGAACGCAAACATCATCCGTGAGGCCGACGTCGTCGACGCAGTCAGGCAGAAGAACTGCGCGACCACGCAGATCGTCAGGAGCGCATCGGACCAGTTCTGGCTCATCGACGTGCTCCAGATCCACGGCACCACGGCCCCGATGTTGTCGAGCGCGCCCTGCGTGCTCGGAACCGCGAAGGTCACGGCCACGAGCAGGACGAAGCCGAAGATCACCGAGACGACGACGGACATGTACATGCCGACGGCCGCCATCCGCGAGGCCTGGTGGGTCTCCTCCGACATGTGCGCCGAGGCGTCGAAGCCCGTGATCGTGTACTGGGCCATCAGGAAGCCGAGTCCGAACACGAGCCAGAAGGCCGCGTGGTGGAAGCCGGTCAGGTTGTGCCCGTAGCCGGTCGCGTTCGCCTGGCCGCCGAAGACGTACCCGATAGACCGGTGGTGGTTGGGCACGACGACCAGCACGATCACGATCACCGCGACGCCCACCATGTGCCAGTACGCCGAGATCGTGTTCAGGAAGGCCGTGATCCGCACGTCGAAGACGTTGATCAGGCACGCCGCCAAGAGGAAGACGGCGTAGAGCGCGTAGACCGTCTCGTTGTAGCTGAACCCGAACCAGTCGTTCGTGTGCTTCTCGAGCGAGAACAGGTCGTCGAACAGGACGGTCCCGAACGTCGCCAGCCCGTAGCCGATCGCGGCGGTGACCGCGATCTGCCCGATCAGGTTGAACCAGCCGGTCGTCCAGCCCCAGCCCGGGCTGCCGAGCTTGGAGGCCCAGTAGTAGAGGCCGCCGGCGGTCGGGAACGACGAGGCGATCTCGGCCATCGCGAGCGCGATGATCGTCGAGAAGACGCCGACGATCAGCCAGCCCCACGTCACCGCGATCGGCCCGCCGCTTTCGAACGCGATGTAGTACGACGTCAAGCAGCCGGCGAGGATCGAGATGATCGTGAACGAGATCGCGAAGTTCTGGAACCCTCCCATCGCCCGGAAGAGCTCTTGTGTGTACCCGAGCTTGTGAAGGGTCCGCTCGTCGTCCGTGAGATGAACACCGCCTGCAGCCGGTGTTTCGCTGCTCATTTCGCCTCCCTCTCGGTTGCCTGCCCGATGACTCCGCGCCTGACGGATGCCACGGTTGGGGCGTATTCACTCTCGCGCCAGGTGTTGTTGTCAAGCACGCGCAAGAAGAGCGGCCACCAGGCGGCCGCTCTTCTCACGGTGAAGGGCTACGCCGGGTCGGAGCTGGCAGGTGCCTCCGGCGCCGGGTCCGCCGTCTCGGAGCCGGTCGATCCGGCGTCCCCTGCGGCGGTCGCGCTCTTCGGCATGCTGGGAAGCGCTTCGCCGCTCGCCTGGAAATTCAGCCACGCTCCGGCGGCTACCACGCCGGCGAGGACGATCCCCACGTAGCTCGCCCAGGCCGAGTAGTCGTCGCTGAGGTTCTTCACGAGCGCGAACAGCAGGATCAGCCCGCCGAGCACGAGCGTGACGAGACCGTCGGGAAGGTTCGCCGGCAGTTCGACGCCGTACACGCGTGCCGCCACCCAGCCGACGATCGCGATCGTCAGCAAACCCATCAGCACGCCCCAGAACCCGTGCCAGGCCGACGCCGACGCCGACGCCGAGATCCCGATGCCGTTGAACGTGACCTTCTGCCACGCGAAGAACGAGTCGATGATGAGCAAGACGCCGCCGACGAGAATCAACTGCCGGCCGAGCGCAAGTTCTTTGAACTTGTCCATTGTCCGCCTTCCCTCGATGAACCAGACCATGCGCCCCGATCGAATCTGGAGCCTGCCGAACCTAGTACTCCACGACCGGCACGGGTTCGTCAAGTCGTAGGATCGGGTGATGCGGCGCTTTCGCTACGTCGTCTGCGACGTCTTCACCGATGTGCCTCTCGCCGGCAACCAGCTGGCCGTCTTCACCGACGCCCGCGACCTCGACGAGTTGACGATGCAGTCGCTCGCCCGGGAGATGAACTTCGCAGAGACGGTGTTCGTGCTGCCTCCGTCCTCGACGGAGGCGGATGTCCGGATCCGTATCTTCACGCCGTCGCTCGAGCTGCCGTTCGCGGGCCATCCCACACTCGGGAGCGCGTTCGTCCTCGGCGGCCCGCTCCAGAAGCTCGTGATCAGGCTCGAGACCGGCGCGGGCGTCGTTCCCGTCGAGCTCGAGCGCGAGGGCGCGAGGATCGTCTTCGGGCGCATGGAGCAGCCGATCCCGCCCTGGTCGACGGTCGAGAACGCGGACGAGATCCTCGCAGCGGTCGGTGCGACGTCTTCGGGCCTCCCGGTCGAGCGCTACGAGCTCGGGCCGGGCCACGTCTATCTCGAGCTCGACTCGGCGGCCGAGGTCGCGGCGCTCCAGCCCGACTTTGCCGCCCTGGCCCGGGCGACGAACGACGGGACGAACTGCTTCGCACGCGACGGCGCGCGTTGGAAGACGCGGATGTTCGCGCCGAACCACGGCGTCACCGAGGACGCGGCCACCGGCTCGGCGGCGGGGCCGCTTGCGATCCACCTCGCCCGCCACGGCCGCATCGCCTTCGGCGAGGAGATCGTGATCTCCCAGGGCGCCGAGATCAACCGTCCGTCGACGCTCTACGCGCAGGTCGACGGCACCGCCGACTCGATCGACCGCGTGCTGGTCGGCGGCTCGGCCGTGACGGTCGCGCGCGGCGAGTTCAGCCTGCCGTGAACGGGCCGACCACGAGGCCCACGATCTCGGGCAACTCGAGCGCGAGCGCAGTCCAGAACACGCCGCCGTCGCGCGTCAGGAACAGGCGGTTCCGCGCCGCGTAGACCGCGACGTCGGGATCGTCTTCGGCGATCGCGACCGCGACGCCCGCGGGCAGCCCTCGGCCCGACTCGCGCCAGGTCATTCCTGCATCGTGCGAGACGACGAGGGGCGGCTTCGTGTCGACGACGGCGATCACGGTCGAGCCCGCCGCCGCCGCGGCGACGACGAGCGGCAGGTTGAGCGCCGGTGGTGGGATGCGTTCGACCGCTCCGTCCCAGGGCTCGACCTCGTCGGTGGCGAGATCGACGGCGAACGAGCCCGCGACCGTCTGGACGAGGGCGATCATCGCGCGAGCAGTGAGGTGACGACGGTGGTCGCGCGCTGAGCCGATCCGAACGGGGTGAAGCCGGCGTTGCGCGCGACGACGTACGCGGTCGCGAACGCGTCGCCGGCTCCGGTCGGATCCCGCGACGATGCGTGCACGGGCACGTCCAGTGCTCCTCCGCCGACGTAGAGAGTGGCTCCGCGCGAGCCGTGGGTGACGACCACCTCGCGCACGCCGAGCGCTGCGGGATCGCCGAGCACCTCGGCCTCCTCGTCGGCGAGTTTCAGGATCCACACATGCCGCAGGATCTCCCAGTCGAAGTCCCCGTCGAGCCGCAAGGGCCCGACCTCGGGGACGCGAACGAGCCCCTGCCCGTCGAGTGAGACCCGGCAGCGCCGCGCGAGTGCGGCCACCGTCTCGAGTGGGAACTCGCCGCGCGCGAGCGGTGCCACGTGCGCCCAGCGCACCGTCGGCAGTGCCGGCACGTCTGCCGGCGCCCACGTGTCGCCGAGCGCCTCGATCCGCATCACCCGCCGGTCGCCCTCGTAGTAGAACGAGAATGCCGCGGTCGACGTGCCCGGCACGTAGCGCACCGGCGTGCCGAGGCGGATGAGCGGCGGCAACAGGAGCTCGCGGTCACCGACCGCGCAGCGGGCGACGATGCGCGCGGGCACTCGCAGGCGGTTCAGCGCGCGCGCGCCGTGATACGAGCCGCCGCCGACGCGCGGCGGGCGTCCGGGCAGCTCGTCACGCGAGAGGTTCCCGATCAGCGCGATCAACGCTCAGAGGTCGATCACGCGCTGCTCCTCGGCAGCGTGAACGGCCGCCTCGGCCGCCTCGAGAACGTGGAGCCCGAGCTCCCCGTTCGCGCGGTGCGGTCGTCCCGCTTCGAACGCCTCGACCAGCTCCTCGAGCCCGAGCCCTCTCGTTTCCTGCGCTCCGCGCGAGGCGTACGGAACCGGCTCGGCGTCGTCTCGGCTCCGGCGCAGGACGACGTCGCCGCCGAAGCCGTTCGCGTCGGGAAGCTCGAGTGAGCCTTCGGTGCCGTGGACGACGAGGCCGCTCAGATATTGGCCGCGCGCCTCGAAGCTGACGGTCAGCGTCGCGAGCGCGCCCTGAGCCAGTCGCAGCACGACGGCCGCGTGCGTCGGTACCTCCACCGAGATCGTCTCGCCGGCTCGCGGGCCCGCGCCGAGCGTTCGCTCCGGTGTCGGCGTCTCCGCGAAGCCGGCGACCGATGCGATCGGCCCGAGCAGCGACACGATCGCCGTCAGGTAGTACGGCGCGAGGTCGAGGAGCGGCCCGCCGCCGGCTCGGTAGAACATCTCTGCGTTCGGATGCCAGCTGTCGGGGCCGCCGACGAGCATCGTCGCTGCTGCACCGATCGGCTTCCCAATCGCTCCTTCGGCGATCAGCCGCCGGCCCGTCTCGTACGCGCCGCCGAGGAAGGTGTCCGGCGCGCAACCGAGCCGAAGCCCGCGTCGGTCCGCGGCGGCGACGAGCTCGCGAGCCTCGGCGACCGTCGCCGCGAGCGGCTTCTCCGTGTAGACGTGCTTGCCGGCGGCGAGCGCCCCGGCGACGACGGCCGTGTGAGCCCGTGGCGGCGTCAGGTTGAGGACGAGGTCGATCTCGTCGTCCGCCATCAGCTCGTCGACCGACAGCGGCCGCAGTCCGTGCTCGTCTGCGAACGCCTCGGTCGCCGAGCGGTCGAGGTCGGCGCACGCGACCGGCCGCCAATGCTCGAACGCCGCCGAGTCCTTGACGTAGCGCGCTGCGATGATCCCGCAGCCGACCACCCCGACGCGGAACGCCTGTGTCACACCGTCGCCAGGATCGCGCGCAGCGCATTGAGCGACCGCTCGACTGCGGCAAACGGCTCGGCGCCGACGCTGTCCTGCTCGACGACGAGCCATTCCGCACCGGCCGCGAGCGCCGCGGGAACGACGCGGTCGTAGCCGACGATCCCGTCGCCGACAGGCACGTCGTCGCGGCCTTCGCGGCTTCGGTAGTCCTTCACGTGCACGAGCGGGCACCGGCCGCGCGTCGCTTCGAGCTCGGCGAGTGGATCGCCGCCCGCGTGCCAGACCCAGCCGAGGTCGAGCTCGAGCCACAACAGCTCCGGGTCGAGCTCTCGCAGCAGGTCGAGGAACGTCGCCCCACCGTCGAGCGGCTTCAGCTCGCTCCAGTGGTTGTGGAAACCGAGACGGAGCCCCGACTCCCGAGCCGCGTGTGCCACCGCCTCGATCCGGTCGACCACCGAGCCGGGCTGGTCGAGCCACGCCGGGTCGACCCAGCTGACCGCGATGCGGCCGGTGCCGAGCACCGCGAGCTCCTTGCCGAGCTCCGGCAGCTCGTCCTCGAGCGCATCGAGCCGAGCGTGTCGCCCTGCGGTGACGAGCCCCGCTTCGTCGAGCCAGGCGCGCACGCGGGCCGGATCATGTCCGTGCAGCTGGAAGAACTCGACGCCGTCGTAGCCCTGCGCGCCGATGCGGCGCAGCGTGCCTTCGAGGTCGCGATCGCATTCATCGCGAATGGTGTAGAGCTGGAGGGCGATGTGTGCCACGGTCGCAATCTAGAGAGCCGCGGTCACGCGCGAGCGAGGATGGGCCTTCTGGCCACGACGTGGGCGAGGGCGGCGAGGGCGAATGCCGTGGCGAAACTCGGCAACGACGCTCCGCCCCAGGGCAGGGCATGCGGATGCGTGTGCGCGACGAGGCCCGTCCACCAGCTCGGGCCCTGCGGGTAGAGCCACTGATAGAGGCAGAAGCCGGCGAGCCAGGCAACGATCATCTCGAGCCGAACTTCGGGCGCGGCGAAGATGCGATCGCGGTCGTAGTGGCGCCCGGAGAGCAGCCAGTCGGCGAGCAGGACGGCGAAGAGCGGCACGAAGAACGAGCCGAGCAGGTAGAGGAACGGCTGGTAGTTGCGGAGATCGATCACGAGCGCTCCCGCCGTCGCGACCGCGGCCACCGCCGCGACGAGCACGCGTTGGGGCACGCGCGGCAGGAGGTTCTGCAGGCTGACCGCTCCGGAGTAGACGTTCGCGAACGCCTCGTCGCTCTCGTCGACGGTCAGCGCGAGCAGCGCGAGCAGGCTCGCCGCGCCGCCGGCCGCGATCGCCGTGAGGAGCGCAGGCGCCTCGCTGATCTGCCGCGACATGGCGATCACTGCGCCAAGGGTGAAGAGCGGGATCGTCGGGACGAAGTAGCCGAGCCCGGCGCTCCAGAAGCCGGCGCGCCGCGTCCGGGCGAAGCGCGTGTAGTCGGCGACGAGCGGAGTCCAGCTGATGATCGATGCGAGCACCAGGTCGAAGCCGGGCCAGAACGCGTGGCTGCCGCCGCGATGCCACAGCTGCACCGGGTGCTGGCCGTGCAGCGACCACCAGGAGAGATAGAGCAGCGAAGCGATCACGACCCAGACCGCGAACTTGCGGACGTACTTCCGCACGAAGCCGACCGGACCGAGAAAGGCGAGACCGGTCGCAATCGCGCCGAAGAGGATCTTCCAGAACACGACGCCGCCGAAGCCGAGCACCTGCTGCGAGAGCGCGCTCGCGCCGGTGGCGATGATGATCAGCTCGAACACCGACCAGCCGAGGCACTGCGCGATGTTCAGGCCCGTCGGGAGGTAGGAGCCGCGGCGGCCGAGCGGAGCGCGCAGGAGCACCATCGTCGGCACGCGGGCGTCGGCGCCGATCAGGCCGCCGAGGCCGAGCAGCACGTTGCCGACGATCGCCGCCGCGACGATCGCAGCGAGCGCCACCGGCAGCGAGAGCGCAAGGCCGAACTGGTCGGTCGGCAGCACGAGGAACGCGCCGGCGACGATCACGAGCAGCGATACCGAGAGGTTCGCCCAGAGGAGGAAGCCGTCGAAGACGCCGAGCACCCGGAGGCGCTCGGGGACGGGCTCGATGCCCCAGGACGGTGTCTCGTTCGCGCTCATCTGCCCTCCCTTCGCCGGCATGACCCGGATCAGGTTCGACGGGTGTGATCTCAGCCTCGCCGCGAGGCACCCCGGTCGCTGCAGCCTATCGAGTGCCGCGAACGGCCATGTCTCGGGGACTGCTGGAGACGGGAGCGGCTACGAGGAGAGGAGGCGGCGGAGGACGAACGGGAGGATCCCGCCGTGCTGGAGGTACTCGCGCTCGCGCGGCGTGTCCAGGCGGACGCGCGCGCGGAACTCCGTCGCGTCGGCGCGCACCGTCACCTCGCTCGCGGTGCCGTTGGCGACGCCGCTGATCGAGAACTCCTCGCGGCCGGTGAGTCCGAGCGTCTCCGGCGTCTCGCCCGGCAGGAACTGCAGCGGGAGGATCCCCATCATCAGGAGGTTCGAGCGATGGATGCGCTCGTACGACTCGGCGATCACCGCTTGGACGCCGAGCAGCTTCGGGCCCTTCGCCGCCCAGTCGCGCGACGAGCCGGAGCCGTACTCCTTGCCGGCGAGGACGATCGTCGGCGTTCCCTCCGCGAGGTAGCGCTCGGCCGCGTCGTAGATCGTCATCTCCTCGCCCGACGGCACGTGCACCGTCCACGTCCCCTCCGACCCGGGCACGAGCTCGTTCCGCAGGCGCACGTTTGCGAAGGTGCCTCGCACCATCACCTCGTGGTTGCCGCGCCGCGAGCCGTACGAGTTGAAGTCCTTCCGCTCGACCCCGTGCTCGACCAGGTACAGGCCGGCCGGCGACTCGGGCTTGATCGAGCCTGCAGGCGAGATGTGGTCGGTCGTCACCGAGTCGCCGAGCTGAACGAGGCAGCGCGCGCCCTCGACGTCCGGCACGGTTCCCACCTCTGTCGACATGCCGTCGAAGTACGGCGGCTGCCGCACGTAGGTCGAGGCCGGCTCCCACGGAAAGAGCTCCGACTCCGAGGTCGGCAGCCCGCGCCACGTGTCGTCGCCGGTGAAGACGTCCGCGTACGTGCGCTGGAACATGCTGCCCTCGATCGCGCGGCCGACCGTCTCCGCCACCTCCCGCGACGTCGGCCAGAGGTCGCGCAGGAACACATCCTCGCCGTCGGAGCCTTGCCCGAGCGGCTCGGCCTCGAGGTCGATGTCCATCCGTCCCGCGAGCGCATAGATGACGACGAGCGGCGGCGAAGCGAGGTAGTTCGCCTTCACCTCGGGATGGATCCTCGCCTCGAAGTTGCGGTTCCCCGAGAGCACCGAGCACGCGACGAGGTCGCCGTCGGCGACGGCCTTCGAGATCTCCTCGCGCAGTGGGCCCGAGTTCCCGATGCACGTCGTGCAGCCGTAGCCCACCGTCTGGAACCCGAGCTCGTCGAGGAACGGCTGAAGCCCCGACTTCTCGTAGTACTCGGTCACGACCCGCGAGCCCGGCGCAAGCGACGACTTCACCCACGGCTTGCGCGTGAGGCCGCGCTCGATCGCCTTCTTCGCGACGAGCCCGGCTGCGATCATCACCGCCGGGTTCGACGTGTTCGTGCACGACGTGATCGCGGCGATCACGACGGAGCCGTGGTCGAGCTCGAAGTCCTCGCCGTCGAGCGAGACGCTCACGCGGTGATGCGCGGGCGGCTCGGCGACCGCGACGGTCGCCGTGTCGGGAACCGGCTCCGGCTCCCCCGCGGGCTGCTGCTCGGAGGTCGGGTCGGAGGCCGGGAACGTCTCGGCCAGCGCCTTGTCGGCAGAGCCGTTCGCGTAGTCCACGCCGAACGTGCCGAGCGCGTCGATGAACGCCTGCTTCGCCCTGCGCAGCGGCACGCGGTCCTGCGGCCTCCGCGGGCCGGCGAGCGACGGCTCGACGTCGCCGAGGTCGAGCTCGACGACCTGGGAGTACGTCGCGTGGTCGGCCGGGTCGTGCCACAGCAGGTTCTCCTTGCAATAGGCCTCGACGAGCGCGATGCGCTCGGCGCTCCGGCCCGTCAGGCGCAGGTAGTCGAGCGTGTGGTCGTCGACCGGGAAGAAGCCGCACGTCGCGCCGTACTCGGGCGACATGTTGCCGAGGGTCGCGCGATCGGCGAGCGGCAGCGAGAGCAGGCCGTCGCCGAAGTACTCGACGAACTTGCCGACGACGCCGACCTTGCGCAGGAGCTCGGTCACCGTGAGCACGAGGTCGGTGGCGGTGGCGCCTTCCGGCAGCGCACCGGTGAGCTTGAACCCGACGACCTGCGGGACGAGCATCGAGAGCGGCTCGCCGAGCATCGCCGCCTCTGCCTCGATGCCGCCGACTCCCCAGCCGAGCACGCCGAGGCCGTTGACCATCGTCGTGTGCGAGTCGGTCCCGACAAGCGTGTCGGGATACGCCGCGCCGCCGCGATCCTCGACGACGCGCGCGAGGTACTCGAGGTTCACCTGGTGGACGATCCCGGTCCCAGGCGGGACGACCTTGAAGTCGCGGAAGCTCTGCTGACCCCAGCGCAGGAACGCGTAGCGCTCCCGGTTGCGCTCGAACTCGAGCTCGACGTTGCGCGCGAATGCGAAGCGCGAGCCGAAGAGGTCGACCTGCACCGAATGGTCG
Source organism: uncultured Thermoleophilia bacterium (assembly GCA_963757255.1). Taxonomy (GTDB): domain Bacteria; phylum Actinomycetota; class Thermoleophilia; order Gaiellales; family Gaiellaceae; genus PALSA-600. The sequence goes on from CAVWQY010000006.1 coordinate 480,388, forward strand.
ATCACGAGCTCGACGGGGATCAGCGGGTTGATCTTCTCGGGGTCGCCGCCGAGATCGGCCATCGCGTTTCGCATCGCCGCGAGGTCGACGACGGCGGGGACGCCGGTGAAGTCCTGCAGGAGCACGCGCGACGGCGTGAACGAGATCTCGCGCGACGGCTCTGCCTTCGCGTCCCAGGTCGCGACCGCCTCGACATCGTCGTCGTCGCCGTTCCGAAGCACGTTCTCGAGCAGCACGCGCAGCGTGTACGGGAGGCGTGCGACGTCGTAGCCGGCCTGCAGCGCATCGAGCCGGAAGATCTCGTAGGAACGGTCTCCGACTGTCAGCTGCGAGGGTGAGGCCACGCTTCGATTCAAGCAGAGACGCCTGCTCCGCCGTGGCCCGAACCCGGCGCGCGCCGTACACTCGCTTGTCGTGGCGGAGCGGCACATCGTCGGGCTCGGCGGGGGCGGGGACACCCCCGAACAGACTCAGCGGCTCTACGAGTATGTCCTCGGGGTCACCGGCAAGGACCGGCCGCGCCTGCTCTACGTGCCGACCGCGATCGGGGACAGCGACCAGGGCATCGTGGGGTTCTACGAGAGCTTCGCCGGGCTCGGCGAGCTGTCGCACCTGAAGACGTTTCCGTGGCCGCCGAGGAACGTGCGCGAGCTGATCCTCTCGCAGGACGCGATCGCGGTCAGCGGGGGGAACACCGCGAATCTCCTTGCGATCTGGAAGGTGCACGGCCTCGACGGCTACCTCCGCGAGGCATGGGAGCAGGGCGTCGTCCTCTGGGGCGCGAGCGCCGGGATGATCTGCTGGTTCGAGCACGGCGTCACCGACTCGTTCGGGCCGCAGCTCGAGGCGCTGGACTGCCTCGGCTTCCTGCCCGGCAGCGCGTGCCCGCACTACGACGGCGAGGAGCAGCGCCGCCCCCGCTACCGCGAGCTCGTCGACGGCGGTCTCCCGGGGGGCATCGCCGCGGACGACGGGGTCGCCATCCACTACGTCGGCACCGAGATCTCCGAGATCGTCACCTGCCGTCCGGGCACCACCGCCTACCGCGTGACCCGCGAGGGCGAAGAGCGGCTCGAGGCGCGCGAGCTCTCGTAGGGTCAGTCGATCGGGACGACGACGGCGGGACCGCCGTCCGCGAGCCGCTGCGCCCGCTCACCCGGCGCCGGCAGCCGCAGGCACGCGACGACGCCGAGGGCAGGCGGGATCGCGCTGATCGTGAGTGCGGTCTTCAGGTCGACGGCGTCGGCGACGGCACCGAGCACGACCGCGGCGACGCCCCCGATCCCCATCGCAAGGCCGATCGAGAGGCCCGAGGCAACGCCGACGTGCCGTGGGAGATAGAGCTGGCTCAGCACCATCGTCACGCCGAAGGTGCCGACGACGCACACTCCGACGAGCATGAGCGCGAGCACGCCCGCGACGCCGCCGAGGTAGACGAAGACGAGGATCAGCGGCGTGATCAGCGCCTGCGTGATCACGAGCGTCGGGCGCAGGCCGATCCGGTCTGCAAGCGGCCCGAGCAGCAGCGTCCCGACCGCGCCCGCCAGAAGCATCAGGAAGAGCAGGCGGTTCCCGTCTGATTTCGAGTGCCCCAGCGAGACGACCCAGAGCGGCACGAACGCGAGCAAGGCGAACCACGAGATGCTGCGCAGGGCGATCACGACTCCGAGCATCGCCATCGCGCCGCGCCGGTCGTCGCCGCGCCGGAGCTGCGCGGCTCCCGGCTCGGCCTTGAGACCGGAGAGATGCGGCATCACCCGGATGAGCGCCAGGCCCGCGAGCAGCACGGGCACCATCGCGACGAGCCCGCCGACGAGCCCGAGCGAGACGACGAGCTGCCCCGTCACGAACGCACCGAGCGCGTAGCCGGCATTGCCCCCGCTGTTGAAGTACGACATGCCGCTCGCGCGCTTGCGCCCGCTCGCGTAGGCGGCGAACTTGGCGCCCTCGGGATGGAACGCCGCGACCCCGAGGCCGCCGACGAGCACGAGCACCAGTACGAGCGGGTAGACCGGTGCGATCGCCGCACCGCCGACCCCGACGGCTGCGAGCAGGGCGCCTCCCGGGATCAGCCAGAGCGCGCCGCGGCGGTCGGACCAGAGGCCGAACAGCGGCTGGACGAGCGACGACGAGGCGGTGGCCGCGAGGAGCAGCATCGCCGCGAGGGCATAGCTGAGATGGAACCGGTCGGTCATGAACGGGATCAGCGCGGGCACGCTTCCCGAGGCGAAGTCGACGACGAGATGGCCGCCCGTGAGGGCTGTCATCGCGCGCCGGTCGATCCCGACTCTCATGTCTGCAGGCTACGCGCGGGAGAAGCGCGTCGTGTCCGCATCGAACTCCGCGACCATCGCCGGCGTGAGCGTCGCGCGGGTCTCGGCGATCGCCGAGAGGAAGTCCTCGGTCGTCGCCCGGGAGCCGCCCCCGGCGAAGTGCTCGCGCTCGAACGCCCGCTGGGCGGCTTTCCGCGCGGCCCACTCGATGTCGGCCGGAGTGAAGAGCGGGCTTGCCTCGACGAGGACCGGGACGTCGACGGGCTCGTCGGTGATCTCGCCCACGTAGCGCGCCCAGATCGAGGCGCGCGCCTCGTCGTTCGGCGGCCCGACGGGAAGCACGTAGTCGAATCGCCCCGGCCGCAGGAATGCGGGATCGAGCATCCCGACGGAGTTCGTCGCGCACACGAGCAGGTGGTGAGGCGACTCGCGCATGCGCGGGATCTGCTTCAGGAACTCGTTCGTGATGTTCGGGCTGACGCGCCGCTCCTCGTGGCGGATCGACGCAATGTCCTCCACCTCGTCGACGAAGACGACGGCCTCGGGCAGCTCGAGCAGGCGATCGAACGTCTCGGCCAGGAGCTTCGCCTGACGCTCGGCGCCCTCGGCGCCGATCTCGGAGGGCTGGATCTCGACGAACGGCCAGCCGAGCCGCGACGCGATCCCTTTCGCGAACGTCGTCTTGCCGGTTCCCGGAGGGCCGAAGAGGACGATCGCCTTCGGCTGCTCGACCGCATGGCGCGCCGCGAGCTCCGGCTCCGCGAGCGGCAGGATCACCCGGCGCTCGATGATCTCCTTCGCCTCGTCCATGCCGCGCAGGTCGTCCCAGAGCCCGGGCGGGATCACCCGGCCGCCGACCGCCAGCAGCACCGGTGCCGTGCTCACCTCGGCGAGCTCGCGGCCGAAAAGGGCAGCGCCCGTGGGCCGGAAACCGCGCTCCGCCAGCGAGTCGCCGTCGCTCGACACCGCCGCCACCAGCCGGGCGCCCGCGTCGCCGAGCGCGGCCGCGAGCGCGTCGAGGAGCACCGGCGCAGCCCCGTCACCGTTCGTGTCGATGCGGCAGATCCAGCCGACGCCTCCGGCGACCACGCCGAGCGCGCAGCCGACGACGCGTCCGTCGTCCTCCGCGACGAAGCTGACCGCGTCCGGGTCCAGCAGCAGCCGCATCGACGCGTCGGTTCCCGGCCACGCATCCCCCGCGGGCTCCCAGAGCCGCAGCACCTGGGCGAGATCATGGGCGCCGTACGGCCGGACGAGCGCAGTCATCGCAAGATGATGCCAGCGCCCGCCCGGCCGCCCTACGGTCAACCGGGGAGAGCCGCCCCTTCCTCGGTGAACGCCGGCGCCGCGTAGGCCGCGCCGGGGATGCCGCCGATCGCGAGCAGGCGGCACGGCTCCTCGCCCGTCGTGATCTTGCGTGTCGCATTCGGCGCGACACGGGCGAACACGCCCGGCTCGAGCCGGAACTCCTCGCCGCCCACGTGCAAGGTCGCGGTGCCGGCGAGCAGGGTGTAGACCTCTTCCTGGCCGTCGTCGCTGTGGTCGTGCTCGGGGAAGTGCTCGAAGTTCGGGGGGAACTGCTCGACCTGCATCCCGAACGCCGTCACGCCCAGCCCCGCCCGCGCCCGGCAGAACCCGCCGCCGTTCGGGGTGTCGAACTCCTCGACCCGCTTGACCGTCACATCCGACATCTCGTCCTCCTCCTTCGTGGTAGTCGCTGTCGGATAGACGAACGGGACGGACGCGAATCGACAGAACCGGGTTGCTCGCCTACGCGAGCGCAGCGATGAGCGCGTCCGCGTCCGCATCGTCGTTGTAGCCCTGGATCGAGACGCGCATCGTCCAGCCGTGCTTCGTCTCGACGACGGGCACCTCGATCCGGTGGCGCTCGTAGAGGTCGCGCTTGAACGCCGCGCCGTCGGGAACCGGCAGGCGGAAGCCGAGCATCTGGACGAAGTCGTCGGTGAGCGGCTCGAGCGCGAGCGCGTCCCGCACGCGCGAGAGGAGCGCGTGGCAGCGCTCCCGCACCGACGGCCAGTCGTGCGCGGCCTGGAACTCGATCGCCGCCGGCACGGCGAGGAACGCCGACGGGTCGCGCGTTCCCTGCCAGCGGTGCAGCTCGGGGAACGTCGCCGCCCTCCACCCAGTCCCAGGACACGACCGGCGGGTCGATCAGCGCCTGCACCTCCGGCCGTGCGTAGAGGAACGCCGAGCCCTTCGGCGCGCACAGCCACTTGTGGCAGTTGCCCGCATAGATGTCCGCGCCGATCGCCTCGAGCTGGAGGTCGATCTGCCCCGGCGCGTGGGCGCCGTCGACGATCGAGAGCGCGCCTGCTGCGCGAGCGCGCGCGGCGAGGGAGGCCACGTCGTTGACGCGCCCGCTGCTCCATTCGATGTGCGAGCAGCAGACGACCCGCGTGCGCGGCCCCGGATCGAGCTCGGCGAACGGCCGGCGCACGAGCTCGGCGCCGGTCCGCGCGCGCGACGAACTCCCAGAGGCGCTCGATGCCGCCGTATTCCGCGTCGCCGAGCAGAACCTCGTCGCCGGCGTGCAGGTCGAGGGAGCGCACGACGGCGTCCAGCGCCGAGCTCGTGTTCGTTGCGAACGCGAGGTTCTCGGAGGCCGCGCCGACGTAGGCCGCGAGCTGCGCGCGGGCTGTCTCGAGCAGCTCAGGAAAGCGCCGCTTGAGTGCGAGAAACTCGACGGGCTGGCGTTCGAGCTCGCGCTGAAACCCCTGGTAGGCCTCGAAAACGGGCCGCGGGCACGCCCCGAACGACCCGTGGTTCAGGAACACCACGGACGGGTCGAGCAGGAACAGATCCTTCACAGCTCTTAACTCCCTATTAATCGCGTTACGCGGTCGTTCAACAACGAGCGGTTATAACGGGAGGGATGGGTCGCAGTCGCATCCTCACGCTTCGGGCCGCCGAGTTGCTGCTCGTCGCAATCATCGGCGCGATCCTCGCGCTCGGCGGTGCAGCCCTCTTCGGCAAGCTCGGCAGTCGCACGACCATCCAGCAGATCGCGCCCGTCGCCAACGGCGGCGGCGTCCGGAACGCTGCGCTGCAGGCGCCGACTCACGGGCTGACCGCCGAGCAGATCTATCAGCGCGATGCGCCGGGGGTCGTGCAGATCACCGCGACGAGCGTGTCTCAGGGCCAGTCCAACCCGTTCAGCCCGACGCCCACGACGCCCCAGCAGCAGCAGTCGCTCGGCTCCGGCTTCGTGATCGACAAGGCCGGGCACATCGTCACGAACTACCACGTGATCCAGGGCGCGGAGAAGATTCAGGTCTCGTTCTCCGGCCAGGACGAGATCAACGCGACCGTCGTCGGCAAGGACCCGTCCACCGACACGGCGGTGCTGAAGATCGACGCGCACGCGCGCGCGCTCACTCCGCTGATGCTCGGCAACTCGGACGTGGTCAAGGTCGGAGATCCCGTCTTCGCGATCGGCAATCCCTTCGGCTACACGCGCACGCTCACGACCGGCGTCGTCAGCGCCGTGCAGCGGCAGATCGAGGCGCCGAACACGCTGCCCATCGACCACGCGATCCAGACCGACGCCGCGATCAACCACGGCAACTCGGGCGGGCCGCTGATCGACGCCGACGCCCGCGTCATCGGCGTCACCTCGCAGATCTCGACCGGCACCACCGGCCAGCAGGGGAACCTCGGCATCGGCTTCGCGATCCCGATCAACACCGTTCGCAGTGTCGCGGCCCAGATCATCTCGACGGGGAAGGCGCAGCATGCGTTCCTCGGCCTCGACGCGGTGGCGGTCACCCCGCAGATCGCGCGCCTCTTCAACCTGCCGGTGCAGCAGGGCCTGCTCGTGCAGACCATCTCGAAAGGCAGCGGCGCAGACAAGGCCGGGCTCGCAGGCGGCAAGACGGCGGTGATCGTCCAGGGCGAGAGCTACCAGATCGGCGGCGACATCATCACCGCGGTCGACGGCAAGCCGCTCTCCGCCTTCACCCAGCTGCGAGACGCGATCGCCGACAAGAAGCCCGGCGACAAGCTCAAGCTCGAGATCTACCACCACGGTTCCAAGAAGTCCGTCACGGTCACCCTCGGCAACAGGCCGGCGACCCAATGACGAGAGTCCGGCTCTTCCCCTAGAGCCGTGCACGAGGGGCCGGCCGCCGCCCGACTGCCTGCCAGGGCTGCGGCCGGTCTCTCCCCTTCGAATGGCTACCTTGTTCCGCGATGGAGCGCGGACACATCGTTCTCGACCAGTCGATCGTCGCCGGGCAGGATGAGAGGTTGTGGGAGGACGACGACGCCGCCGACCACGACGGGTGGTTCTGCGTGCGAACCGAGCGGTTCCCCTGCCCGGCCTCCGGCTGCTCGTTCGTCGCCGAGTTCATGACCGCGGCGCACCTGATCCTCGTCTGGGAGACCATGGACGACCCGAATCTCCTGCGCCACGCCGCCCGTGCCCGCGACGTCGGGCGCAACCCGAGGGTCGTCGGCTACCAGTCCGAGTACGGCCCGAGCGCGTCGTACTACGCCTGGGTGGCCGCAGGCCGGCCGGTGCACGGCGTCCGCGCGCACGCGTGATCGAGCAGCACTTCGGCGAATCCGCGCCGTTCTCGCTCGGGGTCGAGGAGGAGCTGATGATCCTCGACGCCGCCACGTTCGAGCAGGTGGCGGCGATCGACCGCATCCTCGCCGGTGTCGAGGGCATGACGCTGCCCGGCAGCATCAAGACCGAGCTCTTCGCGTCGGTCTTCGAGACGAACACGAACGTCTGCGCGACCGCGACCGAGGTCGACGAGGCGCTACCCGCCCTGCGCCGCGCCGCCGCCGCGGCCGCGGCGGCCGAAGGGCTTGCGATCGGCGCGGCTGCGACCCACCCGTTTGCGAGGCCGGAGGCGCAGCCGATCGTGAAGGAGCAGCGCTATGTGACGTTCGCCGGCTACGGCGGCATCTCCGTCCGCCGCCAGGGCGTGCAGGGGCTGCACGTGCACGTCGGCATGTCGACGGCCGAGGACTGCTGGCGGTGTCTCGACGCGATCGTCCCGTGGCTTCCCGTGGTGCTCGCCCTGTCGACGAACTCGCCGTGGTTCGCGGGCGAGCTCAACGGCATGGCGTCGAACCGGGCGCCGGTCCTCGCCGAGCTTCCGCGTGCCGGCGCGCCGCCCGCGTTCGCGACGTACGCGGAATGGGAGGCGTGGATCGGGCGCCTCGTTCGGCTCGGTGTGGTCGAGGACTACACGCGCATCTGGTGGGACGTGCGCCCGCACCCGAAGCTCGGGACGCTCGAGGTCCGAGTGCCCGACCAGCCGACCGATGTGCATCTCTCCGCCGCGTTCGCGGCGCTCCTCCAGGCGCTGTGCCTCACCGGGCTCGAGGGCGGACTGCCGCCGAGCGCGAGCACGCTGGCCGACCACGGCCGCGCCGACTACGCTCAGAACCGGTGGGCTGCTGCTCGCTTCGGCCCACACGGCGAGCTGCTGCATCCCGACGGTGGGAGCTTCCTGCTCGCGTCCGAGCTCGGCGCGCAGCTGATCGAGCTCGTGCGGCCTGCCGCGCGCACGCTTGGCGGCGAGGCGCTGCTCGATCGCATCGACCCGCGCGCTTCCGAGTCGGAGCTGCAACATCGGTGCGGCACGGCGCAGGAGGCAGCGGCGGACATCGCGGCGCGGACGGTAGGTTTCTGAGGTGGCCATCGTGACCGAGACGATCCAGGTGTCCGGGATCCGCTGCGAGCGCTGCGTCATGCGGCTCGCGAAGACGCTCGAGGGCACCGACGGGCTCGAGTCCGCGAACGCGAACCTGATGGGCCAGGTGCAGCTCTCCTACGACGACGAGCGCCTCACCCGCGCCGCGCTGCTCGACGCCATGGCCCGCGGCGGCTTCCGCGAACAGCAGTTCGTCTAGCCGCAGGCAGATTCCCGGGAATCACCCTGGGCGATCGAGCGTTGAGGCTGTTGCTAGGGTCGGCGGATGAGCGACAGCGCTCCGACGACGGAAGACACTCGCAGGCTCGCGCTCGAAGCGCGCGCCCGGGTCCGGTTCGAAGAGGAGGCGCTCGAGTTGAGCGATCAGGTGTACCGCGTGGCACGACGGCTCGTCGGGTCCCGTGAGGAAGCGGAGGATCTGGTCCAGCAGACCTATGAGCGCGCGTTTCGCGCGTGGCGCCAGTTCACCCCCGGGACGAACCTGCGCGCCTGGCTCCTGCGCATCCTGACCAACCTGAACATCGACCGCGGACGGCGGCAGCAGCGCTCGCCGCAGACGACGTCGCTCGACACCGAGGCCGGCGACTACTTCCTCTACAACAAGCTGGAGTCGCAGGTGCCCGAGGAGAACCCCGACGAGGAGCGCGTGCTCGAGCGGCTCTCGCAGGACTCGGTCGTCGAGGCCCTGGCCGACGTCCCGCACGACTTCCGCGATGTGATCGTGCTCGTCGACATCGGCGAGTTCTCGTACGCGGACGCGGCGCAGATTCTCGACATCCCCATCGGCACCGTGATGTCCCGCTTGCATCGCGGCAGGCGTATCCTGAAGAAGAACCTGGCTGACACGGCGGTGGCCACATGATCGACTGGTGCGACAAGTGCGAGGAGATGATGCAGCCGTACCTCGACGGCTCGCTCTCCGACGCCGAGGTCGCCGAGGCGCAGAAGCACCTGGAGCTGTGCAGCTGGTGCGCGAAGCGCTACCACTTCGAGGAGCGCCTGCGCCGCTACGTACGGGTCGCCGTCAGCGAGCCGATGTCGCCCGCGCTGAAGGCGAAGCTCGCGGCGCTGCGCACACCGCTTTAGCGGAACGTCTTCGGACCGGCGATCACGAGCAGCTGGTTCGCCTTCAGGCCCGGAGCCTGCTGGCTCGCGACCGCGAGCTGCCGGGCGAGGCGGACGCCGACGCCCTTGCCCCCGGTCCCGTAGTAGACCGTCGAGCTCTTGTAGTTGAACCGGTCGGCAGGCCCGACGTGAGCAATCGTGTAGCCCATCGCCCCGACGCGGCTCGCGAGCGAGCGCGTCCAGTTGATGTCGCCCGCGCCGTTCTCGACGGTCACCTTCAGCTTCCACGGCGGGAGCAGGCCGGCGTTGGGCAGCGCCTCGATCGTCCGTGTGCGGGTGCTCGTCAGGTGCAGGTTCGGAGTCAGGACCATCACGCCGAGCGCGGAGAGCAGCGCGGCCAGCGCACCGACGACGACCAGGCGGGCGCGCGCGTTGACGCGGAAGCCGCCGCCGGTGATCGGCAGGCCGGCGAGGCGCCGCGCTTCGAAGCGGTCGATGCCGAGCGCGGTCGCATAGACGACGGCGGCCATGATCGCCGTGTTCTGCGAGGCGAAGCGATACAGCCGCCCTTCCTCGAGCCACTCGATCTCCTCCTCGGAGAGCCCGGTGCGGTAGGCGACCTGCTTGATGCTCAGGTCTCGGCGGCTCCGCGCGTCGGCGAGCGGCGACGGCTGCGGGACTGCATCGAGCGTGTGTGCGAGTTCCAACATCGGGCGAGCCTCATTCTCGGTCGTGATCAGGTTCCCCTTCCCTATCGGCGGTAGTCGATATCCCCTGGAGGGGTCAAGTCGGAACAATCGACGAGCGCCGGGGCGAGCGCGCGGCCCCCAACGTCCGGGATCTGTGCCCAAGCGTCGCGCCCGAGCAGCACGGGGTGGCTGCGGCGGCCGTCGTAGCTCGCCGCGAGGACGGGGCCGTCTCCGGCGTGGGCAAGGAGGCGCTCGACGGCCTGCGGGTCGAGCTCAGGCCCGTCGGCGAGCACGATCAGGGCGTGAGTCACGGCGGGGCCGAGTGCCGCGAGGCCGCACCGGAGCGAGGCGCCGGGCCCGAGCGCCCAGTCGCCGCAGCGAACGACCCGGCGACGCTGGGCAGGCCCGTCGGCGGGCTCCTCGAGGGGATGGGCGCCCTCGACGACCACGACCTCGCCGATCGACGTGCGCGCGAGCGCGGCGAGGACCGAGGGCAGCAGCTCGACCTGCTTCGGGCCGCCGTACCGCGTCGCCGCGCCCGCCGCGAGCACGACCGCCGCCGCGCTAATGGACGTCGAGGGTCGCGTGCTCGATCTCGACCGTCTCGGTCGGCTCCTCAGTCGCTGCATCGCCGAGCTTGCCGATCCGGGCGACCGTGTCCTTGCCGCCGGTGACTGAGCCCAGGACCGCGTAGTCGGGCGTGAGCTGGGCATCCTGCGCGGTGACCACGAAGAACTGGCTGCCGCTCGTCCCCGGCGGCTGCGCCCCGGTCTTCGCCATCGCGACGACCCCGAGCGTGTAGCGCGTCGAGGCGGGCGGCGGGTCGACGGTCGTGTACCCGGGGCCGCCCTGACCCGTGCGCGTCGGGTCGCCGCCCTGGATGACGAAGCCCGGCACGATGCGGTGGAAGACGGTGCCGTCGAAGAAGGCCTTCTGCACGAGGCTCGCGAAGGACGCGGTCGTCGCGGGCGACGTCTTGACCGCGAGGCGGATCGTGAATGAGCCGCAATTCGTCTGGAAGCGCACGTCGTAGGTCTTGGCGGGGTCGAGCGGCTTTGTGGGCTTCGCCTCGGTCCTGGCCTTCGCGGGCGGTGGCGACGCCTTGGTGCACCCGTTCGCATCGGTGGACGTCGCGTTGCCGCTCTTCCCGCCGCCACAGCCGGCGAGAACGAGCGCGAGCGCGACTACCGGCAGCCGGCGACGGAGTTCCACAGGAGGTCGACGTTCGCCACGTAGCGCTGGACGGCGATCGAGGGTGCGCCGCCCGCCTCGTCGACGGCGGTCGGGCCGGCGTTGTAGGCGGCCAGGGCGACGTCGGTACTGCCGAAGCGGTCGAGCAGCTGCCGGAGGTACCGCGCGCCCGCGAGGATGTTCGTCGCCGGCTCGTCGATGTTCAACGCGAGCGACTTCCCCGTTGCCGGCATCAGCTGCAGCAGGCCCCGAGCACCAGCCTCCGACTCCGCGTTGGCGTGCAGGTTCGACTCGACCTTCGCGACGGCGTAGAGCATCGCGGTCGGCACCTGCGCGTCGCGCGAGGCATCCTCGAAGGCGGGTCGCAGCGAGCTCGGGATCGGGCACCGCGCCATCTGCCGCTGCGGTGCCGGCGGCGATGGGGAGGCCGCCGCAGCGGCCTGGACCGTGGCCACGTCGGATGCATGGAAGACGATCATCCAGCCCGCGGCCGCGGTCGCCACGAATGCGAGCAGGACGAGCCGCCGGTGAGTTTCCCGGACCATCGGAGCGGCAGTTTAGCCGGGCTTCAGCGCCGCCTCCGCCCGTTGCACGAGCGCCTTCGCCACGTCCAGCTTGTAGGCGTTCCGCGGCAGCGGCGTGGCGCCTTCGAGCCCGCCCTCGAGCAGCCAGGGGATCGGCGCGACGCCCGCCAGCGCCACCCGCGTCACGCCGTCGGTCCGTGCGGCTGCGACGCCCACGATCGGGAAGGCCCAGCGCTTCCGCTCCATCGCCTTCAGGTACGTCGACGCATCAGGCCGCGGGACGTCGAGGTGCAGGATCAGCTCGCCGGGCTCGAGCGTCGTGACTCGCCGGTCGTCCTCCGTGGGCACCCGGTAGAGCTCTGCCAGAGGCAGCTCGCGCGCCGTCGTGACGACCGTCGCATCGAGCGCGAGCAGCGCAGCCGCGACGTCGGAGGGGTGCGCCGAGGCGCAGAAGTCGTTCGCGAAGATCGCGTGCTCGCGGTGCTCACCGTCCAGGGCGAAGCACTCGTCGCCGCCGTGCAGGCGGCATGGCCACTTCAGGCGCCAGTACCAGCAGCGTGTCGACTGCAGCAGGTTCCCGCCGAGCGAGCCCATGTTGCGCAACTGCGGGCTCGCGGCGAGCCGGCACGCCTCGCGCAGCGCTTCCGGGATCTCGCGGAGGCCTCGAGCTCGGCGAGCGTCGTGCCGGCACCGATCCGGGTGCCGTCGATCCCGCGCGGGACGACCTTGCGGATGTCGACGAGCGCGTCTGCCTCGAGGATCCCGGCGCGGAGCAGCGGCACGACCTCGGTGCCGCCGTGCAACGACCGTGCCGCCGTTCAGGTCGTCGAGGCTAGACGCCTGCCGGAGCTCCACGCTTCTCCTCCCGGCGTGCCCGTTCGTCGGCCTCGCGCAGCGCGCGCAGCATCTCCTCGCGCGAGATCGGAAGCTGCCGCACGTTGGCGCCGGTCGCGTCGCGGATCGCGTTCGCGATCGCTGCGGCGGTCGGCACGATCGGCGGCTCGCCGAGGCCCTTCGAGCCGAGGTTCGTGAGATGCGCGTCCGGCTCGTCGACCAGCTCGCTGACGATCTCCGGCACGTCGGCGATCGTCGGCAGCTTGTACGCGTCGAGGCCGGTCGTGAGGATCTGCCCGGTGGCCGGGTCGTGGAGCCGCTGCTCGGAGAGCGTGTGGCCGATGCCCTGGATGATCCCGCCCTCGATCTGGCTCGAGGCTCCGAGCGGGTTGATCACGCGGCCGACGTCGTGCATCGCTGCGATCCGCTCGACCCAGACCTCGCCCGTCTCGATGTCGACGGCGACCTCCGCCACCTGCACGCCGAAGGTGAGCACCTGCATGCCGGTCGGGTTCGGGCCGCGTGCGCCCTTGCCGAGGATCTGCGCGTTCTCGAGCAGGCCGACGACCTCTGCGAGCGGCGCGCTCAGCTTCCCGTCCAGCGAGACGACCTTCCCGCCTTCGAGGTGGAGCACGCTCTCGTCGCGGTCGAAGCGCTGCTCCGCGATCTCGACGATCTGCCGCTTCGCGTCCGCGGCGGCGGCGCGCACCGCCGGGCCCATCGACGGCGTCGTCGACGAGCCCGCCGAGATCGACGCGAACGGGCCGCGCGCCGAGTCGCCGAGCGACACGGTCACGTGCTCGAGCGGGATCCCGAGCTCCTCGGCGGCGATCTGCGCCATCGCCGTCTTCGTGCCGGTGCCGATGTCCTGCATCGCCGTCACGACCGTCGCGCGGCCGTCGGAGCCGACGCGGACCCACGCGTAGCTCGGCGGGCCGCCGCCGCCGTACCAGATCTGCGACGCCATCCCGACGCCGCGCTTGACCGTCTCGGTCGAGCGGGCGCGCACCTCGTGGCGGCGCTCCCAGTGCGGCTCGGCGCGCCGGTAGCACTCGAGCAGGTTCTTGCTGCTGAACGGGCGGTCGTCGGTCGGGTCGTTCTCCGCGTAGTTCATGCGCCGCAGCTCGAGCGGGTCGAGCTCGAGCTTCGCCGCGAGCTCGTCGAGCAGGGACTCGAGCCCGAACGTGCCTTCGACGAAGCCCGGCGCGCGGAACGCCTTCATCGGCGGCTGGTTGATCTTCGCGCCGTGCGTCGTCGTCTGCACGTTCGGGCACGCGTAGAGGAGCTGCATCGGGCCCTCGGTCGGCGACGACCAGCCGGCCCAGCCGACCGCGTTCACGAACTCGCCGCCGAGCGCGGTCAGCGTGCCGTCGCTCTTCGCGCCGATCGTCAGCCGCTGGATCGTCGCGTTGCGGTTGCCCGTCGGCGAGGTTCTCCTCGCGGCGCGTCAGCGCGCAGTTCACCGGGCGGTTCGGCGCGCTTCGCGAGCTCGATCGCGACGAACGTGTAGTCGTCGGGGCTGTTCTTCGAGCCGAAGCCGCCGCCCATGTAGTGGCAGACGACGCGCACCTTGTCGGCCGGCAGGCCGAGGCCCGTCGCGACCTCGTCGCGGACGCCCCAGATGTACTGCGTCGAGATGTAGACCTCGAGCGTGTCGCCGACCCACTGCACGACGGCCTGGTGCGTCTCCATCGAGTTGTGCAGCACGACCTGCGTGCGGAACTCGCCTTCGACGACGACGTCGGCCTCGGCGAGGCCCGCTCGACGTCGCCGCGCGCGCGCACGCGCGGCTCGCCGATCAGCTGCCGCGTGCGACCGCCTCGTCGGGGTCGAGCAGCGGCTCGAGCTGCTCCCACTCGACGTCGATCGCGGCGAGCGCCGCGCGCGCCTGCGCGTAGGTGTCGGCGCAGACCGCGGCGACCGCGGCGCCCTGGTAGCCGCACTCGTCGACGAGCTGCGGGATGTCGCCCGGGCCGATCGCCGCGTGCACGCCGGGCAGCGCGAGCGCCGGCGTCGAGGTCGATGCGCGTCACGCGCGCGTGCGCGTGCGGCGAGCGGAGCACGGCGGCGTGCAGCATCCCGGGCAGCTTCAGATCCGGCGTGTAGACGGCCTCGCCGCGCGCGCGCTCGAGGCCGTCGACGCGCGTGGCCGGCTGCCGACGATCTCGCGCGGGCCGGCGGGCCACTGGTCGAGCGCGTCCTCCTCGACGACGAGCCAGACCTCTTCGTAGCGGCCCTCGACCTCTTTCTCGGTGCGGATCAGTCGTGCCACGTGCGAATCGCCTCCTCGATCTTCGGATACGCGCCGCAGCGGCAGAGGTTGCCCGCCATCGCGTGCCGGATCTCGTCGGTCGTCGGCTGCGGGCGTCGCCTCGACGAGCGCGACGGCGCTGACGATCTGGCCCGGCGTGCAGAAGCCGCACTGCAACGCGTCGGTGCGCACGAACGCCTGCACCATCGGGTGGTCGCGCAGCCCCTCGATCGTCGTCACGCTCGCGCCGTCGACCGCGTGGACGAGCGTGATGCACGACAGCGTCGGCACGCCGTCGACGAGCACGGTGCACGCGCCGCAGTGGCCTTCGTCGCACGCGATCTTCGTGCCGGTGAGGGCGAGCTCGTCGCGCAGCGACCTCGGCGAGCGTCTGCCCGACCGGCGCGTGCACCTCGTGGTCGTGGCCGTTGACCGTCAGGCTGGTCGTTGTTCCGTCAGGCACCGCTCGTCACCGCCTCGATGTCGGCGAGGTGGATCAGGCGGAAGGTCAGGCGCGTCGCCGTTCGCTGCGCGGCCTCGTCCTCGAGCTCCGGCACCGTCTGCCCACAGGTCGCGCGCGGCGACGAGCAGCTCGCGGATGCGGTCGACCGCTTCGACGTGGCCGTTGCGCTCCGCGCACGTGTTGATCGCGAGCCCGAGCACGCCGATCGTGTCGGGCTGGCGCGACCAGAGCAGCGGCGTCGCCATCGACAGGTACTGGTGGATGCGCGCGAGCTGCAGCGGCTGCGAGAGCGTGTCGCTGCCGAGCGGCTTCGTCGGCTCGGGCAGCTCGCGCCCGTCGGCGAGCGGCGTTCGCGGTGCCGCGCGAGCATCCCGCGCAGCTGGTCGTCCGAGTAGCCGGCGAACCGCGCGGTCTTCAGCGCGATCAGGAGCGACCCCGGCTGCTGCCCGTACGGGTAGTCGCTCGCGTAGACGATCTGCTCGGGCGGGATCAGGCGGTAGAAGTCGAGGAGGTCGATCGGGCTCCACGTCGAGGTGTCGAAGAGGACGCCCTTGCGGCCCGACATGCGCGCGCGAGCGCGGCGAGGTCGGCGATCCCGCGTGCGCGATGATCAGCGTCGCGCCCGGGTAGCGGTCGACGAGGGCGCGCAGGCCGTCGGCGATCGGCGGCAGCCCGCGGCCGCCGTGGATCAGGATCGGTACGCGCCGCTCGGCCGCGAGCTCGAACACCGGCCGAGCCGGTCGTCGTGCGCCGTGAACTTCTGTGCGCGCGGGTGCAGCTTGATCCCGCGTGCGCCGAGCGTCGAGGCAGCGCGTTCGCCTCCTCGATCGGCGACTCGTTCAGATCGAGTCGCACGAACGGGATCAGCCGGCCGTTGCTCCGCTCGGCGAAGGCGAGCGTGCGGTCGTTCGCGGCGGTGAATGACGGGTGCGCGGTCGGGCTCGTCGAGGCAGAACATGAACGCCCGCGAGATGCCGTGATCGCCATCAGCGTCTCGAGCTGGTCGTAGTCCCCGACCATCCCGTCGATGTCGTGGCCGAGGTGCAGGTGCGCGTCGAAGATGTCCGCGCCCACGGGGAGCAATCCGCGCAGCTCTCGTTCGAAGCGCTCGATCAGCTCGAGCGCCCTCGCCTGCGCATCCATCCGTCCGAGTCTAGATATGGTCCAGCCGATGCCCGACGTCCTCATCTACGCCGACACGTTCCGCTCGCCGGAGCTGCGCCACGAGGTGCCGCTCGGCATCCCCGACCCGTTCCTCTACGCCGAGCGGGACGGCGTGAAGCACATCGCGATCGGCTCGATGGAGATCCCGCGGCTCGCCGAGCTCGGGCTCTTCGAGCTGCACCCGTCCGAGGAGTTCGGCGTCGACGAGCTGTCGCCTCTGGCCTCTCGTCCGAGGAGGTGCGCCCGGAGATCGTCCGCCGCGCCGTCAAGGCCCTCGGCGTCACGAGCGCGGTCGTGCCGGAGACGTTCCCGCTCTGGCTCGCCGACCGCCTGCGCAGCGACGGGGTCGAGCTGAACGTCGACGCCGACTTCTTCGACGATCGCCGGCGCGTGAAGTCGGAGGCGGAGCTCGCGGGCATCCGCCGCGCGCAGCGCGCGGCGGAGGCCGGGATGGACACCGTGCGGCAGCTGCTTGAGGGACGCCGAGGCGAACGGCGACGGCCTCGAGCTCGACGGCGAGCCGCTGACCGTCGAGCGCGTGAAGGCCGCGATGGCCCAGACGTTCGCCGCGCACGGCGCGAGCGCCGACGACTTCATCGTCGCGCCGGGCGCGCAGGGCGCGGTCGGTCACGACATGGGCTCCGGGCCGATCGAGCCGGGCGTCCCGATCGTCATCGACATCTGGCCGCGCGACAACGAGTCGTTCATGTTCTGCGACATGACGCGCACGTTCGTCGTCGGCGACGTGCCCGACGACGTGCGCGAATGGCACCGCCTCTGCAAGGAGGCGCTCGACCGGGCGATCGCCGAGATCAAGGACGGCGCCGACGGCCGCGCGATCTTCGACGTCACGTGCGAGATCTTCGAAGCGGCCGGCGAGCCGACGCAGCGCACGAAGGAGCCGGGCGAGCCGCTCGCGGACGGGTTCTTCCACGGGCTCGGCCACGGCGTCGGGCTCGAGGTGCACGAGGAGCCGCGGCATGGGGCTCGCGTCGAAGCTGCCGCTGAAGGCGGGCGACGTCGTCACGGTCGAGCCGGGCTGCTACCGGCAGGGCTACGGCGGCGTGCGGCTCGAGGACCTCGTGCTCGTCACCGACGGACGGCGCCGAGAACCTGACGCAGTATCCCGTACGACTCGAGCCCTAGTGTCGTGAGCAACGACATCGACACGCTGTTCCTCGAGGAGCGGCGCTATCCGCCGCCGCCGGAGTTCGCCGCGCAGGCGAACGCGCAGCCCTCGATCTACGACGAGGACTTCGAGGCGTTCTGGGAGCGCGAAGGAGCGCGAGCGGGTCACGTGGTTCGAGCCGTTCACGAAGCTCTACGAGTGGGAGCTGCCGTACGCCAAGTGGTACCTCGGCGGCAAGCTCAACGTCTCGTACAACTGCGTCGACCGGCACGTCGAGGCGGGCCGCGGCGACAAGGTCGCCTACCACTGGGAGGGCGAGCCGGAGGACGACCGTCGCGAGCATCACCTACGCCGACCTGCAGAAGGAGGTCGTCGCCTTCGCGAACGCGCTGAAGGAGCTCGGCGTCAGGAAGGGCACCGCCGTCGGCGATCTACATGGGGATGGTCCCCGAGCTGCCGATCGCGATGCTCGCGTGCACGCGGCTCGGCGCGCCGCACACCGTCGTCTTCGGCGGCTTCTCGGCCGACTCGCTCTCGGATCGCGTGAACGACATGGGCTGCGAGGTGATCGATCACGCAGGACGAGGCGTGGCGGCGCGGCACGACGGTGCCGCTGAAGAAGATCGCCGACGAGGCGATGGCGAGCGCGCCGGGCGTGAAGAAGTGCCTCGTCGTGCGGCGCACCGGCGGCGACGTGCTCGATGACGGACGGGCGCGACCACTGGTACCACGACGTCCGCGGCTCCGACGACCCGGCGTCGTGCCCGCCCGAGCCGATGGACAGCGAGGATCTGCTGTTCCTCATGTACACGCGCGGCACGACCGCGAAGCCGAAGGGGATCGCGCACACGACCGCCGGCTACCTCGTCGGCGTCGTCGACGACGCACCACTACATCTTCGACCTGAAGCCCGACGAGGACGTCTACTGGTGCGCGGCCGACGTCGGCTGGATCACCGGCCACAGCTACATCGTCTACGGCCCGCTCTGCAACGGCGCGACGAGCGTGATGTACGAGGGCACGCCCGACTTCCCCGACAAGGACCGCTGGTGGTCGATCGTCGAGCGCTACGGCGTGACGATCCTCTACACGGCGCCGACCGCGATCCGCTCGCACATGAAGTGGGGGCCGGAGTACGCGCAGAGAGCACGACCTGTCGTCGCTGCGCCTGCTCGGCTCGGTCGGCGAGCCGATCAACCCGGAGGCATGGATCTGGTACCACGAGCACATCGGCGGCGAGCCGGTGCCCGATCGTCGACACGTGGTGGCAGACGGAGACGGGGATGATCCTGATCACGCCGCTGCCCGGCATCACGACGACGAAGCCGGGCTCGGCGACGAAGCCGTTCCCGGGCGTCGACGCCGCGATCTACAACGAGGCAGGGCGAAGAGGTCGGGCCCGGCGGCGGCGGCTATCTCGTGCTGAAGACGCCGTGGCCGGCGATGTTGCGCGGCATCTACGGCGACGACGCGCGCTACCGCGAGACGTACTGGTCGAAGTACGGCGACGTCTACTTCGCCGGCGACGGCGCGCGGATCGACGAGGACGGCGACTTCTGGCTGCTCGGCCGCGTCGACGACGTGATGAACGTGTCGGGCCACCGCATCTCGACGATCGAGGTCGAGTCGGCGCTCGTCGACCATCACGACGTCGCCGAGGCGGCGGTCGCTGCGCGCGCCGATGCGACGACGGGCCAGGCGATCGTCGCGTTCGTGACGCTGAAGGGCGGCAGCGAGGGCTCGGTCGAGAAGCTCGAGGAGCTGCGCAACCACGTCGCGCAGAAGATCGGGCCGATCGCGAAGCCGGCGAACATCGTCTTCACGCCGGAGCTGCCGAAGACGCGCTAGCGGCAAGATCATGCGCCGCCTGCTGCGCGACGTCGCCGAGAACAGGCCGCTCGGCGACACGACGACGCTCGCCGACCCGACGGTCGTCGACGAGATCCGGCAGCGCGGCCAGGCCGAGCGGGACGGAGGACTGAGCGAGTCTGCGCCGCTACGCGTGTGACGAGTGATGCTCGCCGCTCGTCACGGCGCTCCTGCTCGCGGTGACGCTCGCGCAGACCGCCTCGGTACGACGTGTCCGTCGCGAACGTCTGGGCGGCGCCGAACGCCGGTCATCTGCCGCTCGACGCCGGGTGTCTGGCCGCACCCGCCGTCACCGTACGCCGAGCGGCACGCGCTCGTCGGCCGCATGCCCACGCAGGTCCTCTACGGGGAGACGGTGCGCGGGCTCGCGAAGCAGGGTGGCTGGACGCAGATCGCCGTTCCCGACCAGCCGTCGCCGCTCGACGCAGCGCGGCTACCCGGGCTGGGTCCGCTCGTGGCAGCTCGGGTCGGCACGACCGGCAGGCGGCTGTCGTGACACGCGCTTCGCGACGCTCGCGAACGGCACGAGGTCGGCTTCGCCACCCTGGTGCCTGCCGGAGCGGTTCCCGCGGCGGCGACGCGCCCGCTGCCGCACACGCGCGCCGATCTCGTGCGCACGGCGGAGCAGTTCCTCGGCCTCCACTACCTCTGGGGCGGGCTCGTCGCCCTGGGGGTACGACTGCTCGGGGCTCACCTGGGCCGTCGTACCGGCACGCACGGGATCACCGATCCCTCGCGACGCCGACGCGCAGTTCGCAGCCGGGGCACCGGTCTCGACCTCGCAGCTGCAGCCCGGTGACCTGCTCTTCTACGAGCATCCGGTCGTCGGCGCACGTCGCGATGTACATCGGAGGCGGCGCGGATGATCGAGTCGCCGAACTCGGCGAGCGAGGTGCGCATCGTCCCGCGTGCGCACGAGCGACTTCCGCGGCGCGCGCCGCTTCTTCTGAGACGCGACGGCGCTCGCCGGCACGCTCGCGATCGTGCGCGTTCGCGACGATCGGCCAGCTCTCGCACCACGGTCACGTCTCGGTGGCGGGGTATGCACGCGGACGCGCTGCCGCTGCTCGCGGGCTGGCTCGCCGCGACGGCGTACTTTCGGCGGCCGCTTCGTGCCGACGTGGCTCGTCGGCGTCACCGCCGGCGTGCTGCTGCGCGCCGCGATCCTCGGTCACTGGTACGCGAAGGAGCTCGTCTTCCTGCTGATCGCGTTGGTCTTCGTCGGCCTCTTCGCGGCGATCGCGCGCCGGCTGCTCGCGGCTTCTAGGCGAGCAGCTTCTCGAAGCGCTCGGCGTCGTCGAACGGGCCGATCACCGCGAGGCGGAGGCCGCTCGTTCGCCGATCACGTCCTGCGCGACGCGCTGCACGTCCTCGGCGGTGACGGCGTCGAGGCCGGCGAGCAGCTCCTCCGGCTCGGCCGCCTGGCCCTCGAGCACCTCGCGGCGCAGGCCGAAGAGCAGCAGCCCGTTCGGGCTCTCGGTCTGCAGCACGAAGCGGCCCTTCGCGAGCGCGCGCGCCTTCTCGAGCTCGTCCGCCGGCACCGGCTCGTCGGCCATCCGGCGGAACTGCTCGACGATCGTGCTGACCGCCTCGTCGATGCGTGCGAGGTCGACGCCGCCCTGCGCGTAGAGCGTGCCGGCGTCGGTGTAGCGAGCTGTTGAGCGCCGTAGATGTAGTACGCGAGACCGCGCCGCTCGCGCACCTCGAGGAAGAGGCGCGACGACATGCCGCTGCCGAGCACCGTGCCGAGCAGCTGGCAGCGCGTAGCGGTCGGGATGCGTCGAGCGGGTACGACGGGACGCCGAGGCAGATCTGCGCCTGGTCGGAGTCCTTGCGTGTGCAGGCGCACGCGCGGCTCGGGCGCGAGCGTCGACCGCGGCAGGCGCCGGTGTGCCGGCGCCGTTGCCGCCGAGATCGCCGAGCAGCTCTTCGAGCCGCGGCGTGGAGGTCGTCGCCGACCATGCCCGCGACGCCGACGACCATGCGCTGCCGGCGTGTACCAGTGCTCGAGGTAGTCGATGAACGTCTCGCGCGTCGCCGCCTTGATCGTCTCGCGCGTGCCGAGCGTCTCCCAGCCGAGCGGGTTGTCGCCGAAGAGCAGCTCCTCGTAGACCGACGACGACGTAGTCGCGCGGCGTGTCGAAGTACATGTTCATCTCCTCGAGGATCACGCCCTTCTCGCGCTCGATCTCTTCGGCGTCGAACTTCGAGTTGCGCAGCATGTCGACGAGCACGTCGAGCGCGGTGTCGCGCTTCTCGCCCGCGCAGCGGATGTAGTAGCCGGTGTACTCCTTCGACGTGAACGCGTTGAACTCGCCGCCCATCCCGTCGACGATCGTCGTCGAGGTCGCGCGAGGTCGGGCGCCGCTCGGTGCCCTTGAAGAACATGTGCTCGGCGAAGTGCGCGATGCCGCGGTTCGGCGCGTTCTCGTAGCGCGAGCCGGCGGCGAGCATGATGTAGCAGGCGACCGACTGCGCGTGCGGAGCGGCGCCGTGAGCACGCGCAGGCCGTTCGACAGGGTCGTGCGCTCGTAGACGTCCATCCAGCTTGCTCCTCCCGTTGAATCCTCGTGAGCGTCACAGACGCCCCGCCGCGATGGTATAGACGGACATATGCCCGGAGAGACGTACCGCGCGGTCTTCGCCCAGCCGGACTGGCTGCGCGCCGTGCCGACCGGTCGGCGCCTGCCCGCGGGCGCCCGTGTCGTGCATACCGGCTGCGGAACCTCGTTCCACGCCGCACAGACGGGCGGGGCATCGCTCCAGGCGCTCGAGGCGGTGCTCGCGCCACCCGACGCCGACGTGCTCGTGTGCGTCTCGCACGAGGGGGAGACGGAGCTGACCCTCGAGGCGGCCCGCGCCTTCCAGGGCGAGGTCTGGCTGCTCACGGGCACGCCGTCCTCGCCGCTCGCAGAGCAGCCGACGAGGTGATCGTCTGCACGCCGGAGGTCGAGCGCTCGTGGTGCCACACCGCGAGCTACACCTGCGCGGTCGCGACGCTCGCCTCGTTGCACGGCGAGGACGTCGCCTGGCTGCCCGCGGCGGTCGAAGAGGCGCTGAGCCTGGAGGTCGCCGCCGACCGCGCAGGAGCGGATCATCGTCGCGGGTGCCGGCCGCGACTGGCCGACCGCGCAGGAGGCGGTGCTGAAGCTGCGCGAAGGCGCCTGGGTCGCCGCCGAGGCGTACGAGACCGAGCAGCTGCTGCACGGCTTCCTCGCTGCGGTCGACGAGTCGGTGCGGGCCTACGTGCTCGAGGGTGAGGGGCGGGCGGCGGAGCGCGCGCACGACGCCGTCGCCGCGCTCGAGGCGCTCGGCTGCGAGACGACGCTCGTCGCCACGCGCCATCCCGTGGTCGACATCGTGCGGTTCCACCTGCTCACGCTCGCGATCGCGAGCGCGCGCGGCATCGACCCCGACCCGATCCGCCGCACGCCCGGCTCGCCGTGGGCGGCCGCGGGCGGCGGCACCTATCCGTCCGCTCTCACGTAGCGATCTAGCGGTCGGCGAGCCGGTAGACGAACCGAATCGCCTGCCAGTTCTCGTCGATCGCCGCCGACTTGTTGTCGACGAGCCCCGCGTCGAGCCCGGTCCGCTGCACGGCGTCGAAGTCGAGATCCGTCTCGATCTTCGACGCCTTCTTCGGCCATGCGATCCAGAGCCCGTCGTGCGAGGCGAGCGTCGCCTGCAGCGCGGCGAAACGCTGCTGGAGCTCCGTGCGGCTCGTCGTGAAGAGGACGAGCATCTCGACGCCCGGCTTGGCCCCGAGCTTCGTCGCGAGCGGCGTGGCCGAGTAGTCGCGTTCGGACACCGCTGCTCCTAGCGGGCGATCTCGCCGAGCGCGCCGAGGAGCCGGGAGACCTCGTCCTCCGTGTTGTAGTGGACGATGCCGATCCGCACGGCGCCGTCGTCCAGCCCGAGCCGCTGCATGATCTCGACCGCGTAGTAGTTGCCGTCCCAGGTCGGCGAAGCCGCGCTCGCCGAGCTGCTCGGCTGCGTGCCTCGGCGTCAACGCGTCGTGCGTGATCGCGAACGTCGGCACGCGGCCGTCCATCGTCGGCGCGCCGTGCAGGCGCCACGCCTCGCGGCAGCCCGTCGAGGAACTGCTGCCCGAGCTCGCGCTCGTGCTCGTGGACGAAGTCCCAGCCGATCTCGTCGAGGTAGCTCGACCGCGGCCGATGAAGCCGGCGAGCAGCTCGTGCGCGAGCGTGCCCGTCTCGTAGCGGTGCCCGACCGGAAGCTCGGCGCGCCGGGCGCACCTTGTACGGCCGCCACGACTCGAGCAGCTCGCGCCTGCCGAAGGCGAGGCCGAGGTGCGGGCCGTAGAACTTGTACGGCGAGCAGAGCAGGACGTCGGCGCCGGCGGCCTGCACGTCGATCGGGCCGTGCGGGCGCGTAGTGCACCGCGTCGACCCACGCGAGCGCGCCCGCTTCGTGGGCGAGCGCAGCGATCTCGGCGACCGGCGTCACCGTGCCGACCGCGTTCGAGGCCCACGGGAACGCGACGACGCGCGTGCGCTCGGTGACGAGCGAGCGCAGGTGGTCGAGGTCGAGGCGGCAGTCGTCGTCGACGTCGGCGAAGTGCACGGTCAGGCTCTTGTCGCGCGCGAGCTGGAGCCACGGCGACGACATTCCCGTCGTGGTCGAGCCGCGTGCAGACGATCTCGTCGCCCTCCTGCCAGTCACGTGCCGCAGCGCGTGTCAGCGCGAAGTTGAGCGTCGTCATGTTCGCGCCGAAGAGCACCTCGTCCGGCGTCGCGTTCAGGAAGCCGGCGGCGGTCGCGTGCGCCCGCTCGGACAGCTCGTCGGTTGCGTTCGACGTCGCGAACGGCCCGCCGATGTTCGCGTTCGAGCTGCGCGCAGATAGCCGGCGATCGCCTCGATCACGGAGTCGGGCACCTGCGTGCCGCCGGGCCCGTCGAAGAACGCGAGCGGGCGCTGCAGCGCCGTGAACCGCGCGCGCACCGCCTCGATCGTCGTCGCTGTCGCAGTCACGAGAGCTGCCAGTCGTAGCTCGGTTTCACGTTCAGCGACGCGCCGATGAAGCAGTCGCGCTCGGCCTTGCGGTCAGTTCGTCGAGGTCGGTCGGCGCGCGGCGTCAGCTGAGCGTCGATGCGAACGTCGATCGACACGAACGCGTAGCGGCCTCCGGAGTCGCCTTCGTGATCGTCCGCGCGCCTGGCCCGCCGCCGGCGACCTCGTGCCCGTCGCGGCGCGCGTGGAACGCGAGGCTGTCGATCGAGCAGCGGATGAGCGCTGCGAGCAGCAGGTGATCCGCCGACCAGCCTTCCGGCGGGTCGATCTGCGCGCCGCCGGGGATCGTCATGCGTCCCGCGCGGTCGACCTCGGCGGCGTACTCGAAGACCTTCGCGCGTGTCGGCACGTGGCGAACGGTACCGACCCGCTCCGTCCGACCCGGTCCTAGGGTTCGGGCCCGTGAGGCTCAGGACGCTCTCCGAGGCCGAGTGCTATGCCCGGATGCTACGGCGGGCCCGGCGAGGGGCGCGTCAGCATCGTGCGGGTCGGCAGACCACCCGGTGAACCGGACGAGCGCCGGCGAGCGCCTGCGCGAGCTGTTCGAAGAGCGGCTGGACCTGCGCGGCCTCGAGGAGGAGGCCGCGTGACGCGGACGCTGCCGCACGTGGACGGCGCGGCGTCCGCAGCGCCAGGCCTCCGCCGGGCGCCGGCCGGCGCCGCCGCTGCCGAGCTCGTGGTTCTGCACCGCGACGTGGACGCAACGCATGCCACGCTGTAAGCCGCGTGGCCGCAAGCCCTCCTGATCCCACTCCGAGCGCCGTCCCCGACGTCCTCGCGCCCGGGCTTCACTGCGTCTTCTGCGGCATCAACCCCGGCCGCGTCTCCGCCGCCGCATCCGCCGCATTTCGCCAATCCGCGCAACGACTTCTGGCGGCTGCTGCACGACGCAGGCTTCACGCCGCGGCTCTTCGAGCCGGACGAGCAGTTCTCGCTGCTCGAGCTCGGCCTCGGGGTGACGAACGCCGCCTACCGCACGACGCCCGGCTCGGGCGACCTGCGGCGCGGCGACTTCGACTCCGGCCGGCTCGAGCAGCGTGGCGCGAGCTCTGCGGCCGCGTGGCCTTCGCGTTCGTCGGCAAGGAGGCGTACCGCGGTCTCTTCGGCGAGCGCCCCGAGCTCGGGCCGCAGCTGCGAACGCTCGGGTCGACGGGGCTCTATGTGCTGCCGTCGACATCGCCGGCCAACGCCGCCGTCCCGTACGAGGAGCGCCTGCGGTGGTTCCGCGCGCTGCGCGAATGGCTCGAGCCGGCGAAGCGCCAGGCAGTGCGCGCTCTCGTCGTCGATGCGGAGCGCCGCGTCCTGCTCGTTCGCTTCCAGCATCCGGTCTCCGGGCACGCGTGGTGGGCGACGGTCGGCGGCGGCATCGATCCGGGCGAGACCGACGAGCAGGCACTGCGCCGTGAGCTGCGCGAGGAAGCAGGCCTCGACGGCTTCGAGCTCGGTCCTGTGGTGCACGAGCGTGACGTGACGTTTCCCTGGCAGGCTCGCCTCCTGCATCAGTTCGAGCGCTTCTACGTCGTGCGGATCGACGCACCACGACCCCGAGCCGACGATCGACATGACGCCCGAAGGGCGTGACCGAGGTGCGGTGGTGGACGCTCGACGAGCTCGACCATCCGCACGAGGAGATCGTCGCCGCCGGAGCTCGCGCAGCTCGTGCGTAGGGTGGCGGCGTGACGGCCGTCCTGGTAGTGGTGCACCTGCTGGCCGCGATCGTGTGGGTCGGTGGCACGACGGCGCTCGATCTTCGTCGGCGTCCCCGCGATCCGCACGCTCGAGGGCGAGCCGCGCGGCCGCGCGATGAAGGAGCTCGGGCTGCGCTGGCGTCCGCTCGGGTACGGCGCGCTGCTCGTGGCCGCGCTGACGGGCGTCGCGCTCGCGGCGCGCGACTGGGAGCACCGGCCGGCGTTCCAGATCGTGTTCTGGGTGAAGGTCGCGCTCGGCGCTCTGCCTCGTCGCGGTGTCGTACATGCACAACTTCGTGCTCGGTCCGCGCCTGCAGGAGGAGATCCGCGAGGGCCGAGAGCAGGTGACGAAGCCGACGCTCGTCGTCGTCGGCTGGATCAGCTACGGGCTGACGCTGTCGCTGCCGCTGCTCGGCGTCGCGCTCGACCGCCTCGTCAATTAGAGGCTTGATGTGAAATGCACGCGCATGCGGTTGGTGGCCCGGAGCGGCGCATCCGCCCGGGTCGGTTATGACGCATCACCGCTGTGCACAGCTTTCCAGAATGCGTGCTCGACCCGGGCGAGCTGTTCTGTCTGGGCCTCGCAAGCACGCAATTCCACATCAAGCCTCTAGCCGGGCCAGCGGTTCGTGATCGGCGTGCGGCGGTCGCGGCCGAAGGCCTTCGGCCGCAGCTTCACGCCCGGCGGCGCCTGGCGGCGCTTGTACTCCGCCCGGTCGATCATCGCGAGCGCCCGGTCGACCACCTCGGGGTCGAAGCCGTCCTGGCCGAGCTCCTCGCGCGAGCGGTCGAGCTCGACATACGCCTCGAGCACCTTGTCGAGCTGCGGGATACGGCGGCAGCGAGTCCTCGTCGCGCTGGTCGGCACGCAGCTCCGCGCTCGGCGCGCGCTCGATGATCGACGCCGGGATCAGCTCGCGGCCCGCCCGTTCGTTCAACCACCGCGTGAGCCGGAACACGTCCGTCTTGTAGACGTCCTTGATCAGCGCGAAGCCGCCGGCGAGGTCGCCGTAGAGCGTCGAGTAGCCGACCGAGAGCTCGGACTTGTTGCCGGTCGCGATCACCAGCCAGCCGAACTTGTTCGAGAGCGCCATCAGCAGCGTGCCGCGGATGCGCGCCTGCAGGTTCTCCTCGGTGAGGTCCGTGTCGCGGCCCGCGAAGTGCTCGCGCGAGCGCGCCGGTGTACGCCTCGACGATCGGCTCGATCGCGATCTCGCGGAAGTCGATGCCGAGCGCATCGGCGAGCCGCTGTGCGTCGCCGCGCGTGCCCTCCGACGAGTAGCGCGACGGCATCGAGACGCCGTGGACGCGGTCGGCGCCGAGCGCCTCGACACAGAGCGCGGCGGTGAGCGCGGAGTCGATCCCGCCCGAGATGCCGATCACGACGTCGCCGAAGCCGTTCTTCGTCACGTAGTCGTGCAGCCCGAGCTCGAGCGCGAGGCGCATCTGCTCGAGCTCGTCGAGCTGCGCAGCGAGCGCCGGATGGGCGGCCTCGGCCTGCTCGCGCGGGGGCGCGAGCTCGACCTCGGTGAGCTCGGCCGGCGCGCTGTCGCGTGCGAGCGCGCGGCGGCGAACGTCGCGCAGGCGCCGTCCGACGGCTGCGACCGGGTCGATGTCGACGACCAGCAGCTCCTCCTCGAAGCCGGCGGCGCGCGCGAGCACCGTCGCCTTCGTCGTCGATGACGACCGAATGCCCGTCGAAGATCAGCTCGTCCTGCCCGCCGACCGCGTTGCAGAGCGCGACGAAGCACGAGTTGTCGGTCGCGCGCACCTTCAGCATCTCCTCGCGCTCGCGATCCTTGCCGACATGGAACGGCGACGCCGAGATGTTCGCGACGAGCTGCGCGCCCGCGAGCGCGAGGTCGGTCGCCGGCGGGCCGGGCACCCAGATGTCCTCGCAGATCGTCGGCCCGACGACGACGTCGCCGAACCGCAACAGCACGAGGTCGTCGCCCGGCGCGAAGTAGCGGTCCTCGTCGAAGACGCCGTAGTTCGGCAGGTAGCGCTTGCGGTAGATGTTGCGCACCTCGCCGTGCGCGAGCACGAAGCACGCGTTGTAGAGATCGGCGTCGAGGTGCGGCGCGCCGACGAGCACGGTGATGCCGTGCGTCGCCTTCGCGATCCCGTCGACCGCGCGGCGCGACGCGCGGATGAAGCCGGGGCGGAGGAGCAGGTCCTCGGGCGGGTAGCCGGTGACGACGAGCTCCGGGAAGAGGACGAGATCGGCGCCGGCTTCCCGCGCCCGACCGAGCCACTCGACGACGCGGGCCGCGTTCCCGTCGATGTCGCCGACGACGCTATTGATCTGGGCGAGTGCGAGTCTCATCGGTAGTTTTCGCCTCTCGGTCGAAAACTCTACCACGACGCTCCTTGATGGCAGCGCGCCGCCAGGTGACGTAGAGGGTGAGCGCGCCGAGGAAGACGGCGAAGCTCACCCAGCCGAGGAAGGGCGAGTGGAGCTTGTTCCCGACGACGCTGAGCACCGCCGCGGCGGCGAGCACGACGATCAGGTAGAGCCGCAGTCTGTCGGCACGCATACTGGCGCCAGTATGGCCATCCTCATCGCCGGCCGCTTTCGCGGCCCGGACTCGTCGGGGAACGGCGGCTATTCCGCCGGCGTGATCGCGCGGGAGCTCGGCGGCGCGGAGGTGGAGGTGACCCTCCGGCTGCCGCCGCCGCTCGACGAGGTGCTGCGGCTGGACGACGAGGGCCGAGTCTGGGACGACCACGCGCTCGTCGCGGAGGCGCGCGCGGCACCGGTCGGGCTCTCGCCGCCCGATCCCGTCTCGTGGGGCGACGCGCTCGCGGCCGAGACGCCCGACGTCGACTCGCCGTTCCCGCAGTGCTTCGTCTGCGGCGCAGCGCGCGCCGAGGGCGACGGCCTGCGCATCTTCGCCGGGCCCGTTGCCGACCGCGAGGTTTACGCGGCGACGTGGACCGTGCGCGAGGACACGGTCGGCCCCGAGTTCGTGTGGGCGGCGCTCGACTGCGCCGGCGCCTATGCGACGGGCGCGGCCGGACGCGGGACGGTGGTGCTCGCGCGGCTGACGGCGCGCGTCGACCGCGTGCCGGGAGCCGGCGAGCGCTGCGTCGTCGTCGGCTGGCATCTCGACAGCGAAGGCCGAAAGCACGGCGCCGGCACCGCGCTGTTCACCGACACCGGTGAGCTGCTCGGGATCGCGAAGGCGCTCTGGGTCGAACCGCGGCAGTGACCGCTACCGCTGCAGGCGGATCGCGTTCAGGTCGTGCTCGCGCACGTCGTCGATGCGTGCGAGCAGCTCGTCCACGTCGTCGTGCTCGGCATGGAGGTACAGCCCCGCGAGCGCGTCGTAGCTGCCGGTCGCGAGCTTGCGGACGAGCTCGGGTGCGAGCTCCGGCGGAGTCCACGGTGCATCGTCCGCGACGAACCCCCGGTCATCGCCGTCCTCACGAGGCCCGGGCTGAGATGACGAACACGGGAGGCCCTCGAGCTCGTTGTTCAGCGTCTCGGCGTAGCGGCCGACCGCCGCCTTCGAGGCGCGGTACGCGGTCGACGCTGCCCGGGCAGGTACGACGCGCCGCTGCCGGTGATCACGATGCGGCCGCGCCTGCGCGCGAGCATGCCCGGGATCGCCGTGCGGCAGCAGAGGTGCACGCCGAGCACGTTCACCTCGAACGTCCGCCACCAGTCGGCGGTTCGAGCTCCAGCGTCGCTCCTCGAGTGCCGATGCCCGCGTTCGCCACGAGGAGCTCGATCGGCCCGGTCTCGGCGAAGCCGCGCTCGACCGACTCGCGCGACGTGACGTCCATCTCGATCGCGCGGCCGCCGATCTCGCGCGGCGACGTCGTCGATCTGATCGCGCGACCGCGCCGTCACGACGACGTCGCAGCCGTCGCCTGCGAGCGCACGCGCGACGTTCGCGCCGATCCCGCGGCCGCCGCCGGTGACCAGCGCGACGCGCCTAGACAACGGCCGCCTCGATCGCCGCGAGCGACTCGGGGTTCTCGAGCGACGACAGGTCGCCGGGATCGGTGCCGAGTGCGGTCGCGCGGACCGCGCGACGCACGATCTTGGCCGAGCGCGTCTTCGGCAGTGCGTCCACGAAGACGATGCGGTCAGGCTTGAACGCCTTGCCGAGCTCGTCACTGACCGCTGCCGACACGGCGACTGCGAGCTCGGCCGACGGCTCGTTGCCCGGCAGCAGGCAGCAGAAGATCCACGCGGTCTCGCCCTTCACCTCGTGCGGCACGCCGATCGCCGCGGCCTCGCGCACGGCCGGATGGCCGACCGCGGCGGACTCGAGCTCGGCGGGGCCGACCCGCTTGCCCGCGATGTTCAGCGTGTCGTCGGAGCGCCCGTGCAGGAACCAGAAGCCGTCTGCGTCGACGGAGGCCCAGTCGCCGTGCACCCAGACGCCGGGGATGCGCGACCAGTACGTCTCGACGAACTTCTCGGGGTCGCGCCAGAAGCCGCGCGTCATGCCCGGGAACGGCCTGCGGCAGACGAGCTCGCCGACCTCGCCGGTGCCGACGAGCGACTCGCCGGCGTCGTCGACGACGTCCATCGCCATGCCGAGCGCCGGCCCGCCGACCGAGCACGCCTTGATCGGCCCGATCGGAGTGGGCGAGAGGAAGCAGGCGCCGACCTCGGTGCCGCCGGTGCAGTTGATCACCGGCACGCGCGAGCCGCCGACGTTCTCGAACAGCCACCGGTACGGCTCGGGGTTCCACGGCTCGCCCGTCGTGACGAACGTGCGCAAGGACGAGAGGTCGTGAGACGGGGTCGCCGTGCGGCAGGAGCGCCCGCGCGAGCGTCGGCGAGAGGCCGAGCGAGGTGACGCGCTCCTGCTCGACCGTGCGCCACAGACGGTCCGGCGTCGGCCAGTCGGGCGCGCCCTCCGCGAAGACGATCGTGCCGCCGAGCGCGCCGACGCCGACGAGCGTCCACGGGCCCATGATCCAGCCCATGTCGGTCGCGAAGTGCACGACGTCGCCCGCGTGCACGTCGGCCTGGTAACAGGCCTCTCGCGCGATCGGAGACGAGGAAGCCGCCCTGCACGTGGACGACGCCCTTCGGCGTTCCCGTCGTGCCGGAGGTGTACGTGAGGAGGTACGGGGTCTCCGAGGGACGTCGAGCGCGGGCAGGACGCCGGGTTGGTCGTCGAGCTCGAACGGCGCGAGGACGACATGCTCGACCGACGGCGACTCGAGCAGTGCCTGCTCGAGGATGGCGAGCATCGGCATCGTCTTGCCGCGCCGCGAAGACTCGCGCTGCGTGATCACCACCTTCGCCTCGCTCGCCTGCAGGCGCTGCGCGACCGCCGGCGCCGCGAAGCCCGAGAAGACCGGGACCTGGATCGCCCCGATGTGCGCGACCGCATGCGAGGCGATCGCGACTTCCGGCGACATCGGCAGGAAGATCGCCACGCGGTCGCCCGGCTCGACTCCGTGCGCGACGAGCAGCTCCGCGAGCCGGGTGACGTCGCGCGACAGCTGGGCGAAGCTCAGCTCGCGCCGCGAGCCGTCCTCGCCGAGACCGACCGCCGCGATCGCGTCGGGGCGGCTATGCGCCCACCGGTGGACGCAGTTGTGCGGGATCGAGACGGTGCCGCCGTTGAACCACGTCGCCCACTCGGGGCCGCGCGAGTCGTCGAGCACCGACTCCCAGGGACGGGCGAACTCGAGGCCCACGTCGTCGATCACGAGCGGCCAGAACCAGTCGGGCTCCGCGCACGAGCGGCGCAGGAGCTCGGCCCAGTCGGCCGCCCCCGACCGGCGCAGGAGCCGGCTTGCATTCGCGTGCTCGAGGACGGCCTCATCGGGCCGCCAGACGACGTCGGTCACGGGCGCCACCCTACTGGCGCGCCGCCGAGTTAGCGTCTGCTAAGTTAGCGTGGACTAACATCGAGGGGAGCCGAAAGATGCAGCGTTTCGTGACGCCGGAGAACAAGAAGTGGTGGACGCTCGCCGCCGTGTCGGTGGGGCTGTTCATGATCATGCTCGACAACACCGTCGTCAACGTTGCGCTGCCGTCGATGCGCCGCTCGCTGCACATGTCGCTCTCCGAGCTCGAGTGGGTGGTGGCCGGGTACGCGCTGACCTTCGCGGCGTTCATGCTGATCGGCGGCAAGCTCGCGGACTTCGTCGGGCGGCGTCTCATCTTCATGATCGGCCTCGCGATCTTCACCGGCGCGAGCCTCGCCTGCGGGCTCGCCCCGAACGGCGGCTTCTTGATCGGCGCGCGGATCGTGCAGGGCCTGGGTGGAGCGCTGATGAACCCGGCGACGCTTTCGATCATCGCTGCGACGTTCGCGCCGCGTGAACGCGGCCGTGCGATCGGGATCTGGGCCGGCGTGTCGGCGATGGCACTCGCGATCGGCCCGCTCGTCGGTGGCCTCCTGACGGAGCACGTCAACTGGAACTGGATCTTCTTCATCAACGTTCCCATCGGGCTCCTGGGCCTGCTCGCGATTCCGCTCTTCATCGACGAGTCGCGCGACTCGTCCGCCGATCAGCGCCTCGATGTGCCGGGGCTCACGGCGTCGGCCCTCGGCCTCTTCTCGTTGACGTATGCGTTCATCGAGGCGAACAGCTACGGCTGGTCGTCCCCACGCATCCTCGGCGCCTTCGCCGTTGCCGCGGTCTCGCTGATCTCCTTCGTGCTGCTCGAGCGGCACCAGCGGGCGCCGATGCTCGACCTCTCGCTCTTCCGCAACCGCACGTTCAGCGGCGCGAACGCCTCGATGCTCTTCGTCGGGCTCGCGATGTTCGGGACGTTCTTCTACGTGTCGCTCTACATGCAGAACGTGCTCGGGTACTCGCCGGTCGAAGCAGGAGCGAGCTTCCTGCCGATGACGATCCTGATCATCCTGATCGCCCCGCGTGCAGGCGCTCTCACCGACCGCATCGGGTCGCGCTGGCTCGTCGGCGCGGGCATGACCCTGCTGAGCCTGATGCTCTTCTACTTCGCGACGCTCGGTGTGAGCGAGAGCTTCTGGGCGCTCCTTCCCGGGCTGCTGCTCGGTGGGTTCGGCATGGGCCTGACGATGACGCCGATCACCGCTGCGGCGATGAGCGCGGTCGCCGTCGACAAGGCAGGTGTCGGCTCCGCCGTGCTGAACTCGGCGCGTCAGGTCGGCGGGTCGCTCGGGATCGCCGTGATGGGCGCGATCGTCGCGAGCGGCTCCGACTTCCTCACCGGGTTTCACGACGCGCTGCGCGTGGCTTCGGTCCTGTGCCTCGCGGGCGCGGCCGTTGCGGTGCTCGCGATCCGGAAGATCGAGCTCAAGCGCCCGGCGGCCGACGCGCTCGCCGAGGCGGCGTCGGCGTGACCCAGACCAAGCCGCGCCTCACCGCGGATGCGCGGCGTCAGGCCGTGCTCGACGCGGCCTGCACCGTGTTCGGCGCGTCGAGCTACCGCGGCGCGACGACGGCCGAGATCGCGCGCGAGGCGGGCATCTCGGAACCGATCGTCTACCGTCACTTCGGCTCGAAGCGCGACCTCTACCTCGCCTGTCTCGACGAGGCGTGGCGCCAGTTCCGCGAGGTGGGCGAGGCGGCGCTCGCCGCCGATCCGAAGGGCTGCCTCGGCGCGGTCGCCGACGCCTACATGACCTCGGAGGTGCGCATCCGGCTCGTCGACCTGTGGATCCAGGCGCTCTCCGAAGCCGCCGAGGACGAGGTGATCGCCGCCGCGCTGAAGCAGCAGATCCGCGAGGTGCACGCGTTCTTCGCGGACGTCGTGCGCCGCGGCCAGGCCCTCGGCGAGCTCCACCCGGATCGCGATCCGGTGGCGGAGGGCTGGATCTTCGTCGCAAACGGCCTCCTCGCCACCGTCGACGCACGGCTCGGCGGCTTGCTCGGCGACGACCTGCAGCGTGTGCGCACCGAGCGCAGGCGCTGGATGCACGTCTAGATCGACCACCTCCGGACGCCCAGGCAGTTCACCGCCGATCCACATCGATCTCGCAAATCGCGCCGCTTGACTGCACGTCAGTCAACCGAACGCGAAAGGAGGTAGATCATGGGTCCAGGCACACGGAAATTGCTCGCGACGCTCGCGTGCACCGGAGCACTCGGCGGTGGAGTCGTCGCAGTCGCAAGCGCCGCCAACGGCACATCTTCGGGCACGACCACGACCGCGACCACTCCCTCGACGACGACCACCCCGTCGACGACCGCGCCCTCGACGACTGCGCCGTCGCCGGGCACGGGCAGTTCCGCGAACTGCCCGAACATGTAGACGGCGAGAACGGGCGCCGGGGCCAATCGAACGTGGCTCCGGCGCCCAGGCCCGTCAGAGGTCGGCGAACGAGAGGAACACCTCACGCGCCGCGGCGATTGCGAGCGCGAGGTGATCGACGAGCATGCGTTCGTTCGGAGCGTGCGCGTTGCCGGCCGGACAGTCGAACCCGGTCACGACAGCCGGGATCCCCAGACGATCGAGCAGCGGCATGATCGGCAGCGAGCCGCCGCTCCGGAGCAGGAGCGGCCGCTTGCCGGTCGCCCGCTCGAAGGCATCGGCCGCAAGGGCGACGGCGCGCGAGTCGGCGGCCGCGAGGCCCGGGTCGCAAGACGCGACGACCTCGACGGTCAGCCGAGCGAACTCGGGGAGGCCGTCCGACAGCAGTCGCTCGAGGATCGGGACGAGCCTCTCGATTGTCTGTCCCGGCGCCAGTCGCATTGACAGGTTCGCGCGCGCCGAGGAGGTGACGATCGTCTTCTGAAGGACGGGCGATCCCCCCTCAATCCCGTTGATGTCGAGGGACGGCAGGACCCAGGTCCGGAGGTAGAACTCGTCGGCGGCGGCTTCGTCGGCCGGCACGGCGCCCTGCGCCTCCAGCAGGTCTGCGCCGTTCGGAAGCGCGCGCCACCCTTCGATCTCGCCGTCATCCGGCGCGAGCAGGTCGGTCTGCAACGGCTGCGGCAGCCGTCCACCCACCTGCAGCACCCGGTTCAGCGAAGCGACGAGGACGTGGAGCGCGTTCAAGGCGGCTCCGCCGTACATGCCCGAGTGGAGATCCCGCTCACCGGTCCGAACCTCGAGATGGAGATAGAGCGTCCCGCGCGAGCCGACCGTGAAGACGGGCGTCTCCGCGTCGAGCATCGGAGCGTCGAAGATCACGCAAGCCTTCGCGTCGCCCGCTTCGTGCTCGAGGAACTCGACGGTCGAGGTTCCGCCGATCTCTTCTTCGCCGTCGCAGCAGAAACGAACGTTGACCGGCAGATCCCCTTCTGCCGCCAGGTCGGCCGCGGCGCGCAGGAGCGCCCACAGCTGTCCCTTGTCGTCGGCGACTCCTCGCGCGTAGAGCCAGCCGTCGCGTACCTCGGGCGCGAACGGATCGCTGTCCCACAACTCGAGCGGTTCCGGGGGTTGAACGTCGAAGTGCCCGTAGCAGAGGATGACGTTTGCCGCGGCCGGGTTGCGGCTCGCGGGAATCAGTGCATCGACGAGGGGCCGTCCGCCCCGCTCGACCACCGCTGCTTCTCCGCCGGCACGGTGGACGAGCCCGACGATCCAGTCGGCGGCGGCGGCGATGTCCTCGCTCCGCTCAGGATCGGCGCTGATGCTCGGGATCCTGAGGAAGTCGGACAACTCGGCCAGTTCGGCGGAAGTGAGGGAGCGCTCGGACAGCACGAGCACGGATCCTGACGGATCTGCCGGGGCACACGAGCGTCCCGCGCCGGTCGAAAGTGAACGGTTTGGATTTTGGCCGGCTCGATTTACAGATCGTTCATACTGTCTGGCCCCGCGGCCGCTGCCGCTCTTGAACCAGCGAAAGGACACAAATGCGCAAATTCTGGAAGGCCTCGCTCGCGCTTGGCCTTCTGACTCTCGTGGTCGTGGCAGTTGCCTACGGCGCGAGAACCCACTCGTCCGCGAGCTCGACGCTCGTGTTCGCTTCGTCGGCCGATCCGGTCGCACTCGACGGTGCTCTGATCTCGGACGGAGAGTCCGGCCGCGTGATCATCCAGATGTACGAGGGCCTCGTGGCTTTGAAGCCCGGCACGACCGTTGTCGTCCCCTCGCTCGCGACCAAGTGGAAGGGATCCGAAGACGGGAAGTCGTGGACCTTCACGCTTCGCAACGGCGTCAAGTTCAGCGACGGCACACCGTTCAATGCGGCTGCGGTCTGCTTCAACTTCAACCGTTGGTACAACTTCACCGGCTCGTTCCAGAACCCGAGTGCCACCTACTACTGGCAGACGGTGTTCGGCGGGTTCCATACCTACGACGCGAAGTCGGGGGCCCCCAAGGGGAGCCTGTTCAGGAGCTGCAAGGTCGTGAACGGCTCGACCGTGACGATCAATCTCACAGCTCCGTCGGCGTCGTTCCTCGGCGCGCTTTCCCTGCCGTCCTTCTTCATGGGCAGCCCGACGGCGATGCAGAAGTACGGTGCGAACCAGGGGTCGGTCGACGCGAGCGGCGTCTTCCATCCGACCGGGACGTACGCGACGGATCATCCGACCGGAACGGGCCCGTTCATGTTGTCGTCGTGGACGCGTGGCGACAAGCTCG
This sequence comes from uncultured Thermoleophilia bacterium, assembly GCA_963757255.1. GTDB lineage: Bacteria > Actinomycetota > Thermoleophilia > Gaiellales > Gaiellaceae > PALSA-600. Next base: position 516,744 of record CAVWQY010000006.1, read on the forward strand.
TGCTCGTCCGCAACCCGAACTACTGGGGCAAGCCGGCGATTCTCAGCCAGCTGATCTTCCGGCCGATCGCCGACAACGCAGCCCGTCTCCAGGCGTTGCAGAACGGCGAGATCCAGGGCTACGACCTGGTCGAGCCGGAGGACATCTCGACGATCAAGGGTGACAGCAACCTGCAGCTGCTCTCGCGGCCGCCGTTCAACGTCGGCATCGTGGGCATGAACCAGTCGATCCCGCCGATGAACAACCTCAAGGTGCGGCAGGCGATTGCGTATGGCCTCGACCGTCAGAGCGTCGTGAGCGCGTTCTACGGCGGACGTGGTGTCGTGGCGAAGGAGTTCCAGCCGCCGAGCCTCTTCGGCTATGCGAACAACGTCAAGACATATGCATTCAACCCTGCCAAGTCGAGGGCGCTCCTGAAGCAGGCCGGTCTGAAGCTGCCGGTGAAGATCAGCTTCTGGTACCCGACGAGCGTGTCGCGGCCGTACATGCCGGACCCGGCGAAGAACTTCCAGGCGTTTTCAGCGAGCCTGACGAAGGCCGGGTTCAAGGTCGTCCCGCACGCGGCCCCCTGGAACCCCGACTATCTCGGTGGCGTCCAGGACGGCAAGGCACAGGTCTACCTCTACGGCTGGACCGGTGACTTCGGTGACCCCGACGACTTCGACGGCGTCTTCTTCCGCACGCCGCAGAAGCAGTGGGGCTTCAACAACAAGGCGATCTTCGACATCCTCACCAAGGCGCGCGACGAGCCGGTACTGGCGAAGCGCGTGGCCCTGTATCAGGCGGCGAACCGCATGCTGATGCAGTTCCTCCCGGGTGTGCCGTACGTGCACACGAGCCCGGCGCTTGCGTTCACGAAGAACGTGAGCGGCTACGTGCCGAGCCCGGTCGACATCCAGCTCTTCTCGAGCGTGTCGGTCGGCTGATTCCGTCTGCGTTCCGGAGGCCGGCCACGGCCGGCCTCCGGAACCGCACCTCGGCGGCGCTGACGTAGGCACCATCACCCCGTGCTCCGGTTCGTCATCCGTCGCCTGCTTCTGCTCGTTCCGATCTTGCTCGGCCTCTCGATCCTGGTGTTCGTCTGGATCAGGGCGCTTCCGGGCAGTCCGGCGCAAGCGCTGCTCGGAGAGCGTGCGACCCCTCAGACGATCCACGAGATCGACCATCAGTACGGACTGGACAAGCCGATCTACGTCCAGTACTGGAGTTATCTGAGGGAGACGAGCGAGCTCAAGCTCGGCACGTCGATCACGTCGCGCCAACCCGTGCTCACCGAGATCGAGCAGCGCTTCCCGGCTACCGTCGAGCTCGCGCTCGCCGCCGCCTGGTTCTCGATCCTGCTCGGCATCCCACTGGGATTCTTCGCGGCCAAACGACACAGGACGGCGTTCGACCACGCGTCCCTCGGGGTCTCGCTGCTCGGGATCTCGATCCCGATCTTCTTTCTCGCGCTGATTCTCAAGTACATCTTCGCGGTCCGGCTCGGCTGGCTTCCGACCGTGGGCCAGATCTCGGTGCTGATCAACATCCCGCACCCGACGAACTTCTATCTGCTCGACGCCATCCTGGCGGGTGACTGGGGTGCCTTCTGGGACGTGGTCAAGCACCTGATCCTGCCCGCGATCGCGCTCGGCTGTATCCCGCTCGCGATCATCACCCGCATCACCCGTGCGGCCGTCCTCGACGTCCAGAACGAGGACTACATCCGCACTGCCCGGGCGAAGGGGCTGCCCCCGCGCACCGTCGACCTGAGGCACGTGCTCCGCAACGCCTTGCTACCCGTGTCGACGATCGTCGGTCTCCAGGTGGGGCTCCTGCTCTCCGGAGCGATTCTGACCGAGACGGTGTTCGCGTATCCCGGCATCGGCTCCTGGCTTCGCCAGGCGATCAGCGACCGGAACTACCCCGTGATCCAGGGCGGGATCCTGTTCGTCGCGATCATCGTCGTGTTCGTGAACCTGCTCGTGGACATCTCGTACGGGCTCATCAATCCGCGGATCCGGCTCGGAAGGAAGTAGACGGTGTCACTCACCGAGATCGAATCCCGGGAGGTCATGCTCGAGGGCGGCCAGGGCGGGCAGGGCGGCCTGTGGGCGGACGCGTTCCGGCGGCTGCGCCGGAATCCGAGCGCGGTCGTCGGCGCGGTCCTCGTCGGCATCTTCGTGTTCATCGCGCTCTTCGCACCGCTGCTTGCGCCCTACGATCCGCGTGCGCAGGACCTGAGCCTGATCGTCCACGGATGTTGTCCCGGCCCCTCGTGGGAGCACCTCCTCGGTGTCGACGACCTCGGACGCGACGAGCTCTCGCGCATCCTCTACGGCGCGCGGCTCTCGTTGCTCATCGGCATCGTCTCCGTCACGGTCGGGCTTTCGCTCGGCATCGTCCTGGGATCGATTGCCGGCTTCTTCGGTGGCTGGGTCGACGGTGTGCTGATGCGCTTCGTCGACATCATGCTCGCGATCCCCGGGTTCCTGATGGCGATCGGGATCGTGGCGCTGCTCGGGCCGGGGCTCGTCTCGGTGATGATCGCGATCGGCATCGTCAACGTGCCGATCTTCACCCGCCTCCTGCGCGGATCCGTGCTCTCCCAACGTGAGAACGACTTCGTGCTCGCCGCCCGCTCGGTCGGCGTGCGCCGGCGCTCGATCCTCGTGTCGCACGTGCTGCCGAATTCGATCTCGCCGGTCATCGTCGGGGGCACGCTTGCGCTCGCGACGGCGATCATCGATGCGGCGGGGCTCGGGTTCCTCGGTCTCGGGCCCCAGGATCCCGCGACGCCGGAGTGGGGCACGATGCTGACGGACACCGTGCGGTACCTCCAGACGGCGCCCATGCTCGCCGTGTACCCGGGCGTCGCGATCGTGCTCTCGGTGCTCGGCTTCAACCTGATCGGTGACGGGCTCCGTGAAGCGCTCGACCCGAAGTTGCGGGGACGGGCGTAGTGGGCCGAGTCCCTCTGCTCGCCGTCGACGGCCTGGAGGTTCGTTTCTGGACGGACAGGGGCACCGTGCACGCCGTCAACGGCATCTCGTTCGACATCGCGCCGGGGGAGACGCTCGGCATCGTGGGCGAGTCGGGGTGCGGAAAGAGCGTCACGGCCCTTGCGCTCCTTGGCATCCTGCCGCGCGCGGGCCGGGTGACGGCAGGAAGCGCTCGCTTCGAGGATGCGGAGCTGACGGGGATGAGCGACTCTCAGCTGCGCGCGATCCGCGGCAGGCAGATCGCGATGATCTTCCAGGACCCGATGACGAGCCTGAACCCGGTGCTCACCATCGGCCGCCAGATCCGTGAGCCGCTCGAGACGCATCTCGGCATGGACAAGAAGGAGGCGACGAAGCGCGCCGCAGAGCTGCTCGACCAGGTCGGCATCCCGAACGCGCGGGCGCGGCTGAAGGACTATCCGCATCAGTTCTCGGGTGGCATGCGCCAGCGGGCGATGATCGCGATGGCGCTCGCGTGCGAGCCGAAGCTCTTGATCGCCGACGAGCCGACGACCGCGCTGGACGTGACGATCCAGGCGCAGATCCTCGATCTGCTGCGCGAGCTCGTGGCCGAGCGGGATACCGCGCTGATCATGATCACGCACGACCTCGGCGTGGTCGCCGGCATCTGCGAGCGGGTCGAGGTGATGTATGCCGGCACGTTCGTGGAGGGCGGGACCGCCCGCCAGATCTTCGCGCGGCCGCGGCACCCGTACACGCTCGGGTTGCTCGAGAGCGTCCCTCGGTTGGACACGCGACGCCTCGCCGCGCTGAAGGCGATCGGTGGGCAGCCGCGCGACATGCTCGAGGCTCCGTCCTCCTGCCCGTTTGCACCTCGCTGCCGCTATCGCGAGGCCCGCTGCGAGGCGGAGCTCCCGCGGCTTCGTGAAGTCGAGGTGGAGCACGAGGTGGCCTGCTTCTATCCGGTGGACGTCGACGCCTGGGATCTCTCGCGCGCGGGAGCTTCCGCGTGAGCCGCGCCGAGCTCGGCGGCCCGCTCGTCGAGGTGGACGACCTTCGGGTGTGGTTCCCGGTCACGAGCGGCCTCCTGCTCGATCGCCACGTCGGCGACGTGAAGGCGGTCGACGGCGTCAGCCTTTCGATCGAGCGCGGTGAGACGGTCGGGCTCGTCGGCGAGTCCGGCTGCGGCAAGTCGACTCTCGGGCGCGCGATCCTGCGTCTCTACAAGCCGACGAGCGGGCGAATCGTGTTCGCGGGCCAGGACATCACGAAGGCCTCGGAGAACGACCTGCAGACGGTGCGGCGCAAGATGCAGATGGTCTTCCAGGATCCGTACGCGTCGCTGAACCCGCGGCATTCGGTCGGACGGATCGTCGGTGAGCCGCTCCGCGCGCATCGGGTCTCGTCGGGGAAGGCGCTCGCGAGCACGGTCGCCGAGCTGCTCCGGGTGGTCGGGCTTCCCGCGGACGCGGGGAACCGGTATCCGCACGAGTTCTCCGGTGGCCAGCGACAGCGGATCGGGCTTGCCCGCGCGCTTGCGCTGAATCCGGACTTCATCGTCTGCGACGAGCCGGTGTCGGCGCTCGACGTGTCGATCCAGGCGCAGATCATCAACCTGCTCGAGGACCTCCAGCGCGAGTTCCGCCTCACCTACCTGTTCATCGCGCACGACCTCGGCGTGGTGCGTCACATCTCGACGCGGATCATCGTGATGTACCTCGGGAAGATCGTCGAGGTCGCGCCGGCGGACGACCTCTACGAGAACCCTCTGCATCCGTACACGATCACGCTGCTCTCGGCGATCCCGATTCCCGATCCGGAGGTGGAGCAGAATCGTCGCGCCATTCGCGTCGAGGGCGACCTGCCGAGCCCGGAGAACCCGCCCGCCGCATGCCGCTTCCACACGCGTTGTCCGTTCGTGCAGCCCACCCGCTGCGCGGAAGAGGAGCCCGTGCTCCGCGAGTTGAACGGGCATCAGGTCGCCTGCCATTTCGCCGAAGACGTGAACGCCGGCAGGATCGCTCCGGCGCAGCGGCAACGATGACGCGTGCAGCACGTCTCGGCGAAAAGCGCCCCTGGACGCGGAAAAGCCCCGGCTGCGGCACCCGGGGCTCTTCCTGGTCAGGCGGTGCGCCGGTTGGGCATCCTCCGTCGGCTTGGCTCTGCGGCCCGGCCAATCCAAACGGAAGTCGCCTCTGGCGCTCCCCCTGCACTTCAGCCTGGCGTCCGGCCGCCGTGCAAGGTTCGCTCACTGTACGAACGTTGTGCCGTCGTGTCAAGTAGCTCGGTCAAGTGATTTCGGGTCGCCCCGCTTCACTCGGAAAACCCCCTCGCATAACCCTTTAGGGGGACGTCCCTTTCGGGGGATTGCTTTTCTGTGAAGCGTCCGGCATGCTGCGTGTCTCATGACTCCTCGCGCCGCACGAGTGAGTACGACAGCCACGCCGCGCTCACCTCGCCTGGGTGAACGGCTGCGGCAGCTGCGTGTCGCCGCAGGGCTGACTCAGACCGATCTCGCCGGCGACCGCTTCTCGAAGGAGTACATCTCCCAGATCGAGCGGGGCAAGACGCGCCCGACGGCCGACACGATCGAATGGCTCGGGCTCCGGCTCGGCGTCGACGCCGGCTTCCTCGCGAGCGGCGTCTCCGCCGACGAGCGCGCGAAGGCCGAGGCGATCCTCACCCGCGCCGACGCCCTCCTCGAGGACCACCTCTTCGACGACGCGATCTCCGAGTACACGCGGGCGCTGCCCGCCGTGCTCGGCACCGGCGCGGTCGAGCTCCACGTCCGCGCGCTGAACGGCGAGGCGATGGCGCGCGCACACAGCGGCGACGTCAAGAGCGCGCTCGCCCTGCTCGCCGAGTCGCGCGCGCTCGCCGAGCGCACCGAGTTCTCCGACATCGACCGCGCCGAGGTGCTGTACCGCCTGGGGGTTTGCCGGTACATGCTCTCGAGCATCTCGACCGCGGTCGCTCTCTTCAACGAGGCCCTCGTGCTCGGTGAGCGCTCCGGTCTTCCGTCCGACGAGCTACGCCTGAACGTGTTCGCCTGGCGCTCGCGCTGCTACCGCCGCCAGCGCGATTACGAGGCGGCGCGCGAGGACGTCGAGCGCGCGCTCGAGCTCGCCGAGGCGATGCACGACGCGCGGGCGCTCGGGCAGGCGTACTTCCAGGCATCGATCCTCGCCGAGCGCGACGGCCACTGGGTCCTCGCCCGCACCTACGCCGAGAAGGCGAAGGTCCAGTACGAGGAGCTGACCGACCGGGCCAACGTCGGCCGGCTGTTGAACAACCTCGGCGGCCTCGAGTTCCTGCTCGGCAAGCCGGAGCAGGCGATCGAGCACCTGAAGCACTCCTTCGCGGTGGCCCTCGAGATCGGGCGCGAAGAGGATGCCGCCAAGGCCGTCTCGTCGCTCGCCCAGGTGCACCTGCGCACCGGCGACCATCTGCGTGCCGAAGAGCAGGCGCTGCACGCGCTCGAGATCATCGGCGACCGGGACGACATGATCGACGAGGTCGGCAACGCGCGGCTCGTGCTCGGGCGCGCGCTGCTCGAGCAGGACCGCCTCGACGAAGCCGACACCGCCTTCACTGCGGCGGAAGATGCCTTTGCCCAACTGTCGTCGGCCTCGCATCGCGCTGCGGCGTGGATCGCGCAAGGCGACCTGGCGACGAAACGTGGCGACGAACGCCGTGCGTCGGTGCTCTTCCGCCGCGCTGCCGAGACGCTCCAGGATTTCCGCTTTTAACGGGGGGAGGTGTTCTCTGTGGCAAACAAACTCGCTGTGGTCCGTGCTCGTCGCGGCCTCGTCCTGCTTGCGCTGGTCGCTCTGTCGGTCGTGGCCGGCAAGCTCGGTCATCCGAGCGTGGGTATGTGGGACGGCCCGCTGTAGGCACGGGTCGAGTTGTGCGCCCTATCAGGTGGGGAGCCGGCACTACGAACGATTCGACCGGGGGGTCCAGGCAGGCCGCATGAGGCGGGTGTCGGGGCAGGGTCGAACAGCGCGAGAAACGTTGTGGCCGAACGGCAGAATCGCCGTCTGCCACGGACCGGACGCTGCGCGCGATGGGCCGCCCGGCCCTTGTGTGGCCGGTGCAGCCGTGTCACGTTGAAACGGTGATACCGGACGTCGACACCGGCTTGCTCTACAGCGTGCGCGACGTCGCCGACCGCCTCGGCGTTCATCCGGAGACGATTCGCCGGCTCATCCACGACGGGCAGCTCGACGCGGTGCGCGTCGGCCGGCTGCTGCGTGTCGACGGTGTAGCGTTCGCGGGCTTCGTCGAGCGGCAGCGTGTGAAGCCGCTCCGAGCGCCCTAGGCCTCGTCGTCCCGGGCGCCGAGGCGCTCGACGACGACCTGCGGGATGCGCGCGTGCGGCGAAAGGCGAAGGCACATGCGCACGATCTCCGCGCAGTCCTCCGGCTGGATCATCTCGTCGGCGGGAAGACCGGCCCACTCGGCCATCGGCGTGTCGACGAAGCCCGGGCAGATCGCGATCGACCGGACGCCGTCGGCGTCGAGCTCGGCGTTCTGCGACCGCGTGACCGCGATCACAGCCGCCTTCGTTGCGCCGTAGACCGTCAGGTTCGGCGTCGGCATCGTGCCGGCGATCGACGCGAGGTTGACGATCCAACCGCGGGTGGCCTTGAGGAGCGGGATCGCCTCCCGCGTGACGAGCAGCAGTCCGCGCAGGTTGACGCCGAGCTGCAGGTCGATGTGCTTCGCCTGGACCGATTCGACCGTGCCGGCGATCCCGATGCCGGCCGAGTTGACGAGCACGTCCATGCCGCCGAAACGGTCCTTGTGCTCGGCGACCGCGCGAATGCAGTCCTCTTCCTGGCCCAGGTTGGCCGCGACCGCCTGTGCGCCGAGCTCCCTGGCCGCTGCCTCGATCTTGTCCTTCGTCCGGGACGCGAGCGTCAGGCCGTAGCCCTCGTCGCGGAGCATGCGCGCAATCGCGAGCCCGATTCCGGACGAGCCTCCGGTGACGAGTGCGCTCGGCATCAGGCGAGCGTAAAGGAGTGAGCGCGCACGAGGCGAACGAAGCGGACGTACGACTGTCCTCTCCCCGGTAACGGCGGTCCTTGGGCCGCCGTTGCCGTTACCGTGGACGGATGAAGCTGACCGACCTCGCGACTTCAGGCGGCTGCGCAGCCAAGTACTCGGCGGCGCGGCTCGAGGAGCTGCTGAGCGGGTTCGTTCCCGCCGAGGCCGAGAACCTGCTCGTCGGGCTCGATCCGCCCGACGACGCGGCCGTGTACAAGCTCGACGACGAGCGGGCGCTCGTCTTCACCATCGACTTCTTCCCGCCGATCGTCGACGACCCGGAGGATTTCGGCACGATCGCTGCGACGAATGCCCTCAACGACGTGTTCGCGATGGGCGGCGTGCCGCTGCTGGCGCTTTCGGTCGCTGCGTTTCCGGAGGCGCTGCCGCTCGAGGTCGTGCGCGCGGTGTTCGACGGTGCCGAGCGGCAGGTGCGCGCCGCCGGTGCGCTGCTCGCGGGTGGGCACACGATCCGCGATGCGGAGCCGAAGTACGGCCTCGCCGTCATCGGCACGGTGTCGCCCCACGGGATCTGGGTCAACTCGGGCGCGAAGCCGGGGGATGCGGTCTTCCTGACGAAGCCGCTCGGGACCGCCCTCGTGCTCGGCGGCGCCAGTCGCGGCGTTGCGGACGCCGCAGAAGCTGTCCGATGGATGCGAACGCTGAACCGTGATGCGGCCGACGTGCTGCGGACCGCGGCGCCGAACGCCGTCACCGACGTCACCGGCTTCGGACTGCTCGGGCACGCGCACGAGATGGCCTTCGGCAGCGGCGTCCGGATCAACCTCGCCGCGGAGCGGCTACCGGCGATGCCGGGCGCTCTCGAGGCAGCCCGGGCCGGCGTCACGACCGCCGGGACGCGTGCGAATCGCGAGTACGGCGCCGTCGAGCTCGGCGAGGTGGCGCCCGAGCTCGTGGAGCTCGCGTACGACCCGCAGACGGCAGGCGGGATGCTCGTCTCGCTCCCGCGTGACCGCGGGCCGGCGCTCGAGGCCGCGTTCGCGCGAGCCGGGCTTTTTCTCGCCCGCATCGGCTCGGTCGAGGCGGGCGCGGGCGTGGTCCTCGGCTAGCTCAGCTCGCGGCGGCGCCGCTGGGCGCGCTTGCGCCGCTCGACGAGGTCCGCCTCGAGCTCCTGCAGCTCGCCGAGCCTGCGACGCACGAGCTGGAGCTGGGTGTCGAGGTGCGGCAGCGCCTGATCGAGGAGTGCGAGCTGCTCCTCGCGCGAGTCGGTCTCGAGGAACCGTCGACGTACCTCGGCGCGAACGTCCTCGGCCGTGATCATCGAGCGCAGCTCGTCGAGCGACAGGCCGAGCAGGTCGCGCAGCCGTGTCACCTCCCGCAGCCGCTCGACATCCAGCTCTGAGTACACGCGGTGCTTGCCCTGGGCGCGCTCCGTGCGCGGGAGCAATCCGAGCTCCTCGTAGTAGCGAATCGTCCGCGGCGTGACGCCACTCCGTTCGGCGATCTCGCCGATGCGCAGCGTCATGCCGGGCTCCGCAGCCCGATCGTGTCGTCCACCGCGCGCACATGCGCCGGGCGGAGCATCGAGATACCTGCGCCGAGCAGCGAGACCGCAGCGAGCGCCCAGAGCGCGGCGTGCATGTTCGAGATGAACGGCTGCAGCTGCTCGGAGGAGAGCCCGGAGGCGAGGCCCGAGAAGATCTTGAACAGAACGTCCTTCGGGACGGCGGCCGTGACGATCGCCATCACGAACGCGATCGAGAGCACGGCGCCCGTGTTCTGCAGCATCACTCGCGCGCCCGCTGCGATCCCGCGGCGGTGCATCGGCACGACGCCCATCATCGCGGCCGTGTTCGGGCTGTTGAACATGCCCGAGCCGATCCCGACGATCGCGAGCCAGATGGCGCTCCAGACGTAGGGAGTGCCGGCCTGGAGCATCGTCATGCCCGCGATGCCGACGGCGCTCACGAGCATGCCCCCGGCCGCCAGTCCGCGCGAGCCGCGGCGGTCGGCGATCACGCCGGCGATCGGCGAGGCGATCAGCATCCCGATCGCCAGAGGCGCGAGCTCGAGGCCCGCCATGATCGGCGACTGCCCCTGCGGGCCCTGGAAGTAGAAGACGAACAGGAACATCAGCGCGAACCGCGAGAGGCCGTTCAGGAACGCCGCCGCAGAGGCGGCGGCGAAGAGGCGGTTGCGGAAGAGCGCCAGGTCGAGCATCGGGGCGCTGCCGTGGCGCTCGATCAGGACGAAGAGGGGCAGGAAGATCGCGGCGGCAGCCAGCCCTCCGATCACGAGCGGGTTCTCCCAGCCGCTGAGCCCGCCCTTGGAAAGGGCGAGGACGAGCCCGGTCAGGCCGACGATGTAGGTCGTCACGCCGAGCAGGTCGAGACCGCGCTCGGTGCTCCGGCCGGAGCGCTCCTCGAGCACGAGCGCGCCCCAGATGCAGCCTGCGAGGCCGAACGGGACGTTGAACCAGAAGACCCACGGCCATGCGATCGCGACGAGCGCGCCGCCGAGCACCGGCCCGATCACGAGCCCGATCGCGGCGACCATCGTGTTCGTCCCCATGGCGAGGCCGAGCTCGCGCTTCGGGAACGCGTCGGTGACGAGCGCGGCGGCGTTCGCGAAGAGGAACGCGCCGCCGACGCCCTGGACCACGCGCCAGAGGATCAACTCGGTCCCGCTGGCAGCGAAGCCGGCCCCGAGCGAGGCGAGGGAGAAGATCAGGAACCCCGCCACGTACGCGTGCTTCCGTCCGAAGAGGTCGGAGAGCCGCCCCGCCGTGAGCACGAGGACGGTCGAGACGATCATGTAGACGAGAATCACCCAGATCAGCTGCAGGAGCGTGGTGTTCAGGCTGCGCTCGAGATCGGGCAGGGCGATGATCAGCGTTCCCGAGTTGACCGTGGCGAGCAGCATGCCGAGGCTCGTGCACGAGAGCACCCACCATTTGTAGTGGGGCGAATGACGGCGTGTCGACAGGAATCTCATCTTTACGTCAACGTCAGTTTAGCAAGGCAGAATGTGCTTGCGGCGGCGGATAGAGTTCCAGCGGATGGACGCCAGCGCGCAGTCGTTCGCTCGTCTGCGCGGTTTCGCGCTCTCGGCAGAGGCGTTCCGGCGGCTCGCGCTCGCGAGTGCGGTGATGCTGATCCTGATCGTGGCGACCGGCGCGACGGTGCGCCTCACCGGCTCGGGGCTCGGCTGCGAGCACTGGCCCGGCTGCGAGCCGCATCACTTCGAGCCGAAGAGCTACCACTCGTACATCGAGTTCGGGAACCGCGTGTTCGCGTTCCTCACGATTCTCGTCACGCTGGTCACGTGGATCGCCGCGCCCCGCGGGCTGCGCCTGCTTGCGTTCGGGATCTTCGCCGGGACGCTGCTGCAGGCGCCGCTCGGCGCCCTGACCGTGCACTTCCACCTCAATCCGTGGCTCGTGCTCTCGCACTTCCTGCTCTCGGTCGTCGTTCTTACATTCGGGGTGATCCTTGCGCTCGAGGCGGGTGGCGGCACCGTCTCGGACGTGCCGCGCAGAGTGCGGCAGTTCGGCCTCCTCGTCGGTGCTGCGGCCTGTGTGCTCGTCGTCAGCGGAACGCTCGCCACGGCGGCCGGCCCGCACCCCGGCAGCACGGTCGTCCGGCGCCTCGGCTCGTTCCAGCCGGCGGTCTACTGGCACGTGCGTGCGACCGCGGTCTTCGGGCTGTCGTTCGCGCTGCTCCTCCTCTGGCTCGTCCGGAACAAGAGCCCGCATGTGCGGGGCGCGCTCGTGCTGCTCGGAGTGCTGCTGCTGCAGATGACCGTCGGCGAGGTGCAGTACCGCACGCATCTTCCCTGGTGGCTCGTGATCGTCCACGTGACGCTCGCCGCGACCGTGTGGGCGGTCGCCACGGCATTCGTCTACCGCCTGTGGCGCCCGCGTAGGATGCCCTGATGGCTGACGAGCTCCGGATCACCGAGCGGCCGCAACTCGAGCGGCCCGTGCTGATCGCCGCATTTCGTGGCTGGAACGACGGTGGGCAGGGCGCTTCGCTCGCCGGCGCCTATCTCGCGCGCGCGTGGGCGGCGGTGGAGTTCGCGAGCATCGATCCGGAGGGCTTCTACGACTTCCAGGCCACGCGACCGCTCGTGTCGCTCGTCGACGGCTTCACGCGCAAGATCGAGTGGCCCGAGAACACGTTTCTGCACGCGCCGCTTCCCGGTGGCGGCCGCGACGCGATCATCCTGCTCGGGATCGAGCCGAACCTTCGGTGGCGCTCGTTCTCCGATCACGTCAGCGGCCTGGCGAAAGAGCTCGGCGTCGAGCTCGTGATCACACTCGGGTCGCTGCTCGCCGACGTTCCGCACACCCGGCCCGCGCCCGTCACGGGCAGCGCGAACGATCCCGAGCTGATCGCGAAGCTCGGCCTGCAGCCTTCACGCTACGAGGGCCCGACGGGAATCGTCGGCGTGCTGCACGACGCGTGCATGCAGGCCGGCATCCCGAGTGCGAGCCTGTGGGCGGCCGTGCCGCACTACGTCTCGCTGACGCCGTCGCCGCGCGCGGCGAAGGCGCTCGTCGACCGGCTGTCGGAGCTGCTCGGCGCCGACGTCGATACCGCGGAGCTCAACGAGGCCGCCGATTCGTACGCACAGCAGGTCAGCGACGCCGTGGCCTCGGACGAAGAGACCTCGGCGTACGTCCAGGAGCTCGAGCGGCGTGTCGACGAGCTCGCCGAAGAGGCAGACCTTCCCTCGGGTGACGCGATCGCCGCGGAGCTGACACGGTTCCTGCGCGATCGCGAGAACGGTGACGACGACGTTGCCCGCGGGCAGTAGCGAACCGCTCCGCGGCGGGAACACACACGAGTCGATCGTCCGGGTGGGCGGCACCGTCCGCCGGCCCGTCGGGCCGTGGACGCCCGCCGTCCACGCGCTGCTCGGCCACCTCGAAGCCGCGGGGTTCGGTGCGGCGCCGCGTGTGCTCGGCCTGGACTCCGAAGGACGCGAGGTGCTGACGTTTGCGACCGGCGCGGTCGTCTGGCCGGAGCACTTCGGGCTGCTCGAGTCGGACGAGGCGCTCGCCGGCGTGGCGCGCCTGATCCGGCGCTATCACGACGTGGCCGCAACGTTCGTTCCCCCCGACGATGCGCAGTGGTGGGACCTCTCGGCCGACCCGACCGGGGTCGCCGAAGTCGTCTGCCACAACGACTTCGCTCCCTGGAACCTCGTGTACGGGGACGACGGCGGCTGGACGTTCATCGACTGGGATCTCGCTGCACCCGGCCGAAGGTCGTGGGATCTCGGCTGGGCGCTCCTGTCGTTCATCCCGCTGACGCCGGACCGGCCGCTCGAGGACGAGACGATCGCGCGACGACTGCACGTGTTCATGGAGGCGTACGGCTCGTCGGCGGAGCTCGACGCTGCGCTCGGGGCTGCGGTCGAGCGAGGGGTGCACGAGGCTGCGCGCATCCGCGAGCTCGGCGCGCGCGGGCAGGAGCCGTTCGCCCGGCTCCGCGAAGCGGGGCACGACGTCATCTGGGCCGGCGCGGCGGAGCTCGTCTCCGAGAACCGGTCGCGCTGGGCCCAGCTCAGCCGAACGTGAACGAGTACGCCTGGATGCCGGGCGAGAAGCGCAGCTCCAGCAGCCCGTCGATCGAGCTCTTCCCCGTGCGCACCGTGTAGAGGCGCTGCGCGTCGACCTTGATCGTCCCTGCCGGCTTGCCGTTGATCAGCGCGTGCACCGTCCCTCGGCCGCCGAGCACGATGTACACGTCCGAGGCCTCGAAGTTGAGTCGCAGGCGCGCGCCCCGGCCGGCCACGATCTGCTCGCCCTCGACCCGCCAGTTGCCCGCGTAGGAGACCGCGTCCTGCGGGATCGACTTCGCGAAGGTGTAGCGCGTGTCGACCTTCGGGACGAGCCTCGAGCCGACGTAGCTCGCGAGCCGTGAGAAGCCGAGATAGGTCTCCGGCGTCATCAGCCCGGTCGGCGTCGCGTTCGCAACCTTGCGCGCAGTCTTGCCGTGCACGCCGAGCAGCGTGCGGATCAGCGACTCGGTCTGGCCGTACTCGCCCTCGCCGAAGTTCGTGTGGCGGATACGGCCCGAACGGTCGATCAGATACTCGGCGGGCCAGTACTGATTCGAGTAGTTGTCCCAGGTCTTGTACTTGTTGTCCTGCACGACCGGCCACGTGACTCCGAGCCGTTTCACCGCGGCCTGCACGTTCGAGGTGACGTGCTCGAACGCAAACTCGGGCGTGTGCACGCCGATGATGTCGAGCCCCTGCTTGTGGTAGGCCGCGTACCAGGCCTTCAGATGGGGGAGCGTGCGCAAGCAGTTGATGCACGAGTACGTCCAGAAGTCGACGAGCACCACCTTGCCGCGCAGCTGCTGCAGAGTCAGCGGCGGCGAGTTGATCCACGCGCCGTCGGCGTGGATCGCCGGCGCAGCGCCGTAGTCGGGGAGCTTCGAGCCGCCGGTGTTGTTGACGGCAGCGAGCGCACCGCCGCCGCCGCGAACCTTGGCGAGCTGCCTTCTTCGCGCTCGAGTTGCTCTCGATCTTGTTCTGCAGGAACGTCGTGTAGCCCGGCGTGAACTGGGCGATGTGATCGTCGAGGTGGAACACGAGCGCGAGCGCAACCGCCCCGATCAGGACGCCCGAGGCCAGGCGGACGGATGCCGCATGGCTCCGCAGACGGGCTGATGCCTCACGCCCGCCGCGCGCGATCAGGAGCATCGGGATCGCCGCGCCGATCGCGTAGGCGAAGGTCAGCACGACCGCACGGACGCCGACGCTGTTCTGGGCTGCGACGACCGTCACGGTCGCGAGCACCGGGCCGGCGCACGGGACGAAGACGAGCCCCAGCGTCGCGCCGAGGAAGAAGCCGCCGCCGACTCCGCTCGGACGGAAGCGCGAGAAGACCGCGAGGGGTCGCTCGAGCAGCTGCGCGGCCTGCGGCACGATGAGCGTCACGGCCATCACGAAGAGGAGCGCGATCGCGAGGTTGCGCAGCAGGTCGTCCGGGAGGCCGAGCTGGTCCAGGATCCACGCTGCGAACAGCGTGAAGACGCTGAAGCTGACGACGAGCCCGGCGACGATGCGGATCGGCTTGCGCCCGGAGGCGCCGCCGGCGAGCAGCACGGGCAAGACGGGCAGCACGCACGGCGAGAGCGCCGTGACGACGCCCGCGAGGAGCCCGATGCCGATCAGAACGATCACCGTGGAATTGTCGACCCTTCCGGCGTCCGATTCGTTACGTCTCGGTTATACGCGCAGCCTCCGAGCGCGGTTCATGCCTCGCGCAGACATGTCCTGGGGACTGTCCCCGGGACGTGTCCAGAAAGGCTAGGCGGCGTCTTCGGCGCGCGCGACCGGCAGGGCCGGTTTCGGCGCCTGCTCGGCCGGGGCGGGGGTGGCGCCGTCGGCCGGGGCGCCCGCTGTCGCGTCGACCGGCTTCTTGCGCCGGCGGCGGCGCTTCTTCGGCGGGCTCGCCTGCTCGCCGCCGTTTGCTCCCTCGCCTGCCGTCGGCGCCGCCTGCGGCTGGCTCTGAGCCTGCTGTCCCTGCTGCTCCTGCGGGCCTCCCTCGCCCGGCTTCTTCTTGCGGCGGCGCCTGCGGCGCGAGCGGGCGGGGCCGGTCTTCGGCTGCGGCAGGCTCTCGGCGATCCACCCGGCCACCTCCTGGATCGTGCCCAGGCGCTCGCGGGCGGCCTCGAGCAGCTGCGTCGCGCGCGGCGTGTAGCCCTCGGCGGAGGCGAGCAGCGCCGCCCCGACCTCCTTCGGCATCTCGAGGGCCGCGTTCACGAGCTTCGCGGCGTTCTCCTCGTGGCGATGCCCGCGCGAGTTCGCGAGCGCGCCGAGCAGCCGCTTCGCGTCCGGGTACTCCTGCGAGGCCTTGTGGTCGAGTTGCTTGCGAACCGCCCGCGACAGCTTCCACGTCCACCGCGCGAGGATCTGATCCGGCGCGTCGGGCTTCCCGTCGGCGATCGCGCGCAGCATGATCCGCACACCGGCCGCGCGATCCTTCTCCCACGGCGGCGCCTGCGTGACGAGCGTGACGAGGTCGTCGAAGTCGGCCCGCTCGACCTTCATCGAGACACGGTCGGCGAGCGCGATCAGCCGCAGCCGCCGGTTCGGGTTCTGCGCTGCGCACGTCGCGAGGAACGTCTCCATCGCGCGCTTCGACGCGCCGCGCGCCGTCAGCTTCTCGACGAACGCAGCGCGCTCGTCGAAACGCAGCTGGCGGCCGGCGATCTCACCCCAGAACTCCTGCTCGTCCTGGTCGAGGAACTTCGGGTCGACGCGCTGCCACTCGCGCGCGATCACGACCTTGCGCCTCAGCACGTCGGGCGTGACCGGAACGAGCCACGACGCCGGCGTCAGCTTGCGCCGCGCGCGGCGCTGCATGCGCCGGCGCGGGGCCGGCGTGACGCGCGCGCCCTCGCGGTAGAAATCGGCGTCGAGGAGCGAGTGCAGCGACACCACCCGTTCGTTGTGCGTCGCCGCTTTCGGCGTGAAGTCGACGACGATTCCCGCCTCCTTGCGCGGATGGACGCGCATGATGCGCCCGATCCGCTGCTGGTAGACGCGCTTCGACGCGGTCGGCGCGAGGTGCATGACGATCGTCGCGCGCGGGGAGTTCCAGCCTTCGGCGAGCAGCATCGCGTTGATCAGCACGTCGATCTCGGCGCGCTCGTACGCTGCGAGCACCTCGGCGAGCTTCACCGGCGGCGTGCGTCCCGAGACTGCCTCCGCCTTGATCCCCGCGGCGCGGAACGCGGTCGCGAGGTTGTAGGCATGGTCGACGCCCGCGGCGTAGACGATGCCCGGCGTGTCGCCGAACCGCTCGCGGTACAGCGTCGCCGCGGCGAGGTTCAATGCTTCGTGGTCGAGTGCCTGCGCGAGCGCGCGCTCCTCGAAGTCGCCGCCGACGATCGGAACCTGGTTGATCGCCGCGACCGGCGGCACGCGCAGACAGCGGAGCGGCGCGATCAGCCCGCGCCTCGCGGCGTCCGCGAGCGGCAGGTCGTCGACCGAGGCCGGGAAGACGTCGGACACCTGCTTCGCGATCAGCTCCTCGGTCGCGGTCATGCCGATGTAGACCGGCTCGAAGAGGCTGCGGATCGCGGCCGAGGTCTTCTCGCCGAGCGCCGTGTGCGCTTCGTCGCAGATCACGAGCTGATACGCGTCGCGCGCGATCTCGGTGACGTGCCGGGCGAACCAGGCATAGGTCTGGATCGTGATCGGGTTCGACGCCCGCGGCGCGGTGTGGCCCTCGAGCACAGCGTCGGCGAACCGGCCGCCGTACCCATGCTCGGTCAGCTCGCGGCGGAACTGGTCGACGAGGAGCCGCCGGTGCGTGAGGATCAGGACGCCTTCGGTGCGCGCGGCCTCGACGAAGCCGGCGGCCGCGATCGTCTTGCCCGAGGCCGTCGGATGGCGGAAGCGGTAGCGGCGGATCGCGCCGGGGTCGTCCGCGACCGGCTCCTCCTCGGGCTCGTCGTCCTCGTCCGGGACGATCACATCGAGGTCGTCGTCCGGCTCGTCGTCCTCCTCGGGCGGCTCGTCTCCGTTCGCGTGCCCGTTGCCGTTTCCGTTCGCCGGCTTCTGCGCGGCGGCGATCAGCTCGGTGAGCATGCCGGCGAGCGCATCCACCTGGTGGCGGCGCAGCTCGGTGCCCGAGGCAAGGTGGGGCGGCTTCTCCGAGAGGACCCGCTCGAGCCCGAGCAGGAGTGCGTAGAGCACCTTCCACTCCGCGGACGGCTCCTTCCGTCCGGCCGCCAGTTCGGCGAGGGCGTCGTCGAGCGCGCGCCGGCGCGCGGTGCCCGGTGCGAGTACGACGTCCGGTTCCTCGTCGCTGCGGAGGAATGGTTCGCCGGCCCAGGCTTCGGCCCGAAGAGCGTCGACCCGTATGGCCGCCGCTTCTTCCGAGTCAGTCGGAGAGTGCGTGATTGTTTCTGACAATGCGTGCGGCAGCGTCTGTCCTGCCGCTTCCTCAAAGGTTGCACCCGCGAAAGTCCCCGTTTTGCGGTGGTGCACCGGAGACAATAGCCGAACGCTCGGCTGCCGGCGTAAAGCCGCTCTTTCCGGGGCTTACGCCGCCGAGGGGACGAGCGCTTCGAGCCGGTTCCGCAGCCAGGGCAGCTCGCTGCGCTCGGCCTCGAGCACGTCGCCGCGGAACTGGAGCACGATGCCGCCGTCGGCCACGAGGTGGTCTGCGGCTCCCGCGAGCAGGCGCCGGTAGTGCTCGAGGCCGTCACCCTCGGAGAAGACGGCCGCGCGAGGCTCGGCCTCGTACCCCGGCTCCGTGGGTGCGAGGTACGGCAGGTTCGCGACGATCAGGTCGAGGTCGCGCGGGAGCCCTTCGAGCAGGTCGCCCTTGACGAGATGCACCTGTGCGCCGAGCCGGTCCGCGTTGAGCGATGCGATCTCGAGCGAGCGCGCGCACGTGTCGCTCGCCCACACCTCGATGTGGGGCGCACGCAGCGCCAGCGTGACGGCGATCACACCCGACCCTGTGCCGATGTCGGCGACGCGGGCCGGCGTTGTGCCGATCCATGCAAGCGCCGAGTCGACGAGGCGTTCTGTTGCCACGCGCGGAGTGAAGACCCGGCCGGGGTCGGTGACGAAGGTCAATCCGTGAAAAGTCGCATCCATGTCTCCAGTACAACGTAGCCGGGTGGATTGGATTCCGACTGCGGAGCGCGAGCGTCCCGCGCCCGCTGCTGCCGGCCTCTATTCGTCGGGCGCGGCGTGCTCGATCGCCGGGTGGAACGCGACGGTGATCGTCTGCAGAGGCTGCGTGTCGTCCTCCATCGCCGTGAGCTTCTGGACGACCTCGTTCAACAGGGTGCGCACCGACTCGACGTTCAGCTTCGCATGCACCTGTGCGCTTCGGAACTCGCCCTTCTCCGCGAAGAGCTCGAACCCGCGCTGAAGCTCGAGCAGCTGCGCGCCCTGAAGCTCGCTCGCGAGCCCCGAGGCGCGGATCTCCGACCCGACCTTGAAGTGCTTGGCGACCGGCCGGTAGGGCTTCTCCCGGCCCTCGGCCTCCGCGAGCTCGATCAGCGCGGCGCGGTGAAGCATCCGGACATGGAAGTGCAGGTGCCCCGGGTCGACCGAGAGGCGCGCCGCCAGCTCGCGATTCGTGAGCGGCTTGCCCGACTGGCCGAGCACCTGCAGCACCTTCAGCCGCAGCGGGTGCCCGAGCGCCTTCAGCTGCTCGGGCTGTTCGATCTCGAGGACGTCTCTCGCCTCGGGCTGGTCCTCGCGCGCGCTCATCTCCCCGATATCTTGGATGCTGCGGCAGGGTCTAGGAAGACTTCTACCTCAACTGGTGCCAGTCTGGCCAGGCTGGCCGGTACCTCCGGGGTCGGCTCGCCTCCGAACGCGCGGGCGACAGCGTCGGCCTTGCCCTCGCCCGCGACGATGAAGACGATCCGCCGGGCCGACTGGATCGTCGGAAGGGTCATGGTCACGCGGTCGACGAACGGCTCGAGGCCGGCCGGGCCGCTCGTCGCACGCCGGTCGAGCACCGCGAGCTGCGGCGAGCCCGGGAAGAGGGAGGCCATGTGCCCGTCGGGGCCGAGCCCGAGGAGCAGGAGGTCGAGCTCGACCCCGTCGAGCGCGGCGTCGAGCTCCTCGGCCGCCGCGGCCGGGGGGAGCTCGCCGCGGATCCGGTGCACCGTGGCGGGCGGCGCCTCGAGGATGTCGAGCAGCCGCTCCTTGGCCAGCCGGTAATTGGAGCGGTCGTCGTCCGGCGGCACGCACCGTTCGTCGCCCCACCAGAGCGTCACGAGGCCCCAGTCGGGCTGGAGGGCCGCCGCACGCTCGTAGGCGTCACCCGGGCTCGACCCGCCGGTGAGGACGATCGACCCGCCCCGCGCAGCCTGGTCGGCGAGCACGACGCCCGCCGCGGCGGCGGGGTCGGGCACGATCCGAAGCTCAGGCGGCCGCGCGCTCACGGGGCAGGGGGACGAGACCTTGGGCGTGGCCTGCGAGCAGGTACACGCTCGCCAGGCCGGCCCATTCGCCGTAGGGGACGAGCAGGGCATCGGTCTCTTCGGCCTCGACGTGGCGGCCCCAGAGCGCGGCAGCGAGCTTCACGAGGCCGAGGTCGCGCGCGAGGCCGCGCTCGTAGCGACCGAGCCCTTCCAGGCAGACGATCCCGGCCGACCAGGGGCCGAGGCCGCGCTCGCGCTCGAGCCGCAGCGCGACCGCCTCGGTCGGCTTGCTCTTCAGGCCCTCCAGGTCGAGCGACCGGCAGAGCCGGACGAGGGCCGAGGCGCGGCGGGCGCCAAGGCCGAGCGCGCCGAGCTGCGCGGGCGAGTAGCGAGCGAAGTCGTCGCACGTCGGTGCGGCGTGCAGGCCGTCGAGCGCCGGGGTCGTCCGGCGGATCACGGTGCGCTCGATCTCCCGCGCGCGGCTCGCCTTGATCAGCTGGCCGGCCACGGCGCGCAGGAGCGACTGCGCGACGGTGGCGGTACGCATCGGACGCAGCCCGCGTACGCGCCGCAGCGTCTCGCCGAGCAGGGCGTCGCCGGCAAACCGGCGCACGAACTCCGAGTGGTCGTCGTCCAGGCCGAGCACGAAACGGACGTGGTCGACGCCGGCGTCGCTGTCGGCCGCGACGACGATCGTTCCGTCTGCGCGCTGCAGCGCCTGCACCCGCTCGAGCCCGTCGCCGGCGCGGATCGTCGCGCGGAACGTGCCGTCGACGACGACCCGGGTCGCATCCGAGGCGCCGCGGCCCGAGACTCGGAGGGAGTAGGGCCCCTTCGGGCGGAGCTCGGCGCGGACGGGCACGCGGCCGATACTAGAGCTAGATGGTTGATCGGTAATTCGAGTGGTCGCGGGGATGGCCTGGATCAAGCAGGTCAGTCAGGTCGGGCGCGGGGCATAGCGGTGCCTACGTTCAAGGCCGACCTGGCTGAGATGCGCCGCATCCAGGCCACCAGCCGTGGGGGCTCCAATTGCCGATCAATCATCTACGCTCAGCCGATGGTGCGTCGAGTCGCGTCGCGGGTCTCGATGCGAAGCCGGGAGCGCAAACTGGCCCAGTTCCTCGAGCTGCTCGCGCCCGGCCCCGAGACGACCGTCGTCGACGTCGGCGTCACGGACGCCCCGTTCGGCGCGGGCTCGACCGACAACTTCTTCGAGGCGCTGTACCCGTGGCCGGAGAAGATCACGGCCGTCGGGCACACGGAGCTCGACCGGTTCGCCGCGGCGTTCCCGGCGGTGCGTGTCGTCCGGGCCGACGGGCGCGACCTGCCGTTCACCGACGGCGCGTTCGACCTCGGCTTCTCGAACGCGGTCGTCGAGCACGTCGCCGGCGGGCGCGACGGACAACGGCGCTTCGTGCACGAGCTCTGTCGTGTCGCCGGGCGCGTGTTCCTGACGACCCCGAATCGATTCTTTCCGCTGGAGGTCCACACGCTCGTGCCGTTCGCGCACTGGCTGCCGGAAGGCGCGCGAAACCGCGTCATCCGCGCGCGCGGCTTCCACGACGTGCTCGACCCGCTCGGCCCGGCCGAGCTCGCCTCGCTCTTTCCTTACAGCGTGCGTGTACTCAACAGCGGCATGACGCTGATTGCGATCGGGCCGCAGTGACACTTCGGCGGCCGGTCTGGGCGCTGTATGTCCTGATCGTCGGGCTCGCGCTCCACAACCTGGTGATGTCGCTGCTCTGGCGCGCGGGAGTCCGCGGGACCGCGCTCACGTTCGTCGCAGCCTGGAAGGACGTGCTGCTCGTGGCGGCGCTCGCGCTCGTCGTCGTCGCCCGGCGCGGCCGGCCGTTCAAGGCCACGGCGACCGACTGGCTCGCGCTCGCCTTCGGCGCGCTCGTCGTCCTCTACGGGCTGCTGCCGCAGTCGTGGCTCGGCGGCGGCGCGACGCACAAGGGCGTCCTCTACGGCGCGCGGCACGACCTGCTGCCGGTGGGGGCGTACTTCCTCGGCCGCGGCCTCGACCTCACCGACGACGAGCGCAGCAACGTCTGTCGCGTCACGCTCGCCGTCGCCGCCGGCGTCGCCGTGTACGGGCTGCTCGACGTCTACCTCGTACCGCTCTCCTGGTGGCGCGGCTCGGCGGGATGGTTCGGCGACCAGCTCGGGCTCACGTCACGGGGGCTCTCGGGCCTTCCCGAGAACTTCGTCTTCAACGCGGGGAACGGCGTCGTCTACCGCCGCCTCACCTCGACCTTCCTCTCGCCGCTCGCGACCTCCTATCTGCTCGTCGTCGCGCTCTTCTTCATCCCGTTCCGCAGGCGCTGGGGCGTGCCGCTCGGCGTCCTGATCTTCGCCGCGCTCCTCTGGACCCACACGCGCTCCGCGCTGCTCGCCCTCATCGCCGGGCTGCTCGTGCTCGCGGTCGCGCGTCGCCGCCTGCGGCCGGTTGCGTTCGCAGTCGTGGTCGCGGTGCTGGGCTTCGCGTTCGTGAAGGGCTACGACCACTTCGCGCCGCGCACGCACTTCACGCCGGCCGAGCTCGTGATCCAGCAGCAGATCGCGAAGGAGCATCCGGGCGCCTCGAACGACCCGACGAGCGCGAACGAATCGTCGACGAGCGAGCACCTTGCGAGCCTCCGCGAGGGCGTGCGCACCGTCGTGCACCATCCGTGGGGCTTCGGCCTCGGCAACGCGGGCGTGACCGCCGTGCGCACGCACGTCGCGGTGAAGGCGGGCGAGTCGACGTACACCGAGCTCGGGGTCGAGATCGGTCTCGTCGGTGCGCTCGTCTTCGTGGCGTGGTCGCTCCTGCTCCTCGTGCGCGTGCTCACGCGGCGCCCATGGCTCGGTGCGGCGTTCGCCGCGGTGCTGGTGCTCGGTCTCCAGACCGACGTGATCGGCGTCCCGTGGATCGCCGTCGCCGTCTGGGCGCTCGTCGGCGATTCGTGCTCGTCGTCGTAACGCGCCGGACCGTGACGAAAGCGCAACGGTTGTGCGCCGATTCGCAAACGGACACTTGCGGCGCGCGGCGGCATTCGTACCGTGGAGGGAATGCGTCTCTCGATCGTCGAGCTCGCCTTTCTCGCACTCGCCGGCACCGTACTGGTGGCGGCGTTGCCGCGCTGCTCGGGACGCTCGTCGACGCCTGTCCTGCGTGCCAGCTGGACGCTCACTCCCGGCGTCCTGAATCCCGCGGTCACGCAGGCGACGATCCGCATGACGATCTGCCGGCCGGGCTGGACACGCACCGTGCGCCCACCCGTCGGCTACACGAACGACCTGAAGCGGAGGGGGCTACGGCAATACGGGTTGCGCGGCCCACCCTCGGCCTACCAGGAGGACCATCTGATCAGCCTCGAGCTGGGCGGTAGCCCAACCGATCCTCGGAACCTCTGGCCCGAGCCGTATCCGCGCGCCGCAGCGGTCGACAAGATCGAGAACGAGCTGAACCACCGAATCTGCACCGGGTCGATGACGCTCGCCGAGGCCCAACGCGAGGAGTCCGCGATCAAGCACCGCGACGGCTGAGCGGCGGGCTGGTGGTTGGTTGGTCGGTGTCTGACACCTCACCGCCCGGCAGCACGATCTCGCAGCTCAGCTCGAAGAGGTGTCTGACACCTTTTCGGCCCGGCGGGCCGAACCGTCCTGAGGAGGCGAGGAGTCGGGCACCCCCGTCGGCTCGGCGGCCGAAAGCTCGCCCGCGAGCCGGGCGAGCAGGTCGGCGAGCTGCGCCCGGTCGGCCTTCGTCAGCCCGGCCGCCGCCGGCCGGAAGGCCGAGGCGACGCGCTCCCTGCGCCGCTCGACGCGCTCGCGGCCCTCCGGGGTCAGCTCGATGTGCAGGGCGCGCCGGTCGCGGGGATCGGTGAGGCGCTCGACGAGGCCGGCCTCGGCGAGCGCATCGACGGCGCGACTGGCGGTCGGGGCCGAGATGCCGAGGCGGGAGGCGAGATCGTTCAGCCGCATCGGGCCGTCCTCGACGAGCTCGAAGAGCGCGAGCCGCTGCGTCGCGGTCATCGCCGGGCCTTCGTCGGGGCCGCCGCTGATGCGCGTCAGGTGCCGGACCACGCGGCCGAGCTCGTCGAGGACGCGCAGCGTCGGATCGCGTTGGTTGGCCACGCCCTATTGTTGCACGAAGCAATAGTTGTGTGGTGTTGCTATTCTTGCGAAATGACGCAGTCCAGCCGTCCAGCCACAGCCGCGCCTCCGCCTGATCTTCCTCGCGCTGATGCTCGTGCTGCTGCTCGCCTCGCTCGACCAGACGATCGTCTCGACCGCGCTGCCGACCATCGTCGGCGACCTCGGCGGCATCTCCCACCTCTCGTGGGTCGTCACCGCGTATCTGCTCAGCGCCACGATCTCCGGCCCGCTCTACGGCAAGTTCGGCGATCTCTACGGCCGCAAGCTCGTGCTCCAGACCGCGATCGTGATCTTCCTGATCGGCTCTGCGCTCTGCGGCCTCAGCCAGAACATGGCCGAGCTGATCGGCTTTCGGACCGTGCAGGGCCTGGGAGCGGGCGGTCTGATCGTCGTGACCTTCGCCGTGATCGGCGATGTGATCCCACCGCGCGAGCGCGGCAAGTACCAGGGCTACTTCGGCGCGGTGTTCGGCGTCTCGACCGTGATCGGCCCACTGCTCGGCGGCTTCTTCGTCGACAACCTCTCCTGGCGCTGGATCTTCTACGTGAACATCCCGATCGGGGCGATCGCCCTGCTCGTGATCGCGTTCGCGTTCCATTCGCGCGTCGACCGGCAACGGCACGCCATGGATTACCTCGGCGCAGCGCTGCTCGCCGGGACGCTGGCGTCGGTCGTCCTCTTCACGAGCCTGGGCGGCACGACCTGGGCCTGGGACTCGCCGCAGATCATCGGGCTGATCGTCGCCAGCATCGTGCTGCTGCCGCTCTTCCTGCTCGCCGAGAGCCGCGCGGCCGAGCCGATCTTGCCGCTCTCGTTGTTCCGCAATCACACGTTTGCGGTGACGAGCGCCGTCGGCTTCATCGTCGGGCTTCGCGCTCTTCGGAGCGATCACGTACCTGCCGCTCTATCTCCAGGTGGCGAAGGGCGCGAGCCCGACACGCTCGGGCTTGCAGCTGACGCCGCTGATGGCGGGCCTTCTGGTCACGTCGATCGTGAGCGGCCAGGTGATCTCGAGGCGTCGGGCGCTATCGCATCTTCCCGATCGTCGGCACGGCGATCATGGCCGTCTCGATGTTCCTGCTCTCGCAAATCCAGGCGAGCACGCCGACGTGGGTCGCGGCGCTCTACGCTGCCATCCTCGGTCTCGGCCTCGGCATGGTGATGCAGGTGCTCGTGCTCGCGGTGCAGAACTCCGTCGACTACTCCGTGCTGGGCGTCGCAACGAGCGGGTCGACGATGTTCCGTCAGATCGGTGGCTCGATCGGCGTCGCGCTCTTCGGGACGATCTTCGCGAGCCGGCTGCACGACCAGCTCGCCGAACGGCTGCCCCCCGGCGTGCACATCCCGACGGTGATCAATCCGGCCGGGATCCGGCACCTGCCGCCGGCGGCCCACACCGCGTTCGCGGACGCGGTTGCGGCGGCCCTGCATCCGGTGTTTCTCGTCGCCGGCTTCGTCTCACTGCTCGCGTTTGCGCTCACGTGGCTGCTCCACGACGTGCCCCTGAAGACTCAGACCGGCGTCGGCGAGGCGATCCCGCCGGCCGGTGCAGCCGACCCTGCGCGCGCGGCTGCGTAGTCGCGACTCGGTAGCAGGAGTCACCGTTGCCCGGCCGAAGGGTTCGGGGCAACGTCTATTCGACTGAAAGGGTCAGCAATGCCGAGGAAGACGATCGACACCGCCGCTGCAGAGCCGGCCGCCAAAAAGGCCGTCACCCGTCGTCGCACGAAGAAGACGGATGCCGCGCAGCCGATCGAGCTGACGTGGGATCACGTGGCGACGCGCGCGTACTACATCCACCTCGAGGCGGGCGGAGACCCGATCGAGAACTGGTTGCGCGCCGAGCGCGAGCTCATCCCCGCGTAGTCGCCCGAGGGAACGCGAGCGCGGGGCGGTCACGGCCGTCCCGCGCCGCGAGCTTCGCATCACTCTCTTAGCCGCTTCTCAGGTCGAACTGATCTGCTTGGCGATGTGTTCTACCTTCGCTATCTGCGCAACGAGCTCGTACGACGGCGTGCGCGGACGGTCGTCACGCTCCTCGGGCTCGGCCTCGGCGTCGCGCTCGTGATCGTGATCGCGAGCCTCTCGAACGGTCTCGACAAGGCGCAGCACAAGACGCTGGATCCCCTCGCCGGAATCGGCACCGACCTGACCGTGACGCTCCAGCCGCAGCAGGACACCGGCGGCGGCTTCGGCGGCGGCTTCGGCGGCCCGGGCGGCGGAGGCGGGGGCGGTGCGAATCGCGACCTGATCCAGTCGAACCTCTCGGTCGTCACGGACCTCTCGAAGCTCGGGAAGCCCGGAACGCACTTCGTCCACGACTTCTTCCTGCCGGGCAGCCAGCTCACCTTCAAGCAGAGCGCGGCGAAGCAGATCGCTTCGATCAACGGCGTCGCACAGGTGACGCAGGGGCTGACGCTGCTCGCCGAGCACCAGGAGGGCGTCGTGCCGAAGATCGTCGCGCAGCTGAAGACGGCGGCGAAGACGTTCCAGATCCAGCGGAACATCCCGCGCCCGACGGCGGCCCAGTTCGCGCAGATGCAGGCGTGCTTCGCCAAGTTGCGCGGCTCGAGCAGCAGCGGCTCCGGAAGCGGCAGCGGCAACACGCAGCCCGGCGGCGGCTTCGGCGGCGGCGGTGGCGGCGGCTTCGGCGGCGGCGGTGCCAACCGGGCCGCATTCCAGAAGTGCCTGCCCGCATCGTTGCAGCGGTTGCGCACCCGGTTCACGGCGCCGAGCCAGACGCTCCGTCAGGTCTTGAACCCGCCGCAGACGAACATCACGACGACGGCGTACACGATCGGCGGCGTCGACCAGAGCCATCCGGAGATGGGCGTCGTGACCAAGAACGCAGATCACGAAGGGAAGCTTCCTCTCGCCCGCGGGCGGCCACGAAGCGCTGATCTCGACGACCTACGCTGCGAAGCACTCGCTGAAGGTCGGCTCGAAGCTGGATCTGAACGGCACGACGTTCACGGTCGTCGGTCTCGTCAGCCCGCCGCTCGGCGGCCAGAGCGCCGATGTGTACCTGCCGTTGAAGCAGCTGCAGACGCTCGCGCACGAAACGGGCCTCGCGAACGTCGTCCTCGTTCGAGCGGCGTCGAGCTCGCAGGTCGGACAGGTGAAGCAGGCGATCCAGGCCGCGCTTCCCCAGGCGCAGGTCGCGAGCTCGAAGGACGTCGCGGACAAGATCAGCGGCTCGCTCGTCTCCGCCTCCAATCTTTCGCACGACCTCGGCTTCGCCCTCTCGGCGATCGCGGCGATTGCAGCCTTCCTGCTCGCCGCGCTGCTCGCGCTCTCGTCGGTCGGCAAGCGCGTGCGCGAGCTCGGCACGCTCAAGGCGCTCGGCTGGACACAGCGCATGGTCGTCCGCCAGATCGCCGGGGAGTCCCTGGCGCAGGGGATCCTCGGCGGCATTCTCGGCATCGCGCTCGGCGTCGGCGCCGCGCTCCTCATCGATGCGTTCGGCCCGTCCCTCACTGCCAGTTCCACGAGCGGCGGCGGCAATCTTCTCGGCCTGGGGGCCGCGACGGCGCGGACGGCGACGAGCTCTGTGTCGCTGGACGCGCCATTCGGCATCGGCATCCTCGCGATCGGGTTCGGCCTCGCTCTCCTGGGCGGCCTGATCGCGGGGACCGCCGGTGCTCTCCGTGCCGCACGTCTTCGCCCCGCCGATGCGCTCAGGACGGTCGAGTAGTGGAGCCGCTCTACGCACTGACCGGCGTCAGCAAGTTCTTCCAGCGCGGCCCGACGACCGTGCGTGCCCTCGACAGCATCGACCTCCTCATCGCACCGGGCGAGTTCCTCGCGCTCGAAGGGCCGAGCGGATCGGGCAAGACGACGCTGCTGCAGCTGCTCGGCGCGCTCGATCGACCGAGCGCCGGCGACATCCTCTTCGAGGGTCGCGACCTGGTCCGGCTTCCCGACCGCCAGCTCGCGAACCTGAGGCTGCGGTCGTTCGGGTTCGTCTTCCAGCAGTTCAACCTGATCCCGACCTTGACCGCCGTCGAGAACGTCGAGGTCAAGCTCGCCCCGATCGGCGGCGACCGCGCACGCGCGCTGCAGATGCTCGACGAGGTCGGCCTCTCCGATCGCGCCGACCACCTGCCTGCGCACATGTCCGGCGGCGAGCAGCAGCGGGTCGCGATTGCACGCGCCCTCTCGGTCGAGCCCCGCGTCGTCCTCGCCGACGAGCCGACCGGCAATCTCGACAGCGAGACCGGCGGCGAGATCATCGAGCTGCTCGCGAGCCTCGCCGCCGAGCACGGCTCGACGGTGATCGTCGCGACCCATGACACGAGCCTGGCCGCCCGCGCGCCGCGCCGCCTCGGCGTTCGGGACGGGAAGCTGCTCGAGGCCGCCGCGCTGGTCCACACGCGCTAGCGCCGGTCCAGGCTCGTTAACAGGTCACCCGTAAGCTTTCGACATGCGCTCGCGTGCGTTGCTCCCCGTCTCCGCGCTCCTTGCCGCCTCGGCCTGGTGCCTCGTCCTGCTCGGGGTCCGCAGGCACGAATACGGGCCCGCCGGCTACCACTATCTCGCCTGGAACCTCACGCTGGCGTGGGTCCCGCTCGTCCTGGCTCTCGTGCTGCTGGCCGCATACAAGCGGCGTGCGCACTGGCTCGAGCTCGTCGCGGTCGGCGGCGCCTGGCTGCTCTTCCTGCCGAACGCGCCGTACGTGCTCACCGACTTCGTGCATCTCGGGCCGGAGCATCGGCTGTTCGACGCGATCATCCTCGCCTCGTTCGCCTTCACGGCGCTTGCGGTCGGCTTCGCCTCGCTTCTCGTCGTCCAGGTCGTCGTGACCCGCCTGGCCGGCGCGCCGCTCGGCTGGGCGGTGGCGGTCGGATCGTTGTTCCTGTCGAGCGTCGGCATCTACATCGGACGCGTGCTGCGCCTGAACAGCTGGGACATCATCCAGCGTCCGCGAACGCTCTGGACGCTCGCGCGTGACCGGCTGGACGATCCGTTCGGGAACCGTTACCTGATCGGGTTCGTGCTCGCTCTGTGCGGGTTTCTGACCCTCGCCTACCTCGGGCTGTACGGCTTCACATCGCTCGTCGCTGCGGTCAGCCGCGAGGATCGCCGACCGTAGCACCCGGTGCTACTGTCGAAGCTCTCGTGGCAAAGCCGGTTGAGCAGCTCGAATCGGTCGTGATCCGGTTCGCCGGGGACTCCGGCGACGGCATGCAGCTGACCGGTGGGCGCTTCACCTCCGAGACCGCGCTCACGGGCAACGATCTCGCGACCTTCCCGGACTATCCCGCGGAGATTCGCGCCCCGGCCGGCTCGCTGCCGGGCGTCTCGGGCTTCCAGCTGCACTTCGCCGACCACGACATCCTCACGCCCGGGCGACCAGCCCGACGTGCTCGTCGCGATGAACCCGGCCGCATTGAAGACGAACCTGGCCGACCTGCCGAAGGGCGGGACGCTGATCGTCGACACCGATGCGTTCACCGAGCGCAACCTCAAGAAGGCCGGCTACGGGACGAACCCGATCGACGACGGCTCGCTCGACGGCTACCAGGTACACGCGGTGCAGCTGACGTCGATGACCGTCGGTGCGCTGAAGGAGATCGAGGGCGTCACCGCCCGCGAGGCCGAGCGCGCGAAGAACATGTTCGCGCTCGGGCTGATGTCGTGGCTCTACGGACGCCCGACCGAGTCGACGACCGAGTTCATCACGACGAAGTTCGCGAAGCGGCCCGAGATCGCAGAGGCGAACCTCAAGGCGTTCAACACCGGCTATGCGTTCGGCGAGACGTCGGAGGCGTTCGCAGTGCAATACGAGGTGAAGGCGGCGAAGCTGACGCCGGGCCTCTACCGCCAGATCACCGGCAACGTCGCGCTCTCGTGGGGCCTGCTCGCAGCGTCGAAGCTCTCCGGGCTGCCGCTCTTCCTCGGCGCCTATCCGATCACGCCGGCGTCCTCGATCCTCGAGGAGCTCGCGAAGCACAAGGCATTCGGTGTCCGCACGTTCCAGGCGGAGGACGAGATCGCCGCGGTCGGCGCTGCGCTCGGCGCGTCCTTCGGCGGCTCGCTCGGCGTGACCACCTCCGCCGGCCCGGGTGTCGTCCTGAAGTCGGAGACGGTCGGCCTCGCCGTCACGCTCGAGCTGCCGCTCCTGATCGTCGACGTCCAGCGCGCCGGCCCGTCGACGGGCATGCCGACGAAGCCCGAGCAAGGCGACCTCCTCATGGTCCTCTTCGGCCGCAACTCGGAGTCGCCGGTGCCGGTGATCGCGGCGGCCGGCCCGGGAGACTGCTTCTACGCGGCGATCGAGGCGGTTCGCGTCGCCGTCACCTACCGCACGCCGGTCTACCTGCTCTCGGACGCGTATCTCGCGAACGGCGCGGAGCCCTGGCTCGTGCCCGACATCGCGACGCTGCCGAAGATCGACGTCGAGTTCGCGACCGCGGGCGACGAGCCGTTCATGCCGTACAAGCGCGACCCCGAGACGCTCGCGCGCCCCTGGGCGATCCCCGGCACGCCGGGCCTCGAGCACCGCATCGGCGGCCTCGAGAAGGCGAACGTCACCGGCAACATCTCGTACGACCCGGAGAACCACGACCTGATGACGCAGCTGCGCGCCCAGAAGGTCGCCGGCGTGAAGGTGCCGGATCTCGAGGTCGATCACCAGGAGGGTGCCGACGTGCTCGTGCTCTCGTGGGGCGGCACCTACGGGCCGGTCCACGCGGGCGTCCGGCGCGTGCGCGCCGGCGGCGGCAAGGCAGCGCATGCGCACCTGCGCTGGGTGAATCCATTCCCGAGCAATCTCGGCGACGTCCTGAAGAGCTACGACCGGGTGCTGATCCCCGAGATGAACATGGGCCAGCTGCTGCAGCTCGTCCGCGCGCGGTACCTCGTGGACGCGGTCGGCTACAACCGCGTGACCGGGAAGCCGTTCAAGGCGGGGGAGATCCGCGACGCGGTCGAGGCCATGCTGTGAACCTGAACGATCCGCTCACACGGGCCGTGACCGAGACCCTCGTCGTCGCGGCCGCGACGCTGCTCATGCTCTTCGTCGTCGCGTCGTACGTGCAGAACGTGTTCGGCATGATCATCGCATCCCTCGTCGCGGCCGCCGGCTTCCTGATCGTGGCGCGCCGAGCGAAGAAGCTGATGGAGGGCTATGGCTGAGCTGAAGCTGACCGCGAAGGAATTCAAGTCCGACCAGGAGGTGCGCTGGTGCCCGGGCTGCGGCGACTACGCGATCCTCGCCGCGGTGCAGAGCTTCATGCCGGAGCTCGCCCTCGAGCGCGAGAAGATCGTCTTCGTCTCGGGGATCGGCTGCGCGGCACGCTTTCCGTACTACATGCAGACCTACGGGATGCACAGCATCCACGGCCGCGCACCGGCAATCGCGACGGGTCTCGCCGTGTCGCGGCCGGATCTCTCCGTGTGGGTCGTGAGCGGCGACGGCGACGCGCTCTCGATCGGCGGGAACCATCTGATCCACGCGCTGCGCCGCAACGTGAACATCAAGATCCTGATGCTGAACAACCAGATCTACGGCCTGACGAAGGGCCAGTACTCGCCGACGAGCGAGCAGGGCAAGGTCACGGGCTCGACGCCGATGGGGAGCGTCGACTATCCGTTCAACCCGCTGTCCGTCGCGCTGGGCGCCGAAGCGACGTTCGTCGCGCGCGCACTCGACACGGACAAGCCAGGCCTGACCGGGGTGCTGCGCCGAGCGGCGAAGCACAAGGGCACTGCGTTCGTCGAGATCTTCCAGAACTGCAACATCTACAACGACAACGCGTTCGACTTCGTACGAGACGAGAAGGAGAACCGCCTGTACCTGGAGCATGGCCAGCCGGCGGGCGACACGGGCATCACGCACGACGAGACCGACTTCGCCACGGCGTTCGCGCTTTCGCGTGTCACCTACGACACGCACGGAGTCGTCCCGCTCGGCGTCTTCAGGGACGTCGAGCGCGACAGCTACGACGAGCTGGTCACGGCACAGCTCGCGAACGCCAAGGGCGACGGCGACCTGCAGGCGCTCGTCGGCTCCGGCGACACCTGGTCGATCGCGTAGCCGCTCAGACGACGAGCGACTTGCTGGCCTGCCGTTCGCGCGGGATCCGCACGACCTTCCACGCCAGGCCGAGCTTCTCGAGCCCGGTGATCACCCAGCCGCCCGGATCCATGGCCGCTTCGAAGCGCGCCATGCCGTGGAACGCGGACGACGGGAACGCATGGTGGTTGTTGTGCCACGACTCGCCGAACGAGATGAGGCTCAGCACCCAGACGTTACGGCTCTCGTCGGTCGAGCGGAAGCGGCGGCGGCCCCAGAAGTGGCAAATGCTGTTGATCGAGAAGGTGACGTGGTGCAGCAGGAAGATCCGGATCGCACCGCCCCAGAGCAGCGCCGTCACAGCGCCCTGCCAGGTGCCTGAGAGCGCGTAGCCGATCGCGGCAGGCACCGCCAGCGAGACGGCGAGCCAGACCAGGAACAGCTTGTTGATCGTCTTCATGCCGCGCTCGGCGATCAGGTCCGGGACGTACTTCGGGATGTCGGCGCGTCCCTCGTGCACGAAGAGCCAGCCGACGTGCGCGTGGAACAGGTTCTTCGCGGAGGCGAGAAACCCCTTGCCGACGAGCAGGTGCGGGCTGTGCGGGTCGCCCTCGACGTCGGAGAACTGGTGGTGCTTGCGGTGATCTGCGACCCAGGCGAGCACCGGCCCTTCGACCGCCATCGAGCCGAGGATCGCGAACGTCCAGCGCACCCACTGCTTCGTCTGGAACGCGCGATGCGTGAACAGGCGGTGGTAGCCGACCGTGATCCCGACGCCGGTGAGCAGATAGCCGATCGCGAGCAAGCCGAGATCCGTCCAGCCGACCCAGGTGTTCCAGAGGAGAGCGATCGCTGCGATCAATCCGACGAACGGCAGCGTCACGCCCGCTAGATTCCCGATCTTGTGCGCACGGCTCACGGTGGGAAGGTAGCTTGCCTGGCCGTGGGCGGGGTCATCTATCAGGTGTATCCCCGCTCGTTTGCCGACTCAAACGGTGACGGGATCGGCGACCTCACCGGCCTTACGGCCGCACTCGATCACCTCGCGTGGCTCGGGATCGACTGCCTGTGGATGAGCCCGACGTTCCCGTCGCCGAACGTCGACTGGGGCTACGACGTCGCCGACTACCGCGACGTCCATCCCGAGCTCGGCACGCTCGACGACCTGGACCACCTGATCGCCGAGGCGAAGAGCCGGAGGATCGAGACCTGGCTGGATCTGGTTCCCAACCACACCTCGGACCGCCACCCGTGGTTCACCGATCGTCCCGAGTACTACGTCTGGTCGGACTCGATCCCGAACGACTGGCGGTCGGTCTTCACCGGAGAGACGGCGTGGGAGTACGACCCCCGCCGCAAGCGCTACTACCTCCACCAGTTCGCAGTCGAGCAGCCCGATCTCGACTGGTGGAACGACGGCGTGCGCGCCGAGTTCGAAGGGATCCTCCGCTTCTGGTGGGACCGCGGTGTCGCCGGCTTCCGGATCGACGTCGCGAACGCCTTGATCAAGGATCGCGAGCTCCGGGACGGGGGCGAGTTCATGAACGGCCGCCCCGAAGTGCACGAGATCTATGCGCGCTGGCAGGAGGTCGCCCGCGAGTACGACCCCAAGCCCACGCTGATGGGCGAGACGCACGTCCCGCTCGTAGAGCTCCCTCCGTACTACCCGGGGCTCGACCTCTCGCAGAACTTCGACTTCTGCATGGCCCCATTCGAGCTCGACACGCTGCGCGCGATCGTCGAGCAGACGCTCGCCGAACTGCCGTCAGGCGCCGAGCCGCTCTGGTTCGGCTCGAACCACGACAAGCAGCGGTTCGCGACGCGCTGGGCGGGCGGAGACGAGCGAAAGGCACGCGCCGCGCTGTTCCTGCTGCTCACGCTCCCCGGGACGGTGATCCTCTACCAGGGAGACGAGCTCGCACTCGAGGACGGCGACGTGCCCGCCGGGCGCATCCTCGACATCGCGACCCCCTCGCGCGACCCCGAGCGGACGCCGATGCCGTGGACTCGCAGCGGCGACGAATGGCGCGACCCATGGCTACCGCTCGCGAACACCGCCCGCAACGTCGAGGAGCAGCGCGCCGATCCCGGCTCGACGCTCCACTACGTGCGTGACCTGATCGCCCGCCGCAAGCAGTTCGCCGACGAGAGCTACGAGACGCTGCCCAGCGCGCCGGGCATCTGGGCCTACCGCCGCGGCGGCGAGACGTGCGTCCTCAACATGACAGACGAGCCTGCTCGGCACGGAGGCCGCGTGCTCGCGCCCTGGGAGGGCCTGATCCTCTAGCGTCGAACTCCGCCCGCATGAAGGACTTCAAGGAGTTCCTGCTCCGCGGGAACCTCGTCGACATGGCAGTCGGCGTCGTGATCGGCCTCGCGTTCGCCGCGGTCGTCACTGCGCTCGTCGCGGACCTGATCACGCCGCTGATCGCTGCGATCTTCGGCAGCCCCGACTTCAGCTCTCTGAGCTTCACGATCAACGGTAGCCACTTTCTCTACGGGGCGTTCTTCAACGCGGTGCTCGCGTTCGTCGTGATCGCCGCCGTCGTCTTCTTCTTCGTGCTGAAGCCGGTGAACGCGCTCCTGGCGGAGCGGCACACCGGCCCGCCGGTCGAGTCGACGACGAGGCCGTGCCCGGAGTGCCTCAGCGAGATCCCGGTCGAGGCGCACCGCTGCGCCTTCTGCACGACCGAGATCGTCGCGGTCTAGAGGCTTGATGCCGGTGAAATGCACGCGCACTCGCGGCTGGTGGCCCCGAAAGCACGCAATTCCACATCAAGCCTCTAGCCCGGGAGGACGATCGAGCCGTCGGCTTGGATCGTCCAATGCGGGTTGTGCGCGACCTCCCACGGATGACCGTCGGGGTCGACGAACACGCCGGAGTAGCCGCCCCAGAATGTCTCGGCGCTCTCGCGTGCGATGCGCGCACCCGCGCGGCGCGCTTCGTCGAGCACCGCGTCGACGTCGGCCGGCGAGCGCGCGTTGTACGCGAGCGTGACGCCGCCCCAGCCGCCCGCATCGTCGACCCCCGTGTCCGTCGCCAGCTGCGACCGGCTCCAGAGGGCCACGACCATCCCTCCCGCCTGGAAGAAGACGACGTCGTCGTCCGGAGCCGCGCGCGTTGTCCAGCCGAGCGCCTCGTAGAAAGCGCGGGCGCGCGACAGGTCGGTGACGCCGAGGGTGACGAGACTGACGCGCTGCTCCATCAGCGCGGCGGGTGGCCGAACTCGCGCATCAGCGCGTCGAACTGCTCCCATTCGAGCGACCAGGTCCGCTTTGCCCTGCCCGGCTTCCAGTCGACGGAGCCACGGCTCACCTTCAGGACGCCGAGCCGTTCCCCGTCCTGCGTCACCACCACCTTGATGTCCACGTTC
This sequence comes from uncultured Thermoleophilia bacterium, assembly GCA_963757255.1. GTDB lineage: Bacteria > Actinomycetota > Thermoleophilia > Gaiellales > Gaiellaceae > PALSA-600. The sequence continues at coordinate 552,148 of CAVWQY010000006.1, forward strand.
CCGACCGGGAGCTCGTGGTCGATCTTCAACCCGACTGCATGCGCCATCGGTCGATCTTAGGCGGCTCGGCCGACGACCTCCAGGGTCCCGGTGCCGTACCGCACGCGCAAACCATCCGTCGCGCGTCGCATCAACGCGAGTGACTCCGCGTTGTCCGGGTGCATCGTCGCGCGCAGCTCCGCGACCCCGGCCGCCCGAGCGTCCGCCGCGAGGCGCTCCATCAGCACCGTGCCGACGCCGCGATGCTGCCACTCGTCGACGACTGCGAAGGCCACCTCCGCCGCGGAACCGTCGCGAACGAGTCGTGCGATCCCGATCGGCTCACGGTCGAGCCAGGCGACGAGCACGTGGTGGTCGGCATCGACGAGCGCGAGTGCCGCCAGCTCCGACGGCAGGAGGACGGTCTTCGCTCCGCCGAACCGGAGCAGGCGGGACCGCGGCCCGAGCCGGTCGAACACCGACTGCACGACGTCGGTCTCGCCGCTTCGAAGCGGCCGAACCGTGATCCCCCGGATGAACTCCGTCCTCATGCGCCGCACGATGACGGTGGGGCATGGCCCGTCGCATCGGCTCGACGGGCCATCTTCACCGCATGGCCCGTGCGGGCCATTACCCTTTCGTCATGGACCAGGACATCCGCTTCCTCGACTTCGAAGGGCGGCGCCTCGCCTACTCGAGCGTGGGCGACGGGCCGCCGATCGTCTTCGGGCCACGCTGGGTCAGCCACCTCGAGGAGGAGTGGGACGATCCGCTCCAACGGGAGTTCTACGGCGAGTTCGCTCGGACGCACCGCGTGCTTCGCTTCGACCGGATCGGCTGCGGTCTCTCGTCCCGCGAGCTCGAGCCGCGGCCCACGTTCGAGGCGGAGTCGCGCCAGCTCGAGGCGGTGATCGAGTCGACCGGCGAGCCGGCGGTCGTCTTCGCGTCGTCGTGCTGCGGGCTCTCGGCGTCGCAGCTTGCGATCAGGCGGCCGGAGCTGGTGACGAAGCTCGTCTACTTCGGCGGCTACGCGACGCGCAACGACATCCCCGAAGCCACCCGGCGTTCGCTGATCGAGTTCATCCGGACGAACTGGAAGCTCGGCGCGCAGATGCTCGCAGGGCTCTTCGACCCGCATGCGTGCGGAGACGACATCGCCGAGTACACCCGCGTCCAGCGCGCGGCGGCGTCGGCCGAGGCCGCCGCGATCTTCCTCGAGCTCGAACTGGTCACCGACCTTCGCGATGTTCTGCCGCACGTGACGACCCCCGCGCTCGTCCTTCATCGCCGCGGCGACCGGACCGTGCCGATCGGCCGCGGGCGTGAGCTCGCATCGCTCCTTCCGAACGCGCGCTTCGTGCCGCTTGCCGGCGACTCGCATCTGCCGTGGCTCGACGACAAGCGCGAGTTGATGCGGGCGCTCGCCGGCTTCCTGCACAACGAGCCCGTGCCGGAGCTCGACGGCTCCTCGCCGCTCACCTCCCGCGAGACGGAGGTGCTGCGCCTGGTCGCGACGGGGATGAACAACAAGGAGATCGCGTCGACGCTCGTACTGAGCCAGCACACCGTGCACCGTCACGTTGCGAACATCCTGCGCAAGCTCGCGCAGTCCTCGCGCGCTGCCGCAGCCACCCAGGCCGCCCGCGCGGGCCTGATCTAGGGCTTCCGGCCGACGAAGATTGCCCACCCGAGCTGCGCCCGCTCGAACCGGAAGTAGTCGGTGCGGCGGCGGGCGTTACGCCCGCGTATCTCCTCCGCGTCCGGATGGCCGGGATCCTCCGTGAGCCACTCCTCGACGGCCCGCCACTGGAGGCTGCGGTAGTGATCCCAGTCGTCGTCGGATCCGGCGATCAGTCCCGTGGTCGCAAGTCCTGCTTGCTCGAACCGCTCGACGGTTGCTTCGAGGCTGACGAAATCGCCTCTGTCGGTCCCGTCGGGCGGGGGTGCTCGCCAGAACGGCTCGCCGATCGCGACGAACCCGCCGCTGCGCACGGCGGGGCACAGCGCCGCCGCCGCCTCGGCAATCGTCCCCCAGACGAATGCGGCTCCGATGCAGAGGGCCACGTCCCACGACTCCGATTCGAGCGCGACATCCGCTGCGTCGGCTGTCTGCACGTCGATCAGCGACCCGAGGCCCTGGGCGGCGATTCGCGCCCGTGCCTCGTCCGCGAAGCCGGCCCGCAGCTCGATCCCGTGGATCGTGCATCCGTAGGTCGAGGCGAGAATCAGCGCCGGGCCGGCCTTGCCGCAGGCGACGTCGAGCACGCGGCTTTCGGGCGACAGGCGCACGTAGTCGCCGAGCAGCCGGATCTTCGCGGGGCTCGTCGCGTTCTGGAGGTCGTGGTCGCGCTCGACGATCTCCCACGGCCACGCCATGCTCCACCCTAACCGGCTGGAAACGGCCTGCGGATCGCGGCGGCGACGCTGCGGGGTGACGTGAGCATCGACAGGTGGCCCGTGTTCGGCACCTCGACGAACGGCGCCTTCAGGTCGCGCGCGGTCGCGCGGCCGGCCGCGACCGAGTCGACCGAGTCGTCTGCGCCCCACACGACGCGCGCGTGCACGTGCACCTGCCGCAGCTCCGCAGGGGTGAAGCCGGCGATGCCGTGCCCGGCGATTCCCTGCAGGGCAGGTCGCGCGCCGGCTGCGCGGAACTGATCGGTCCAGCGTGCGATCTCTGCGGCGTCGAGCTTGGGACGGCGCGGGCCGTAGGCCATGTGCAGGATCCGCCGGATCGCCCAGGGCGAGCGCAGCAGGAAGCGATAGATGGTCGTGAAGTACGGAGAATGGGCTACCGCCGCGCGGACGATGCGGGGCGGGCCGCCGCCCGAGAGCGCGTCGCCGTCGACCAGGACGACTCCCGAGGCGAGGCCCCTCCGCGCCGTCTCGACCGCGATTGCCGCACCGAGCGAGTGGCCGACCACGATCGGGCGTTGGATGCCGCGGGCTCGCATGAACGCCTGAACCTGGTCGCCCCAGTGCGCCAGCGTCCCCGGCCCGTGCCGCTCCGTGTAGCCGAAGCCGTCGAGGTCGAGCGCATAGACGTGGAAGCGGCGCGCGAGCAGCGGCCCCACCTTCGCCCACACGAACGTCGGCTCGAGGAACCCGCCGATCAGGACGACGGGCTTGCCGCCCGAGCCCCATTCGCGATAGGCGGTCAGGTAGCCGTCGGTGCGCACGAACTTGCCGTGCCAGAGTTGCGTGACCGGCCGGTTCGGGTCGGAAGTCACCAGGTTGTAGGCGAGCGACGCGAGCGTGACGAGCAGGACGAGCCCGACGATCGTGCCGAGGACGAACCGAAGGACGCGCACGCGTCCAGCCTAGGCGGGGATTGCCACGCGCCGAGGTGGAGACCGGCGGCGCCGCAGGGCCGTCGTCCTCCACCTCGTGCATAGGTGCCCTCTCCCGAGACCGGTTCAGCCCGGTTGCGCCGCAGGCAGCCGAACGAACGCGAGGTCTAGGTCGAGGTCACTTGCGGACTGTGAACCGCCGGGGTAGGAGAAACGGAACTCGTCCGTATGAATTCGGTCAGGAAAGCCAGCGTGCGATCCGCTCGCCGAGCCAGGCGCCACGGTCCTCCTGCAGGAAATGCCCCGCCTCCTCGACCGGTGGGTCGAGCTCCGCGTTCGGGAGGAGCTCGGCCATCACCTCGGCGGCGCGCCGCGAGAAGATCGGGTCGCTGTCGCCGAAGAGGATGAGCGCCGGCCGGTCGAAGGTGCGCAGCTGCTCGCGCACGGCGAGCATCGCCGGCCCCGAGGGATGGTCGGCGCCGGTCGGGACCAGCTCCGGGAACTGCACGATGCCGATCCGTGCCTCGGGCACCGGGAAGGGCGCGTCGTAGCCCGCGATCACCTCGTCGGTCGTCGGTTGCACGAGCGAGAGGCGTATGAGCTGGCCCGCGACGATCTCGGTGTCGACTCGCCGCACGAAGGCCTGGAAGCGGAGCCATTCGTCGTTCGGCGCACGCGCCCCGATGCCGGTGTTCATCACGACGAGCCGCGCGACGCGATCGGGATTCTCGACCGCAAGGCGGAAGCCGAGCGGGCCGCCCCAGTCCTGCACGACGACTGTCAGGTTCGTCAGCTCGAGCTCCACGACGAAGCGCGTGAGCGCCTCGGTGTGGCGGTCGTAGGAGTACCAGCCTCGGTCGGTGGGCTTGTCGGAGCGCCCGAAGCCGAAGTAGTCCGGCGCGATGCAGCGCGCGACCGCGCTGAGCGGCGGGATCAGCTTGCGATACAGGAAGGCCCAGGTCGGCTCGCCGTGCAGCAGCAGCACCGGATCGCCCTCGCCCTCGTCGAGGTAGTGCATCCGGAGGCCGTCCTGCTCGACGTAGTTCGGCGCGAACGCATAGTCGGGGAGGCGCTCGAAGCGCTCGTCCGGGGTGCGATAGACGTCCATCCGGCGGCTCAGCTCTCGACGGCCTGAGTCGGGTCGTCGGCGGGCGCGGCGAGGATGACGCGCTCGGGCGGTCGCCGCGGGAGCTCGGAGTCGACGTAGGAGCGAACGGCCTCCTCGATGCCGACGTCCTTCTTCGCCGTCTCGGACAGGAACCAGCGGTGCTCCAGCACCTGGTGGAAGACCTCGGCGGCCGGGAGGCGGCCCCAGAGCTCGTCGGGCACCGCCGAGACGGTCGGCTCGAAGACCTCGTCGCGCCACTTCGACGCGACGACCGACTCCGGCAGCAGGCGCTTCTCCTTGCGCTCGAGCGCCTCGCGGTAGCGGGCGATGTCGTTCAACATCCGTCGCGCCTGGTTCTCCTGGGCGTCGAGCCCGGTCAGCCGTAGGAGGCGATGTCGGTGGTGCCCCGGCTCGACGACGTGGGGGTCGAGGCGCAGGCGATATCCCTCCGGCGTCGAGTCGAGCTGGATCTCCTCGACGTCGAATCCCAGCTCGTTCAGCCGGTGCAGGCGCTCGTCGAGCTTGAACCGCTCGTCTGCGGCGAACACCTCGTCATGCGTGAGCTCCGACCAGAGCGCGGTATAGCGGCGCACGATCTCGTCGCCTACCTCGTCGGGGTCGAGGTCGGCCGGGAGGCCCACCTCCGCGTCGACGTCGAGAAGCTCGCCGATCACGTTCGTCTGCGCGATGTCCAGGTCGTACAAGCGCTGGCCGTCGGAGAGCGAACGATGCAACTCACCCGTCTCCGCGTCGACGAGGTAGGCCGTGAGCGCACCGGCGTCGCGGCGGAAGAGCGTGTTCGAGAGGGAGCAGTCGCCCCAGAAGAAGCCCCGCAGGTGCAGGCGGGTCAGCAGCTCGGCGAGCCCGTTCAAGAGGTGCGTCCGCAGATCGGGGATCGCCGCGCCGGAGAAGAGCGCACGGTAGGGCAGCGAGTACTCGAGGTGCCGGGTGATCAACACGGCGTCGAGGTCGCCCTGGCGGCCGGTCACGATCCCGACCGCCTCGACGACCGGGAGCCCCTGGCTCTCGAGCTCGCGCAGCAGCGACCACTCGCGACGGGCGGGCCGTTCCGGCAGCTCCTTCAGCGCGTACAGGGCGCGGTCGTACTCGACGAACCGCACGACGTGGCGGCTGATCCCGCGGATCAGGGTCACGAGGCGGTCGGAGGTCCACTCTTCCAGCGGCTCGCCCCACGGAAGATCGAGAAACGTCGGATGGCCGGTGCGCGCGACGAGCTGGAACTCCGGCGCGCTCACCGCGTGATCACCGAGTTGTCGAACGCCTGGATGCCCCCCGGGCTCGCGATCACCGTGTTGTGCCTGAGCTTCGCCTGCGCGAAGTAGTTGCTCTCGATCGCGATCCCCTGTCGCGCCCGGTCCGCGCTCCCGTCGACGCGCGTGCCGGCGATGGTGTTGTGCTCGATCTCGCACATCGAGTGGTCCTCGCAGAGGATGCCGACGCCGAGCGCAGCGCTCACCTCATTGCCGCTCGCCATGCCCATCGACATCTCGCCGAGCGAGATCCCGCGCTGTGTCGTCTGGAGGATGCGGTTGTTCATCACGCTGACCTCGGACGAGTGGGTGACGATCCCCTCGCGCACGCCGGCGATCGTGCAGTTCTCGACCATGCTCATCGCCCGGCCGATCGAGTACGAGATGTCGACGCCCTGCACCCACGGGCCTGACGGGTTGGAGACCGAGCAGTTGTCGATCATCACTCCCGCATCGCGGACGTGGATCGCGTCGACGGTGACGCGAAGCACTCGCACGTGGTCGAGCATCACATGCGACGCGTGCTCGATGTCGATTCCGTTCTCGCCTCCGACGACGGTGACGTTGCGAATCGTCACGTGGTTGGAGCGCACGACGATCCCGCCGAGGACTGTCCCTCCGGTGAGGGTCTCGTCGTGGCGGATCACGAGCGGCCCTTGCACGATGCCGTGCAGATGCACGGTCGGAGCCCGCGTTGCGTACGCGGCGCCGAGGCCGCCGGCCACCGTCGCGCCGACGGCGAGCGCGGTGAGGGCGCCGACTCGCCCGAGCTCGCCGCCCGTGTCGCCGTACTCGAGCCGCGCGCGCGGAAAGACCGCGTGCACGAAGACCTGCCCGCTCACCCACGCGATCGCATAGAGCCCGAAGGCCCAGCCGAGCGGCGCCGGGATCTCGAGCCGGCGCATCGCGACGTACAGCAGGCCGAGCTCGAGCGCGCCGAGCGGCAGTGCGGCCCAGCCCGGCTGGTAGTCGAGGAAGCGGTGATACACGGTGACGTCGAGCAGCAGCCCGAGCACGAGCATCAGCGCGACGAGCTCGATCGCCCACCAGCGGTGCAGTGCGATCGCGACGACGAGGGCCGGGAGCGCCGACGCCAGCCTCGACTCGATGCGTCCTCTCAGCGTGTACGACATACGCGACGGAGGAAGTGGCGGGCGGCGTACTTCGCGCCCGCGATCGTGTCGGCTGCAGGGAATGCCCACTGCCCCGCGACGCCTGCGAGGGAGAGCGTGCGCGCATGGTCGGTGAGGGCGGGGACCGTCGAGTCCGGTGCAAGCACGATCCAGTGGTCGTGCGTCTCGAGCCCGTGCGCGTCGACCAGGTCGGAGAGCAGCGAATCGTGGCGGAAGCCGTGCCTGAACCCGGTCGCCGCGATCACCTGCGGTGCGCCGTTCACCTCGCGCTCGACGCGAAAGCGCCCGTCGCGCTCGGCGGCGCGGATCGGGTCGTCCCAGGCTCGCCCCGGCGGGTACGACGGCGTCGTGAGCTCGCGCAGCGTCGCCGCTCGCCGCTCGGTCGACGACGCCTGGTAGGCCTCGAGCCCACGCTTGGAGAAGAGCGGCCGCGGTACGTTCAACGGCCGCCGGAGCGGCTCGCGGCGGCGCACCGAGGTCACGTCGGCGCCGGCCGCGAGCGCGTTCAGCCACTCCGTCGCGGCGGCCATGCCCGCGCCGACGATCGTTACCTTCGAGGCGTACTCGTGCGGCTCGTAGGCGTGCACCGCGCCCGGGAGGCCGGCCGGCCGGGCGAGGCCGGGATGGCCGGGCGCGACGAGCACGTGCGCGAACGGGCCCTCGCCGTCGAGCTCGAAGCCGCCCTCGGTTGCGCGGACGCGCTCGACCCGGCCCCGGCGGAGGCTCGCGTCCCAGCCACTGCGTGCGCGCACCTCGCGCAGCATGGACGAGGAAGTCGTCGACCGTCGGGTGGTAGCGATCGGCGAGCGAGGCCAGCAGGGGCGCGGGTGAGCCGCGGCGGACGGCTTCCCGCACCGCCAGCCCCGGGAACGAGGGCGCGGCGAGGTGGCCGTCCGACTCGGAGCGCATCCGGCGCTGGCGGATCGACTCGGCGTGCGTGCGCCAGACCTCGGTCGGATCCTCGTGGGTGCCGAAGACCGTGATGTCGGCGGCGGCGACACCGCCCTGCCGCAGCGTCGCGTAGGCCGCGAGCGCCGCCAGCCCGCTACCGACGATCGCGCACCGCATGGAGCTACTTGACCGAGCCCGCCAGGAGGCCCTGCACGAAGTACCGCTGGAACGAGAAGAACACGATCAACGGGACGACGAGCGAGATGAACGACGCCGGCGCGATGAGGTCGATGTTCGCGCCGAACTGGCGGAGGTTGCTGAAGATGGCGACCGTGATCGGCTGCACGTTCTGCCCGAACGTCAGCGCCACGATCAGGTCGTTCCAGGTCCAGAGGAACTGGAAGATCGCGAGGGAGGCGATCGCAGGCAGGCCGAGCGGCAGCACGAGCTTCACGAAGATCCGGATCTCGGACGCGCCGTCGATGCGTGCCGATTCGAAGATGTCGCGCGGGATCCCGACGAAGAAGTTGCGCAGCAGGAAGATGGCGAACGGGAGGCCGAATGCGACGTGGAAGAGGATGATCCCGAGCACGGTGTCGTAGAGGCTCAGGTGGTTGTAGAGCGTGAACATCGGGATCAGCGCCATCTGCAGCGGCACGACGAGCAGGCCGATCACGCCGATGAACAGCCAGTCGCGCCCGGGGAACTCGAGCCACGCGAACGCGTAGCCGGCGAGCGAGGCGAGGACGACGACGAGCACCGTGTTGCCGACGGCGATCTCGATCGTCACCACGAGCGAGTGCATGATCGCGTGGTTGTGGAAGACCATGCGGTAGTTCTGGAAGGTCGCCTCGCTCGGCTTGGAGAAGATCTGCCACCAGCCCTTCGTGGTGAAGGCCTCTGCAGGGAGGATCGATGTGAGGAACAGGCCGATCGTCGGGATGAGCCACAGCAGGCCGATCACCGCGACGAGGATCTGCAGCGGTGCCTTCGCCGCGACGCGCAGGATGCTGGCGGCCCTGCTTTCGTGGCGGACGACCACTACCGGGGCGGGTGTTGTTGCGGCTTCCATCAGGCGTCCCTCTTGAATGTTTTGATGTTGAGCGCGAGCACGGGGATGACGAGCAGGAAGAGGAAGACGGCGATCGCCGAGCCGACTCCGAAGTCGTTGACGCCGCCGAACGACGTGCGCCACATCGCGAGCGCGATCACGTTGGCCGCGTTCTGCGACGAGCCCGGCGCGAGCGTGATCACGAGGTCGAACACCTTCAGGACGTTGATGAACATCGTGACCAGCACGACCGTGAGCACGGGCCAGAGCAGCGGCACGGTCACGCGCCGGAAGACCTGCCATTCGGTCCCGCCGTCGGTGCGGGCCGCTTCGAGGACATCTCTAGGCATCGCAGCGAGCCCTGCGGCAATCACCACCATGGCGAAGCCGGCCCAGATCCAGATGTAGGCGATGATCAGCGAGGGCGTGATGAGCTTGGTCCCGAGCCAGGCGAACCCGGCCCACGGCTTGTTGAAGGTCGCGGACGAGATCGCCGTCTGATACGTGCCCTCCCGCACGTGGTCGAAGCTGAACGAGCCGTCGGCGGCGGTCGTCACCTGACGCGTGGGCTTCCCCTCGCTTCGCAGCTCCACCTTCACGCCCGGGAGCCCGAGCTCCCCGCTCTCGACCTTGCCCGGGACGCCGCCGCCGGGCTTGAAGTCGCGCCACACGACGCCGTCGATCGCGCCCGACTGCGGTGCCGGCTGGACGGCCTGCTTCGCACCCGGCGGCACGTCCTGCGGTGCGATTCCGGTGAGCCCGAGCAGCGCGACTCCCCCCGGGTGGAGCGGCGTCTTCAGGACGAGCCCGGTCGACGGCGTGCCCGTGAGGCCCGGGGTCGAGGGCAGGGCGGACGGCAGGACGCCGGGCGGCTTCACGGCATCGACGAAGACGCGCCCGAGCGCGTTGACCGCGCCCAGGTTCGGGTCCTGGACGTACATGATCCGCCACGTGATCCCGGTTGCGAACGCCGAGATCGCCATCGGTAGGAAGATCGCCGTCTTGAACGCGACCGCCCACGGGACCCGCTCGGTCAGCACCGCGAAGATCAGGCCGAGCGAGGTCACGAACGCCGGCACGATCAGCACCCAGATCGCGTTGTTCTTGATCGCGGTCAGGAGCGACGAGGTCGTGAAGAGCGTCTTGTAGTTGTCGAACCAGACGAACTGCGAGCCGGACTGGCTGAAGAAGCTCCGCCCGATCGTGTAGATCGTCGGGTAGAGGATCCACACCCCGAGCAGGAGGAGCGCGGGCAGCAGGAACAGGGCGCCCGGTCCGTACCGGGCCAGCCAGCCCGGCTCGTCGGCAGACGGCGGAACCACCACAGGGGGTGATTCCGCCGCGACGCTGCCGTTACTGGCCAATGGCCCCTACTTGCCCTTCTTGTACGCCGCCGCAGCGGCCGACTCGAGCTGCTTCTGGACACCCGAGATGTTCTTCGGGTTGCGGAGGAAGTTCTGGAACAGGCCCCATTCGCCCTGGCCCACCGTGGCGCCGAAGGAACCGGGCTGCTCGTCCGACATGTCGAACACGACGCTCGTCGCCCTTGCGACCGCGCTCGCGGTCGCCCGCGTGATCGCATCCGGATAGACGCTCGCGCTCATGTTCTTGTTGCCGGTCGCGAAGCCGCCGTGCTTCGCCCAGGCGGCAGCCGCGGGGGCCGTCGCCAGGAACTTCACGAACGCTTCGATCGCCGGGTTGTCGCGGAACGTGACGATCGTGTCGCCGCCGATCTCGACGGCGGGGCCCGAACCGCGGATCGACGGGAACGGGAACTCCCCGTAGTCGGTCCGTGGCTTCGCCTTCACCGTTGCGACGCCGGGAACGAAGTCACCTTCGATCACCATCGCCGCCTTCGGCGGATTCTGGAAGACGTTGTTGACCGAGTCGGGGAACTGCGTCTGGACGGCGCCGGAGGTGCCGCCGGCCATGTTCGCCCCGTTGCCGATGATCTGCGCCATCGACTTCAGCGCCGCCGTGACCGTCGAGTCGGTCCACTTGATCTTGTGGGCGGAGAGGGCGATGTACTTCGCGACACCGGCCTGCCGCAGATAGATGTTCTCGAACAGGTCGGTCAGTGTCCATCCGTCCGAGCCGCCGATCGAGAACGGCGGCACGCCCGAGGCGCGGATCGTGCCCGCGTCCTTCACCAGTTGCGGGAAGGTCGCGGGCGGCCCGACGCCCGCGTTCTTGAAGGCGTGGACGTTGTACCAAACGGTCGACTTGTTGCTCGCCTTGAAGACGATGCCGTAGAGCTTGCCGTTGAAGGTGCCGAGCTTGATCCAGGCCGGCGCGAAGTTCGCCGCCATGACGCCCTTCGCGTAGGAGATGGGCTTCAGCGAGCCCTTGGTCGCGAACTGCTGGATCAGTCCGGGCTGCGCGATGTCGGCCATGTCGGGGGGACGGCCGCCTGCGACTGCCGTCGCGAGCACCGTGGGCAGGTTGTCGCCGAGGGACTTGTAGTTGACGTGCACGTTCGGGTACACCTTGTTGAACGCCTTGATCACGTCGCCGAAGGCGCTGGCCTCGGCGGCGCTCCAGACACCGTCGAAGCTGATCGAGCCGGAAACCGCGGCGTTGCCGGTTGCGCCCGCAGGGGTCGAGCGGTGCGCGGTTGCGCCGAAGGCGGCTGTCGCGAGAACCGCCAGGGCGAGCACGAGCCCGGCGGCGAGAGAGATACGTCTCACAGTGCTCCTTTCATTTGGGCTTACTCGTAGATCCCGAGCCCCGTCTCGGGATCGAAGAAGTGCAGGGCGCGCGTATCGACGACCGCGCGAATCGTGTCTCCCGTCTTGACCTTCGAGCGAGCGCCGAAGCGGCCGACGATGACGGCCTCGTCCTCGTTCACGCCGATGGGGGCCTCGGCAGTCCCGCCCCCGGCGTCGTCGGCGAGCTCGCGTGTCTCGTCGGTCTCGGCGTGCGCTCCGTGGATGGCGAAGTGCGCCATGATCTCCGAGCCGAGTGCCTCGCGCAGTTCCAGACGACCGGTGAGCACCTCATCGGGATGAGCGTCGCCCACGAGCGCGATGTCCTCGAGATCCTCGGGGCGGATGCCGATTATGACCTTCTTGCCGGCGAACTTCGTCAGGGCGGGCCGCGCGGCGAGCGTCTCCTTGCCGAGGTTGAGCTTCTGGTCGCCGATCACCGCGTGGATGTCGCCGTTCTGCTCCAGCGTGGCGTCGAGCATGTTCATGGCGGGGCTGCCGATGAAGCCGCCGACGAAGAGGTTGACGGGACGGTCGTAGAGCGTTTGCGGCTCGTCGACCTGCTGGATCTCCCCCTTGCGCATGACGGCGACGCGGGTTCCCATCGTCAGCGCTTCGACCTGGTCGTGCGTCACGTACACCGTTGTCACACCGAGGTCGGACTGGAGCTTCGAGATCTCGGCACGGGTCTGCACGCGGAGCTTCGCGTCGAGGTTCGACAGCGGCTCGTCCATCAGGAACGCCGCCGGCTCGCGCACGATCGCGCGGCCCATCGCGACGCGCTGGCGCTGGCCGCCGGACAGGGCGCGCGGCTTGCGCTGCAGGTAATCGGTCAGGCCCAGGATGTTCGAGGCGCGCTGGACACGCTTCTCGATCTCGTCCTTCGGCATCTTCTTCAGCCGCAGGCCGAACGCGATGTTCTCGTAGACGGAGAGATGCGGGTAGAGGGCGTAGCTCTGGAAGACCATCGCGATGTCGCGGTCCCGCGACGGCACGTGATTCACCACCCGGTCGCCGATCTTGAGCACGCCTTCCGAGATCTCTTCGAGCCCGGCGACCATCCGTAGCGCGGTCGTCTTCCCGCAGCCGGACGGGCCGACGAGCACCATGAACTCGCCGTCTCTGATCTCCAGATTGAAGTCGTTGACAGCCCGCGTGCCGTCCGCGTAGATCTTGCTGACTCTCTCGAACGCGACTTGCGCCATCGGCTACCCCCTGGTGTCCGGACGCTCGATGAGCGAAACGTGACGAGTCTACGACTTTCGACCCGCACTCCGCCAGGGGTCTTCTTCGTTGCGCCGGGAAACTTTGTTCAGGCGGGGACCGGCTGAGCGCCGCCCTGCCGCTGCTCCACCGGCCTGCGCGGCCGCTTGACCGCCACCGCACCGAGCGCGGTCACCGTGAGCGCGCTCGCGCCGCCGATCCCGAACGCGAGCTGCGTGCCGCCCGTGTCACAGAGCCAGCCGACGAGCAGCGCTCCGAACGGCGCAAGCCCGTTCCACGCGTAGTAGTAGAGACCGAGCACGCGGCCTCGGATGTAGTCGGGGCTCGCGAGCTGGATCGCCGTGTTCGCGTTGGCCGTGTAGCTCGTGAAGAACACGCCGCAGACGAAGAGCAGTGCGCCGACGATCGCGGTCGAATGGAACGGCGCGATCAGGAGCTCGCAGAGACCGAAGCCTCCGGCGCCGGCGAACATCACCCGCCAGGTCGCTCGCGACATCGCGGCGGCCGAGAGCGCACCGACGAGCGCCCCCGCGCCGAAGCACGCCGAGACGACCCCGAGAGTGCGCGGCCCAGCGTCGAGCGTCGTCTTCGCGAGCAGCGGCAGAAGGACGTTGAAGTTGAAGCAGATCGAGGAGAAGACGACCATCATCGAGAGGATCACGAGCACGGTCCGGTTGCGCCGCGCGTAGGCGAACCCTTCGCGCGTGCCGCGCCACAACGTGGGCTGTCGGCGGTCGAGCAGCGGGTAGAGCTCCGACACGCGCATCGCAAGCAGGCCGCCGAGCACGGCGACGAAGCTGAGTGTGTTGATCGCGAAGCACCAGCCGGAGCCGAACGCGGCGATCAGCACGCCCGCGAGCGCCGGCCCGAAGATGCGGGCGGTGTTGAAGAGGCTGGAGTTGAGGGCGATCGCATTCGGCAACTCGTCGCGGCCGACCATCTGGAACGTGAGGTTCTGCCGCGACGGTGCATCGAACACGAGCGCAGTGCCCGTGAGCGCGGCGATCGTGAACACCTCCCAAAGCTGCACCTGCCCGAGCAGCGTGATCGCCGCCAACACCGCGGAGAAGAACATCTGCACGGACTGCGTGACGATCACGATGTGGCGGTTGTCGAACCGGTCGGTGACGACGCCGGCCAGCAGCCCGAGCAGCGTGAACGGGCCGAAGCGGCAGACGGAGAGCACGCCGACCGCGAGGCCGCGTGAGTGCGGTTCGAGCGTGACGACGAGCCACGCCATCGCGATGTTCTGCATCCACGTGCCGGCGACGGATGTCAGCTGGCCGAAGAAGAAGAGGCGGTAGTTGCGGTGACGTCGGAGGGAGGCGAACGTTCGGCGGGACGCGAGTTTCAGCAGCGTCAACGGCCGGGCGCCTCCAACAGCTTCTCGAGCGCAGGCAGCGCAGCTTCGAGCGCTTCGCGCTCCTCGTGGGTCAGCTCTTTCAGGTGCTCGACGAGCCACGCCGTGCGGCGCTTGCGGACGTTCGTGAGCACGCGGTCACCCGCCTCCGTCAGTGTCAGGCCGATGCGGCGCCGGTCGGCCGCGCGCGTGCGCTCGATCAGCTCTGCGGCTTCGAGCCGGTTCACGTGGCCCGACATGCCGGGTGCCGAGATGCGCTCGAGCTCGGCGAGCTCCGATGCGGTGATCCCTGGGTGCTTCTTGATCTGGATCAGCAGCGAGACCTGGCCGCCCGTCACGCCGAGGGAGTGGATCTCGCGCCTCAGCTCCCGCGCGATCCGCAGGAGCACCGGCCGGAGCTGGTTCGCCAGAGTCGCGGATTCATTCGCTACCTTAATCATTAACCTGGTTAACTGTAGCAGACCCGACCCAGGAACCAGGTTCGGGTTTTGTGAACCCGGTCCATGAGTTTGGCGCCGCCGGTTAGATCTGCCAGACGCCCTCCTCGACGAGGGTCACGCGCCGGCCCCTCCCGGTGATGCCCACCGCTTCGAGGTCGTTGGTGCCGATCATCACGTCCAGGTGGGTCTTCGCCTGGTTCACCCCGTAGCGCTTGCGCCCGATCGGCACGGTGCGGGTCTTCGCGAAGCCGGAGCCGAACGCCATGTGGGCCGCGGCGTTCTCGTCGAGGAGGCCGTTGTAGTAGATGAGGCCCGTCTGGCCGATCCGCGACGAGGAATCGACGAGCGCGATCTCGCCGAGGCGGTCGGCGTTCGGGATCGCCGCGAGATAGCGCGAGAGCCAGTCGCGGTCCGCCTGGCGCTTGGCCTTCAGCCGGACGAGGCGGCCGCCCCGGAACTCGCCGGAGAGCTCCTCGATCACGCGCCCGCCGAAGCTGCGCGGGCGGGAGCAGCGGAACGTCCCCTCGGTCGCCGCTGCGTCGGGGGAGATGAAGCACTCCTCGGTGGGGACGTTCATCGCGATCTGACGGCCCCAGTGATCCTTCTCGCCGCCGCCGCGCCACATCGAGTACGGCGCGATCTTGAAGCGCAGGTTCGTGCCGTGGTCGCGCACTTCGAGCTCGGCGAGGTCGAGCTTCGTCAGCCGCGCCGCGCGGCGGCGCAGCGTCGCGAGGTGATCCGTCCAGCCCTTGTGGCCGGGCGGGTCGCCGGGGCCGACCCGGCAGAACGACAGCAGGTCCTTGCCGAGCCTGCGCTGCGCCCGGGCCGAGTCGAGGCCGGGAAACACGCGCGCGGCCCACTCCGTCGTCGGCCACGCGCAGATCGTGCCGCGGAGCCGTCCTTCGCGCCGGATGCGCGCCATCTCCGCGCCGGCGGCCAGCCGCTTCGAGTCCTCGGCGACGCGCTCGGGCGGCAAGCCGGCGAGCACTCCGAGCTCGTGCTCGCCCATCACCTGGAGGATCGCGACGTCCTCGTTTCCGAGTGCGCGGATGCGCTCGCGCTGCCAGGACGTCCGCGCGCCGAGCGCGCCGTTCGCTGCGTGCCGGATCCGCGCGGCATAGACCCGCGGGTCGTCGTATTCCACGTCGACTGCTACGGCGCCGGCGCGGTACGCCGCCTCCGCCACGGCGACGGCGAGCTCGCGGTGCGGGATGCCGACGCGCTGGACCAGCGCGTCGCCGCGACGCAGGGCGATGCAGCCGCGCACGAGCATCTCGGCGTATCGGTGAAGCTCGTCCGGCTTCATCGGGGGCTGCGGCATCGCCGTGGACCGTAATGGGTACCGTCCTCCCATGCCGAATCCCCTGGACTCGCTGCGTGCCCTGGGCGAGCAGCTCCGGACGCAGATCGGCGAGGAGCTCGATATCGACGCGCTCCGCCGCCAGGAGCCTGCGCGGCCGCTCGAGGATCTGCTGGCGGAGCTCGACTCGCTGCCGGGCCTCGAATCGGTCAAGGAGCAGGTGCGCTCGCTCGTGGCGTTCCTGCGCGTCCAGGCACGACGAAAGGAATCGGGGCTCCCGGAGGTCGCGACCACCCAGCACCTCGTCTTCCTCGGCAATCCCGGCACCGGCAAGACCACCGTCGCGCGGCTGCTCGCGCAGATGTACCGCTCGATGGGGCTGCTCAAGCGCGGGCAGCTCGTCGAGGTCGATCGCGCCGGGCTCGTGGGGCAGTACGTCGGCCTCACCGCGATCAAGACGGAGCGCGTCGTCCACAAGGCCCTCGACGGCGTCCTCTTCGTCGACGAGGCCTACGCGCTCGCGCGCGAGGGCGAGCGTCTCGATTTCGGCGACGAGGCGATCGAGACGCTCCTGAAGCGCATGGAGGACAACCGCCACCGTCTCGTCGTGATCGTCGCCGGCTATCCACGCCTGATGCGGCGCTTTCTCGAATCGAATCCCGGGCTGCGCTCGCGCTTCTCACGTGAGATCGAGTTCCCCGACTACTCGACCGACGAGCTTGTCGCGATCTTCGGTCGCTTTGCCTCGGAGGCGCAGTACGCCCTCGGCGAGGGCGCGCCCGACGCATTGCGCTCGATCTTCGCCGGCGCGGGCCGCGACGACTCGTTCGGCAACGCGCGCTTTGCGCGGACGCTGTTCGAGCAGTCGTTGAATGCGCAGGCGCTGCGGCTCGGGGAGGGTGACGTCGAGCGTCTGTCCGAGGACGAGCTCACGCGGCTCACGCCGGAGGATCTGCGGGCGGGTGCGCGGGCGCTCGGCGAGGAGCCCCTGGCTCCGCGGACGGCCTGGTTCGGCCGTCGTCGCTAGACGACTAGACGACGCGCGCGAGCGCGTCGACGACCCGCGGGTCGAACTGCGTGCCCGAGCAGCGCTGGAGCTCCTCGACCGCCTCGGCGGAGCTGCGGGCCGCGCGGTAGGCGCGATCGGTCGTGATCGCGCTGAACGCGTCGCAGGCGCAGACGATGCGCGCGACGAGGGGTGTCGCGTCGCCCGCGAGCCTGTCGGGGTAGCCGCCGCCGTCCCAGCGCTCGTGACACGAGCGCACGAGCCGGCCGACGTGCCCCAGCAGGCCGCCGATCTGCTCGAGCATGCGTTCGCCCTCGAGCGTGTGCGTCTCGATCACGGCACGCTCGGCCGCATCGAGCGGGCCGGGCTTGTTGATGATCTCGGCCGGGATCCGGATCTTGCCGACGTCGTGCAGCAGCGCAACGAACTCGGCATCGCGCCGATCCTGCTCCGAGACGCCGAGGTCGTCGCAGACGGCGAGCACGAGCTCGACGACGTGGCGGCTGTGGTTGCCGGTGTACGCGTCGTCCGCCTCGATCACGTCGCCGAGCAGCAGGGCGGTGCCGCGGTACGCGTCGCTCAGCTCGAGCGCGTGGTCGATTCGGCGCTGGCGCTCCTGGCCGAAATACCGCAGCAGCCCGACGAGAGGCAGCACGAGCAGGACGAGCTCCGGATGTGAGCGAGTGGCGAGGGCGAGCACGAGCCCGATCGGCGCGAGCGCGGCGTCGACCAGGTAGACGAGCCCGAAGAAGCCGAGCAGCGTCCTGAGGCGAACGCGGTTCGCAAGGACGTTGACGCCCGCGTTCGCGAAGTCGAACGCGAACTGAGCGGCGAGCGCCGCGAGGTAGATCGGCCACGCCGACCAGCGCAGGGGCAATCCACCGGCGAGCCCGACGACCAGCACGAGCCCGAGCGCCGGTGCGGCGCTGACGAGGTGCGGGAAGATCCGCGAGGGGTCGCGGAGGGGCCACGGCCGGTCGGCGACGGTTCGCAGGAGGTAGCCGGCGGCGACGACGGCCGGCACGAGGCCGATCGGCATCGCGAAGAGCATCGGCACGAGCACGAGCTGGGTCGGGACGACCGAACCGGTCCCGATCTCGAACTCGACGCGTGAGACGACCGCGTAGAGGACGACGAAGAGGACGATCACGTCAGCTCGCGCCGGCGGCCCTCCGTGCACGAAGAGGGCGGTCGCGGTGAGCCCGGCGCCGACGGCCACCGCGGCGGCGGCGAAGATGGCCCGCGCGCGGCGGGCGAGCTTCTCGTCGTACCGGGTCCTCGCGTCCCGGACGAGCTCATCGGCGGAAGAGCTGTCGAGGCCGGGCGCGATGGGTGGCGCCGCAGTCGTCGTCACCGACTGGTCATCGGCACGAGCGAACTGCGGAGATTCACTCGAACGGGGGATCACGACGGGCGGGTCCCACCATTTCGGGTGATAGCGGGTGCCGACGGCTCGGAGAGGATGAGTCCTCAATCTGCGGCAAGGGCGGGAGGCACGGCATGCGGCGTTCGATTCAGGTGTTCTTCGTGGTGGCAGCGATGGCGCTCTCGGTGAGTGCGGCAACGGCGCGCGCCGATCTTCTGCCGGGGCTCCTCGGCGGCAACTGCGGTGCGACCACTCCGGTGTTCGCGTCGTGGGGCGATCGCTCCGGCTACTACTTCGCGCCGAACGGGGGCTTCGAGTCGGGGTCGGCCGGCTGGTCGCTCGCCGGCGGGGCAGCCGTCGTGACCGGTGGAGATCCGTGGAACCTCGCGGGCGGGTCGCACTCGCTCCTCGTCCCCACGGGCGGGAGCGCGTCGACCACTGTCTGCTACGGCCTGACGTATCCCGCGATCCGCTTCGTCGTCGCCGGCAACGGCGGCGCGGCAACGGTGCACGTGCGCGTGATCGCACGCGGGGCGCTCGGCGTCCTCTCGGTCCTCGACGGCGGCACGTTCACCGCGAGCGACGGGTGGGCGCCTTCGCCGAAGCTCTCGACGCTCCTGAGCGCGCTCGGTGCACCGCTCGGGACGAAGTCGCTGCAGCTGCAGTTCACGGTCGAGAGCGGCACCGCGAGCTTCGACGATCTCTTCGTCGATCCGTTCCTCTCGAAGTCTTAGCCACCGACACCGCGGTACGCTCCGCTCCGTGGAGCCGGAGCCGCTGAACGTCTGGGACTACGAGCGGATCGCGGCCGAGTTGCTCGAGCCCGGCGCGCTCGGCTACTTCGCCGGCGGCGCCGGCGACGAGCACACGTTGCGCGACAACGTCGAGGCGTTCCGGCGCTGGATCCTCCGGCCGCGGATGCTCATCGACGTCGAGACGTGCACGACCGCGACGACCGTGCTCGGCCAGGAGATCTCGATGCCGCTGCTCGTCGCCCCGACCGCGTTCCAGCGCCTCGCGCACCCCGACGGGGAGGTGGGGATGGCGCGCGCGGCGTTCGAGGCCGACACGATCGTCTGCTATTCGACGCTCGCCACCGCAACACCCGCCGACGTGGCGGCGACGGGGGCGAAGCGCTGGTTCCAGCTGTATGTGCTGAAGGACCGGGGCGTCACGCGCGAGCTGATCGTGCGGGCGCGCGAGGGAGGCTTCAGCGCGCTCGTGCTCACGATCGACTCTCCGATGCGAGGGAACCGCGAGCGGGACCTGCGCACGGGGTTTGCGGTGCCGCCGGACATCACGGTCGCGTCGTTCGGCCGCGGCGGCATCACACCGAAGCAGACGTTCGACATGATCAGCCCGTCGCTGACGTGGCACGACCTCGAGTGGATCGCCGCCGAGTCGTCCCTGCCGCTGCTCGTGAAGGGTGTGCTGACGGCGGAGGACGCGAAGCTCGCGTGCGAGCACGGTTCCGCGGGGATCGTCGTCTCGAACCACGGCGGCCGGCAGCTCGACAGCGTCGCCGCGACGATCGATGCGCTCCCGGAGGTGGTCGAGGCGGTCGACGGCCGGGTCGAGGTGCTCGTTGACGGCGGCATCCGGCGGGGCGGCGACGTGGTCAAGGCGCTCGCCCTCGGCGCACGCGCGGTGCTTGCCGGGCGCGCACCGCTGTGGGGCCTAGCCGCCGGCGGCGAAGCGGGAGCGCGGCACGTGCTCGAGCTCCTGCGCGAGGAGATCAAGCTCTCGCTCCAGCTGATCGGCTGTACCTCGCCCGCCGACGTGACGCGCGACCACATCGCCCGGCGAGCGTAGGGCGCTCACCAGGTTCGACCACAGTCCCGTCTACCCTGGACGGCGATGAGAGGGGCGATCCTGGTCGGGCTCGCGCTCGTCGCCGGTGCGACCTTCGCGCCGGCGGCGGTGCGCGCCGATTCGCCCCCCGGCTGCGGTCTCCCCGCGACCGGGCCGCTGTGGGTCGACTACGCCGGGCACGACGCTCCGATCACGCCGAAGCCGGGGCTCGTGCTCGCCGTCTCCTCCGGCACCGTCGCGCCGGCGGCGATGCGCCAGGCGGGCGCGGCGACGGTCTTCTTCGACCTGCACCTGAACGACCGCATCGGCACCACCTCGGCGCCCGCCGACCCGGCGACGATCGCCGAGAAGGCCCGCAAGGAGTTCGACTTCGCGGTACAGGTGACCGGGTGCTCGACGCCGTTGATCGCCGAGAACGAGCTCTTCGGCGCCCAGACCCCGACGCCGTGGAGCGCCACGAACGCGCAGTACCGCGCGAACGTGCTCAGCCTGCTGCAGGCACTCGACGCGCTCGGCGCCACCACGGCGTTGACGATCGCGAATCCGCCCTACACGGGCGGTGACGCGGCCGAGTGGTGGCGCCAGGCGGCGCAAGCGTCGATCCTCATCCGCCAGGTCTACTTCACGGCCCCAGGGCCGAAGGCGCTCTTCGCGCTCGGCCCCGAGCGCGCCAGCCGTGCGATGCGCCGTGGGCTCCGGAGCCTCGTCGCGCACTTCGGCGCGATCGGGATCCCGGCAGGCCGCGTTGCTCTCGAGCTGCAGTTCCAGTCGGCCCCGGGCCAGGGAGGACGCCAGGGGCTCGAGCCGACGTCGGCGTGGCTCGAGATCGTGAAGCTCGAGGCGCTCGCGGCGAAGCAGGTCGCCGCGGACACGCACGTCGAGGGCATCTGGTCGTGGGGCTGGCCGAGCTTCTCGGTCGCGGGCAACGACCCGGACAAGCCGGCCGCGGCGTGCGTCTACCTCTGGGCGCGCAATCCCGCGTTCTGCGACGGCCCGGCGCTGGCCGGCTCCGGCTTCGACGCATCGGTCACGGAGGGCCAGCTCGCCCTCCCGGTGGGCGTGCGCTGCACGCTCGGGGATGCCCGGATCACGAAGGACGAGGTCGCACGCACCGCGGCGATCACCGGCGACCGCGAGGCTGCTGCGAGCGCGCTGCTCGAGCGGTCGGTGCTGCGCGCCCAGGAGGCGATCGACCCGCAGACGGTGCTCGCTGCCGAGCGGTGGATCGTCCGCGACCGCTTCGGGGGGAGCGTCGCGCGCTACCGCGCCGCACTCGCAGCCGCCCACGTGACGCTGGCCGACGCGCGTGCGATCCTCGCCGACCGGCTCGCCCGCGGGCGGGTCGAGGAGCGGTTCCGTCCGCGGGCGCCGTCCGGCGAAGAGCTCACGGCGTTCATCTCCACCTATGCGTCGATGAACGTGCGGCTGGTGTCGGTCGAGCCCGAAGCCCCGTGGCTCGGCGACGCGCTGCGCGGGTTCGCCGTGCAGACGATCGCGCCGGATCAGGTCTTCGCGCTCGGGGTCGGGATCCGGGAGCAGATCGACACCGTCGACGGGCGCTTTGCGGTGCGGCCGCTCGGGCCTTCGCTGCCGCTCCTCGCACTACCGCCGGCACGTGCGCGCGACGTCGCGCGCGGCGTGCTTGGACGGTTCGCGAAGACCGCCGTCTACGACCGGTGGTTGCGCACGCAGGAGGGCGCTCTGCTCGCGAGCGCGGTGTGCGCGCGCGACGACCTCCCCGCGACCGGGGACGTGGATCTGACTGCCTGGCTGCCGTTCCTGGGGACCTGACGCTTCCGGGCGTCAGGCGGCCTGCTGGGGAGCCGGACGGGCGAGCACGCCTGCGACGAGCGAGGCGAGGGCGAGCGGATCGAACGGCTTCCGGACGTAGGCGAGCGCCCCGACCTGCTGGGCGCGGACCTCGTTGGTCGGGGTCGTCTCACCGCTCAGGAAGATGAGCGGAATCAGGCTCGTCCGGTTGTCGCGCCTCAGCGCTTCGGCCAGTTCGAACCCGTCGAGCCCGGGCATCATCACGTCGGTCACGACGAGATCCGGTTGTTCGTCTTGCGCTCGGGCGAGCCCGTGGCGGCCGTCTGCAGCCTCGAGGACGCGGAGCCCCTCGAGCTGGAGGTTGACCGAGCAGAGCATCCGAGTAGCAGCGTCGTCGTCGACGATCAGGACACACGGGACGTGGGCGGCCCGTTCGAGTGGCACAACCGTGCCCGTTCCGGGTGATGCAGCGGCGAAGTCCATCTTGCGATCCTCCGTGGCTCTTCGAGCAGGATCGCCGACCAGTTCTTGGTCGACAGGCGGCTCCGGCCTACGCTGCTGAGGACGGACTTCTGCGGGCCCGAGCTGCTTCGGGCGTCGCGCGGCGACATCGCAACATCGGTCATTGTGACGCTGCCTATGGAATTATACCCGCGCTCTGGCTAGGATACTAGGCCTTTCAGGCTCCAGGGCGGAGGGCAATCCCACAGCATTGGTCGAGAACGGCACCCAGCACTTGCGTGTTCTGATCGCGAATGAGCGGCGCGACCGGCTCGCCCTGCTCGAACAGGTCGTCACCGGGCTCGGGCACGACGTGATCGCCCGGGAGATCGACGTCAGGGAAGTCGCGGCGGTGACGGCGCGTGAACGGCCCGACGTCGCGCTCGTGGGTCTCGGCGTCTCGTCGGACCATGCGCTGACGCTGATCTCCGAGATCGTCCACGAGGCGTTCTGTCCCGTGATCGCGCTGCTCTCGACGAAGGATCCCTCCTATGTCCGTGAGGCAGCCAAACGAGGCGTATTCGCCTACATCGTCGACACGACGGCCGAGGAGCTACAAAGCGCGATCGACGTCACCCTTCAGCGGTTCACCGAGTACCACAATCTCCAGGGTGCCTTCGGTCGCCGGGCGGTGATCGAGCAGGCAAAGGGGATCCTGATGGCGCGGAACGGGATCGACGCCGACAGCGCTTTCGACCTGCTGCGCGAGCATTCCCAGCACAACGGCAACAAACTGGTCGACGTGGCCGCCGCGATCGTCTCCAGTCACCTCCTGCTCGTCCCTTCGTCGCCGCGCGCCGCCGGCGGGTCGCCCGGACTGAAACCGGCGCAAACCCCTGCTAAAATGCATATCGAGACCTCTTACAAATAGGGGTCGCTAGGGCCGTCCTCAACTGCGCAGGTCGGTGCACGCTGAACCGACCGCACGTCCTGTCGGCATGAGTCGCAGCTTGACGAAGGGACACCATGAAGGTTTTCACGTACCGGCCGCGCGCCGCGCGTTTGCGGACGAACGCGAGCGTCGCGTTCGCGCTGTTCGCACTCGCGCTGCTCGCAGCCCTGACACTCGGTGGCAGCGCCGGAGCGGCAACCGCGGTTCCGCTCGCCTCCGCCTCCTCGTTCGCCGTCCTCGCAGGGGCCGGCGTCACGAACACCGGGCCGACCACGGTCAACGGTGACCTCGGGACCTTCCCGACCACCTCGTTCACGGGCGGCTCGACGCTGACGCTGAACGGCACGAACCACGGAGGCGACGGAGTCACGCAGCAGGCCCAGAACGATCTGACCGCCGCGTACACGAATGCGGCGAGCCAGGGCCCGACCAATCCGATCGCCGCGGACCTCGTCGGCCTGACGCTGACGCCGGGTGTCTACAACTCGGCCTCGTCCATCGGGCTCTCGGGCGCGCTCACGCTGAACGGTGGAGGCGATCCGAACGCCGTCTTCGTCTTCCAGGCGGGCTCGTCGCTCACCACCGGGTCTGCAAGCCAGATCAACCTGATCAACGGCGCCCAGTCCTGCAACGTCTTCTGGCAGGTGACGAGCTCCGCAACGCTCGGTACCGGCTCGACGTTCCGCGGGACGATCATCGCGCTGCAGAGCATCACCGTGACCACCGGCGTCACGGTCGACGGTCGCGTCCTGGCCCGGAACGGCACGGTCACGCTCGACAGCGACACGATCAGCAGCTCGACCTGTGCCGCTGCCCCGGCGACCACAACGGCCGCAGCGCCGACGCCGGCGCCGCCCGTCGTGACGCCGGCGCCGCCCGTCGTAACGCCGATCGCCGGACTCACGACGGCCCAGAAGGCTGCGGCGGCGAAGAAGGCTGCGGCCGCGAAGAAGGCTGCCGCTGTGAAGAAGGCTGCTGCTGTGAAGAAGGCCGCCGCGGTCAAGAAGGCTGCCGCGGTCAAGAAGACAGCCGCGGTCAAGAAGGCGGCCGCGGGCTCGACCAGCACCAAGAAGAAGATCGTCACCCCGAAGCCGCTCCCGGCCGTTCGCCCGGTAGCCATCACCGGCTGACGATGGATTCAGCGAGCACGAGCGGGCGCCGTCGGCGCCCGCTCGCCGCGCTCCTCGCGGCGGTCGCGGTCGTCGGGATTGCGTGGTCCAGTTCTGCGTCTGCGTCGCCGACGGCCGCGCCGCCCGCGATCCGGCCGAGCCAGGAGGTCGTGACGGTGCTCGCCGCGCACAAGGCGCGGTCGAGGCCGAGCGCCAAGTCAGCCGTGCTCCAGGTCGTGCCGGCGCAGGCGCCGCTCACGGAAGGGCCATCCGCGCTGCCCGTCCTCGGACGGCACGGGAGGTGGCTGAAGGTCAGGCTGCCCGGTCGCCCGAACAGCCACACGGGCTGGATCTCCCGCAGCGCGACGAGCCTTTCGGTCACCCCCTGGCACCTCGTCGTCGACCTTTCGCGCAGACAGCTGACCGTCTACAAGGCCGGCCGCAGGATGCGCGTCTTCGCAGCCGTCGTCGGCAAGCCCTCGACTCCCACACCGACCGGTCAGTTCTTCGTGGAGGAGTCGATTGCGTTGAGGCCGGGCGATGTGGGAGCACCGTTCGCGCTCGCACTCAGCGCACGCTCGAACGTGTTCCAGGAGTTCGAAGGCGGACCGGGACAGGTCGCCCTGCACGGGCTCGACCACGTCGGGGGCGATCTCGGCTCCGCCGAGTCCCACGGCTGCGTTCGCCTGGCCGACGGCACGATGCGCTGGCTCGTCCTCCGCATCGGGCCCGGCGCGCCCGTCACGATCGGTGTCTGACACCGTGCCTCGCAGCACGATCTCTTAGCTCGCTGCGAAACGGTGTCTGACACCTTTTCGCCCCACCTGTGCGTGCTCTGAGAGGATCGCCCGATGGACTATGTCGTCGTCGGAGCCGGCGCGATCGGCGGCACGGTCGGGGCGCGCCTCGCGCGTGCAGGCAAAGACGTGCTCCTCTGCGACGCCGACGCAGACCACGTCGCCGCGATCAACGAGCACGGCCTGGCGCTCGAGGGCCCGGTGGACGAGTTCACCGTGTCGGTCCCCGCGGTGCTGCCCGGCGGCCTGCCGGAACACCTCGAGCGGGTGATCCTCGCCGTGAAGGCGCAGCACACCGAGGCGGCGATGGCGCAGATCGCCCCCAGGCTCGCCCCGGACGGGTTCGTCCTCTCGCTGCAGAACGGTCTCAACCCCCCGCTGATCGCGTCGATCGTCGGCGCCGAGCGGACGGTGGGCGCGTTCGTCAACTTCGGAGCCGACTGGCTCGCACCCGGGCGGATCTTCGTCGGCGGCCGCGGCGCCCTCCATGTCGGCGAGCTCGACGGCCGGCCGAGCGACCGGGTGCGGCGGCTCGTCGCCGACCTGCCGGACGCGGAGCCGACCGGCAACATCATGGGCTACCTCTGGGCGAAGGAGGCGTACGGCGCGATTCTGTTCGCGACGGCGGTCTCCGACCTCTCGATCGCCGATGCGCTCGCCGAGCCCCGGTACCGCAGCCTCTACGTCCGGCTCGCGCGCGAGGTGCTCGACGTGGCGACCGCGCAGCCGGAGTCGTTCGACGGCTTCGAGGCCGACGATCTGGAAGGCTCGATCGACCGGCTCGTCGCGTTCAACCGTCGCTCGGCGAAGAGCCACTCGGGCATCTACCGCGACCTCGCGGTGCGGAAGCGGCCGACCGAGAAGGCGATCCTCGCCGAGCTCGACGGGCCGCTTCTGCGCCGCACGCTCGAGCTGATCGGCGAGATCGAGGCGGGCCGCCGCGTCTGCGAGGTCGCGAACCTCGAGCTGCTCGCTGCATATGCACGGCTCGACGAGCTGGCCGGGCCCCTGAACGCGGTCGTCACCGTCCTCGGGCCGACGGAGCGCGCGGCGTCCGGGCCGCTGCTCGGGATCCCGGTCGCAGTCAAGGACAACATCGATGTTCGCGGTGTCGTGACGACGAACGCCTCGACCGTAGGCGTGCCGCCGCCCGCCGAGCGCGACGCCACGGTCGTCGCGCGGCTCCGGGAGGCCGGCGCCGAGCTCTTCTGCAAGACGAACCTCCTCGAGTACGCGGCCGGCAGCGTCAACGCGGCGTACGGGATGACGCTCAACCCTCTGGACCGAAGCCGCACCTCCGGCGGCTCGAGCAGCGGCTCCGCGGCGCTCGTCGCGGCCGGTGTCTGCGACTTCGCGCTCGGCTCGGACACCGGCGGGTCGATCCGGATTCCGGCGGCGTACTGCGGCATCGTCGGGCTGAAGCCGAGCTACGGCCTCGTGCCGGTCGACGGTGTGTTCCCGCTCTCGGCGACGTGTGACCACGTCGGCACGCTCACGCGGACCGTCGAGCAGACGGCGCTGCTGCTCGGTGTTCTCGCAGGGCGCCGCTACACCCTCCAGCCGGTCTCGGGACTGCGCCTCGGCGTGCTGCGCCGGCAGGTCGACGATCCCGACCTCGTTCCCGCGGTCAGGGAGCGGGTGCACGAGGCGATCGACGCGCTTGCCGCCGCCGGCTTTCAGCTCGTCGACGTCGAGCTCCCCGAGCTCGACCTGGTCGACGCCGCTCTCGGCGCGATCGTCGCGCGCGAGGCCTACGAGGTCCACCGCGAGCTGCTGGAGCGCGAGGGCGACGGTTATGGCCCGGGCACTCGCGCGCTGCTCGAGCACGGCGCAAAGGTCGACGACGATGCGTATCGCCAGGGCCTTGCCGACAAGGAGCTGGTCGTCGCCGCGTTCGCGCGCGTCTTCGCCGATGTCGATGTGCTCGCCGGGCCCGAGCGTCTCCTACCCGGCTCCGCCCGAGGACCCGCCGTTCGGGACTCCGGAGGGCGATGTCGAGGGCCGGTTCAGCGGGCCGTACAACCTCTCCGGCAGCCCGGCGATCTCGCTTCCGTGCGGCGCGGTCGAGGGCGCGCTCCCTGCCGGTCTCCAGCTCGCGGCGGCGCACGGCGCCGACGAGCTTCTCCTGTCCGCTGCAAGCGTCTACGAAAGGGTGAGCCGATGAGGGTGGTCGATTGCAACTGGATGCAGCTCGAGGAGTACCTCCAGCACGACGACCGGATCGTCCTGCCGCTCGGCTCGGTCGAGCAGCACGGGTACCTCTCGCTCGGCGTCGACATGATCCTGTCCGAGCGCGTCGCGGTGGAGGCGGCCGAGCCGCTCGGCGTGCCGGTGCTGCCGTCGCTTCCGTACGGGCTGACGCCGTACTTCGCCGCCTATCCCGGTAGCCCGACCCTGCAGGTCGCGACGTACCAGGCGGTGATCCGCGACCTGCTCGACTCGCTCGCCGGCCAGGGCTTCCGCCGCTTCCTGCTCGTGAACGGCCACGGCGGGAACGAGGCCGGGCGGGACGCAGCGGCGGAGTGGCAGGCGCAGAGCCCGGAGGGGGAGTTCATCTGGCACAACTGGTGGAACGGCCCGAAGACCTGGGCCGTCGTCCAGTCGATCGACACCGACGCCAGTCACGCCTCGTGGCTCGAGAACTTCCCCTGGACGCGGCTCGCCGGCGTCGCGCAGCCCGATGAGCGCAAGCCGATGGCCGACGTCTCGGCGATGCGCCAGACCGAGCCGGCCGAGCTGCGCGCGCAACTCGGCGACGGCTCCTTCGGCGGTCTCTACGAGCGTCCGGACGATGACGTCCTGCGCGTCTGGCAAGCCGGGGTGGAGGAGGTACGCGAGTTGCTCGCGAACGGCTGGCGCGGTGCCTGATCTGACGGGCCGCGTGGCGCTCGTCACGGGCACGGCACACGGCATCGGCGCCGCGATCGCGCGGAGCCTCGCCGACCACGGCGCGACCGTGCACCCGGTCGACCTCGACACGGTCGACGTGAGCGATGCGGTGCAGGTGCAGGCGCTCGTCGAGCGGATCGGGGTGGTCGACATCCTCGTCAACAACGCGGGCGGTGTGGTCGGCCAGGTCGGGAAGCCGCTCGAGGAGGTGACCGACGAGGAGTGGCGCGCGGTCGTCGACGCGAACCTGACGAGCACGTTCGTCTGCACACGCGCCGTGGCTCCCGGCATGAAGCGGGCCGGGTACGGACGGATCGTCAACATCTCCTCGGGCGCGGGGCGAAGCGTCAGCCTGACCGGGATCCAGGCGTACGCCAGCGCCAAAGCCGGCCAGATCGGCTTCACGCGCCAGACGGCGCACGAGCTCGGCCGCTTCGGGATCACGGTGAACACGATCGCCCCCGGCTTCGTGCTCTCGAACCCGACCTCGATCGCGCAGTGGGAGAGCTACGGCGAGGAGGGGCAGCGCACGCTGCTCGAGGCGATCGCGACCCGGCGGCTCGGCGTCCCGGAGGACATCGCGGGCGGCGTCCTCTTCCTCGTCGCCGAGGAGTCCTCGTGGGTGACCGGGCAGACGATCTCGATCGACGGTGGTCACTCCATCTTTTGACGAGGAGGAGCGCTACCGGCGGGAGCTGGCGGCGTTCCTCTCGATCCCGAGCATCAGCCAGGACTCAGCCCGGCATGGCGACATGCGCGCCGCGGCCGAGTGGCTCGCCGCGCAACTTCGCTTTGCCAACGGACGGGTGGTCGAGAGCGACGGGCACCCGCTCGTCCTCGCCGAGTCGCTCGGCGTCGCGGACGCCCCGACGATCCTCGTCTACGGCCACTACGACGTGCAGCCGGCCGGCGACGTGTCCCGGTGGACGACGCCGCCGTTCGAGCCGAGCATCCGCGACGGCCGCATCTACGCGCGGGGCGCAACCGACGACAAGGGGCCGGTGCTGGTCGCGCTGAAGACGGCGGAGGCGTTCCACGCGCGCGACGGCACGCTGCCGCTGAACGTCCGTTTCCTGTTCGAGGGCGAGGAGGAGATCGGGAGCCCGAGCCTCCCGGCGTTTCTCGATGCGCATCGCGCCGAGCTCGCCGCCGACCTCGTCGTCTCGGCCGACGGTGCGATGTGGCGCGCGAGCGAGCCGTCGATCGCGATCGGCGCCAAGGGGCTTCTCGCGTTCGACCTCGCCGTGACCGGTGCGCGCGCCGATCTGCACTCGGGCCGGCACGGCGGCGCCGTGCACAATCCGAACCACGCGCTTGCCGCGCTTCTCGCGAGCCTGCACGACCCGGACGGCGGTGTCGCCGTCGCCGGCTTCTACGACGGCGTCGAGCCGCTCGGCGAGGCAGACCGGGCAGCGCTCCAGGCCGTGCCGTTCGACGAGGAGGAGTATCGCCGGGAGGTCGGCGTCGTGGCCCTCCACGGAGAGCCCGGCTACTCGACGCTCGAGCGTCTCTGGACCCGGCCGACCCTCGAGGTGAACGGGATCGCGGGCGGCGGCGCGTTCACCGTGATCCCCAGCGAGGCGCGCGCCCACGTGACGTGCCGGCTCGTGCCCGGCCAGCAGCCCGACGCCGTGTTCGCGGCGATCGCCGCGCACGTGCGCAGCCACAGCCCGCCGGGCGTCGGGCGTCGCGATCGCGGCCGAGCCGGGTGCGGTGCCCGCGTACGCGATCCCCGCCGACCACCCGGCCGTCGAGGCGGGCCGGCGCGCCCTGGCGACCGTCTATCCGGAGCGCGAGCCGCTTCTCGTGCGCATGGGCGGGACCCTGCCGGCCGCGGTGCTCTTCGAGCAGATCCTCGGCCTGAAGACGCTCATGTTCTCGTTCTCGACCGGCGACGAGCAGCTCCACGCGCCCGACGAGTTCTTCCGGCTGGAGCGCCTGGAAGAAGGCATGCGCGCGTGGGCGGAGCTCTGGCTGCGCCTCGCAGAGACGGTTGCGTAGACAACTTCAGCCCGATTTGGGATAGTTGTCCCTCTGCCCGACCGCGCCCCAGGCGGTGGGCTTTCGTGTTTTCGCCTCGAAAAAAGGAGTCAGCCTTGAAGGCCCGGAAGTTCGCCTTGCTCGTCGTCTTGGGAGCGGCCGTCGCGGTCGCCGGCATTGCCGCGGCATTCGCCGCCCGCTCGGCGCCTGCTGCCCCGAGCGCCTCCACGCCCAAGCGCGGCGGCCACCTCACGATCGCTCGCATCGAAGACTCGCATCTCGTTCGACAAGACGAACGTGTTCCAGAACGAGTCGATCTGGTTGACCGAGCAGATCAACGAGGCCCTCTACACCGTCGGTGCGGACGGCAAGACGTTGAAGCCGTTCCTCGCGACGGGTTACACCGAGTCGAAGGACGGCTTGACGTACACGTTCAAGCTCCGCCCCGGCGTCAAGTTCTCGAACGGCCAGCCGATGACCTCGGCCGACGTCAAGTTCTCGATCGACGACGCCCGTGCGCAGACGAAGGGCTGGGGCTATCTCGACGCGGCGATCAAGAACATCACCGCGCCGAACCCGTCGACCGTCGTCTTCCATCTCAAGTACCAGTGGGCGCCGTTCGTCGCCGACATCGCGCTGTTCGCGAACGGGATCATCCCGAAGAACTTCGCCGGCCAGCCACGCGCGACGTTCTACAAGCACCCGATCGGCACCGGCCCGTTCATGTGGGACAAGCGCGTCGTGGGCCAGTCGGTCTCGTTCAAGCGCAATCCGAACTACTGGCAGGCGGGGAAGCCGTACCTCGACGAGGTCACCTGGACGTACGTGACCGACGAGAACACGCGTGAGCTGCAGCTGCGCGGCGGCCAGATCCAGGTCGACGAGTTCCCGCCGTTCAACTCGATCGACAAGTTGAAGAAGACGCCCGGGATCACGATGTCGCTCTTCCCGTCGACCCGGACGGACTACCTCGACATGAACGAGCTGTATCCGCCGCTGGAGGACGTGCACGTCCGCCGTGCGATCTCGTACATCGTCGACCGGGCGTCGATCGTCAAGTCGGTCCTCTTCGGGTACGGCACTCCGGCGAACTCGCTCCTGCCGCCGCAGGTGCCGTTCTACGACAAGAACACCGGCGGCCTCCAGTACAACGTCGCGGCGGCGAAGGCCGAGATGGCGAAGTCCAAGTACCCCAAGGGCTTCAAGGTGCAGATCCTCACCGGCGCCGGTGCGCAGGTCGAGCAGTCGACTCGGTCAGATCCTCCAGCAGGCGCTGAAGCAGATCGGGATCATCGCGACGTTCAAGCAGGAGGACACGAGCACCGAGTTCAACGACATCAACGCGTTCAAGTACCAGCTCGCGTTCAGCTACTGGACGATGGACATCGCCGACCCGGACGAGCTCGTGACGTTCGCAGTCGATCCGAAGGGCGGCGCGTTCTCGTTCTACACCCACTACAACAACCCGATCGTGACGAAGTTGTCGCACGAGGCCCAGCGTGAGGTGAACGTCTCGAAGCGCGCGAAGCTCTATTCGCAGCTCCAGAAGATCGCCGCGTCGGACGCGAACCTCGGCTTCCTCTACTACTCGCCGTACCGGTGGGCGTACACGAGCAAGCTGCACGGGTTCCTGGTGGAGCCGCTCGGCAACTACCATCTGGAGAACGCCTGGCTGGGGTAGGAGGTATTGACGAACAACGGATGAGGAAGAAGACGTGAGCCTCACGGCGTATGTCGGTCGGCGGCTGCTGCAGCTCGTGCCGATCGTGCTCGGCGTGACGATCCTCGTCTTCTTCCTCATCCACCTCGTCCCGGGCGATCCGGCCCGGACGATTCTCGGCAACCAGGCGACGCCGGCGCGCGTCGCGCTCGTCCGGCACGAGTTCGGGCTCGACAAGCCGCTGCTCGTCCAGTACCGGAAGTTCATGGGCCGGCTCGTGCACGGCGACCTCGGCTCGTCGCTCTTCTACAGCGTTCCCGCGGGCCACCTCGTGCTCGAGCGACTGCCCGTGACGCTCTGGCTGATCGGCCTCGGGACGCTGCTCTCGGTGGTGATCGCCGTCCCGCTCGCGGTGATCGCGGCGATCAAGCGCAACCGCCTGCCCGACCAGGTCGTCCGCGCGGTGCCGCTCGTCGGGCTCGGCTTTCCGCCGTTCTGGCTCGGGATCATGCTGCTGCTGATCTTCGGGCTTCACCTCGGCCGCGCGTTCCCGGTCGGCGGCTACGGCAGCGGCTTCCTCGGGCACCTGCACGCGATGTTCCTTCCTGCTCTGACCGTCGCGCTCGGGATCTCCCCGATCCTGATTCGCAGCCTGCGCGCGAGCCTGCTCGAGGTGCTCGAGTCCGACTACGTGACCACGGCGCGCTCCAAGGGCATCCCGGAGAGCCGCGTCGTCCGCCGGCACGCCCTGCGGAACGCGGTGATCTCGACCGTCACGGTGCTCGGCGTGAACATCGGCTTCCTCGTCGGCGGGACGCTCGTCGTCGAGCAGGTGTTCGCGCTGCCGGGAATCGGGCAGCTGCTGATCAACGCGATCTTCGAGCGCGACTTCCCGGTCGTCCAGGCGGTGACGCTCGTCTTCGCGGTGATGGTGGTGCTCGTCTACCTCATCACCGACGTCGTCCACGCGCTGCTCGACCCGCGGGTGCGGTACGACTGATGGCGGTCGCGGCGCGAGACCGTCGCCGAGGCGACGATCATCGTGCACCGGCGGACCTTCCGCCGGCGCTGGTATCGCACGCCGTCCTTCGTCGCCGGCGTCTCGATCATCGGCTTCATCGTGCTGCTCGCGATCTTCGCCCCGCTCGTGACGTGGCACGACCCGATCCAGCAGAACCTGCTCGAGAGCCTTCAGGGCCCCTCGTGGAACCACCCGCTCGGCACCGACGAGCTCGGGCGCGACGTCTGGTCGCGTCTCGTCTACGGGGCGCGCACGGATCTGCGAGTCGCCTTCCTCGCGGTGCTCTTCCCGTTCGTGATCGGCACGACGATCGGGCTCGTCGCGGGCTACTTCGGCCGCTGGTTCGACACCGTCACGAACTGGCTCGTGAACATCGTCGTCGCGTTCCCGTTCTACGTGCTCGTGATCGCGCTCGTGTTCGCGCTCGGGTCCGGGACGCGCAACATCTACATCGCGATCACGATCGTCGGCTGGGTCTCGTACACGCGCATCGTCCGCGGCGAGGTGCTCGTCGCGAAGCGGCGCGAGTACGTCCTCGCCGCGCGCGCTGCCGGGCTTTCGCGACCGCCGGATCATCGTCCGCCATCTGCTGCCGAACGTGATCACGCAGGCGATCGTCTTCTCGATGTCCGACATCGTGCTCGACATCCTCGCGATCGTCACCCTCGGCTACCTCGGCCTCGGCGTGCAGCCGCCGACGCCCGACTGGGGACGGATGATCTCCGACGGCCAGACGTACCTGACCACGCACTGGGAGCTCTCGACGATCCCGGGCATCGCGATCGTGCTCACCGCGCTCGGCCTCTCGCTGCTCGCCGACGGGCTCGCCGACCTGCTGCGGCCCGAATGAGCGACGCCCTGCTCGAGGTCCGCGACCTGCGGGTCGAGTTCCAGCTCGCGCGCGGCGATCCTGCGCGCAGTCGACGGCGCGTCGTTCTCGGTCGAGCCGCGGGCGAGGCGCTCGGCCTCGTCGGCGAGTCGGGCTCGGGCAAGACGATGGCGCTGCGCGCGCTCGTCGGGCTGCTGCCCGTGCCGCGCGCATCGTCGGCGGGGAGATCCTGTTCGAGGGCACCGATCTCGCGTCGGCGCCCACCGGCCGGCTCCGCGAGGTTCGCGGCCGCGAGATCTCGATGGTCTTCCAGGAGCCGATGACCGCGCTCAACCCGGTGATGCGCGTCGGCGAGCAGATCGCCGAGGGGCCGCTCGTCCGGCTCGGCTACGGCCGCCGCCGCGCGCGCGCAGGTCGCGCTCGAGCTGATGCAGACTCGTCGGCATTCCCGACCCGAAGCGGCGCGCCGAGCGCGTACCCGCACGAGCTGTCGGGCGGCATGCGCCAGCGCGTGATGATCGCGATCGCGCTCTCCTGCGACCCGAAGCTGATCCTCTGCGACGAGCCGACGACGGCGCTCGACGTGACGATCCAGGATCAGATCCTGAAGCTGCTGCAGCACCTGCAGGGAGGAGCTCGGCGTCGGGCTCGATCTTCGTGTCGCACGACCTCGCCGTGATCGCGCAGACCTGCCAGACGCGTCGCCGTGATGTACGCAGGGCAGGTCGTCGAGGCCGGCCCGATCGAGACGGTCTTCCGCGAGCCGCGGCATCCGTACACGCTCGGCCTGCTGCGGTCGGTGCCCGACTTCGACGACGTCCGCGAGTCGCTCGCGTCGATTCCGGGCACGCCGCCCGACCTCGCCTCGCCGCCGTCCGGCTGCCGCTTCCATCCGCGCTGCGCGTTCGTCCAGGACGACTGCACGGCTGGTGAGTTCCCGCTGCGACCGCTCGGCGGCGGCGCGCGCGACGGCGTGCATCCACGACGAGGCGTGCGCTGCTGACGCGCGGCGCGAGCCGGTGATCGCCGGTGCCTGAGCCGCTGCTCGAGGTCCGCGGCCTGGCGATGCAGTTCCCGCTCCGCGGCTGCGCTCGCGAGCCGGGTGCGCGGGCAGGCGCCGCCGGTGCTGCGCGCGGTCGACGGCGTCGACCTCGAGCTCTTCAAGGGCGAGACGCTCGGCCTCGTCGGCGAGTCGGGCTGCGGCAAGTCGACGCTCGGGCGCTGCATCGTCGGGCTGTACACGCCGACCGCGGGCGAGATCCGCTACGCCGGACCACCGCTGTCGGCGAACCGCGACCGCGCGGAGCGACGGCGGATCCAGATGGTCTTCCAGGATCCGTACTCGTCGCTGAACCCGCGCATGACCGTCCAGCAGATGCTGACGCGAGCTCCTGCGCGTGCACAAGATGGTGCCGAGGGAGCGCGTCGACGAGCGCTGCCGCGAGCTGCTCGAGCTCGTCGGCCTCGGCCCGCGCGCGCTCGACGCGCTTCCGCGCGCAGTTCTCCGGCGGGCAGCGCCAGCGCGTGAGCATCGCGCGCGCGCTCGCGCTCGAGCCCGAGCTGCTCGTCGCCGACGAGCCCGTCTCGGCGCTCGACGTCTCGGTGCAGGCGACCGTGCTGAATCTGCTGGACGACCTGCGCGAGCAGCTCGGCCTGACGGTGCTGCTGATCGCCCACAACATGGCGGTCGTCCGCCACGTCTGCGACCGCGTCGCGGTCATGTACCTCGGCCGGATCGTCGAGGCGGCGCCGACCGACGGAGCTCTTCGCCGATCCGCGGCACCCGTACACGTCGGGGCTGCTGCGGGCCGTTCCGCGGCTCGTGCCGGGCCGCGGTCTCCGACGCGCCGGCGGTCGTCGGCGACCCGCCGAGCCCGGTCGATCCGCCGAGCGGCTGTCGCTTCCATCCGCGCTGCCCGATCGCCGTGCGGCCGCGCTGCGCCGAGGACGACCCGGAGCTCGCGCTCGGCACCGAGCCGGCCGGAGCACGTCGCGGCCTGCCATTTCGCGTGGTCGGCGCCGCCGCCCGCGCACGTTCCGGAGGTCGAGCTCAACCCACAGGAGGTGCCATGATCGAGCGCACGACGATCCGCTTCGAGCATCCGCTGCTCGCGAGCATCGAGCTGCCGTGTCTCGAGGCGCGAGGCGCGGCCGACGGGCCGCACGTCAGCCTGATCGGCGGGATCCACGGCGGCGAGTACTCGTCGATCGCAGCGGTGATCCGGTTCATGCGCTCGCTCGACGTGGCCGAGCTGCGCGGGAGCATCACCGCCGTCCCGGTCGTCAGCATGACGTCCTTCCGCGCGCGGACCGCATTCGTCGTGCCCGAGGACGGCAAGAACCTCAACCGTTGCTTTCCGGGCGACCCGAGCGGCACGTTCAGCGACGCGCTCGCGACGCCGTCTTCGAGCGCCTGATCGAGCCCGCCGACGCGCTGCTCGACCTGCACGGAGGCGACATGGTCGAGGCGCTGGAGCCCTTCGCGCTCTACGACGAGTCGGCGGTGGAGGACCGGTCGCGCGACCTCGCGATCTCGTTCGGATTCCCGTACGTCGTCCGCAACCGTGCCGGCCGACGCGCCGATCGGGGGCACGACGTCGGCCGCCGCAGCCGCGGTCGGCGTTCCTGCCGTCATCGCCGAGGCGGGCGGCTGCGGCCTGCTCGAGGAGGAGGCCGTCCAGATGCTCGCGGACGGTGTGGGCGACGCGCTCCGGCGACTCGGCATGCTGCCCGGCGAGCCGCGTCCACCGCGCGCGGACGCGCGCAGCGTCGGGCGGTTCGTCTGGCTGCGCTCGACGGCCGCGGGCTGGTGGGAGCCGACGGTGCGGGTCGGCGAGGAGGTGGCGGCCGGCGCGCTCCTCGGCACGGTCAAGGACCTCTACGGCGACGTGCTCGAGGAGATCCGGTCGCCCGACGACGGCGTCCCGCTCTTCGTCACCTCGAGCCCGGCCGTCACGGCCGACGGCCTGCTGCTCGGCCTCGGCGCCGACCTGAGCCTAGCGTGGAACCGGCGGGTGTGAGCCGGAGGCTGAACCCGTCGCGACGGCTGCGAGACGGCGGGGCGAAGGCGAGGTAGAGCTCGGGTCGTCGTTCCCAGCGGGTGCTGATGCGGCGGTAGTTGTGCAGCCAGGCGTTCGTACGTTTGATAGTCCAGACGTTAGGGTGCTTGCGGGTAGCGAGCACGTCGATCACCACGGGCTCGTTTCTTGAGGATCCGCGGATCGAGGCAGCGATCGCGCAGCGAGGCACGGATGTGCTCGGCGTCGTAGCCTCGGTCGACGAGCAGCCACTCGGGATGTTGGCGTCGGCAGCGCAGCAGCCGGGGGGATCGCAGCGATCGACGGCGAGCGCGTGGCGGCGGTAGTGGTCGTTGACGGGACTCAGGAAGACCGCGAGCGGGGCGCCGCGGCCGTTGCAGACTAGCTGAAGGTTGCAGGCCGGACGGTCACTGATCGGGAGGGTGTCTGCTGATTTCGCCGGCCGCCGTGTCGCCAACACGATCGTCGAGTCGACGATCGTCGTCTCCCAATCAAGTACGTCGGTTTTCGCGAGCGGACGCTGCAGCCGCTCGACAAGCTGCGGCCAAACACCCGTCCGCTGCCACTCATCAAACCGCCGCCAACACGTCTTCCCGGACGGCCTGCCCGGCAGCTGCGGGAACTCCGGCCACGGGATCCCCCACCGCAAGACCGTCAAGAGCTCCTCCAAACACGCCCGCTCCGCATACCGCCGACGACGCGGATACCGAAACCGACGCTCCGGCACCGGCAACAACGGCTCGACCTCACGCCAAACAGTCTCGGGCACCTCCACCGAGATACCCGCCATGCTCAGCTCCCGGTCGGCTAACACCAACCGAGTTAGTCAACAACCGACGGGTGCCTTCATTGCGGGACCATTTCCTGGTTCAAAAAGCAACCGGGTTCACATGGATAGGTCGCTAGTGCCGGCGGTGCGTGAGCCAGAGGCTGAAGCCGGCGCGATAGCCGGTCCCGGCCTGCGCGGCGCTGATCGCGACGCGCAGCACCGAACGCCCCTTCGGAAGGTGCGGGTGGAAGACGGCTCGAGACCGTGCGCCGAGGCGTGCCCGCGCGATCGTCTGCCACGTTCCGTCCAGCCGTTGGCGCTGCAGCTGCACCTTGTGGCCGACGAACGAGCGCGCGCCGGTGACGTGTGCGACGAACCGTTCCTTCGGCCGCGCGACGAGTGAGACCGCGGGGCGGACCGTGACGGTCGTGACTGCGCTGCTGCTGCCGAACAGCACTTTGTAGCGGGTGAGGATCCTCGGCCGCACCACCAGGCTCCACGTGCCGCCTGGGCCGGTGAGCACGGTCGCCACGCCGGTATACGAGCCGCCGCCCGGGCGCGCTGCGAACACCGACACCGTCGCGTTTGCCTGCCTGGTCGACACGGTCCCGCGAAGCATCAGCCGCCGGCCGAAGACGACCGTGGAGCCTGCGGCCGAGATCGAGACGGTGGGCGCGACTGTCGTGAATGCCGTGTCGGCGCCGAAGACGGTGCCGGAGCTGCTGGCCGCGACGAGGCGTAGGTGATAGGTCACGCCGGGCGTCAGGTTCCCGATCGGAGCGGAGACGGCGCGCGCGCCCACGCTCGAGCCCGCGCTCTGCACCGCGGTCCTCGCGCCGTAGCCGGTCGTCGTCCCGTAGTCGAAGTACCAGTTCGTCGAGTGCCCATCCGGGTCGACCGCGCCCGTCAACGTCGCCGAGGTCTCCGTCACGGCAGTCGCCGCACCCGTGCGCACGCCCGGCGGGCCCGGCGTCCTGAACGTCTGGTCGGCACTTGCGGTCGAGCCCGCGGAGTTCAGGCCGATGAGCCGGAAGTGGTAGGTCGTACCTCGCGCGAGCCTGGTTACGCCCGCCGAGACGTTCTTCGCGGCCGCTCCCGACCCCACGCTCTTGGCAGGTGTCTTCGTGCCATAGCTCGTGCTCGTGCCGTACTCGAAGTACACGGCCGTGGTCGGGCCGTTCGGGTTGACGCTGCCGTTCAACGTGGCGGTCGTGTCGGTCACGCTCGAGGCGGACTTCGAAACCACGGTCGGCCCTGCAGCGGCCACGAAGGACTGGTCGGCGCCATGGCTGGTGCCGGCGTCACTCGTCGCGACGAGGCGGAAGTGATACGTCCGGCCCGCGGTCAGCCGGGTCACGGCTGCGGAGACCGGCGCTGCGTCTGTCCCCTGGCCGTCGTTCGCGACAGCCGTCTTCGTCCCGTAGCTCGTGCTCGTGCCGTACTCGAAGTAGGACGTCGTCGGGCGTCCACTCGGGTTGACCGTGCCGTTGAGCGTGGCCGAAGTCGGCGTGACGTTGCTCGCGCTTCCCGTGACCGCGCCGGGGGCGAAGGACGTCGTGAAGATCCCGTCCGCGCCGTGACCGGTGCCGGCCGTGCTCACCGCGACGAACCGGTAGTGGTAGGACGTCCCAGGCTTGAGCGAGGCGAGCGAGCCGGTGACGGCCACGCCGGTCGTGCCGGATCCGGCGCTCGCCGACGAGGTCTTCGATCCGTAGCCGGTGGTCGTCCCGTACTCGACGTACCACGTGGTCGCCGTGCCGTTCGGGTTGACGCTGCCGACGACGGTTGCCGTCGTCGGCCCGACCGCCGACACGGGGCCGGTCGAGGCCGTCGGCGCGGTGGCCGCCGCTGCGCTCCCGGCACCCGCGAGGGCGATGACCGTGACGAGGCATCCGAAAAGCGCGGTGAGTCGCGTGCGCATGCTGCGCATTGCTATCGGCCGCGAGTACGAATGACGCGTGGCCTATGTCAGGCGAACGTAAAGAGCGCGGCGAAGGCTGCCTCAACCGTTCACCGTGAACGACTGCTCAGCGGCGCCGCCGAACTGTCGCCGGCGTAGACGTCGATCTCTCCCGGCTCGACGACGAACTTGCCCGCTGTTGTCGTAGAAGCCGAAGTCGCTCTTGTCGAGCGTGAAGCGTCACCGTCTGCGTCTGGCCCGGCGGCGAGCGTCACCCGCTGGAACCCGCGCAGCCGGCGCACCGGCTGCTCGATACTTGCGACCGGATCGTGGATGTACAGCTGCACGACGTCGTCGCCCTTGCGGGTCGCCGGTGTTGGTGACGTCACCGATCGCGGTGACCCTGCCGTTCGTCGAGACGCTGTGCGCGCTGAGGCGCAGGTTGGTGACGGCGAACGTCGTGTAGCTCAGGCCGAAGCCGAACGCATACAGCGGGTCGCACGACGTGCAGGTCGCGGTAGCGCGAGTTGTACTTCGACGTCACGTCGCACGGCCGGCCCGTCGGCTCGTGGTTGTAGTAGATCGGGATCTGCCCGAGGCGTGCGCGGGAACGACACCGGCAGCTTCCCGCCCGGGTCGACCTTGCCGAAGAGCACGTCCGCCACGGCATTGCCCGCTTCGACGCCCGGGAACCAGGCCTCGAGGATCGCGGGCGAGGAGGCGGCGACGTTCGCCAGCGTCAGCGGGCGGCCGTTGAACAGCACGACCACGAACGGCTTGCCGGTGGCCTTGATCGCGTCGATGAGCTCCTGCTGCTTGCCCGGGAGGTCGATCTCGCTGCGGGCGGCGGCCTCGCCGCTCATGCCCGCGGCTCTCGCCGAGCGCCAGCACGACCTGGTCGGCGCGCGTTCGCTGCCGCGACCGCGGCGGCGAACCCGGCGTCGGAGCCGCATTCGTCCGCCGGCGTGTTGTCCGGCGGATCCTTGTCGAGGATCGTGCAGCCCTGCGCGAAGGTCGTCTTCGGGTCCTGTGCCGTGATGCCGGCGAGGACGCGAGACTGCGTCGGTGTCGCGGCCCTGGCCCCACCACGGGCCGAGCATGTCGTGCTGGTCGTTGCCGAGCGGCCCGATCACCGCGACGGACTTCGCCGGATTGAGCGGGAGCGTCGCACCGTCGTTCTTCAGCAGGACCATCGACTCCCCGGCCGCCGAGCGAGCGGCCCTCCGGTCGGCCGCCGTCAGGAAGCTCTTCGGGTCGACGGCCTTGGCCTGGTCGACGTAGGGGTGGTCGAAGAGCCCGGCGCGGAACTTCACGCGGAGGATCCGCCGCACCGCGTCGTCGAGGCGCGACATCGTGATCTGGTGCTGCGCGAGCAGCTGCTTGCCGAAGTCGCGGATGTTCGTGCTCACCATCTCGGAGTCGGTGCCCGCGTTCAGGGCCGCCGCGGCCGCGCCCGGCCCGTCGGCGGCGACGCCGTGGCCGCAGGGGCCGCTGTCGGGCATCTTCGGCGGGCAGGCCCGCAGCTCGGCGACGGCGGTGTAGTCGCTCTCGACGAATCCGTCGAACCGCCATTCGCCCTTGAGGATGTCCGTCTCGAGCTCGTGAGTTCGCGCACCCCGGGACGCCGTTGATCGCGTTGAACGAGCACATCACCGTGTCGGCGCCGGCGTCGATCGCCGCCTTGAACGGCGGGAGATAGAGGTTGCGGAGCCGTGACTCCGACATGTCCGTCGTGTTGTACTCGCGACCGCCTTCGGGCTGGCCGTAGGCGGCAAAGTGCTTGACGCTCGTCACCACCTTGTCCGGTGCGGAGTAGTCGGGGCCCTGTGCGGCGGTGACCCGTGCGGCTGCGAACACCGAGCCGAGGTACGGATCCTCGCCGGCGGCCTCGGAGATTCGCCCCCAACGCGGCTCGTGCGAAACATCGACCATCGGGCTGTAGATCTGCTTGATGCCGACCGTTGCCGTCTCACGGGCGGCGATGGTGTCGTCGGCGGTCGCCACCGACGGGTCGAAGCTGCTGGCCGCCCCGAGCGGGATCGGGAAGATCGTGCGGTAGCCGTGGATCGTGTCGTAGGCGAACAGGATCGGGATGTGCAGTCGCGACTCCTTGACGGCGATCTGCTGGAAGTGGTTGATCTTCGCCGGGTCGGTGAGACTGAAGACGGCCCCGACACCCGCGCGCGCGTCGGCGTCCGTGATCTGCCCGTCCGAGAGCAGCTGGAGCTGCTGCCAGCTTCTCGTCGACGGTCATCTGGCTGCAGCAGGTTCGATCGACCTTGCGCTCGATGCCGAGGATCTGCCGCTGTGCCGTGTCGGCTGAAGCGCCACTGTCGTCGCTCGAGCGCGTCGCGGCGACCACACCGCCTGCGACGAGCGAGCTGAGTACGACGATTCCGACCGCGACTGCGGTCCGGCGTCCCCGAGTTCCCATGTCCCCCTCCTTCTGTGAGCGCGACTCAACCGATCGCGCCCAGGCTCGGTTCCCGCCGAACCGGACGTGAAACGTCCCGACTGCATCGTGTATATCGAGCCGGTGAGCAATCCTGCAGACGCGGGCGTCCTCGAGGCGATCGGCCTGCTCGCGCGGCGAGAGATGTCCTCGCGCGAGCTCGTCGAGGCGTGCCTCGAGCGCATCCGAGAGCGTGACGGGACGCACTCTCACGACGGCGATCCGAGCTCCGTCAACGCCTGGGTCCGCGTCTACGAG
Source organism: uncultured Thermoleophilia bacterium (assembly GCA_963757255.1). GTDB lineage: Bacteria > Actinomycetota > Thermoleophilia > Gaiellales > Gaiellaceae > PALSA-600. Next base: position 593,949 of record CAVWQY010000006.1, read on the forward strand.
GACGACGCCCTCGCAGCCGCCGATCGCGCGGATGCGCGACGCGCAGCGGGTGACCCGCCGCCGCTCTGTGGCATTCCGATCGGCCTGAAGGATCTCTACGCCGTCGCCGGCAAGCCGCTCACCGCCTCGAGCAGCCTCCTCGACGATGTCCCGGCCCGCTCGTGCGACGCGTGGCGGCGGCTCGAAGCCGCCGGGATGGTGTTGCTCGGCCACCTGCACACGCACGAGTTCGCGGCAGGAGGGACGACCGACCAGGTCGGCAATCCGTGGGCGCTCGACCGCTCCGCCGGCGGCTCGAGCGGCGGCTCGGCGGCGGCGCTCGCGGCCCGGATGACGCCCGCAGCGACCGGCACCGACACGGCGGGGTCGCTGCGCATTCCGTCGGCGCTCTGCGGCACCTCGACGATCAAGCCGTCGCGCGGCCTCGTGCCGATTCGCGGGATCGTGCCGCTCGGGCCGACCCTCGACCACGCCGGGCCGATGGCGCGCACCGTCGCCGACTGCGAGCCGCTGCTCGCCGCGCTCGCCGGCTCGAGCCCGCCGCTGCAGCGGGCGCCCTCGGCGCGTCGCGGTCTCGCCCCGACTCGGGCTGGTCGAGCTCGATCCCGACGTGGCCGACGGCTTCGACGCCGCGCTCGACGGCTGTCGCGCGCTCGGCGTCGAGCTCGTCGACGCGCCACCACCCGACGCGGACCTCGAGCTCGGCTTCACGTTCCTCGACGTGGTCTGCGCCGGCATGCTCGTCTACCACCGCCGGTTCGACGACCGGCGGGAGCTCTACCGCCCGTCGATCCGTGGCTTCCTCGAGTACGGCGAGGACCGCGCGCTCACGGCGGAGCAGTACGTCTCCGCCCAGGAGCGGCGCGACGAGACGACGGCGTCGTGGCTCGACTGGTTCGCGGAGCATCGCATCGACGCCGTGATCGAGCCCACCGTGCCGATCGTGGCGCGCCCGCGCGGCCACGGGTACGACGAGGCGTTCACCGATGTCGCCGAGATCTCGCTCACGCACTACTGGAACTGGACGGGCTTCCCCGTCGTCGCGCTGCCGTCCGGCGTCGGCCGCCGCAGCGGCCTGCCGGTCGGGGTGTCGCTGATCGGCCCGGCACGGTCCGACTGGGATCTGCTCGCCGCGGGCGCCGCATTGCAGTCGCGCCTCGAGGCGCGTACTCCCTAGAACTCGCCGCCCCGGCCGATGCGCATTGACATGGGGAACCGCCCGCGAGAGACTCGCGCGGTCAGGACGGCTGGGTGGTTGGCAAGCAGCGACCCCTGCGGGCTCAGTTGATCGATCAACACGTCGACTGAAGGAGCAGAACGATGGCGCTGACCTACACCCTCGTCCGTGAGTGCTTGAACAACGTCGAAGACGTCGGCGGCCTCTGGCAGATCGAAGGCGGCCAGGTTCTCCAGGGCAAACGGAAGGTGGCGAATTACTCGAGTGTCAAGCGGGTGAGTTGCGGCACCCGCGAGCAGAACACGGCGATGCTCTGGATCACGCTCTTCTTCCTGAAGGGCAAGCCGCCCGAGAACATGACGCTGCACGGAGCGCACGACTTCAATTCCGGCGGTGAGATCGGCAGCGTCAGCGCGGCCTCACCTGCGTTCGCGCCCCACATCGGGAAGCAGTTCAAGCGGGTCGTCAACACGCTGACCGTCGCGTAGCAATTCCGCGATTCAGGACGACATACTCGCTTCCGGCAAACCCGGGACGTGTGCAGCTGAACGAGGAAGCCGCCTTGCGGCGGCCTCCTCGTTCAGTGCTTTTCGCGCCCTGCTAGCGGGTTTTCAGCCGGTGAGCGACGAGCTTCAGCCGGTACGACTGGCTCGCAGTGTTCACGCCGGCGTTCGCCTTGACCGTCAGCCGCCCGAGGCTGGCGTGACGTGCCGCCTTCGGGAGGACGAGCAGGACGACCTGCCCGCGACCGGTCAGCTTCGACGTGACCTTCTTCACCAGCTTCCCCTTGACGGTGAACGTCACCGTGGCGGTGCCGGGAAGCGTCGATGCGAGACGGACCCGCACCGAGTGGCCCTGGTTCAGGTTCAGCGTTCGCACGAAGCCGACCGTGAGACGCAGGGCTTTGGCGACCTGGCTTCCCGCGGTGAGCGTGGCGAAGTCCGTCGCGTGCAGCGTGAGCACGTGGACGTTGTTCGCCGCGTCACGGAACCAGCCGTCGTGATAGCCGGCCGGGAGGGTCGTGCCGGTGAGCTGCGGCATCGCCGTCCACGTCGTCCCGTCGTGCGAGTACGCCGGGATGCTGCCGGCCGCGACGTTCGGGAACACGAGCTCGATCGGTGCCGAGAACACCGTCACAGGCGTGCCCGAGGCGTCCACGACGAGCAGCTGGATCGCCTGGCTGCCGAGTGCGAGCGTCGTCTTGCCGAGATCGCTTGCAGCCTTGATGGTGACCGTGACCGGGACCGAGAACGTTCCGGCCGGCCAGCTGGCCGTCGTGCCGTCGTCACTCGTCACGGTGCCGGAGCTCGTGGGCGAGGCGGCCGCGACGGGCGGTGTCGGATCGGCTGCCGGGGCCGGCGAGCTCTGCGGCTCGGTCGGCTGCGAGCCCTCGGGCGTGGCGACCGGTGTGACCGCGTTCGACGGAGCGGACGCGGCACTCGTGCCGAGCTGGTTCGTCGCCGTCACCGTGAACGTGTACTCGACACCGTTCGTGAGGCCCATGACGTCGAGCCAGGTGTCGTTGTTCGACTCTGCGCCGCCGGTCACGGTCGCGCCGCCCGGCGAGGCCGTGACGGTGTACGAGGTGAACGCGGAGTCGTTCGAGGTGATCTGCACCTCGGCTCCGCTGTCGAACGCCTCTGCGGAGACGCTCGTGGGAGCGGCCGGAGGGGTGACCTGGAAGCCGAGCACCGAGCCGGCTCCGTCACTGTCGGTGGGGCTGCCGAGCGCGCTCGTCAGCCCGTCGTCGGACAGCGCAGCGGACGTTCCCAGGCTCTGCGTGCCGTTGCCGGTGCTGGTGGTACCGAAGCCGGAGCCGGACAGCTTGGTGCCCTGCTCGGCCCAAGTACCGCTCGAGCGGACGAAGAGCCAGCCTGCGCCGGTGTTGCCTTCGTCGGCCGGGCCGCCGACGAGCGCGGTGTTTCCGTCGCTCGAGAGCGCGACGCTGGTGCCGAACAGCGCGGCGCCGTCCTCCTCGTCGCCGACGAGCTTCGAGCCTTGCTGCGACCAGGCCGTGCCGGAGCGGGTGAAGACCCAAGCTGCGCCGGTGTTGCTGTTGTCGTTCGGACCGCCGGTCAGAACGGTGTTCCCGTCACTCGAGATTGCGACGCTCACGCCGAGATGGCCGCTGCCCGACTGATCGTTCGCCGTCAGCTTCGTGCCCTGCTGCGTCCAGGTCGTGCCGGAGCGGGTGAAGATCCACGCCGCGCCCGGGCCGTTGCCGTCCGCAGGGCCGCCGATGACGGCGGTGTTGCCGTCGTCGGAGAGGGCGATGGAGTTGCCGAAGCGCAGGAACGCGGCGGTGCCACCGGTGGGCGCGAACTTCGAGCCCTGCTGCGTCCACGTGCCGCTTGTGAGCTTGTACGCCCAGACCGAGCCGGGGTGGATCCCAGGGGGATTGATGGCGTCCCTCGTTGCGGCGATCAGCGCGGTGGTGCCGTCACCGGAAAGCGCGACGGCGGCGCCGTATTGCGCCCCGTTCGGGCTCTGGTAGTTGTCCTGGCCCGCTCCCGTGAACATGTTCTCCTGGGTGGCGGTCGCGACCGGATAGCCCGGGTCGCTGCTGTCGACCGTGATCGTGAACGACCAGGCGGCGCCGATGTTCGCGTCGCCCGGGGCGCCGACCAGCGCCCTGGAGCCGTCCGAGGACAGCGAGACGCTCGAGCCGAACGCGCCGGCCCCGGTCTCGCCGGTGGCGGTCAGCTTGGCGCCGTAGTTCCACGCGCCGTTGTCGGTCAGCATGAAGACCCACGCCGCGCCGATGCCGCCGTCGTCGCCCGGGGCGCCGACGAGCGCTTCCGTGCCGTCCGCCGAGAGGGAGACGCTCGTGCCGACGGCACCTGTGGTGCCCACCGGGCCGACGCTGTTGTTGTAGCTCATGGCGTTCATCTGGAAGTCGCCGATGAGCGGGTCGATCGTCAGCGGGTACTGCGCTCCGGCGTCCTTGACCTGCAGGAGGAGCGTGCCGTGCCGGAGCACGAGCGAGCTCGGCAGCTTGTGACCCGCGGCGTCGAACGCCGTCAGGCCGCTGTACGAAGCGGACGTGCCCGCGATGCGGATCGACGAGCCGTGCTGCGAGAGGGCTGCGCCCGACGTGCTGAGCGCGATCGTCAACGGGCCGCTTGCCGCGTTACCGGCCGGCCGCTGCTGGAGCGTGAAGCCCTGCTCGAGCCCGAGCGGGCCGTTGCGGTACCACTCCGTCACGCCTGCGTGGCGATAGGAAACCTCGTTGTGGGCCGCGGTCGGCGCCACGGTGCCGGGGCGCGTCAACTGCGCGCCGTAGCCGATGCCGGCAAATGACATGCCGAGTGCAGAACCGCCGACGCGCACGGTGGGACCCGACTTGGTGAACGTCGTCGAGAGACCTCCGCCGCTCGAAACGAGCGAGCCGTTCTGCCGGACTGCTGCGTAGCGCGACGACCGGGCGCCGACTGCGGATGACACTGCGGTCTGGAGGGCGAGCGGCGCTGCGGCCAACCCGGTGTGAACCGGCTGGGCTGCAATCGCATCGCTCGATGAACGAGCGACCGAACCGCCGGCGACTGCGACTGCCAGCCCAACGGCCAGCACGCCCAATCCCGTCGTGAACTGCCGGGCGGTCAACCGGACCGCGGGCAGACGTAGTGCCATTGGCATTGCCATCAAGAAAACTCCTCATCTCTACAAGCGCTGTCGCCGTTGCCGCAGGTGCGACTGGCCGGATAGGTGGTCATGGCGCGCTCGTCGAACGGCGAACGCACGCGTTCACGCGACCAGGGTTTTCCGCCCGCGCCGAAACTTTGCGGACCGCTCGTCGTGCGGCCCACTGATGGCGAATTGTAGGGTTCGTAAATCGGGTTTCTATACCCCGAACAACTGAACCGCTCTACCCCTTTTTGGGGCGTCCGGCCTCAACAGGGGGTGATCACGACCCCTTCCATTGTCCCGATCACGGCCCCGCTCTCGCCCTTCGCCGTCGGGGTTGCGTGCAGCCGGTAGGTCGCGACGATCTGCGCGCCCTTGAGGTTCGGGTTCACCGTCTTCACCACGCGGCCGCAGAGCCTGCCGACGAGGATTCCCTCGGAGACGCACTTCTCGAAGCCGGGGGTGAACGGCGCGGCGCGGACGAGGCCGCCGTTCGTGATGCCCGACATCCGCCCGTCGATCTCGTCCTTCTTGGCGGAGATCCACCGGAAGTCGCCCGCGTGCACGCCGCGCCCGAGGCCGTCCTTCTCGTACGCGGTGGCGAGCGTCTTGATCGCAAGCGACCCCGAAAGGACCTGTGCGAGTGCTTCGTCGCACGGAGCATGGCTCACCAGGGCGACCTTCAGCACGCCCTGCGTCCGCAGCGTGATGCACTTGGTCTTCGCGCACACATGCCGCTTGCTCGCCTCGAGCACCGTCTCACCGCGAACGTCCTTCGACAATGACGTCACGCACGTGTCGGAGCCGAAGATGTCGGCGGGATTGTCGAAGCAGGAGCTCGGTGGAGCGCAGATGATCGTGAACTTCCCCGTGGCGGTGTCCTTCTTCCCGATCGCGCACGTCGCGGTCACCTCGACGGTCGCGCCACACGGGCATTGCTTGTCGTTCGGCAGAACGGCGTTCCACGCATTCGGCCCGCCCGTCGGAATTGCGACGGTGACCGGAGCGGCGGAGCAGCTCGTCGTGACGATGACCTGCTCGCACGTCTCGACGGTTCCCGAGACGAGCAGTGACGTCGGCGGGGAGCCCCCGAGCCCCGTCACCGACGTGATCGAGATGGGCATGCGCACCTCCCTGTCCGTGGGGACGGCCTTCCGTTCCCGGCTCAGGCGATCTTGACTCCCGGCAGCATGGGGCGTCAACCGAGACCCCGGGGTCGATGCGAGACTGCTCCGAGATGACCGCGGAGCCCGAGGCGCCGAACGTCAGCGATGCGCTCGAACAGTGGCTTGGCTCCACGGGCGAGACGACCCTCGGCGGCCTGATCGATTTCTTCGGCCAGAAGAGCTTTGCGCTCGTGTTCGTCCTGCTGCTCGGAGTCCCGGCACTGCCGCTTCCGACCGGCGGCGCGACGCACGTGTTCGAGATCGTCGCGGTGCTGGTTGCGCTCCAGCTGATCGCCGGCCGCGACCAGATCTGGTTGCCCGCGCGCTGGCGCAAGCTCGAGCTCGCGGGCCCCCGGCAGCAGCGCTTCATCGGCGGGCTCGTGCGCATGGTCCGGCGCCTCGAGCGCTTCTCCAGCCCGCGGCTGCGGTGGGTGTTCAACCACCGCCTGAGCAACATCGTCTTCGGCCTGCTCGTCGTCGCGGGCACCGTCGGCGCCTTCCTCGCTCCGCCGTTCACCGGCCTCGACACGCTCCCGGCGCTCGGCGTCGTCCTGCTCTCGCTGGCCGTGCTGCTCGAGGACATCGCGATCGCGATCGTCGCCGTGATCGTGGGCGCCGTGGGCGTCGCGCTCGAGATCTTCCTCGGCACCGCCGCCATTCACGGGATCAGCGGCCTGCTGTAGCCGCCGCCTCTACGCCGTGGCGGGCGTGGGCGCGCTCGCGAAGCCGGCGACGAGCGCGCCCAGGCCGTCTCGCCAGATCCGCTCCTCCTCGCCGCGCGGCATGAGCCCGCGAAGCTCGACGGCCGCGAGTCCTTCGCACAGCGCGTGGAACTCCCAGACGGCATCGCGGACCGTGCGAGGGCCGAGCAACCCGGCGGCCTCCAGCCGTTCGACTCTGGCGATCAGGCCGGAGAGAGCATCGAGGGCGGCGGTCCTGAACTCGGCGGCGAGCCGCGGCGGCTCGAGCCGCCGCTGGACCCCGATCGCGAACAGCGAGGGGTGCTCGACCGCGAAGCGGCGGAAAACGCCGGCGCCCGCATCGACGAGATCGGCGGCCGGATCGGGTGTCGACGGGAGCGCCTCGATCGAGGCGCCGAGCAGCTCGAAGGCGCGCCGGCCGAGCGCCACCACGAGGCCGTCCTTGGAGCCGAACAGGCTGTAGACGGCGCGCGTGGTCGTCCCGACCTCGTCCGCCACCCGTCGCACGGAGAGCGCGTCCAGCCCGTCGGTCTCGACGATCCGCTCGGCGGCCTGCACGAGTGCCGCAGCGGTCGCTTCGTCGTGCTCCCTGGGGCGTCCCATCCCGCCGTCCAGGATAGCGCAACGGCGTTACGTTACGTGGTATCGTAACGACGTTCCGAATCTTCGAGACCGAAAAGGAGACCCAGATGTCCACCAGCACTTCCCCCGCGAGCAGCCAGGAGGCGCGTGCCGCCCGGATCCGTTTCGCCGGCCTCGCGGGCCGGCCCCACGGCGACGACCGGCCTGCCGGGCACCCGTTCGTGTTCCTGCACGGGCTGACCTTCGACCGGCGCATGTGGGATCCCGTCCTCGACGCGCTGCCGCCCGGGAGCCGGGCGGTCGCCTTCGACCTGCCCGGGCACGGCGGCTCGGCGCCGCTCGATGCGCCGGGCCTGGAGCCCGTCGTCGACGCGGTCCACGAAGCCGTCCTCGCCGCGGGGCTCGAGGCGCCGATCGTCGTCGGCCACTCGATCGGGGGCCCGCTCGCGACGATCTATGCCTCCAAGTACCCGGCGGCGGCCGTCGTCAGCATCGAGGCGTCCCTACGCCTGGAGCCGTTCGCCGACATGATCCGCGAGCTTGCTCCGCAGCTGCGCGGCGACGGGTTCGACCGGACGTGGGCGAGCTTCCGCGCCGGTTTCCGGCTCGAGCTCGTACCCGCTGCCCACCGCGAGCTGCTGCGGACCGGCGACGACGTCTCACAGCGAGTCGTGTTGAGCTACCAGTCGGACCTCCTCGACCTCCCGCTGGACGAGGTCGTGCGCCGGCGGGACGAGGGAGTGAGCCGGCTCCGCGCCGCGGCCGTTCCCTACGTGTCGGTCCATTCCAATTCGGTCGATGCGGAGGAGCGAGCGTGGCTGCTCGACCGCCTGCCGCAGGCAGAGATCGTCGTCTGGCCCGTCGGGCACCACTTCACTCACCTCGCGGACCCGCGTCGTTTCGCCGCTCTCCTCCGTGAGCTCGCCGACCGGGTCGCGTCAACCGGGCAGACACCATGAGGCGACGGCACGGACTACGCTTGGGGGATGAGCGCGACTCCGATCGTCCGATCCGGAACGCGCGAGCTCGCGTCTGATCCGCCGGGGTCGCCGGCCATCTCGGCCGGCGAGCTCAGCCAGGCGTGGATCGACCGCGACGTCAGCTGGCTCGAGTTCAACCGGCGCGTGCTCCAGGAGGCCCTCGACGAGCGGAACCCCCTGCTCGAGCGCGCGAAGTTCCTCGCGATCTTCTCGTCGAACCTGGACGAGTTCTTCATGAAGCGGATGGCCCTGATCCGGCCGATGTCCGGGGACACGAGCCATGTCGCACAGGAGCGCCGCGAGCTGATGCTGCGCGCGCGGGCGATGATCGTCACGATGCTCGCACAGCAGGCCGCGTGCTACAGCGACGTGCTCCGTCCGCGGCTTGCCGAGCACGGCGTCCATCTGGTCGTCTGGGACGACCTCACCGACGAGCAGCGCGGCGAGGCGTCGACGTTCTTCGACGCGCAGATCTCGTCGGTGCTGACGCCGCTCAGTCTCGACGCAGCGCATCCGTTCCCGTACGTGTCGAACCTCTCCACCTCGTGGGCGTTCCGTCTGGTCGATCCGGTGACGGGCGAATCGGTGCTCGTCCGCGTCAAGGTCCCCCGGGAGCTCCCGCAGTGGGTGCGCGTGCGCGCGGGCGTACGCGCTGCGGACCGCGTTTTCGTGAGCCTCGCCCAGGTGATCGCCGCCAACGCGGAGAAGGTCTTCCCGGGGATGGAGATCGCCGGCGGAAGCCTGTTCAGGGTGTGTCGCGACGCGGAGGTGGAGCTCGACGACGACGGCGTGAGCAAGCGCGTCCTCGTCGAGCGCGAGCTGCAACAGCGCCGCTTCGAGCCGGTCGTGCGCCTCGAGGTGCAGCCGAACGCCGATCCGGCGATGGTCGCCGAGCTCAGAGAGCGCTTCTCGCTCGCCGATGACGACGTCTACGAGATGAGCGCACTGCTCGACTACACGACGCTGTTCGAGATCGCCGGTCTCGAGATCGACGGGCTGCGCGACGTGCCGTGGACACCGCTTCCGCCGATTGGACTCGAGTCGCTGCAAGGGGACATCTTCAGCGCGATCAGGGCCGACGACATCCTCCTGCATCAGCCGTACGACAGCTTCTACGCGGGCGTCGAGCGGTTCATCCGCGAGGCCGCGGACGACCCGCAGACGGTGTCGATCAAGATGACTGTGTACCGGGTGGGCGACGACACGCCGTTCGTGCAGTCGCTGATCCGTGCGGCCGAAGCGGGGAAGCAGGTCGCCTGCGTGATCGAGCTGAATGCGCGCTTCGACGAGGAGCGCAACCTGCACTGGTCGCGCGAGCTGGAGAAGGTGGGCGCCCATGTCGTGTTCGGCGTCACGGGGCTGAAGACGCACAGCAAGACCGCACTCGTCGTTCGCAAGGAGGAGGGCGGGATGCGGAGCTACGCGCACATCGCGACGGGCAACTACCACACGAGGACGGCCAGGCTGTACGAGGACGTCGGGCTGCTCACGGCCAATCCCGTGATCACGAACGATGTCGTCACGCTCTTCCACTTCCTGACCGGCCGCTCGCGCACGCCGTCGTTCGCGAAGCTGCTCGTCGCGCCGCTGCACATGCGCTCGGAGTTCGCCCGGCTCGTCGAGCGCGAGATCGAGAACCACGCGTCTGGACGGCCCGCACGCATCGTGTGCAAGATGAACCAGCTCGAGGACGTCGAGATGTGCGTTCTGCTCTCACGTGCGTCACAGGCCGGCGTCCCGATCGACCTGATCGTCCGCGGCCTCTGCTGCCTCGCTCCCGGCGTCCCCGGCTTGACGGAGAACATCCGCATCCGGTCGATCGTCGGCCGCTTCCTCGAGCACTCGCGCATCTTCCATTTCGCCGCCGGTTCGGACGATCCGCTCGAGGGGGTGTTCCTGATCGGCTCGGCCGACTGGATGCACCGCAACCTCTCGGAGCGGGTCGAGGCCGCGGTCCCGATCCTCAAGCGCTCCCTGCGCGCGCGGCTCTGGGAGATCCTGGAGATCTGCCTGGCCGATCGCCGGAACGCGTGGCAGCTGCAGGCCGACGGCAGCTACGCCCAGCTGTTCCCGGACGGGGACGACGGCGTCGGCTCCGAGGGGACGCACGCGACGATGATCCGCCTCGCGCTCGCGCGACACGGCGTCGGCTAGCGCGCCTCGCCGGGAACGCCCCGCAGGAGCTGCGAGCACGCGACGTCTGCGAACCACTGCTCGTACTGCTCGGCCGTCCACCCGCGCGCGCCGACGAGCAGCTGCCAGAGGTCGGGATGATTCAGTGTCCAGAGGATGTCCGTCGCGCGCTCCACGTCGAGCCCCGGGCGGAGGGCGTTCTTCTCGTCCAGGCTCTCGACGATCGCGCGCTGGTTGGCGTGGAACTCCGTCTGGATCCGGTCCCAGAGCGCCTCGATGTCGGGATCCGCGGGGGCGGCGGCGTGGATCACCTCGAGCACGGGGCCGAGGCGCACCTTGGCGACGCGGGAGTTGCGCGCGTTGAGCCGTAGCTGGCGCTCCGGGTCCGGTTCTTCGAGCGTCTCGCGGTACCACGATCGCTCGGCGACGGGGGCGTCGCCTTCGTCGCCGCGCAGGAGCAGGTTCCAGAGCCCGCGCAGCACGCCGCTCTTGGTCTCGAACGCGACGTAGACCGTCTTCAGCGCGACGCCCGCTTCGGCGGCGATCGCGGCCATCGTGGTTGCGCCGTAGCCCTGGCGTTCGAACAGTCGCTGCGCTGCTTCGAGGATCTGCCGGCGCGTGGCCGCGGCCTGCTCGCGCCTGCGGGGCGACTCGTAGCGGCGGGTGCTCTTGACAGGTTCGACCATTTGGGTATGCTAGCGATGAATTCATTGCTCTTTAAGAGCACTTAATTGAAACCGAGCTGGAGGTGGTTGTCGTGGAAGCAAGCAGCATGTTGAAGACGGCGGACGGGAGAGGGAGCGACGGCGACGAGCTGCGCACCCGGCTGCATGCAATGTGGTCCGGCGTCGCAGGCGCGTGGGAGGCGCACTCGGCGTTCGTCGACGAGCGGGGAGCCCGCGTGAGCGAGCGGCTGCTCGAGCTGACGCGCCCCCGGCCCGGCGAGCGTGTCCTCGAGCTCGCGTGCGGGACCGGCGGACCCGGGACTGACCGCCGCGTCGCTCGTCGCACCCGGTGGGGAGGTCGTGCTGTCCGACGTCTCCTCGGAGATGACCTCGAGCGCGTCGGCTCGCGCAACGGAGCTCGGCCTCGTCAATACGACCGCGCGCGTCCTCGACCTCGAGCGCATCGACGAGCCCGACGCCTCGTACGACGTCGTCCTCTGCCGCGAGGGGCTCATGCTCGTGCCGGACCCTGTGCGCGCCGCGTTCGAGATCCGTCGCGTCCTCCGGCCGGGGGGCCGGCTCGCGCTGAGCGTCTGGGGGCCGCGCGAGCGCAATCCATGGCTCGGCGTCGTGTTCGACGCGGTCACCGAGCAGCTCGGCGCACCGACGCCGCCGCCCGGCCACCCGCACCCGTTCTCGCTCGACGACGCGGACGAGCTCGCCCGCGTCCTCATCGCAGCCGGGCTCGACGACGTCGTCGTCGGCGAGCTCCCGACGCCCTACTACGCCGATTCCTTCGAGGAGTGGTGGACGAGGACGTCGGAGCTCGCCGGGCCGCTCGCACAGAGGCTCGCCGCGCTGCCGGAGCCGGCGGCGCGAGCACTTCGCGCTCGCGCCCGCGACGCGATCGGCATGTACGAAACGCCCGCGGGGCTGGCGATCCCCGGTGTCTCCCTGATCGCCGCGGCCGGTCGTGCCTAGCTCATCGCCGGCGCCGGGACCTGCACGTGCCTCGAGACCGGCGAGACACTCGCGCGGCTTGACGCACTCGTGGCGATCCCCTAATTTCGTCGCCATCGGCACGAGGCGCGGCCGCCGCTCCTCGATGGAGGTGTTCCCTTGTGACCGTCCCGATCCTGAGGCCCGGCCAGATCGACGACGCGGTACCCCGGCTCAAGCACGCGCTCGTGCCCCAGCTGGTGGCGCTCGGCCTCCAACACGTCGCCCAGTCCGTCGTCCTCGACTCGAGGACCTGACGGGCCGGCGTCGGTGGCTGCCGTCGAGGCCTTCCAGGCAGCGAAGAATCTTCCCGCCAACGGCACGGTCGACAAGGGCACCTGGCACGCGCTGGGCATCAACGAGCCGGTGGTGGACGTCGCGCCCGTCGCGCTCGAGGGTGAGGTGATCATCGCGCCCGGCGCCAATCTGGCCGGCAAGCCGATTCAGGAGCTCACGCTCGACTACCTCAAGCGAATGGCCGGGATGCTCGGCAAGCCGATCACGGTCACCACCGGGACGAACCACGACAAGTTCACTGTCAACGGCAACGTCTCCGATCACTTCAGCGGGCACGCCGCCGACCTCGGCATGGTCGCGAACGGCGGCACCAACGACGGCCCGGTCGGCGACCGGCTCATGAACATCGCGCTGCTCGTCGGCGGGCTCTCGGCCGCCGACGCGACTGCCAAGTCGGGCTCGGGCGGCCTGTTCACATTCACGCACGAGAACCAGCGGATCCAGTGCATCTGGAAGACCGACGAGGGCGGCAACCACCACAACCACGTCCACGTCGGCGTCCGGCCCGTCTGAGGCAGGCCGTGGAGCTTGCCGACCTCCTGCCCGGCCTGCGGCTGAGCTGGCTCGTCGAGCCGGCAGGATCGCAGCTCGAGCCCGACGGCGTCCGGATCACTGCGGGCCCCGCCACCGACTGGTTCATCGACCCGAGCGGCCGTTCCGAGCCGATGCTCAACGCACCCGCGCTCGTGGGGACGACGGACGGCGACTTTCTCCTCAGTGCGCGCGTGGCGGTGGAGTTCGCCTCGACGTTCGACGCCGGCGTGCTGGTGCTGTTCGCGAACTGGGGCTCGTGGGCGAAGCTGTGCTTCGAGCGCTCGCCCCTGGCTCAGCCCATGGTCGTGTCGGTGGTCACGAGGGAGGTCTCCGACGACTGCAACTCGTTCGTCGTCGATGGCGACCATGTGTGGCTGCGCGTCGCGAGGATCGGTGCGGCGTTCGCGTTCCACGCCTCGATCGACGGAGCGGTCTGGGGGCTCATCCGCCACTTCGGGCTCCCCGCCGCCGACAACTTGCTCGTCGGGTTCGAGGCTCAATCGCCCCTGGGCGAAGGCTGCACCGCGTCCTTCACGAGCATTCGCTACGAGGCGCGGACGCTGCCGGACATCCGCAGCGGGGAGTAGAGCCGCCGCCGCGAACAGCCTCTATCTGGCCGCGGTTCGTTCCCCGCGCGAGAGGTCTGCGAGATGGCCGTGCACGAACTGCACGGCCATCGCACCTTCGCCGACGGCGGTCGCGCAGCGCTTGGTCGACCCCGAGCGCACGTCGCCCGCGGCGAAGATCCCGCGCACGCTCGTCTCGAGCAGGCCGTCGGCGTCGGCGTCGCTCCCGGTCAGGATGAAGCCCTTCTCGTCTCGAGCGACCACGTCGCCCAGCCACTCCGTGCAGGGCAGCGCGCCGAGGAAGAGGAACAGGAACGAGAACGCCATGTGGTCGCCGTCATGCAGGGTGACTGCCTCGAGCCGGCCGCCCGCGCCGTGCAGCGCGGCGACCTCACTGCGATCCCGTACCGCGACGCCGTAGCGCTCGAGCTCGACGACGAGGTAGTCCGACATCGTCTCGCGGAGATCGGCGCGACGGTGCAGCAAGGTCACGAGCGCACCGCCGCGGGCGAGCCAGACCGCCGCCTGACCCGCCGAGTTGCCGCCGCCGATCACGCCGACGCGCTGGGCGCCGCAGGCCTGCGCCTCGGGAGGGCCGGCCGCATAGAACACGCTGTGCCCCTCGTAGTCGGAGAGGCCGTCGACCGGGAGGCGGCGGTATTGCGCGCCGGTCGCGAGCAGCACGGCGCGCGCCGAGATCTCGTGGCCCTCCTCCAGGTGCACCACATGGCGCTCGGTGCCGGGCTCGAGCGAGACGGCACGGTAGGGCGTCGCGGTTCGCGCGTTGAACTTGCGCGCCTGCGTCACCGCGCGGCTCGTCAGCTCGGCGCCGCTGATGCCGGCGGGGAACCCGAGATAGTTCTCGATCCGCCGCGAGGTGCCTGCCTGCCCGCCGAGCGCGGTGCCCTCGACGACCAGCGTCGCCAGCCCCTCGGACGCTCCGTACACCGCGGCGCCCAGGCCGGCGGGACCGGCGCCGACGACGACGAGGTCGACCTCCTCGCGAGGCGCGAGCTCGAGGCCGATCCCGAGTGCGCGAGAGACCTGGCCGGTCGACGGCCCGCGGAGCTCTTGATCGCCCGGCAGTCGCACGAGGGGCAGGCTCTCGGCATCGAGGCCGGCGACCAGCGCCGCGGCCTCGGGATCGTCAGCCTGCTCGGAGTCGCGCCACGTGTACGGCAGCCGGTTGCTGCGCACGAACTCGACCATCCGGGTCGTCGCGGCCGAGGAGTGCGGGCCGATCACCTCGACCCCGACGCCCTGCGCCTGCTGCAGTGCCTCGCGACGCGCCATGAAGGTCGAGAGCAGGAGGTCGCTCAGGGGCCCGTCCTCGAAGAGCAGCGGCCGTAGTGCGTCACGGTCGACCGCGATGTAGCGCATGGGCTGGGTGACGACCGCCGTCAGGAAGACGGTCTGCCCGGACAGGAGATTCATCTCGCCGAGGAAGCCCGAGGTGCGGTGCCGGATGATCTCGCGGCCGGACGCGTCGAGAATGGCCGCCTCGCCCTCGATGATCGCGATGAACGGGTAGCGGCGGTCGCCGACGCGGAACAGCACGTCGCCGACGGCCGCAGTGCGTTCTTCGCCGAGCTCGGCGAGCGTCGCCAGCTGCGACTGGGACAAGACCGGACTGGCGGGGGCCGCCATGGGCCTGAGCGTACCGGCATGGGCGAGGGCGGTCGCGGAGGCGCTGGGGATAGCTCCAGCTCGACACGCCGGGTGGCAGCCTTACGGTCGCCTCCGCCGGCGGCAAGGATCGATCGACAGGGATCATCGACCGAGTGGAGCAACCATGAGCAAGCTCGCCACACCGTTTTCTCCGCTCTTCCGGAGCGACACCTACCGGGCTCTCCTCTTCCTCGCCGCGTCCGTGCCGATCGGCGCGGTTGCGCTCGGGCTGCTGATCGCCGGCTGGGTGGCGAGCGGTGTCCTGCTCATCACTCCGCTCGTGGTCGTCGTCCTGATCGGGTTCCGCGGCGGTGTCGGGTTGCTCGCTGCAGCCGACGCCGCGCTCGCCCGGCTGCTGCTCGGGGCCGCGGCGCGGCCGCGCCAGAGCTCCGGGGGCAGTGGCTACTGGCGCCGGGGCCTGGCTGTGGTCGCGGACAGCGCCTTCTGGAATCAGCAGGCGTACCTCGCGCTTCGGCTCACCGTCGGCTTTGCGCTCGCCGTCGGCGAGTTCTCGCTCATCGCAGCCTCGCTCGCGTCGCTCGCTTACCCGATCACCTATCGCTGGAGCTCGCTGCACCTCGGCTCGTGGCAGGTGGACACGTTCGCACGCTCGCTCGTGCTGGTCCCGGCGGGGATCGTGGGGCTCGTCGCCGCCGGATGGTTCGCGCGGCTGCTCGGCAGGGCCTCGCGGCGCGTCGTCGACGCGCTGCTCGCCGGCGGCGAGTCGGAGACGCATGCGCCGATGAGCCGCGAGGCGCGCCGGTGGGCCCTCGGTGTCCATGCAGCTGTGAGCGCGGGCATCGGCGCGCTCCTCGTGCTCGTGTGGGCGCTGACGGGCGGCGGGTACTTCTGGCCGGAGTGGGCGCTTCTGCCCCTCGCCCTCGTACTCTCGGTCCACGCATGGATCGAGCTCGTCCTCGAGCGGCCCGGAGTCCGCGCAGGACGGTCGGTGGCGTTCGCGATCCAGCTCGGGGTGTCGGTCGAGCTGCTCGCGTTCTTCGTGCTGGTCTGGGCGCTCACGTCGCGCGCCTACTTCTGGCCGGTGTGGCCCGCCCTCGTCTTCGCTCTCGCCCTGGTGGCACATGCCGTGATTGCGTGGGCGATGCGCGGCAACCGACTTGCCCGGCGTGTCGGCATGCTCGAGTCGACGCGGGCCGCTGCGGTCGATGCGCAAGGGGCCGAGCTGCGCCGCATCGAGCGCGATCTGCACGACGGTGCACAGGCACGGCTCGTTGCGCTCGGCATGAGCCTCGGGCTCGCGGAGCAGAGGTTCGCGTCAGATCCCGACGGCGCGCGACAGCTCGTGGCCGAAGCACGAGTGGGAGTCGGTGAGGCGCTGCGCGAGCTCCGCGACCTTGCACGCGGCATCCATCCGCCCGTGCTTTCCGACCGCGGCCTGGGGGCTGCGCTCGCGACGCTCGCCGATCAGAGCGGCCTACCGGTGTCGATCGACGTGGAGCTCGACGAGCGACTCGACGCGGCTGTCGAAGCCGCCGCGTACTTCGTCGTCGCCGAAGCGCTCGCGAACGCAGCCAAGCACTCCGGTGCGACCGGCATCGTTGTGCGTGTGCGCCGCGACGGGGAGACGCTCGGGCTGGTGATCCAGGACGACGGACGGGGTGGGGCGGATCCGGCCGGCGGCGGCCTCACGGGGCTCCGGCGCCGGGTGGAAGCGCTGGACGGAACGCTCTCGATCGTGAGCTCTGCCGGCGGCCCGACGACGCTCAGCGCGGAGTTGCCATGCGGATCGTGATCGCCGAGGATCTCGCGCTCCTAAGAGACGGCATGACGCGTCTGCTCGAGGACAACGGCTTCGAGGTGGTCGCGGCTGTCGAGGACGCGCCCGCTCTCATGCACGCCGTGCGGCGTGAGCGTCCGGATGTCGCAATCGTCGACATCCGCCTGCCGCCGAGCTTCCGCGACGAAGGGCTGCGCGCTGCGCTCGAGCTCCGGCGATCCGCGCCGGAGACCGCGATTCTCGTCGTCTCTCAGTACGTCGAGCACACGTATGCATCCGAGTTGCTCGCCGAGGCCGGCGGCGGGGGCGTTGGCTACCTCCTCAAGGACCGCGTGATCGACGTCGCCGACTTCGTCGACGCGGTGCGCCGGGTCGGGTCCGGCGGAACGGCGCTCGATCCGGAGGTCGTCGCACAGCTCGTCGGGGGTCGGCGCGCCCCAGGGCTCGCCGACCTCACGCCGCGCGAACGAGAGGTGTTGCAGTCGATGGCAGAAGGACGCTCGAACACCGCGATCGCCGCTGCCCTCGTGCTTACGGTCGGAGCGGTCGAGAAGCACATCGCGAGCATCTTTCAGAAGCTTCGGCTCCCACCGTCGGACACCGACAATCGCCGCGTGCTCGCCGTGCTCGAGTACCTCCGCGACTGAAGGGCGCTACCGGCGCGCGGGCTCGCCGATCACGATCTGCCAACTGTCGACCTCGGTCGTGGTGAGGACGTGCATCGTCGTCCAGGGGTCCGCGGCAAGACGCTCGTGGACGGTCTCCTCGCTGTCGGTGTCGACGACGAGGAGCGCTCGATGCGGCTTCCCTGCGCCCACGAGCGGGCCGACGAGGACGACGAAGCCCTCGTCGGCGAGGGCCTCGATGAAGGCAGCGTGCTCGTCCCAGCCGCTCTGCTCGCGCATCGGCAGTGCGTCATCCCAGTTCGGGCCTTGCTGCCGGACGACGGCGAAGTACATGCGTCTCCTTTGGCTCGAAGGTCCAGGAAAAAGCCTGGACTATGCAGCGAGTTTGACACCACTAGGGTCAGCGAAGACCACGTAACTGTGTCATGCGGCGCTCAGGCACGCCCCTGGCTCTGACAACGAAGGATGTGACTCCGTTGGACGGCACGAGACGGGCGACCCAAGCCGATAGGTGCAGCCGCTGACGCGCAAGCTGCCACCGCCTTACTGGAGGAACCTGCCTCCGATCCCGAGCCTCAACGGCCCAGTCTGGCCCTGGCGGGATCGGCCGGGATTCTTGCCGGCGGGGCCGCCACGACCACCACGGGAGCCCGAGCCGTACGCGGCGGAAGAGCCGGGTTCGGGATGTGAGCCCGCGTCCTGAGTGGCTCCACCCGAGCCCGGTTTGCTCGTTGAACCGGGCTCATGAGCTCCAGCACTGGATCTAGGCTAGGCCCGTGCCCGCACCGTTCGCACTCGACGGACACCACGCGCTCGTGACCGGCTGCGGCAGCCCCTTCGGCATCGGCTTCGCCACGGCGCGACTGCTCGGCCGGCTCGGCGCGCGCGTCTCGATCACGTCGACCACGGAGCGGATCCACGAGCGAGCCGCCGAGCTCGGCGGCGCCTTCGCCTCTGTCGCCGATCTGACCGATGCGGCGCAGGCGTCCGCCCTCGCCGCGGCCGCGCACGCGGCGCAGGGACCGATCGACGTGCTCGTCAACAACGCCGGCATGGCCCAGACAGGCACGGACGACAGCGGTGGCCCCTTCGCCACGCTCGAGCCCGACGTGTTGCAGCGGCAGCTCGAGATCACGCTGAAGACGGCGTTCAACATGACGCAGGCCGTGCTCCCCGAGATGGTCCCTCGGCGCTACGGGCGGGTGGTGATGGTCTCGTCCGTGACCGGCCCGCTGGTCACGGCGCCCGGGTCGGCCGCGTATGCCGCAGCGAAAGGTGCGCTCGACGGCCTGATGCGCACGATTTCGATCGAGCACGGCCGCGACGGGATCACGATCAACTCGGTCCTGCCGGGCTGGATCGCGACCTCGTCGTCGGAACCGGACGAGCTCGCGTCGGGGCGCCACACCCCGGTCGGGCGCGCGGGAACACCGGACGAGGTCGCGGCGGCGATCGCGTTTCTCTGCACTGCCGAGGCGAGCTACGTCACCGGCCAGACGCTCGTCGTCGACGGCGGCAACATCATCCAGGAGCACCACGGCGTGGACGTCTACGGCGGCTCGGCGTGACCTCCGTTCTGGAATCGACGCCGCCGCGGTTCACCGCAGGGGAGGCGGCGGCGATCGCGGCCGAGCTCTTCGGGCTCGAGGGCGTGGCGACCGACCTCGGCAGCGAGCGCGACCAGACGTTCCTCGTCGTCGGCCCTCGGGGCGAGGGCGTGATCAAGATCTCCAATCTCGGCGAGGATCCGGCGACGCTCGAGCTCGAAGCGGCGGCGATCGCACACGTGATGCGCGTCGACCCCGGGCTGCCCGTCGCTCGCCTGCTCGCGTCGGACACCTTCAAGGGGCTCGACGGCACGCATTTCGTGCGCCTCTTCGAGCGTCTGCATGGCCGCCACGGCGGCCCGGAGCTCGCGGACGACGCCGTGCGCGACTTCGGCGCGACGCATGCGCGGCTCGCGCTCGCGCTGCGCGGCTTCTTCCATCCTGCAGCGGGGCGCGAGCTCCTCTGGGATCTCGCGCATGCCGCGCGGCTGCGCCCGCTCGTCCCCGCGATCCCGGATGTCGAACGGCGACGCATCGTCGAGGCGGTGCTCGACCGGTACGACGAACGGGTCGCGCCGCTCTGGCCGCACCTGCCCGCGCAGGTCGTCCACGGCGACTTCAACCTCGACAACGTGCTGCTCGGCGACGACGACCGCATCTCCGGGATCGTCGACTTCGGCGACATCTTCCACACCGCGGTCGTTGCCGACTTGGCCGTCGCGGTCGCCTCCCTGATGCGCGGCCGGCCGCGCGAGGACGTGTTCCGGGCCGCGCGCATCGCCGTCGACGGCTACGCATCGCGCTCGCCGCTCGAGCCGGATGAGCTCGTCGTACTCGGCGATCTCGTCGCGACTCGCCTCGCGGCGATCGTCGCGATCAGCGCGTGGCGCGTCGACCGCTATCCCGAGAACGCGGCCTACATCCAGTCGTGGGACGACGACTCGTGGCGGCTGCTCGAGCTTGCGCACGAGCTCGGGCCCGATCGGTTCGCGCGAGAGCTGGGCGCGCCGGCCCCGCCCACCACGACTGCGGCACTTGCGCGCCGGCGAGAGGCGGCACTCGGCGCGCTCCTGACGGGGCTCACCTACGACGAGCCGGTGCACGTCGTGCGCGGCGAGGGCGTCTGGCTGGTCGACGCGGACGGCCGGCGACTGCTCGACGCGTACAACAACGTGCCCGTCGTCGGTCATTGCCACCCGCGCGTGACCGAGGCGGTCGTCCGCCAGACGCGCGCGCTGAACACTCACTCGCGGTACCTGTACGAGCCGCTGGTCGAGCTCGCCGAGCGACTGCTCGCCACGATGCCGCCGGGTGCAGGTCTCGACACCGTCATGCTCGTCAACTCCGGCAGCGAGGCGAACGACGTGGCGTGGCGGATCGCCGCCGGCGCGACGGGGCGTGGCGGCGCGCTCGTCACGCACCACGCCTACCACGGCGTCACCGACGGCGACCGCCGATCTCTCGCCCGAGGAGTGGCCGACGGGCTACGAGGCAGCCCACGTGGCGCGGATCCCGGCCGACTGGAGCGACGCGGACGTTGCGGCGCGCGGTGGCGCGACGGCCGCTCGCGGCGACCTTCCTCGACGCGGGCCTGACGAGCGACGGCATCGTGCCGCCTGCGCCCGAGCGAGCGCAAGCGCTCGCTCGAGCAACGCGCGAGGCAGGCGGGCTGTTCGTCGCCGACGAGGTGCAGGTCGGCTACGGCCGGACCGGCGAGCACCTCTGGGCGTTCGCGCATCTCGGCGTCGAGCCGGACTTCGTCACGCTCGGGAAGCCGATGGGCAACGGCTACCCCGTCGCGGCCGTCATCACGCGCCGCGAGCTCGTCGAGCGGTTCGCGTTCGCGGGGACGGTCTTCAGCACGTTCGGCGGCAACCCCGTCGCGGCGCAGGCGGCTCTCGCGGTGCTCGACGTGATCGACGACGAGCGGATCGTCGAGAACGCGAAGCGCGTCGGCGACCTGCTCGCAGCCGCATCGTCGCCGCTGCGACATCCGGCGATCCGCGACGTGCGCGGGCTCGGCCTGCTCGTCGGCGTCGAGCTGGACGACGAGGCCCGGGCCCGCGCGGTCGTCGACGCACTGCGGCGGCGACGGAGTGCTGATCGGCCGGACCGGCCCGCGCGAGAACGTGCTGAAGATCAGACCGCCGCTCGTCTTCGGCGAGGCTCACGTCGACCTGCTTGTTGCTGGGCTGGAGCGGGCGCTTGGTGTCTGACACCCGGCCGCGCAAGTGGCTCGGGACCTGCTGATCAACCGCCCAGACGGCGCCGGTGGCAGCCCGCTCGGCGAGATTCCTACCGTTTTCCCACCTTCTCCGGCTCCGGAGCCACCCGAGCCGCGCCGAAAGTAACAGAGGAGTCAAACGAAGCAGCTGCTCGGCTCCGCACGGCTGCACTGCGGCACAGCACGCCTGCTAGATGAACATCTCCGACCCCACAGCCGGTCGACGCCACCTCCCGAACGGGGCGCAGACCGTGCGGCTCGGCATTCTCGTCCTCACCCTGGGAATCGCGGCGGCGGCGTGCGTCATCTTTCTGTCTTCGGGGACGCCGCACGTCGGCTCCCTCGACGTTCGTCGATCGCGCGCTCGGCTCCTCTGCCACGCACGCTTCGCTCGACCGGCGATCTGCATCCGGGGTCACCCTCGCCGTCGACCGTCGCGGGATCGCTGCGCACGCAGGCGCGTCGACGATTTCGCTGGCGTCGCAAGGCACGGGCAACCAGGCGCTGGCAGCGCTACGACAGCGGCGTCATGCGCACGACGAGCTTCGGCAGCGAGTCGATCCTGTTCGGGATCAATCGCGCCGAGCAGTTTCTCACCGTCCAGCACCGCCAAGGCGCGCGCACGTGGAGCTGGCAGCTCGATGCGACGCACGGCACTCCGCACGTCGATGCGAACGGCGGCGTCAGCTTCTCGCGCGCAGGCAGCCTCGCCGGATTCCACATCTTGCCGGTCGCGATCTTCGACGATCGCGGCCGCGACATCACGCCCGCCGGATCGCACTGGTCACTCGCGCGCGACGGTTCGAGCTGGACGCTCGGCCTGCGACTCGACGACAAGGCACTTCCGCTGCCGTACCTGATCGACCCGATCGCGCTCATTGCCGCCTGCGGTCTCGCAGCCGGGCCCGGCGTCACGACGAGCTGCACCGCGACCCGCTCGACCGCTACGTCGAGTCTCGGGATCACGAAGCCGACGGCCGCAGTTGCCGGTGACGTGCTCGTCGCGCAGCTCACCGTCCGCTCGATCGGGGCGATCACGCCGCCGTCCGGCTGGAGCCAGATCGGCACGACCGCGCAGGACGCCACCGCACCGATCGAGCAGGCGGCGTACTGGCACCTCGTCGACGGCACGGAAGGCTCCCCGTTCACGTTCAGTTGGACCGGCGGCAACGCCGACGCGACGGGTGGCATCGTCACCTACAAGGGTGTCGACCCGTTCATCGGGCTCGACCAGGGCGGTAGCGCGGCGCTCGCGATGTCGAGCGGCGGCACCGCTGCGACCGGCAACCCCGCCGGGCTCGCGATCACGACCACCGCCGCGAACGAGATGCTGCAGGCCGCCTACGGCGTCGCGAATGCGGTAACCGTCACGCAGACCGGCGCACAAGGGCTCGTCCGTGAGTGGACCGTCTCCTCCATCGGCACGACGAAAGTGACATCCGGATTCGCCGACGGCGTCCAGGCAGCCGCAGGCGCCTCCGGAAACAAGACCGCGACGTGGGTCACGAGCTCACCGTGGGTTGCCAACCTCTTCGCGCTGAAGAACGAAGCGGCCGACGGGTCGGGCACCGTCGCAGCAACGTTTGCGTCGGCGTCCGCTTCTCAGAGCGGATTGACCGAGACGCTCACCTACGCACCCGCCGCGGGCAGCATGGCCGGCGGCGATGTCTCGGTCGTCGTTCCCGCCGGCTGGACGGCGCCGCAGTCGACGACGCCGAGCGCCGCGGGTTACGTCACAGCGACCGGCGGCAGCGGCGCGAACACGATCGCCGTGACGGGCGCGGGGCCTTGGACGGTCACCGTCTCCGGCGTCACGCTCAACCAGGCGACGGCACAGACGCTCGTCCTCAGGTACGGCGCGACGAGCGGCGGAGGCCCCGGCGCTACCGCCCCGCCGACGACTGGCGCGGTTGCCTGGTCGACGAAGCAGCGCTCCTCGAGCCGCGGCACGCTGACCGCGCTCGGAGCCTCCCCGACGGTCACCGTCTATGCGGCCGACGGGACGGGATCCGCCGCGTCGAGCCTCTCCGTCGTCTCCGGCTCGCAGCCTGGGTTGACCGAGACGCTGACGTATACGGCGCCGGCCGGGGGCCTGTCGAACGGCACGCTGACCGTTGCGGTGCCGGCCGGCTGGACCGCGCCCGCAACCTCCGCCGGGCCCGGCTTCACGACGGCCTCGGTGGGAACGGTGTCGGTCTCGGGGCAGACGATCACCGTCAGCGGCGTCACGCGCACCGCGGGACAGACGGTGGTCGTGACGTACGGCTCAGGCGCGACGGCGGCCGCGGCCGCGGGCCCGGGAACACAGAGTTGGCCCATCACGACAGCGTCGACCGCGGGCGGCATCCTCACCGCGATCGGCGCGTCACCGACGATCACGATCGTTGCGCCTGACGGATCCGGGACCGCGACGACGCCGACGACGAACGTCTCCGCGGCGCAGGCGGGCAACACCCTCGTCTTCACCTACACCGTCCCGACTGGCGATCTGTCGAACGGCGGCTTGAAGCTCACGATCCCGACGGGCTGGAGCGCACCCTCCGTCAGCGCCGTCGCGGCCGGCTACACGACGTCGAGCGCCGGCACCGTCGCGGTCGCCGCACAGGTCGTGACCGTATCCGGCCTGACGCTCACGACCGGCTCGACCGTGACGATCACCTACGGCTCGAAGGCGAGCGGCGGGCCTGGTGCGACCGCGACGGCGACGACCGGCGCACAGACCTGGCAGCTCCAGCAGCACTCCACCGCGGCCGGCGTGTTCACGAACCTTGGCGCCTCTCCCTCCGTCATGGTCAACGCCGCGAACGGCTCGGGCACCCTCACGGCCGGGACCGCTGCCGTCTCGGCGTCCCAGACGGGACGCACGGTCACCTTCACCTACACGGCCGCCGCGGGCGGCGTCTCGGGCGGCTCGGTCACCGTCGCTGCGCCGGCAGGCTGGAGCGCGCCGTCGACGACCGCGTCGGCTGCCGGGTACACGACCGCATCGGCGGGCGCCGTTTCGGCAGCCGGCCAGACGATCACCGTCGCGGGCATCACGCTCTCCGGCGGCTCATCGATGACGATCGCCTACGGCGACACCGGCGGCGGCGGGCCCGGTGCGACCGCGAGCTCGACGACCGGTGCCCAGACATGGCAGGGCCAGGAGAAATCGACGCTCGCAGGCGTCCTTGCGAATCTCGCCGCGTCACCTTCGGTCACCGTCTACGCGGCAGACGGCGCAGGCGCGGCGACGTCATCCATCTCGGCCGTCTCTGCCGGTCAGACCGGCCGCACCGTCACGCTCACCTACACCGCGCCGGCCGGCGGGACCCTGAACGGCTCGCTCACCGTCGTCGTGCCGTCGGGTTGGACAGCCCCGGCGACAGTTGCCGGCCCCGGGTTCTCGACGACCTCGGTCGGCGCCCTCTCCGTCTCGGGGCAGACGATCACCATTACGGGCGTCACGCGCACCGTCGGCCAGACCGTCGTCGTCACGTACGGCTCGGCCGGTACGGCGACGGCCTCTGCGGCGATCGGCACGCAGACCTGGCAGATCCAGGAGAGCTCGACCGCCGCGGGCACCCTCACCTCGATCGCGACGTCACCTGCGGTCACCGTCTACGCGAACGACGGCTCGGGGACACTCGCCGCAGCGACGTCGAATGTCTCCGCGTCGCAGGCCGGCAACACGATGGTCTTCACGTACACCGCCGCAACTGGAGGCATGAACGGCGGCACGGTCACGCTCGTCGTGCCGGCAGGCTGGAGCGCACCGTCGACGGTCGCCAGTGCGGCTGGCTACACGACGTCGAGCGCGGGAACCGTCGCCACCGCGGGCCAGACGATCACCCTCTCCGCGCTCACGCTCGCGGGCGGCGCGACCGTCACGATCACGTACGGCTCGAAGGCCGGCGGTGGCCCGGGCGCAACCGCGACCGCCACCACCGGGACGCAGACCTGGCAGGGCCAGGAGCGCTCGACGGCGGCCGGCGCGCTCACCAATCTCGGCGCCTCTTCCTCGATCACGGTCAACGCCGCAAACGGCTCCGGGACGATGACGGTGCTGCCCGCGAATGCCGGCAACGGATCGACCGGGAACACGCTCACCTTCACGTACACCGCAGCCGCGGGCGCGATGGTGAACGGCAGCGTGACGGTCACGGCTCCAGCCGGTTGGAGCGCGCCGTCGACGACGCCGTCCGCCGCGGGCTACGCGACGGCCTCGGCCGGCACCGTCTCGGCCGCCGGGCAGACGATCACCGTGAGCGGTGTGACACTTGCGGGCGCCGGAACGATGACGATCGTCTACGGCAGCACGACCGGCGGGGGCTCGGGCGCCGGCGCGGGAACGAGTGCCGGAGCGAACGTCTTCCAGGCCCAGCAACAGTCGACGGCGGGCGGCGTGCTCGTCAACATCGCTGCGTCACCGTCGGTGAACGTCTACGCGGCGGACGGGACGGGGACGATGACGTCGCCGACGACGAACGTCGTCAACGGATCGTCGAACACCGTCGTCTTCACCTACAAGGCCGCCACGGGCGGCATCTCGAATGGAACGATCACGCTGACCGCGCCGACCGGCTGGCCGGCTCCGACCGCGGGCAACACGACATCGTCGCTCGGCACGCGCACCTACGCGGGGCAGACGGTCAGCGTCTCGAGCGTGACACTTGCCGCGAACGCCACCTTCACGATCACATACGGCCCGGGAGTGGCGCCGACGACGGGCGGCCCGCAGACGTGGTCGGCCTCGGCTCGCTCGACGACAGCCGGGACGCTGGCTGCGCTGGCTGCGCCGCCCTCGATCAACATCTACGCACGCGACGGCTCGGGGACGCTCACCGCGGCGCCGCCGACCGTCGGGTACGGCTCCGCTGGAAATACCCTGGCCTTCACCTACACGGCGGCGGCCGGCGGGACGAGCAACGGCGCCCTCACGCTCGTCGTTCCGGCCGGTTGGAGCGCACCGAGCATCGCCTCCGGCAACTCCGGCTACACGGTCTCGACGACCGGCACGGTCGCGGTGGCTGCGCAGACGATCACCGTGTCGAGCGTGACCCTCGCCGCCGGTGCGACGATGACGATCTCGTACGGCAGCGGTCTTCCCGGAGCAACCGCGCCGGCCGCCGCGGGTGGCGGCAGCTGGCTGGCGAAGTCGAAGGCCAGCGTCGCCGGTGCCCTGACGAACCTCGGGGCTTCGCCGAGCGTCACCGTGGCGCCGTCTCCCTCCTCCGCCCGCGCGTTCCCGGCTCCCGCGACGCTCTACGGCACCGCGTCCTGGGCAACAGGCTGCGCGAGCGCCGGCTTCTGCGGGAGCGCCGTCGACAACTCCGGCACCGGGCTTCAAAAGGTCGAGCTTGCGATCCGCCAGGGCTCCGGCAACTACTGGAACGGCAGCGGGTTCTCCAGCGCGTCGCCGGTCTTCGCCCCCGCCACAGGCGCCGTGACCTGGTCGGCCGGCTTCCCGGCGTCGAGCTTCCCCGCCGACGGCGCCTACACGGTGCAGACGAAGGCGACCGACAATTTGAACGGCGTCGAGACGCCGACGTCGACCACGTTCACGATCGACCAGACGCCCCCAAGCAGCTTCTCGCTCGACGCGCCCGCCGCGGGGACCGCGATCCGCAACGGGCAAGCGGTATCGGTCCTCGGCGGCTCGCCGACCGACGCGAACGGGATCGCGAACGTCGCGTTCAAGACGTGCGCCGGAGCGGGGGCCTGCACGTTCAACGGCGCGACCACGACGGTCGGCACGTCGGTCGTCAGCCCCTACTCGGTGACCTGGGCCTCCCAGCCGGCCGACGGCCCCTATGTGATCGTCGCTCGGGCGACCGACAACGCCGGCAACACGACGGACTCTTCGCCGGTCGCAGTCACCGTCGACAACACGACGCCCGTCCACGCGCTCACACTTACGAGCGGCAGCGGTGCGTATCTCGCCGGCGGGACGCTCTACTTCAGGGGCGACGCCGCGGGAAGCTTCATTCTGGGCGACGCGCTGACCGACGCCACCTCGGGCCCGGCGAACGTCGGCTATCCGAGCATCGCGACCGTCGGTTGGACGCACTCCCCCGAGACGATCACGAGCGGGCCGAGCTTCGCGTCCAGCACGTTCTCATGGACGCCATCGCCGTCGACGCCGAGCGGCTACACCGTGACCGGTCACGACCTCGCCGGGAACTCCGCGACGCAGCCACTCACGTTTGTCAGCGACACGGCGCCCCCCGCTGGCGGATCGGTGACATACCCCGGCGGCTACACCACCGTCGCTTCGGTACCGGTCTCACTCGACGACGGCACCGACTTGCAGAGCGGCGTCGACACGACCTCGTCCGGCAGCGAACTGCTCCAGCGCGCAAGCGCATCGCTCGCGAACGGCAGCTGTGGCGCATTCGGCGCCTACACGACGATCGCCACGCATCCCGGCTCAGGGCCCACCGACAACGGCGTCGCCTCCGGCAACTGCTACCGCTATCGCTACGTCGTCCTCGACCGGGTCGGCAACGCGGCCACCTCTACGAGCGGCACCGTCGTGAAGGTCGATACGGATGCGCCGAACGCGTTCTCGCTTTCCGCTCCTGCTGCCGGCTTCGTGGGCCCGAGCTCGAACGTCTCGGCGACGTCCGTCGACACGGGCGGCTCCGGCATGGCGGAGCTCGAGCTCCGGTACTGCGCCGGCGCCACCTGCTCCTTCGCCGCGGGGACGGCGATCGGCTCGCCGGGGTCCGGCGGCTCCATATCGCGAGCGTGGGATCTCTCGACCCTGACGGACGGCGCGTCGTACACCCTGGTCGCGCGTGCGACGGACGCTGCAGGCAACACCACCGACTCCGCACCGACGACGGTGACGCTCGACAAGTCTTCGCCGGTGACGATCGACGACGCGCCGTCCGGCTCGCAATCTGCTCCCGTGACGGTCACGCTCTCCGCGAGTGACGCGGGCAGGGTCCGGCGTCGCGTCGACCAGCTATCGCGTCGACGGTGGCAGTTGGCAGAGCGGCACCGGCATCGTCATCCCGGCGCCGGCAGATCACTCGAACGACGGCTCTCACACCATCGACTACGGGTCGGTCGACAATGTCGGCAACTCGGAGCCGATCGAGCACGCGAGCGTCACGATCGATACGCAGGGGCCGAGCGGTGCGCCGGTCGATCCGGGCTCGCTGCTCGTCGGCACGATCTCGCTCACCGACCCGGGGCCGAGCGATGGAGGCGCAGGCGTCGCATCGGTGACGTTCCAGTACTCGCCGCACGGCTCGGGCACCTGGACGACGATCTCCACTTCGACCGTCGCGCCGTGGTCCACCTCGTTCGACACCACGTCGATCGCCGACGGGCCGTACGACTTCCGTGAGCTGCTCGTCGACGGGGCAATCCCGGCGAACGTGACGACCGTGAACCTCCCTGGGCCCAAGATCGTCGACAACACGGCGCCGAGCGCCGCCGCGGTGATTGCTCCCGCGCCAGGCGCGCACGTCGGCGGCACCGTGACACTCACGGGCGCGGCGGCGGACGCCACGTCCGGCGTGGGGGTGATGACCTTCAAGGTCGACGGAACGGTCGCCGGAACGTCTACCGGCTCGCCTGCGTCCGTGTCCTGGGACTCGACCTCGACGCCCGACGGCCCGGTCTCGGTGAGCGTCGAGGCGAGGGACGTCGCCGGCAACGGCCCCACCGTCTCCTCGACCCGGACGATCGTCGTCGACAACCATCCGCCGACCGTGACGCTCGACAGCCCCGGCTCAGCGGTACGCAGCACGATCGCGCTGACGACGACGACCTCGGCCGACACGACGCAGGTCACATTCGAGCGCAGCCCTGCCGGCACAGGGACGTGGACGACGATCGCCGTGGACACCACGGCTCCCTTCGCGGCGAGTCTCGATACGGCTCTTCTCAGCGACGGGCTCTACGACCTGCGCGCAACCGCGAGCGACGGCGCACAGGCCGTGACGTCGAACGTCGTGACGACGCGCGTCGACAACACGCCGCCGTCGGGCACCGTCACCGCACCGGGTTCAGGCTCGATCGTCGGCGGACCGAGCGTGAGGCTCAGCTCGACACCGGCGGACGCCGGCTCGGGCGTTGCGACGGTGCAGTTCCGCATCGACGGCACGCCGGTCGGAACGGCGGCATCTGCCCCGTGGACGTTCGCCTGGGATCCGTCGTCGACACCGAGCGGATCACACGTGCTCGACGCAGTCGTGACCGACGGAGCGGGCAACGCGACCACCACGGCCGACGTGCACCTGACGGTCGACTCAACGCCGCCGATCGTGACTCTCACCGATCCCGGCTCACCGCTCTCGGGCACGGTCGCGATCGTCGCCGGCTCGCCCGACTCCGACACCTCGAGCGTCGAGCTCCAGATCAGCCCGGCGGGAACCGGCGACTGGACGACGCTCGCAACCGACACCGCGTCGCCGTACTCGACTGACCTCGACACCACCACCCGCCCAGACGGCGTGTACGACCTCCGCGCGATCGCGCGGGACGCAGTCGGCAACCTCTCGACGCCGAGTGTCGTCACCGCTCGCCGCATCGACAACACGCCGCCGTCGGTCGTCTCATCGACACCGGCCGACGGCTCGACGATCGGCAGCGCAGAGTCGATCGTGCTCACCGTGAGCGAGCCTCTGTCGGGAGTCACCGGCGCAACGCTCGACGGCGGCCCGACGACTGCGCCGGCGCTCTCCGGTGCGAACGCGACGTTCGCGACCGGCCCGCTCGCCGATGGGCCGCACACGCTCGCCGGGACGCTCGTCGACCTCGTCGGCAAAGCGGCGGACTTCACGACTCACTTCACGATCGTGAGCGGCGCCGCACCGGCCGACTGGCCCTACGTCGAGATCAACGCATTCCCGTGGTTGACGACGACCCTCGACTCGCCCGACGGCGGGGCAGAAGTGATCATGCGCGGAGCGCCGTCGAGCCCGACGGACCACCTCGTCCTGCGGATCGACCCGAATCCGTCGACCGGCTCGGGCTCACTCGTGTACGGCGTCACCGCCTACTGGTCTGCTCACCGGCGATCCAGGTGCACGCCTTCGCGTCGCCGGTCGAGATCGAGCTCACGAGCCCGACAGGCGATCCAAGCCTCGTGCCCGCGACGCTCGAGAGCGGCGTCTGGCGTCCGATCCCGATCGTGCCGACGTCCGGAAGCCTCCCGTCCAGCTGGAGCGACGGCTATTTCGTCGACGCGGGCCGCGTCCACATCCTGACGACGCACCTCTCCGACTTCACGCTGCTGCACGACAGCTTCCCGCCGCCGCCGGTGCGCGACGTCAGCGGCGTCGTCGCCGTCGACGGGTTGACTCTCCGCTGGGCGCCGGGCATCGACCCGACGGGCCCGATCGCCCAGGTGCAACTCGCCGTCGACGGCGCGTGGGACGCGAGCTTCGATCCGACGCAGTACGAGACGAAACTCGGCCCGATCGCCGCCGGCGACCCGCGCACGTTCGTCTTCACCGAGACCGATCGCGCAGGCAACGTCAGCGCTCCGTCGGTCGCGCTGCGCGCGCTGCCGGCGCTCGCCGGACGCACGCTCGCCGACACGACGAGCGCGCTCGCCGCATCGGGCTTCTCGCTCGGAACGGTCACTCGTGTCCAATCCGCCGCCCCGGTCGACACCGTCGTCGCGCCGGTGGCCGTCCAGGTCCAGCCCCTCGGCTCGCCGATCGACGTCACCGTCTCTACGGGGCCGGCGATCGTCCGCGCGGCGGCGCCGTTCAAGCTGCGGGCGCTGACGCCCACCTTCCGGACGAAGCAGGGCCGCACGATCGCCGCGACGGTCGAGGTCACCGGCCCCGCGACGGCGACGGTCGCGCTGCTCGACGCTCGCGGACACCGGCTCGCATCGTGGAGCAGGAAGCTTCGCGCCGGCGTCAACCGCGCCCAACTGCGACTCCCCGCGGCCGCGCGCACAGCGCTCATCCACCGTCCCGGCCCGTACTGGTTGTCGTGGACGGGCCGGTCGACGCCGACGGGTGGAGTGTCGAGCGACCGCAAGCGCGTTCGCATCGTCAAGTCTTAGCCCTACGCGACCTGGCGCGGGGAGGTTGCTCCCGTCAACAGCGAGCGTCGCGTCGGCGCGAGTTGCAGCGTGAGTGGCGCGTTGGTCAGACGAGGTGAGCCGGCGGCGGCTCGGCCGATCTCGTCACGCGCCTGTTGCGCTGCGTCGAACGTCGCGCGATCGGAATAGCCGGCGAACCAAACGAAGACGTCCTCGTCGTCGCGCACGGGTAGAGCGGGGAAGTTGTTCGGGCGCTCCTCGGTGACCAGGCACGCGAGGACCGTCGCGCCCGAACCGACGATACGCGGCGCTACCTCGTCGTCGAAGTACGACATGGTGTCCGAGTCGGCGGGAGCGTTGAGGGTCAGGATCGTCGCCTCGACAACGCCACGGTCGAGCCCGTTGTCTGCGTCGAGCGGGGGGCGCTCGTCGTCGAGTGTGAAGGCGCTCCCGTCGCGTGCCGGACGCAGGAGCAGAACGTCGTCGGAGTCGACCATCGTCCGGTTGGCCGCGTCGCGGTTGCTTTTCCATACGGGGCCGCCGTAAAAGTCGCCCAGGCTGCGGCCTCGGGAGCCCATGCTCCCGAAGCCGCGTAGCCAGACGAACTTGGTCTCGTCCCCGAGGTCACGGAACGTGCCGATGATCTTCATCCCGGTTGTCTCCTGGCTCTCGACGAGGTTGGCCTCGAAGAGATCGATCAGCACGTCGCGCATACCAGGCAAGAGCGTGTACTGGCGCAACTCGACGATCGGCGAAGAGTTCACGCTTCAAGTCTGTCATTCGACCTCGAGATAGGCGCCGAGCTGGTCGAGCAGTCCGCCGGTTCCTTCTTCGCGGCCCTCGATGCTGTCCAGGCCGTCGAAGTGAACGCCCTGCTCCGTGTAGGTGAGCCGTGTCTGGTCGCCGTCGGGCTCCAGCACGATCGTGGTGAGGGACGTGGACATGTGCGCCCCGTCGACCCACATGTCGTAGGTGAACACGATCCGCTGCAGGTCGACGATGTCGGTGTAGGTGGAGAGAAAGCGCGACCGCGGTCCTTCGTGCCACCGGCCGTCCTCCAGGCCGTGGCCGCCGACGCGGAAGTCATGCGACTTGTCGTCGGCGTCGAACGCCGATCCCGCCCCGAACCATTGGTCGCGCGCGTCGTTGTCCGAGAGCGCGTGCCAGACCGCCTCGACCGGGGCCGGGTAGGTGCGCTCGATGACGAAGGTCGCGTGCACTTGGCTGCGCTCGCTGGTGTGAGTCATGTCGTTCCCTCCTTGGTGGTGGTGCTGGGACGGTTCAGGAGCTCGCCGAGCCTGTCCAGTCGGTGCTCTGCGGGCAGCCGCTGCCGGCCGATCCAGTCGGCCGCCGGCGTCAGCGCCTCCGGGGCCAGCTGGTAGGTGCGGACCCGCCCGACCTTGCTCGAGCTGACGATCCCGGTCGCCTCCAGCACGCGTAGGTGCTGGACGACGGTCGGGAGCGCCATCTCGAAGGGGCGGGCAAGCTCGCTGACCGACGCCGGGCCACGGGCCAGCCTCTCGACCATGGCCCGCCGGCTGCTGTCACCGAGGGCATGGAACATCCGATCGAGCTCCTGATACTTAGTCATCTACCTAAGTATTACGGACGACTCTCGGCCCTGTCAAGCACGTGCTGCGCGCGAGCAACCCAGCTCCCCGCGCGGGGAAGATGACCGCGCGATTCCGCGTCTAGCAAGAACCCGGATCGACGACAACGACTGCACACCGGGTGCGGGTCGCTTCGCGTCACCGCTCATACGAGCAGATAGGTGGATCAGATGAACACGATGAAGGTCAAACGCCGCGCGCTGGTGGGTCTTGTTCTGCCGGTCTTTCTCGCAACGGCCATCTGCTGCAGCGCCTCCGTCGCCACCGCGGCGAGGTCTCGGGCCGCCGACGACATCTCCGGCACATGGTCGGGGAAGTACGGAGGCGCCTACCACGGCACGTTCACCCTGCACTGGACAGAGTCGGGATCGCGGTTGACCGGAACGATCAAGCTCTCGGCGACCCCGAATGCGAGGACCAGCATCAAGGGCACGGTGCACGGCAGCTCCATTCGCTTCGGAACCGTCGGCTCTACGGCGATCACCTACTCGGGCACGGTGTCCGGCAAGTCGATGTCGGGGAAGTATCAGACGCCGGGAGGTGGTGGCTCGTGGAGTGCCCACGAGACCTCTTCTTGACCCGCGTGCATCAGAGCGATGAGGCTCGCTCCGAGCCCTCGGGGCCCTAGGTCGCACGCCATGGCGGCCGTCGTCCGGCACCTTCGTCTCCGTCGATTCGCCTGGAGCGCCTTGCCCGTGGTGCTCGCTGCGGTGGTGCTCACCACCGGATCGACGGCCGGGTCGGCCACGAAGGCGCCGCGCATCGTCTCCGCGGCGATGCGCGACGTGAACGGCGATGCGCGCGCCGACGAGATCGTGCTCGGCTACTCGACGAGGGTCCGGCACGCGACCGACCGTGACGGGCATTTCCCGTTCGCCGTCGTCGGTTATCGGATCCGGGCGGTGGGACCGGCGAAGGGGAAGACGGTGATGATCCTTCTCCGCGAGCGGCAGCAGCCGGACCCGCAGGCGCATCCCGCCATCCGCTACCGGCGCACCACCTCGCAGCCCGTGCTCGGCGCGAGCAGGACCCAGGCAGCGAGCCAGCTCTTCCGCAGGACGCGGGCGGAGGGGGCGGCGGCGGTGGCGGCCCGAGCATCGGGATCTGGCAGCTCGGCAACTCGACCGTGACCGTGAAGGGCTCGACCATCAAGTTCGGCGCCGGCGGAGCGGGCGGTGCCGCGGGTGCTCCGAACGGCGCGCCCGGCGAAGCCGGAATCGCCGAGAAGGGGACGTGAGCCCGCGTTAGGACTCTGCGCGACCGCGGTCGGCATGCTCGACTGCCCGCGCCAGGGCGACGCGTGACGAGACGTCGGTCTTGCGGAAGATGTTGCGCAGATGGGTCTCGACCGTCTTCTTGCTGAGGAACAGTTCTGCGGCGATCTCGGGATTGGTCTTGCGGTCGACGACCAGGCGGGCCACTTGGAGCTCGCGTTCGGTCAACGACTCGATCCCGGTTCCGTCGGTCTTGCCCGCGCGCGTGCGGCGGTGCATCGGATGGCCGAGCTTGCGCAGCTCGCGTTCCGCCTCGTCCCGGTATCGCAGCGCGCCGCGCGCCTCGAACTCGCGGGCCGCGCGCCGCAGCTCGTCGGCGGCGCGGTCAGGCTCGCCGGCTTGGGCGAGGGCGCGGCCCGCGAGCGCCCGCGAAAACGCCGCTTCGACCGGCGCCCCGACCTCGTCGGCGGCGGCTGCCGACGCGAGCGCCCGCTCGGTCGCGCGAGACGGATCGCCGGCATAGAGGTCGACGGCCGCCGCTGCTCGACCGGCCCAGGCGGCAGCCATCGGGCGGCGTACGGCAGAGGCCCAGGCCTCCGCGCAGACAGCGGCATCTCGTGCGTCGGCCTGGCGGTCGAGCGCGAGCCAGCAACGCGTGAGCACCTCGAGGAAACGGGCTCTGGGGCTGCCGGCGATGAGCACCAGCCCCTTGCCGCCCGCGGAGCCGAGCAGCAACTCGACCGCGCGTTCGGGCTCGCCTGTCTCGAGAAGCGCCGCGGCGAGGTCTGCGGCTGCCTCGGCCGAGTGGAAGTTCTCGCCGGCGTACCGGCCGAGGTCGACGCTCTCCTGAGCGGTCGCGAGCGCGAGCTCCACGTCGCCCATTCGCAGCGCGGCGGAGGAACGGCCGGAAAGGCTCCACACGAGCGCGTGGGTGTTGCCCAGCAAGCGCGCGGCCTCGATCCCACCGTCGAGCAGCTCGCCGGCCTCGATCAATCGGCCGCGCTGGCGCCACACTCCGCCGAGGATCTGGACCAGGACGAGGACTTGCTCCCCCTGGCCGGTGGCACGCGCCACGGCCAGTGCACGACTGGCATGCGCGCCGGCCTCGGCATATCGATCGAGATAGAGCTCCACCCCGGCGAGGCGTGCACCGGCCTCGAGGTGCCGGGCAAGCTCCGCGTCCGAGAGGGACTCGAACAGGGCCATCGCCTCCAAACGGCCGGATTCGGCTCGCTCGGCCGCCCCCATCATCGAATCCGCGAGTGCGAGCATGGCGAGGGCCGCTGCGGTCAACGGTGCGTCGCCGAGCCGTCTCGCCGCGCTCACCGCGCGCTCCGCCGAGTCGTGCATCGCCGCGAACCTCGCGCGGTAGAACTCGTTCACGACGAGCTCGACCATGATCGCGACCGCCTCGGGGGAGCCCTGGTCGGGCAGATCCTCGAGGGCGCGTGCGAGACGGTCGCCGGCCTGCTCCTGTTGTCCGAGGAGACTCTCCACCCCGGCGCAGGCGCGGGCGAGCTTGGCGTGCATTCCGTGGGCGTCGTCGGGCAGGATCGCAATGGCCTCGAGCAGGGCAGCCGTGGCTGTCCGCGAACCGGCCGACCGCCGTCAGCGCCTCGGCACGGGCGAGGAGGAGCTCGACGCGCTCCTCTGCCGGGGCTGTCTGCGGCAGGAGGCGCAGGGCGTCTGCGAACCAGTGCGCGGCACTTGCGGGCGCCAGCCGGACGGCCTCCGCGCCCGCCTCGCGAAGCACGGCCGCGGCGCCGATGTCGCCTTCGCGCGCCGAGCGCTCGACGTGATGGGCGCGGGCCGACGCTGTAGCACCCCGCGCCGCGAGCGCCTCGGCGCAACGTTCGTGAGCCACGAGCCGCCAGCCGCCGGCGGTGGCCTGGTAGACCGCCCGACGGACGAGCGGATGTCGAAAGCGGAAGCGCCGGGGCACGCCGGTCGTGCGCAGGAGATCGAGTTGCAGGAGCTCGTCGACCGCCTCCATCACCGACGTTTCGGGCATCCGGGTCGCGGCCGCCACCAACTCGGGCTCGAAGGGATCACCTGCCACTGCTGCTCCCTGCAGAACGAGGCGTGCAGGCTCGGAGAGCAGCGCAAGCTCGCCGGTGAGTGCAGCGACGACGGCCGACGGAACCCCGATCGCCGCCAGTGACGTGTCGTCGCGAACAGCCGCCATCCCGTCCGCGCGGTCCGGCGATCGGGCGAGCTGTTCGAGGTAGAAGGGGTTGCCGCCACTCTCCTCATAGAGGACGTTTGCGTCGGCGGCGTCGACCGCGTCGCCGAGTAACTGCCGCGCCTCGTCGCGGTTGAGCGCGCCGAGCTCGATCCGGGTCAGGCTGCCGGCGCGGTAGGCCCGCTCGAGCGCGGTGGACAGACGCTCCGGCACCTGGCGCGGACGCACGGCCAGCGCGACGAGCACCGGCGCGGCCGGCGGCCTGCGCAGGAGCGCTCCAACCAGCTCGACGGACGCCGGGTCGGCCCAGTGGAGGTCGTCGAGCACGAGCATGAGCGACTGTGCCGACGCGAGCTGCTCGAGCAGCGCCCGCACTGCACGGTGGCTGCGGTAGCGCTCGTGCTGGAGCGCCACTTCGCGCTCGTTGGCGAGCGCCGTCAGCGCAGGGAAGACGTGCGCGAGCTCGGCTCGCACGTCGTCGTCGAGCGCGGCGAGGCGATTCGGCTCGATCCCTCGCACGTACTCGTCGAGCGCATCCACGAAGACGGAGAACGGTAGATCGCGCTCGAGCTCCGACGCGGAGCCCGAGAGGACGAGCTGCCCTCGCGCATCCGCGCGCGCGGCGAGCTCAGCCAGCAGGCGCGTCTTGCCGATGCCCGGCTCGCCGACCAGCAAGATGGCGGCGGAGCTGCCCCGATCGAGCTCGGCCAGCACTCGGTCGAGCGAACTCATCTCCTCGGCGCGGCCGACGAGGTGCTCGGGATGCAGAGCCATTCTGCCTCCAGCCCAGGATAGATCAGGGTCGCCGGATCACGAAATCAGGGTGCGGGATCAGGGTGACGCCCCGATGTCGGCGCGGCCGGGCAGCGGCAAGCTCGGCTCATGCCTCGTTTCCTGCTCCAACACAGCCACGAGCCGCACGACTGCGGCGTCGTCTTCGCCTCGTTCAACGGGCACCAGAGCCCGCTTCGACACCAACGGACGCTCGCGTCGTGCCGCACGGGCGGGCACGCGATCTGGTGGACGGTCGAGGCGGCAAGCGAAGAAGACGCGCTCGCTCTCCTGCCCGGCTACGTCGCCAAGCGCACCACGGCATCCGCCGTCAGCGAGGTCGAGATCCCATGACCGGGCGCCCACACGCGTCCGAACGACAAGGAGGAGCCATGAGCTCGGCAACACCGCGTACAGAGGACAGCAGTCGCCCCAACCTGCCGGGTCGTATCGGCCGCTGGAGCGCTGCTCACTGGAAGACCGCGACGTTCGGCTGGCTGGCGCTCGTGCTGGTCGCGTTCGCCGTTGGCGGTCAGGTCGGCACGAAGCAGGCCGACCCGACCAACGCCGGGCCCGGCGAGTCGGGTCGCATGGACAGGATCCTCGATGCGGGGTTCAAGCTCCCCGCGAATGAGAGCGTGCTGATCCAGAGCCGCTCGCTGCGAGCCGGCACGCCCGCCTTCGACTCGGCCGTCGAGGACGTCGTAACCCGGCTCGCAACGGTCGCGGCCGTGCAGAACATCCGCTCGCCGCTCGAACCGGCCAACGCCGGCCAGATCGCAAAGGGCGGGCGGGCCGCGCTCGTCGAGTTCGAGATCCGCGGCGACAGCAAGAAGGCGATGGACAAGCTCGACCCGATCCTCGAGAGCGTCGCCAATGCGCAAGTCGCTCATCCGGGCTTCTTCATCGGAGAGTTCGGCGGTACGAGCGCGGCAAACGCGGTCAACATCGCTTTCGCCCACGATCTCGCGAGCGCGGGCAAGTACTCGATCCCGCTCACGCTGATCATCCTCGTCATCGCGTTCGGCGCACTCGTCGCTGCCGGCATCCCGCTGCTGCTCGCGCTCACGGCCGTGTTCGCGACGTTCGGGCTCGCGGCGCTGCCGAGCCACCTGCTCCCGCTCGCACCAGAAGCGTTTGCCGTCGTGCTGCTGGTCGGGCTCGCAGTCGGTGTCGACTACTCGATGTTCTACCTTCGGCGCGAACGAGAAGAACGGGCCGCCGGACGGAGCGAGCGCGCCGCGCTCGAGGCTGCCGCCGCCACCTCGGGCCGCTCGGTGCTCATCTCCGGCCTGACGGTGATGGTGGCGATGGCCGGCTTGTTCCTGACGGGCGACGCCACGTTCGCCTCCTTCGGGTACGCCACGATGATCGTCGT
This sequence comes from uncultured Thermoleophilia bacterium, assembly GCA_963757255.1. Taxonomy (GTDB): domain Bacteria; phylum Actinomycetota; class Thermoleophilia; order Gaiellales; family Gaiellaceae; genus PALSA-600. The sequence continues at coordinate 632,325 of CAVWQY010000006.1, forward strand.
CGCGTTCGCGATGGTCGGCTCGTTGACCGTTCTCCCGGCCCTGCTCTCCCGGCTCGGCGACGGCGTGGACCGGTTGCACGTCCCGCTCGTCGGCCGTCTGCGCCGCGACGACGGCGAAAGCCGGATCTGGGGAGCGGTCGTCGACCGCGTCCTGCGGCGGCCGTTGCTCTCCGCCGTGCTCGCGGGCGGACTGCTGCTTGCCCTCGCCGTCCCGGCCCTGCAGCTGCGGATGGCGACTCCCGGTCCGGACACGTTTCCCAAGTCGCTCGACGTGGTGAAGACCTACAACCGCATGCAGCAGGCGTTCCCGGGCACCGCGCTGCCGGCCAACGTCGTCGTGCAGGCCCCGGACGTCAACGCGCCGGCCGTCCGCAGGGCGATCGGGCAACTGAAGCTGGCCGCGCTCGCCACCGGCCGCGCACGCGGGCCGATCACGGTCGACACGAACAGCAACCACACGATCGCGAACATCACGGTTCCGATCCTCGGCAGGGGAACCGACGCCCAGTCGAACGCCAGCCTGGCGGCCCTCCGCGAGGACGTTCTTCCTCGAACCGTCGGCGCGCTCCCGAACGTCGAGTCGGGCGTCACCGGGCTCACGGCGGAATGGAAGGACCAGAAGGACCAGCTGAAGTCGAAGCTGCCGCTCGTGGTGGGCTTCGTGCTCCTGCTCGCGTTCTTCCTGATGCTGGTCGCGTTCCGCTCGATCGTGGTTGCGATCAAGGCGATCGTGCTCAATCTCCTCTCCGTCGCCGCCGCCTACGGAGTGCTCGTGCTCGTCTTCCAGCACGGCATCGGCAAGGGCCTGCTCGGCTTCAGCTCCACGGCCGGGATCGACCCCGTGACGCCGCTGCTCCTGTTCGTGATCCTGTTCGGGCTCTCGATGGACTACCACGTCTTCATCATCAGCCGGATCCGGGAGACGTTCGACCGCGGCGCGAGCATGGACGACGCCATCGCGCACGGGATCAAGTCCACTGCCGGAGTCGTCACGAGTGCAGCGATCGTCATGGTCGCCGTCTTCTCGATCTTCGCCACCCTCTCGATGCTGATTTTCAAGCAGTTCGGCGTCGGGCTCGCGGCAGCGATCCTGATCGACGCAACGCTCGTCCGCGGAGTGTTGCTGCCCGCGACGATGAAGCTCCTGGGCGAGCGGAACTGGTACCTGCCCAGGTGGCTCGAATGGCTTCCTCGGCTCGAGCCGGACGAGGCCCAGCCCGTGCCGAACGCCAAGCCCGCGCCCATCTCCGCATAGATCAGGTGGTCAGACCTCCGGCTCTCGACGAGCCGGAGGTCTGACTTTCTCCGGCTTGCGGGCGCGCCGGCGTCGGACGCGGCTGGCCGGTCGGGACGCGTCCAGGGACTGTCCCCGGCCGTGGCCCGACCGGACATCTGCACCTTGGGGCATGTGTTGGGGACTGTCCCCCAAGCGTGTGGAAGAGGACATGAGGGGGTTCCGCGTCTAGCGAGCAATGGGATTGGCGACCGCGATCGCATACCGGTGAGGTCGCCGCTTCGCGTCAACGCTCCGACAACGCTCACACGAGCAGTTAGGTGGAACAGCATTCCCTCGCGTTGCGAGGCGTACCGGTTCGACGGCGGCCACGGAGGAACGGCGTGCCGCGCTCGTCGAGGCCGGCGCCTGGGCGGTGCCGAGCCGACCCTACAGCCGCGCGGCCCTGGCGATCTCTGCGAGCTTCGAGAGCTCCGCCTGGTCCTCCTGCGAGAGCTTGAACTGAACCAGGTCGGCCGGCGAGAGCGAATCGAGAAACGCCTTCTGCAGGTCCAGGAACCTGTATCGCATGTGCAGCGGGAGGTTGTCGAGGTAGAGCCTGAGGTCGATTCCGTGCGCGCCCGCGAGGTTCGCGGTGGCGAGATCGGCGGTTGAGAGGTTCGCGTCCGGGAGCCACGCGTCCGCAAGGTTGGCGTCGGGGAAATCGGCGCCCTCGAGGTTGGCTCGCTGGAGGTTCGCGCGCGCGAGATCGGCGCCCGGGAGGGTGGCGTGTGCGAGGTTCGCGCCGAAGAGGTGGGAATGCTGAAGTTGGGCCTGCCGGAAGCGGGCTTTCGCAAGTCGCGCGAATCCGAGGTTGGCGCCCCCGAGGTTGGCTCCCTCGAAGGTGGCTCCCTCGAGGTTCGCGTGCTCGAGATTGACACCACGGAGATCCGTGCGCGAGAGATCGAGCTCGCGATCCCTCTCACGCCATGAACGTCTACCAAGGACGGTCGCAGTGGTCTGAACGTCCTCAGGCGGCCGTCGTTCGCCCGCCGGTGGCGTTCCTTCCTCGCCGTCCGGGGAATCGTCGAGCTGCCGCCGCGCGTGCTCCCGGATGAACGCGGCGAGAACCGCAAAGATCGTCTCACGGTCGTTCTCGGAATCGTTGGCGATCCGTTCGAGCGCGTAGACGCCTCCGAGACGTACGTCGAGCGTCGCGCTGCCGAGCTGATCGATCGCGCGTGTGAACCGCTCCGTGATCTGTCCTTCGCGGTTGAGCTGGAGCGTGCGTGCGGTGAAGTAGAGGCCGACCAGAAGGAATGCTCCCGCGAGTCCCTGAAGAAGCGTCGCCCGGACGTCGTTCTCGGCCTTCAAGCGTTCGGCGTCGGTCTCGAATGTGCCGTTCGCGAGAACCCCGGGCAGCACGAAGATGAAGAGCACGAACACCACTGCCCCGAGGGCGGCCAGCCCGATGTTGCGGGCAGACCGGCGCCGGGCGATGTCCCGCACCACACCCATCCGTCCCATCCAGGCGACCCTACGACAGCTTCGAGGCCGAGAGGTCGTGAACCCGCGTCACTGCCGGGCTCACGACCTCTGCGACGGGCGGTGACGGCTCAGCAGCCCATGTGGCGGATCGGGTCGCAGATGCCGCCGTCCCGCATGATGATTCCCTGCGCAGCCGCGTAGCCGGAGATCATGGTGTTCTCCAGGGTGTACGACGCCTTGCTCGGCTTCGCCGGCTTCTGCGAGGTACCAGCCGAGGCAGCGTCTGCCGAGACGGCGAGTGCGGCGACCGCGGCGAGGATGCTGAGTGTGCGGGTCATCGTGAGCCTCCCTTGTGGTGGTGATTGACTGCTTGCACCTCCAAGGACACCGCCTTCGCTGCGGGTATTCCCGCGACGAAGGAAACCGCGGCGACGGCTCGCAGCTGACCGGAGCGGCGCTCGGCACACCCGATGGCATCGCCCGATGCGGGATGATGCCCAGCGGGCGTGCCGCTTGCTTCGGTCTTGACCTTCGTCGAGCAGCAGAGCCAGTGGGCGCTGCTGCTCCTGTTCGTCCTGCTCACGCTCGAGTCCTTCGGGCTGCCGGTGCCAGGCGAGACGGCGCTGATCGCGTGCTCGGTGCTTGCCTCGCAGGGCACGCTCTCGATCGTGTGGGTGATCGTCGTGGGAGTGCTGGCCGCGATCATCGGCGACAACCTCGGCTACTGGGCCGCACGCAAGGGCGGCCGCCCGCTGCTCGAGCGGTACTCGCTGACGCGCCGGTACGCGGAGAGGTATCTCCCGCGAGGTGAGCGCTTCTTCGCCAAGCACGGCGGCAAGGCGGTCTTCTTCGGTCGTTTCGTCGCCATCCTCCGGGTGACGGCCGCGTGGATCGCGGGCATCTCGCACATGCATTGGTGGCGGTTCTTCTTCTGGAACGCCGCCGGCGGGATCGTCTGGGCGACGTCGATTGCACTGATCTCGTACTACCTGGGGGACGCAGCGGCGAGCGCGTTCGGCCGCTACGGCCTCTACGCGGCCGGCGGCGCGATCCTGCTCTCGGCGATCGGGTTCCTGATCGTGAAGCGCCTCGAGAAGCGCGTGCTCGAGGAGAAGTAGGTTCAAGCTCCGGGCCGCGACGCTGCGTCCCGGCCGCTGCCGGGCTAGCATCGGGCCCGTGTCTGCGATCGCAGACGAGTCGGTTCCCAAGCCTGCGCGGGCCGCGGACCGTCGGCTCGCGTCGGTCTGCTGGGCCGCGACCGCGCTCGCGATCGCCGGAGTGTTCGGGACCTGGCGAAACGCAGGCGCGGTGTCGCTCGACGGCTTCGAAGGGCCACACAACGGCTGGCTCGTGATCATCTTCGCGCTCGTCGGGGTCGCCGGCATCGGCGCGCTCGCTCGTGGCTCCTGGCTCGGCATCGTCACGGTGCTCGGCTCTGCGGCGGTGATGATCTTCGCGGCCGTTCACGACGTCGTGAACGACAACGCGGTGATCGGCGGGAGCTCCGGCTGGGGCATCTGGCTGACGGTTGCTGCGTCAGCGGTGCTCGCCGGCTGCGCGGCCGTGGCTGCCGTTCGGCGAGTGCGGCCGACCTCGGCGGTCGACTAGAGGAAGTACGCGAGCTTGTCCCAGAGCCAGCCGTTGAGCCGGGCACCGAGGCTCTTCGGCGGCGTGCCGGCGCGCGAGCGGGCGATGTCCGGGCCGAAGACGCGTTCTTCGAAGAGCGTCGCGGCGGCGGCGCTGCGCGCCATCATCGCGACCTCGTAGTTTCGATAGAGCGCCCAGGCGTCGAAGTTCACCGTGCCGAAGACGACGGTATCGTCGGCGACCACCAGCTTCGCGTGGACGACTGCGCCGGGGTACTCCCAGATCTCGGCTCCGGCGTGGATCAGGGCGCTGTAGTGATGCTTGAGCGCCGCCGTGGCCTGCGGGTTGTTCGACGTCTCCGAGACGACGATCCGCACCTTGACGCCGCGCTCGGCGGCGGCGATCACCCGCTGGATCATGTCCGCGTCCGTGAAGTACGGATTCATGATGTCGAGGCGCGTCCGTGTGTGGTCGATCAGCGCTCGGATCGCCTGGGTCGCCGACTGGAATCCTCCCGGCGCGACCTGAAGCAACGCGATCGGCACCGTGCCGGGGTTCGGCTGCACCGGGAAGTACTTGGAGAGATCCGCAGGCAACGGGCCGCCGTGGCCGCGGAAGCTCATCAGGAAGAGCGCCTGCGCCTGGCGCACGACGTTCCCGGTCACCCGCACCATCACGTCGTGAAACTTGCCGTTCGCGAAGTGGTCCTCGATCCCGGCGCCGCCGATCCACGCGACTTCGCCGTCGATCACGTAGAGCTTGCGATGATCGGCATGGCCGACGTCGTCCTGGCTCCAGTCGAACTGACGGTGGTCGGGGTAGAGGCCGTCCTCGTCCCACGGGAGCAAGTCGTTGACGACGATCTGCGCCCCGGCGTCGGCCAGCCTCGTGAACATCGGCCCGGCGGGTCCGAAGACCTGGCTCCCCTGGCCGTCCACGATGATTCGCACCTCGACGCCCTGCTTCAGCTTCTGCACGAGGAGGTCGGCGAGTTTCGTGCCGATTTCCCCTTCACGCCATCCGAACATGAGGATGTGCACGGAGGAGTGGGCATGCTCGATGTCGGCGAAGATCCGGGGGAAGAAGTTCTTTCCCTCGGGCCACGGCTCGATCGTCGCGGCTGTCGACCAGGCGTAGGGCATCCCGACGTCTGCGGGCTTCGGGTCCGACCGTGCCGCGAAGCGTTGCGTGGCCAACTGCGCGCCCGCAGAGGTGATCGCGCTCGCGGTGGGCGGCCAGCTCGGCTTCTGCTCGATCATCAGAACGTGCTGGTAGACGACGTAGAAGAACGCCGCGGCCATGAGCCCGACAATCGCGAGACCGGTGTGCCACCGGCGCCTCGCGCGCGCGGGTCTCTGGGGCACGGGCTCCGGCAATTGCGCGGGCCCCGCCTCGGGCTCGCGTGGCTCGGCCTGGTCGCTCATCGCGCGTGATCGGCCTTCTGCTCTTCCGCCTTCTTCTTCGCCTCCTCGTACGACCGTTGCACGAGGGTCTTGCCGCCGCCCCAGCCGAACGTCCAGATCATCAGAACGAGGGCGAACAGGATCGACCATGCCGTCGAGACCAGTTGTTGCGAGACTGAGAAGGCGGTCGCCGTCAGAGAGCTCGTGACGTCGCTCAGGGCAGCGGCGTTGAACGCCTGATTCACGCCGGCGCCACCCGGCGTCAGCGCGACGGTGTTGGAGATCGAGTTGCTGCCGACCACGGACATGACCGAATGGAATGTGACCGGGATCGCGTAGGCGGCGAGGAAGATGGCGACGACGCACAGGCCTGCGACCCACGCGATGAACTCGGGCAAGAACACCCGGCCGAAGTAGGGGCCGGCGTGGCCCAGGATCTGGCCTCCCTCCTGCGCCTCCTTCCACCACGTGACGACCTTCGGCCAGAAGTGACGGACCATCAGGACGATCACCCCGGTGCCCGAGACGAGGAGGATCGCGACCGCCCACGGATGCTCCTTGATCCATGAGAAGTCGATGTCGAACGAGCCGGGAACGGAGAGGAAGAGGTAGAGGTAGACGAACGCGCCCGCAAGCACGAAGAAGATCTTCTGCACCATGAAGCCGCCGAGCATGCCGGCGAACTTCGCGGATGCGATCACCGTCGTCAGCATCACGAACATCACGATGGTGCCGAGGTTCGCGGGCAGGATGTTGTTCATCGCGACGCAGGCGGCGTAGGCGGCGTACACCTGCATCCAGCGCACTTCGCCGGGATACCCGTAGCGGAGGATCGAGAACCACGCGAACGCCGTCGCCGTCGTCTGCACGATCATCGCGATGACGGCAGCGATGATGTACTCGACGGAGATGCTCGTCACCGTGTTCCAGAGATCGCTGAACCAACCGCGGATGTCCCAGCCGACGACGCTCGCGAACGCAGCGGCGCAGATCACGGTCCCGACGATGATCAGGATGCGGCGAACGGGATGGCCCGGCGCCGGCTCGACGGTCTCGGCACTGCTCGTAGTCGCCGCGTCGCTCACACAGGCTCGCTTCTCGTCCGTCGGGTGCAGCGTGCCGGCCGATACTCGCACGCTCCCTTCCCCCGTGCTGCGTTCTTCGGGTGCGTCACCGGAGATCATGCGAGAGTCCGACGCGTCGATGAGAGTGAGCGGATTCGTCGTGTTGACGGTGGTGTGTGCGCTTTCGGCGTGCATCGCCGCGAGCTGCGCGCACGCGTCGGCCCGGATTCAGTACGGGATCGAAGACGATGCGTGGTTGGAGTACGGCCCCGGGACGCTCGAGCAGCGGCTCGCGACCTTCGAGCGGCTCGGTGTGCCGCTCGTCCGCTTCACGCTGCACTGGAACGAGGTGGCGAAACGCCGGCCGAAGGTTCCGACGTCGCCACGCGATCGCGCCTACGACTGGCGTCGTGCGGACAAGGTCCTGCGAGGACTTCGCCGTCACGGGCTTACTCCCGTGCTCACGCTCGTCGGCACACCGCGCTGGGCGAACGGCGGCCGGCCACCGATGTACGCGCCGCCGCACCCGAGAGACTTCCGCCAGTTCGCGGTCGCGGTCGCCAGGCGCTACCCGTGGGTCCGGTACTGGCTGATCTGGAACGAGCCGAACAAGCCTCTGTGGCTGAAGCCGACGAGGGCGGCTATCTACGTGCACCACCTGCTCAACCCCGGGTATGAGGGGATCCACGCGGTTCTGCGTCACGCGCGCGTCGGCGGAGGGGTGACAGCGCCCCGTGCCGGGCTGGGAGGGGTGTCGCCCGTCGTCTGGATCCACGGGATGGCGCTCGCCCACGCGAAGCTCGACGCGTACGCGCACCACCCCTATCCGTCGTCACCCTTCGAGACTCCCTCGAGCCACGGCTGCCGTTTCTGCCCGTCGATCACGATGGCGACGCTCCCGAAGCTCCTCATTCTCGCGAAGCGCTACTTCGGGCAGAAGCCGATCTGGCTCACCGAGTACGGCTACCAGACGAATCCGCCGGACGCGTTCCTCGGCGTGCCTCCCAAGAAGCAGGCGACGCTGCTCAGCCTCGCCGCGCTGCGCGCCTGGCGGTTGCCGAGGGTCACGATGCTGATTCAGTACCTGTACCGCGACGAGCCGATCCTCAGCCGTTTCCAGAGTGGGCTCGTCTACGTCGACGATCGCCCGAAGCCGTCGCTCCAGGGGTTCGTTCTGCCGTTCGCCGAGGTGCGGCGAACGGGATTCCAGACGGTCGTGTGGGGGCAGATCCGCAAGGGCCGAACCGGGCGCAAGCGGTACCAGCTGCAGGTATTGCACAAGAACGTGTGGACGGCCGTCGGGCACGCCCGGTTGACGAATGACGGCGGCTTCTTCGTCCGGACGATCCGCCTGAAGCGCGGCGCGCTCCTCCGGATCTGGGCGCCGCCGCGTCGCCGCTACAGCCTGCAGCTGCGGATCAGGTGAGGGCTCTGTGGTTGGCGTTCCACCCGTCGGGGTAGCCGTGTAGGAGTCCGGCCGCTGATTCTTCCGGGAGCGCGATTTGACGACCCAGCCCTTGCCAACTCCGCACTCCCCAAATGCCGCGACCGGCGCTCACGCGCCGCCGCGACGGCTCATGGCCCTGTCCGGAGTCGCGTTCGTCCCGTTCTTTGTCGTCGGGTGGGTGACAAGCGTTGCCAAGAATCCCCACTACACGGCATCGGATCAGGCGTGGACGAACTGGGCGCACGACAACCAGTCGAAGGGGCGCATCAGTGCGTTCGCGATGCTGCTCGCCGCCTTCATCTTCCTGTACTTCATCGCCGCGATTCGGAGCGCGTTCGAAAGTGCGGAGTCCTCGGTTCGCGGCTCCGCGCAACTCGCCCGCGTCGCGTTCGCCGGCGCGCTGATCGGCATCGTCGGGACGACGATGGCGTTCATCACGATCGCCGCTGCGGCTTCCGAGGGTGCCGACGCAAATCCCGTGGTTAGTCGAGCGGTGACCACGAGCTCGACCGGGCCGTTCCTGGTCGGAGCAATGGGCTTTGCCGCTTTCCTGCTGGCCGCAGGAGTGCTGACGCTGCGCAGCGGAGTCTTCTCACGCTGGACGGGCTTCGTAGCGTTGACTGGTGCGGTCTGTTTCCTGATCACGTTCTTGACGATCCTCAACAACACGGGCAACGGCAGCGTCTTCGGCTACGCGTTCTTTCCAGGCCTTCTGGCGCTCATCACCTGGACGATCGCGACGAGTATCGCCAGCTACCGCGCAGAGACGGCGATGCCCGCCGTACCACCCGGCTAGCCGCCACGAGTGGCCTCACCGTCCTTGCACACCGACTGCTGCGAGAGCCGTCGTCAGCATCGTGCGCTCGACGTCGGCTTGCGAGAGTCGTCCGGCTTGCAGCTCGGTGCTCGCCACGTGAACGATCGCGCGAACAACGGCGATCAGCCACTCGGCCGAGACATCGCTTCTGAAGACGCCGTCGGCTTGGCCTCGTTCGAGGAGAGGAATGAACTGTGTCGTCATCGGGAGGTGTCGACGACGGAGCTCTTTCGCCGAGAGCCGGTTGATGTTGATCCCAAGAACACTGTGGAACTGGCTGAGCTGCTGCCAGGTCGCAACCAGCACTCGTTCGAGTGCTTCCTTCGGCTCGCCCCGCTCGGGCTCGGCTTCCCGGATCGCTCGAGCGACCTGTGCGGTGGCGTCTTCCATGACCGCGTCGAGGATTGATTCGCGTGTCGGGAAGTGGGCGTAGATCGTCGCCCGCACGACACCTGCGCGGCGAGCGATCTCGGCCATGCTGGCATCGGGATCGCTCGCCAACGCTTCGAGCGCCGCTTGCCGGATTGCCTGGACGCTGCGGTCTGCGTCCGCTCGGCGGCGGCGAGGCGTTGTGGCGGGTGTCGTCTGCTTTGCCATCTCAGTGCGCGGGCATCGCGAGCGGGTTGAGGCGGAGCTTCGGCACGAAGTCGCGAGCATGCGGGAGAACGGCGAATGCCACCAGGCTCGCGAGACTAGTCAGGATCCCGGCTGCCACGAAGGCATCGGAGATCGCTGAGGCCGCGTGTACGGCGCCGAGTGCGCCGCTCGCACCGGCCGCGATCGTCGAGAAGACGGCGATCCCGATCGTCCCGCCGATCTCGTGGCCGGTCGAGTTCAGGCCGGAGATCATCCCCGACTCCTCTTCGCGAGCGCCGGTGAGGATCGCGATCGAGACGGAGACGACTGCGATGCCGAGACCGAGCCCTGCGACGAGCATCCCTGGAAGGACGTTGCGGAGATAGGTGCCGTTCGCGCCGACGTGGGCAAGGAGCGCCATCCCGACGGTCGCAATCGCAAAAGCCGATGCGAGCGGAACGCGAACCCCATGGCGACCGACGATGTGCCCTGCTCCATGAGCGCCGATCCCTGCGGCGAGCGCGAGCGGGACGAACGCGAGGCCGGTCATCAGCGGGCTTGTGTGAAGAACGTTCTGGAGATAGACCGAGCAGAGAAAGAAGAGCCCGAAGATCGATCCGGCTGCGGCGAGCATCAGGAAGAGCCCTCCGCCGACCGCGCGGTCGGCGAGCCGACCAACGTTCAGGAGTGGCTTCTCGACGCGAGTCTCGAGGACGGCGAATGCCGCCAAGCCCGCGACCCCACCGAGTGCGAGCGTGAGGGTTTGTGCGGAAGTCCAGCCTGCACTCTCGCCCTGGGTGATGGCATAGACGATCGCGCCGAGGCTCGAGGTTGCGAGAAGCGCACCGCGGAGATCGAGCCCGCGCCAACGAGGCGCTTCGGTGTCGGTCGGGATGACCTTCAGTGCCGCCACGGCAAGCACGAGTGCGACGGGGAGATTGACGAAGAAGATCATCCGCCAGTCCGCGAACTCGGTCAGCAGCCCACCGGCGAGTACGCCGATCGCTGCACCTGCGCCGCCGACTGCACCCCAGGCTGCGAGCGCTTTCGCCTTCGCCTGTCCGTGGAAGCAGGTCGTGATGATCGAGAGTGCAGCCGGGGAGAGCATCGCCGCCCCCAGACCCTGGCCGGCCCGGGCGGCGAAGAGCGCACCGGCGCTTCCGGCGAGAGCTGAGGCGAACGACGAGGCGGTGAAGACCCCGAGGCCTGTCAGGAACAGGCGGCGGCGTCCGAGCAGATCGGCGCCACGGCCACCGAAGAGGAGCAGGCTTCCGAAGACGAGCGAGTAGCTCGTGATCGTCCAGCTGATCTGTGAGCCGCTGAGCTGCAGATCCTTGGCGAGGCTCGGCAGGGCGATGTTCACGGCGGTGATGTCGAGGATGACCATCAACTGGGCGACGAGCAGCACGAGCAGGAGCGCTGCGTTCCGGCGGTCGGGCGGAGCGTGACGGTCGTGGGTACGAGGATCGGAGCTTTTCCGGTGGAGCATTTCGGGCCTCCCAGTAAGTTGGACGTCGATGTCTGAGATAATAAATCAGACAACGGTGTCCAATGTCAAGAGGCGGAGTCACGGCGCTGGCGGACGCAGACCGGCGAGGGCTGTGCCGGCCGCCCGGTTGCGCGCACCGGGGAGTCCGCCGAAAGAAAACGTCCCCGGGAGCGGGGACTGTTGATCAGGTGCGTTTCTGTGGGTGGATCGTCTCGCCGCGGGCCAGCATTTCGACGAACTGCACGATTCTGCGTTCTCGCGTTTCCGCTCGTTTGGCGGTACTGATGCGATAGAGGATCGCGTAGCGGTTCCGGCGGCTCAGGTTCTCGAACATTGCGAGCGCTTTCGGCTCGGCGGCCAGTGCAGCGCCGAGATCGTCAGGCACCTCGATGCTGGCAGAGCCCGCGTAGGCGGCTTCGCTTCGACCGTCGGCTCTCGCACTCTCCAGCTCGGCGATCCCGGCTGGATGCATGCGACCTGCTGCGATCAACCGCTCCGCGATCTCGATGTTCCGCTTCGACCAGGCGCTGCGCCTGCGGCGGCGACTGAAGCGCTGGTAGTAGGTGTCGGCGTCGCGGCCGCGGAGTTGGCCGTCGATCCAGCCGTGGCACAGTGCCTCTTCAAGCGCTTGATCGTGGCTGAGACTGGTCGGTTGGACCGTCTTCTTCTTGGCCAGCACGAGCCATATCCCCGCCGAGGAATCATGGTGCTTCGCCAACCAAGCGCGCCAGTGCGCTGCATCGCGCACCATCAGCTCCGGTGCATCCTCCACGATCCCCAGTCTGGCATCGACGCGAGACGGGAACCGTCCCAATTCGAGGACCGCTCAGCCGGGCGACGTGGGTGGACCGACGGACTACGGGTGCGTGTACAGGTGCCCTGCCGGATCAACGCTGACGAGCATCCGCTCGCCCGCCCGCTGCAGAACGGCCTTGACATTGGGCGTAGGACGGCAACATCAAGGCACGTCGACTTCAAGGCTCTGAGTGCGGGGTTTTGAGTGTCGGCGTGTACGACGGATCTCTCTCGGAAGCAGCGCAAACGCGATGGAGCCGGCGATCAACGGGAGGATGAGTGCGAGCGCGTGCGCGATCAGCTCGCCGGCGCTGGCGTTGGCGAAGTCGGCGCCGTACAGGACGAGTGCGCCGGTGACGCCGGCGTCGATCGCGCCGATCCCGCCGGGCACCGGGATCACCTGGGCGACTTGGCCGATCAAATAGCCCATCGCCACGACGGCGAACGGGAGATGCTCACCAACCGCGATCAACGCAGCCCAGAGCGCGCCGATGGCACCGAGGATCTCGACCCAGGTGCCGAGCACGCGCCAGCTACGCCGGCGCAGGACCTCGACCGTGCCGGTGACACCGGTCGACAGGACGTGCAGCCCCTCCCGCAACCAGCGGCGATGCGTACGCTCGGCGAGTCGCTCACCCCAGCGCGCCGCCCAGACCGCGGCCACGATGACCGCGATCCCGATCACCGCGGGCAGAAAGGTCAGCCACCAGTCGCTAGGCCCTTCGAACAGGCCGAGTCCCATCCCCAGGCCAAACAGGATCATCAAGAGCACGTTCGGTGCGGTCGGCGCGATGATCATCACAGCAGTCCGCTCGGCGAACCGCTCCAATCCCCAGCCGATCGAGCTCAACGTCCAATACCCCACCGCCGTATTGCCGGCCGTCGGGAGGACGACGTTGGCGGCCATCTGCGCCCCGCCCATCTTCCAGGTCAACCGCTGCGGAACATCGGAGAACACGAGCTGGACGAACACCACCGCACCCGCGATCCCGACCAGTTGGATCGCGGCCGCCCCAGCCACCCAACCGCCCGAAGCGGCTGCTATCGCCGATCGGACACCGCCCAAGCCCGGCAGGAGGCTGATGACCCCAATCGCGATGACGACGAGTACAACGGCGGCGATGCCTCCGCGGATCAGCTTCTTCTTGATGTCGCCAGAGGGCGGAGACTGCGAGTGCCTGTCGGACCCCGCCCCCGACTCATCGCGTCCACCAGCTGCGGGCACCTCCCGCTCCCTTCGGGTCGGGCACATGATCGTCTCCGATCACCTGTAGGCATCGTCGCACAATCAGGCGCAAAGAATCGGCTGGGCGAGCGTGCTCCCGCCTGACCCGTCCGCGCTTTTCACGCCTCGTACGGAGCGCGGGCGAGGACGTTTAGGGCACTCGTGGGGCACGACGTTCGCGTCGCCAGTACACGCCGAAGCCACAAGGCTAGGCGTGACGCGGGCTACAGAGAACGGGAGCGACGGGACTCGAACCCGCGACCTCCGGCGTGACAGGCCGGCGTTCTAACCAACTGAACTACGCCCCCGATACGGCGGGGAGTGTACCCGCGGCAGGGATCGGTCGTCTCCCCGCCAAGATGTCCCCTGGATGACGCGCGTCGACTGGATCGCGCTTGCGATCGCCGCGCTCGCCGCCCTCTCCGGGCTGAAGCGAGGGCTGATCGGGACAGCGCTCTCGCTCGCCGGCCTCGCCGGCGGGGCGATCATCGGCGCCCGCATCGCGCCGCACTTCCTGCACGGCGGGTCGCTCTCGCCGTACACGCCGCTCGTCGCGCTCGCCGGAGCGCTCATCGGTGCGACCCTTTTCCAGTCGATCGCGTCGATGGCCGGCTCGGCCGCGCGCGGCAGTCTTTCGGTCTTCCCGCCGCTCCGGGCGCTCGACTCGGTCGGGGGCCTCGTGGCCGGCGCCGCGTTCGGGCTCGCAATCGCCTGGGTCGCCGGCGCCGTCCTGCTGCAGCTCCCCGGCCAGACGAGCCTCCGCCGGGAGGTGCAGCAGTCGGAGGTGCTCGGGCGGCTGAACGAGATCGCCCCGCCGAGCACGGTTCTGCGGGCGTTCAACCGCGTCGATCCGTTCCCCTCGATCGCCGGGCCGGCGCCCCCCGCGCTGCCACCTGACGCGCGCGTCCTCTCGTCCGCCGCGGTCCGCAGCGTCCGCCCGAGCGTGGTGCGGATCACCGCCACCGCGTGCGGGCTCGGCGTGGAGGGCTCCGGCTGGGTCGCCAGGCCGCACATCGTCGTCACGGCGGCGCACGTCGTCGCCGGGGCGTCCGGGATCCTCGTCGCCGGCCGCCCGGCGAAGGCCCTCGTGGTCGACCGCAAGGAGGACGTCGCCGTGCTGCGCGTTCCCGGCCTGCGCGCTCCGCCCCTGCCGATCGTCGACCCCCACTCGGGCGACTCGGTCGCGATCCTCGGGTTCCCGGAGGACGGCCCATTCGACGCGCGTCCGGGGCGCGTCGGCTCCACGGCCGACGTGCTGATCAACGGGTCGCTGCGCGAGGTGACCGCCCTGAGCGGGCTCGTGCGCCACGGCAACTCCGGTGGGCCGGCCGTGAACGAGGCGGGCCAGGTCGAGGCAACCGTGTTCGCGGCGCGCATCGGCGCGCGGGCCGGCTACGGCGTGCCCGCGGCACCCGTCCGCGGGGCGCTCGGCCGCGCCCGCGGCCCGGTCTCGACCGGCGCCTGCTAGGCCTCTAACCCGGCAGGATCTCGAGCACGCCCAGCGGCCGGCGGAACGGCGCGACGATGTAGACCCCGGCTGCGACCTCGCGCGAGCGGGTGATCAGCTCGTGCGCGAGCTCCGCGCCGACCTCGGCGGCGTTCGAGCCGGCGGCGCGATAGCGCTCCTGAACGTGGTCGGGGACGACGATTCCCGGGGTCTCGTTGTGGACGCGGACCGCGAGCTCGAGCGACTTGATGGGCCAGACCCCGACGAGGAGCGGGATCGGCGACGGTCCGCCGAATCGCTCCAAGAACGCGTCGAGGTACGTCATGTCGAACAGGATCTGCGTCATCGCGAACTGCGCGCCCGCCTCGATCTTGCGGTGGAAGCGCTCGACCTCGAGGTCGAGGTCGTCGGCGGTCGGGTTGACGGCGACGCCCGGGAAGAACGAGGTCGGTGCGTCGATCGCGCGACGGTGGAAGTCGGTGCCGTCGTTCAGTCGCGAGATCAGCTCGACGAGGCCGATCGCGTCCACGTCGTAGACCGCGCCGGTCCCGGGATAGTCGCCCGCCTCCGGCGGGTCCCCCGTGACGGCGAGCACGTTGCGAATGCCCTCGGCGTGTGAGCCCAGCAGGAGCGACTCGAGGCCCGCGATCGTCGAGTCGCGCGGGGTCAGATGGGGGATCACCTCGATCCCTGCCTCGCGCTGGATCGCGACTGACGCCATCATCCCGTTCATCCGCGCGCGTGCCCGCGGGTTGTCGTTCACGTCGACGAAGTGCGCACGGCCCGACTCCTTCAGGATCCGGGCGGCCTCGACGAGGCCGCCGGCGTTGCCGCCGAGCGGCGGGTCGAGCTGCACCGAGACGACGAACTCCCCCGCGGCCAGGAGCCGCGCCAGCTCGGTCGGCCCCTCGGCCGGCGCGGCGGCTGACTCGCGCGCCCGCGCCCGCACACGGAGCGGGCCGGCGGCGGGACGGTTCTCGTCGAGCGCTGTGCGGATCGCTGCGATCTGGGCCGGGGTCGTGCCGCAGCAACCGCCGATCACGCGCGCGCCCAGCGAGCGGGCGGTCGCCGCGAAATCGGCGAAGTACTCGGGGGTCGCCAACGGGAACGAGACGCGCGCGCCGGCCATGCTCGCGAGACCGACATTCGGCAGCGCGGCGAGGGCTGCACCGTCCCCGGTCATCTCGGCGAGCGCCGTCAGCGCGGCCGCCGGCCCGCGCCCGTGGTTCGCGCCGAACGCCTGCACCGGCAGCTCGCGCAAGCGTGCCCCCGCGTCGGCGGCCGCCACCCCGGCGAGCGTGACGCCGTCGCTGTCGAAGCTCATCAGCGCGACGATCGGCAGCTGCGAGACCGAGCGCACGGCTTCGACCGCGACCTCGAGCTCGTGCAGGTCGTAGAACGTCTCGAGCATGAACAGATCGGCACCGCGGCCCTCGAGGAGCTTTGCCTGCTCGGCAAAGAGCTCCCCGTCGTCTTCAGGGCGCAGCTCCACATCGCCGAGCGGCCCGATCGACGCCCCGATCAGCACCTCGCGGCCGGAGATCTCGCGCGCCTCGCGGGCGAGCTTCACCGCTGTCGAGTTGATTCGCTCGAAGTCGTCCTCCAGGAAGTGCTGCGCCAGCTTGCGGCGGTTGGCGCCGAAGGTGTTCGTCTCGATCAGCTCCGCGCCGGCGTTGATGAAGCTGACGTGCACGGAGGTGACCGCGTCCGGGGCGCGGAGATTCGCCTCCTCGGGGCAGCGCAGGCCGGGCACGGCGGCCGACAGCACCACGCCCATGCCGCCGTCGGCCACGAGCGGAGGGCCTTCGTGGAGTCGCGTCTCGAAGATTCCGGGCACGGGGGCCAGGGTAGTCAAGTGAGGTCGTCAACTACGAAACGGGTGATGGATCAAGTAGCCGCGACGGTGCAAGCTGGAACAGTTACCTACGTGAGGCCCGTTGCGGCGGGGCCCACGTAGGAGGGACTCAATTCCCTTATCGAAGACGGCGTCGGCGGCGGCGCCGTCTTCAGCTAAGGACAGTTGTTTCCCACAGGTTTCCTTTCCCCGGGACTGACGGCAATCTTTCCTGAGGCTAGGACGAGCGGCCGGCGAAAGCCGGCCGCTTTCTCTTTTGGTCAGCGAATGCGCACGCGGCCGACGTACGTGACCCAGCCTTTCGGCCCGGTCACGTTCAGCGTCACACCGCCGCCGTGGGTGACGCGCCAGGAGAGCACGCCGCCCCGGGTTGCCACCGCGACCGGCGTGCCCGCCATGGCGACCCGTGCCCGCGTCGGCGCGAAGCCGAGGTCGGCGCGAAGCGTCGCGCCGCGCGTGACGACGGCGACCCCTCGGGAGGCGGAGATCGGCGCGCCGCAGTGCGAGCCCCAGCACCACGACGAGATGGCGAGCTGAACCCGCGCCGAGCCCGTGTCGAGATAGGCAGCGGGCGGGCGGGCGACGCCCAGCAGCAATGCGATAAGGGCGACCACCCGTGCAATCTAGCCTCGGCGCAGGAGGCAGGCTCCACGAGGCTGGAAGTAAAGGAGTCGCAAAAATTTCGTTCCGCTTGTGTGAATCCTGATGTAGCATCAGCGCGTCCGAGGGTGAGCCGGAGGAAGAAGGAGGAGACCGGCTCCGTTTGCGTTTGCTGCTTGTCCCCCGTCAACCGTCGTAGTAGTCGGAGGTCGTGCTCAGGTGCTCACTGTCGACATTGCTCTGCCCGATATCGAAGAACTCCACAAGCTGGTCGAGTCGGGAAAGGAGAAGGGCGTCCTCACCTATGACGAGATCGTCAAGGGAATCGAGGAAGTCGAGCTCACGAAGGAGCAGGTCGAGGACTTCACCACATATCTGATCGACCAGGGCATCGAGCTGGTCGAGGGCGAAGACCACAAGAGCCTCCCGCACGAGCAGCCGCTCGTCGAGGAAGAGGTCAAGACACCGAAGCTCGACCTCGCCGTCGAGCCGTCGCTCGACTCGCTGCGGCTGTACCTGCGCGAGATCGGGAAGGTGCCGCTCCTGACCGCCGACCAGGAGGTCTATCTCGCGAAGCGGATCGAACGCGGCGACATGGCCGCGAAGACCCAGATGATCGAGGCCAATCTCCGGCTCGTCGTCTCGATCGCGAAGGGATACCTCGGCCGCGGCCTCTCGTTCCTCGACTTGATCCAGGAGGGCTCGCTCGGGCTCATCCGGGCGGTCGAGAAGTTCGACTACCGCAAGGGCTACAAGTTCTCGACGTACGCCACCTGGTGGATCCGCCAGGCGGTCACGCGGGCGATTGCCGACAAGGCGCGCACGATTCGCATCCCGGTGCACATGGTCGAGAAGCTCAACAAGGTGGTGCACATCGAGCGGCAGCTCGTCCAGCGCCTCGGCCGCGAGCCGAAGCCGGAGGAGATCGCCGAGGAGCTCGAGATGACGACCGACGAGGTGCGCGAGATCTTGCGGATGGCGCAGCACCCGGTCTCACTCGAGAAGCCGATCGGCGAAGAGGCCGACTCGGAGCTCGGTGACTTCGTCGAAGACGAGAACACCGAGACGCCCGACGAAGCTGCGTCGCTCACCCTGCGCCGCTCCGACATCGAGATCGCGCTCGCGTCGCTTCCCGAGCGGGAGCGTCAGGTGATCGAGTTGCGCTTCGGGCTCACAGGCGGCCAGCCGTGCACGCTCGAAGAGGTGGGCAAGGCCTTCGGCGTCACGCGCGAGCGGATCCGCCAGATCGAGAACAACACGCTGAAGAAGCTCGAAGGCCTCCCCGAGGCGCAGGCGCTTCGGGACTGCGTCTAGGGCTACGCCGAGGCGGTGACGGCGGGCGTCGAGGACGGCACGCGCGTGAAGACGGGCGACGTCGACATCGCGCTCACGGCCCGCCTGTCGCGGAGCCACAGCCAACGTGGCGATGAGATCGGGATCACGACCGGCCCGCGCGCATCGACCGGGTAGCTGACGCGCACCGGACGGCCGACCGCCACCCGGTAGCGCTCCTTGCCGAAGCGGACGATCATGGGCGGCGCCTGGGCGGGAAGCGAGAGCGTGAAGTGGAGTGTCCCGTGCGTGCGGCCGCTTGCGTCCGGCCAAACAGTCAGGCGGCCGGTATTGGCGAGCCAGCCGTCGAAGTACCGGCCTTCTTCGAGCAGCGTCAGTCGCGGGGCCCCGTCCGACGACCACACGGAGAAGTGCGCCTGGCGGGTGATGAGCTTCGCATTCGCGAAGCGGACGACCGAGCCGAAGTCCTCGACCAGCAGGTTCCGGCTGACGTCCGCGAGCGTCCCGTCCCGCGCGACGTGGATCGGCGGCGCGTTGTAGCGGTCAGTGGGGAGCGCTGCTCCCAGGAGAGCTTCGCGCGTGACGGAGCGATTCCAGTACAGCTGTTCCATGCCGTGCCCGCGTGGCGCGCCCGCGGTCTCCACGAGCGTCACGTCGTTCAGGCCGAGGGAGTCGATCCAGGTGACGGTGGTGGGGAAGTCGGCGGTGCGAACCGACTGGTCCTCCTTCGCGTCGGTGACGATCGCCGCGAGCGAGGTGACCGCCAGGAAGCATAGGGTCGCGCCGACTGCGAGT
The DNA here is from genome assembly GCA_963757255.1 of uncultured Thermoleophilia bacterium. Lineage (GTDB taxonomy): Bacteria > Actinomycetota > Thermoleophilia > Gaiellales > Gaiellaceae > PALSA-600. The sequence continues at coordinate 651,419 of CAVWQY010000006.1, forward strand.
CGCGCTCCGCCACGGCGGGAGACGGCGAAGGCGCCCACTGCGCCGATCGCGACGATGACGGCGACGACCAGCGACCCGTTGGCGGTGCCGACGAGCGCTTCGAGTCGCACAACCGCAAAGAGGAGGGGCGAGTCGGTCTGCCCGAGCGCGGCCGAGTAGCCGGCGACCGGCACGCGCACCGAGACGAGAAACATCCCGACCGCGATGAGCGCGACGGGGATGCGCGCCGGCCTGCCGTGCTTGAGGTAGAGGCCGAAGCCGATCGGGACCAGTGGCAAGAGCGCAAACAGGTACCGCTCCTCGAACGTGCCTGTGAGGTCCGAGGCGACGAGCGCGGCCTCGGTCAGAAGCCCGACGGCAAAGACGGCCGTACAGGCTGCGAACGCCGTCTCTCTCCGTCCGCGGGGCCGGGCGAGGGCGACGATCGCTCCGGGGACGAGCACGATGCCCGCGGCGAGGGTCAGCAGAAGGACCTCGACGACCGACCACTTCAGGAGCCCAACGCCAAGGTGCATGTGCACCGTGCCGGCGTAGAAGCCGAGGAACCGAGAGGGCCCGAGCGCGAGGCCCGCGAGGATCGGCGCGGTGAAGAGAACGAGCGGCAACCGCTGCGTCCGGAACACGCGGCGCCGGTCGACCACGAATGCCGAGAAGAGGAACGCGGCCGGCAGAATGACGTACTGCAGGCGAGCGAAGGTCGCGAGGAGCGCCAGGGCGACGAAGCCGAGCTGCGCGCGGCGGGTCGGCTCGTCGATCGCGACGACGGCGAGATAGAGCGCGCCGAGCGCCAGCGGGTACCCGACGGGGTCGGCAAGCGTGTAGGCCGAATAGATCAGGTCCGGGATCGCGACGGCGAAGACCGCGCACGCGAGGGCGTACCGCGCCGAGAGCCTCAGGTGCCGGGCGAGCAGGTACACCGGCACCGCTGCCAGCGACATGAAGAGCGCATTCTCGGCCTGGGTCAGCCGGTAGGCGAGCTCGGGTGAGAAGAACGCCTGGAACGGCGCGGCGAGGAGCGGCTCGAGCAGCGCGGGGAAGTGCGAGGAGGCACCGCGGACGAGCGGCTGGCCGTGCCGGCCGAGCGAGCGTGCGATCTCCGTGTACAGGTACTCGTCCGGGAAATAGCGCGCAACGGGGTGCGCTGCCGACGCGACCACGCGCAGGACGAACGACGCGGCGACGACCAGGGTCAGGCCGACACGTGCCGTGAGCACGCTCGCATGAGCGCGGGCGCGAGGAGAGACCGCGGGCAGGGCGGCGTCGAGTGCCACCCTGCCCGTATCGGCAACTACGGCCTGGGCCTTAGCCCTTTATTCGGGCCGCAGGCACGAAAAGCTTGCAGTGCGGGCACTTGAAGCCCCGGTAGCGCTCTGCGGAGCCGTCGAGCAGGCTGCCCGTGAACGTCTTCTTGCAGTGAGGGCATCGAATCTCGAACGATTCGTCGGGCGTCGTCGCCTGATCCACGTTCGCAAGGCTACCTAGGAGAGGGTGACCGACTCGATGCGCACGTCCTCGCGCGGTTTGTCGCCCGGCCCTGTGTCGACCTGCTCGATCGTGTCGACGACGTCCATCCCGGAGGTGACGCGGCCGAAGACGGTGTGCTTGCCGTCGAGCCACGGGCAGGCGTCGGCGGTGACGATGAAGAACTGGGAGCCGTTCGTGTTCGGGCCCGCGTTCGCCATCGCGAGCGCGCCGCGCTCGACCTTGTTGTCGTTGAACTCGTCCTCGAACTGGTACCCGGGGCCGCCCGAGCCTGTGCCGGTCGGGTCGCCGCCCTGGATCATGAAGTCCCGGATCACGCGATGGAAGATGACGCCGTCGTAGAAGCCGTCGCGCGCCAGCTTCGTGAAGTTCTCGACGGTCTTGGGCGCGTCGGCGTCGAAAAGCTCGATTTCGATCGCGCCGTGATTGGTCTGCATGGTGGCATTGGTCATGCGTGGCACCCTACCCGTACCCCGTTCGAGGGAAATTCGAGGTCCGATTCGATGTAGCTTCGCGATTCGAGGTAGCGTCGTCTGGGATCGCAAGTTGTTGCTGCGGCGGCAGTCTTAGAGAGGAGTGGACATGTCGCTGGGAAACCGCAGTCTGCAGATTCTCGTCGTCGACGACGATCCGGCTCTCCGTGAGCTGTTGCGGACGACGCTCGAGCTCCTCGACACGTCGTTCGCGGAGGTCGCGGGCGCCGAGGAGGCGCGCGCGGCGATCGAGCACAACCCGCCCGACGTCGTCGTCCTCGACGTCGGGCTGCCGGGCCTCGACGGCCTGTCGTTCGCGCGCGAGCTCACGTCGAACCCGCGGACGGCCGGCATCGGGATCGTCCTCCTCACCGGCGCCGAGCTCGAGCCCGGCGCCGCGCGGGACGCCGGAGTCGCGAGTGTCGTCAAGAAGCCGTTCAGCCCGATCGAGCTCCTCGCCGCGGTCGAAGGGGCCGGCGGCACGGTCGGCATGCCGTCGCTCGCGGAGGCGGGCGAGCGGGGGCGCGAGGATCAGCTCCTGCTCTACGCCGGCGACGTGCGTCGCCTGCTCGAGGTGGAGCGGCGCCACCGGCGCCTGATCGAGCGCTCGTATCGCGAGACGCTCGGTGCCCTCGCGGTCGCGCTCGAGTCCCGCGACTCCAGTACGGGCGAGCACTCGGTGCGCGTGCAGCGGTACGCGACGGAGCTGACGCGGGTCGTCGCCCCGGCGCTCCTCGATGACCCGAGCGTCGAGTTCGGGTATCTGCTCCACGACATCGGCAAGGTGGGGATCCCCGACGGGATCCTCCAGAAGCCCTCGCAGCTCACGCTCGAGGAGCGGGGGATCATGGAGCGCCACACGACGGTCGGTGCACAGATCCTCTCGGGTGTCGGGATGCTCGAGTCCAACGGCATCGCCGTCGTGCGCCGCCATCACGAGCGCTGGGACGGGTCGGGCTACCCCGACGGGCTCGCGGGCGAGGACATCCCGCTGCCTGCGCGCATCTTTGCGGTGGCCGACGCGCTCGACGCGATGACGACCGATCGGCCCTACCGGCCCGCCGGCACGTGGGAGAGCGCGGTGGCCGAGCTCGAAGGTTGTGCAGGCGCGCAGTTCGAGCCCGCCGTGGTCGAGGCCTTTTGCTCCTGCGAGACCGAGTTGCGCGAGCTCGCCCTCGTCTGAGCGAGCGGCTGCATGCCCGCGTGGTGTCTGCTCGGGGCGATCGCCGTCACCGCCGTCCTGGCCGGGTGCGGCAGCGGCCCGGCGCAGGAGCCGCGGTCGGCCGCGCGCGAATGGGCCGCGAACGCGTCCGGCCTGATCGGCCAGCTGCAAGCTGATGCGGTTGCCGCGTCCGACGGGGACACCCGCTCGTCCGCGCGGTCGGCGCTGCACGACGAATCACGCCTCTACGGCCTGCTCGTCGCCTACAGCGACTTTGGAGGCTGCCGGCACATGGTCGGCGCCGCCGGAGCGCCGCCGCCGAGCCTCCGCGATGTCCAGGCGACGCTCGCCCGCGCATGCGCGGGCCTGCAGCGGGCCGCTGGGCTCTTCACGCGCGCGGCGGCGCGGTCGGACCCGGGCGCGCTCGTGGCCGCGGCACGGGGCGTGCGCGTCGCGGCACCGCTGATCGAGCGTGCCGCCCTCGAGCTTCGCGCAGCCCGAGCCCACGATTGAGCCGCGTGCGACGATTGGCCGGTGGAGGAGGAGCCTCGCCGGATCGCCGCTGTCCTCGTTCCTGTCTTCCGCGACGAGGAAGGGCGGCTGCGGATCGTGCTGATCGTGCGCTCCGATCGGGGCCTGCACGGGGGACAGCTGGCGCTCCCCGGCGGCAAGGCCGACGACAGCGACGACAGCCTGCTCGCGACCGCGCTGCGCGAGGCCGAGGAGGAGATCGGGCTCTCGCCCGACGAGGTCGACGTGATCGCCGAGCTCGCCCCGGTCTCGAGCGGGCCGACGCGCTTCGAGGTCCACCCGTTCCTGGGCCGGATCCGGGCAGGGATCACGTGGCGCCCCAGCGAGGAGGAGGTCGTCGAGGTGCTGACGCCGCTCGTCGAGGACCTCGGCCGAGCCGATGCGCGGCGCGAGCACCTGTTCACCTCGGCGCGCTTTCCCGAGGGGCTGCTCGTCGACGGGATCCCGATCGGCGACCGCGTGCTCTGGGGAATGACGCTGCGCCTGCTCGACGACGTCGTGCCGCGGCTGCTCGCGGGCGAATGGGAAGGAGCGGTCTAGCGCCTAGCGCGAGCGGATCGCGCCCATGCGGTACCCGCCCTCGAGCATCGCAGGCGCGCGCTTCTGCAGGGCTTCCCACTCCGGCACGTCCCAGCCGAGCGAGTCCGCAAGGCGGACGATCATGTTGAAGAGCGAGCACACCAGCGCCGCGTCGCGCAACCCCTGGGTTGAGACCCCCGCCGCGAGCACCGTGTCGGCGTCGGCCGGCTCGAGCTCCTCGGGGCGAACCGTCAGCTTCTCGAGGAAGACCAGCGTCGCGGCGAGCTCGGGACGCAGCGGGGCCGTGCGCCAGTCGGCGACGACCGCGTCCCAGACTTCCTCACCGAGCGCGTACGACGCAACTGCGCCGTGGGAGCCCGTTCAGAACGGGCATTGGTTGATCAGTGAGGTGAACCCCGCGAAGAGCTCGCGTTCGCCGGCGCTCCACTCCGAGGGCCCGCGCATGACGACGTCGAGCGCCTCCGAGAACGGCCGGCCGAAGAGCTCGGGGCGGTAGAGCAGCGTCTTGACGACGCCGAGCGGCTCGCGCCCGCTGCGCTCCGCGATCTCGGCGAGCATCGCCGCCTCCTGGGGCGCATGCCCGCTGTCCACGGTTGCGAGCCTCACGGGATCACCGCCGACGCCGCATCGAGCCGCCGCAGCCCCTGGCCGATCGCGACGGCGACCGTCTGCTCGAAGATCTCGTCCTCGGTGCAGCCCTCCGCCTTCAGGGCCTCGACGTCCGCGTCGGTCACCGAGTAGGCGCGGTCGCGCACCTTCGCGAGGTACGCCGACATCGCAGCCGGCGGCGCAGGTGTCGCCGCGACAACCGCACGAAGCTCGTCGATCGGTTCGGTCACGGGAACAGGGTAGCCACGCGCGCGAGAGCGAGCGGTTGGGCGAAAAAGGTGTCAGACACCGTGTCGAAGCTAGGCGCGCACCCGTCGTTCGCGTGGGTGTCAGACACCACGTCCGCTCGTATGATCGCGGCGTGGGGTCGACGAGGACAGATGTGTGTGTCGCCTGGGCGCCCGGGCGCGTCAACTTGATCGGCGAGCACACCGACTACAGCGGCGGGCTCGTGCTTCCCGTCGCGATCCAGTACGGGGTCACGATCGACGCCGCTCCCGCCGAGGGTGAGATCGCGCTCCGCTCGGAGCGCTTCGGCGCCGCGGCGCCCTTCGCCGCCGACGGGAGCGGCCCTTCGGCGGAGGGCTGGGCCCGCTACGCGCAGGCGGTCGCTGCCGAGCTCGACCTGCTCGGCCGGCCCGCCGTCGGCCTGACCGGAACGGTCCGCTCCGATCTGCCGGTCGGCGCGGGGCTCTCGTCGTCGGCGGCGCTCGAGGTCGCGGCCGCACTCGTGCTCTGCGCGGTTGCGGACTTCGAGGTCGACCCACTCGAGCTTGCGCTCGCGTGCCAGCGCGCGGAGCTGCGGGCGGTCGGCGTGCCGTGCGGGATCCTCGACCAGGCGGCGGCACTCCTCGGGCGCGAAGGCCATGCGGTGCTGATCGACTGCGGCACCCTCGAGCATCGGCTCGTCCCGGTCCCCGCAGACGCTGCGCTCGTGGTCGTCGACTCCGGCGTGGCCCACACGCACGAGACGTCCGGCTACGCGCAGCGGCGGCGCGAGCTCGAGGCCGGCATGCCGAGCCGCGTCCGCCACGTGCAGACCGAGAACCAGCGCGTTCGCCACTTCGCGGCCGCGCTCGAGGACCGCAACCTCGTCGTGGCGGGCCGCCTCCTGCTCGAGAGCCACGCAAGCCTGCGCGACGACTACGAGGTCTCGATCCCCGAGCTCGATCTGCTCGTCGAGCTCGCCCAGGAAGCTGGCGCGTACGGCGCCCGGCTGCTCGGCGGCGGCTTCGGCGGAGCGATCCTCGCGCTCACGGAGACCGAGCGCGCGGATGCGCTCGCGGCCGACGTCTCGCGCGCCTACCGGGAACGAACCGGGCGCGACGGGGAGTCGCTCGTCGCGGTCGCGTCGGCGGGCGCGAGAATCGGCCGCAGCACGTAGCCGAACGAGTACCGCGGCTCGAGCAGCCGGTACCGCTCCGCCGTGTCGGGGCCGCAGCTCGCGGTGCCGAGCCCGCGCTGCGCCGTGATCGAGGCTGAGGTACGTCTCCGCCCGCGGCTCGAGCTCGTTCGTGTGCCGCGCCGCGGTCAGGTCCGCCGCCGTGAAGTGGCTCGCCCCGAAGCCGATCGTCGGGCGGCCGCGAACCTCGAGGCCGAGCCCGGCGTCGTTCGTCAACGTCAGCCAGCGCGCCTCGGGATGGTGGCCGTGCTCCTGCGGGAGGATGTAGGGCACGTACTCGCCGGTGACGGTGCTCTCGAAGCGGCCGACGATCGTGGACGCGAGCCGGTCGGAGTACGCCTCCCACGGGCCGCGGCCGTACCAGCTGAGCGCCTCGAGCCCGGGGAGGAGCGTCAGCACGATGCCGATTCGCGGCACATCGCGAAGCCGGGGCGCGAGCTCCACGACGTTCTCAACCACCAGTTCGCCGGTCGCGAGCAGCCGGTAGCGATGCCGGTGCGTGAGCAGGTCGCCGAACCGGTGCAGGGCCTCGACGGCGGTGCCGCTCACGCCCGCCGAGACCAGTTCGGGCTCGAGCCGGTCGAGCCCGAGCTCGAGCCAGCGCGGCAGCACGCCGCTCAGCCTGCTCGGCACCTGCGGCAAGCCGTCGTTGTCGGTCGGTGCGCGCCAGAGCTGCAGGCGCGAGCCGCCGGCGAGCACGTTCTGCCCGTCGAGAGCGAGCTCGCACAGCTCGCCCAGATCGAGGTCGATGACTGCGCGGACCCGCCCGGACTCGAGCACGCCGTCGTCCGAGGCCCGCACGGCGCGACCGCCTGGCGCTCTCGGTGCGCGCCCCGGCAGGGGCAGCTGCTGGTGCGCGACCGTGAAACCTGCGGGGGCCCAATGGGTCTCGGCACGCTGCCGGAAGCGGAACGTGACGAACCGCTCGCCGTTGCCGCGGGGCAGGTCGAGCGTCGACGTCCAGGGACTCGCCAGGCCCGACGCGCAACGCCGGCAGCCGCCCGCCCTTGCGCCGCGCGCCGTCGACGGTCAGCTCCCACTCGCCGCGGTAGCGCTCGAGCGACGTGAAGTGCTGCCGGTTGTGGATGCGGAAGCGCCCGCCGCCGCGCGCCTCGACGTGCACCGGCTGCGCGAGGAACTTCAGCTCTGCGAGTGCGGGGTGGGGAGTGCGGTCGGGCCAGACGATGCCGTCGGCGCAGAAGTTCGCATCGTGCGGCTCGTCGCCGAAGTCGCCGCCGTAGGCCCAGTACGCCCGGCCTCGCAGCGTCGACCTGGCGGATGCCGTGGTCGACCCACTCCCAGATGAACCCGCCCTGGAGCGCGTCGTGCTCTCTGAACGCGTCGAAGTAGTCGGCGAGGCCGCCGTTCGAGTTGCCCATCGCGTGCGAGTACTCGCAGAGGATCATCGGCCGCGGGTCGTCGGTCTTCGCGGTCGCCCACGCCACGATCGAATCGAGCTCGGGGTACATCGGGCAGACGACGTCGGTCGCCGGACGACCGCCGCTCCAGTCGCGCCTGATCGCACCCTCGTAGTGGAGGGGCCGCGAGGCGTCGCGCGCGCGGACCCAGCCGGCCGCGGCGTCGTGGTTCGGCCCGTAGCCGCTCTCGTTGCCGAGCGACCAGAGGATCACGCTCGGATGGTTCTTGTCGCGCTCGACCATGTTCGCCACGCGCTCGACCCACTGGTTCCGATACCGCGGGTCGTTGCAGAGCTCGTCGTAGTAGGCGTGCGACTCGACGTTCGCCTCGTCGATCACATAGAGGCCGTGGCGGTCACAGAGCTCGAGCCAGTACGGGTCGTTCGGGTAATGCGAGGTGCGCACGGCGTTGACGTTGGCGCGCTTCATGAGCCGCAGGTCACGCTCCATCAGCTCGCGCGAGATCACGCGACCACGGGTGTCGTCGTGCTCGTGGCGGTTGACGCCGGCGAACAGCACCGGCTCGCCGTTGACGAGCAGCCTGCGGTCGCGCAGCTCGACGTGCCGGAAGCCGACCGAGGTCGAGACGGTCTCGCCCCCGGCCGACAGCTCCAGCGTGTAGAGCGCGGGCTCCTCGGCCGACCACAGCCGGGGCCGTCGTATTGCACCGTCGAACGTTCCGTCCTCGAGCTCCCCCGTCGCGACGGCGCGCCCGCCCGCGTCGAGCAGTCGAACCTCGCCTTCGGCACCGAGCACGGTGAACCGCCCGCTGATGTCGGCTCGAACCTCGACGTCGCGCACACTCGGCGAGACGAGGCGGATCGAGCGCGACAGCCCTGCCTGCCACCACTGGTCCTGATCCTCGACGAAGCTCGCGTCCGACCAGCGCACGACGACGGCGACGAGCTCGTTCGGCCCGTCGTGGCGAACGAGGTCGCTGACGTCGAACTCCGCGGGTGTCCGCGCATCCTTCGCGATCCCGACCGGGGCACCGTTCACGAGCGCGTAGAGCACGCCCTCGGAGCCGCCGAAGTGGAGGACGACGGGCCGCGAGCGCCAGCCGCGCGGGACCGTGAACGTGCGGCGGTAGATGCCCGTCTCGTTCTGCTCGGGCACCGTCGGCGGCGGGTTGTCGAACGGCATCACCTGGTTCGTGTAGTGGGGCCTGCCGAACCCCTGCATCGTCCAGAGCCCCGGCACGTCGACCTCGACCCAGCCGCGCGCAGCGGCGAGCGCCCGCGGCGCATCCTCGGGCCGGGCCACGAGCCGGAAGTCCCAACGTCCGTCGAGGTCGCGCACTCGTGCGGCGCTTCGTGCGAGCGTCGCGGTCGGCGGCAGGCGGTTGAGGCTCGCGAGCTCCGGCAGGATCCAGCTCGGCCTGCCGCCGATCTCGAGCAGCGACTCGAGGCTCTCCGCGTGCGTGCTCAGAGAGCGTCTCGCAGCGACTGCGCCGCAGCTTCGGGCGCGACCGGGTTGAAGTACACACCGGAGCCGAGCTCACCGGCGGCGACGTACCGCAGGACGCCGGGCGCGCGCCAGGGCGTGACGATCTCGACGTGCAGCCGCGCGTCGGGCCAGTCGCCCCCGTCGAACGGCCGCTGGTGGATCCAGAGCATGTACGGCGTCTCGGCGTCGAACAGTCGGTCGAAGCGGGCGAGGACGTCGACGAGCAGCGCGGCGAGCCCGTCGCGCCCGGCGTCACCGAGCGACGGCAGGTCGGGCACCGGGTCGTCCGGCACGAGCCGCGTCGCGTAGGGGAAGACCGGCGCCTCGGGGACCCACGCGCGCCACCCGGGCGATTCGGCGACGAGCCGGTCGCCCGGCTCGCCGAGCTGCGTGCCGCGGCTGAGCTCGCGCATCGGGAGCTCGGGCACGAAGTCGAACGCGTAGATCTGTCCGTGCGGATGCGTGATCGTGGCGCCCACCGCTGCGCCCCGGTTCTCGAAGACGAGGACGTAGTCGACGTCGGCGCGCGCGCCGAGCGCGTCGCTTCGCTCCGCCCAGAGGTCGACGACCTTGCGCGCGCCGGCGAGACCGAGCGACCAGAACGTCGCATCGTGCTGCGGCGTATAGAGGACGACCTCGCAGCGGTCATCCGGCATGGCGGGCCACCGGTTGCGGAACCAGCGGACCTCGTAGTCCTCCGGCGCCTCGACTCCGCCGGGGCAGAACGGGCATCCCGCATCCGGCAGGTTGGGGCGGTCCTGGCGCGAGTCGACGACGAAGGTCTGAACGCCCGTCTGCTCGTCCGTCCGCAGGTCGCCGCGGATCGAGATGCTCACGCGACTCCGTGGACGACTCGTTGCGCGCGGGACGATGCGATCAGCAGCCGCTCGACGTGCTGGCCGATCGTGGCGCGCGCGGCGCGGTCGAGGCCCTGGTCGGAGACGAAAACATGGACGTCGTCGAGGCCGGCGATCCGGCTCAGGCCGCGGATGCCCCACTTGGTGTGGTCGGCGACGACGATCAGGCGCGACGACGCGGCGACGAGCGCGCGGTCGGTCTCGGCCTCGAGCAGGTTGGGTGTCGTGAGGCCGACGTCTCCGCTGACGCCGTGCACGCCCATGATCAGGACGTCGAGGTGCAGCGACCTGATCGCGGTGAGCGCGATCGGCCCGACGAGCGCGTCCGAGGGGGTCCGCACGCCGCCGGTCAGCACGACGGTGAGGTCGGGCCGCGGTTCGCGGTAGAGCACGCTCGCCACCTGGATCGAGTTCGTGACCACGGTCAGATCCGGCACGTGGTCGAGGTGATGGGCGAGCCGCCACGTGGTCGTGCCGCCGGTCAGCCCGATCGACTGGCCGGGCTCCACGAGCCGTGCGGCCGCACGGGCGATCGCCTCCTTCTCCTTCAGCTGGCGATGCGACTTCGCCTCGAACCCGGGCTCTTCCGCACTGAGCCCACCGCGGATCGTGGCGCCGCCGTGGACCTTCTCGAGGAGGCCGGCGGCGGCCAGCGCATCGAGGTCGCGGCGGATCGTCATCTCGGAGACCTCGAGCAGATCGGTCAGTTCGCTGACGCGCACCGCACCCTGGCGGCGGATCTCATCGACGATCAGCTTGTGGCGCTGGGCGGCGAGCATGGCTCCTTCGGGTCGGCATTCGCACAATACTCAACGCGAACCAACAGACTCCGTCAAGGGCAGGCGTTCTGTCAAGACCACTGATGGAGCCGATTCGACGAGTCTCGAACAAGGGGTTGACACGGATGACGCAAACGTGCCAGTGTTGCGTCCCAAGCGTTTTTGTTCGATCGTGTGCTGTTCCGCGATCGCGTGCCCGAGACCAGGAGGATCCAAATGTCGGACGACAAACCTCTGCAGATCGACCTCGAAGAGCTCGCAACGCGGCAGTCGACGCGACGCGGGCTGCTGGCCGCGGCCGGCGCCGGCGGCCTCGCCGCCGCGTACGGCCTGACCGCCGGCCGGGCGCGCGCTGCCATGCCCGCGGGGCTCGCGGCGGAGCTCGCGGAGACCGTCACGCTCGGATCGTACGAGACCCACCCGGGGATCGAGGCCCTCGCGGCGGTCACGAAGAAGTTCACCGCCAACACGGGCATCAAGGTCAAGACGAACACGGTCGACCACAACACCTTCCAGAACCAGATCAACTCCTATCTGCAGGGCCGCCCGGACGACGTCTTCACGTGGTTCGCCGGCTACCGGATGCAGTTCTTCGCGGCCAAGGGCCTGGCCACCCCGATCGACGACGTCTGGAAGGTGCTGACACCGCAGATGCCGCACTCGATCAAGGCCGCCTCGACCGGCCTCGACGGTCACCAGTACCTCGTCCCGAACAAGAACTACCCGTGGGCCGTCTACTACCGCAAGAGCGTCTGGAAGGCCAAGGGCTACAAGGTCCCGAAGACGTGGGATCAGTTCATCGCGCTCGCCAAGAAGATGCAGACGGACGGGCTGACGCCGATCGCGTTCACCGACAAGGACGGCTGGCCCGCGATGGGGACGTTCGACATCCTCAACATGCGCATCAACGGGTACCAGTTCCACGTCGACCTGATGGCCGGCAAGGAAGCGTGGGACGGCGCGCAGGCGAAAGCCGTCTTCAGTCAGTGGGCCGAGCTGCTTCCCTACTACTCACAGGGTGCCCTCGGGCTCACGTGGCAGGACGGTGCGACCCAGCTCGAGAACAAGCAGGCCGGCATGTTCCTGCTCGGCGGGTTCGTGGTCAGCAACTTCAAGAAGGCCAACCAGGGCGACGTCGACTTCTTCCCGTTCCCGGAGATCAACTCGAAGTGGGGGCAGGACTCGATCGACGCCCCGATCGACGGCTACATGCTCTCGAAGAAGCCGAAGAACCTCTCGGGCGCGAAGAAGCTGATCGGCTACTTCGGCACCGCGCAGGCGATCAACATCTACAACCCGCTGAACCCGGGGAACCTCGCGGTCAACATCCACGCGAACAAGTCCTACTACAGCCCGCTGCAGAAGAAGGAAGCGGTATTGATCGCGTCCACCAAGCACATCGCGCAGTACATGGATCGCGACACGCGCCCGGACTTCGCCTCCACGGTGATGATCCCGTCGCTGCAGTCGTTCCTGAACGACCCGACCAACATCAACGGGCTCGTGAAGAGCATCCAGAAGCAGAAGAAGGCGATCTTCGGATCGTGAGGTTGTAGCCTCGGCGCGATGGCGACGACCGACATCGCAGCGAGCGTGAGAGCGGACGGCGTGCGGCGCAGGAAGCGCGCCGTCCGGCTCTCGACCACCGACCGCATCGCGGTCACCCTGATGGTCGGGATCCCGTTGTTTCTCACCGGGGCCTTGATCTGGTTCCCGACGATCTCGTCGATCCTGCTCTCGTTCACGAGCTGGGACGGGATCGGGGGCGTGCACACGATCCACTGGATCGGCACCACGAACTATCGCCAGATCGCGACGATCTATCCGGCGTTCTGGCCCGCGTTCAGACACAACCTCTACTGGCTCTTTGCGCTGGCGTTCATCGGGACGCCGTTCGGGATGTTCCTCGCCTATCAGCTCGACAAGGAGATCCGCGGCTCGCGGTTCTACCAGAGCCTCCTGTACGTCCCCGTCGTGATCGCGCCCGCGATCATCGGACTGATCGCCGAGCTCTATCTCTCGCCGACGCAGGGCCTGCTCAACGCCCTCTTCGAGGATCCGCAGCACGGGCACCTGATCGACTGGCTCGGGAACCCGAAGCTGAATCTCCCGGCCGTGCTCGTCTTCGCCTGCTGGCGGCATGCGAGCTACGTGATGATCATCTACCTCGCCGGGTTGAAGGCGCTCGACCCGGGGCTGCGCGAGGCCGCGGCGATCGACGGAGCGAGCGAGGTGCGGACGTTCTTCAAAGTCGTCCTGCCGGCGCTCAAGCCGATCAACATCGTCCTCGTCGTGATCACGGTGATCGAGGCGCTCCGCGCCTTCGACATCGTCTACATCATCAACAGCGGCCGAAACGGCCTCGAGCTGCTCTCCGTGCTGATCACGGACAACATCATCGGCGAGGCGAGCCGAATCGGCTACGGCTCGGCGATCGCGGTCGTCCTGCTCACGATCTCGCTGGTTCCGATCATCATCTTCGTCTGGAACAGCTTCCAGGAGGTGGAGTGACGTGACGGACGCCGCGCTGGAGGTCCGGCCGCCGCGGCCGCCGAGGCCGAAGCGAAAGGTCAAGCGGTCGCGCGTGGGGCTGCACGTGTTCCTGGCCCTGGTCACGCTGCTCTGGGTGTCGCCGATCGTGTGGGCGATCTTCACCGCGCTTCGCCCCTACGCCGACACGTCGCAGTACGGCTACGTCTCGTGGCCCAAGCACCTCAACTTCGACAACTTCAAGAACGCCTACACGCAGGCCGACCTGCCGCACTACTTCTTCAACTCGATCATCGTCGCGATCCCCGCGATCTTCATCATCCTGCTCTTCTCTTCCGCGGTCGCGTTCGTCGTGTCCCGCCTCAGCTACTGGTGGAACGTCCCGCTGCTGATCTTCTTCATGGCGGCGAACCTGCTGCCGCAGCAGGTGATCCTGCAGCCGCTCTACCGGCTGTACCTGGACATTCCCCTCCCGACCTGGGTCTCGGACACGGGCCTGCTCTACGACTCGTACCTCGGCCTGATCCTGATCAACGTCGCCTTCCAGACCGGCTTCTGCACGTTCGTGCTCTCGAACTACATGAAGACGATCCCGAAGTCGCTGACCGAGGCTGCGCGCGTGGACGGCGCTGGGGTCGCGCGGCAGTACTTCAAGATCATCCTGCCGCTCTGCAAGCCGGCCCTCGCGGCCCTCGCGACGCTCGAGTTCACGTTCATCTACAACGACTTCCTGTGGGCGCTGATCCTGATCCAGAACGGCAGCAAGCGCCCGATCACGGCGGCGCTGAACAACCTGCAGGGAGAGTTCTTCACGGACAACAACCTGCTGGCGGCAGGAGCGCTCATGACGGCGATCCCGACCGTGCTCGTCTTCGCGCTCCTCCAGCGCCACTTCGTGAACGGGCTCACGCTGGGGGCGAACAAGGGATGACGCGGATCGCGTTCATCGGGGCCGGCAGTGTCGTGTTCACGAAGAACCTGCTCGGAGACATCCTCGCGCTGCCCGCGCTGCGCGACGTCGAGATCGCGCTGCACGACATCGACACCGACCGGCTTCAGGCTGCCGATGCGATGGCGCACTGGGTCGCCCGCGAGCGCGATGCGCAGCCGGAGATCACGACTCACGACAATCGTCGAGCCGCGCTCGACGGCGCCGACTTCGTGCTCAACATGGTGCAGATCGGCGGCCACGAGGCGACCCTGCGCGACTTCGAGGTACCGGAGCGCTACGGGTTGCGGCAGACGATCGGCGACACGCTCGGGGTGGGCGGCATCTTCCGCACGCTTCGCACCGCGCCGCACATGCTCGCGCTCGGGCACGAGATGGCCGAGCTGTGCCCCGAGGCCTGGCTCCTCAACTATACGAACCCGATGGCGATGCTCTGCGAGCTCGTCTATCAGGGCACGCCGACGCAGCGCGTCGTCGGTCTCTGCCACTCGGTGCAGGCGCTCGTGCGCGACCTCGCAGAGCTCGTCGGCGTCCCGCCCGAGGAGGTCACGTTCCTCACGGCGGGGATAAACCACCAGGCCTTCCTGCTGCGCTTCGAGCACGACGGCGAGTCGCTGTACCCGCGGCTCGACGAGCGGATCGCGGGCGACCCGGAGCTGCAGCGCCGCGTGCGGGTCGCGCTCTACCGTCGGTTCGGCTACTTCCCGACCGAGTCGAGCGAGCACACTGCCGAATACGTGCCGTGGCTGATGCGTCACGACGGCGAGCTCGAGCGCTATCGCATTCCGGTCGGAGAGTACATCCGCCGGAGCGAGGCGAACCTGGGCGAGTTCGAGCGGGTGAAGGGGATGCTCGAGCGCGGCGAGGCGATGCCGCTCGAGCGCTCGACGGAGTACGCGGCCACGATCGTCAACTCCATGGTCACCGGTGAGCCGAGCGTCGTCTACGGCAACGTTGCGAACACCGGGCTGATCCCCGCCCTGCCGGAGGGAACGTGCGTCGAGGTTCCCTGCGTCGTGGAGCGGAACGGCCTGCGTCCCACGCAGGTGCTCGACTACCCGCCTCAGCTCGCGGCGCTGAACCGCACCTATGCGAACGTCGTCGAGATGACGGTTCGCGCGGTGCTCGAGGAGCGGCCCGACTACGTGCGGATCGCGGCGCTGCTCGACCCGAACGCGTCGGCGACTCTGACGCTCGACGAGATCGACGCGCTCTGCGATGAGCTGACCGCGGCACACGGCGACCTCATCCCCGCGGCGCTCCGTGGCCGGGCCGGCGAACGGGTGGTGGCCGCATGAGCGGGATCTCGCTCGACGAGGTCACGAAGGTGTATCCGAACGGCGTCAAGGCCGTCGATGCGCTCTCGCTCGACATCGCGGAAG
This sequence comes from uncultured Thermoleophilia bacterium, assembly GCA_963757255.1. Taxonomy (GTDB): domain Bacteria; phylum Actinomycetota; class Thermoleophilia; order Gaiellales; family Gaiellaceae; genus PALSA-600. The sequence goes on from CAVWQY010000006.1 coordinate 666,939, forward strand.
GAGAGTTCTGCGTCCTCGTGGGGCCGTCGGGCTGCGGCAAGTCGACGTTGCTGCGCATGATCGCCGGCCTCGAGGACGTCACGGCCGGCGACGTCTTGATCGACGACGTCGACGTCACCGAGAAGCCGCCGCAGGAGCGCGACATCGCGATGGTGTTCCAGAACTACGCCCTGTACCCGCACATGACGGTGCGCGACAACCTCGCCTTCGGGCTGAGGCTGAAGAAGCTGCCGAAGGGCGAGTGGCGCCAGCGTGTCGACGAAGTCGCGAAGACGCTCGGGCTCGAGGAGCTGCTCGACCGCAAGCCGTCGGCGCTGTCGGGTGGTCAGAGGCAGCGCGTCGCCATGGGCCGGGCGATCGTGCGGGAGCCGAAGGCGTTCCTCATGGACGAGCCGCTCTCGAACCTCGACGCGAAGCTGCGCGTCTCGATGCGCGCCGAGCTCGCGAAGCTGCACGAGCGGCTCAGCGTGACGACCGTGTACGTGACGCACGACCAGATCGAGGCGATGACGCTCGGGCAGCGCGTTGCGGTGCTGCGCGACGGCCTGCTCCAACAGGTCGACACGCCCCAGAACCTGTTCCATTCGCCCGCGAATCTCTTCGTCGCGGCGTTCATCGGCTCGCCGTCGATGAATCTGATCGACGCGGAGATCGCGAACGGGCGCGTCTCCTTCGCAGGCACCAGCTTCGAGCTGCCCGAGTCGTCGCCGGCAGCCGGCGTGCAGGGCCATCTGATCCTGGGCATCCGTCCGACCGACTTCCAGCACGGTGCGACCGCGAGCGCGGAGCTGCCGCGCATGCGGATCACGCCCGACGTGGTCGAAGACCTGGGCTCGGAGATCCATGCGATCTTCACGCTCGACGCACCGAGAGTCACGGCGGAGGCGGTGCGGGCGGCCGCCGACGACGAGGCAGGCGACGGCACCTTGTTCGCGGACGACCGCGCGAACTTCACCGCGTGCGTCGATGCGCGGCGCGCGCTCCAGGTCGGGTCTGAGGTCGAGCTCGCCGTCGACGACCGGCGGCTGCACTTCTTCGACCCGGCGACCGGCCTCGCGCTGGGTCGCTAGGCGCGGTTGATCCCCCAGCGCCCGGTGTAGCGCTCGCCGGGCTCGAGACGGAGCAGCGCTTCGCCGCTGCGAAACGCGTTCGGCGGGCACGTGAGCGGCTCGACGGCGAGGCTCCTGCGCGCGACGTCCGGCAGTGGGTCGCCCGTGAAGAGCTGCACGTAGCCGAACGTGCCGTCGAACCACACGACGTCGCTGCCGACCCGCACGCGGGCGACGCCCTCGTCATCGCGGTCGAGGTCGCAGAACGTCGTGTCGAGCACTGTCGCGCCGAGCGGCTTCGGATCCCGCAGCGCTGCGGGCTCTCGCCCGACCGGTAGCGACCGCTCCCCGGTGACGAGCCGCGTCGCCGCAGGCACTGCGACGACGAGGTCGTCGACCCGAGGCGTGCCGCAGAGGTACGGGTGGTAGCCGAGGCCGAACGGCAGCGGTTCGTTGCCGACGTTCTCGGCGACCGTCGTCACCGTCAGGCCTCCTTCGTCGAGCAGGTACTCGATTCGAAGCGCGAGCGCGAACGGGTAGCCCGGCGAAGGGTGGAGCAGATATTCGAGCGCGACGTGATTGTCAGCGCGGTCTGCGAGCGTCCAGTTCGCCCAGCGGACGAGACCGTGGATCGCCGTGTGGGTCTCGAGCTCGTTGATCGGTAGTTGAAGCGTTCGCCCGTCGACCGGGTAGGAGCCGTCCTCGAGCCGGTTCGGCCACGGCGCGAGCACCTGGCCGCGGCCGGACGTGGACATCGAGTCCGGCGCGTAGCCGTCGAGCACCTGGCGGTCACCGACCGAGTAGGTGCGCAGGCCGCCGCCGACCTCGACCGCGCAGGCGCGTGCTGCGCCGAACGCGAACTCGTGCTGGGCGCCCGACGGGTCCGCCATCGAGCTCATTTTGCCTTGGAACGAGTGCGCGCGGGTGATACGTTGCTCCGGCCTTCGTTCATAGGCATCTCCCAGGTAGCCAATTCCCCGTCGATGTATAGGAGCGCCGAGCACGTGACCGTCTCACTCAGCAGGGCTCAGCTGTTGTCGCACGGTGCCAAGGGTGGCGCCGCGCTCGTTTTCGCGGGATCGCTGGCCGGCTCGTTCGTGGGCTCGGCGTCAGCCGACACGATCTCGGACGCCGATCTTGCCTATGCACGGCTGCTCGTGGGCGCCGAGCTGCTCGCGGCCGACTTCTACACGCAGGTGATCGCCGCGAAGCAGTTCAGCGGTGACGATCTCAAGTATCTGAACCGGGCCTTCTTCAACGAGCAGGAGCACTACCACGCGGTCTCCGGGATCCTGACCGGTGCCGGCCAGGTCGCCGCAGCGCCCGCGGACTTCGACTTCACCTACCCGAAGGGGACGTTCGACTCGAAGGGAGCGATTGCGAAGCTCGGGCGTCACGCTCGAGACGACGCTTCTCGGCGCGTACCTCGGGGCTGTCGATGCGCTGCAGGCGAATGCGCTGAAGCTTCCCGTTGCCCGGATCGCGGCGAGCGAGGCCGAGCATCTGAGCGTCTTCACGCGGCTGCAGGGCGGCGATCCCGTCGGCATCTCGTTCCCCAACCCGCTTGACGATCGACGAGGCTTCGGACGCACTCGATGCGTACACCAGTTAGGGGGAGATAGACATGCCGCGGGAGTTCTACAGCGCAAGCGACGCAGCCCGGACGCTCGGGATCAGTCTCGACACGTTGCGTCGCTGGGACAGCCAGGGCCGGATCAAGACGCGACGCGACCCGAGCAACCGCCGGATCGTGTCCGCGAAGGAGATCGAGCGGCTGCGTGGCGGCGCGCGCGCCGAGCATCAGGTGAGCGCGCGCAACCGCTTCAGCGGGATCGTCAGCGAAGTCAAGATCGAGGGCCTGATGGCCCAGGTCGAGCTGGTCGTGACCGAGCCGGCGGTGCTGACGGCGATCGTCACCGCGGATGCCGTCAGGGAGCTCCAGATCAAGCGCGGCGATCACATCGTCGCTGTCATCAAGTCCACCTCAGTCATGGTCGAGCACTGAGAACGCATGAAGAGAAAGGGGCTCCACACCGTGCAATTCCAATCGATGCACTTCACGCTGCGCAGGTTCTCGATCGTTGTTGCGGCGCTGGCTCTCTGCCTGGTGGTCGCAGGCGGAGCGTCAGCACGTTCGGACAACCATGCTTCGAGCCGCGTGAGCGGGATCACGGTCTACGCGGCGTCGTCGCTGACCGACGTGTTCCCGCAGATCGACTCGGGCCCCAAGTACTCGTTCGCAGCCTCGAGCACGCTTGCCGCCCAGATCACCCAGGGCGCACCGGCAGACGTCTTCGCGTCCGCGAACACGACGATCCCCGATCAGCTCTATGCGAAGGGGATCGTGGACAAGCCGGTCATCTTCACGCGCAACCGGCTCGTGCTCGTCGTGCCGACGTCGAACCCGGCGGGCATCCACAGCGTCTACGACCTGAAGAAGCCCGGCATCAAGCTCGTGATCGCCGCCTCGGCGGTGCCGGTCGGGAGCTACACGCTCCAGGTGCTGAAGCAGATGGGGCTGACGACGAGCGTGCTTGCGAATGTCGTCAGCCGAGAGTCGGACGTTCGCAGCGTGCTTGCGAAGGTCGCGCTCGAACGAGGCGGATGCAGGCTTCGTCTACTCCACGGACGCAAAGACCGTCCCCGGCAAGGTGACAGTGCTGAAGATCCCCGCGTGGGCGCAGCCCAAGGTGACCTACGAGTTCGCGGTCGTCTCCAAGAGCGCCAACAAGACGGCGGCGCAGGCATTCCTCAAGGAGGTCCTGAGCAAGGCGGGCCAGCAGAAGATGCTCGCCGCAGGCTTCCTGCCGATCCCGACGACGAAGTCGGGCTATTGAGCACCGGCGAGGGCGGGCACCGCCGTGCGTAGAGCACTGCTCGCCCTCGCCTACTTCTCTGCCACGGCGATCGCGCTCGGGTTCCTCGTGCTGCCGATCGTGGCGATCTTCGTGCACGTGCCGCCCGGGGAGCTGATCGCTCAGCTCTCGAACCCGGTCGTCACGGATGCGCTGATCGTCAGCTTCAAGACGACCCTGATCGCGCAGGTGCTCGTGCTGCTGTTCGGCACGCCGACCGCGTATCTCCTCGCCAGCCGGCGCTTTCCCGGCCGGTCGCTCTGCATCACGTTCGTCGAGCTGCCGCTCGTGCTCCCTCCCGCGGTCGCCGGAATCGGGCTGCTCGCCGCGTTCGGCCGGAACGGACTGCTCGGCTCCACGTTCGAATGGGCCGGGTTCACCATTCCGTTCACCCAGCTCGCGGTCACGATCGCGGTCGCCTTCGTCGCGAGCCCGCTCTACGTTCGGCAGGCGATCGCGGCGTTCGAGGCCGTCGATCCGAACCTCGTCGCCGCCTCGCGGACCCTCGGAGCGTCCCCCGCGCGCACCTTCTTCCGCATCGTGCTCCCGCTGGCCCGTGGCGGTCTCGCTGCAGGAGAGGCACTCGCGTTTGCGCGCGGCCTCGGCGAGTTCGGGGCCACGATCATGTTCGCCGGCAGCCTGCAGCGAGTTACCCAGACGCTGCCGCTTGCGATCTATGCAGAGTTCGAGGTCAACTTCGACGTCACACTCGCGATCAGCGCGCTGCTCGTCCTCATCAGCGCCGCACTGCTGATCTCGCTCAAGCTGACCTCCCTATGGCAACCCTCAGAGTCGACTTCTCCCTCCCTCTTCGCTCCTTTGAGCTGAGACTCGCGCTCGACGTCGACCGGACCGTCGCCCTCGTCGGGCCTTCGGGCGCCGGGAAGACCTCGGTGCTGCGCGCGATCGCCGGGCTCGTTCGTCCGCCGCGCGGGCGGATCGCGCTCGGCGACGACGTCTGGCTGGACAGCGAGCGAAAGCTGTTCCGGAAGCCCGACGAGCGCCGAGTCGGGCTCGTCTTCCAGGAGTACGCGCTCTTCCCGCACCTGACCGTTCGCCAGAACGTCGCGTACGCCGGCAGGGACCGGGTCGACGAGTACCTCGAGCGGTTTCGCATCTCCCACCTCGCGGACGCGCGGCCGCCCGCGCTCTCCGGCGGCGAGCGGCAGCGTGTCGCACTGGCCCGGGCGCTCGCCCGGGGCCCGGGAGTGATCCTGCTCGACGAGCCGCTCTCCGCGCTCGACGCCCACACCAAGGGCACCGTACGGGCCGAGCTCCAGGAGTTGCTGTACGAGCTCGCGCTGCCGACCATCCTCGTCACACACGACTTCGAGGATGCCGCCGCGCTCTCGGAACAGGTCGGCGTGATCGTCGACGGCGAGCTGCGCCAGTTCGGGTCGCCGAGCGAGCTCGTCGACCGGCCGACCGATGCATTCGTCGCGTCGTTCACCGGCGCCAACCTGTTGCGTGGCACGGCCCGGCGGCTCGACGACGACATGACGATCGTGCAGCTCGAGTCGGGCGAGCTTGTGTACTCGACCGAGTGGGGCGAGGGCGAGGTCGGCGTCGTCGTGTACCCGTGGGAGGTGTCGGTCGGCCGTCTGCATCAGCAGGACTCGGCGATGAACCTGATCGAGGGCGAGATCCGCTCGCTCGTCGCCGTCGGCAACCGCATTCCGCGTCCGCGTCGGGCCGATCACTGCGGAGGTCACCGCCTCCTCGGCCGACAAGCTCGAGCTCGCCCGCGGAGGCAGCGCATTCGCGACCTTCAAGGCAACCGGAACCCGGCTCATCCCGCTCGCGTGACCCGCGAGCGGCAACGTTAGAGTCGACCGATGACCGCGGCGTTGCGAGGAGCCGCGTCCGCGTGGGCGGCGCTGAGAACGACGCTCGCGAACGACGATCTGCGGCGAACGATGATCGCGCGGCTCGCGTCGGTGAACGGCCGGTGGGCGGGAGCGGTCGCGCTCGCCGTGTACGCGTATCACGCGGGCGGGCCAAAGCTCGTCGGCCTGATGGGGGCGGCGCGCTTCCTTCCTGCAGCGCTCGCGGCTCCGACGGCCGCGTGGCTGCTGGATCGCGTCGGGAGCAACCGCGTGCTGATCGGGTCCGCGGCCCTTCGCACGGTCTTCATCGCCGGCGCGGGTGTGGCGGCCCTCGGCGGAGCGCCCGTCTGGTGCGTCGTCGTGCTGGCCGCTGCCGAAGCGCTGCTGTCGACGATCGTCCGTCCGCTTCAGAACGCGTCCCTGCCCTTCCTCGCGCGGACGCCGGGCGAGTTGACCGCGGCGAACCTCGCCCTGACGACGATCGAGAGCGTCGGAATGCTGCTCGGCCCACTGCTCGCCGGCGCGCTGCTCGCGTTCACGCGGCCGGGGGCGACCCTCCTCGTCACTGCGGGCTGCTACCTCGTCTCGCTGCTCCTGCTCGTCCGCATCCCCGCGTGGCAGCCCGCGACGGACGAGAAGGCTTCGCGGGACGCCGCGCTGCGGCCCGATGCCAACGTGCGGCTGATCGGAGGGCTGTGCGTCGCCGAGAACCTCGTCGTCGGAGCGCTGAGCGTCCTGATCGTCGTTGCGGCGCTGCGCCTGCTCCACCTCGGATCCTCCGGCGTGGGAATCCTGAACGCCGCGGTCGGTCTCGGCGGCGTGCTCGGGGCGTCGCTTGCGTTCACCCTCGCACGGCGCCGCGGCGTCGCATCCGTGTTCGGTTTCGGTCTCGTGCTCTGTGGCGCTCCGATCGTCGCGCTCGGCGCGCGTGGCAGTACGCCCGTCACGCTCATCCTGCTCGCGATCGTCGGAAGCGGCGTCACGCTGGTGGAGTTCGGCGGGTTGACGCTCTTGCAGCGCGCGATTCCGAGCGACCTGCTGTCGAAGGCGCTCGGTGTCCTGCAGAGCGTGCTCGTCGTGATGCTCGGGTTAGGCGCGCTCGTCGCCCCCGGTTTGATCTCGCTCCTAGGAGTGCGGGGCGCCCTGCTCGCGACGGGAGCATGTCTGCCGGTGCTCACCTCGCTCCGCTGGCGGGCGCTGGCATCGCTCGACGAGCTCAACACGGTGGACGAGGGCACGCTCGCGCTCCTTCGCTCGATCCCGATGTTCACGCCATTGCGCCTGCCGACGATCGAGCGGTTGGCGCGTGCGCTCGTGGAGATCGAGTTGCCGCCGGGTCACGTGGTGATCCAGCAAGGCGATGTGGGCGACCGGTACTACATCGTTCGGAGTGGAGTCGTCGACGTACGGGACGGGAAGACGGTTCTGGCCGAGATCGGCGCAGGTGGAGGCTTCGGTGAGATCGCGCTCCTTCGCAACGTGCCACGCACGGCGTCGGTGACGACGGTCACGGACGTGCAGCTCTCCGCGCTCGACCGGGGCGCCTTCCTTGCGGCGGTCGCCGAGAGCTCGTCGAGCGTGACCGCCGCGGATGCGCTCGTCCAGGCGCGGCTCGCGGAGGTTCCCACGGGTTGAGACGTGGTACGAACCAGGTTCAAGGAGCGAACCGGTTCATGAGTTCGCACTGTCGCCCTGCGGTGGCTCTGAGCCGGGTGTCAGACACCGTTCGGTCATCGGCTAGGTGCGGCCCTCGTAGCGTGCCTGCTCGTCGGCGGTGCGCTCGGCGGTCGGCTTGGCCTCGAGGCGCTCGTCGGGGATCGGCTTGCCGCTCTCGATCGACAGCCCATAGGTGCCCGCGGCCAGTCGCTCCTCGGCTCGCTGGACCGCCGCCAGCTCGGCGCGCAGGTCGTCGGAGAGGCCCTCGTCCAGCTCGTTGTCGTACAGGTCGGATGCCTGGTCGGCCAGGTGCTGGTCGGTCGCAGGCTCGTCGCTCTCCTCCGGCGTCAGGCCGCCCAGGCTCTGGATGATTCGCTTCCGCTCGCGGGCGAGCAGCTCACGTGCACGGTCGGGATCCATGTGCTGAGCCTACCGGGTGCTTACGGGATCTGAACGCCCTGCAGCACGACCGGGTTGTGCAGCGTGTAGTCGAGCTCGTCGGACTGCTGGACACCGGCGGGCGTGATCACGTCCATCAGCTTCGGGACGGTCCCGGGGTCGACGGTGCAATGTGGATCCGCGCTTGCCGCCGCGCAGACGCCGAACTGGAAGTCCTGCGGCGTCGACTGGAAGCCCCGCGCCTGATCGCCGCTGAAGCCGTCCTGGCCGGTGAGCACGACCGTGAAGGCCCAGCCCGGCCCGGGCGAGCCGAGCGTCGCCTTCGGGACTCGGAACGTGATGAAGCGCGAGATCTGGTTGGCGCTGATCGCGACCGTGCCGAGCGTCGCGCCGGAGGCGTCCGTGTAGCGCTGGCCGAAGCCCTGCACCTGGATCAGCCGGCTCCAGGCGTCGGCCGGGGCGATCTGGAAGTTGCGCGACGCATTCGCAGCGGCCGTCGAGGTCGCGCCCGGCGCCGCGCCCGGATCGTGCACGTAGACGTCGACGAGCTGCGCGCCGTTCGTGGGGCCGAACGTCGGTGTCAGGTCGCGCGTTTTTACGCGGAAGATGATGTTGGTGCCGTCGTCGAAGACCTGGAACTCCTGGATGTCGAAGGCGCCCGGATGGAAGTTGTCGGACGTCGGGTACGCGTAGTTGCCCGGCCCGTTGTCGTCGCCGTTCGGGTCGACCACGTCCAGGAGCTGCGTCCCGGGCACGAAGTCGAAGACGACCGAGCGCTCTGCGTGCGCCGTCGCGCCGCTCGAGCTGACGGCAACCACGTTGAGCACCGTCGTGCCGCCGGTGACGGCGACGTCGACGCTGAACGCGCCGCTGGAGTCGGCGGTCGTCGTGGCGCTGGTCGTCGCGAAGCTCGTGTCGGTGTTCGTGGCGTTCACATAGACGGCGTTGCCCGGCGCCGTCGTTCCGCTGACGGTGACCGGCGAGCCGCTCACCGCGCTCTGATCAGCCGGGGCCGTCAGCGTGAGCGTCGTCGCCTGCTGCGTGTGTGCGACGTAGCGCTGGAACGTGCTCCGCGGCCGGTCACCGAGGCGGCCCGAGCCGACGTCGGCGAAGAGCCGCACGAAGGAAGCGGCCGACCAGTTCAACGGGCCCGCCGAGCCTGCGGGCTGCCCGTTGATGAAGCCGATCGACGCCGTCTCGGGCGGGGTGCCGAACGGCGACGCTGCCAGGTCGGGGCTCTCCCAGTCCTGCTCCGGGATGAGGTCGACGCCGCCCGCGAACCGGGCCATGCCGTCGAGCAGGGACGCGGCGTCGGTCGCGTCGCCGGTCTGCAGAGACTGCTCGCCGCGCTCCGACGACAGCGCGGGCCAGAGGTGCCCGGTGCCGACGCCGGTCGGGGCCCACGGGCGGCCGTCAGTCGAGCGGTCGCCGTAGCCGTCGCCGTTGTAGCGGTGGAAGCCGGGACCGCTCGCAGTGTCCGAGCGGATCGTGGAGTCGACGACGGGCAGCGAGGCGAGAATGTCGGGGTCGTTCGCAGGAAGCTCGCCGAGCCGGGCGAGCTCGAGGAAGCCCGCGTCGATCACGGTGCGCTGGTCGAGGGTCGGGCCGCCGTTGCCGACCCCGTAGGAGATCGCGGCGTTCGGGTCGCCGGTCTTCGAGAGGCGGATGAAGTAGCGCGGCGCGAGCGGGCCGTTCGTCGTCACCGTCCAGCCCTTGATCGACCGCTGGTAGTCGTCGGCCACTCCGCGCCACACGGCCGCCGAGCCGGGGTCGTGGTTCGCGTCTGCGAGGTCGGCGGCTGCGATCAGCCCGGCGATCTCGGCGGCGATCGTCGAGGGTGAGTAGCCGGACTGCTCCTCCCAGCGTTCGGAGCCGAACGAGGGGCCGTGGCTCGCGACGAAGTTCGCGGCGGGCTTGATGTGATTCGCGTAAAGCGTCGCGTCGGTGAGGTGGAGCTCGTCGGCCATCAGCAGCGGGTACGACGTCTCGTCCAGCTGGGTGCCGAACGAGTCCGGCGCGGTCTTCCCGTTCACGAGGCTGTTGCGCGGCATCGAGCCGTCCGCCTGCTGCTGGCGTTCGAACAGGAACAGCGTCGCATCGCGCGCCGTCGCGAAGTCGCCGTCGGCCATCAGGCCGGTCCAGATCTCGTAGAGGTCGCGGGCGAAGACCTCGCGATAGGAGCCGAAGTAGGTGTTGGCCGGGTCGCCGGCGGAGATCGCCTGGCCCCACGGCGAGGTCATGCTCGCGACGATCGCTCCGGGGAACGTCTTGTCCTCGGACGCCTTCAGCACGTTCGCGTTCACGTAGTACGCGGTCTGCAGCTCGGCGACCCGCTTCCGCTTGATCCCCGGAAGCTTGTCCGGTGGGTCCTTCAGCTGCCGGTCGTAGGCCGCCCAGCCCCTGCCCGAGTCGTCGAGTGCCCGGTCGAACCGGTGCTTGAGCGCGCCCTCCGCTGTCTGCACGGCATCCGTCTGGCTCGAGCCGAAGCCGAGCGCGACGGTGAAGTCGAGGTCGCCGCCGTCGTCGTGCTTCTTGCCGCCCGAGATCCGCGCGGTCTGAACGACGTTGCCGTTGCTCGCGTTCGTGTACGAGGTCGTCAGCGCGTGGGAGGTGTCGAGCTGCGTGAGCCCGTCGCTCGCGGTGCCGGCGAAGCCGTTCGTCGCGTCCGCGAAGGGTGCGTCGAGAGCCGCGTAGACCGGCTGCGCGTAGTCGCGGTTGGCCGCGTTCGTCGCCGTGCTCGGGTCGGACGCGACGAGGACCGTGTGGCCGGTCGACGTGTCGGTGGTCGCGGAGTCGGCGCCGCCGTTCCCGCTCCCGCCGCCGCCGTTGCCGTTCACGGTCGGATCGAAGCGGAGGTAGAGGCGCAGCTTGCTCGAGTGCTTCTTCACGTCGAACTCGACATGCATCAGGAGCGCGTTCGAGCGCGGGTCGACGACGTAGTCGGTCACGATCCGGTACTTCCCGTTCGCCGGCATGCTCGTGACCTCGCAGGCCATCCCGCTGTCGTCGAGCGCGCGGGCGGTCGAGGTCATGTTCCTCGTCTGGAGATCCGTGAACGTCGAGCCGTCCGTGACGATGTACTGCAGGGTCTCGACGTTCGTGTTGTCGATCGTCGGGTAGTAGACGTCGCTGAGCACGCCGTTCGCAACGGTGAACCACACCTTCGACGTGGAGTTGCGCGCCGTCCCGAGGCAGTCCTTGCGTGCGAGGTCGAAGTGCGAGAGCGCGCCCGGCCCGTCCGGGGCGTCGCTCAGGGGCGCGCTCACGGCCCCGGAGGCCGCGCAGAGCACCGCGATCGTCGCGGCGGCGAACGCGAAAGCGGCCAACCCTCTCCGTGGCGACAAGCTGCTCATCACGCGCAGCCGACGCTACACCAGAGGGGGCGGTCACTTCAACCGGCGCCGACGCGGGTCGGCATGGGATTGTCGGCGAGCCGCTCGTCGTTCAGTCTCAACGACGCTCAACCCCCCAGTCAGGAGGCCCGCATGTCCGTCTTGAACGAGGTCATCGCAGCGAACGAGGAGTACGCGGCGTCATTCGGCGCCAAGGGCGAGCTGGCGCTGCCGCCCGCGCGTCGGTTCGCCATCCTCACGTGCATGGACGCCCGTCTCGATCCGGCGAAGTACGCGGGATTGAGCGAGGGCGACGCTCATGTGATCCGCAACGCCGGCGGGCGGGCGAGCGACGATGCGATCCGGTCGCTCGTCATCTCGTACAAGCTGCTCGGCACGCAGGAGTGGTTCGTCATCCACCACACGAACTGCGGCATGGAGTTCTTCGACGACGGCCTGATGCGTGAGCTCCTGGGCTCGAGCCTCGAGACCGCGGCGCTCGACGCGGATGGGTTCCACGATGTCGGCACCGGCCCCGGCTCGAGCGAGGCGGCCTACATCGACTGGCTCACGATCAGCGACGCGCAGCAGAGCGTCGTCGACGACGTGAGCCGGATCAGGAACCACCCGCTCGTGCCGGGCGGGATCCCGATCTACGGGTACATCTACGACGTCAAGACGGGACGTCTCGAGGAGGTCGCCGCGGCGACGGCCGCGGGCAAGGCGACCTGAGCTACTCGTCGGCGACGAGCGGCGGGTCGCGCCTGGGGATGGGTGACGCGTTGATCAATGACGTCGTCGTCTGGCCGTAGGGCAGAAAACGATCGAGCAAGCCGCTGAGGTCCTCGATGGAGCGGAGGTGGACCGTCAGGTAGAAGCAGTCTTCCCCGGTGATGCGGTGGCACTCGCCGATCTCGGGGATCTCGGCGGCAAGCTCGGGGATGCGCTGAAGCTGCCCCGAGGCGGGCTTGATGCGGACGATCGCGGTGAGCACGTAGCCGAGGGCGCGCGGGTCGACCTCGGCCCGGTACCCGGTGATCACACCCGCGCGCTCGAGCCGTTGCACTCGCTCGGCGACCGCCGGTGACGAAAGGCTCACGCGCCGGCCGAGCTCGGCGAACGTCACACGGCCGTCGGCAATCAGCTCGCCGATGATCTTACGGTCGGTGTCGTCGATCTTCCGTGCACCTGGGGCCGTTCTGGTTGCAATCCCGTTGTTCATGAGCTGTAGCGACGATAACACCTTCGATTGCCCATGGCCACTTTCGCGGGCCGGGGCGACACTGTGGGATCGCGATCCGAGTCGAATCCAGGGGCGTCGTTCCGCGTGCGGGCACCGTGCCCGCGCAGGCGTACTTCGTCGGCAGCGCGGTCTTCCACTATCTGGGCCCGTCCTTCGCGGTCCTCCTGTTCGCGCGCGTGGACGTGCTCGGCGTCGCCTGGTTGCGGATCGCCTCGGCGGCCGTGATCTTCGCGCTCTGGCGCCGGCCGTGGCACTCGTTCCTCGCGCTCGACCGGGAAGGCCGGCTCCTGATCGTCGGCCTGGGCGCGGTGTTCGCCGCGATGAACGCGTGCTTCTACGTGTCGATCGACCGGCTGCCTCTGGCGACGGTGGCGGCGATCGAGTTCATCGGGCCGATCGTGCTAGCGCTGGGCGCCGCCCGCGTCGGGCGGAACTTCGCGGCGGTGGTGGCGGCTGCGGCCGGCGTCTACCTGCTGACGCACGTGCGTGTCCTCGGCGAGCCGGTCGGCGTCGCGTTCGCCTTCGCGAACGCCGGGCTCTTCACGGTGTACATCGTCCTCGCGCATCGTGTCGCTCGCCGGTCGGTACTGGGCGGGATCGACGGCCTGGCGGCGGCGATGCTGTTCGCCTTCGTCTTCGTCTCGCCGATCGGCCTCGTTGGTGCGGCGCATGCCTTCGCGGATCCGGTGGCGCTTGCGGCCGGCGTCGGAGTCGGCATCTCCTCCTCGGTGATCCCGTACGTGTTCGACCAGCTCGCGATGGCGCGCCTGCCGCGGGCGACCTACGCGCTCTTCGTCGCGCTCCTGCCGGCGACGGCAACCGTGGTGGGCGTGATCGTGCTGCGCCAGTTGCCGTCGCCCCTCGACCTCGCGGGGATCGCCCTCGTGATGGGCGGCGTTGCGCTGCATCGCCCGGACGCCTGATCACTTGCCGAGCATCACCTCGGTCGCCTTCACAAGCACCGTCACGGTGTCGCCCTCGGCGAGGCCCATGTGCTCCGCGCTCCCGCGGGTGATCGCAGCGACCATGTCCTGACCGCCGATGTCGACGACGACCTCGGCCATGATGCCTCCCAGCGTCACGCTCTTCACGGTTCCCTGCAGCTGGTTCCGCGTGCTCAGCTCCATGTCGCTCCTCCATCCAGATGGGTCGAACGAGTTCTACCCGCACGCTGCAGCGTGCGCCGTTTCGGACACGTCTCGGGGACAGTCCCCAGGACATGTCCCGAAGGTAGCGTTCGGTCATGCCCTCCGAATGGCCGGCGCTTCCGTATGAGGCATGGAGCGCAACCTGCGACACGCTGCATGCGCACACGCAGGTTCTGGGGAAGCTCGCGGTCGTGCTCGCGCCGCCCGAGCCTCAGCTTCAGCACGCCGCGCTCCGTCAGACCGCTCGGGGCTGGGAGACGGCGCCGTTGCCGGCGCCCGACGGCTCGGGCGCGCTCGTCGTCGCGCTGGACCTGCGCACGCACGAGGTGATCGCGGAGCACAACGACGGGCGGAGTGCGCGCGTCGCACTCACGCCCGACCGGCCGGTGGGGGAGGTCACGCGCGAGGTGCTGGCCGCGGTTCGAGCGCTCGGCGGCCCGGTCGAGATCGACCCGAAGCCGCAGGAGACGCCGTGGACGACGCCGCTCGACGAGGACGACGAGCACGCGACCTACGATCCGACCCAGGCCTCGACGTTCTTCGCGGCTGCGACGCGCGCCGCGCTCGTCCTTGCCGCGTTCCGGGCGCCCTACCGCGGCCGCTCGACCCCGGTGAACGCGTGGTGGGGATCGTTCGACCTCGGCGTGAGCCTCTTCTCGGGCCAACCGGCGGATCCACCCAGGGAGGACTTCATCACGCGGAACGCGATGGATGCGCAGGAGGTCGCCGTCGGCTGGTGGCCGGGCAGCCCGGCCTACCCGCGGGCGGCCTTCTACGCGTACGCGCACCCCGCGCCAGAGGGCTTCGCCAACGCGTCGCTCTCGCCCGAGGCCGCGCGCTGGGACGCGACACTCGCCGAGTACGTCCTGGACTGGGACGACATCCGAACCGGGCCCGATCCGCACGGGGCCGCGCTCGCCTTCGCCCGCTCGGCGTTCCTGCACGCGTGCCTGGTCTGCGGTTGGGACCCTGCGCTTCCCGCCAGCGTCGAGGGAAGCCCGCTGCCGGTCCGCTGAAGCGCCGATGAGTTTCGCGCCGCGCGGTCGTCCAAACCGAGAAGCCTGGACACCAACCTCCCTCCGAGAAAGGACGATGCGATGAAGAATCTCACTCCCTGCCTCTGGTTCGACACCGAGGGCGAAGAGGCGGCCACGTTCTACACCTCGGTGTTCCCGAACTCGAAGATCACCGCCGTTGCTCGATATGGCCCGGGTGCACCCCGTCCGGAGGGAACCGTGATGACCGTCAGCTTCGAGTTGAACGGGCAGGAGTTCCTGGCCCTGAACGGCGGGCCGAACTACACGTTCAACGAGGCGATCTCGTTCCAGGTCCACTGTGAGGACCAGGACGAGGTGGACGCGTACTGGGGCACGCTCTCGGACGGCGGGGAAGAAGGCCCCTGCGGCTGGTTGAAGGACAGGTTCGGTGTGTCGTGGCAGATCGTTCCGACGGTGCTCCCCGAGCTGCTCTCCGATCCGGACCGGGAGAAGTCGCAGCGGGTCATGCAGGCGATGCTGCAGATGAAGAAGATCGAGATCGATGCTCTCGAGGAGGCCGCCGCGCTCGCGTAGGCCGGCCCGGCAGCGTCGCAAGGGCGGCGCCGCCGGGCGCGGCCGTCGGTCAGCCGGTGGGCGCAGGTGCCGACGTGTCGGTCTGCCACAGGCCGAACTCGTTCCCGTGCGGATCGGTACAGGTCGCGAACCAGCCCATGCCCGGCACCGGCATCGGGTCGCCGGCCTCGCCGCCCAGCTCTCTCACGCGCGCAGCGCCGGCATTGACGTCGTCGACATCGAAATAGGAGCGCGTCCCGCGCTTCCCGGGCTCCATGTTCGTGATCGCGGCGCCCGTGTTCTTGCTGATACGGGTCATGTGGTACTCCGACGGGCCGGGGAACGCCTTGAACTCCCAGCCGAAGAGCGAGCCCCAGAACTCGAGGCTCTTCGCGGTGTCGTCCGCCGGGATCTCGATGTGCACGATGTGGCCGGACATTGGCTCCTCCTTCTCGACGATTTGCTCAGTAGACGCTTCGGTCGGAAGAATCTCATCGCCGGACGGTTTAGGGTTGCGATCCTTGAGCACGATTCCTACCGTCCGCGGGCCCGTCGAGCTCGACCGCCTTGGCCCGACGCTGATGCACGAGCACGTGTTCGTGCTCGACCCGGAGGCGGTCGAGAACTACGGCCACCTCTGGGGCGCGAGCTTCTGGGACGAAGAGGCGCGGGTTGCCGACGCGATCGCGAAGCTCCGGCGTCTGCGCGACGGCGGCGTCGAGACGATCGTCGATCCGACCGTCTTCGGCCTGGGCCGGTACATCCCGAGAATCCAGCGCGTCAATGCCGAGGTCGACCTCAACATCGTCGTCGCCACCGGCGTCTATGCCTTCCTCGAGCTGCCGAATTTCCTCGCGTACAGGAGTGACGACTGGATCGTCGAGCTGTTCGTCCGCGAGATTCGCGAGGGCATCGACGACACCGGCGTCAAGGCCGCGTTCCTGAAATGCGCCGTGGAGCGCCACGGCATCGTCGGCGACGTCCCGCGGATCCTCGCCGCGATCGCGGCGGCGGCGGTCGAGACCGGCGTTCCCGTCATGGTCCACACGAACGCGATCGAGCGCACCGGGCTGCCCGCGCTCGAGACGCTGACCAACGCGGGCGTCGACCCGAGGCGCATCGTGATCGCGCATGCGGGCGACAGCAACGACCTCGGCTATCTGCGCGCGATCGCCGACACCGGCGCGAGCCTCGGCTGCGACCGCTTCAACATCGAGCACTTCAACCCGGACGAGAACCGCATCGCGACGCTCCTCGCGCTCATCGCCGAGGGCTACACGGCGCAGGTGCACCTCGGTCACGACGCGGCGTGCTTCTACGACTTCATGGTCGGCAACCCATGGTTCGCCGAGGAGAAGCCGGACTACCTCCACATCGCGCAGAACGTGGTGCCGGCCCTGCGCGCCGCCGGTGTGACGGCCGAGCAGGTCGACGAGATGCTCGTCGTCAACCCGCGGCGGTTCTTCGCGTGAGCACGGGGAGCGGTCGAGGCGCCTCGACCGCTCCCCGCTTGCTGCTCAGGGCAGGAAGTAGTTCGGGTTCGGCAGCTTGAACGTCGCGTCTGCGGACCCGCCGACGAGATCGCTGAACTGATCGCCGAAGTTCGCGACGATGTCATAGCCCAGTGACTCGATGTGGGCCCGGGTGGCCGACTTGTAGTGAACGGTCGTGCAGACGCCGTTCGGATCGCCGGCACACGCGGTCTGGAGGTACGGCGGATATGCGGCGGGTGCGGGCTTCGTGAAGAGCCCGTCCTCACCGTCGTTGAGCGTCGTCGGCGCCGGATACCCGGCGTCCACGCCGATGCCGTCGGAGGTCAGGTTTCCGAGCGTCGCCTGCTCCTGGGTGGCGGGCCTGCCGGTGAGGAAGACGATCGCGTAGCCCTCTTTCGCTGCGGCATTCGCCATGTCCACCATTCCCGGCACCGCCGGGAAGAGCTGCCCGTTGACGAACGTCGCGTTCGTCGTGGGGTTGAACGCCCAGTTGCTGAAGATCTCGTAGTTCCAGGTCGCCAACGAGGTGTCGTCGACATCGAGCACGATCGCCCTCGTCTTCCCCTTCAGGTTCGGGACGTGCGAGCGCGCGGCCAGCCAGAACTTCCCGGTGTCTGCGACCCGCTCGGCCTCTTTCGCGTAGTTGCTGTCGGGTGCGAAGACTCCGGTGCCCAGCGGGTCACCGTAGTAGTTCCTGATCTGCTGGCGCAGGACGTCGAGGTTCGTGATCTGGTTTGCAGAGACGGGGGTGAATGTCTGGATCGCGGGCTGCGTCGCCGCATAGGCGACCGCTCCGGCGAGTGCCAGTCCTGCGACGACGAGCACGCTCACGACGACCAGGGCAACGCGCTGCGAGCGGCGCAGCAACCTGAAACGACTCACGAGAACCTCCTTCGGTCGATTTTCACGGGCGACTAGGGGCGACCATACAACCGCGCACGTAGCCCGCACGAACCAGGCAACAGCGCCGAGCCTTGGGGAATCGACCGTGCTGTGCCACACTCCGTGCGGGGATCTGCGATGCGAGCCGAGAGGGGTCCGACTTGCGCACAATCGACGCTGCTAGGGCGCTCGAGCTGGAAGAAGACGCCGCGAGCGAGCCTCGCGTGCTGGTGGTCGACGACGAGATGTCTCTCCGTTTCCTGTGCCAGGTCAACCTGGAGGCCGCCGGCTTCGACGTGCGCGAGGCGGTCGACGGCGAGGAGGCTCTGCAGCTGATCGAGGAGGACGCTCCGGATCTCGTGCTGCTGGACGTGATGATGCCCAGGCAGGATGGCTGGTCGGTCGCAGCCGAGCTTGGACGGGATGCTCGGACGCGCGAGCTCCCGATCGTGTTCCTGACCGCGCGGGCCGAGGCGGCCGATCGGGAGCGTGCGTACGAGCTCGGAGCGGTCGGCTACATCGTGAAGCCGTTCGACCCGCTGGCGCTCGGTGACACGATCACCGAGATCATCGATCGGATCGCCCGCGGCGAGCGCCAGCAGTTGCGACGCGCCGTCTGGGAAGGTCAGTCGAACTGACGTGTCCACGAGAGTCGACAACGCCCTCGACCAGGCCTATCGCCTCGAGACACTGGCGGAGGAGCTCGCGGGGACGCGGAATCCCCAGCAGGTTCTCGATGCCGTCACCAGCTCGGGGGTGGCGGCCGCGGGCGCACGAGCAGGGTTGATCGCGTTGCTCGACGACGGGGGCGAGCGGCTCGAGATCGTCGCCTGGCGGGGCTTCGACGAGGAGACGATGCGCGAGTGGGAGAGCTTCGAGCTGAGTGACGACCTGCCGCTCTCGCGCGCGGTGCTGCGCGGCGAGCCGGTGTTCATCGGTTCGACGACGGAACGCGACGAGCAGTTCCCGGCGTTCGCCGGGCAGGGTGGGGGCTCGCACGCGCTCGTCTGCTTGCCGTTGATCGTCGACGGCCGGGCGTTCGGTGGCTTGACGCTCTCGTTCGACCAGGACGAGCAATTCGACCCGGAGCGGCGTCGGTTCAAATTGGCGCTCTCGCGGCAGGTGGCGCAGGCGCTCGATCGAACCCGGTTGTTCGCGGCGGAACAGCAGCTGCGGAGGAGGATGAGCTTTCTCGCGGAGGCCGGCGAGGTGCTGTCCTCGTCGCGTGACTATCGAGAGACCCTGAGCAAGATCGCCGGGCTGACGGTGCCGTGGCTCGCGGACTGGTGTGCGATCGACATGCTCAGCGACGACGGGACGGAGCTCCAGCGGCTTGCGGTTGCGCACTCCGATCCCGATCTCGTCGCGTGGGCGCAGGAGCTCGGCGACCGCTATCCGCCCGACCTCGACTCGCCGCGCGGCGTCGCGAAGGTCCTGCGGTCGCAGGAGCCCGAGCTCCTTCCCGAGATCACCGATGAGCTCCTGGTCGAGGCAAGCGAGGGTGACGACGAGCTGCTGTCGATCCTGCGGCGGCTCGCGCTTCGATCGGCGATCATCGTGCCGCTCCTCGCACGGGGACGGACGATCGGCGCCGTCACTCTGGTGAGGTCGGACGGTGGGGACAGCTACAGCGAGGACGATCTCCTGCTTGCGGTCGAGCTGGCCCGGCGCTCGGCGATCGCCGTCGACAACTCGCTGTTGTTCGCCGAGACCCAGCTCCAGGCCGATGCCGGCCGTGCGCTCGACCACGTCGCCGAGGCGGTCGTGCTGGTCGACGAGACCGGGGTCGCACGCTACTGGAACCCGATGGCGGAGCGTCTGACCGGCCTGCGTGCCGAGCAGGTCATCGGCAGCCCGGTCGAAGTCGTGATCCCGACGTGGGCGGAGCTGATCGGGCAGGCGAAGCTCGCCGAGCGCGGCAGTCCTTCTGCGCCCGTCGTCGTCCCGCTCAGCTCCCCCGAAGGTCGACCGGTGGTGCGAGCTGCGTGTGGTGAGCTTCGACCAAGGGTTGGTCTACACGTTCCGCGACGTGACGGCCGACCGCGAGCTGGAGCGCATGCGCTCCGACTTCGTCGCGACGACGTCGCACGAACTGCGGACGCCACTGGCCGCGATCTACGGCGCGATTCGCACGTTGCGCCGCTCGGACATCGCGCTGCCCGACGACCAGCGCGAGGTGTTCCTCGACATGATCGAGCACGAGGCCGAACACCTGCGCACGATCTGTGACCAGCTGCTGACCGCCGGCCGGCTCGACGCGGGCGATCTCTCGGCTTCCCTCGAGCCGGTCGATGTCGTTTCCCTCCTGCGGCGTGTGGTCGCAACGGCCAAGGTCGGCGTCGCGCGCACGACGGTGCTCCGATTCGTCGCCGATCACGAATCGCTGTACGCCCTCGCAGACGAGGACATGCTCCGGCAGGTGCTCGCGAACCTCGTCGACAACGCGGTCAAGTACTCGCCCGACGGCGGCGAGATCCAGATCCGGGCCTGCGCCTCCGACAGGCGGATCGAGATCGCCGTCGAGGACGGCGGGATCGGCATTCCGGACGACGCGCAGGCGCGCATCTTCGAGAAGTTCTTTCGCGTGGACGCCAACCTCAACCGTGGCGTCGGAGGAGCCGGTCTGGGCCTGTACATCGCACGGGAGTTGACCGAGCAGATGGAGGGACGCCTGACGCTTCGCTCGGTCGAGGGGCACGGGTCGATCTTCGAGGTCGAGTTGCCCGCCGCCGGCCCGAGTAGCCCCGCCGGCCTTGTGCCGCCGCAACGGCGGTGCGAACATACGTTCGTGACGAGCGAGGCGAAGATCCTGCACGCCGACCTCGACGCCTTCTTCGCGTCGGTCGAGCAGCGCGACGATCCTGGCCTGCGTGGCGTGCCCGTGATCGTCGGCGGCGGTGTCGTGCTCGCAGCCAGCTACGAGGCCAAGGCGTCGGGTGTCCGCACCGCGATGAGCGGCAGGCAGGCCCGCCGGCTGTGTCCGGAGGCGATCGTCGTCGAGCCGCGCATGTCGGCGTACTCCGAGGCGAGCAAGGCCGTGTTCCGGGTGTTCGAGGACGCGACGCCGCTCGTGGAGGGCCTGTCGATCGACGAGGCGTTTCTCGACGTCCGCGGCTTGGAGCGTCTCTCGGGGACGCCGACCGAGATCGCCGTGCGCCTGCGGCGCGACGTGCTCGAGCGGGTCGGGCTTCCGTTGACGGTCGGCGTCGCGAGGACGAAGTTCCTGGCGAAGGTGGCAAGCGGCGTGGCCAAGCCCGACGGGCTCCTTGTCGTCCCGCCCGACCGAGAGCTCGCCTTTCTCCATCCGCTACCGGTCGAGCGGCTCTGGGGCGTCGGCCGGGTGACCGCGAGCAAGCTGCACGAGCGGCACATCGCGACCGTCGGTCAGGTCGCCGAGCTCGCGGAGGCGGAGCTCGTGTCGCTGCTCGGCCGTGCATCGGGCCGGCACCTCCATGCGCTTGCCCACAACCGCGATCCTCGGCCCGTGCACGTCGGCCGCCGCCGCGGCTCGATCGGGGCGCAGCGCGCGCTCGGGCGCCGGGCGAGACCGTGGGACGCCATCGACGCCGTGCTGGTCGCGCTGGTCGATCGAGTCACCCGCAGGATGCGGGCGGCCGGTCGGATCGGCCGCACCGTCGTGCTCCGGGTGCGCTTCACCGACTTCTCGCGCGCGACCCGGTCACACACGCTGCCTCAGGCAACCGCCCAGACCGAGGCGATCCTGGCCGTCGCGCGGTCGCTGCTCGCGACGGCGATGCCGCTGATCGAGGAGCGCGGGCTCACGCTCGTGGGCGTGTCGGTGGCCAACCTCGCCGACGACAGCGCGGTGCAGCTCGTGCTGCCCTTCGATCGTCGCGGCGCGGATGCAGTCGACGCCGTGGTCGACGAGGTGCGCAACCGGTTCGGCACGGCGGCGATCACCCGCGCCGTCCTCCTCGGCCGCGACCAGGGGCTGACGATGCCGCTCCTGCCGGACTGACGAAGACACACGTTCGTCAGGCGCTGTACAGGTGGCACTTGACCATCCGCGACGCCCCGGGGGCGCGGGCGGTCGGGTACTCCTCGCGGCAGATGTCCATCACGAACGGGCAGCGCGGATGGAAGTGACAGCCGCGCGGGCGGTCGATCGGGTTCGGAATGTCGCCGGTGATCGCCGGCGTGATCGTCTTGCGGCGCGGGATCGGCTTCGGCGCCGCGCGGAAGAGCGCCTGCGTGTAGGGATGGAGCGGTTCGGCGAAGAGCGCCTCGGTCGGAGCGAGCTCGACGATGCGGCCCAGGTACATGACCGCGATCGAGTTGCTGATGTGGCGTGCGACCGAGAGGTTGTGCGAGATGAAGAGATAGGTGAGCCCAAGGTCGTCCTGCAGGCGCATCAGCAGGTTCAGCACCTGCGCCTGGATCGAGACGTCGAGCGCCGAGACCGCCTCGTCGGCGACGACGAAGTCCGGCTCGACTGCGAGCGCCCGCGCGATGCCGATGCGCTGGCGCTGGCCGCCGCTGAACTGGCGCGGACGCCGATTGGCGAGCGTCGGCGACAGCCCGACGCGCTCGAGGAGATCGTCGATGCGCGCGGGCCGGCTCTCCTTCGTCCCGATCTTGTGCACGGCCAGCACTTCCGAAAGCGTCTGCCGTACGGTCATCGTCGGGTTGAGCGACGAATACGGGTCCTGGAAGACGACCTGCACGCGTTTGCGCAGCCGTCGTCGTTCCTCTCCGCGCGCGTCGATGATCGACGCTCCGTCGAAGAGGATCTCGCCCGACGTGGGGCGCTCGAGCTGCAGCAACAGCCGTCCGAGCGTGCTCTTCCCCGAGCCGCTCTCGCCGACGACACCGAGCGTCTCGCCCCGCTGGATCGACAGCGACACGTCGTCGACGGCGACGAGCGATTCGCGCGGCTTGCGCGTCAGGAAATGCGTCACGCCACTGCCGACCCCGAACTCCTTCGTCAGGCCGCGCGTCTCGACGAGTGGGGCTGCCACGTCGTTCATTCTCGTCACCGGCTCGAGCGCCGTCTACAGGCCCAGCAGCTCTGCGAGGTTTGCGTCGCCGTCGACCACGAGGTCGAACGCCGTCGAGGGCCCGGAGAGCAGGATCGTGGTCGCGGGCCCGTTGCCGAGCGCCGGGCTGTCGCCGGTCGCGACGACTCCGACCGTGACTCGGCCTTCGTGGTACCCGGTGTAGTAGGTCGCATCCCAGTCGGAGACGGCGACGAGGTCGCCGATGCGGAGGCCGTCGAGCGCCTCGTCCGCACCGGCCTGCAGCGCGATCGACGTCGCGCCGCTGACGCGCCCGCTGCCCATCCCGACGACCTCGGGTGCGAGCACGCGGGCCACGCGCAGCCGCAGTCGCCCGTCGGCGCGCTCGGGCGCCCAGGCTTCCCACAGCTCGGGGCCGAGGCTGTGGCACGTGAGCTCCGGGAGCTCGTCGATCTTCATGCCGCGGCCGATCGCACGCACGACGAGCCGGTCGTCGGGGACCAGCGCGTCGAGCGCATCGGCGGCGAGGTGCACGAGCACGTGCTTGTACGCGTGGAATGCCTCGTGCTTGCCCGTGACGACGCCGATCGCTCCCGCGGCGTCGCCGCTGCGAACGGTCACGCGGTTGCCGACGCATGCGTAGAGCAGCAGAGCCTCGTTCGCCGCGGCATCCGGGTTTGCGATGCTCGCGCCCGGCTCGACCTGGTCGGCCGCCCAGCCGTGCGCCTCGGAGCCGACCGTGACCGTGTAACAGACGCCGCCCGCGCCGACCGAGACGAAGGGCACGCCGTCGGAGGTGACGTCGTACGGGTTGATCCCCATCACCGGGCTCGTGACGTCGCCGACGAGCGCCGTGCGCAGCAGCTCGTCGTTGTTGATCGTCGCTTTCGTCATTGCAGCCCTTTCAGTTGACGAGGTCGAGGTGGTTGCGGAGGTTCGCGCTCGTGGACTGCACGAGCTCGAAGCGCTCGCGCGGGCCCGAGAAGATCGTCGCGACGCCCATCCCGTGGCCGGGGATGCCGCCGTAGCCGCCATGGGCAACGACGCCGAACGCGAGCATGCCCGCTCGATAGCCGCGGCCGAAGCGATGGTCCTGGTCGTGCATCGCGACGACGTCCCCGAGCCGAACGTGATCGAACCCCAGCCGCTCGACCACCTCGCGACGCGTGAACATGACGTCGCAGTTCGCCCACTCCGAGCTCATGCCGAGCCCTGCGCCCATCATGAACGCGGGAACCTCGGCCGTGACCTCGACCCGCAGCCGGCCGTCGGCGGTGACCTTCAGCCCCATGCCGTCGACCAGCGCCGGGCTGCAGCTGCGGGCTGCGACGTCGCCGAAGTCGAGGAAGCGCAGTCCTTGCCCGACAGCGCGGACGAGGAGGCGGTCGCCCGGCGCAAGCACGTCCAGCGCCTCCTGCGGGAAGTCGACGAGGACGAAGGCGTGCTTCCCGGTGACGCGGCCCTCGGCGCCTGCGGCCGGGCCCGTCAGCACGCGCACGACGTTCCCGACGCACGAGAGGAACTGCAGCGCCTGGTAGCGGTCGCGCCGGGGATTCCCGGCGGAGACCCCCGGCTCGAGGTGGTCGGCCGCCCACGGGAACACGAGGTCGCCCACGCGTGCGTTCGCGACGACGCCGGCCATGCCCGGCAGGATGATCGGCCGGCCGTACGAGTCGACGGAGTACGTGCCGGAATGACTCGGGTGCGCGACCTCCGCCTGCACGCCGATCTCGACGAGCCGGTCCGCGTTCGTGCGCGGGGCGTGCAAGGACGCTGCGCTCAATAGAGGAGGCCCTTGTCGAGCACGTTGACCATCGGCGCGCCGTCGAGGTACGCATGCAGGTTGCGGCAGAAGAGGTCGACGATCCATCCGTTCTCGGCGGCGACGGTGCTGGCCGAGTGCGGGCTGATGAACACGTTCGGGAGGTCCCACAGCGGGCTTTCGGCCGGCAGCGGCTCCTTCTCGAAGACGTCGAGCGCCGCGCCGCGCAGCCGGCCCGAGCGGAGCGCCTCGACGAGCGCCGCCTCGTCGACGACGTCGCCACGGGCGACGTTGACGAGGATCGCGCTCGGCTTGAGCAGGCCGAGCCGGCGCGCATCGAGCAGGCGGTGCGTCTCGGGCGTGTGCGGCGTTGCGAGCACGACGACGTCGGCCTCCGGCAGCAGCTCGTCGAGCCCGGCGGTGGAGACGAGCGTGTCGACGCCGAGCTCGGCCGCCGTCCGGGCGCCGGTGTCGCGCACGACTCCGACCACGCGCGCGTCGAGCGCGCGCGCGAGCCGTGCCACTTCCAGCCCGATGTTCCCGAGCCCGACGACGCAAACGAGCTTGCCACGAACCTCTTCATCGGCGTGGCGCTCCCAACGATGCTCGCGCTGCTGCCGGGTCAAGTACAGCGTGTTCTTGCCGAACATCAGCATCGCAAGGAGCGCGAACTCCGCCAGCGGCCGCGCGTGCGCGCCGCTCGCCGTCGTGACGACGACGTCGGACTCGAGCAGCCCGATTCGCTCGACGAACCGGCCGACGCCGGCGCTCGTCCCCTGGATCCACCGAAGCCGTTCTCTCGAGGCGAGGGTCGGGGCGAGCTCGAGCGGGCCGAAGTCGAAGAGGATCTCCGCGGAGTCGAGCAGCGCTTCCCACTGCTCTCGCGCGCCGTCGGCGTCGAGCGACGCGAACGGGTGGTCGGACGGGTAGCGCGGGCTCGCGATGAGGTGATCGGGGTAGGTGACCTCGACCCGCTCGTCGACGGCCCGGATCCGCTCGACGAGATCGGGCTGGAGCGGCGTCGTCACGACGAGCCGGCGGGCGCCGGTCATCCGCGGACGGCGTCCTCATTCGGCGGGAGCGTGAAGCGGCCGGCGAGCGAGCCGCCGTCGACGTGGAGCACCGCGCCCGTGATGTGCCCGGCGGCGGGCGAACAGAGAAAGAGCACCGCATTCGCGATGTCCTGAGCGCGCCCTGCCTTCACCAGCGGAATCGAGCGCGACGAGTGCGTCGCGCAGCTCGTCGGACGCGCGGTCGGGGAAGGCATCCGTCTCGCCGCGAACGTCGATGTAGCCGGGCGAGACCGCGTTCGCGCGGATCCCGTGCGGCCCGAGCTCGAGCGCAGCGACCTTCGTCATCGTCTCGAGCGCGGCTTTCGACGCCGAGTACGCGCCGCCGGCCGGCCGCGGGCTCTGGACCGAGCCGGTCGTGATGTTGACGATGCTGCCACCACCGCCGCGGTCGATCCGGTGTCGCGCGAACGCCTGGATCGTGCAGAACGGGCCGGTGACGTTCACGTCGAACACGCGCCGCCACTCGTCGACCGGCATGCTCGTGATCAGCGCGTCGGGATATGCGGCCGCGTCGTTCACGAGCACGTCGAGCGCGCCGAGCTCGTCGATCGCCCGTTCCACGGCGCCCGTTGCGACCGCCGGGTCGCCGACGTCGCCGACGACGGTGAGCACGCGATCATCGTCGCGCCAGGCGTCGTGCTCGGTGAGGTCGAGGACCGCGACTCGGGCGCCGCGGTCGAGCAGGGCGCCCACGATGCCGCGCCCGATGCCGTTCGAGCCGCCGGTCACGAGCGCCGCTCGGCCGTCGAACGCGAATCCGATTGACACGTCAGCCTGCGTCACTTACCCTCGCCCGCATATATATCTTCTGACGTTACATATATTTGTGACGTCGCGATGTTTCAGCTGAGGAGGAGACGATGGGGATCGACCGTTCATCCGTAGGCGCCCGCGGGCGTCGCGCGGTCAAGGCGGTACTGGTGCTCGGGGTGGTCGCGTTCGTCGTCGTCGGGGTCGCCGCCGCGGCTGCCCTTCGCGGCGACGCGCAGGGCAAGGCGTCTGCCACCGATACGTTCGTGCTCGCGAACGCCGTGAAGGTCGACACGCTCGACCCGGCGCAGAACTCGGTCAACGAGAGCATCTGGCTGACGCAGAACATCTACAGCCGGCTGCTGCAGCCGAACGCCACCGGCACCGCGCTGCTCCCGGACCTCGCAACGTCGTGGAAGGTCTCGAACGCGGGCAAGACCTACACGTTCAAGCTCCGCAACGCGAAGTTCAGTGACGGCACGCCGGTGACGGCGCAGGACGCCGTCTTCTCGATCCTCCGCTCGAAGAACCTGAAGGGCGGCTGGGGCTTCCTGCTCGACGCCGTGAAGAGCGTCACCGCGCCGGATGCGCACACCGTCGTCTTCCAGTTGACCCGGCCGCATGCGCCGCTCCTCGCGGATCTCGCGATGTACGCGTACGCGGTCGTGCCTCAGAAGGAAGTGACCGCGCAGGGCGACGCGTTCTGGAACAAGCCGGTCAGCAGCGGGCCGTTCATGGTCACGAGCCTGAAGAAGGACCAGGAGGTCGACCTGACCGTCAACCCGTACTGGTACGGCAAGAAGCCGAGCGTCAAGAACGTGCAGGTTCAGATCGTCCCGAACGACAACTCGCGCGTCCTGCTGCTCCAGAGCAAGAAGGTCGACGCGATCGAGAACCCGCCGGGCAACCTGATCAACCA
Organism: uncultured Thermoleophilia bacterium; assembly: GCA_963757255.1. Lineage (GTDB taxonomy): Bacteria > Actinomycetota > Thermoleophilia > Gaiellales > Gaiellaceae > PALSA-600. Next base: position 693,852 of record CAVWQY010000006.1, read on the forward strand.
GATCGCCAAGTTCCCGGGCTTGCAGAGCGACCTCTTCCCGTCGACTCGCGTCGACTTCATCCAGCTCGACCAGCACTACGCGCCGTTCAAGGACAAGAACGTCCGGCTCGCGCTCAACTACGGGATCGACCGGAACGCGATCGTCAAGCTCGCGTACTCCGGGCACGCGACGCCAGGCTCCTCGTACATGCCGTACAAGATGCTGTACTGGAACAGCAGCCTGAAGCCGTACCCGTACGACCTCGCGAAGGCGAAGGCGTATCTCGCGAAGTCCAAGTACCCGAAGGGCTTCAACACGTTCCTGATCGAGGTCGCCAATGACGTCGCCGGCAACTCGACGGCGATCGTGATCAAGTCCGAGCTCGCGAAGCTCGGGATCAACGTCGACATCAGGACCTACGAGCTGTTGACCGCGTACGCGAAGGAAGACGGCGGCCACTCGCAGATGGGCCAGCGCTACTGGACGAACGACATCATCGATCCCGACGAGGTGACCACGTTCGCCGTCGACCCGAACGGCGGCGCGAACGCGTTCAACACCTACTGGAGCAACGCGACTGCGACGAGCCTCGTGCACAAGGCACGTGCCGAGCTGAACCCGGCGAAGCGCGGTGCGATGTACAGGCAGATCCAGAAGATCGTCTACCAGGAGAGCCCGTTCCTCGTGCTCGACTACAGCCCGTACCGCTACGCGCAGGGCACGTGGGTGCACGGCTTCCATGTCAATCCGCTCGGTGCCTACAACCTCTCGCTGCTCGACCTGACGGTGGACAGCCACTGAGCCACTGTCGGCGGCCGGCGCACTGAATCGACGATCAGTGTGCCGGCCGCCGCACTCGACGCAATGGCCAGGTACAGCTTCATCGGAGGGCGTCTCTTGCAGCTGATCCCGGTGCTCTTCGGGATCACGATCGTGACGTTCTTCCTGCTGCGGCTCATCCCCGGCGATCCCGCCCTGCAGATCCTCGGCCAGCACTACACCAAGGCCGGCGCGATCGAGGTGCGACATTCGCTCGGCCTCGACGAGCCGCTCTGGCGGCAGTATCTGCTCTTCCTGCAGCACCTCTTCCAGGGCAACCTCGGCGAGTCGATCACCTACAAGCAGTCCACGCGCACGGTGATCGACGAGCGGCTGCCGCCGACGCTGTTCCTCGTCGCCTACGCGGCCGACTCTGGCGCTCCTCTTCTCGGTGCCCGCCGGCGTCGTCTCGGCGCTCCGCCGCGGCGGCGTGTTCGACCAGACCGCGCGCGTGACGACGCTCGTCGGTTTCGCGATGCCCGCCGTTCTGGCTCGGGATCATCCTGATCCTGATCTTCTCGATCCATCTCCAGATCTTCCCGGTCAACGGCTACGGCACGACGTTCACCGGCCACCTCGTTCACCTCTTCCTGCCGTCGCTGACGATCGCGCTCGGGTTCTCGACGATCCTGATCCGCACGCTCCGCTCGAGCACGCTCGCCGTTGCTCGCGAGCGACTACGTCGACACAGCCCGGATCAAGGGCATCAGCCGCCTCAACGTGTTGCGCCGGCACGTGCTTCGCAACGCGATCATCTCGGTCGTCGTCGTGTTCGGGATCAACCTGGCGTACCTGATCAGCGGGACGGTGATCATCGAGAACGTCTTCGGCATCCCGGGCGTGGGGTCGCTGCTCGTCGACTCGGTGTCGACCCGCGACTATCCGGTCGTGCAGGGCGTGACGCTCGTGCTTCGCGTTCCTCGTGGTGGCGATCAACCTGGTCACCGACGTCGTGCACGCCTCGCTCGACCCGCGGGTGGTGCTCGAGTGAACGCGACGATGAACCCGGGCGCGCTGCTGCTCGAGCGCTTCGAGACGCGCTCGCGCCGACGGCGCGGCAAGCTGCGCCGGAACGCGACGCTCATCGCCGGCGCCACGATCCTCGGAGTCGTGATCGTCGCGGTGATCGCTGCGCCGCTCTTGACGCCCTACAACCCGGACACGCTCGATCCACTCCGGCCGCTCGTGCCGCCGCTCTCGCCGGGGCACATCCTCGGCACCGATCAGTACGGGCGCGACATCTTCGCGCGCATTCTCTACGGCGGCCGGATCGACCTGCTGATCGCGTTCGGCGCGACCAGCGTGACGCTCGTCTGCGGGACGACCATCGGCCTCATCGCGGGCTACACCGGCGGCTGGGTCGACTCGATCCTCATGCGCATCGTCGACCTCTTCTTCGCGTTCCCGTTCCTCGTGCTCGTGATCGCGATCGTCGCGATGCTCGGCCCGAGCGTCCTCAACATGTTCATCGCGATCTGGCTGACGAGCTGGATCAGCTACGCCCGCATCGTCCGGGGGCACACGATCGTGTCGAAGGGGCGCGAGTACGTGCTGGCTGCGAAGGCGCTCGGGTACCGGCACAGCCGCGTGGTCCTGCGGCACGTGCTGCCGAACGTCGTCTCGTTCGTCCTCATCTTCGCGATGGTCGACGCGGTGGGGAACGTCCTGCTCGGCGCGTCGCTCGGCTTCCTCGGCCTCGGCGCGAAGCCCCCGTCGCCGGAGTGGGGCGCGATGATCTCCGACGGCCAGAGCTACATCCTCAGCTCGTGGTGGCTCGCGACCATGCCCGGGGTCGCGATCGTGATCGTGGGCGTCGGATTCAGCCTTCTCGGCGACGGCCTGGCCGATTTCTTCCGAGCCGATGACTGAAGCGCTCGCCGTCAACGAGTGGCCCGCCGGCTCCGCGCACGAGGAGATCCTGCGCGTCGAGGGCCTGCACACCTTCATCCAGACCGAGGGCGGCGTGGTGCGCGCCGTCGACGACGTCTCGTTCTCGCTTCGCCGACGGCGAGATCCTCGGGGTGGTCGGCGAGAGCGGCTCGGGCAAGAGCGTCACCTGCCGCACGCTCGATGGGGCTGATGCCGTCGCCGCCCGCGTGGTCGATCGGCGACGTGCGCTACGCCGAGCGGCCCGGCCGCAACCTGCTCGAGCTGAGCGCCACCGAGCTGCAGCGCCTGCGCGGCGCGCACCTCTCGATGATCTTCCAGGATCCGATGAGCGCGTTGAACCCGGTGATGCGGGTCGGCGATCAGATCGAGGAGGCGGTGGCGGCACACGCGCGGTCTCGGGCCGCGAGACCGCCGCCGCGGGCGGTGGAGCTCCTCGAGCGCGTCGGCATCCCCGTCGGCGTCGCGGCGCATGCGCGAGCTACCCCCACGAGTTCAGCGGCGGCATGCGGCAGCGCGTGCTGATCGCCGTGGCGATCGCCTCGCAGCCCAAGGTGCTGCTCGCGGACGAGCCGACGACGGCGCTCGACGTGATCATCCAGGACCAGATCCTGAGCCTGCTGCTCGAGCTCCAGCGCGACTTCGGGATGAGCATGATCCTCGTCAGCCACGACCTCGGCGTGATCGCCGAGATGTGCGACCGGATCGCCGTCATGTACGCGGGCCAGATCGTCGAGCTGACCGACGCGCGCACGCTTCTGACGGCACCGCGCCACCCGTACACGATCTCGCTGCTGCGCTCGCTGCCGGACAGCGAGAACCGCACGCGCTACCTCCCGTCGATCGTCGGCACGCCGCCGCAGCTGATCGACATCGAGCCGGGGTGCCGCTTCGCACCTCGCTGTGCGCTTGCCAAGACCGAATGCCAGACGTGGGACACGGAGCTGATCGCCGTCGGCGAAGAGCACCTCGTCCGCTGCTGGCGCCACGACGAACGCAAGGAGGCCCCAGGCATGGCCGGAGCAGAGCTTCGTGTAGGCGTGATCGGCACCGGACGGTGGGCGAAGATGGCGCACCTTCCCGGCTGGAGCCGCGACTCGCGCGGTCGAGCTCGTTGCAGTGTGCGACGCGGACGAGGCGGCTGGCCGAAGACGGCCGCACGTGAGTTCGGCGTCGCGGAGCACACGACCGACTACCGGCGGCTGCTCGAGCGCGACGACATCGACGTGATCGACGTCGTCACCGGCGACAGCGGCCACTTCGAGCTCACGATGGCGGCGCTCGAGGCCGGCAAGCACGTGCTCGTCGAGAAGCCGGTTGCGCACGACTTCCGCGACACGCTGCGCGCGCGCGACCTCGCCGCGTCGAAGGGCCTGAAGACGAAGGTCGGCTTCACGTTCCGCTACAGCCCGGCGATCAGGTACATGCAGCGAGCTGATCGAGCAGGGCTGGGTCGGGACGCCGTACATCTACAACGCGTACGAGCAGAACTCGCAGTGGATCGAGCCCGAAACGCCGCTGCGCCAGGTTCCGGGCGAGTTCGACCAGGAGCCGCATCCGCGTCTCGTCGCTCGAGGGCTACGGCGCTCCGGTCATCGATCTCGGCCACTGGTTCATGGAGGCCGACCTCACGTCGGTCGTCGGCGTGCTGCGCAACTTCGTGCCCGAGCGGATGATCCGCGAGACCGGGCACGATGATGCGCGCGAACATCGACGACGGCGACATCTTCATCGGCGAGTTCGAGGGCGGCGCGATCTGCTCGGTGCAGAGCAGCTTCGTGACCGTCGGCAACTATCCCGGCATCGAGGTGCGCGTCTACGGCAGCGAGGGCGCGCTGATCGCCCGCCTGGTCGAGGAGTTCGGCGTGATGGAGACGCTGAAGGGCGCGAAGCCGGACGCCGTCGAGTTCGTCGACATCGAGGTGCCCCAGCGGCTGTTCCCCGAGGGCGGCGACGTGCACGAGCCCTGGCCGAGGCTCTACTACTCGAACCTGACCGCCAACTTCGTCGACGAGATCCTGGCCGGCGGCGACAAGAACGAGGGCAACTTCGGCGACGCGGCCTGGGTGCAGGAGGTCATCAACGCCGTCGAGCAGTCGCACCACGACCGCGCCTGGGTCGACCTTCCGCTACCGAGGTGAACGGACTAGAGCGTGACCCGGCGGCCGCTGCGTGCGGCCTCGTACAGCGCGTCGACCGCGGCCATGTTCGCGAGCGTGTCGTCGTGCGAGACGACCTCGCGGCTGGCGCCCTGCACGCACGCAGCGCGGCGAAGTCCTCGACCTCGAGCCGGTACTCGTCGTCGCCCGGCACCTCGAGCAGCGTCCAGGCGCCGGCCGCGTCCTCGAGCTCGACGGTGACCGGATCGCTGCGGTTCACGAAGGCGCTCGGCACCCGGATCCGGCCGGCTCGGTGCCGAGCAGCTCGACCTCGTGGCGGTACGGCTGCGTGAAGGCTGTCGCGATCAGGGCATGCCGGCCGTCGCCGAAGTCGAGCAGGCCCTGCGAACTCCTCGTCGATGCCCTCCGGGCCGAGCGACATGCTCGCCGCAGACGGCGACGGGCGGGCGCCCGATCGATCCAGCGCGACGCGTTGACGCAGTAGTACGCCGACGTCGTAGAGCGAGCCGCCGCCGATGTCTCGGGCCGGCGGCGGATGTTTTCCGGGCTCGCGCACGGTGAAGGTGAAGACGCAGCGGACCGCCGCAGCTCGCCGATCGCGCCGTCGCGCAGACGGTCGCAGCACGAGCTGCCATTGCGGGTGGAAGCGGTACATGAACGCCTCCATCCAGATGACGCCGCGCGCGATGCAGTGCTCGATCATGTCTTCGGCCTCGGCGCGCGTCCTGGCGCGCCGGCTTCTCGCACAGGACGTGCTTGCCGGCGTCGGCGGCCCGCTTCGACCACTCGCGCGTGGAGGTGGTTCGGGAGCGGCGATGTAGACCGCGTCGACGTCGTCGTCGGCGAGCAGCTCGTCGTACGGTGCAGGCGCGCACGGCGTCGCGAAGCGCGACGGCCGTCGCGCGGTCGTGAGATCGGTCTCGCGCGAGGAACGTCGGCCGACCTTGGAGACTCGCTCGCGATCGCCACGAGCTCGACGCCGTCCGCGCGCAGGATCGACGGGATCACGACCTTGCGCGCGATGTTCGCGGCGCCGAGAACACCGATGCGCAGCACGGCCCGATGCTACAGCGGGGGCCTGCGTGACGTACACGGGTCCGCAGGACAGCCGTGCGAGCCTCGGCGACCGTGCCTACGACCACGTCCGGAACGAGATCCTGCGCGGCCTGCTCTTGCCCGGCAGCGTGGTCGCGGAGGGCGCGGTCGCCGAGGAGCTCGGGATCTCGAAGACGCCCGTCCGGCAGGCGCTCCAGACGCTGCGGCGAGAGGGCCTGCTCGAGCTGGGGCCGCGGCGGCAACTGGTCGTCAGCGGCTTCTCCGCCGAGCATCGGCGTGAGGTGCGTGATGTGCGCGTCGCACTCGAATCGCTCTCGGTTCAGCGCGCGTGCGAGACGATGACGATCGCGCAGATCGACCAGCTTCGCTTGCTCTTGATCCAGCAGAAGCGCGCGGTCGACGCGGGGCGTGAGGACACCTTCATCGAGCTCGACGAGCAGTTCCACCTGCACATTGCCGCGGCAGCCGGCCTGCCGATCGTCGAGCGGTTTCTGAGCCAGCTCCGCGGCTTCGTTCGCGTGATGCGCCTCGGGACGACGCGGCCCGTCGGGCACCTCCAGGAGGTGTACGCGGAGCACGAGAGGATCGCCGACATGCTGGAGGCGCGGAGCCCGGCACGGGCGGAACGGGCCCTGCGCGCGCACCTCGAGCACTCCGACTACTAACGTGTCGCGATGCGCATCTGCTCGTTCCTTCCGAGCGCGACGGAGATCATCGCCGACCTCGGATTGATCGATTCGCTGGTCGGGGTGTCGGACGAGTGCCGCTGGCCGCCCGAGGTGGTCGGCAAGCCGGTGGTCACCGCGGCGAAGATCGACCCCGCGAGCATGTCGAGCCTGGAGATCGACGACGCCGTTCGCGCGTCGGTTCGCGACGGCCGGTCGCTGTACACGGTCGACGCCGATCTGATCGAATCACTGGCGCCCGACGTGATCGTGACGCAGGATCTCTGCGCGGTCTGCGCGGTCTCGAGCGGCGACCTCGCCTCGGCGTGCCCGGTCGAGGCGGCGGTCGTGTCCCTCGATCCGCGCACGCTGGGCGAGGTGGCCGACTCGGTTCGCCTGCTCGCGATGCGCCTCGGCGTCGCCGAGCGGGGTGAGGAGCTGGCGGCGCAGATGCGCGACACGCTCGAGCTCGCAGCCCGCCCTGTGTTCGGCGCCCCGCGACGGCGCGTCTTCTTCGCAGAGTGGATCGACCCGCCGTTCTGCGCCGGGCACTGGCTGCCCGAGATGATCGGGCTCGCCGGCGGCGAGGACGTCCTCGGCGTGGCGGGCACGCCCTCCCGCTCGACGACCTGGGCGGAGGTGGTGGCGCTCGCACCGGAGCTCGTGATCGTCGGCCCGTGCGGCTTCGGCGTCCTCGAGGCCGCCTCGCGGGCGGCCGGGCTCGAGCTGCCGTGCCCGGCGGTGGCGGTCGACGGCGACGCCTACTACTCGCGCCCCGCGCCACGCCTCGCCGACGGCGTCCGCCAGCTGGCGCACCTCCTGCATCCCGAGCTCGCTCCGGACCCGGGCCTGCCGGAGATCCTGCTTGGAGCCGCCACGGTGACCGCCCACGACGTCACGCAGTGAGCCGGTACCCGCGGACATAGTCGACGACGAACTCCTTTGGGTAGGGCCCCGTCGGCTCGACGGTCTCCGCGGGTCGGAACTCGTAGATGCTCAGCATCAGCTGCATGGGGTAGGCCGGTGACTGGTCGACCGTCTTGACGACCTCGCCGTCGACGAGGAACGCAACGCTCGCCGAGGTCCACTCGGCGGCGTAGACGTGGAAGGCGCACGCGTCGATGGGGAGGGTCATGCGTGTGAAGTCGTCCGCTATTCGGGGGTCGCCGAAAGGGTGCACCCCGACCCCGACCGTCGCAGCGCCGGCCTCGATGTCTCGGCCGAAGAGCTCGCAGATGCAGATCTCCGCCGACCGGTCAGGCTCGTCCTCGTACCCGATCAGCCAGAGCGCGACCATCACGTTCGGGTCGTCGCTCGCCCTCGCGCGAAGCTCGATCCGGCCGTACCGTGGGGTGTAGAGGCGCACATTCGGCTGCGCTTCGCGCACGAAGGCGTCCGGATTGAACCGGTGTTGCCCGATCGTGCTCCCGAGAGGCCCCGCGAACGCGCCCGTCTGCAGCGACGAGACCCGGACCCCGCCGTCGAACTCCGGGCACCACGGCTGCTGTTCGGCAGCGATCAGCAGCCGCAGAAAACCGCCGGAGAGCTCGTACCGCGCGGCCGACCGCTCCCGGCTGCTCCAGTGCGGCAGGTAGTAGGGGAGCCAACGATCCGTGGCGAGCGTGCCCCCCTCGAACGTGTCCTCGAACTCGAGCTCGTACCCCACGGTGTCGCCCCGAACTCTAGTTCTGTCGGGACATGTAGGGGTCTGACCCCCGACATGTCTCGACCGGGCCTGTCGAGTGTCACGAACTGGAAACGGGCTCGCGGGGATCTGGCTCAACCATGCGCCGACATCGGCTTCCGCGGACGTGTCCGCGGGTCTGACCCCGGATCTACGCGCCGCGGACGCTGACGCCCGTCCAGGTGGCGTCAGCGTCGTCTCGGAATGCACGTGCATCACGAACGGTGAGCACACCCGCGCAAGCCTCGGAGCTGCTTGCGCGGGTGTGCTCGGCACAGCTTTGGGTAGGCGGCGGTGCACCGCCGGCCGCGCTGGCTTGGGAACCGCGCGACCGACGGTGGCCTCTACCTCCGCTGACCCAGGACGCTGGCCGCAGCGAGAGGCACCGCCGACCGTCCCGGCCCCTGGGCGGCCGGGCGGTCGACGGTGCGTTCTCGCTGTGGCTGGTCGTGGGTGTCATTCCGTCCGTGATGCTCCTCAGACGCTGAAGATCGGGAACGTGAAGATGATGTCCCCGAGCGATTGGGCGAGGATCTGACTGACCGACGCGGTGTTGGCGACCGAAGCGGCTCCGCTCGTCGCGCCTCCACCGTTGGCGTTCGCATTGCCGCCGACGCCTGTTCCGGCGCCGGCATTTGCGGTCTGCGAGGGGGACGCCGTCGCGGCGCCACCGGTTGCATTTCCGCCCACGCCACCGACGATCGCACCACCGTTGCCGCCGGCCGAAACGCCGCCGATGGCATGGGTGGTGTTGACAGCACCGATCGCACCGGCGTTCGAGACGCCGCTGCTCGCTGCCGACGTCGGGTTGCCGCCCGCCGAGCCGGCACCGCCGGTCGACGAACCGCTGCCCACGTCACCAGAAGTGGCTGCTCCGCCAGTTCCAGCACCGCCGGTGGCCACCGAGGTGACCCCGCCGCCGGTTGCCGGCTCCAGCGCCAGCATTGCCGGAGGTGGCAGATCCACCGGCACCGCCGGTCGAGCTGCTCGCACCCGCCGGCTCCGCCGGTTGCGCCACTACCTGCGGAGGCGGTGCTGTCCCCGCTCATCCCTGCTCCACCGGTGCCGGAGCCGCTGCCGGCTCCACCGGCCGTGGCGTCCCCGCTGCCGGCTCCGCCGGAGGTGGCCGGTCCTGCGCCCGCTCCCGACGAACCGCCTGCACCGGCGTCCCCGGATGCTCCGCCCACTGCGAGCGGTGCCGAGGCTGCCGCGCCACCGTCTCCACCAACGGAGGCGAGGCTGGTGTCGCCGACGCTTCCGCCGTTACCGCCGGTTGCGTCGCTTGCGCCCGTGCTTGCGTTGGCGTTGCCGGAGTTGCCTCCGTTACCGCCGCCGCCGCTCCGCGCACGGCTGGTTGCGTCGCCGGAGGTGTTGTCTCCGTTGATCGCGTCGCCACCCGTTGCGTCGCCGCTCGAGCCGTTGCCGCCGGCTGCGTCCCCAGAGGACGATCCGGCCGCCGCGCCGGCCCTGGCGTTCCCGCCATTGCCGCCGCTGCTGGCAGCATCGCCGCCGACCGAAGCAGCGTCCCCGCTGACTCCGCCGACCGATGCTGCGTCGCCGCCGGTGTTGCCGCCGGAAGCGGCGCCTCCGCCGTGTCCGACCGACGTCGCGTCGCCGGAGGTGTTGTCCCCGGTCGACCCGCCGTTTCCACCGACACCGACGTTCGAGGCATCCCCTGCCGAGTTCCCACCGGTGTCGCCGCTCACAGCGGTCGTATCACCGTTGGCATCGCCGGAGGACGTGGCGCCGACAGCCCCGCCGGCGCCGCCGGATGCGTCGCATCCAGCGTGCTGGCAGGTGCCGGCGCTGCCGCCGTTGGCGTTACCGCCGGCATTGACGTTCGCGTTGGCGGCGTTCCCGCCGATTCCGCTCGCGTCGCCGCCTGCGGCGATTCCGCCGTTGGCGTTCGCGTTGCCGCTCCTCGCATTCGCGTTGCTCTGGTCGACCGCGCTCGTCTGGCTGCCTGCCACGTTGATCGTGACGGTAACCACGGGCGGGTCTTGCGCCAGCGCCGTCGGAATCCCGATGGCGAGGGCGGCGAGAGCTACGAATGTTCCGAGCAGCCACCGTGTTGTTCTAGACACGATTTGTGCTCCTTTACGAGCGTTGAATGTTTCCCAGTAACGCCGGGGTCCCAAGAGCCCGGCGGGTTGAGGTCAGTCGGAGACCGGCCTACCCGGGGTGCTCGATCGGAGCGGTGTCCGCCGGCCGCCCAAGGTCCGGCGCTTCGATTCGCAGCCACCCAGCACCGGGAGCTGCAAAGAGACGGAACGGCGCGAGCGTCGCGACGAAGCTGCCCGAGGCAGCTCCGCCGGCGCCTCCGAACGCCATTCCGAAAGATCCGTTGCCGCACGAAGGCGGGCAGAACGGTGACGGCAAGTTCGACCCGCGGGAGCGGGCGAGCGACCCGCCGCCGGTGTCGGCACCGAGGGCCGGCAGCGCGGCGAAGCTACCCGGCGTCACGCTCAGGACGAGCGGGGTCGCGGCGGGTACCTGGCGCTCGAAGTGGGCCCCCGCCACCTGGCTGGTCGCCGTCGCAATCTTCGCCGTCGAGGCCCGCGGCGCCGGCGCGCGCGGGCTCTTCCGGGCCGCAGGCGCCGTGGGGAAGAGCACCGTCCGGACCACGACCGCGACCGGCGGCGCCGGGAAGTCGATGAGGAAGCTGTCGGGCTCTGCGGAGGGAGCGGCGAGCAGCGTCGGGGCGGGCGCCCCGGCCGGGCCTGCGATCAGCCCGCGCCAGCCGGCGACGTTCGTCCGGTCGACCGACGAGAGGCCGGAGCCGGAGTCGCCGCCCTGGCGGACGGATCCCGCCTGAGAGGCAGTCTCGTGCCAGACCACGAACTGACCTGCAGCGGCCTGGACGACGGTCTGCGATCCCTGGTCGCTGTTGGCTGCGACCGCGGCGGTCGAGAGCTCGTTGCTCTGGGTCAGGGACGGGTTCGAGATCCCGCCGGCCGGGATCAGGACGTCGCTGAGGTTCGCGACGCGGACCTGGGAGCTCGACGCGGCGGCGGTCGCCGTCTGCGAGTTCGCGAACAACTGGCCCGCCTGCGCCGTCTGCTCCTGCCCTGCCCCGGCCTGGGTCTGGAAGGCAACCTGCTGGGCCTCTGCCTGGTCGGCTGCGACGGCGGTCGCGGTGGCGGTGTTCGACTGCGCGATCGCGCCGATCGGGACGCTGGTCGGGGCCGGCGCCCAGACCCTGCTTGCGTTCCGCGTCGCGGTCTGCTGGGCGATGGCCGACGCCTGCGCGATCTGCTGGTTGACGAGCGACTGGGCGGCCTGGGCGACCTGCAGAACGCCGTCCACGGCCCCGCTCTGGCTCTGCACGACGGCCTGGCCGGCGACGAGCTCGGCGCTCGCGCCCGCATTGGCACCGGCTTCGTTGCCCTGCGAGAGCGACTCGAGGTCTCCGGCGCCGACGAAGCTGAAGTTCGTGACGTCGTTCTGGAGGGCGCTCGCGCTCGCCTGCACGACCTGCGAGCTCGAGATCGACTGGTCTGCGGTCGAGCTCGGATCCACCGCCGCGGAGGTCGCGGTCTCACCCGGATCGGATGTCTGCGTCACCGTCGTGCTCGAGCCGGCGGTCGCGGTCGCGGTGGCGGTGTTCGACTGGGTCACCTGCGGCGCGGGCTCCGCGTCCGGGGGGCTGGCCCCTTCGGGCGGAGCGACGGGGGGCAGGGACGGCGGCGGGGTGTCCCAGTCCCACGTCCACGTCCAGACCCACTCGCACGAGCATGCGAGGTCCGAGGTGTAGCTCACGCTCGAGCCGTCGCTGCGGGTCCACGTCCACGTCCAGATCCAGTGACCGGCCGTCGCGGCGGTCGGAGCCGCCGGCGCCGGCGCGCTCGCCCAGTTCCAGTTCCAGTCGCTCGACGCGGTCGAGGCCGCATCCGGGGTCGCCGGGACCGTCTCGCCCGACCAGTTCCAGGTCCACGTCCATGGATCGGTGCTGTTGGGGCCTGTCACCGGGTCGCTGCTCGGGACGACGACCGCCACGTTGAGGTTGTCGCCTCCGGTCGTGGTCGCCGACGCGGTCGCGCCCGTCGCGGAGGCTTCACTCGTCTGCGTCGCCTGTCCGTCGGTGCCCGGGCTCGCCACGCGAACCGAGACGTTGACGTTGCTCGGCGCGGTCTGTGTTGCGGTTGCGGTCGTATCGGTCGTTCCCGCCGCGAGAGGAGCAGCCGGGTCACTCGTCGGTGCCTGGCCGGGTGTGCATGCGCTCTGCGGGCACTGCGCGAGCTGTTGGTCGAGCGTCGCGTCGTTCGTGACTGCCGAGATCGCGTCGGGCGCGGTGGGAACCTGCACGTCGGTCCCGTCCGCGTTCCCCGCCGTCGCGACGGCGTTGTTGCTCTGGGAGACCGGGCCTTGGTCCCCCGGGCTTCCGACTCGAACGGCGACGTTGATGTTCTGCGCGGCGGTCTGCGCTGCGGCGGCTGCCGCTCTGGCCGCGGCGGCTGCCGCTATCGCCGTGTCCACGCGGGCGTTCGCATTCGCCTCGGCGGTGTTCACCTGGTTGACCGCGCCGTCGTTGCCGGGGCTGTTCACGCGGACGGTCACGTTGAGGTTGCTCGGGTTGTCCTGGGTCGCTTGCGCGTTCGCGTTTGCCGCTGCGCTTGCGTTTGCACCTGCGGTGCCATTGGCGGCCGCGGATGCCTGTGCGTTGGCCGACGCGTTGTTCGACTGCGCCGTCCCGTTGCCGTTACCCGGCTGCCCGACGAGCACCGTGACGTTGGTGTTCGCGGGTGTGGTCTGCGTCGCGTTTGCATCGCCCTGCGTTGCAGCAGCAGTGGTCGTCGGCGATGTCGTGGCCGGTGATGCTGTCGTGCTCGTCGTCGGGTCAGAAGCGGTGTTGCCCGGATCGGAGGTCGAAGGCGAAGCGGCGCTCGGCGTCGAGCTCACTTCGTTGGACGAGCTCGCCGCGCCGTCGCTCGGCACGTTGTCGTTCGAGCTCGTGTTGCTCGAGCTCGCGGCGCTCGGGCCCGTCGCTGCAGGGGTCGCTGTCGTGTCGTTCGGATTCGTGCCCGACGTGCTCGACGTCGTCGTCGACGTCGGTGCGTCGTTGCTCGGTGCCGCGTCGGTCGGTGCCGCGTCGCCCGTGCCGGCTGCGGTCGGTTGCGCAGCGGCGGTGTCCGCCGCTGGGCTCGCCGACGCGGAGCTCGCGGTCGGTGTCGTGCCCGAATCGCCGGCCCGTGCCGTCGCCGACCAGGCTGCGAAGACGAGCAGCGTGACCGCGAGCAGGCAGGCCAAGCGGGAGAGGCGCGTGTCGCCGACTTCATCGCCGGCGGCGCCATTGCCGTCACCCCTGTCCTCCCAAAGCGCCCTCTGCGTGTGAGGCGCCCCCTCGGTCTAACTCGGTCGGTGCGTCGTCCGGTCTCTGACCCCCACCGAACCTGCCGCCGCAGGTCTCAGCGAACATCGCCGCAGAACGCCGATCCTATATAGGTCGATTCGACGGTGTCAACCAGGGTTTACACAGGCGACGGGCGACCGTTGCGGACACCGAGAGACGGTTGATAGACGTACTCCGTGGCGGAGCGGTCGCATCTCGATCCGTTGGGCTGGGTGCGTGCGCGCGATCCCGCGCTCGCGGCATTGCGCCGGGCCGCGCGGACGGCGGTCGTCATGCCGGCGCTGTTCGCCGTGGGGTACGAGGTGATCGGAAACCCGTCGGTGGCGACATTCGCCGCGTTCGGATCGTTCGCCACGCTGTCGCTGGTCGAGTTCGGCGGGCCGATGCGCGATCGTCTCCAGGCGCAAGCCGCGCTCGGCATTGCGGGCGCTCTGCTCGTCTGCGTCGGCACCCTCGCGTCGCGCTCGGCCTGGCTCGGCGCGCTCACCATGGCGGTCGTCGGCTTCGTGGTGCTGTTCGCCGGCGTCGTCAGCTCCATGCTCGCCAGTGCGTCGGCGGCGCTGCTGCTCGCGTTCATCCTGCCGGTCTCGCTCGCGGCGCCGAACTCGTCGATCCCGGACCGGCTTGCCGGGTGGGGAATGGCGGCGTCGGCAGCGTTTTTCGCCGTCTGGTGGTTGTGGCCTGCCCCGACTCGCGAACCGCTGCGCCAGGCGGCGATCGCGTCGTGTCGCGAGCTCGCCGGCCGGCTTCGCCTCGACGCCGCCTTTCGCCTCGGCGGCCCCGAGCAGCCGTCACGGGCCGAGCTCGACGCTGCGATCGGGCGAGCGGACGCGGCGGTCGGCGAGCTTCGCCGGGTGTTCTTCGCGACGCCCTATCGGCCGACCGGGTTGAGCACTGCTGCCCGGGCCATCGTGCGCCTCGTGGACGAGGTGAACTGGTTGAGCGCGCTGATCTTCCAGACACCGGAGCCGGGTGACGGGGCGCAGCCGGCGACCCGGGACGTCTGTGCGGTGAAGACGGCGGCGGCGTCGGCGCTCGAGCTCGGCGCCGATCTGCTCGAGGTGCCGGGGAGGAGCCCGGAGGACCTGCGCGCCGCCGTGGCCGAGCTGCACGAACGGCTCGCGGAGATCGAGCGAACGACCGCACTCGAACTGCCTCGCGCCGTGCTCACGGACGCGATGGAGCAGCAGATGACGGAGCTGATCAACTCCCTCGACCCCGGTTTCCGCGCGCAGGAGTTGAGCTTCGTCGTCTCTCAGATCGCGGCCAACATCGAGCTGGCCGCAGCAGCCGAGCGACGGAGCTGGCTCGAGCGATTGCTCGGTCGCCGCCCAGCCGGCTTCGCCGGTCCGGCATCGGCAGCGCACGAGCGCGCGATTTCGCACTTCGACCGCCACTCCGTGTGGCTGCACAACAGCGTGCGCGGTGCGATCGGCCTCGCACTCGCCGTGTTCGTCGCCGAGCGATCTGGCGTTCAGCATTCGTTCTGGGTCGTGCTCGGCACCCTCTCGGTGCTGCGATCGAATGCCCTCAACACCGGCCAGAGCATCGTGCGCGGCTTGCTCGGCACCGCCGCCGGTTTCGTCGTCGGCGCCGGCCTGCTTGCGCTGGCGGGAACCGACAGCACGGTGCTGTGGGTCCTGCTCCCGCCCGCGGTCTTGTTCGCAGGGTTCGCGCCCGCCGCGATCTCGTTCGCGGTCGGGCAGGCCGCGTTCACGCTGACCATCGTGATCCTCTTCAACATCATCCAGCCCGCCGGTTGGCGCGTGGGGCTCGTGCGTGTCGAGGATGTCGCGCTTGGCTGCGCGGTCAGCCTCGTCGTGGGCTTGCTGTTCTGGCCGCGCGGAGCCGGCGCGGCGCTGGGCCGGGCGCTGGCGGAGGCATACAGCGACAGCGCTCGTTATCTCGCCGCGACGGTCGGGTTCGGCACGGGCCGGTGCGACCTCGGCACCGCCCCGCGGCCCGCGCCGGCGGACGAGGCGGTGCGCGCAGCCGCGGCGGCCCGGCGCCTCGACGACGCGTTTCGCGGGTACCTGGCCGAGCGTGGCCCCAAGCCGGTCCCGCTCGCGGAGGTGACGGGCCTCCTGACCGGGGTCGTGGGACTGCGGCTTGCGGGCGACGCCGTCCTGGATCTCTGGGAGCGCGACGATGGCCGCTCCGGCGGCGACCGAAGCGCCGCCTGCCGCGAGCTCCTCACGACCGCAGATGCCGTCGCCGGCTGGTACGAGGAGTTCGCGGCCGGCCTCGTCGGCCGAGGCGGTGTGCCCGACGGGCTTCCCAAGGACGATCGCGCCGAGGGCCGCCTGGCGGAAGCCGTCCGCCACGATCTCCTCGGCGAGGCCGGGTCCGCCGGTGCAGTCGGGATCCGGATCATCTGGACGGGCGACCATCTCGACGCCGCCCGCCGGCTCCAGGCCCTCCTCGTCGCGCCTGCCCGAGCCGTGAGCGAGCGACGCGCGCTCGCCACGGCCTGAAAACTCAGCCTCGGGTCAGCAGGAGCGCGCCGACGGCGAGCAGGCCGACGCCCACCGCCAGCCGCTGCCTGCGTCCCATCGGCCGACCGCCGATGCCGTCGGCCGCGCAGGCCGAGAGGAGGGAGCGCTTCGAGGCAAACGACAGCGCCGAGCCGGCCGAGCCCGCCGAGCCGATCGAGAGCACCGAGCCGACGGATCCGATCGAGCCGATCGAGCCGATCGACCCGACCGAGCCGATCGAGAGGATCGAGCCGTCGCTCGCGATCGAGAGGATCGAGCCGCTGGAGGCCAACGACCAGCGAGAGTGCACGGGGCGACTCTACGCTCCTGCCGTCAGCCGGACTCGGTTGCGGCCGCGGGGCTTCCGACGAGCTGGCCGCCCGGGCAGTCCTCGGCCTTGACCGCGCGGCGCGCGTTCGTGATCCCGAGCGCGCCCGCGACGCCGCCGGCCGCGATCAGCACCGCGCAGATGACGACCACCTGGTGAAACGCCCGGACCGACGACGCATTGGCGGCGAACGAGTCGCCGACGAGGGTGTGGGCCACCACGACGCCGGCCACGGAGATGCCGACCAGACCGGCGACGCGGGCGATCGCGTTGTTGATCGCTGAGGCGATCCCTGCATCGCTACCGCCCGCGTCCGCCATCACCGTTGCCGTGAGCGGAGCAACGGTCATCGACAATCCGAGCCCGAAGACGAGCAGGCCCGGGAGCAGATCGCGCAGGTAGGTCGTGTGGAGCCCGGTGCTCAGGAAGAGCAGGATCCCGCCCGACGCGATGAACGGGCCGACGCTCATGAAGAACCTCGGCCCGTAGCGATCGGCGAGCGCACCGAAACGCCGCGAGAGCAGGAACATCATGACCGTCACGGGGATCGTCGTCAGGCCGCTCCGCAGCGCTGTGAAGCCTGCGACCTCCTGCAGGAAGATGACGAGGAAGAAGAAGAGGATCGAGAGACCGGCGTACATCGTCAGTGTCTCCGCATTTGCAATGCTGAAATTGCGGCTCTTGAAGAGCTCGAGCTTCAGCATCGGCTGCGACGCCTGGCGCTCGTAGAAGAGGAACGCGGTGAGCGCGCCGAGACCGCCGACGAGCGGCACGTAGATGACCGGGCTGCTCCAGCCGTAGCGCGGCTGCTCGATCAGCGCGAACACGAACCCGCCGAGCCCGAGCACACAGAGAGTCGCGCCGACAAAATCGACGCGGCGGCCGACCGCGCGCGCCGTCGCCGGCACTGCCACGTAGATCAGTACCAGCGTCACGAGGATGAACGGGACGTTGAGCGCAAAGATCCACCGCCAGGAGGCGCGGTCGACGATCCAGCCGCCTGCGAGCGGCCCGATGATCGTCGCGATCCCGCCCCACGCCGTCCACGAGCCGATCGCCGCGCCACGTTCGCTGGGCGAGAACGCGGCCACGATGATCGCCAGCGAGCTCGGCGTCAGGAGCGCTCCGGCTGCGCCTTGTAACGCGCGGGCAGCGATCAGCGCGTCGATCGTGGGCGCGAGCGCGCAGGCGAGCGACATGACGCCGAAGCCCGCGACGCCGATCGCGAAGATCCGCCGCTCGCCGTAGATGTCCCCGAGCGAGCCTCCGATCAGGATCAGCGACCCGAGCGCGAGCAGGTACGCATTCGACACCCACTGCTGAGCCGGCAACCCGCCGCCGAGATCGTGCTCGATCGCGGGCAACGCGACGTTGACGATCGTGCCGTCGATCGCCGCCACCCCCGAGCCGAGGATCGCGGCGGCCAGTGTCAGCCGCTGGTTGCGGCTCACGCGAGCTCGAGGCCGGCCAGGCCCCGCTGGTCGACGCACGTCGTCCCGCGGATGCTGACGAGCACCATCAGCGCGCTGTGACAGGTCCGGCAGCGGACAACGGTGCCCGGCGCGCGTAGGTAGACGGCGGTCTCGGCAAGCGGCGCGCGGGCGCCACAGCTTGCGCACTCGCCGGTCGCGGTCGTCAGCTCGAGCCCGAAGACCTCGACGAGCAGGCCTGCGATCGCGTTTCCGTCGAGGGCGTCGTGGAACACGTTCTCGGGCACGGCCATCGGCTCTACGACCCGCTCGGCCCGAAACGCTCGGTCTTGATGCGCGACGCCTCGTGCCCAAGCTCCACGAGGGTGCTGGCGACAGCCTCGACGAGGGCCGTCGGGCCGCACACGTACGCGAGCGGCCGGTCGTCCGGCGACCAGGCCACGTCCTCGAGGATCTCCCGGTCGATGCGTCGCCGGTAGCCGAGCCACCCTTCGGGCGAGTCACGCGTGAGCGTGAAGCGGATATCGACCTCGTCGTCGGCCGCGAGCCGCTCGAGCTCGTCGTGGTAGATCACGTCCGCCAGCGTTCGCGACGAATAGAGCAGCCTGACCGGCACCTTGCTCTTCGCGGCGGCCCGGTGTCGCAGCATCGAGCGCAGCGGGACGATCCCGGATCCGCCCGCGACGAGCAGCAGGGGCCCGCCGAGTGCTTCTTCCCACACGAAGTACCCGCCGATCGGGCCCCGCAGCTCGAGCTCGTCGCTCGGGCGCAGCTCGTCGACGAGATACGTCGAGACCTCGCCGTCTTCGAGTCGCTCGACGGTCAGCACCACGTAGCCGTCCTCCGGCGCGGACGCGATCGAGTAGCTGCGCTGGGCCACGTAGCCGTCCTCGGCGGTCAAACGCACGTCGACGTGCTGGCCCGAGCGGTGCCCGGGCCAGTCCGGGCAGTCGAGCACGATGCTGCGCACGCGCGGCGTCTCGTCGACCTGCTCGACCACGTTCGCGAGCTGCCAGTTCAGTCGCCTTGGTAACGCTGTTCTTTCCACGGGTCTCCGTAGTTGTGGTAGCCGTAGCTCTCCCAGAACCCCGGTTCGTCCTCCGTGCGGAGCTCGAGCCCGCGCACCCATTTGGCGCTCTTCCAGAAATAGAGATGCGGCACGAGCAGCCGCGCGGGCCCGCCGTGCTGCGCCTCGAGCGGCTCTTCGGCGTAGGCGTAGGCGACCCACGCCTTGCCGCCGGTCACGTCGGCCAGCGGCAGGTTGGTCGTGTAGCCGCCGTCGCAGAACGCCGTCACATACTCGGCGCTCGTGTCGACGCCGTCGAGGAGCACATCGATCGAAACTCCCTTCCAGACGGTGTCGAGCTTCGACCACTTCGTGACGCAGTGGATGTCGACAGTGACCGTCTCACTCGGCAGTGCGTTCAGCTCCGTCCAGCTCCACGAGACGGACTCGCCGACCGCACCCTGAATCGTGAAGCTCCACGACTCGAGCGGGTGGTGGGGAGTCGGCCCGGCCGAGAGCACCGGGAAGTCCTCCGTCACGTACTGCCCGGGCGGCACCCGAGCCGGGTCGACCGACGTGTGCCGCCGGCCGGTGAAGCCACGCGAGATGCGAGCCATCAGACGGACCTCCTCCGTCGAGGGTTAGCGGACGTGGATATTGAAGCGACGCGACTCGTAGGCCTTCGCCGTCTCACCGCGCGTGAGCCCGAAGGACACCGTGGCATTGCCCGAGCCCGCGGCCTTGAACACGATGACGACCGAGTTGCCGACATCGGCCTCGCTCACCTCGCGGACGACCTTGGCGTTGACCGGGCGCGCGATCCGCCAGACGCGGCCGTTCGCCCGGTGGGGCAGTGCGACGGCGACGAGCTCGCCCTTCTGCGTCTGGATCGTCGAGACCGGGCCCGCGGGAAGCGGTCCGACCGGCGTCGAGTCGCTCGAGACGGCTCTTGCGCCCACCGCGATCGCAGCGGCCGCCACGATCCCGAGCAGGCCCGCGGCCGTGCTGCGAAGTGCTCTTGACATGCGTTTTCCCCCTGGTTCGTTGCGTGCTCGGGTGACGAGCGGAGTTCAACGATCTTAGAGACGGCCTGCCTCTCGGCGAAAAGCCATCACGACGCGTCTTTGCGAGCGAGGGCCTACATGACATCGTGGTTGGATGACCACTCCGGCTCGGAACGACCAGCCGGGCGGCGCACCGCCTCCGGGCACGCCGCCCGGGCTGCCCCGCTTCCGATTCAGCTGGCGTGTTGCCGCGCTCGTGCTCGCGCTGTTTGCGGTGAATTTCTGGGCGAGCCAGCGCGCGACCCAGCCTGCGTCTCGTGTGCGGGTGCCGTACAGCCCGTACTTCCTCAGTAGCGTGTCCAAGGGTGACGTGGTGTCGATCACCTCGAAGGGGACGGCGATCCAGGGCACGTTCAAGCAACCCGAGAGCTACAACGGGTCCAAGGCATCGACGCGCTTCCTGACCGAGATTCCGGCCTTCGCCGACACCAACGCCCTGTCCAAGCTGCTCGAGTCGAAGGGCGTGGTCGTGAATGCCAAACCGCTGAGCTCGAGGGCGCCCTGGTGGGAGAGCGTCCTGCTCGGCTTCGGCCCGACGATCCTGCTCGTCGCCCTGCTCGTCTTCGCGACGCGCCGGGCGGGGAACGTGCAGGGGATGCTCGGCGCGTTCGGTCGCTCGCGTGCCCGCCGGTACCAGCCGTCGCGGGACCCGGTCACGTTCGCCGACGTGGCCGGGATCGACGAGGTCAAGGCGGAGCTGAGCGAGGTCGTCGACTTCCTTCGCCATCCCGGCAAGTACCAGCGACTCGGCGGGCGGATCCCGCACGGCGTCCTGCTCAGCGGCGCGCCCGGCACGGGAAAGACGCTGCTCGCGCGTGCCGTCGCCGGCGAGGCCGGCGTGCCGTTCTTCTCGTTGTCGGCATCGGAGTTCGTCGAGGCGATCGTCGGCATCGGAGCGGCCCGCGTGCGCGACCTGTTTGCCCAGGCGAAGGAGGCCGCGCCCTCGATCGTCTTCATCGATGAGCTCGACGCGATCGGCCGCGCGCGAACATCGGGCGTGGCGGGGTTCAGCGGAGGGAACGACGAGCGCGAGCAGACCCTGAACCAGATCCTGACCGAGATGGACGGGTTCGACTCGTCGACCAGCGTGATCGTGATCGCGGCGACGAACCGCCCGGACGTCCTCGATCAGGCGCTGCTTCGGCCCGGCCGCTTCGATCGCCGTGTCGCCGTCTCCCCTCCGGACCGGGCCGGGCGGAAGCAGATCCTCGAGGTGCACACGCGCTCCGTGCCGCTCGGCGACGACGTCGACCTCGGGCGGATCGCCGGGACCACGCCGGGCATGGTCGGCGCCGATCTCGCCAACCTCGTCAACGAGGCGGTGCTGCTGGCCGCACGGCGCGATCACGACAAGGTGCTCGAGGCCGATTTCACCGACGCCCTCGAGCGGATCGTCCTCGGCGCCGAGCGTCAGGTGATGATGAGCGAGGCCGACCGCCGGAGGACCGCGTACCACGAAGGGGGACATGCCGTCGTCGGCATGCTCACGCCGGGCGCCGATCCCGTTCGCAAGATCTCGATCATCCCGCGCGGACAGGCGCTGGGCGTGACGTTCTCCGCGCCCGACGCCGACCGCTTCAACTACGAGCGCAGCGAGCTCATCGCCAAGATCAAGGTCTCGCTCGGCGGCCGCGCGGCAGAGGAGATCGTCTACGGCCAGCCGACGACCGGCGCCGAGTCCGACATCCAGCAGCTGACGCAGATCGCGCGCCAGATGGTCGGCCGCTGGGGGATGAGCGACGCGATCGGGCCGTTGACCGTGCTGCCGTCCGAGGACCGGGGGCCGCTGCTCCCCGGCGCGGCACAAGTGTCGGCGCACACGCAGGAGGTGATCGACGAGGAGGTTCGCCGTCTCGTCGAAGGCGCGTATACGGAGGTGGTCGCGCTTCTGACCGAGCACCGTCCGCAGCTGGACTCGCTCGCCAAGGCGTTGCTCGAGCACGAGACGCTCGACGAGGACGACGCGTACCGCGCGGCCGGCGTCGAGCACACGTCGTCGTCCGACGCGGTCGAGGGCCTCGCCGCGGTTGCGTCGGCCTCCGTGACGGCTATGTGATCGCGACGGGCCTTGTCCGCCAGGCTTCGAACGCGACGATCAGGGCGATTCCGGCGACGACGCTGCCGAAGCTCTCGAAGGTCGTCTGCAGGCCGAGGTGCGTGACCACGAGGCCGGCGAGCACGGCGGGCACCGACAGCGAGGCGTACGCAACGACGTAGAACGCCGACATGACCGAAGCGCGGTGCTCCGGCGGGATCGCGACGACGAGCGCGCGGAGACCCCCGAGGAACGCGATGCCGAAGCCCGCGCCGCCGAGGATCGAGCCGGCGAGGAACAGCACGCTCGAGTCGAGGGCGGCGGCGGTGACGATCAGGAGCGTTCCGGCCGCGAGCCCGACCGAGCCGGCGCTGGCGCCGATCCAGGGCGCGGTGCGCCCGAGCAGCAGCTGGGACAGCGCCGCCGAGCCCGCCAGCGCCACGATGCCGATGCCCGACACGATCACGTTGGTCGAGTTGAAGAGATGCGCGCCGAGCTGCGGGCCGAGTGAGAAGAAGAGGCCGCCGATCGACCACGACGAGAGCACGGCCAGTCCGGCGATCAAGAACGGCCGGCGAACCACTGCCGGGACGCTGGGCCGTTCGACCTTCAGCCGGAGGCGCGACCGCTCGAGGACCGGCTCCGGCATCCACCACGCGCCCGCGAACGCGATCGCGAACAGCCCGAGCAGGACGAGATACGGCAAGACGCGCGGTGCCGAGCCGAGCTGGACGAGCACGGACGACACGAGCACGCCGAGCCCCAGGCCGCTCGCGCTTGCGACGCCGTTCGCAAGGCCGACTCCCGCCGGGTCGCGACGCGGATGCAGGTCGAGCAGCGCTGCGCTCGCCGCGCTCAGCGCGGCACCGGTTGCAAGGCCCTGGAGGCCGCGGGCGACGAAGAGCCACGCGACCGAGTCGGCCACCATGAACAGCACGGTCGAGCCCATCAACGCGGCGAGCGCAACGAGCAGGACGGGCCGGCGGCCGACGTCGTCCGACACGCGGCCCGCGAGCAGCAGCGTCGCGAGGACGCCAAAGGCGTAGGTCGCGTAGACGAGCGTCAGCGTGAGCGGCGAGAAGTGCCAGAGCGCGCTGTAGGTGTGGTAGAGCGGCGAGGGTGTGACCGACGCGAAGAGGCCGAGCCCGATCACGCCCATGGCAAGGGCGTAGCCGGCCCTTGCGGGCAAGGTGCGCCGGCGGGCCGCCGCCGCGGGCTGCGGCACCATGCGCAGCGCGCGAGGTGCGTCCGCCTGCGTCTCGACGGAATCGGCGATTGCGAGCCTTGAGCTTTCCGACATCGGAATCCCTCCTCGTAACGCCGCCCCGAGCGCGACGAACCGGCAATGGGTGTGAGAACGAGTTGCGTCAAGCAACTTATTCCCCGTGACGCGCCGTCGGGGCAAACGGGGTCAGACCCCCGGACACGTCCGCTGCAGCGAGGTCGACCGCATGGTTGAGCCAGATCGGCGCGCATCGAGGTGCAAGCTGTGACACTCGACACGTCCCGTCGGGACATGTCGGGGGTCAGACCCCTACAGCTCCAGACTGGACAGGTGCGTTACGGGCGGCGGTCGCTCGGTCCGCGGCGGCTCGGGTGGCGCGGGCGCTCCGTCAGGTCCTTCGCGACGCCCTCGAGGTCGGGTGCCGGCCCGTACAGCCGCCAGCCGTTGCGGACGAGCGGGATCGCCGCGATCACCAATGCCCAGGCGGGCCAGAAGCTGCCGCTGGCGCCGGAGACGAGCCACACGAGCGTGCAGATCAGGAACGGGACGAGCGCGGCGCCGGTCCGCTGCACGAGGTGGCGGGTCAACTCGGACCGGCGTGCCGCCAGCTCCGCGGCACTCGATCGCGCGCTCGGTGGGAGCGCCGGCAGGTCGGCGCGCAGGGCCTGGAGCTCTGCCGTCGTCCGAGCCGCATACGCGCGGTCGAGGCGCTCGCTGAGCTCGTCCGACGTCAACCGTCCGAGGGCAAAGTGCTCGCGGATATCCGCGGCGGCGCGCTCGCGGTCGTCGTCCGATGCGCGAAGGCCATCAGGCTCCTGCATTTCGTCAATCTAGCGTCCGTCGTCACTCGATTCTGTAGCGTCGGGATCGCGTGGCGCCGCGAGGTTCACTCCGAGAGTTCGGCCAGGCCTTCGACGAAGTAGCCGTGGCGTACGACGAGGTACGGCCGGGCTATCCGGCGGTGCTCGTCGATGCGGCGATCGAACGTGGCGGCCTCGCGCGCGGTGCGCGCGTCCTCGAGGTCGGTTGTGGCACGGGGAAGCTGACCGAGTTGCTCGCGGCACGCGGGTTGCAGGTGGACGCGGTCGACCCCGGGCCGAACATGATCGTGGCGGCCCGCAAACGGGTCGGCAAGAAGGGCCGCGTCCGCTTCCACGTCGCCAGGTTCGAGGACTTTCCGGTCGAAGCGGGCGCGTACGCCGCGGTCTTCTCGGCGACGGCGTTTCACTGGGTCGATCCGGCCGTGGGGTGGAGCAGGGCGGCTGCGTTCCTCGAGCCCGGTGGCGTGCTCGCACTCCTTACCTACCTCGGTGTCGGTGACGAGGGCAATTCGGTGGAGGTCGAGGAGGCCCTGCTCGCGGTCCTGCGCAACCACGCGCCCGAGCTGGCCGTGGGCTGGCGTCCGCCACGTGACCTGGAGACGCTTCTGAACGGCATCGACGCCCGGCGCGGGAACGTCTCCGAGGTGTGGGACTGGGTGATGCAGGCGGGTCTGCACGAGCTCGCTCGCGCCGAGGCCGCCGAGCTGTTCCACGACGTCGAGGCGCAGCCGGTCCTCGAGAGCCTCGAACAGACGGCGGACGAATTGCTGGCGTACTTCCGGACGACCGCGCTCCATTCCCGGATCGAGCCCGCGCAGCGCGCCGCGCTCGAAGCCGACGACCGGGCCGTGATCGAGCGGTTCGGCGGCACGTTGCGGTCGACGACGGCCACCGTGCTCGTCACCGCGCGGCGAACCAGAAAGGAACGACAATCACCCGAACGAGAGAGGAGCAGCCCATGACCTTGCCGACAGAGACCGAGCCGGTCAGCTTCGCCGAGAACATCAAGCCACTGTTCCGGGAAGGCGACCGATCTTCGATGAAGTCCGCGTTCGACCTGTGGTCGTACGACGACGTGTCCGCGCACGCCGACGCGATCCTCGAGCGCCTGCGGGACGGCTCGATGCCGTGCGACGGCGCTTGGCCTGCCGAGCGCATCGACCTCTTCGCCCGCTGGCTGGAAACCGGCAAGGCCGAGTAGCGACCGCCTAGCGCCGTGTCGCGCGCCGCAGCGAGTCGGCGAGGATCACCGCGACGGCCGGCGGCAGGAGCCACCACGGGTTGAGATCCTGGTGCACGAGGAACCAGGTCAGCGCCAGCGCGCCGGCGAGCCCGGCGGCGACGACCCAGTCGTCTCCGACGACGAAGTTCCACCAGAAGCGGCCGAACGAGCGCACGTACCTCATGCTCTGGCCCCAGCCGGAACGGGGACGGCGCGCTGTCGGCGAAGCACGCGCACGAGCACGAACGAGGTCGCGCCGAAGAACGCGAGCACGCCGAGGAGCATGAGGTCGTCTCCGGGCCAGTCGATGCCCGCGCCTTCGCCGCCCCAGAAGACGCCGAAACTCGTCAGCAGGAGGCCGACGACGAACTTGATCGTGTTCTCCGGCACGCGTGCGAGCGGCCCGCGCGCCAGCACGCCGGCGATCACGATCAGCACGAACGCCGCGAGGGCCGCGGCTGCCGCGAGGCCGAGCCTGCCCTGCGCGCTTCCGAACGTGATCACGATGAACACGACCTCGAGCCCTTCGAGGAGGACACCCTTGAACGCGACCGTGAACGAATACCAGTCGAGGCCGGCCCTCTCGTCGGTCCCGGCCGTCGCCGCGCGCTCCCGGCTCGTGCGAAAAGCCTCGTCCTCGTCGTGCAGATCCTTGTACCCGCTCGAGCGAAGGATCGCCTTCCGCAGCCATTGCAGGCCGAACGCGAGCAGGAGCGCCCCGACGATGAAGCGGAGCGTGTCGATCGGGATCGCGCCGAGCGCGGGGCCCAGTGCAGCCACGAGCACGGCCAGCACGACGAAGGCGGAGCCTGCGCCGATCAGCGTCGAGCGCCAGCCTCGCACTGTTCCGACACCGAGCACGATCGTCAGCGCCTCGACCATCTCGACCGCGCAGGCGAGAAACGCGCCGAGAAAGATGAGGAGCGAGCTGGTGCTGGTCATGCCAGCGGCAAATGTACGTGCGCGGCCCGTGGTAGCGCTCTCGGGCGCCTAACCGCGCTACCGACCGTCCCCTCGATGCCGGGGCGCGCGGCCGGCCGGCTGGGTCGGAGCCGGGCGCCGAGGAGCGGGAGGGATCGGCCTGCGCACGGCTTCGCCCGGCGCGACGGTGATCGTCTCTCCGTGATGGGCGAGCTCGAGCGGCTCGCCGTCGAGCATCGTGTAGGTCGCCTCGGACCTGCCGACATCGACCTTCAGGCGCCTCGCGCGAAAGACCAGCCGAAAGGCGAGGCGCTCGATTCGTGGGGGCAGTCGTGGACGGAAGCTGAGCTCGCCGTCATGGTCGCGCATGCCGCCGAACCCGGCCACCGCAGCGATCCAGGCACCGGCGAGCGAGCCGATGTGCACGCCGTCGCGTGTGTTGTGCGCCAGATCGAGCAGGTCGATGAGCGCGGCTTCGCCGAAGTAGTCGTAGGCGAGCTCGAGCTGACCGACCTCCGCGGCGATCACCGCCTGCGTGCACGCCGACAGCGAGGAGTCGCGAACAGTCAGCGCCTCGTAGTACGCGAAGTTCCGGGCTTTCTGCTCGTCGCTGAACGCGTCGCCACGCCAGTGCAGCGCGAGCACGAGGTCGGCTTGCTTGACGACCTGCTTGCGGTACAGGTCGAAGTACGGAAAGTGCAACAGGAGCGGATACCGGTCGCCGGTGGCCTCGAAGTCCCACCGCTCGTGCTCGGTGAAGCGTTCGGACTGCGGGTGGACGCCGAGCTCGTCGTCCCACGGGACGACGATGCCGCGCGCAGCATCCCGCCAGGCCGCGGCCTCTTCGACATCGGCGCCCAGCTCGGCGGCGCCGCGCGGATGGCGTATGACGGCGTCGGCCGCGGCCTCGAGGTTCCGCTGTGCGAGGAGGTTCGTGTAGACGTTGTTGTCGGCGATCGCGCTGTATTCGTCCGGGCCGGTGACCCCGTCGATGCGGAAGCGTCCGAGCGGATCGTGGTGGCCGAGTGAGCGCCACAGTCGCGCGGTCTCGACGAGCAGCGCGAGCCCGACTTCCCGCTCGAACGCATCGTCGCCGGTCGCCGCCTGGTAGCGCGCGACTGCGTCGGCGATGTCGGCGTTGACGTGGAACGCGGCAGTGCCTGCCGGCCAGTAGCCCGAGCATTCGTGCCCGCGGATCGTGCGCCAGGGGAAGGCCGCGCCTTCGAGGCCCAGTTGCCGCGCGCGTTCGCGGGCGAGGTCGAGCGTGGCGTGCCGCCAGCGCAGCGCGTCACGGGCAGCGTGCGGCGTCGTGTACGTGAGCACCGGGAGAACGAACCTCTCGGTGTCCCAGAACGTGTGGCCGTCGTACCCCGGGCCGGTCAGGCCCTTGGCGGCGATCGCGCGCCCCTCGGCGCGCGCACCGGCCTGGAGCGTGTGGAACAGCGCGAAGCGAACGGCCTGCTGCAGCTCGGTGTCCCCTTCGAGCTCGACGTCTGCGCGATCCCAGAAGTCGTCCAGATAGGCGCGCTGCGCAGCTGCGAGCCCGTCCCAACCCGTGTGCCTCGCTTCGGCGAGCGCCGCGACGGCGAGATCGCGCACCGCCGGCAGCGAGCGCTGGCTCGACCACGCGTACGTGAGGAACTTCACGATGCGGAGCGTCTGGCCGGGCGCGAGATCGGCGGCGACGGTCACCCTGCCTACATCCGGCGCGCTCTCGGTACCGGCGTCCGTTCCGGGAGGCCCCTCGATGAGGTGGCCCATCGCCGCGGCGACGCGAAGCTTGCTCGCGCGACTTGCGTGCACGAGCACGACCTCGAGGTCGTGGGATGAATGCTCCTCCGATTGCAACGGCGACTCGAGGGCGGCGGCAGCGCGCGGGTCCGCTGACCGCGCGGGCGCCGGCTCGTTCGCGACCAGCTCCGACTGACCGACGACGCGCACCGCTCCGTCGAGCGCCTCCACCTCGAAGAGGATCGCTGCGGTCGTGCGCTGGACGAACGAGACGAGCCGTGTCGAGCGGATGCGCACCGCCGCCCCGGCCGGTGAGACCCACTCGGCCGAGCGGCGCAGCACGCCTGCTCGTAGGTCGAGCACGCGCTCGTGCGCGCGCAGCTCGCCGTAGCGAACGTCGAAAGGCTCGTCGTCGATGACGAGACGGATGACCTTGCCATTCGTGACGTTGACCATCGTCTGGCCGGACTCCGGGTAGCCGTACCCGCTCTCGGCGTACGGGAGCGGCCGCAACTCGTAGAACGAGTTGAGATAGGTGCCGGGAAGCCCGAACGGCTCCCCCTCGTCGAGGTTGCCGCGCAGGCCGATGTGACCGTTCGCAAGCGCGAACACCGACTCCGTCTGTGCAAGCACGTCGAGGTCGAGGCGTGTCTCACGCAACGCCCAGGGCTCGACCGCGAAGTTCGGGTGCTCGATCACGGGCGGTCGAGCAGCTCCGCGAGATCGGCGACGACGACATCGGCGCCATGCGCACGCAGCGCGTCCGCGTGCCCGGTCCGATCGACCGCGACGACGAAGCCGAACCCTCCGGCACGGCCTGCGCTGACGCCGGCGAGCGCATCCTCGAACACCGCCGCGTGTGCGGGCTCGACACCGAGACCGCGAGCGGCAGCGAGGAACACGTCAGGCGCCGGCTTGCCCGGGAGCCGCAGGCGCTCCGCGACGAGCCCGTCGACGCACTCCTCGAACAGCTCCTCGATCCGCGCGGCGACGAGCACCGAGAGGCAGTTGGTGCTCGAGGAGACCACCGCGCGCCGCAAGCCCGCGTCCCGCGCCGCGAGCGCGTAGCGCACCGACCCCTCGTACACCTCGACGCCGCCGGCGCGGATCAACTCGAGCACGAGCTCGTTCTTCCGGTTGCCCATGCCCCTGATCGTCTCCGCGCTCGGCGGGTCGTCCGGCGTCCCCTCGGGCAACGTGATTCCCCGGGCGGCGAGGAACGAGCGCACGCCGTCGTAGCGCGGCTTCCCGTCGACGTACTCGTCGTAGTCCTCCACCGGGTCGAACGGGACGAAGCGCTGACCAAGGCGGGCGGCCCGTGCTGCGAGGCAATTGTCGAACGTGCTCTTCCAGGCAGCTGCGTGGACCCGGGCGGTCTTCGTGAGCACGCCGTCGAGGTCGAAGAGACATGCCTCGATCCCGTCCGGCAATCCGAGCATGGCCGTCCTAGCTTACGGGCGTCGATCCGGAGCGCGTACGCCACCGCGCGCGTCACACTCTCGTCACATTTGGTCTGACCACGGGACGAGGCCTGGGGGGACATGCTCGGCGGGCGGAGAGCGCTGCGCCCGCGCCCTCCGCCGAACGACGATCGCCGCGTGTCAGACCTGTGCGACGGGGGCCGCCTGCTGCGCGGCTTTGCCGGGCCGCTGCACGAGGCCGGTCTGGAGCAGGGCGCCGAGACGGTCCGGCACTCCCCAGTGCTCGACGATCTGCCCGTCGCTGACGCGGAGGACGTCGTAGACCTCGATCCGGATCGGCTTCCCGGTCGGCGGGTGGCCCATGTAGGAGCCGTCGTTGGTGCCCGTGGCGACGTTGCGGATCCAGACCGTGTCGTCGGCGACGACGAGGTCCTCGATCCGCAACTGGAAGTCGGAGAACGCCCGCCGCAGCGAGACGATCACTGCCTTCGCACCCTCGGCGCCCGAGGCATGGCCGGGACCGAAGTCCTGATGCTCGACGAGCTCGCTCGAGATGAGCTCGTCGCAGACCTCGAGGCGACCCTGGCTGAAGCCCTCGTCGATCAGCCGCCTGACGATCAGCTCGGGGCTCGCGGCGTCGGTGACCTGGCGTAGCATTGTTCTCTCCTTTCGTTTGACTCTCTCTGTATTCACTAAAGTACTACTGTATCTAATATGAGCGCGCCCGACAAGCCCCGTCGTCCGTACCGTTCGCAGCGCCGGCAGGAAGGCGCGCAGGAGACGCGCGCCCGGATCCTCGACGCAGCGCAGCGGCTGCTCGTCGAACGGGGCTACGCCGGCGCGACCGTCGCCGCGATCGCCGAGGAGGCCGGCACCGCGCCGGAAACCGTCTACCTGGCGTTCGGGAACAAGCGCACCCTGCTCGCCGAGCTCGTCCGGCGCGCCGTTCGCGGCGACGATCCGGCGCCCGTCCTCGATCAGGCCGGACCACGCGAGGTCAACGAGAGCAAGAACCCCGCCGAGCAGCTACGGCTCTTCGCCCTCGACATCGCCAAGCGACTCGAGCGCGTCGGCCCCCTCATGGGCGTCCTCGCCGACGCTGCTCGCTCGGACCCCGAGCTCGCGGCGAGCTACCGCGGGTTCCAGAAAGCGCGCCGGAGAAACCTGCGTGTCTTCGTCGACGCGCTCGCCGCCAACGCACCGCTTCGCGCCACACCCGAAGAGGCCACCGACACCGTCTGGTCGCTTGCGAGCCCTGAGCTCTACACCCTGCTCACCCAGGTGGCAGGCTGGTCGCGGAAGCGCTACGCGACCTGGCTCGCGGAATCGCTGGCCGCGCTCTTGCTGGATCAGCCGAACGGCTGAGGGACGATCTCGTCGAACGCGAGGCCGCTCGAGCCCTCGCCGCGTCCCGTCTGTCGGCGCACGCGCAACCAGACCGTGACGCTGCCGTCGGTCCAGCGCGTCCGCTCGTAGGCCTGCAGCGCCCGCGTCCCGGCGCGCGGCACCTCCTCCTCGTGCACGAAGTACGTCTCGGCGGGTGCGTGGTCGAGTCCCTCTCGCAGCAGCACCGTGCGCGGCTGCACCTTGACCGGCGGGTTCGGATCGCCTTCGAGGATCCTCGGCATGGCCGCACGCTGGAGCTGGATCTCGCGGTTGTCGCCGTCGACATGCACGGGGACGAACGGGATCCAATTCTCCGGGACGGTGCTCATGATCTGGTAGCGGATCGCCGCCGACGGAGGCAGAACCGGCGCGGGCGCGGCGCCGAGCTGCGCCTCGTAGAACGCGCGCAGCTGCCTGGCGGCTTCGATGCCCGGCGCGGTGTCGCCGCTCCGCAGGGGCACGGTCACCTCGATGCCCCACACCATGTTCGCGACCTCGTCGCGGATCAGCATGACGTCCTCGGTCGGCGGTCCCTGGTCGACCTTCCCCACCGTCGGCAGCAGCAGCAGGCTCGTGTCGGCGGGTGCGTTGGCTTCCCCGACCTCGTTCTCGACGTTGATGGTGAACATGCTCCACCGCTGCCAGTCGGAGTCGAGGCCGGAGCCCGAGGGCTCGATCCAGAAGCGCTCGCCGAACACGTTCGTCACGGCGAGCCCGCGGACCGCGGCGATCGTGCCCGACGGCAGCGTGTATGGGACGACGAACCAGTCGTTGCCGTACACCAGTGCGAACTCGAGGAACAGCAGCTTGGCGAGATCCGTCGTGCTCGCACTCACGTCGCCGTAGTTCGTCTTCTGCTCCTCGAACGACCACCAGCGCGTGTTCGGCATCCCCGAGAACGAGACGGAAACCGGGAGCATCGTGCGGACGTCGGGTGTCGGGAGGCCGGGCGGCGGGGCCCCTTCGCCCAGGGGCTTCGCACTGGCATCGACGTCGAGGCTGTACCAGTCGAGCCGTCCCTGGTAGTAGCTGTCGGCGACGTACACCTTCTCGGCGCCTCCGCCCTCGGGCGCCGATGCGGCGAAGCGGTACTCGAGCGCCGGCGGCGTCCAGGCGTCGTCCCCCGACGGCGGCGGCTGCACGATCAGCCGGTCGAACCAGGCGAGGAACCGCTCCGCCGCGTGGTCGATCGCGAGGTGGTCTCCGTTGGGAATGCCGGCGACGCCGTCGTACGCGTGATTCGCCGCGCTCGCGAGCAGATGCTCGTACAGCAGCCCGCCGTCCATCGCGCGGCCGGCCGCCGCCGCGAAGAGCTCCCACACCTGCGGGTGCGCGCACAGTTCGGCGTCCGCCGGCAACGTCGGATCGGGCGCCACCACCGGGTACGCGTCGATGAACGCCTGCCTGTGACCGATCGCGCTCGTCAGCGCCAGCCATTCGCGTCCCATGGCGAGACGCACGTCGAGCGAGGCGACGCGGCCGTGGATGCGCAGAGGGACGGGCCGGCGCTCGACCTTCGCCTCGAGCGGGAGCGTCTCGTCGAATGCCTGGACGGCGCCCGTGCCGGGGCGGTACTGCGTGAGCCTCGTCGTGTCGATCTGCAGCTTCGCCGACACCGGCGAGCCTGCGTCACTCCCGCGGAACTCGCCCATCTGCCACTGCTTCGTGAGCAGCCAGAGCGCATCGCGCACCTCTGCTCGAAGCGCGCGGTCGAAGCTCAGCGTGCGCGGCCGGCCCTCGAGCCGGTTCCACACCGTCACCGACGGGAACAGGCGCTCCTCGAGCGCGGCACGGATGTCGACGACGCGCACTGCACTAGGCACGGGCTCTCACCTCCGAGACTTCCATGACGTTGCTCGCGACCGCGAGCGCGGTCGTGATCGAGATGCCGTAGAGCGTGACCGCCATGATCGTCGCGGGAAGCAGGCGCGAGTACGGCGTCGGGTCGATCATCGCCGGCTCGAGTGCGCGTTTCTTCGCCAGGTCGAGCGTCTCGTTGAGCGCGCCGACGACGTCCTCCCAGTGCCACACGCCGTCGGCTGTCGCGGGCGTGACGAGCAGGATCGACTGCGGCGGCTCGTTGTCGGGGCGATCGAAGTTGAACGTGATGCCCGTGTCCTTCGTCGTGCCGGGAATCACCTCGGTCCATTCGTCGAGCAGCAACCCGCATTGATGCACCGTCGGGTCGAACGGCGCGGAGTAGTGCGCGGTATAGAGCAGCCGGTCGCTGTCGAGCTTGTAGTCGGGCGGGAACTGCATCGCGAGCCATGGCGCGTTCACCTCGTACGGGAACTGCGCCGGCACGAGGTCGGGCTCCGTGCGACCGAACGCGCCGGTCAGCACGACGCTCGTCTCCCAGGCGTGCAACATCGGACGCACGCGTGCGGCGCCGGCGAGCCATTCGTCCACCGGGTGCTCGATCTGCTCGGTGGTGGTCAGGAACTGGAGCAGCGAGCCGCCCGCGCCGGCCGCGACCGCGCTCGCCCACTGGGCGCCCTGCGTCGCGGACACCGCGAACTCCGGCACGAGCGTGAACGACTCGCCGAGCAACGCTTGCGCCGCGCTCTGCAGTGCTGCGACCTGCGCCGCCGCCGTCGTGGCCGTGTCGTGTGCCGCGAGTTGGGTCGCGACTTGCGCGGCGCGATCGTGGATCGCGTCGCGCAGGCTCGTCAGCGTGCGCGCGAGGTCCTCGACGAACGTCACGGCGCCGTCGCGGAAGGGCGCCGTGTCGAACGGGTCGCGGTCGAACGCGCTGACGGGCAGCAGAGCTTCGACGCCGGTCAGGGCCGCGACGAATGTCGGGTAGTTGGTGATGAGGACGTTCGCGAACGCGTCGTGCGCGGTCTGGAGCGCGGTGCGCTTGCCGTTGAGTGCGGTGCGCAGCGTCAGGGGTGCGGCGGGCAGCGGGTCGAGCACGGCGACGACGAGAGCCTCGGCGGCCTGGAGCGCGTTGAAGCGATCGATGTCGGGTGTGGCCGCGGGTAGCGCGTCGTACGCGAGAATCTTCTGGTCGAAATCGTCGAGCCGTGCCTGCCATGCTTCCGTGTGCGCCCGCACCGCGGCGAACAGGCCCGTGAGTGCGAGACGCCGCCACTCGTAGGCAAAGCCGAAGCCCGACTGCGGAAGCCCGAACCGAGCGGCACGCTCGAGCAGGCCGACGGCGGTGTCGAGGAAGCCGTCGCTTCCGGCGACGATCGCGTCGCGATTCGTGACCGGGTCCGCGACGAGCCCCTGCAGCGTCGTCACGAACGTGTCGACCTCGCCGGACAAGGTGTCGAGGACGCCCTTCGGGCCGCCGACCCGCGCGCGGTCCGCGAAGACCTGCGCATTGTCCGCCGGGGTCGCGTCGTTCGTGAGGATCGCGTCGGACGCGCGAAGCGGCCGCGCCTGCTGCGTGAGTGTGCGCAGGTTGCGAACGAGCGCCGAGGCTTCGAAGATGCTCAGCTTCACCCCCGCAGGAGCGGTCTGATAGCGGATCTCGAGCGTCGCGTCACCGCGCGGGTTGACCGTCGTGTGCACGAAGCGAAGGATCCGGTCGTCGAGCTCCGCCATCGCCTGGACGTCGTCGGGCTTCACGAGCTCGAGCACGTCGAGTGGGCGCAGCGCGAGGTCGGCGAGCTTGACCCCACGCGTGTGCGGGGCGCCGCCGATGGGGTCCGTCCAAACGACCGTGCACCCGATCTCGCCCAGGTCGGGCAAGACGCCCTCGAGCCAGTCGTCGACCGCCGGCTCCGCCGTCGCACGCGGCGTCGCCCCGGCGGGAGCAGGGAGCCCTGGCTTCAGGTGCAGCGCGACGCGGTGAGTCAGGCCGATCCCGGGCGCCGGCGTCTGCACGACCTCCGGATCCGGCGGGAACGTCGCGCTCCCGTACGCGTCCAGCGTCGCCGCAGCGCGGTCGAAGTTCCCCTGGACGGCCTGGTGCACCGCCTCGGCGAGGGCGAGATCCGCAACCGCGTCGTTGATGTCCTGAGATCGCGTTGACCTGGGCGTTGATCGCCGCCGCCTCGTCGCCCGTCGCTGCGGGCAGGTCGGGCAGGCCGAACGGGTACGTCGCGGTGCCGCTCGACCGGATGCGCTCGAGCAGCTTGCGGCCGTCGAGCACGTTGCGGGCCTCGATCGCCTCGATCGGGACGTCCGGAGGCGTCTGGGTCGGCTCGAGCGAATCGGCCACGAGCGGGAACGCCTTCCGTAGCGGGTAGATGAACTTGTCGACCTCGGCAAGGCCGTGCGCGTCGTGCAGCCCGCGTTCGAAGCTGTAGCCGAGCAGTGCCCCGAGGCTCTGACCGTTGCGCACGCCTTCGAGCAACGAGAGCGCCAGTCGGACGCGGTCGGACGAGAGGTTGATCGCGAGCGTGTCCGGGTTGTCGCTCGACGCGTTCGCGACGTAGCCGCTGCGCAGCACCGCTGCGCTGCGCGCGTGCGGCAGCGACGGCGCGTGGATGTAGCCGCCGTTCGTCGTGTC
The DNA here is from genome assembly GCA_963757255.1 of uncultured Thermoleophilia bacterium. Lineage (GTDB taxonomy): Bacteria > Actinomycetota > Thermoleophilia > Gaiellales > Gaiellaceae > PALSA-600. The sequence goes on from CAVWQY010000006.1 coordinate 728,939, forward strand.
GTGTTGAAGCGGCACGGGGTCGGCAAACGTGTCGGCGAGGTCGGGCGGGAGCTGGACGGGATCCAGCTCTGCGGTCGACGGGCTCAGATCCTCGACCCACGCGTACGCGCCGAGGTAGACGCCGGTGCGCGCCTGCTGCTGCCCGTTGTCGCCCTCGGAGCCTGCGCGCGACGCTGCAGCTGGTAGCTCACGAGGCCGAGCAGCCACGCGTCGAAGCGGTAGCTGCAGATGTCGATGTGCTCGGCGAACAGGCGCTCGAGCTCTGCGGTCGGAGCCTGCTCGAGGACGCGCAGCGCGTCGATCTGATCGGCGAGCCCGGCGGCCTCGATCACGCTCGAGATGTTCTGCGCGATGTAGTCCCCGACGAGCAGCGTGGGGCTCTGCGTGATCCGCGGCTCGAACTTGTACAGCGCCGCGTAGCGGCTCTCGCTCGCGGACGCCTGCGGATCGACGTGGATGAACGTCGGCTCCGGCTTCATCGCGTACAGCTCGGTCGACGAGAGGAACCCGGCCGACTTGTGCAGCTCGTAGCTCGTGTCGTAGTACCCGAGGAGCAGCGCATGGCGCAGATAGAGGTAGAGCAACGCTTTCGGCGTCACGTCGCCGGTGAAGCCGTGCTCGCCGCGTGACCTCGTCCAGCGACGCGCTTGCCGCCTCGATGAGCCACCCGATGTAGTTCTTGTGGTCGTCGGTGTACTCGCGGATCGGATCGGTCTCCGACGACGGACGGTCGTCGACCACGAGCTCGATCAGGCCCGAGTCGGTGAGGAACGCGTGCTGGAGGATGTCCGGCGGCGTGCCTTCGTAGCCGAGGCGTCGCGAGCAGGCCGACCGCGATCTGCTCGAGGCTGATCGACTGCAGCGCGTTCCAGAACGCAGGGCCGAGACCCCCGAGGTTCACGATGTTGTAGAGCTCCGTCAGGCTCTCGGAGTAGCGCCAGTGGAACTCGACCGAGTCGGGATGCAGGCCGACGATGTCGAGGAGCGTCTGGTGCGGGTCTCCGGCTCGACCGACGTGCGCGGCGCCGGCGCTCATCGCCGTCCAGTCGGCGTCGACCGCCCGGAGCAGCGCGAACAGGCGGGCAAGGAAGGCGAGGTCCGGGGCGGGCTCGGGCCTCGCGCGGCACCGGTTGCTGGTCGAGCCAGCGGATGCGCGAGAACGCCGTCGTCGGCAGCACGCCGTACACCTGGCCCCCGATCGCGGAGCGCGGGCACCGAGCCGCGCCCGCTCACCCAGCCGGTGAAGAACCTGCGCGTCTCCGCCACCGTCTCGTCGCCGAAGACCGGTGTGAGCATCTTGTCCATCCAGTAGCCGAGCGTTGCCGGCCACAGCGCGCGTTGCATCGCGCGCGCCCGCTGCTGGTCGACGCCGTCGGCGCCGTGCACCTTCGTGAGCACGGTCGGGTCGATTCCGAGCGCCTCGGCGAGCCACAGCCCGTCTCGCTTCTCAGCGGGTCGGCGACGACGCTGAAGAGCGGCGCGTTGCGGCGGTCGTCGAAGCTCTGGTCGGCATCGTCGAGGCGCGTGTAACCGGCGCTCGCGCCGGTCGTGTTGTGCGTCGGGGTGCCCTGCGGGACGAGCGAGAGCCCGCTGCGGCCGACGTCGTGATGGTGGAGCAGCTCCTCCAGCGCCGCCTTGCCGTCGGCCGCGTCAGGCCCATGCTGCACGCCGAGCACGAGCAGCCGGTCGAAGCCGGCAACGGCGTCGCTCGGCCTCGAGGTCGATCGCGATTCCCATGCCTGCCGCAACCGCGCGGTCGAAGTCGACGAGCCACTGCAGCTCGTCGGGAACGACGAGGTCCGCGGCCGTCGGGATGGATGGAGTCGTTCGGGTCGGCGGACGGGTCGGGCCCGATGTAGAGCGGCGCGGGACCGGCGCTCGCCGATCGCCTCGAGCACCTGCTCGCCGCCGCGGTAGCCGATCACCACGAAACGGTCGGGGAGCTGCGTGCGTCGCGGGCCTCCGACCACGAGCGTCTGCTTGGGCGGCGGGTCGGCGTCGAAGACGACGAACGCAGTCGACAGGGCGACGTCGTTGCTTGGTCGCGCGGCGCGGTGCGGCACGTCGCTGAGGTTGAAGGGCACGTAGTCGGTCGCGAGCTGCGTCGCCCGCACGGTCGCCGACGGCCGTGTCGAGCGCGCCGGCCGCGGCCTGCACCGCCGCGTCGCTGGCTGCGAGCCAGATCGCTTCCCAGTACGTCGAGATCGCACTGGCCTCCGCCGCGCACGAGCGGCGTCTGCGGTCGGGATGACGAGGATCTCGTCGGCGGGCTCGCCTTCGTCGGCCGGTCGCCGAGTTGGCCGGCTGGTAGTCGTCGACGATCGAAGCCGGCGCGGCCGGAGCCGTGCGCGGCGACGAGGTCGCGCCAGGCGGCGCGTTCGTCGTCCTCGACTCCGCCCGCGCGCCAGATCCCCTGCCAGTACCGCTTCGCGTTCTGCACCTCGGTCGTCGACAGCGTCGGCTCGAAGGTGTCGATCGAGCAGTCGTCGGGATAGATGCGCACCCAGAGCTGATGGCGCGGCGCGGCCTCGTCGTTCGGCGATCGCTCTTGAAGCGCGTCTCGATCCGCACCGGGAAGAGCGCGAGCGGGGCGTCGTCGGTCAGGAGGCCGACCGATTGCGGCGCGGATCGGTGAACGAGGCGAAGCCATCGAGCTCAGCGGCGAGCTGCCGCGTCCTTCGCCTTCTGCTCGTCGCCTGCCGCGCGCCTTCGCCTCGGCGGCCGCCTCGCGCGCTGATGCTCGAAGCGCGGCTGCGCCGTCGGCGTTCGGATCCGGCTGGGCCGGACGCGGGCGGATCGAGCCGCGCCTCGGCAGTCGGCGATCGCCTCTGCGTCGGCGACGGCCTGCCGCGCCGCGAGCCGCGCAGCCGCGGCAGCGGCGCGTGCCGCGACCAGCTCGTCGCGTGTGGAGGCGAAGTCGCTCACGGCTGCGGCGCCGAGCATCTCGTCGGCGTGGATCGCGACCATCACCGGCGGGCGGAAGAGCAGGTAGGCCCAGCGCGCGGCGCTCACCGCAGCGGCGTCCGCCTGTTCGTCGTCCGTGTACTGGTGGCAGCTTCTCTTCCGGGTCGCCGCCGGGCGGGTGCGTCAGCGAGACCGGGTCGAGGTTGCCGGCCGACAGGAACTCGCCGGGCGCCCCGCCGGGCAGCGCGTCGTCCCAGGTGAGCTCGTCGAGCACCTCGGGGTTCGCGTCGCGCGTGAGCTCGAGGCCGAACCGCGGCTCGCCCGGACGCTCCTTGATCACGAAGAACCAGCCCGGATCCGTGTCGGGCGGATGACCGGTCCCGCCCTTCGCCTCCGGGACGGTCAGATCGAAGCCGAAGAAGTAGATGTCGGGATCGGCCTTCGCCTCGTACAGCGGCATCCGCACCTTGTCGGGCGGCGGCTTGTCCTCCTCGCCCGGCGCGAGGGGGACGAGCTTGCGCGGTTTCGTCAGGTCGGGCGTGTGCCCGTCCGACTCGTACTCCCAGTCGGCGCGGTTCGCGTAGATGACCGCGGTCGGATACTTCTTGAGCAGCTCGCCGCGGATCACGAGCACCGCCTGTTCGCCGTGCTCGGTCGGGCTCTGCCGGTTGTTGTGGTCGCCGAGTGCGGAGGTCGAGCGCCCAGCGGTGCAGCTCGGGAATGTCGTAGAGCTGCTCGCGGAGCGCGTTCTCGGACAGGCCTTCGGAGTTGATCACGCTGCGAACGTCCCAGAACTGGCGGAAGTAGCTGACCCGCGCTGGTCGGTCGGGTACTCGCGCCAGAGCAGCTTGCGGGCGAACTCGTGGTTCAGCCCCACCATGTACGCCTCGATGAAGCGCTGGTTCGTCTCGACCAGCGTGATGCTGTTCGGGGCGATCAGGTTGATGTTGGGCAGGAAGAGCTCGATCGAGATCGCCTTGAGCGGCTCGTACATCGGCAGGTCGATCCGCGGATACGCCATGACCTCGCCGAAGTCGTCGACGAGCTGCCCGGCGAGCCAGCTCGGCAGCGTGATCGTCGTCAGGCCGCGGAGCGGGATCGTGACGCCCGGGTCGAGCGCCGTGACGATGGTCGAGTTCAGCCCGGCCAGGTCGAGCACCTCCGCCACTGCCGGACGCCCGACCGAGAGGCTTGCGTCGAGCAGCGTGAACGAGTCCGTGAGGGCGCGCTTGAAGTTCACCGCGGTGGGGCTGTCCGCAGCCCCCGGCGGGGTCGACTGGCCGGCGCCGGGCAGCGTCAGCACGAAGGCCGGGTTGCTCGGGAGCGTCTCCACCTCGGCCGGCGTCTGGTTGCCTTCCTCGAGGCTGAGCGCCGGCGCCTCCTCCACCTCGATCCGCCACGCGAAGAACGCGAGCCCGGCGAGCGCCGCGAGCACGACGATGCCGACGACGATCGAGACGGCGAGCGCGAGCACGATCCCGAGGACGATCGCGAGCGCGAGCAGCACCCAGGGGAGCCACGGGTAGCGCGCGAGGAGCGCGAGCAGCCAGTGGGGCACATCCGTCGGCTCGGCGGCGACGGCGACCTGGTCGACCGTGACCACGCCCGGCGGAACGGTCTTCGGCGGCGCAGCCGACACCTCGCCGGCGTTCACGCGCGTGAGCAGGTTGTGCGGCGTGAGCTCCGGCGTGAACGGAAGCGATCTCGTCAGCCGTGCCTGCGGCCGCGCGACTCGGCGGAAGGCCGTCGAGGTGAGCACGGGCGGCACGCGGCTCGAGCTGCGCAGATGCGCGATCGTCGTCGGGCTGCCGAGGATCCGGCTGTGCACCGGGGCCGTCACCGCGAAGGCCCGCTCGGGCGCCGCCGCGGCGAGTGTCGTGAGGTGGCGGTCGTACCAGCGCGACGAGATCTCGATGCCCAGGTGGAGGCCGCGGATGCGCTGGTTGGCGGCCAGGACGTCGCCGATCTGCTGCCACGCGTCGTTCATGTAGGGCTCGGCATTCGCCTCGACGACGTCGGCGCCGAACCCGGCAGGGACGCGGAAGCGCGGGTCGAGGTTCAACCTGTGCACCCAGTTCTCCGGGTTGGCCACGGACGTCCCGTCCCGTTCGGTGAGCAGCCGCTGCGTGAGCGCGTGCCACCGGCCGTACAGCGGCGCTGTGATCAGCGGGTCGGGGTCGTCGTCGATGCCGGTGCCGAGACCGGAGGCCGCATTCGCGGCGGCCGCCTCCTGCGCCGCGTAGTCGTCGGGCAGGTTGATGAACGCGGCGAGCCCTTTCTCGAACGGGTTCGGGTACGGCTGGTCCCAGTTCTCGAACGCCGTCCGCTCGTCGCGTTGCGGTTGCGTGAGATCGTCCTCGGGCACCTGGAGCGCGCCGCCCAGGCGCAGGACGCCGCCGAGGCCGGTGAAGCCGGGCACGTTCGAGCCCGGGTCCTGCGTGTCCATGTCGCGGATGCCGACGCGCGGGTCGACCGGCTGCGGCTTCAGCAGGCGCACGAGATAGAGGAAGTCGCCGTGCGAGCCCGTGCGGAAGTACCAGCGGAAGTAGAACGGGAGCTCCCCGCCCTGCGGGCGCCCGGCATAGGGATCCCAGGCCGACGCGGTCGCGAACGGCGCGGTGCCGGGGTCCTGGCCGATGCCGGCGAGCCGCCCGGTCTCGAAGGTGGGGATGACGAATGCGTGGTACGCCGTGTTGTCGTCGAGCCGCCGCGGGCAGAGGAGACGCGCGTAGGCGGCGTCGGGGTTCTGCCCGAGAATCGTCTCGGCGCGGCCGAGGACGGCGTGCACGTCGGTCGAGACGATCTCCTGGTCGTTCGCGGCGAGCGACTGATTGAAGTGAACGTGAGCCCATGCCCAGAGGTCCGCGGCGGGCGGCAGCACGCTCGTGTCGGGGAGCGTGATGTACGGAAGCGGCCGGCCCGCGATGTTCGTGCCCTCGGCGAATTCCTTCTCCGTCAGCACGACGAGCGTGATCCATGGCCGCAACCTGAGGTGCGAGCCGTCGACGGCTGCCGGTGTGTACCGCCAGGGGAAATCCTCGTCGTAGAAGTCGACCGCGACGAGGTAGTTCGACTCGAAGTTCGTGATCCAGTTGCGCGGCTCGGTGCGGACGATCGCGCGCGTATCGACGCCGACGAGATCGCCCGGGCCGTAGAGCGCGATGTCCTGCGTCAGCGCCTGCGTGAGCTGCGCGCCGCCCGCGACCGGATCGCCGACGAGTTGCAACTCGACATGCGTGGTCGCGCGCGTCTGCACGCCGTGGTCGCCGTCTGCGGTGGTGATCGTGTTCCCGATGCCGCGCCTGAACCACGGCAGGAACGAATACGTCGACAGCCCACTCATGCTGCGACCTCGAACGCCGGCAGCACGTGCAACGTCCCCGCGAGCCCCGGGTCGGCCGCGACGGCACTGGCGAGGTAGTCGTGCGCGCTGGCGGGGCTCGAGAAGGACGCGGCCTCCGAGTGCACGACGGTGTTGTCGGCGACGTGCGCGACGGCATACGTCTCCGTCGAGACGGTGACCGGGTCGCCGTAGGGGTTCATCAGCTTCGCCCGCTGAGCGGAGAAGTCGTTGAGCGCGACGCTCGAACCGCCGAGCCAGTGTAGGAAGAGTGCGCCGGGATAGACGAAGAAGCGATGGAGCACCGGCGGCTGCAGCTTCGTGTCGACGATGTGGAGGTCGTAGCGCACGATGCGGGTGAGCGCGATGCCGCCGTCGGACACCTGGCCCGCCGGCGCGAGCTCGATGCCGCTGTCCTGCGGCGTGTACGCGGGCTGCGAGAGCTTCGTCGCGTCGTCCGCGTTGCGGAACTGCGACGGCGCGAACGGCTCCTGGAGGTTTCGCGTCTTCGAGAGGCCGACCGACGAGACGTTCAGTGCGAACTGGTTCGCGTCGCTCGGGGCCTGGCTGCCGACCTTGTCGAGGTGCAGGTCGAGCGGGACGGCGCGCTGGCTGATCTGGAGCGTCCCCGCGGGATGCAGCACGAGCGCCGCGTCGTCCGGGTCGAGCTTGCGAAGCGACACGAGCAGGTTCGAGCCGGGCGGGAGCTGCGCCTTCCAGTTGCTGCGCTTCCCGAGCTCGCCGGCGACGATCGGCATGACCTGGACCGGGGGCAGCGTCGTGTCGCGCGCGTCGCCCCACGTGAAGTCGACGTTGACGTCGATCGAGAAGAAGAACAGCGAGATCGACGCGGTTCCATGCGCGTGGAACGGCGTCGGCCCTTCGAGCGTCAAGTCGATGCCGAGCCCCCAGACGCCGATCCCGAACACCTTCACCGAGAACGACGTCGAGATCTCGACGATGAAATGGAACGGCGAGAACTGGATGAGCGCGTCGAAGCCGGAGTGCCCCTCGACGGAGAGCGCCGAGAACCCGAAGAACATGTCCGAGTGCGTGCCGAACTGGACCGTGTTCGTCGTGACCGCGAAGTAGCCGTCGCAGCGGATGCGCGCGAACGACTCGTTGATCAGGTTGATCTGGATGCGCTCCGGCGTGGGGAACGGCAGCGGCGGCGGGTTGAACTTCGGGTGGAACCCCCCGACGGAGACGACGAAGTTGGCGTCGCTGCCGTACGCGAACAGCACTCCCATCTCGCCCTGGATCGTGATGAAGAGCAGATGCGAGTCGTAGAGGGACGCGAAGAAGTAGAGCCGCTGCTTGCTGAACTCGAGCGCGCCGGCGAAGTTGACCTGCAGCTTGAGGATCGCGACGTCCTCCGCCGGTAGCGCGAGCTTCAGCACCCCGAGGATCGCGATGTCCGCGGGCGGGATCACCATCACCACGCCGATCGAGAGGCTCACCAGGGTCGGCTCGCCCCAGCCGAGCTTCGCCATCGGGCCGAACAGGAACGTGCCTTCGTGCGGCGGGAAGATCGCGCGCAGGTCGCTGATGATCCGCGGCGCGTTCGCGACGATGTCGTGCGGGAACATGATGCTCTCGATCGCGTCGCTGCGGATCCCCTGCATCAGCGCGTCGAAGAGCATCGTGCGGTTGAGCCCGAGGAGGCCGCCGACCGCGTTCAACGTGAAGCCGAAGCCGAGTTGGATGCCGGGGCCGAAGTCGGCCGTGAGGATGATCAGCAGCGAGAAGCCCGGCGTGCCGTCGGGGTTCTTCGTGTTGATGAGCCCGATCGCGGAGACGCCGATGAATCCGGCGATCTGGAACTGGAGGATCCCGACGTACTCGCCGCGCGCCGAGTCGATCGAGAGGAAGCCGCCGCCCGTGATGATCGCGAGGTCGAGCGAGAGCCCGGCGCCGGTCGGCGGCTTGAACGCCACATCGAGCTGCGCGGGCCCGAGGTTGCCGCCGCCGGGCGGGAACGACGCGGTGATCAACGCCCCCATGCGGTCGACGCTCGCCGAGAGCGGGCCGAGCTCGGCCGAGAGGGCCGCCGAGAGCTCGACCGGGATCGTGCCGTTGCTGAAGCTGACGACGAGGTAGATCGAGTCGACGCCGAGCGGGCCGAGGTCGAGATGCACCGGGATCTGGATCTCGAGCGACCCGCTGCCCTCGAAGCGCACCCCGGTGTCCGGGGCAAACGCGAACTGCAGGCCGAAGCCCGCCTCGATGTGCACGCCGCTCAGCAGCGTGCTGATGAAGCTGTCGCCCTGCGAGGCGTCGACGACGAGCTTGCCGCCCGTGATCGTGCCCTGGAGCGTCGGGCCGCCCGACGCCTTCCCGGAAGCGCTGTCCCACTTGAGCTCGGCGCCGCCGCCGAGCGTCACGCCCGCGAGCTCGAGCCGCGAGCCGCCGGTCTCGCCGAGCAGGATCATCGGAGACGGCGGCTGGGCTGTGAGTGCGACCGACGCGCTTGCGTCGAGTGTCCCCGACGGCGGCGTCAACTCGACGTCGAACGGTGGCCGGACCTCACCGTGCGCCTTCGCGGCGACGGCGGCGTGCGCCGTGATCGTGGCGCTCCAGTTGGGCGGCGACACCGGGAAGGTGAACGTCTTGTCGATCGTCGCCGGCAGGACGACGTCGACCTCGAGCCCCGGCGGCGAGCCGGAGCTCGTCGGCTTCAGGTCGACGGCGAACGCCTCGAGCGTCACGGGGTCGCCTCCCGACGCCGGCTTCAGCAGCACCGGGAAGCCGAGCCGCGCCAGGGCGCCCTCGAGCACGGTCAGCAGGGCCGCGGTGTCGAATCCGGGGTCGCCCCAGTGGTAAAGCGACTCGAGCTGCGCGACGGGATTCGTCACGGTCGGGAGCAACCGGTCGAGATGCACCGTGACGTGGTCGAAGTCGGGCTTCGTGGGGTTGGCGGGGTCACCGGCCTGGAAGACGCGCTCGATCACGCCGAAGACCTCCAGCGCGGACCCGACCGGCCGGAGCTCGTCGAGCGCATCGGCGATCAGCAGGTCGAGCAGCCGGCGGGGCAGGTCCGCGACGAGGTCGTTCACCTGCTGCGCGGTGATTCCCGGGAGTGTCGGCGCAGCAGCCTGCAGTGCAGACGGCAGCTGCGCGAACGACGTGATCAGCTGCGTGATCGTCGTCGAGAGGGCGAGCGCCGCGCTGACGATCTGGTCCGCCTGCCCGCCTCCGATCGCCGTCTCGAGGGCGGACACCTGATCGCCGAGCCGGCCGCCCGCGGTCACGACGGCGGTGCGAGCGGAGTTGAAGCTCGCATTCGCGAGCAGCTCGGGCGGGAACTGGACGCCGAGCTCCGCGAACGTGTCGAGCGTGCCGTCGTCGCCCAGGCGGTCCGCGATCGCGCCGACCGTGCGGCTGAGCTCGAGGATCGCGACTTCGAATGTGCCCGGTTGGTCGCTCACCGCCGCCTCATCCCGTGCCGAGGGAGTCGAGGATCTGCGGGTACGTGAGCCCGGCGAAGTCCGGGAGCTGTGCGTCGAGGTGGGCCAGGTCGCGCGAGAGCCGCGGGCTCGCGAAGCGATCGAGCACGCCGTGCATCTTCTCCAGGCACGCCCGCAACGGCTGCCCGTTGACGGTCGAGGGAAGCGCAAGCTCCGGCTGGGTCGTCATGCGCGCGAGCACCTGGACGAGCGCCGCTGCGCCCGAGCGGTGCCACGCCGTCGCGACGCGGCGGTTGGTGTTGATCAGGCCGAGCAGCTCGCCCTGGTGCTGGAGCCAGAGCGTGATCAGGAGCCGGCCGGTCGGCGAACGGTCGAGATCGCGCTCGAGATGCGCCGGGGCCGAGGTGAGCGGCACGAAGTCCGGCACCCAGCCCGGCGGCGGGGCGGCGGGCACCGGCCGCCTCGCCGGAGCGGCGCGCCCGGCCGTGCCGAGTGCGCCGGCGAGCTCGGGCGGGGTGGCCACCATCGGGGCGCCGGGAACGGTGTTGACCGTTCCGGGCACGATGCCGACCGCGACGTCCACCGTGACGCTGTCGACGGTGGCGAAGCGATTGAGCACCGGGAGGATCGCGAAGGCAAGCCCATCCCCGTTGTCGAAATGCGAGAAGTGGATCCCGACCACCTCGCCCGAGTCGTTCACGACCGCGGAGCCGGAGTCTCCGTGATGGCCGAAGAACACCGTCGCTGTTCCCGCGGCGGGGTTCGGGTTCGGCTTGACGACGACGATGTTGTCGGCCTGATTGGTCGTGGCGTTCAGCGCCCGGACGACCCCTCCGGTGAGCCGCGTCCGGACGCCGCGCTTTCGCACCTTGTACGTCTGCGGCGTCGCTTCCGCCTGCGTGATCCCGTGCTTGCCGCTCACGACGCCGATCTCGACGATCTCCGCCAGCCACTGCGTCCCCGGATCGAGGCGTACGAGCCCCTCGTCGCCGTCGTCGTTCTTCTCCCCGCCGGCGAAGGCGCCGACGAGGTCGCTGCAGCACTGCGTCACGCTGCCCTTGCCCGTCGGCTGGCCGACCTTCGACGTGCCGAGGACGGCGGCCGTGACGTCCGTGGGATTCAGGACGTGGAAGTTCGTCAGCCCGAACACCTTCGCCGGGTCACCGGGGTCGACGAGGAAGCAGCCCACCGTGCCGAGGAAGTCGCTTCCCTCCCGCCGGATCTGCCCGCCGCCGGTGAGCGGGCGGTAGCGCGAGTCGTCGACGTCGTCGGTCGAGACGATCGCACCGGGCGGGTCGGCGTCGAGATGGAGCTCACCGCTCTCGATCACGTCCGTCTTCAGGCCGTCGATCTCACTGGGGATGAGGTGCTCGGGCGCCAGGTCTCCCGGCGGCCTTTTCACCTTCACGAAGACCTTGATCGCCAGCTCGCCGGTCGGCTGGTCGCCGACCTCCTTGCTGCCGAGGCCGACGGCGACGACTCCCGGGAGCGCGAGCAGGTCCGCGGTCGCGCGCGTCTTGATCTCGAGGCTCTCGCTCTCCGACCGCATCAGTGAGCCGCCAGCGCGGAGCAGATTCCGTCGTAGCTCAGTCCGCCCAGCTCGGGCAGCCCGTCGTGCGCACGCGCGAGGTCGCGCTGCAGCTGCGGGCTCGCGAACCGGTGGAACACGTCGTACAGGCGGTCGACGCACGACGCGAGCGGCTGGCCGTGGAGCGCGCTCGGCAACTCGAGCTGCGACTCGTTCACCATCCGGACGAGGAGTTGGAAGAGGGCGGCCCCGCCGCTGCGGTGCCAGACGGTCGCGACCCGGCGGTTCGTGTTCAGGAGCTGCAGCAGCTCGGCCTGGTGCTCGAGCCAGAGCGTCACGAGCGCACGTCCGCGCTCGGATCTGTCGAGGTCGTGCTCGAGCCGGGCGAGCGACTCCTGCGGAGGCGCGTCGATGACCGCGCCCCCCACCGGCACTCGCACCGGCTCGCTCGCGCCGGTCAGCGCCGGGACGACCTCGGGCGGCATCGCGACCATCGGTGCTCCGGGCACCGTGTTCACGGTCCCGGGCACGATTCCGACCGCGACGTCGACGTTCAACGACACCTTGGCCAAGATCGCGCTGATCAGGTCGTCGATCGGGAGCGCCCAGCCGGAGACGAGGCCCGAATATGGGCCGTTCGGCACCGCGAAGACGATCCCGACGACCTCGTTGTCGTTGTTCACGAGCGCCGAGCCCGAGTCGCCGTGCTGGTCGAAGAAGAGCGCCGTCCCCGCGGGCTGCGCGGTGTCGGCGATTCGGTGCGACGACCATCACGTTGCTGTAGGTGATGCCGTCGACGTTCGCGGTGAAGCCGATCGAGTCGATCGTTCCGCCCGTGAGGCCCGAGCGCGCGCCGCGCTTGCGCATCGCCGGATGCGTTCCTGCCTCGACCGGCGTGACGGTGTGCTTGCCCATGACCGAGCCGATCTCGAGGATGTCGGCTCGCCACTGTGTCCCCGGCTCGAGCTGCACCAGGCCCACGTCGCTCGTGGTGTCGCGGTTGCCGCCGGCGACCTTGCCGATGATCGCCGAGCAGCACGCCGTGACGCTGTCCTTCGAGCTCGGCTGGCCGGCCTTCGTGGTCCCGGCGGTCGGGGCCGCGTTGCCCCGTCCGAGCAGCACGTGCCAGTTCGTGAAGGCGTAGACCTTGGCGAGGTCGACCATGTTCACGAACATGCAGCCGAGCGTTCCGAAGCCGGCACCCGCGAGGTCGACCTGGATCTTGCTCCCGCCGATCAGCGGGCGCTGGCGGCGGTCGTCGGCCTGGTCGACCGAGATGGCCGGCTTGCCGGTCGGAGCCTGCGCGTGCGTCCCGGTTGCGGGCAGCACCGACACGTCGGTGGGGATCCCCTCGAACTCGGCCGGGATCAGAGCGGCGGTCGCGAGCTCGTCGGGTGGGAGCTTGGTCGCGACGTAGACCTTGAGCACGAGCTCGTTGATCCGCTCGCCCGCTCGGACGCGGCCGCCGATGCCGACTCCGGTGACGTTGGGGAGGGTCAGGAACTGCGCGGCGGCGCGATCCTTGATCGCGAGCAGCTCCTCATTCGTGGGCATCGGGCCTCCTCTGTCCGGCCCGATTCACGAAGCGCCCAACCACCTCGAATGCGCGTGCGGCCGATGACGCGGCGCAAGCCGCGAAAGCCGCAGACGCGTCAGTCCCCTCCAATCCGCGCCCTTCCCCTCGTCTCTGCGTGTCCCTCGTGTCTCTGCGCGACATTCTCACGTTTGTCGACAACGGTCAAATTCCGCGGGTCGGCGAGTGGGTGGTGTTTTATCGTTGACCGATGGAGCTGCTCGAGCGTGACGACGCACTGGCTGCGCTCGCGGAGGCACACGAAGCGGCCGCGCGCGGCCATGGCCGAGTGGTGTTCGTCACCGGCGAGCCGGGGATCGGCAAGACCGCGCTCGTCACGCGGTTCGTGCGTGAGCTCGACGGCGGAACGCGGACGCTCGTCGGGACGTGCGACGACTTGACGATCCCGCGGCCGCTGGGGCCGATTCGCGATCTCGTCGGAACGGTGTCGGCGCAGCTCGAGAGCGCGCTCGCCGCCGGTGCCGCATCGCACGAGATCCAGAGGCTGCTGATCGCGGAGCTGGAGCAGTTGCCCCGTCCGACCGTCCTCGTGCTCGAGGACGTGCACTGGGCGGACGACGCGACACTCGACACGATCACCGTCCTGGGGCGGCGGATCGGCGCGCTGCCGGCGCTCGTCGTTCTCACCTTTCGAGGCGGCGAGGCGCGCTCGCTTCGTGCTGCCGTCGGCGCGATCCGCGCGGACGACTCGGTCTGGCTCGAGCTTGCGCCGCTCTCCGAGCGCGCGGTCGCGTCGCTCGCAGGCGCCGATGCGGGTGAGGTCTTCGCGGCGACCGCAGGCAATCCGTTCTACGTCGCCGAGCTGCTTGCCTCACTGCCCGGCTCCGACCTGCCCCCGTCCGTCGCGAACGCGGTGCTCGGCCGGGCCTCGCGGCTCGACGATGCCGCACGACGCCTGGTCGAGGTGGTGTCGGTGGTTCCCGGTCGCGTCCCGACGTCGGTGCTCGACGCCGTGTTGCCCCGTTGGTCCCTCGCGGCGGAAGAGCCGGAGCGCCGGCAACTGCTCGAGGTCGATCCGAGATATGTCCGCTTCCGGCACGAGCTCGCGCGAAACGCAATTCGGTCGAGCATCCCGATCGCCGCGCGGCGGCGCCTGCATGCCCAGATCCTCGAGGCCCTGCTCGCTGCCGATGCAGATCCGGCCGACATCGTGCACCACGCGGAAGCGGCCGGTGCCGAGGACGTTGTTGCCGACTACGCGCTCGTCGCCGCACGGCGGGCCGCGGCGCTGCAGTCGAACCGCGAGGCGTACGCCCACTACCGGCGCGCCGTGGACTTCGTCGACCGGCTGTCACCGGAGGAGAAAGCGGCCGCGCTCGAAGAGCTGGCGACGGTCGCGTATCTCGTGGGCAGGCTCGAGGAGGCGTTCCCCGCGATCGAGCGCGCGATCGAGATCCAACGCGAGCTCGGCGACCAACCGGCCGTGGCCCGGTGCATGAGGCTCCTTTCGCGATTGCACTGGTTCGCGGGTGAGGGCGCGCCGGCGCGGGCGAAGGCGCTCGAGGCGATCGAGCTTCTCGAGCCGCTCGGCGAGTCGGTCGAGCTCGCTCGCGCCTACGGCGGGCTCGCGCAGCTCGCGATGCTCGCGCAGGACACCGAGCAGGCGTTCCTGTGGGGCGATCTGGCGCTTGCACTGGCGAGCCGCCTCGGAGACGAAAGCACGCGCGCGCACGCGCTGGTGAGCCTCGGCACGGCCAGGTTGCAGCTCGACTCGGGAGAGACCGCCGTGCTGCTCGAGGCGCACGCAGTGGCCGACGCCGCCGCCGACCGGCACGAGGCGACACGTGCACTCGAGAACCTCGGGTACACGCTCATGTACTGGGCGAAGCCGGAGCCGGCGTGCCGTTATCTCGAGCAGGCGCTTGCCTACGCGCGCGAATACGAGGTGCACAACATGGTCGCGTACATCGTCCCGTCGCTCGCCTGGCTTCGTCTCCGCGCCGGCGATTGGGACGCGGCCGAGCGCACGACGCGAGGCGAGATCGAGACGGGGAACACGGTCTCGCAGCTGCTCGCGAAAACGGTTCTGACCGAGCTGGCCGTCCGTCGCGGGGACGCCGATGCCTCCGAGCGCCTCGCCGACCTGGCAGCGCAGGCCGATCGCACCGGCGAGCTGCAGCGAATCACTCCGGTACTGGAGCTGCGGACCGAGTGGGGGCTCACCACGGGTGCGCCGATGCCGGCCGATCGCTTCGGGCGGCTCGTCGACGAGTTCCGGCCACACGGGGCCTTCGCGGGTTGGGCTGCGATGCGGGTTGCCGCCTGGGCGGGGATTGCCGGGATCGACCTCGACCTGGACACGTCGGCGTGGGAGTCGGCGCCGTTCTCCGCGATGTTGCGGCGGGACTGGCGCGAGGCCGCCGAGGCGTTCGACGCCGTGGGCTGGCCCTACGACCGTGCGCTCATGCTGTCCCTCCTCGACGAGGAAGAGCCGCTCGCTGAAGCGATCGCGATCGCGCGTGAGCTCGGAGCCGAGCCGCTGGCGCAGCGTGTCGCCCGGCGCCTCCGCGCGCTCGGACTCGGAGTTCCCCAGGGACCGCGGGAGTCGACGCGCGCGAATCCAGCCGGTCTGACCGCACGCCAGTTGGAGGTGCTCAGGCTCGTGGCCGACGGCTGCACGAATGCCGAGATCGCGACCCGGCTCGTCGTGTCGCCGCGGACGGCCGAGCACCACGTGGCCGCCGTCCTCGCGAAGCTCGGCGCGTCGACCCGTCGGGACGCCGCGCGGCGCGCCTCGGAGCTCGGGCTCGAGGCGCGCCGCTAGGGGTCGTTGTCACGCGGCCGCATACACCGCGGCACGGTTCGCGCTGCGGATCGCGACCGTCTCGAGCCACGTTGCCGGGATCGCCACGGGGCCGGTGCTCGTGCCGGTATGGCGCCGCACGAGCCTGATCAGGTCGCCGAAGAGCGCGTCTGCTCCCGCATCGCCGACGGCCTCGAACGCCTTCACCGTCGGGCCGTAGAAGTCGCGGAAATAGTCGACGAACGCCTTGGCCGAGCGGAACCGGAACGTGAACGTCCGCTCCGCGCACGCGAACGAGCTGACCTTGTCGCCAAAGAGCTCGCTCAGGTAGGACTTCGACCCCCAGAGGAGCGGCGACGGGACGCCGGGTGCGGCCGGCACGTGGGCGGTGACGACCTTCAGCATCTCGCCGATGAAGCCGTCGGGTGTCCACGTGGCAAGCCCGATCCTGCCGCCGGAACGGCACACCCGCGTGAGCTCGTCTGCCGCCTGCTGATGGTCGGGCGCGAACATCGATCCGTAGACCGACAGGACGGCGTCGAAGCTGCGGTCCGGGAAGGGGATCGCCTCTGCGTCGCCCTCGTGCAGCTCGGCCGTCAAGCCCTCCGCCTCGATGCGGCGGCGACCTCGCTCGAGGAGGTGGGGCACGTAGTCGATGCCGACGACGTCGCACCCGCACCGCGCCGCGGCGATCGCGCCGTTGCCGCTCCCGCACGCGACGTCGAGGACGTGCCAGCTCGCCTGGAGGTCGAGCGCCTCGCAGAGCCTGTCCGCGACCGGCTGGATCAGCTGCGCGACCGCGTGGAAGTCGCCGCTCGCCCACATCTGCTGCTGCCGCCGCTTCACCTGTTTCAAATCAGGGACGGCGATCTCGGTGATGGTCATCTTCAAGCCTCCTGGTTGCATTGGTCTCCGACGGTACGCACGCCGCTTCCGGCCGTCATCGGGACGGCTACCTAACTTCGCGCGCGTCAGTACCTATTTGAGGCTTGCCGTTCCGGATTCGACGCTAGATGAGCTCCTCGCGGCGCGCGAGCGCCACCGCCTCGAGCCGGGAGCTCGTGCCGAGCCGCTGCAGGATGTGCCGGACGTGGTTGCGCACGGTTTCGCGGCTGAGGTGAAGGTCGGACGCGATCTGGTCCGTGGACTCACCCTCGGCGATGAGCTCGAGGATCTCGTGCTGGCGGCGCGTCAGCCGGTCGTCGAGCTTCGCCGGCCGGTCGCGGCCCGTCTGCCGTGGCAGGACGAGGCCGAACATCCCGATCGCCTGGTGTTTGCCGCGCAGGGCGACTGAGCTGATCTCGACCCGCAGCTCCTCGCCCGACTCGGTGAGCAGGTCGATCGCGAACTCGCCGCCGCTTCTGCTTTGCAGGTTCTCGGCGAATTGCGAGCGGGCTCTTCGCACCTGGTCCGGCTCGATCACCGACGTGAAGAGCTTGCCGACCGCGTCGCCAACGAGCCGCTTCGCGGCGTCGTTCAGCCACCTGATCCGCCCGGCGCTGTCGATCACGTAGGCCGGCACCTTGATCTGCTCGAGCGCGGGTGGAAGATGGGGCGCGACGAGCGCCAGGAACGAGGCCGTGGCCTGCTCGGCGCCGCGTTGCTCCGCTGCGCTCGATGGCTGCGCTGCGCTGCTCGGCTTCGTGGGCGTGGTCGCCATTCCTCGAGGATCGCGCCCCCCGGGGTGATGGCGGCTCACCCGCTCGAGGGGATGATCCCGTTGGGTCATCTTTCGCCCTGTGTATGCCCGTATGACCGCGAATCGGGCGGGTGGGTGGGCACCATGCCGCCATGCACGAGTCCGAGCGTTTCCTGGCCGCGGATCTTCATGACGAAGAGGTGGTCTCCACGCTCGAGCAGGCCCTCCTCGGCCCGTGCGAGCTCACCGACGAGATCGCCCGCGGAGGGTGGTTCTGCCAATTCTATTCTCGGCTCTCGCCGGCCGATATCCACTATCTCGAGACGACACTCTACCTCGACATTGCCGGAAAGCGACCCGAAGACAACCTCCTCGCGGTTGCACTCGAATACGCCCCGCAGATCGCGCTGTTCCTGTTCGCGGTCGACTCGAGCGGCCTGCACGAGATCGTGTTGATGCCGTGGGACGGCGCCACGATCGGCGCGTCGGCGGTCGTCGAGGCTGCCCAGGAGGTTCTCTTCAGCGTCGTGACGGCGATCGGCTGGAGCCCGCGCAGGGAGCTTCGCCGCTTTGCCGACGAGCTCTGAGCCCGTGCGCTGCGAGCTCTGCCAGCGACAGCCCGAGCCCGCCGATCGTGGCTGGGTGAGCGTGATGGCGCGGTACGAGTACGCCGCGAAGCCGACGATCTTCAACTACTGCCCGACGTGCACCGATCCCCGGCCTGCGACGGGGTTCGACCGCGACGACGACGAGGACTGAGGCGGTTCGCGGCGCCCGAGGCTGGGCCTCGGGGCCGCGCCGCATGACGCTGCTGCGTCGGTTTCTCGGTCCGCTCAGGCCTCCTCGCGCCGGCCTCCGTAGACGACGAGCGCGTAGATGACGAGCACGTCGAGCACGATCGCGCTCAACGCCCACACCGGGTACGCCCGAGCCCAGGAGAGCTGCGCGATGATGTTGAAGAACGCGGTCGCGACGCCGAGGATCGCGCCCCAGGTCGCCCCTCCGAGCACGGCGAAGCCTGCAAACACCTGGATCACGCCCCAGATCAGGAAGAACCAGCCCCAGGCGTGCAGGTTCGCGAACAGCAGCTGGTTCACGAGGTATTTCGAGTCGCTGATCGCCGCGATCCCGTCGATGATGTTGAAGAAGCCGACGAGCATCAGCATGATTCCCGCGAACGGGATCCAGCCGGACACCGGCATCGTGTCCGTATAGCTCCGTTCCATCCGTCCGGCACTAGTCGCCACGGTTCCCCCTCCTCTTTCCGATCGATTGTGTTCGGCGAGAATCGCCCCGCGCGATGAACGCTCGCGAGCGGGTGGGTGAGTCACCATCGCTCTATCCGGGTGAGCCAGGCGCGGGCCTCGCGGCCCCGCCGGGAACGCGGTTTCTCTGACACCGGGTGAATTGAGCTCATCGTCGTCGGCTTGTAAGCTCGGGGCATGCGCGTGCTCGTCGGGCTCTGTATCTCGTGGCTGCTGAACGCAGTCGTGCTTGCGATCGTGGCGTGGCTTTTCTCGGGGGTCGACTCCGGCACGACGTGGCAGCTGCTCGGCGCTGCCGCGTTGTTCGGCGTTCTGAACACGATCCTCAAGCCGATTCTCCGACTGGTGACGCTGCCGCTTGCGATCCTCACGTTCGGGCTGGCCTGGTTCGGCGTGTCGATGCTGATGTTGTGGCTCACCGACGTGCTGGTGCCCGGGTTCGACATCAACGGGTTCTGGACGCTCGTCGGCGCGACCGTCGCCGTCTGGATCGTGAACCTCGTGCTCGACATCGGGCTCGCTCCGCTGCTTCGCCCGGCAGGGCCCGAAGGCGCGCGCTTCGCCTCCGGCTGAGCCGTCGCGCTCGGACCGCGTGACGTTGCCGAGGTAGACCGCCGGCACGAGCGGGGCAAAAGTCAGGGGGGAGGCCACGGTGCGAGCCGCGGTCGACGGCAGCCACGCTTGGCGCATGGACTCGGCGCTTGCACAGGAGATCGGGCTGCAGCCCTTGCGGCGCGGCGACTCCCAAACGGTCGCCCGTGTGTTCGCGGGCCTCTCCGACCGCTCGAAGCGGTCGCGGTTCCTCGGGCCGAAGCCGACCCTGCGCCCGGTCGAGCTCGCCCACCTCGCGGACGTCGAACGCGACGAGCACCGGGCGATCGTCGCCACGGCGCCGGAGACCGGTGAGCCGATCGGTGTCGCTCGCTACGTCCGGGAGGACGACGGCGGGACCGCCGAGTTCGCGGTCGCCGTCGTCGACCCGTGGCAGGGCCGCGGCGTCGGCAAGCTGCTCACCCGTGAGCTCGTGCGTGTCGCGGTCGCGAACGGCGTGCGCCGCTTTCGCGCGATTCTCGCACCAGGAAACGGGCCGGCGTTGGCGCTCGTACGCGGCGCCGGCGCAGTCGAGCGCACCGCGTGGAACGGCTCGGACGTCGAGCTGACGATCATCCTCGACTGACTGGTGTCTGACACCGCACTCCACAACACGAGCTCGTAGCTCAGTGCGAAGAGGTGTCTGACACCTTTTCGCCCCACAACGCGCTCTCGCAGCTCGGGCGGGTGTCAGACACCGTTCATTGCAGTCCCTCGTCCTCGAGCAGCGCGGCGAGGCGGGCGAGTGCCTTGCGCGTTCGGGTCTTGACCGTCCCGAGCGGCATGTCCAGCTCGGCAGCGATCTCCGATTGCGAGAGCTCGGACCAGTACGCGAGCTCGATCAGCGTGCGCTCATGGTCGGGGAGCGTCTCGAGCGCTCGGTGGACGCGCCAGCTCACCCAGTCGGACTCCGCCTGCTGGGCCGGGCTCGCCTCCCACGACGGGAAGTCGAGCCCGTCGAGTGCGGTCTCGAAGCGGACCCTCGTCTGGTTGACGATCGCGTTGCGTGCGATCGCGTAGAGCCACGGCGCGCCGGGGCCGCGTTCGGGCCGATACGTCTTGGCGGCGCGCCAGACCGATGTGAACGTCTCCTGGGTTGCGACCTCGGCACGGTCGCGGTCCCGGAGCCGCTTCAGCGCGAGGCCGAGGATCGGTCGCGCGAAGCGCCGGTACAGCTCGTCGAATGCCGCGGCGTCACGCTCGCCGATCCGCTGGATCAGGTCGCCGTCGTCCAGCGACTCGACCGAGTTCGGCCGCGCCGGTCGGGAGGCTCTCGGCCCGAACGGGCCGATGCTCGCGAGGGCCTCGTGCGAGCTCATGCGGCGGCCCGGGGTCGCATTGGGGTAATCCGTTTCGGATCGGTCCGAGTACTGCGATGCATGTCCGTGACCTCGTCGAGCGTGCTGAGCCTGAATCAGGCCCAGGATCGGTTTGACTCGATCCTGGCCGTCCCGGCCCCTGCTTCGCACCGTGGAGGCCCCCCGGAATTTCCGCTCGCGCACCGGGAATTGCCCGGCGCCGCGCGGTCGTTGTACCCGTCGAACCCAGGGGAGGTATGACGACTCGGCTCATCCAGGATGCGCCCGGCGCACGCTCGTCCGATCGCAACGGCTCCGCCTCGGCGCTCGTGCTGCCCGCGGACCTGCCGTCCCAGCGCAGCGAACGCGAACCGCTCTTCGAGCGGGGCGTGGAGCTGGCGCGAATCGAGTTCGCGCTCGCCGAAGCTCACGGGACTCGAGGCACCTTCGTGGTGGTCGAAGGGCCGGCCGGGATCGGCAAGACGGCGCTCCTCGACGCGACGCGCGCCGCGGCGGCCGACAGCGGCATGCGCGTGCTCCGGGCCCGCGGCACCGAGCTCGAGCGCGATTTTGCCTTCGGCGTGGTTCGTCAGCTCTTCGAGCCGGTGCTCGCCGAGGCATCGGAGCGCGAGCAGGCGAATCTGCTGCAGGCTGCCGCCGGCGTCGCAGCGGGCCTGCTCGGACTGCCCGGCGCCCCGGCCGCTGCCGCCGCGCTGACATCGGGCGTCGATCCTTCGTTCTCGATCCTCCACGGCCTGTACTGGTTGTGCGCGAATCTCGCCGCCACCGGACCGCTTTGCCTGGTCGTCGACGACGCACATTGGACGGACGCACCCTCGCTCCGCTATTTGGCCTTCCTGCTCACGCGCCTCGAAGAGCTCGACGTGGCGCTGGTCGTCGGGACCCGGCCGCGCGAGCCGGCGACCGATCCCGAGCTGCTTGCCGCGGTGACCTCCGATCCGTCCGCCGAGCTGATCGCCCTGCCGCCACTGACGCGCGTCGCCGTTGCCCGGATGGTGGAGTCGAGGCTCGCTGGTCCCGCAGACCCGGTCTTCGTCGACGCCTGCCTGCGGGCCACGCGCGGGACACCGTTCCTGATGCGCGAGCTGGTCGACGCGTTGAGTGAGCGAGGAATCGCCGCGACGGCGGACGCGGCTCGCCACGTCGAGAGGATCGGGGCGCGCACCGTCGGCCGCTCGATTCATCTGCGGCTGCGGCGCTTGCCGGAGCACGCCGGACGGCTCGCGCGTGCGCTCGCCGTGCTCGAGCGGAGCGATCTCCTGCAGGCGGCGCGACTCGCCGACCTGGACGATGCCGCCGCTGCCGACGCCGCCGGGCTGCTTGCGAGCGCGGGGATCCTCGAGCCGGGGCGGCCGCTCACGTTCATCCACCCGATCGTTCGCAGCGGGATCTATTCGGAGCTGTCGAGCGCGGAGCGGGCGCAGGGCCACAGCCGCGCCGCACGTCTGTTCGCCGAGCAGCCGGGCGCGTATGAATGCGTGGCCGAGCACCTGCTCGCGAGTGAGCCCGCGGGTGACTACTGGGTCGTCGAGCGTCTGGTCGAGGCAGCGCGTGCCGCGGCGCGCCAGGGAGCGCCCGAGTCCGCGGCGGTGTTCCTGCGCCGCGTGCTCGAGGAGCCGCCGCCGCCGGCAGAGCAGTCGGGCCTGCTGCTCGAGCTCGGTATGGCCGAAGCGAGCGCCGGGCTTCCCGACTGGCCGGTGCACCTGCAGCAGGCGGTCGATGCCGCAGAAGACGTCGAGGCCGCGGCCGGTGCGGCGATGATCCTCGGGCTCGCGCTCAGCCGCTCCCAGCGCTTTGCGGAGGCGGTCGATGTGCTCGACCGCGCCTCGGCATCGCTCGACGCTCACGATCCCGACTCCTGCGAGAGCGAGCTCGCGCTGCGGCTCGAGGCTGCGGCCGTGGTGGCGGGGATGAACGACCCCGAGGCCGCACCCTCGCTCGCCGGACGCCGTGCGCGGTTGCGGGCGCGCGCCGCCGCCGGCCCGCCGCCGCCGCCCGAGCTGCTTGCCGCCGCGGCGTTCACCTCGGTTCTCACGAACGAGCCGGCAGCGGTCGGCGCGGAGCTTGCATACCGCGCGCTGCATGGAGGCGAGGCAGGCGCCGAGTCGAGGCCGTGGTATGCGTTCGCGAGCTGGTTCTCCCAGTCGACGCTCTCGCTGCTCTGGACCGAGCGGTACGCCGAGGTGCTGCCGTTGCTCGACGCGTCGATCGCACAGGCGCGCGCGAGCGGCGACAGCAGCCGGCTCGCCGCAGGCCTCGCGCATCGCGGCTGGCTCGCGCTGCGGCGCGGAGATCTCTGCGCAGCCGAAGCAGACGCTCGCACCGCGCTCGCCGCGACCGAGCTTCCGGCGCCGACGATGTACCGCGTCCTGAACGGCGGCGTGCTCGTGAAGGCGCTCGTCGATCAGGGCGAGCTCGAAGCGGCCGCAGCTGCGCTTGCGCCGCTCGACGCCGACGCGGAGAGCGGCTCGATCACCGCCGGGCTCTTGCGCCTCGCGCGCGGCAGGCTACGAGTCGAGCAGGGCAAGGTCGCCGACGGGCTCGCCGACTTCCTCGCCGTCGGCGCGCTGCTGACGCGTGCTCACGTCACTTCGCCCGCGTACCTCCCGTGGCGATCGGAAGCCGCGCTCGCTCACCTCGCGCTCGGCGACCGCGAAGCGGCCGAGCGCCTCGCCGAGGAAGAGCTCGAGCTCGCTCAGGCGTTCGGCGCGCCCCGCGCGCTCGGCGTCGCGAAACGCGCAGTCGGCGTCATCGTGGGCGGCGACCGGGGAGAGCTTCTGCTTCGCCAGGCTGTTGACGGGTTCGCACGATCCGGTGCCAACTTGGAGCGCGCGCGTGCGCTCGCAGATCTCGGGGCCCAGCTCCGGCGCCGCAACCGCCGAACCGAAGCTCGGGAGCTCCTGCGCGAAGCGCTTGACATCGCGCATCGTCTGGATGCCAAACCGCTCGCGGAACAAGCAGAGACCGACTTGCGCGCGACGGGTGCCCGGCCGCGTCGCGTCGTCCTGCGAGGTCTCGAGTCGCTCACTGCGAGCGAGCGCCGGATCGCGGAGATCGCAAGCCAGGGCCTCACCAATCGCGAGATCGCACAGACGCTCTTCATCACGACCCGGACCGTCGAGGGTCATCTCACGAGCGTCTTCCGCAAGCTTCAACTCGACTCGCGCAACGAGCTGCAGACCGCGCTCGCGGGCGACGCCCGCGTCACCGTCTAGGCGCGATTCGCGCCGCGCGTCCCTTCGGTTCCGCCGTGGGTGACGACGTGTGTTACCTTCAAGGCCGGTTATGTCTGTAGGCAAGTAGGACAGCACCGTACGACGTCGGTTACTGCGGAGCACGGCACGAGGAGAGGTCAATCCGCAGGTCCCGGGGGGTACATCATCAGGCCCGAACAGCAAGATCCATCCGGCTTTAGCCACGAATCAACGCTCCAGGACTACCGCCGCGTCGTCCGGCGCCGGAAATGGGTCATCCTGGAAACTGTTGTTCTCGTCACGCTTGCGGCGGTGGTGTTTTCGCTGCACCAGCAGTCCATGTACCGGGCTTCCGCGCAGGTGCTGCTGAGCGACCAGAATCTCGCAAGCGCCCTAACCGGCACCCAGCAATCTACCGGCGTGAGCCTCCAGGCAGACCGGGTCGCGCAGACCCAGGCCGACCTGGCGCGCGTGCCCGATGTCGCACGTCGCGCGCTCGCCGAGGTTCGCCTTCGCCGCTCGCCCGGTGTGCTGCTCGCGCACTCGAGCGTGACCGCGAAGACGAACGCGGACCTGCTCCAGTTCTCGGTCACCGATCACAACCCGGCCCTCGCGGCCAGGCTCGCCACCGCGTACGCGCATCAGTACGTGCTCTACCGGCAGCAACTCGATACCGGTGCGTTGCAACGCGCACGCGCCGAGGTCCAACAGCGGATCGACGAGCTGCCGAAGTCGAGCAGCGCGCTCATGCAAAGCCTCATCGAGAAGGACCAGCAGCTTGCAACGATGGAAGCGCTGCAGACCTCGAACGCGTCGGTCGTCGAGAACGCGGGCGGTGCAGCTCAGGTGCAGCCGCGGCCGCTCCGAAACGGCGTGCTCGGGTTGGCCTTCGGGCTCTTCCTGGGCCTCGGTCTTGCGTTCCTCTGGGAGGCTCTCGACTCGCGCGTTCGCAGCGCCGAAGAGATCGGGGAGCGGCTCAACCTGCCGCTGCTCGCGCGCCTGCCCGAGCCGCCGCGCCGCCTGCGCAAGGACGAGCAGATCGTGATGCTCGCCGATCCGCGCAGTACGAGCGCGGAGGCGTTCCGGATGCTCCGCACGAACCTCGAGTTCGCGCGCCTCGGCCACGACGTCAAGACGATCATGATCACGAGCGCGGTCGAGCAGGAAGGCAAGTCGACGTCGGTCGCCAACCTCGGGGTCGCACTCGCGCGCGCCGGGCAAGCGGTCGTGCTCGTCGACCTCGACCTGCGGCGGCCGTTCCTCGACCGTTTCTTCGAGTTGCACGGCCGTCGCGGCCTGACGGATGTGGCGATCGGCGAGGCTGAGCTCGGCGACGTGCTCGTTCACGTGCCGTTCCGTGACCTGACGGACGGGCCCGTGCTCAAGCCGGCGCCCCGCGGCGCGAACGGACATGCCGCCGCGCAGCCGCCGACCGTGTCACTGCACGGCGGCAGCCTGAGCGTGCTCCCCGCAGGCCGGATCCCGCCGAGCCCGGGGGACTTCGTCGGCTCAGTCGCGCTCGCGGCGATTCTGCACGAGCTCCGCGAACGCTTCGACACCGTCCTGGTGGATACACCGCCGATGCTCAAGGTCGGCGACGCGATGACGCTCTCGCCGAACGTCGACGCGCTCGTGCTGGTCACGCGGATGAACGTCGTCCGCCAGCAGATGGTGACCGAGCTTCGTCGGCTGCTCGACGCGAGCCCGACGCGGAAGCTCGGCTTTCTCGTCACTGGAGCGGAGAGCGAGGAGGGGTACGGCTACGGCTCCTATGGCGGTTACGGCCGCATGGGCTACGGCGACGACTCCGACCCGGTTGCGGCCGAACGACGGGAGAAGGCAACCACCTGAGATTTGGCTCGCGCCCAGCGAGCCGCGACCTGTACTCGACCACTGAAGCACGCAGAAATGAGGGGGGACGAAGACCATGGCCGCTGCTGAGCACGCTCAGCTCGCTGAACTGCGGTCTGCGGTAGACGATCGAAGGTTCGAGGTCATCGAGCCTCATAAGCGCCCGGGCGGCGTTCGGCGGCGTGGCTGGCTCGTACGCCGGGCGCTTCTGTGCGCCGATCTCGTCGGGCTCTGCCTGGCGTTTGCGCTCACCGAGGTGCTGTTCGTACCCGGAAGCGGCCCCGACGCGCTCAATCCCTGGCTGGAGGCGTTGCTCTTCGGGCTGACCCTGCCGCTGTGGGTGATCGTCGCGAAGCTCTACAGCCTCTACGACCGCGACGAGGAGCGCGCGGACCACTCGACGGCCGACGATGTGGTCGGCGTCCTCCACCTGATCACGGTCGGCACCTGGCTCCTATTTGCCGGCGCACATCTCACGCGGCTCGCCGAGCCGAGCGTGGCGAAGCTCCTGACGTTCTGGTGCCTCGCCTTCGTGGGTGTGGCGGGCTTCCGGGGGCTCGCGCGGAGCATCTGCCGTAAGAGCGACCTCTATCTCCAGAACACGCTCATCGTCGGGACCGGCAAGGTCGGCCAGCTGATCGCCCACAAGCTGATCGCGCATCCCGAGTACGGGCTCAACCTCATCGGCTTCATCGATGCCGCCCCGCGGCGCCGCGCGCCCGACCTCCAGTCGGTGGCGGTGCTCGGCACGTGCGAGGACGTACCGTCGCTCACCCAGGAGCTCGACGTCGAGCGCGTCGTGATCGCATTCTCCGGCGAGGAGTACTCGCAGCTGCTCGGTCTCGTCAAGGAGCTCTCGCCGCTCGACGTGCAGATCGACATCGTCCCGCGACTGTTCGAGGGCGTCGCGCCGAACGTGCACGTTCACCTGCTCGAAGGGCTGCCGCTGCTCGGTGTCCCGCCGATGCGGCTGTCGCGCTCGTCGCGGCTCATCAAGCGCGCGATCGACGTGGTCGGTGGCGTCTTCGCGCTGCTCGTCCTGTCGCCGCTCCTCGTGCTGACCGCACTCGCGGTCGTGCTCGACTCGCGGGGGCCGGTCTTCTACCGCCATCGTCGTGTCGGCAAGGGAGGCCGGGAGATCGACGTCCTCAAGTTCAGGACGATGCGATCGGAAGCCTGCCGCGGCGAGCGCTACGGCGGCGAGACCGCGGAGCAGATGTTCAACGACCTGCTTTCGAGCACCGAGCGCCGCGAAGAGTTCGAGGAGACCTACAAGCTGAAGGACGACCCGCGCGTGACGCGGATCGGCCGCAGGCTGCGGAGTCTCAGCCTCGACGAGCTGCCGCAGCTGATCAACGTCGTCCGCGGAGACCTGAGTCTCGTCGGGCCGCGGGCCGTCACCGCGGACGAGCTCGACAGGTACGGCGACGCGGTCGGCGCGCTGCTCTCGATTCGCCCGGGTGTGACCGGCTACTGGCAGGTCAACGGGCGCTCACGACTGTCCTACACGGATCGCGTTCGGCTCGATCTCGCCTACGTGAGCGGGTGGTCGCTGGGGCTCGACGTGAACATCGTCGTCAAGACCCTGCGGACGCTCGTGAGGCCGGGCGCGTATTGATGCTCGCCGAGTCGCCGCGCACCTCGCTGGACATCATCGCCATCCCGGACACCCCGTGGGACCGGATCGTGTGGACGAACCGGCAGCACATCATGCTGCGGCTCCCGCAGGTCGATCCCGGCGCGAGGGTGCTCTACGTGGCGCCCCCGAGGCTGGTCGGGCGGCGCCTTGCTGCGCCGCGCTTCCTTCGCGGCCGTCGCCCGTCGCTCTGGACGACGGCTGTCGCGGAGCGGGTCTGGGTCGTGCAGCCGCTGCTTCCGCTGCCGCGTCACGTGCTCCAGCGTCTCGCCCCGAAGCTCGCCGACCGCCTGATGCTCGCGGTTGCGCGGCGAGCGGCGCGGCGGCTCGGCTTCGAGTCGCCGTGCGTGTGGTCGTACACGCCGTCCTACGCCGCGCACATCGGAGCCTTCGACGAGAGCTGCCTCGTCTACGACGTCGTCGACGACTACGCGGCGATGCCCTACTACCAGACCGCGATCGGGCCGCACGTCGGCGACCTCGACAGCAGCCTGACGCGTCGAGCAGACCTCGTCTTCGTGGTCAACGACTACCTGCTCGAGCAACGACAGGCGTGGAACGAGCACTGCCACTTCGTCGGCAATGCCGGCGATGTGCGCGGCTTCGCCGCGGCCCGCGGCTCGCACGAGGCTCCTGCCGACGTCGCCGGCCTCCAGAGCCCGTGCATCGGGTTCCACGGCACGCTCACCGGTGACAAGCTCGATCTGCCACTCCTCGCGGAGCTCGCGCACCGGCGCGCCGACTGGTCGTTCGTGCTCGTCGGGCCGGAGAAGGATCGCGCTGTCCGCCGCGCGCTCGGAGGCCTTCCCAACGTGCACTTCCTCGGCGCGCGCGATGCGCCGGCGCTTCCCGCGTACCTCGCCGCGTTCGACATCCTTCTGATCCCCTACCGCCGCACCGCCTTCACCGGGCGGCCCTTGAAGGTGTACGAAGCGCTGGCGGCCGGCGTCCCCGTGGTTGCGACGGGCATTCCCGAGCTCGCAGGGGAGCCCGGCGTCTCGGTGGTCGAGGCGGCGGCCGACGCCGTCGAAGCCGCGATCCTCGAGATCCTCGCGGCAGCCCGCGCGCCGGTTCCGCTCGAGTCGCTCGAGCGCTACAGCTGGGAGTCCAAGGCGCGTCGACAGTGGGCGCTCGTGCAAGAGCTGATGCCCCAGGGCGCGGCGGCCTAGGCGATGGACCTTCTTCCCGGGATCTCGGTCGTGCTCTCCGCGCACAACGAAGAGGCGTCGCTCCGTCAATGCCTCGAGAGCGTGAGCGGGTGGGCGGGCGAGCTGGTCGTCGTCGACTCGGGGAGCACCGACGCGACGGCCGAGATCGCAGCCTCCTTCGACGCGACGGTGATCCGCGAGACGAACAAACTCATGCTCAACGTCAACAAGAACGTTGCGATCGACGCGGCCCGGCACGAGTGGGTGCTGCTCCTCGATCCCGACGAGCGCGTCTCGGATGAGCTCGCGGCCGAGCTGAGGGAGCTCGCCGCGTCTCCGGAGAGCTTCGACGGGCTCTGGCTGCCGAGGCGCGATCGCGAGCTCGGCCGCTGGCTCGAGGGCGAGTCGCCGCAGCTGCGCTTCTTCCGGAACGGGCGCGCGCGGTTTCCGTGCCGGCACATTCACGAGATGGTCGAGCTCGAAGGCGAGGCGGGTCACGCGTCGGGCCCGTTGCTGCACGAGCCGCGGCAGTCGCTCTTCGAATACGTCCACAAGCGCAATCTCTACTCCGAGCATCGTGCTCGATTCCTGTACGAGCATGGTGCGCGGTTCAAGCTGCACCGGCTTCTGCTGCGGCCCCCCGTGGCGTTCGCGAAGTCGTATCTCCGTCGAGGGGGCTGGCGCTCGGGTGTCGCAGGTCTCGTCGTCGCGGCGAGCTCGGCGTACGGGACCTTCCTGCAGGACGCGAAGCTGTGGCAGCTCGGTGAGCAGCGGGAGCCGGCTGCCCCGGAGAGCTTCAGCGTGGAAGAAATGGCGGTGCGGCATGGAGGCTGACGTGCCCGCCCTGCAGATCGCGCCGCCCGTCGCGCTGCACAGCCGGCACAAGCTCGTGGTCGACGTCGCCACGACCTTCGGCGCCCGCTTCGCGGGGGTGCCGCTGGCCCTGATCAGCTCGATCATCCTCGCCCGGGCGCTGCAGCCGGCCGGGAAGGGCGTCTACGCGACCGTCAACACGATCGGCGACCTCGCGCTCGTGCTCGGCACGCTCGGCATCTCGACCGCAGCCGTCTACTACCTGGCGCAGCCCACCGAGTCGCTCGAACGAACGCGCGCGACCGTGCTCGGTCTCTGCCTGCTCATCGGGGCGCTCGTCTCGACGGTGATCCTCGCCGGTGCGGCGATCGCCGGTCTCGTGGCGGGCGCGCCCTCCACCGCCTGGGCACTCGTCGCGGTTGCGCCCGTCGGGATCATCTCGCTCGGCCGGGCGGCGCTCGAGAGCTTCTTCCGCGCTCAGCACCAGATCCGCACGATCAACGTGATTGGGGTGCTCTCGAGCGCCGCCTTCCTGGCGTTCCTCGTCGTCACGACGCTCGGCCGCGGGCTCTCGGCGACGACGGCAATCGGGCTCCGGGTGGCGTCGGTCGCCGTCGCGGTCGTGGCGCTCGGCGCAGCCGCGCGCTCGGGGCGGCTGGCGGTTCCGTGGCCGCGCCTGCACGGGCCGACCGTTCGCCTCCTGCTCGGCTACGGCCTTCCCTACGCGGCCTACAGCATCGTTCAGACCTTCAGCAACCGCTTCGACTACATCCTCCTGCGCCTGTTCGGGAGCGCGGACACGGTCGGTGTGTATTCCGTCGCCGTCGGACAGGGCGAGCTGCTCTGGATCCTCCCGACGGCGATCGGGTTCGTCCTCTTCCCTCGGGTTGCCTCGCTCGTCCGCGGCGACCCGGATCGCGCGTCGGTGGAGACGGCGATGATGCTGCGCTGGAGCGTGCTCCTGACGGCGTCCGGAGCAGTCGTGCTCGCGCTCTTCGCTGGGCCGCTCACCCGGATCGTGTACGGCGACGCGTTCGCGGCGGCGGCGACACCGCTGCGCATCCTGCTCGTCGGGATCGTCGCCTCCTCGTTCCTGCAGGTGCTCAGCAGCCTGCTGCTCGGCCTCGGGCGCCTCCGGCTGCTGATCCAAACGACAGCCTTCGGGTTTGCGATCAACCTGACGCTCAACATCGTGCTCATCCCTCGCTTCGGGATGAACGGTGCCGCGGTCTCGTCGGCGGTCTCCTACAGCGTGACGGCGATCCTCTTCACCGTCATCGCGCGGCGGATCGTGCCGGCACTGGGCCGCCAGGCGTTGCTCCCGTTCCCGCGCGTCGTCCTCGCGGACATGCGGCGACTTCGCGCCCGGGGGGGCTCGGCATGACGAGCACGCACGTCCCGGGCCTGGAGCACTACGCAACCCTTCGGTACGACACGAAGAAGCGCTGGGCGAGTTACTGGCACCAGATCGACGAGACCCTCGCGGTTGCGCCGGCGAGCGCTCTCGTCGTCGGCGTCGGGAGCGGCGTCGTCTCCGACTATCTCCGGTCGGCCGGCATCGCCGTGACGACGCTCGACGTCGTGGCCGACCTGCAGCCGGATCTGGTGGCCGATCTCCGCACGATCCCGGTGGAACAAGATGCCTTCGACGTCGTCCTCTGCTGCCAGGTGCTGGAGCATCTCCGGTACGCGGACGTTCCCGACGCGCTGTCGGAGCTGGCCCGCGTCGCTCGGGCCCGCGTCGTCATCTCGCTTCCGCGCCGCGGGCGCTACTGGGAGCTGGCCGTGCGCATCCCGCCGCTTCCTCGGTTCGCCCGGGCCGGTGTGCTGCCGAACCGCCGTCGCTACCGCGGCGACGACGAGCATCACTGGGAGCTCGGGCCGAGGGCAGTCGACCAGCGTCAGTTCGCACAGCTCCTCTCGGAACATCTGGCGATCGAGCGCTCCTACCACGTCCCCGAGCACCCCTACCACCAGTTCTTCATTTGCTCGCCACCCGCGCAGGGAGCGGTTGCATGACGAGCTCCGCGCCGAGGATCGCGTACCTCGTGAATCTCTTCCCGAAGCTCTCGGAGACCTTCGTGCTCAACGAGGTCGTGAACCTTCAGCAGGCCGGGCTCGAGATCTTCCCGATCTCGGTTGAGCGGTCCGCGAAGCTTGAGCAGGCGCATCACCCCGCGGCCGCCCGGCTCCGCGGGCAGGTCCTGTACCCGGCCGATGGATTCCCGTTCGCGCACGCTCGCGCGACGCTCGAGTGGCTGCTTCACCGCCCGCTCGCCCTTGCGAAGCTCGTCGTCGCGAACCACAGATTGCCGGCGCCACGTGGAGAGTCGCGCGCCGCTCGCCTCGCGATCGCGGTTCGCACCGGGACGTTCCTCCGCCGCCACGAGATCGAGCATGTCCACGCGCACTGGAGCTACCCCGCCGACGTGGCTTACCTCCTCGCGCCGCTGCTCGGGCTCTCGGTGAGCCTGACGGCGCACGCGCACGACATCTACGAGGACATCCCGCTGTACGAGCAGCACGGCCTGCCGTACTCGCGGCGCGCGCAGCAGGCGAGATTCGTCGTCACGTGCACGTCGACCAACTACGAGCACATCAGGGCGCTGCTGCCCGAGGCCCTGCGCGAGCGCATCCACCTCGTCTATCACGGTCTCGATCTTTCGCACTTCGCGCCGAACGGGGTCGTGCCCGTCGAGCCGCCGTTGATCGTGACGGTCGGGCGGCAGGTCTGGTGCAAGGGCTTCGACGTCGTCATCGGCGCGGCTCGCATCCTGCGCGACAACGGCAGAAGCTTCCGGTGCGCGATCGTCGGGCCACCGGGCCCGGAGACGAATCAGCTCAACGGGCTCATCGACGACTACGACCTCCGTGACCGGGTGGAGCTCGTCGGCCCGCGCCGGCAGGACGAGCTGCGCGATCTCTACCGCGAGGCCACGGTGTTCACCAACGCCTCGTGGCCCGAGGGAGAGTTCGGTGTCGCCAATGTGATCGTCGAGGCGCTCGCGACGGGCCTTCCCGTCGTCGTCACCGACCGGCCCCACGTGCGCGAGTACGTCGAAGCAGGCGTGAGCGGCCTGTACGTGCAGGCCGGCGACGCCGAGGAGCTCGCAGAGAAGCTCGCGCGCGTTCTCGACGACCCCGAGCTCCGCACCGGGCTGGCACGAGAGGGACGTGAGGTCGCCAAGCGTGTCTTCGACATCAGGGATGCGACCGAGTCGCTGCTCGGCTTGTTCCGCTCGACGGCGGTGGCGCGGTCATGAGAGTCGGGCTGCTCGCCGACAGGCTCGACCGCGACGATCGCCGCACCGGTGTCGGGACGTACATCGAAGGGATCGTGCGCGGCATCGAGGAGGTCGCGCCGGCCGACGAGTTCGTCGTCTTCTCCTGGGGAGGCGACGGCGCCCGTCGCGCGAGTGCGAACGGCAACGTCGAGCGGCTGATGCTCGCGTGGCCACGCCGGGCGACCGCGTTGAGCTGGACCGTGTTCCGCGCGCCGAAGGTGAAGGACGTCGGCGGCCGGATCGACTTGCTCCACATCCTCGTTCCGACAGTGCCGGTCCCCTCGAGCGCTCCGCTCGTCGCGACGATCCACGACCTGATGCCGCTCAAGCATCCGCAGTTGTTCCGCGCGCGGCAGCGACTGCTCTTCGGCGAGACGGTGCGACGGATCTGTCGAAGCGCGCGCTGGCTGATCGCCGTTTCGGAGACGACGAAGCGTGACGTTGTCGACCTGCTCGGGTTCCCGGCCGACCGTGTGTCCGTCGTCCATCCCGGAGTCCCGCTGCACTTCTCGGCGGCACGGGCCGAGGCGCAAAGCGCGGTCCGGACCGAGCTCGGTCTCGGTCAATGCCCGCTCGTGCTGTTCGTCGGGAGAGATCGCGGAGCGCAAGAACGTCCGCCTGCTCGTCGAGGCATTCGCACGTGCCGTCTCGACCGTTCCCGACGCGCGGCTCGTCCTGGTCGGCTCGCCCGGCCTCGGTTCGCTCGAGGTGAACGAGGCGATCGACCGGCTCGGGATCGCCGACGCCGTGATCCGGCTCGGGCACGCGCAACAGGCCGTCGTGGAGGCGCTCGTTGCGACTGCCGACGTGCTCGTGCTCCCGTCGGTCGACGAGGGCTTCGGCTTCCCCGCCCTGGAGGCGATGAGCGTCGGCACGCCGGTGATCGCGTCGGCTTCGGGGTCACTGCCCGAAGTCGTCGGGGACGCGGGGCTGCTCGTCCCTGTCAACGAGATCGAGCCGCTCACCGACGCAATCGTCCGAGTGCTCGCGGACGCCCAGCTCCGCGCCGAGCTCGGGCAGCGCGGCCGCCGGCGGGCGACGGGCTACTCATGGCGGGCAGCCGCCGAGAAAACGATCCAGGTCTATGGCCACGCGTTCGGCTGATCGCAAGCGCGAGCAGCGCTCGACCGGCCGCCGCGGGCGCCGGTTGTTCCAGTTGGGCAGGCCTGTGCTGCTCTCTGCCTCGTGGGCGCTCGCTCGCCTGCCGAGGCCCGTTGCCGCTGCGACCCTCGGTCTCTGTCGTGGCCTTCCGGGCTACCCCGGCCTGGCGATCCGCTACGTCTGCGTGAAGCGACTGGCCGCCGCCTGCGGCGACAACGTCGCCATCCACCCGGGCGTCTACCTCTGGACCTCGACGGGTTGAGCCTCGGGTCGAACATCAAGATCGGCGAGATGTGCTTCATCGGCGCCGCCGGCGGCGTCGTGATCGAAAGCGACGTCTCGGTCGCCCATGCCTCGACGATCCTCACCGAGGAGCACGACTACACGGAGCCAGGCCCGCTCCGCGACACCCCGCTCATCTTCAAGCCGGTCACGGTCCGGCGCGGCGTCTGGATCGGCGCCGGCGTGAAGGTCACCGCGGGCGTCGAGATCGGCGAGGAGACCGCGATCGGCGCGGGCGCCGTCGTGACGCGCGACGTTCCGCCTCGTAGCGTTGCGGCCGGCGTGCCGGCACGCGTGCTCCGCACGCGCTCGGAGGAGACACCGTGAACGTCGTGTTCTTCCATGCGTATCCGCATCAGTACGCAGGCGCGCAACGCCTGACGCATGCGCTCGCGGTCGAGCTCACGCAGCGGGGCCATACGGCGACGATCGTCCTGACCGACGAGGGGCCGTTTGCCGAGCAGCTACGCGCTGATGAGGTCGTAGTGCGGATCGTCCCGGCGCCGCCGAGCTGGCGCGCGTACGGGCACTCGCTCGAGCGCAGCGGCGCGGTGCGGGCAATCGCATCGCTGCCCCGTTACTGGCTGGAGCTCCGCCGCGCGTTTCGCTCACTCGAGGCCGACGTCGTGCACGTGAACGACCATCGCGGCATCTTGCTTGCGGGCATGGGAGCCGCGCTCGCGCGCAAGCCCGTCGTCTGGCACCTCCACGGCTCGTATCCGTCACGCGCGATCACGACCCTCGGCCGGTTGCTCGCAACGAGGATCGTCGTCGTCTCGGAAGCGACGAGCCGCGAGCAGCAGTGGCTGCCGAGCGGCGGCGAGAAGGTGACGGTCCTCCACAACGGGCTGATCGCCCTCGCTCCGCGCGACGTCGGGGAGGCGGCGGGCCGAAGCAACGGGAAGGTGCACAAGCTCGTCGTCACGGGTGCGCGCCGTCACCCCGACAAGGGCCTCGACGTTCTCATTCGCGCGGCCGCGATCCTGCGCAGAGGAGAACCGCGTCTGCGCGTCGTGATTGCCGGAGCGCCACAGCCGGGGTACGAGGCGCACGAGGCAGAGCTGCACGCGCTGACGCGCGTCCTCGGGCTCGAGGAGACGGTCGCGTTCGCCGGGTTCGTGCGCGATCCACTCGAGCTCTGGCGTTCGGCCGACGTCTACGTCCAGCCGTCACGCCGCGAGCCCTTCGGGCTCGGCGTCATCGAGGCGATGTCCGTCGGCACCCCCGTCGTCACGACCGCCGTGGGCGGCATGCGCGAGATCGTCCAGCCGGAGCGAAACGGGCTGCAGGTCGCGGCCGACGACCCGGAAGCGCTGGCGGCGGCGATCGGCTCGGTCCTCGGCGACACGCAGCTTGCGTCGCGACTCTCCCAGGCCGGTCGCGTGCGGGCCGACGCGTTCTCGATGACGACGATGGTCGACCGCCTGCTCGAGATCTACGAGCGGGCCGCCGGGGGTGCGAAGTGACCCAGCTCTCTCGCACCTTCGGGATGCTCGGCATCAGCTTCCTCGCGGTCCTCACCGGCGCGGCGATCGCGGACGGAGCTTCGCCGAAGCTCCTCCAGCTCTGCGGCGCCGTCGCCGTGGTGGCGTTGATCGTCGAAGCCGCGAAGCGGTCGAGCTTCGGGATCCCGACGCTCGCGTTTCTGATCGGGGCATTCCCCGTTGCGCGGGTCGTCGTCCACGGCGTCCCGATCTACGGCACGGATGTCCTCGCGCTGCTCCTGCTGGTTGCGGCGGCCCGCATCGGCGGCCGGCTGTCGGGCTACGCCTGGGTCGTCGTCTTCTATCTCGGGTCCTGGACCGTCGCGTGGCTCCATCAAGTCGTGTCGCTCCACCTGCTCCTCGCCCCGACGTACGGCCTCGTCCGCAACGTGCTCGCGGTCGCGATCTTCTTCCCGGCCTACCTGGCCGCCAGGCGGTACGGCGGCCAGATGCACTGGCTGGTGGCGCTCGCCGTCGGCGCCGCGGTGACCGCGGTGCTCGCGCTGTTCCAGGCCGTTGCGTCGGCCCCGGCGAACAGCGTCCTCCAGGCGCTCGCTCCGAACTTCACGACCACCGCGTTGAAGACGTACCCGCATCGCGCGTTCGCGCTCTTCACGGCGCCGACGACGCTGTCGGGCTTCTTCGCCGTGGCGATTCTCCTCTTCCTCGCCGGGTCCCACGCCGCCGATCGTCGCCAGCACCGGATCCTGCTCGGGTCCAGCTTCCTCTGTGTCCTCGGGATGGTGGCGACCTACAGCCGGCAGTGGCTGCCGGCCCTGGCCGCCGGCCTCCTCACGCTCGCGTGGCTGCGACTCGGGATGTCGAGGCGCATCATCCTCGCCTCGGCGTCCATGCTCGCCGTCGCGTGGCTGCTGCTCTCGACAGGGGCTCTCAACAGCTCGTACCTGGACGCCCGGTTCAGCACGCTCGGCAGTGGCGACGCGAACGTCCAGTCGCGGATCTCTCGCCAGAGCACCTTCGTCGCCATGGTCAGGTCGGAGCCGGCGACGTTCGCAGTCGGGAAGGGATTCGCGGGTCAGGACCTCGTCGAGCGCGGGCTCGTCAGCGCGCCGACCGCGGACACCCTCCGCGCCGGGCTCAACGACAACGTGTTCCTGCTCGAGGTCTTCAACCACGGCATCGTCGCCGGGCTGCTGTACGTCGGCCTGTTCGTGACGGCCCTCACGCGCATCCTGCGGGCCGCCCGCAGGCGTGCGGGCGAGACAGCGCTCCTGGCGGGAATCGGCTCCGCGCTGGTGGCCGCGCTGGTCCTGCAGTTCTCCGACAACTACTTCTCGGAATCGGTCTTCATGAAGATGTTCCTCTGGCTGCTCATCGGGACCGGCATCGGTCTCGTCGAGCGGGGGCGGGCGGCCGAGTGACGGTTCCGCTGCTTCACGACGAGCCGCGCGTTCTCCGCGTGGCGACCAGCATCACGATGAACACGATCATGCGGACGCAGCTCGCGTTCCTCCGCGACGCCGGGCTCTCGGTCGTCTGCGTGTGCGACGACGACGAGTGGGCCGCGGAGGTCAGGGCGCTCGGCGTCGCGGTGATCCCGCTCGGCATGGGGCGGCGGCCCAATCCCGTTGCAGGCCGCGATCTGGGGCTACCGCTTCGCGCGTCTCCTGCGACGGGAGCGGCCCGACATCGTGCATCTGCACAACGCATTTCACGGAATCGTCGGCCGGCCGATCGCACGACTCGCCGGGGTCCCCGTCGTCGTCCAGACGATCCACAACTGGTGGTACCTCGAGCCAGAGGGATCGTTGCGGGCACGGGTGTACACGCAGCTCGAGCGATTCGCCGCACGCTTCTCCGACGCCGTGCTGTTCATCAACCACGACGACGTTCGTCGCGCCGGCGAGCTCGGGATCGTCCCGCCCGAGCGGATCCACTTCGTCGGTAACGGCATCGACACGCTCGCGCTCGAGCGGCGGCTCGTCACGGCATCGCGCAGGGAGGCACGCGGCCGGCTGGAGCTCGACCACGGCGACCTCGTGATCACCATGATCGCCCGCCTCGAGTACCCCAAAGACCACGGCACCCTCCTCGAGGCGTTCGCGCGCCTGGTCGCCGACGTGCCGCATGCCCGCCTGCTCTTCGTCGGCCAGGGTCTCGAAGAGGAACGCATCCGAGAACTGGCGTCGTCGCTCGACATCGTCGACGCGACGCGTTTCGTCGGGCACGTACCGGACATCAGCGGGCTGCTGACGGCCAGCGACATCCTGGTCCTGTCCTCGCACTGCGAGGGGTTCGGCCGCTGTCTGGTGGAAGGGATGGTCGCAGGCCTTCCCGTGGTCGGCACGGACGTTCCGGGGATTCGCGACGTCATCGCGAACGAGCAAACCGGCTTGCTCGTCCCGCAGGGTGACGCCGCCGCCCTGCACGCGGCGCTCAGCCGCCTGGCGCTCGATCCCTCCGAGCGAGAGCGACTCGGGGAAGCGGGGCACGCCGTGGCGCTCCGCGACTTCGACGAGGCGCTTCCCGCGCAGCGGGCACTCGACCTCTATCGCACGCTCCTCGCTGAGAAGCGCGAACGGAAGGAGGGACGCTGATGGCCGCGACCCGCGACCCGCTCGCCAATCCGAAGGAACTGATCCGCCGCGTGTACGCGTACTGCGCCTACCGGCTCGGCGACGGGCCCGACGCTGAGGATGCGACGAGCGACGCGTTCGAGCGCGCGCTGCGCTACCGCAAGACCTACGACCCGAAGAAGGGGACGCCCGCCGCCTGGATGATGGGGATCGCACGCCGCTCGGTGGACGACGTCCGCACGGCGCGTCCGCTCGTCACCGACACGGAGCCCCAGGAAGCCGCGCCGCAGATCGACTCCGCGCTCAAACTCGACATGGCGGCTGCGGTCTCGACGCTCGACCAGCGAGACCGCGAGTTGATCGCACTCCGCTACGGCGCCGATCTGAAAGCATCCGAGATCGCGAACCTGCTGGAGCTGAAGACGAACGCCGTCGAGGTCGCGCTGCACCGGGCGCTGGCACGGCTGCGCGCCGAGCTCGAGCGGAAGGGCGTCGAGAGCCCGAGCTCCGCGCCGGCGGAGTTGCGTTTGAGGACAGCATCCGAGCGACGACCGAGGCCGGCACCGTGACGAGCGCTCAGGGCGAAATCGGCTACACGCGGCCGGCGAGCAGGGGCTACGCGCTCAGCGCCCGGGTCCTCGACTTTCTGCCCGCGATCCTCGGCGCGGCGGCCGTGGGCGCGATCGCCGCCTCGGACGGTGGGTACTTCCCCGACGCGCGGGCGTGGGCCGCGCTCGCCTTGCTGTGGTTCGGACTTCTCGCGCTCGTCTTCGCGACGGACGTGTCGCTCGGCATCCCGAGCCTGCTGCTCGCGGGCGGGCTCGCTGCGCTGCTCGCGTGGAGCGCACTGTCGCTTCTCTGGACCTCGTCGGTGACGCTGACGATGCTCGACGTCGAGAAGCTGCTCGTCTACGTCGGGGTCGTGTCGGCGGCGCTCCTCGTCGTGAAGCAGCGA
Source organism: uncultured Thermoleophilia bacterium (assembly GCA_963757255.1). Taxonomy (GTDB): domain Bacteria; phylum Actinomycetota; class Thermoleophilia; order Gaiellales; family Gaiellaceae; genus PALSA-600. The sequence goes on from CAVWQY010000006.1 coordinate 767,554, forward strand.
ACCGTGCCGCAGCTCCTGGCCGGTGTGCTCACGGGCATCACCCTCGTGAGCGCGTACGCGCTCGCCACCCGGCTCTTCCCGGAGCGTCTCGGGAGCTTCGACCCTCTCTCCGGTTACCGGCTGACCAATCCCGTCGGCTACTGGAACGCGCTCGGGATCTTCTCCGGGCTCGGCGTCCTGCTGGCGTTCGGCTTCGCGGCTCGTGCGCTGCGTCCGTCATGGCGCGCGCTCGCGGCGGCCGCGATGCCGCTCCTGATGGCGACGTTCTTCTTCACGTTCAGCCGGGGCTCGTGGATCGCGCTGTTGCTCGGGCTCCTCGCGGCCGTTGCGCTCGACCCGCGCCGGCTCCAGCTGCTCGCTGCGCTCGTCGTGCTCGGTCCGTGGCCCGCGCTCGCCGCCGTCCTCGCGGACCGCTCCAAGGCGCTTACCACCACGACGTCCTCCCTCGCGTCCGCATCGCACCAGGGCCACTCCCTCGCCGTCTGGATCGTCATCCTGTCCGCCGTCGCGGCGGTCGCAGCTCTCGCGTTCGGGTTGCTCGAACCGCGTGTGCGCGTGCCGGCGGTCGCGCGCCGGGCTTTCGCCGGTGTCCTCGCGCTGGCCGCCGTCGTGGCGCTGGCGTTCGTCTGGGCCCACTGGGGCTCCCCGTCGTCGCTTGCCACCAGGGCCTACGACTCGTTCCTCGCAGCACCGTCGACCAAGCATGCCGACGTCTCGCACCGGCTCCTCGATCTCTCGGCGAACGGCAGGATCGAGCTCTGGCGGGTCGCGTGGCACGACTTCACCGCCAACCCGTTCGCCGGCAGAGGAGCGGGGACGTTCGAGCAGTCCTGGGCCGCGCACAGGCCGATCGCGCTCCAGGCGCGCGACGCTCACAGTCTCTACTTGCAGACGCTCAGCGAGCTCGGTTTGGTCGGGCTGGTGCTGCTGCTGATCGGGCTCTCGGCGCCGCTCGTCGCGGCGGTGAAGGCACGGCGCAGACCGCTCGTCCCGGTCGCATTCGCGGCCTACGTCGCGTTCCTCGCCCACAGCGCCGTCGATTGGGACTGGCAGCTCACGGGAGTGGGCGCGGCCGGGCTGCTCTGCGGCGTGGCCCTCGTTGCCTCCGTCGGTCCGGATGCGCGGCAGCTTTCGTTGGGGCTGCGCGGCCGGGTGGTCGCGGCCGTCGTCACCTTCGCGCTGGTCGCCTTCGCCTTCGCGAGCGTGATGGCGAACGTCCCGCTCAACTCGGCGCAGGGTGCAGCGGACAGCGGGAACTGGGCGGCGAGCGCCTCCGCTGCCCGTAAGGCATCCGGCTGGGCTCCCTGGTCGTCGCAGCCATGGCGCCTCCTCGGTGAGGCTCAGCTCGCCCAGGGTCAAATCGCCGCTGCACGGAAGAGCTTCCGCACTGCGGTCGCGAAGGACCCCGGCGACTGGGAGCTGTGGCTCGACCTCGGTATCGCGGGCGCCGGCGCCGAACAACGACGTGCCCTCGCCACCGCAATCCGCCTCAATCCTCGGGATCCGAGCATTCGCGGGCTCGACCACCGGCATCTGATCCGCCATCCCGCGTAAGGAAATGGCCTTCCCCGCGTGTAGAGGGACTAAAGAATGAAATAGGGAGGCCGATGGTGGGACGGTTCTGGAAACAACGCAATGAGTTCAAGCAGCTCGAAGGGGAGCTCCGTCATGGGCGTCCTCGCCCGAGCTCGGAGTACCTCGAGTCGTTGGCGACGCAGCTCAATGCCGACCGGCCCGCACGTTCGAGGCGCCCCGCAATGCGGTACCGCGTCGTGGTTGCCGTCGCTCTGACCAGCACGCTCGGCGTCGTGGGGGCTGCTTCCGGTGGCCTCAACTACGCCCACGCAGCGAGCTCGCACTCGCTGACGGCAGTGGCGCACGTCTTCACCGCGCCGCATCAGAGCCCGGCGGCTCCGACGGCCGCTCCGGCCGCCGCGCCGGTCGCGCCCGATGCATCCGCATCCGCGTCCGATTCGGTCGCCGCGGCGATCGCGACCGCCAACTCGGTCCAGTCCGCCAACCGGGGCTCCGACCAGGGCTCCCGCGGCGACAACAACGACAACGGCCGCCGGGGCAGGGACGACAACGCGTTCCGGCATCAGTACATCGAGTTCGTGTTCGTCTGCCTTCGGGTTCCGCCGAGGCATCCGTTCGTCTTCATCACGCTCCGGATCCCGAGCATTGCGGCCAACAGGCTCATCGCGCTCGGCCTCGCGACCCCCGGCGCCTGCTAGACGGTTCCTGCCGGCTGCGGGCCGCACCCCGGACGCGCGGATGTCACGCGCGTCCGGGGGCCCCGTCATGAGATCGTTGGGCGGCGGAGAAACCTGGTTCGCTCTTTGAACCAGGTTTCTGAGTTTCTCGGGAGGCTGCAGCGCTCCGAAACTCGGCAACCTGGTTCGGAAACGCGGCGAACCAGGTTGAGCCCTGAGCCTTAGCGGCTGCTGCCGCTCGCGACGGGCGCGGATTCCTCGGCCGCAGCGTGCGTCGCCGGCGGATCGAGCTGCGTGACCATCAGTCGCGCGCCGCGTCCCCGGGTGACGAAGCTGATCGTCCAGCGGAGCACGACCAGGAGCCGGTTCTGGAAGCCGATCAGGTAGAAGAGATGGACGGTCAGCCAGAGCACCCAGGCGGGGAAGCCCGCGACGTGGGCTCCCTTGATGTCGGCGACCGCCTTCGACCGGCCGATCGTGGCGAGGTTGCCCTTGTCGGCGTAGCGAAACGGGCCGGGCGTGCGGCCGCGTAGCCGGTCGCCGATCGCGCGCGCGACGTAGCGCCCCTCCTGCATCGCGACGGGGGCGACGCCCGGAAGCGTCGCGATCGTTCCGTCGGCCGCCTGCACTCTGACCATGTCGCCGATCGCGAACACCTCCGGATGACCCGGGAGGGTGAGGTCGGGCCCGACGGTGACCCGGCCTGCCCGGTCGGCGTCGGCACCTGCCGCGCCCGCGAGCTGTCCGGCGAGCGGGGAAGCATTGACGCCCGCCGCCCAGATCACCGTGTGCGTGTCGACGATCTCCTCCTCGCCGCTCGGCCCCTTGATCGCGACCGAGCCGGCGGAGACGCCGACGACCGTGTGCCCGACGTACGGCGTGACTCCGAGCTGCTCGAGCGAGTGTGCCGCCTTGCGCGAGAGCGATTCGGGAAAGCTCGTCAACACTCGGTCGGCAGCCTCGACGAGCAGGACGCGCGCCGTGCGTGTGTCGATCGAGCGGAAGTCGCGGTGCAGTACGTCTTGCGCGAGCTCTGCGATCTGACCAGCCATCTCGACGCCGGTCGGCCCGGCACCGACGACGACGAACGTGAGCCAGCTTCGCCGCAGCGCCGGGTCGGGCTCGACGTCGGCTGCCTCGAATGCGGCGAGGATGCGCGTGCGGATGTCGAGCGCACCGGCCAGCGACTTCAGCTCCGGGGCGTGGACGTGCCATTCGTCGTGGCCGAAGTAGGAGTAGCGGGAGCCCCCGGCGACGACGAGCGTGTCGTAGCCGATGGTGGCCTCGTCCGTGCCGTTCGGGAGGTGATCGAGCACGACCTCGCGCCGGTCGAGGTCGAAGCCCGTCACCTCCGCCATCAGGACGTCTGCATTCCTCTGGTGCCTCAGGATCGCGCGCAGCGGGGTCGCGATCTCGGCCGGCGAGAGCGACCCGGTCGCGACCTGGTAGACGAGCGGCTGGAACAGGCTGAAGTTCTGCCGGTCGACGAGGGTCACCTCGACGGGTGCCTTCCGGAGCCCGCGGACAGCCTGGAGCCCGGCAAAGCCGCCGCCGACCACGACCACCCGATGGGCTGTGTCCTTGCTCATCCCACCGTCGATTCTGCCTGGGCCCGGCGGGCTGCCGCGGCGACGGCGTCAGGCTCGGATCAGTCGATTCGGGTCGACTGCATGATCCAGTTGGTGTCCCACGTTGCGCCGTCGTCGAAGGAGAACGCTTGCTCCCAGGTGACAGACGTCGCGGTGATGTTCTTCCACTCGTAGCGGGTGCGTACCGGCACACCGTCGATCACCTCGTCGCACTCGAACCGGCCGATCCCGTCCTGGAAGCGGCCGACCACCGGCGGGTCGATCTGACCGTCGCCGACCGACGAGGCCCACCAGATCCGCCAGAGACCCGTGTCGGGCTCGAACAGCCGCAGCGTGAATCCTTCGAAGCCGGGCCGGCCCGGAAAGTGCGGGGCGCTGTACGTGTCGATGTTCCCGACGCCGGCGAGGATCGGGCGCGCCTCGACCTCCGCTTCGAACTCGATCCAGGTGGTGTCGCCTTCGACGAGCGGCTTCACGCGCTTGCGGTTTGCGACCCACCAGCGCCCGAAGAAGAAGTCGAAATCGTGGCGCCCCTCGTCGGCAGTGCTCGTCGGTTCCAGTTCGTGTGCCAGTGCCATCAGCCTTGCGCTCCCTTCGAGTCGATGAGACGCGAGCGTACGGTCCCTTGCGGTCAGTTTTTGTCCGCAGACGTGCTTGAATCGTGGGATCTCGCGCCCGGCCTCCCGACTGCTCGCATTCCTCGAGCTCCTGCAGAGCCGGCTCGTCGTCGAAGGGCGCGCCGCCGCGGGCGAGCTCGGCGTGAGCGAGCGGACGATTCGCCGGTACGCGGTCGCGCTCCAGGACCTCGGCATCCCCGTCGACGGCCAGCCGGGCCTCGGGGGCGGCTACCGGCTTCGGCCGGGGACACGGCTGCCACCGCTGATGCTCTCGGACGACGAAGCAGCCGCCGCGGTCTTCGGGCTGGTGGTTGCCGAGCGGCGCGGCCTGAGTGGGGCTCGAGGCGCGCTCGCGAAGATCGCGCGCGTGCTTCCCGACGGGGTCGCCCGGCGAGTCGAGCGCCTGAGGGACGAGGTCAGCCTGTCCGGCGAGCCCGATCCGGCTCCGGCGTCGAGCGAGACCCTGCTCCTGATCGCGGAAGCCGTGCGCCGCCGTCGTTCACTGCACATCGACTACGAACGCCGCGACGGCACACCAAGCACGCGCGAGATCGACCCGCTCGGCCTCGTCGCGCGTCAGGGACGCTGGTACATCCCGGCCCGCGATCGCGCGAGCGCCGAGCTCCGCACGTTCCGTGCCGACCGCATCACGGGTGCAGCGATGGGGGACCCGGCCGAGTCACCCGAGCCGGGGTTCGACCCGGCCGCGTATGTCGTCCAGATGCTCGCCCGCCTGCCGCGCGCCTGGGAGATCGAAGTGCGCGTCGAGGCCGCGGTCGACGAGATCGCGGCGCGAGTGCCCGCGACGCTCACGGAGCTCACGCCCGCGGACGACGGGACGACGCGACTCGAGCTGCGCGCCGATTCCCTCGAATGGGTCGCGGGCGTCCTCGCCGGGCTCGGAGCCGACTTCCACGTCGTGCGGCCCGACGAGCTACGCGCCCAGCTCGAGCGGGTCGCGTCGAGGCTCGCGAGCAGCGCGCGAGCCTGAGACTTCTAGGCGCCGAGTTCCTGCGCGGCGAGCTCGGTGCCCGCGACCCGCGCGCTGATCTTCGCGAACGCGGTCTCGCGCGCGGTGGAGACGTCGTCGCCGAACGGCGAGAAGCCGCAGTCGTCGGTCGTGCCGAGCCGTGCGAGTGGAATGAACTCCGCGGCCTCGAGCACGCGGTCACGGACCTCCTCGACGGACTCGACGTCCGGGTCGATCGGGTCGGTGACGCCGACGAAGATCTGCTGGTCGTCGCGCGAGTGCTCGGCGATCGCAGCGAGCACGCGCGGCCGGTCGGTCTCGCTCGCGAGCTGGATGTAGAAGCGACCGGCTTCGAGCGCGAACAGCAGAGGCAGCAGCTCGACGTAGTCGACGTCCGCGCTGTGCGTCGAGTCGTGGTCGCCGCCGGGGCACGTGTGGACACCGATCCGCTTGCGCTCCTCGGGTGCGAAGCGCCCGAGCACGCGGTTGTTCAGGTCGACGAAGGACGAGAGCAGGCCCTTCGACGGGTCGAGCTTCACGGCGAGGCGGCCCTCGGTGAAGTCGACCTGAACGCTGTCGGCGCCGTGCGCGAGACAGCCGCGGATGTCGAGCTCGACCTCGCGAACGAGGTCGTCGAGGAACGCCTCTCTGCGAGTAGCCGTCGATCCCGTCGGCCGGGTAGAGGAGGCTGAGCGCCGAGGCGGAGATGACCGCCTGCTTCAGCGGCCGGTGGGCGTAGCTTCTTCGCCCGTTCGAGGTAGGTGTCGGCGTGGGTTCGGTAGTGGAACGGGCCGGCGGTGATCACCGGCAGCCGGCGCACGTGCCCGTCGGCGAACGTGATCGGGACGCCCTCCTGTGCCAGCGTCTCGAGGCCGTCGATGGGGTACGTGGCGAAGCTCGGCTTGCGCTGCTCGCCGTCGGTGACGATCGGCGAGCCGGTCGCCTCGAACTGCTCGATCGTGTCGCGCACCGCATCGTCGAAGAGCTCGTCGAGCCGCTCGCGCGAGATGCTGCCTGCGCCGAACGCGGCCATTCCCTCGAGCAGTGCGGGCGGCCGCGGGATGCTCCCGATCGGTTCGGTCGGGATGGCCACGGGCTCGTACGCTGACGCACCCGCCCTCACGCGTCAAGTTCAGTGAGGTTCCCATGCGGTGTTCCGGCCGTGACGACCGGAACACCGCAGGCAACGCCGGTTATGGGTACGAGACGATGTTGACCGGGCTCGTCGTCGCGTTCGTCGCGGGCCCGACGTCGTTGACGACGTGGTCGATCGTTCCGCTGTTCGAGATCGAGAGGTCGAGGATGTCGTGCAGCTTCACGCCGGGCCGCACCGGCACCTCGATCGCGCGGGTCGCGTGGACCGTCGGATCCACGTTGAGGAAGCAGTACACGCCGAGCCCCCAACCCTCGTGGGTCTTCACCCAGTCGGCGACCTTGTAGGCGGCCCAGCCGAGCACGTTGCCGTGCTGCCAGGCAGCCTGGTTCGGCGGGTCGTACGGCATCTCGTTCTGGAACATGATCGTCTTGCCGTTCTCGCCGGCCCAGAAGAGGTCGTACTTCTGGAAGTGCTCGACGAAGAGGCCTGTCGCGACGACGTTGTCGCCGGTGATCACGACGCCGGTGTCCGACGTGTTGCTCGTCCACCCGACGCCGTTGCCGTGGTCTGCACGCCAAGCCCAGATGTCGTCGAGGATCGTGTTGTCGCGGCCGACCACGAGGCCTGTCAGCGCCTTGCCGACGTGCGGGCCGCCGATGCGGAAGAACACATCCTGCAGCGCGCCCGGGTCACTCGCGTCGCGCGACGCGTTGTGACCGTGCCCGATCCAGCTGCCGATGTCGAGCAGCGACCCGAACACGAGCAGCGCCGGCGCACGTTGTCAACCGGTGCGCATTCCCTGGAGCGGCTTGACCTCGCCTGGCGCAGCGACGATCATCGCTCGACCATCGACACCGCCCAGGGAGACCGATCGTGACCGGCACCGCGGAGAGCGCAACCACGGCGTCCGTGATCGCGACCGCTCGGCCGGACCTGCAATTCGATGTCCTGGAGTAGATCCCGACAACGGGCTGCTCGCCCTGGTGCACGCCAAGGGCGGGCTCTATGAGCGGAGCTTTCCGCAGAAGGAGCGCGACGATCTGGAGACGCATCGCGCGAGCGCTCCAGACGTCGCCGAACCTTCACTTCGTCGTCGCCACAGCGCCCGGGTCTCCGCGTCATGTCGTTGGCTTCGCGACGGCGAGGTACTACGCGGGAACTCGCTGCGGGCTCCTCTCCGACTTCGTGTTCGACGAGGGCTCTCAGCAACACGAGGTCGCCGCCGGGCTCGTCACTACGGGGATCGACGCGCTCCGGGCCGACGGTCGGCTACGGGCGGTGTTTGCAGAGATCGTCGACCCGGCGAAGGCAGACGCCACGGCCGGGTCAACGGCGCCCGCTCGACGTTGCTCGAAGCATGCATGCGCTGGACGCGCGCCGCGTGCCGATCCCATACGTGCGGCCATCGCCGCTACCCAGCACAGTCCGGCGCTGATGCTCGTAGCGATTCCGATCGCCGGGCGACCGATCGAGTCGGTGGAAAGAGAGGTCGTTCTCGACTTCGTGAAGGAGCTGTTCGGGACGCTGCAGGTTCCGCAGCGCACGAAGGACGTCGACCTCGCGCGTTCGCTCGTCGGGCTGCGAGACGACGACGAGCCGTTCGAGCTCTGGGAGCTCGTCTCGCAAGAAACGCCGACGTTCGTCGAAGCGGACGACAAAGAGAAGCACGACGACGTGCAAAGGCCGGTCCCGTGGAGCGCTACGGCGTTGCCATCCACCTCGTCCTCGAGCCGAACCAGGGGCCGGCGAGCCGGCGTCTGGTGGCAGCCTTGGGTCCGCCAGGACGACCCGGCACTCGTCGGGTCGAGCGGAGACGCGAGGAGCGACGCCGAAGCGGCTGGACATGAAGCCAACCCTCTCCGTTCGTTCGAGGAGGACATCCTGGCGTATGCCGACCCGTATCGAGCGAACATCCGGAATGCCCTCGGCGCCGTTCTCCACATCCACAGCTCGAGGTGCCCGAGGACTGCGCGATAATCTCGGTCTCGTTCCCGGCTGAGCTGACCTTCCGCTCAGAGGGCCGGCTCGTACCGCTGCGGTGCGAGGACTGGACCGAACGGCCACACGGGGATCGAAGAACGGTAGCGGACCCGACGCTTCCTCCTCCGCGTGTCCAAAACCTACTTCAGGCGCGAGCGAGCTGACCGTCTTGCATCTCGTGCTCGGGCCTGACCCGGGTGATCCGACGAATTCGACTCTGAACGAGTACGACCTGATCAAGCTGATGAAGCTTTGGCAGCCGGGCGAGGGTTTGACGCGTGACGGCATCGACGCGACGCCCGGCCAAGAGCATGCGTTCGTCAGCTTCCACACCGTGGCCGGGGAGGTCCGATCGACGAGGCGCCGACCGCGGGGAAGGCCCTCGAGGAACTGGCCAAGAGGGTATTCGACGGGAAGCCACCGGGGCTCGTGGACATCGACGGACCGCGCGCCGGCACGGTGCAGGTGCTGCACCGCTGCTGCGAGAAAGGGGCCAGGAACGCGCTTCGCCTGAATCGGGGCATGAACATCTGCGGGGAGATCGACGAGGTGCTCAAGTTCGAGGGAGCGATCAAGCCGTCGAAACGTCTTGAGGCTCTCGGCGGGCTCGTGTGCGGCCTGCTGGACTTCGCCGAGATCGACGGTGATGAACTTGCCGATGTCTTCCGCGAGGTGACCCACGACGACCAGCTGGTGCGCTCGTTTCACAAGGGGACGCTGCTCCTCGCGTCCCCGTCCGACCGCGCGTTCGAGACCGAGGGGATCCGAGCCTCAGTCGGGGTCAGTCCGTACCTGCTCATACCGCACGCCGTTCTGCTCCACAACGAGTGGTGGCTCGCAGAGGCGGTGAGGAGGCTCGACACGACTGTCCGCGGGTCCGGCCAGGTCAGGCGCCGGGCGGACCTCGAGCAGGTTCGCGCGGGCGTGGCGCAGACGCTCTCACAATTCCTCGTCCCGAATGTCTTCAACTACATCGACGAACGCAGCCTCTACGAGACCGGCCTGAAGGCCCGCGGCCTGCACAAGCGGGAGGAGGCGGTCAGGGAGCGCCTCGACGAATTGACCAGCAAGCTCAACGCGCGCCATGAGCGGCTCCGCAGCTTCGTCGGCACTGCGCTCGCGCTCATCCTTCTCGTCTTCACCCTGAGCGACGTGTACGACAAGCACTCGCGCGTCTACTTCGTGCTCAGCACAGCCGTGACGCTGGCGCTACTCGCGGTTCTGTTCTGGCTGTGGATCAGGAGCGACGACGCGGCGACTGACGGTTATGCCGCGTCGAGCTGACGCCGAGCCCGGAGGTGGAGTTCCTCGACCTCCGGAAAACGCGAGACCCGGAGTTGCTCGACGCTCTGCATCGTGATCTCTTCCTGCCGAACTTTCCCGATCCCGACGAACAGGAAGGGCCGGACGACTGGCGCCCGCGCCTGTGGGGGGATCCTCAGCCGCCGCAGCCCGAGCAGCACGGATTCGTCGCGGGAACGCAGCTCGCGACCGACCGCTCGCTTGCGGGCTTCGCGTTGGTGGAGCGTTACCGCGAAAGCCGGTGCGCGCTGCTCAGCTATATCGCGGTCGACGAGCGCCGAAGAGGCCAGGGAATCGCACGCGGGGTCTTCGACCGCGCGGTCGCCTCGGTCAGGGCGGCTGCCGATCGCGACGGTCAGCCGCTTCGCGGGGTCTTCGGCGAGATCCACGATCCCGCGCGGGTAGCGGATGCGAGTGACGTGATCAAGCCGTCGGATCGAGTGCGGATCATGGAGCGTCTCGGCGGCTGGCGGGTCCCGGTCAGCTACGTCCAGCCCGCGCTCGACGAGGCCAGCGAGCGGTCGGATCGGCTCATGCTGATCGCGTTCCCGCTGGACGGGCGGCCGTTCCTCGAGCCCGGGGCGATCCGGGACTTCCTGAGCGAGTTCTACCGCGCGCTCGGGATCGCCGATCCCGCCGCCGACCCCGACTTCCGGAGGACCATGGAGGAGCTGAAGGCCCTCGGCCCTGGCCCGGTCCACCTCGTACCGCTGATGCCGAGCTGACGAAGCGGCATGACACGCGGCACGACACCGCTCACGTGGCTGTACGTTCCCGCCGACCGGCCCGATCGGGTCGTGAAGGCGCTCGGCTCGGGCGCGCACGCCGTGATCGTCGACCTCGAGGACGCGGTGTCGCCGGAGGCAAAGGTCGCTGCCCGCGAAGGCCTGGGTGCGATCGTCACGGAGACGCCGGGAGTGCGCGTGCAGATCCGCGTCAACGCACTGGGCACGCCGTGGGTGGAGGCCGACCTGCAGGCGGCGTCTCGGCTGCCGGTCGGCGGTGTGACGCTCCCGAAGACCGAGTCGGCAGGCGACGCCGACGCCGCCGCACGGCTGCTCGGCAACGGTGCGCGGCTGAATTGCCTGATCGAGACCGCGTTGGGAGTCGAGCATGCGTTCGAGATCGCATCGAGCCCGCACGTCGACGGCATCTCGCTCGGCGAGGTGGACCTGCGCAGCCAGACGGGCGCGGGAGAAGCCGGCCTCGACTGGGCGCGCGCGCGGATCATCAACGCCGCATCGGCAGCCGGGCTGCCGCGGCCGCCGCAATCGTTGTACCCGAACGTGGCCGATCTGGTCGGGCTCGCGGCCTCGTGCGCCCGGGGGCGCGAGCTCGGCTTCCTCGGACGCATCGCGATCCACCCCCGGCAGCTGCCGGTGATCGAGCAGGCCTATCTCCCGACCGTGGCTGAGCTCGCGCGCGCCCGGGAGCTGATCGAGGCCGCGGCCGGGAGCACGGAAGGCGCGTTCGCGCTCGACGGCGAGTTCGTCGATGCCCCGATCGTCGCCTCGGCCCAGCAGGTCGTCACGCTCGCGGAGCGCTACGGCACGCGTGCCCCGTGAGGTCGCGGCGGTCGACCTGCAGGAAGGGTGTGGAACCAGGTTCCGGTTTTGAACCTGGTTCCTGAGTTTCGCGCTGCCGCGACCTTCCGAGGAAACTCATGAACCCGGTTCAGAGAGCAAACCGGGTTTGCCAACCGCCGGCGTTCTGAGACGATTGTCTCCGATGAGCACTCCGCAGAGCGGCATCTTCGCCCTCGGCACCGCGTCGCACGCGTATCTGGAGTTCGACCTCGCCGCGGGGCGAGACGGGCCTGACCTCGTCGCGGCCGTCTCGTCGCTGCGCGAGCCACGAACGACGATGGGCGGCGTCAATCTGGTCGCGGGGTTCAGGCCGGAGCTCTGGCGTGCGGCCGCGCCGGACGACGCGCCGGCGGGACTGGAAGGCTTCAACGCGGACCTCGTCGGTACCGAAGGCCTCGTGATGCCGGCGACGCAGCACGATGCCGTCCTCTGGCTCTCCTCGAGTGCCTACGACGTGATCTTCGACGTGGCGCGCAACGCGATCGCCGAGCTCGAGGGCCTCGCCGCGGTCGTCGAGGACACGGCGAGCTGGCCCTACCGGCACGATCTCGATCTGACGGGCTTCATCGACGGGACGGAGAACCCATCCCTGATCGACGCCCCGGAGCTCGTGCTCGTCCCCGACGGAGCGCCGGGCGCGGGCGGGTCGATCCTGCTCCTGCAAAAGTGGGTGCACGACGCGGCGGCGTGGGAAGCGCTGCCGGTCGAGCGCCAGGAGCGCGTGATCGGCCGGACGAAGTCGGACAGCGTCGAGCTCGAGGACAGGCCCGCGGACTCGCATGCCGCGAGCACCGACCAGGATCGCTTCGGCAAGATCTTCCGTCGCAACACGCCGTACGGGACCGTGACCGACCACGGCACGATGTTCGTCGGCTTCAGCGCCGAGCAACGGCCGCTCGCGGCCATGCTCGAGAGCATGGCGGGGCTGGCCGGCGGCGATCGCGACGCGCTCACGCGCTACACGCAGCCGCTCACCGGTGCGTACTACTTCGTTCCCTCGGCCGAAGCGCTCCGCCGCGCCGCCGGGCCGGCCGTCACGTTGGAGGAGAGCGCACCGCCGGCCTCTTGACAGCTGCGATCCCGAGGTGCGAATGTCCGCGCAGCAGCAGGCGAACGCCATGTGTCCATGGCGGGATAGAGGTCAGGAGTGGGGAACGACGCCGATTCGGGGGGTGTCGTGCGAGGGATCTCCCTCGGTCGGGCCGTGCCCGCGCTGCTCGCTGCCTTCGCGCTGGTGGCGCTCGCCGCCGCCACCCCGACGGCCGCCGTGCCGACGTCCGCCTCCGGCCCGGGGTCGGCGCTTCCCTCGCTCTCCGGCGGGACGAGCCTCTCGGCGCTGACGGCCGGCGTCGACTCGACTCTGGCCGCAGCCGCCGCCGACACGTGTGACACCGGCACGCCGCTCGTCGGCGTGAAGACGATTCAGGGCCCGGCCGTCGACACCAACACAGCGGGGCGGGCGGAGGCGTTCAGGGCGACCGCGACGGCGACGGGGACACTCGGTCTCGTTTGCGTCTACGTCGATGCGACCAACGCCGCGACGAAGCTCATCGCCGGTATCTACGCCGACAAGGCAGGTCATCCGGGAGCACTGCTCGCGCAGGGCTCGCTGGCGGCGCCGGTCGGCAAGCAGGTGAATGGCGTCCCGGTCCCGGCGGTTCCGCTCGCGGCGGGGAAGACCTACTGGATCACCGTTCTGAGCCCGCTCGGCTCCGGCGCCTTCAGGTTCCGCGACCATTGCTGCGGCGCGCAGGGCAAGACTCCGTCGGGGCCGAGCGAGAACAGCAAGGTGCTGACGCTCACGGCGCTCCCGGGCGCGTGGTCGACCGGGAAGATCTGGCCGAAGGACGGGCTTCCGGTCGCCTGGGGCGTGAGCGTGCCGGGCAATGTGAACCAACCGCCGACAGCGACCCCGCAGACGGTGACGACGCCCGAGGACACACCGCTGCCGGTCACGCTCGGCGGGAGCGACCCGGAGCAGGATCCGCTGTCGTTCACGGTTGCGACGCAACCCGCCCACGGCGTGCTGAGCGGGACGGCGCCGAACCTCGTCTACACGCCTGCCGCCGACTTCAACGGCAGCGACCAGTTCACGTTCACCGCGAGCGACGCAACCCATCAGTCGCAGCCCGCGACGGTCGCGATCACCGTCACCGAGGTGAACGATCCGCCGATCGCAGGTCCCCGACTCCTTCACCGTCCCGGCCGGCCAGCCGAGCGACCTCCAGTCGGCGGCGCTGCTGGCGAACGACGTCGCGGGGCCCGCGAACGAGTCCGGGCAGGCGCTGCACGTCACGGCCGTCGCAGCGACCGCCGACACCCACGGCACCGTCACGCTCTCCGGCACCACGGTCACCTACGTTCCCGACCCGGGCTACTCGGGCCCGGCGTCGTTCACGTACACGCTCTGCGACGACGGGACGACGAACGGCCATCCCGATCCGCTCTGCGTCGCCGACGGGCTCGTGAGGTTGACGGTGACGCCGCCCAACCGGCCCCCGACTGCCGACCCGCAGCAGCTGACGACCCCCGAAGACGTTCCGCTGGCGCTGACCCTCACGGGCGCCGACCCGGACGGCGACCCGATCACGTACACGATCGTCGATCCGCCGGCACACGGCGCCCTGATCGGGATCGCGCCCGTCCTCACGTACGAGCCTGCACCCGACTTCAACGGCAGCGACCAGTTCACGTTCAAGACGAACGACGCCGCACACGCATCGCAGCTCGCAACGGTGGAGATCACCGTCACCGAGGTCAACGATCCACCGATCGCGAACCCGGACGACTTCCAGGTCGGCGAGAACGAGTCGAGTGAGATCCCGGCTGCGGCGATGCTCACGAACGACCTCGCCGGGCCCGCCAACGAGTCCGGCCAGACGCTGCGGGTCGCTGCCGTCGGGGCCAACGCGGCCACGCACGGGACCGTCAGCGTCGCCGACGGCACGGTCACGTACGTTCCCGATCCGGGCTACTCCGGCCCGGCGTCGTTCACCTACACGCTCTGCGACGACGGGACGACGAACGGCCATCCCGATCCGCTCTGTGTCAGCGACGGCGTCGTGACGCTCACCGTGGTCGCGCCGGACCGGCCGCCGACCGCCGACCCACAGGACTTGACGACGCCCGAAGACGTGCCGCTGCCGCTGACTCTCACCGGCGGCGACCCGGACGGCGATTCGATCACGTACACGATCGTCGACCCCCCGCAGCACGGCACATTGATCGGGGTTGCACCCGCGCTCACGTTCGAGCCCGCCCCGGACTTCAACGGCAGCGACCAGTTCACGTTCAAGACGAACGACGGGCGCGCCGACTCCGAGCTCGCGACGGTGGCGATCGGGATCACCGAGGTCAACGATCCGCCGGTGCTCGGCCCCGATTCGTTCACTCTCGGCGGCGCCGGGACGCTGACGCCGCCTCCGACGAAGCCGGTTTGCTCCGATCCATGCGGCGTGATGTGGGGCGATCCGCACAACGTCACGTTCGACCACGGCACGTACGACTTCCAGGGCGTCGGCGAGTTCGTGGCGGTCAAGTCGACCGTGGACGACTTCGAGCTCCAGATCCGTACGGCGCCGTACCCGCGGCAGCGCCACGTGTCGCTGGCGACGGCCGTGGCGATGCGCGTGAATCAGCATCGCGTCGGGCTGTACCGGACTTCGACCGGGACACGAGCACTCGTCGACGGCGCGCCGATCACGGTGCCCGCGACGCCGCTGGCCCTGCCGGGCGGCGGCAGCATCGGCACGTACGGGTCGGCGAGCGACATCACCGTCGTCTGGCCCGATGGCTCCCTGGCGATCTTCACCGCGGCCGGCCTCGGCGGGTTCCCCTACTTCAGCACGAAGGTGAGCCTTGCAGCCGGCCGGCGGACGCACATGATCGGATTGCTCGGCAACGCCGACGGGACTGCCACGAACGATCTCGTCACCCGCGACGGTCGCCAGCTGACCTTCCCGCACCCGGTGTTCGGCGATCTCTATCCGGGCTACGCCGACAGCTGGCGCGTCAGCCAGGCCGAGTCGCTCTTCGACTACGGCACGGGCGAGACGACTGACACGTTCACCGACAGGACGTTCCCGGATGCTCCCGTGACGCCCGCCGATCTTCCTGCCGACGTGCGGGCCGCCGCGACGGCGCAGTGCAACGCGGCCGGCGTCGTGCTGCCGGATCTGCTCGACGCGTGCGTCGTGGACGTCGGCGTGACCGGCGATCCGTCGTTCGCGGACGACGCCGCGTCGACGCAGAGCGCGACGTTCGGCACGACGCTCGGGGCGCCGACGACGGTCACGATCGCGAATCCGGGCGACACGGCCGCTCGCACGTTCACGGCGACCGCGGGGCAGCTGGCGACGTTGTCGCTGACGGGGAACACCATCGCGACTGTCGACGTGACGATCACGCAGCCGAACGGGACGTTCGTCGGCTCGCTGACGCTGTCGGCCGCGGCTGGCTTCCACGACGTGATGACATTCCCCGTGACCGGGACCTACACGATCACGGTCGACCCGCGCGATCAGAACACCGGGTCGCTCACGTTCGAGCTCGACAACGTCCCGGTGAACACCGGGACGGCGGCGATCGGCGTCGCCTCGACCGTGACGATCGGGACGGTCGGCGAGAACGCGGTGCGGTCGTTCACGGCCGCGGCAGGCGAGCAGGTGACGCTGTCGGTGACCGGGAACACGATCCCGGTCGTCGACGTGACGATCCGGCAGCCGAACGGAACGTTCGTCGGGTCGACCACCGTCTCGAGCGCATCCGCATTCCACGATGTGATGACGCTCCCGGTAGCCGGGACCTACACGGTCACCGTCGACCCGCGCGACCAGAACATCGGCTCGTTGACCTTCGCCTTGAACGACGTGCCATCGAACACGAGTACCGCCAGCATCGGCACCCCGGCAACCGTCTCGATCGGGACGGTCGGCGAGAACGCGGTCCGGTCGTTCACGGCGACGGCGGGGCAGCTGGTGACGCTGTCGGTGTCGGCGAACACGATCCCGGTCGCGGATGTGACGATCCGGCAGCCGAACGGGACGTTCGTCGGGTCGATCACGGCCTCGAGCGCGACGGGGTTCCACGATGTGATGACGCTCCCGGTGACGGGGACGTACACGGTCACGGTTGATCCGCGCGACCAGAACGTCGGCTCGTTGACGTTCTTGCTCAGCTCGGTGCCGCAGAACACCGGGACGACCGCGATCGGCCAGGCGACGACGGTGACGATCGGGACGGTCGGTGAGAACGCGGTGCGGTCGTTCACGGCGACGGCGGGCGAGCTGGTGACGTTGTCGGTGTCGGGGAACACGATCCCGGTCGCGGATGTGACGATCCGGCAGCCGAACGGCAACTTCGTCGGGTCGATCACGGCCTCGAGCGCGACAGGGTTCCACGATGTGATGACGCTCCCGGTGGCCGGGACGTACACGGTCACGGTCGACCCGCGCGACCAGAACACGGGCTCGCTGACGTTCAGCCTCAACGACGTGCCTCTGAACACGGGGACGACGTCGATCGGCGTGCCGACGTCGGTGACGATCGGGACGGTCGGCGAGAACGCGGTGCGGTCGTTCACGGCGACGGCGGGGCAGCTGGTGACGTTGTCGGTGTCGGGGAACACGATCCCGGTCGCGGATGTGACGGTCCGGCAGCCGAACGGGTCGTTCGTCGGGTCGATCACCGTCTCGAGCGCGACGGTCTTCCACGATGTGATGACGCTCCCGGTGGCGGGCACGTACACGGTCACGGTCGACCCGCGCGATCAGAACATCGGCTCGCTGACGTTCAGCCTCAACGACGTTCCGGTGAATACCGGCACTGCCACGATCGGCGCCTCGACGTCGGTGACGATCGGGACGGTCGGTGAGAACGCGGTGCGGTCGTTCACGGCGACGGCGGGGCAGCTGGTGACGTTGTCGGTGTCGGGGAACACGATCCCGGTCGCGGATGTGACGATCCGGCAGCCGAACGGCAACTTCGTCGGGTCGATCACCGTCTCGAGCGCGACGGGGTTCCACGATGTGATGACGCTGCCCGTGGCCGGCACGTACACGATCACGATCGACCCGCGCGATCAGAACACGGGCTCGCTCACGTTCGAGCTCGACGCGGTGACGGCGAACACGGGGACGACCGCGATCGGCCAGCCGACGACAGTGACGATCGGGATGCCGAGCGAGAACGCCCTGCGCTCGTTCTCGGGCGTCGCCGGCCAGCGGGTGACCCTGCTGGTCTCGGGCAACACGGTGCCGCTCGCGCAGGTCGACGTCCATGCACCTGACGGCTCGTCGCTCGGCTCGGTGCTCGTCTCGGGTGGAACGGCGTTCGGCAAGACGATGACGCTGCCTGCCCGAGGCAGGTACACGGTCACCGTCGATCCACTCGGCAGGAGCGTCGGGCGGCTCAGGTTCGCGATCGGCAAGGCGAGCGCCGGCAAGCTGGCGCGCCGCGCGCGGGCCATGTCGGCTGCGCCCAAGTCCACTCCCGCGGCCGTCCAGGCCACGGATCCCGTCCGGCTGACACTGACGACCGATGAGGTGCTGGCCAACGATCGCCCCGGCCCGGCGAACGAGTCGGTGCAAACGCTCGCGATCGTCGCGGTGAACACGAGCGCCGCGAGCCACGGGACGGCGACGCTCGACGGCGACACGATCACGTATACCCCGGCCGCCGGGTTCTCGGGGCCGGCCAGCTTCACCTACACCGCCTGTGACAACGGCACGACGAACGGTCAGCCGGATCCGCGCTGCAGTATCGGCACGATCTCGGTGAAGGTCACCGTCAACCACCCGCCGACGGCGGCTCCCCAGCAGGTGACCACGGCCGAGGACACGCCGGCGGCGATCACGCTGGGCGGCGCCGACGCGGACGGCGACGCCGTGAACTTCACGATCGAGCAGGAACCGAGCCACGGGACGCTCACCGGCACCGCGCCGAACGTCACCTACGTGCCTGCGCCCAACTTCCACGGCACGGACTCGTTCGCCTTCTCCACCGACGACACACACGATCGCTCGGCGCCCGCGACGGTAGGGATCACGGTGAGCGAGGTCAACGACAAGCCGGTGCCCCAGCCCGATTCCGTCACGGGCGCTCCGGGGCAGCCGGTCACCGTCGCGGCAACGCAGCTCGCGAGCAACGACTCGCCCGGGCCGTTCGACGAAAACGGCCAGAAGCTCACCGTCACGGCGGTCGCGGCGACGGCGGACACGCACGGAACGGTGGCGCTCGCCGGCGGGAACGTCACCTACACGCCCGCCGGCGGCTTCGCCGGCACGGCTTCGATGACCTACACGGTGTGCGACGACGGCACGACCGCCGGGCAGCCGGATCCGCAGTGCGCCGACGGCCGGCTCACCGTCGTGACCAACCTGCCGCCACAGGCCACGGCGCAATCGACGGCGACGACTCGCGACACGCCGACGCCGATCACCTTTGCGGCGAGCGACCCGGAAGGCGACACATTGACGTTCGCGGTCGCGACCCAGCCCGCGCACGGTGTCGTCACCGGGACGGCGCCCGACGTGGTCTACACGCCCGCGCCGGGCTTCACCGGCAGTGATTCGTTCACGTTCACTGCGAGCGACAGCTACAGCACCTCGGCGCCGGCGGTCGTCTCGATCGACGTCACCGCGACCACACCTCCGACCATCAGGCCCGACATCGTCGCCACCTCCACGAACGTGTCGGTGCTGGTCGACGTGCTTGCGAACGACAGCGCAGCTGCCGGGGCGCTCGACCCGGCGACGCTGGCGGTGGTCGTCGCCCCCACGAGCGGTACCGCGGTGGTGGAAGGCGCAGCGATCCGTTACACGCCGGCGCTCGGCGTGATTCCCGACGATCACTTCACCTATCGCGTGTGCGACACGCTCGGGATCTGCGGGACCGCCGAGGTCACCGTCACCGTCACGGTTCCGAACCGCCCGCCCGTCGCGAAGGCGGACAGCTACCAGGTCGACGAGGGCGCGACCTTGAGCCCGGCCGCCCCCGGCGTGCTCGCCAACGACAGCGACCCCGACCCGGGCGACACGATCCAGGCCCGGCTCGGTACCGGCGTCTCGGCCGGCAATCTGCTGCTGCGCTCGAACGGCTCCTTCACCTACACGCCGGCGGCCGGGTTCGCCGGTTCGGACAGCTTCACGTACTTCGTGGTCGACCGCGCGGGCCTCGCCTCCGCGGCGGTCACGGTCTCGATCGAGGTGATTCCGCCGGGGCCGCTGGCCGTCGACGACGCCTATACGACGACACGCGACAACCCGCTGACCGTCATGCCGGCGACCGGTCTCCTCGCGAACGACCGCGACGCGCACTCGACCGGGATCCTCACCGCGGCACTCAACCGGGGCGCGCCGCACGGCAACGTCGACGTCAACCCCGACGGCTCGTTCGTCTACACACCGGACCCCGGGTTCGTCGGCACCGATTCCTTCCTGTACGTCGCCACCGACCTCCCGGGCCTGGTCTCGGCGCCCGCGCACGTCGCGATCACCGTCAACGCGCCGGCGGGCCCGGTCCCGACCGTGAGCGGGGCGGCCCCGGCCGACGGCACGAGGGTGACCGCGCCGACGCCGATCACGGCGCAGATCACGCCGCCGGCGGGCGAGACGATCTCGCAGTGGACCGTGACCGCGCTCAACTGCGATCGCGGCACTCCCGTCGTGCTCGCCTCCGGCGCCGGCAGTCCGCCCTCACCGCTGGCGACGTTCGACCCGACGACGATGGCCAACGGCTGCTACCAGATCCAGATCGGAGTGACGTCGTCCGGCGGCGGGGTGACGACGGCCGTGAGCAGTGTCGTCGTCGCCGGCGAGATGAAGCTCGGCGACTACGCAACCACGTACAAGGACCTCAGCACCACGATCGCCGGCTTCCCGATCGACGTCACGCGCACCTACGACACGACAGACTCGCGCCAAGGCGACTTCGGCGTCGGCTGGCGCGTCGACCTCTCGAGCTTCCGCGTCACGCCGAACAACCGCCTCGGCCAGGGCGGCTGGAGCACTCAGCCGTTCGGCTTCCCGTTCACGCGCTATCGCTTCGTCAGCTCGAAGTCTCATTTCGTCACGGTCACCGAGCCCGGTGGCCGCGTCGAGGTGTTCGACTTCGTGCCGGACCCGTCCGGCCCGTTGCTGACGCTGACCTTGCCGGGATTCGTCGCACGGCCGGGCACCGGCACGACGTCGACCCTCCAGGACGTCGACTCGCCCACCCTGTCGCTGGCCGGCGACTCGATGGCGAGCTTCTTCGGCGGCGAGCTCTACGACCCGCGGCTCTTCCGGCTGACGACCGCCGACGGCAACGTGCTGATCATCGACCGGTTCAACGGGCTCCAGTCGATCACCGACCGTAACGGCAACCAGTTGCTCGTGGACGGCACCGGCATCCACTCGCCGTCGACCAGCCGGCAGCTGACCTTTACGCGCGACGGCGCCGGCCGGATCACGAGCATCGACGCGCCGGGCGGCAAGCACACGAGCTACACCTACTCGGCGGTAGGCGACCTCAGCACGTTCACCGATGCCGGCGGCAACGTCGACAAGTTCACCTACAACGGCGCGCACCGACTGCTGGCGGTCGACGGCCCGAACAACACGAGGCTGCGGACGCTGACGTACGGCCCCGACGGCCGCTTCACGTCGTTGACGGACGCCGCCGGCAACACGATGAGCCTGTCGTCCAACGTCGACACGCGGAGCGAGGTCGTCACCACACCTTCCGGCCGCTTGACGACGTTGACCTCGTACGGCGCCGACGGCAACGTGGCGACGAAGGAAGAGGCCTTCAGCGGGCACACCCGCGTCACCCAGTATGCGTACGACACCGAGGGGAACCTCACGAAGACGACCTCGCCGCTCGGCCGCGTCGAGATCCTCACTTACGACGCAGCGGGGAACATCACCTCGCGCACGACTCCGAAGGGGGAGAAGTGGTTGTACGCGTTCAACGCGCTGAACGAGCCCACGACCACGACCGCGCCCGACGGAACCGTCGTCGAGTCGCGCATCTACGACGGCAACGGCAATGTCATGTCCTCCACCACGAGCGACGGACGGACGGTGACGCTGACCCACGACAACAACGGCCTGCCGACGTCGGCGACGGACGCCTTCGGCACGACCACGTTCGGCTACGACGCCAACGAGCAGCTCGTCACCCAGACCGACCCGGCCGGCGGAATCACGCGCACGAGCTACGACGATGCCGGCCGGGTAAGTTCCATCGACGATCCCGCTGGCCATCTCACGCAGTTCAAGCGCAACGCACTCGACCAGCTCGTCGAGGTGACCGCACCCGACGGCTCGAAGCAGACGGCCGCCTACGACGCGTTCGGCAGGCTCACCGCGCTCACGGACTCTGCGGGCCGCACGACGACCTATCGGTACGACGCTGCCGATCAGCTCGTTGCACGCGTCGACCGCGCCGGGCTGACCACGACGTATGGCTACGACCAGGACGGCAACCTGAGCACTGTCACCTATCCCGATGGCGACGTCGCGACATCCGTGTGGGATCCGGTCGGACGGCAGGTCTCGCTCAGTGACGGCGACACGATCGTCGACCAGACGTACGACGACGCCAACGACCTGCTCGCCGAACGCAGCAGGGGCACGGGCGGTGTCGCACTCCCCGACGTGACGCTGTCGTACACGACGGATGCGAACGGCAATCGGACCAGCGTGACCGGGCCCGGCGGGGTCGTCAACTACGCGTACGACAGCCGCGGGCGGCTCTCCTCGGTGCGCGACGGCGCGGGGCGCGCCTTCGCGCTCACCTATGACTCGAGCAGCAACCGGCTCACCGGCCTTGCGCGTCCGAACGGTGTGAACGACGTCTTGAGCTATCAGGGAGACGTCCTGACGGCGCGCGACGCGTCCAGCGGCGCCCAGGTGATCGGCCGGGCGGACTACGTGCTCGATTCGCTGCGCCAGCGCACGTCGCTGACCGACGTCGACGGCGCGCATACGTTCACCCACGACGCTGCCGGCCAGCTCACCGCCGCGGTTCATCCAGCCGGCTCCGGGCTGGCCGACGAATCGTTCCAGTACGACAGCACCGGGAATCGCACGGCCTGGGCCGGGTCGCCGGCCGCGACCGTCGGCTATGACGCGGGCGGCCGGCTGCAGAGCGACGGCACGTACGACTACACGTACGACGCCGAAGGACGGCTGCTCACCCGGCTCAATCGCGCAACCGGCGGCGTCACCCGCTACGCCTGGAACGGCGCCGGGCAGCTTGCTTCCGTCACGGCGCCGAACGGAGCGGTCTCGAGCTACCGCTACGACGGCTTCGGCCGGCGCGTGGAGGCCAACGACGACGGCACGATCCGGCGCTTCGTCTACAGCGGCGGGAACCTGATTGCCGCCTACGACGGGACGAACTCGCTGCGGACCACGTACGTGACGGGGACGGCTTTGAACAGCGTGTACGAGATCATCCGCGCCGGCACGCCGTATTACCCGCTGTTCGACGCAGTCGGCAGCGTCACCGCGCTCACCGACGGCAGCGGCGCCGTGGCCGGCCGCGTGCGGTACAGCGCGTTCGGAGCTCCGACCTCGAGCGGTGTCGCCGACGACGGCTTCATGTTCACTGGACAGCAGTACGACACCGCGACGGGTCTCGTGTACGCCCGTGCGCGGTACTACGACCCGACTCTCGGGCGGTTCGTGAGCCAGGATCCCGACCCGTCGGTCAACCCCTACGAGTACGCGTTCAATGCGCCGCTCGAGTTCACGGATCCGACGGGTCGCGCGGGGCTCATCGAGCGAATCAAGGTCATGTTGGGGCTGTCTCCCTCGGCTGGTTACCTGCTCTCACAAGCGCAGAGGGACGAGAGGATCCGACAGGCCGAAGCAAAGGCGGCCCAGGCTGCGGCCGATGCTGCGGTGACGCTGCTGAAGACCTGGGAGACCCCGATCAGTGACATCTGGAAGTCGGGCGGCGGTGGTGGGTGAGCCGCTCCCCCAAGGTCGGCACGCACTCTTGAGGGCAGCGTGCGGAACGGGATAAGCTCGCGGCAGTGAGCTTCTCGAACACGACGCTCGAGCGCACCGTCGGCCGCGACGACGCGCGGGTCCTCTTCAGCCAGACGATGGGCCTCGTCGCCGTCACGGCCGGCCTGTTCGCGGCCGGTGCGTACCTCGGCCGCAATCTGTCCTACGGCTGGGGGCTCGTGCTGTTCCTCGTGTCGTTCGGCTGCCTGCTCGGCATGAACGTCGCGGTGAGGCAGTCCGAGCAGCTCGCGATCGGCCTGCTCTTCGCCTTCGGCGTCCTCGTCGGGCTCGCGACCGCGCCCACCATCGCCTACTACGCCGCGACCGATCCGCAGGTGGTCTGGCAGGCGGGCGGTGCAACGGCGCTCTTCATCGCCGGCTTCGGAGCAGCGGGCTACGCGACGCGGCGAGACCTCGCACCGCTCGCGCGGATTCTCTTCTTCGCGCTTCTCGCGCTGATCATCTTCGGGATCATCACGATCTTCGTCCGGATCCCGAACGGCTCGCTGATCTACTCGATCCTGGGCCTCGTGATCTTCGCCGGCTTCACCATGGTCGACTTCCAGCGACTGCGACGGACGAAGGACATCAGGGCGGCGCCGCTGCTCGCGGCGTCGATCTTCCTCGACATCCTGAACGTCTTCCTGCTGTTCCTGAACCTCTTCGGCCGTCGCAGCTGACGGCGGGAGCGGTCGGCTACCTGCCGAGCGTCGACCGGAGTGCCCGGCTGAGCCGGGCCGAGAGCTGTGCGGCCGAGGCCGGCTTGACGACAGTCAGCGAGGCGCCGGCGGCCCTGGCGAGCTTCCCCGCGGCGGCAGAGCTCACGAGGGCGACGACGTGCAGGTTCGGGAAGACGGCGTGAAGGTGGCGGATCGTGCTCAGGCCGGCTGCGCTCGCGTCGAGGACGACGGTTCCGACCCGCTCGTTCGGGGCGCTCGTCTTCGTGAAGACGGTGTCGGTGTCGACCGTCCTGACGAGGTAGCGGGCGGATAGCTGCCGGACGAGCGCGGGGGACATCGACGGGGCGCTGACGAGGAGAACGTCGGCCTCGCGCTTGGGCAGCGGCACGGTGAGTGTCCGCGAGCTCAACCGAAGCGGCACGCTGTACAGCTTCGACTGGCCGCCTGCGCGCACCCTGACCGTCAGGCGGTAGACCCCGGGGAGCTTGATCTTGAGATGCGCGGGGATCCGGAGGGTGAGGTAGTTCGCGCCGGCTTTCAGCGTCCGCGACCAGGTCACGTAGGTCACGCGCACGTTCTTGAACTTCGTCAGCGAGATGGTCGCGGTGCCCGCGGCCGTCGTGAGGATGCGCGGCGTGAACGCGTGCCTGACCGCCAGCGGGACGCGGCGCGCGGCGCTGATTCTGATCACGAGCGGCGCGGCGCCCTTCGTCGTCGGCTGGGTGGTGACCGGCGCCGGGGCGGCGGGGGTGGACTGGACGGCCGGCGCGGCAGGAGCAGGCGCGGGTGACGGCGGCGTCGAGGACGAGGACGCGGGCGGCGGCGCGACAGGGGCGGCTGCCCGCGTGACGGTGAGCGTGTAGGTCTTGCTGGTCGCGCCGTCGTCGGTCGTCACGGTGATCGTGACCGTGTTGTCGCCGACGGCGAGGTTGGTGTCGCCGTTGACGACGGCACGTCGCGCCCGTGCCTGCGCTCGCGGTGACCCCGAGGCTCGTGGTGTCGTTGCCGACGTTCACCGAGTAGGCGGTCGTCGATGGATCGAACGCCGGCGAGAGTGTCCCGTTCGCGAGTGAGAGCCCGGCCAGGTCGGCTGTCGGCGCCTGCCCGCTGTACGACGAGAAGTTGTCGATCAGGAAGCCCTTCCCCGAGGTCGCGGGCGCGGCCGTGCCGGCGACGCGGAACATCACCGAGTCGACCGCGTGCGGCACCGGGCCTGCCCAGTCGCGGTAATAGTCTTCCCAGGTCGTCCCCGTGTAGATCAGCGCGCCGTCCAGGTAGATCTGCACGACGTCGTTCGCGGGCCCGTCGACGAAGTGGATGGTCATCTTCAGCGTGTGCGGGACCGTGCGGTCGAGGCCCGTTGCGATTGGGGTGACGGCGAAGTTCATGAGCGAGTGCTGGTAGTCCTCGAAGTTGAGTGCGAGCCCCGTTGGGGTGTCGGTCATCTGCAGCCAGCTCATGCGTCCCGGATCGCCGCGGTCGGCGCTTGCGACCACCGAGAGGTTGGGCTGCTCGGCTCCGGGCACGGTCGACGCGAAGTCCCACTGCGCTTCGAAATACGGCTGGCGGCTGCCGCTCGAATAGCTGCTCGTGTCCGCCGACGTCTCCCCGGCCTCGTTCGCCAGCGACGCGGAAAACGTCTGGTCGTTGTAGCTGCCGCAGGTGATCGCGTTCGAGATGCGCAGGCTCTGGCTCCCGAAGCTCGGATAGCCGTAGGTGTTCGGGACGACCGCGACGTCGTAGACCGGGCAGAACGAGGAGCCGTGCCCGCTCGACCACCCGTCCTGGCCGTTCAGGTCTCCCGGCGCGAAGGCTTCGAAGTCGGTGACCGGTGTGCCGGTCGCGAGCGCCGGCGGGCTCAGGGTGAGCGGCGCCCCCACCAGGCCGGCGACGAAGAGCACGAGCACGAGGATGCGAAGAATGAACCGGGGCACGCGCACACCCTGAGCGGTGCTCGCGATGAATCCGGCGCAGGTGCCGTATGGGGAGCGTATGAGCGCTTCGGCCCGAACAGCCGGCCGCCGTCAAAGATAGGTAGCGCGCCCTCCCAACCTGGGTGACCTTCCCGATGACGTGCGCGTCCTCCGCTCGTACCTTCGAAACAGTCGAAATACGAGCGAAGGGGAAGATCACATGAGCACGAAACGATTCATCAACAAGCGGTCGCTCTGCCTGGCCCTGGTCGTCGTTGCGGCCCTGTCCACGCTGGCAGCCGCAGGCACGGCGGCGCGTCCGTCCAAAGCCACCGTCGAGACCCCGACCGGCTACATGGCGCCCTCGACGATCGCCACCCAGCTCGCCCAGGCACGCGCTGCCACGGCGAAGTACGTGAACGATCTCGCGCGGGCGAAGGCGGACGGCTACCAGATCATCACGAAGATGATCCCGAACATGGGCTACCACTTCATGAACCCGAAGGTGAAGGGCTTCAGTCTGCAGAAGCCGCCGATCCTCGTGTACCAGCACCGTGGCTCGAGCTGGCAGCTCGGTGCGCTCGAGTGGGTGTTCACGTCGAAGCCGGCGAAGGCGCCGATCCCGGGAGCTCAGTACGGGTCGTTCGGCGCCGGGTGCCACTACGTCGACGGGACGTTCGTTCCCGAAGACTCAGAGGTCAAGTGCCCGACGATCAGCCCGGAGACGGGGGCCAGTTTCAACTTCTGGCATCCGCTGCTGATCACGCTTCACGTCTGGCTCTGGTACCCGAACCCCACGGGCCTGTTCGCGAGCACGAACCCGCTCGCCGCTGCCTACAACAAGGGATGAGGACGTCGACGAGGGCGGAAGCGCCGCAGTTCGCTGCGGCGCCTCCGCCCGCTCGATCGCTCGACCAATGGCTCGCGGAAGTGCACCATTGGAGATGTGGACCAGGCGATTCGCGCTCACCCCTCGAGCAGCTCGGCTGAGCTGCTCGAGCGCGAGCGCGAGCTCTCGACGCTCGGTGCCTGGCTGGACGCGGTCCAGAGCAGCTCCCGGGGGAGCGTCGTGCTCATCGGCGGCGAGGCTGGAGTGGGCAAGAGCACGCTCGTGCGGCGATTCCGCGACGCGCGCCGGGGCTCGGTGCGCGTCCTCTGGGGGACGTGCGATCCGCTCTTCACCCCGCGGGCGCTGGGACCGGTGCTCGAGATCGCCGAGAGCGCCGGCGGCGAGCTCGCGGAGCTCCTGGCGAGCGGAGCCAGATCCTATGAGGTCGCGGCAGGGCTCATGCGTGAGCTGCAGCGGGAGCCGACCGTGCTCGTCCTCGAAGACGTGCACTGGGCCGACGAGGCGACGCTCGACGTGCTCCGGCTGCTCGCCCGGAAGGTCGAGGCTGTTCCTGCGCTCGTCCTCGCCACCTATCGAGACGACGAGCTCGACCGTCGCCACCCGCTTCGGATGGTGCTCGGAGAGCTCGCGACGAGTCGAACGGTGCACCGCATCAGCCTGGGCGCGCTCTCTCCCGAGGCCGTCGTCCTGCTTGCCGAGCCGTACGGCGTCGACGCCGGAGAGCTCTACCGCAGGA
The DNA here is from genome assembly GCA_963757255.1 of uncultured Thermoleophilia bacterium. GTDB lineage: Bacteria > Actinomycetota > Thermoleophilia > Gaiellales > Gaiellaceae > PALSA-600. The sequence continues at coordinate 795,082 of CAVWQY010000006.1, forward strand.
CGGCCGGGAACCCGTTCTTCGTCGTCGAGGCGCTTGCCACGGAAGCCGAGCAGATCCCGGGGACGGTCCGCGACGCGGTGCTCGCGCGTGCGGCACGGCTGAGCCCTTCGGCCCAGACGCTGCTCGAAGCCGCCGCGGTCGTGCCTCAGCATGCCGAGCTCTGGCTGCTCGAGGCTCTCGCCGGCGGCGTGGTCGATCACCTCGACGAGTGCTTGACGTCCGGCATGCTCACCTCGGAGCCGGCCGGCGTCGTGTTCCGGCACGAGCTCGCCCGGCTCGCACTCGAGGAGTCGGTGGCGCCGAACCGGCGCGTCGACCTGCACCGGAAAGCGCTCCACGTTCTCGCAGATCCTCCCGACGGGAGCAACGTCGATCTGGCCCGGCTCGCGCACCACGCGGACGCTGCGGGGGACGCCGACGCCGTGCTCGAGTATGCGCCCGCGGCCGGCGAGCAGGCAGCCGCGCTCGGTGCGCACCGCGAGGCGGCTGCGCAGTACGCGCGCGCGCTCCGCTTCGGCGAGCGGCTCACGCCGGCCGAGCGTGCCGCGCTGCTCGAGCGCCAGTCCGAGGCGTGCTACCTGACCGACCAATACGACGAAGGCATCGCGGCGCTCGAGCAGGCGCTCGAGTGCCGCCGCACGACAGACGACGGGATCCGAGAGGGCGACACGCTCCGCCGGCTGTCGGAGTTCCTCTGGTGCCCGGGTCGGACCGCGGAGTCAGAGCGTTCGGCCCGCGAAGCGGTCGCACTGCTCGAGCGTCTTCCGCCGTCGAGCGAGCTGGCGAGGGCTTACGGAAACGTCGCGTCCACGTGTGCGGCGGCAGCTCTCCCGGACGAGGCGATCGAATGGGGCGAGCGCGCGCTCGAGCTTGCCGAGCGGCTGGGCGACACCGAGATCGCGGTGTACGCGCTTGCGACGATCGGCCTCTGCGAGGCCCCACCACCGGGCCGGGAGAAGCTCGAGTTGAGCCTCGAGCGCGCACAGCGCGCCCAGTTCGCCGAACAGACCGCGCGCGCCTACACCCTGCTCGCCACAACGGCCGTCGACCGGCGCGACGAGGCGCTCGCCAGGCGGTACGTGGACGCAGGGCTCGACTACTGCACGGATCACGGCCTCGAGCTGTTCCGCCTCTATCTCCTCTCGAGCCGCGCACGCCTGGAGCTCCACCGGGGCTCGTGGGACGATGCAGCCGACGCCGCCGCAGCCGTCGTGCGCATTCACCGCACCTCGATCTCGCCGCGCATCGTTGCGCTGACCGTGCTCGGGCAAATCCGCGCGCGTCGTGGAGATCCGGGGCAGTGGACCGCGCTCGACGAGGCGTGGTCGCTGGCGGAGCCGACGCGTGAGCTGACACGGACCGGGATGGTGGCGGCCGCGAGAGGCGAGGCGGCCTGGCTCGAAGGCGACCCCGACGCCGTCGCGCAGGCGACGGAAAGCGCGCTGCAGCTCGCACTCGACCGAAAGGCCGGCTCGCTGATCGGCGAGCTGGCCCAGTGGCGCCGGCGCGCGGGCATCGACGAGCCGATCCCGGCAGGCGCTGCGGAGCCATACGCATCACAGCTCGCGGGAGACTGGGAACGGGCAGCCGAGTTGTGGGCGCACCTCGGGTCGCCGTACGAGGCAGCGCTCGCGCTGGCCGACGCGGAAGAGGAGGAGCCGCAGCGCCGAGCGCTCGACGAGCTCCAGCGGCTCGAGGCGCGGCCGGCTGCGGCGATCGTCGCGCGCCGGCTGCGCGAGCGCGGCGTTCGTGGACTGCCGCGGGGGCCGCGTCCGGCGACGCAGCAGAATCCGTTCGGCCTGACGGCCCGCGAGCTCGAGGTGCTCGGCCTCGTCGCCGAAGGACTCTCGAACGCCCAGATCGCGGAGCGGCTCGTGCTTTCCGAGCGCACCGTCGGCCACCACGTCGGCGCCGTCCTCCGCAAGCTGCAGGTTCGTACGCGCGCCGAGGCGTCCGCCAAGGCGTTGCGGCTCGACCTTCTTGGTCAAGATAGGTAGCGCCCCGGCACAACGTGGGTAGCCGGGCCGATTCGCCCGCCGCGCTCTCGCTCTACCGTCGATACCAGCTGAGAGGTCACCGACGAAAGGACGAGTGAGATGCCCCGCTACGTCGTGGAGCGCACGTTTCCCAACGGACTGCCCGTCCCTCCTGGAGCCGAGGGCATGCGGATCTGCCTGGGCGTCGTCGAGAAGAACGCGGACGAGGGCGTCACCTGGGTGCACTCGTACGTCAGCGAGAACCGGGAGAAGACCTTCTGCGTCTACGACGCCCCGAGCCCCGAGGCGATCCGGAAGACGGCGGCTCGTAACAAGCTCACCGTCGACCGGATCACCCAGGTTCGGGTGCTCGATCCGTATTTCTACGGATGACGCGTCTCTGCGTTACGCCGCCGCCTCCAGCGCGGCGTCGGCCTGGACCGGCTCGTGCACGGCGACGGTCACCTCGCGCGACTCGGTCAGCACCGCTGCCAGCACTGCGCCGACCGTTGCGATGCCGGCGAGCACGTAGAACGCGATCTGGAAGCCGTGGTTGAGCGCGCTGCCGCTGAGCGGGGACGCACCCGGATGCGCGTCCACGTAACGCGTCGTGAACGTGGTGGCGATCGTCGTGGCCACGGCCACGCCGATCGCACCGCCGATCTGCTGGCTCGTGTTGATGAGGCCCGACGCGACACCCGCGTCCGACTGCTGCACGCCGGTCAGCGCGCCGATCGACATCGCGACGAACGCGAGCCCGAGCCCGATCCCACTCAGCAGGAACGCCGGGAACAGATCCCAGAAGTAGTGCCCGTCGACCGGGAGCTGTGCGTAGAGAACCAGCCCGCCGGCGGACAGCGCGAGACCGGCGGTCAACACGGGACGCACGCCGATGCGCGTCGCCAGAGCCTGCGCGACTCCGGAGAAGCCGATGATCGACAGGGTCAACGCGATGTAGGCCACGCCCGTCTTCAGGGCCGAGTAGTGCAACACCTGCTGCATGTAGAGCGTCAGCAGGAAGAACTGCGAGAACACGGCGCCGGCGAGGAGCAGCCCGCTCACGTTCGACGCGGTGAGCGTCCTGAGGCGGAAGATCCGCATCGGCAGGAGCGGCGCCTTGGAGCGCAGCTCGATCACGACGAACGCGACGATCAGCGCAGCCGAGGCCGCGAGCAGGCCGATCGTCTCCGCGGTCGCCCAGCCGTGCTGGGCCGCGTGCGTCATGGCGTAGACGAGCAGCATCAGGCCGCTCGTGATCGAGACGGCACCCGCTGCGTCGAAGTGGCGGTGGAAGAGGTCGGCGCGGCTCTCGCTCAGTACGAACGGGACGAGCGCGAGCACGATGATGCCTGCCGGCACGTTGATGAAGAAGATCCACGACCAGCTGAACGCGCTCGTCAGAGCACCGCCGAGCAGCACGCCGGCCGCACCGCCGCTCCCGGACGCCGCGCCCCAGATGCCGAGCGCGAGGTTGCGCTCGCGGCCTTCCCTGAAGGTCGTCATCAGGATCGACAGCGCCGCCGGTGAGAGCAGCGCAGCGCCGAGCCCCTGCAGCGAGCGAAACGCAATCAGCGACCCCTCGGACCACGCAAGCCCGTCGAGCAGCGAGCTGACGGTGAAGAGCACCAGGCCGGCGACGAAGAGCCGGCGTCGTCCGAACAGGTCGGCGAGGCGGCCGCCGAGGAGTAGGAAGCCGCCGAAGAGGATCGCGTAGGCGGTGATCACCCACTGGAGGCTCTCCTGGCTGAAGTTCAGGTCGGTCTTGATCGACGGCAGCGCCACGTTCACGATCGCGATATCCAGCACGACCATGAACTGGGCCGCCACGATCAGTGCCAGCGCGAACCAGCGTTTGCGTGAATCGAGGGAAGTCATTCGTAGCTCCAATCGTTTGTCACAAATACGATGAAGCGTGACAACGACCTCCCTTCCTGCTTCTATTCCCCTGACGATGCAACTTCATGAGCCGAAGCAGCCCCCGGCGCTTCCCGAGGAGCTGCGCGCGTGCACGGGGTTCCTGCTGGCACGCGTCGGTTCCGCGGTCAAGCTCGCGGCGCTCGAGGAGTTCGAGCGCGAGGGCGTCAGCCTCTACCAGTACAGCGTGCTGGCGGTTCTCGGCGAGGGCGCCAAGGAGACCCAGGCGACGATCGCCGACACGCTGAAGCTCGATCGCGGGCAGCTCGTCGGGGTGCTCGACGGGCTCGAGCAAGACGGCCTCGTCCAGCGGCGCCGCGACCAGAGCGACCGTCGCCGGCACACGGTCAGCCTGACCCCGGCGGGGGAGGAGCAACTCGTCAGGATGCGGCTGATCGTGAAGCGCGTCGAGGATTCGATCCTCGAGCCGCTCGACGAGCAGGCCCGCGCGGCCCTGCACGACGCACTGCTGCGGGTCGCCGCGAACAACGACTGTCGCTTCGAGGAACGCTAGGGAGGGGACTCCCGCTCGTTCGCGAAGTCCCCGAGGTGATGCGTTCGGGGGGCCTTCTCGCGTCGCTCGTGGTCGTGTGCGCGCTCGTTGCTCTGACTGCTCCGTCGGGGTCGTCGGCGGGCGCTCCGCCACGTGGCGACCCGTGCGCGAACGCGGGCCGCGACACGTGCGGCACCACCGGCGTCGGCTTCTACAGGGTCTATCGCTACGGACTGCGCTGGTTCGGCGACTTTCGTCACGTCGTCCCCGGCGAGAAACAGACGTTCTGTGTCGACCTCGGCTACTGGTACGCGTCGCCCGCGTATCGCTATCGGGCGGCATCGGCGGCCAAGCTTCGAAACGCGCATGGCGCAGTCGTGAGCGCCGAGAAGCAGGCGCGGATGGCGTACGCGATCTGGAAGTACGGCCGGAGCGCGAGGCCCCGTCAGCAGGCCGCCGTCATGCTCTACGTCCACTCGTTGATGGGTGACGGCCGGCCGGGAGAGCTCGACCCGGCCGCGCTCGGGCGGCCCGTGGTCGTGCTCTACCGGCGGATCGCGACCGCGGCGGCGCGCTTCCGCGGCCCCTACCGGGTCGAGGCCCGCGTGCCGGGGACGCTGAGGGTCGGGCGACAGGCAACCGTCCGGATTCGCGTGCGCTCGGCCGCGGGCGACGCGCTCCGCTACGCCCGGTTGACACTCTCGGCAGAGGGCGCCGACGTGCGGTCCTCGCACGTGCGCACGAACGGCTCCGGTCTCGTCGCGGCAGCGTTCACCCCGACGGCCGTCGGCGTTCGGCTTCGCGTCACGACCGAGGCCCTCGCAGCGAGCAAGCCGCGGATCCTTGTGCCGACGAGCGCCGTCGCGGCCACGAACGGACAGCGGCTGGCGGCACCGAGCTCGGACAGCGTCTCCGCGACCGTCGTCGGTCGCGCGCAGGCGGTGGTCGTGGCCGCTGTCTCGAGCCAGGTTGCCCGTCCAGGCTCCACGCTCTTCGAGCGGGTCGGCGTGCGGGGTCTCGGCGGCGCGACCGGCCAGGTCGACGTCGCACTGTTCGGGCCGTTCGCCACCCGGTCGCAGGCCGGCTGCACACGCCGGTTGTTCTGGCAGGGCAGGCTCACAGTTACGGGCGACAGCGAGGTCCGCTCGCATCCGGTCCAGGTCAAGCAGGCCGGGTTCTACACGTATCGCGCGCTGCTCGCAGGCACGCCCACGATCTCGGCGTCGATGTCCGACTGCTCGCTCGCGACCTCTACGGCGCTCGTCGTGCCCCGGATCGTGGCCGGGCGCCGCGACGTCGCCGACCGCGTACGTGTTGGACGCGTCGGTGCGCGCACGCCGGTGCGCGTGCGCATTCCCTCACTCGGGATCAGTGCCCCGATCGTCCCTGCCGGGATCGATGTCGTCCACGGAGTGCTCGGGCTGCCCTCGAACATCGAACGCACCAGCTGGTGGCGCGACGGAGCCGCACCGGGAACGCGGTCGGGCGCGATCCTGATCGCGGGACACGTCGACAGCGCCAGCGCAGGTGCCGGGGCGTTCTTCAAGCTTCACCGCGCCGCCACCGGCGCCCGCGTGCGCATCGCGACCGCGGACGGGCGAACCTTTGTCTACCGGGTCGAGACCGTGCGCACCTACCGCAAGAGCGCGCTGCCGACGAGCGTCTACTCGACAGGCGGAGCGCCGCGGCTCGTCCTCGTCACCTGCGGCGGCCGGTTCGACCCGGCCAGCGGGCACTACGACGACAACGTCGTCGTGACGGCAGCCCCGATCGAGCCGACGCACTAGGCTGAGCTCGAGGCGTCGCGCGCGGCGCCGTGGTCCGCGAATCGAGCTCACGGAGGCGAAGGTGGCGAGCGAAGACGTTCCCGTTCTGATCGTCGGCGGAAGCCTCGTCGGGCTCTCGACGGCTGTTTTCCTCGGTCATCACGGCGTGCCGTCGCTCGTTCTCGAGCGCCATCGAGGCACCGCGATCCACCCGCGGGCTGCCCTTGTCAACCAGCGCAGCGTCGAGACATATCGCACGGTCGGGCTGCAGCAGGAAGTCGAAGAGGCGGCCGCGCTGGAGTTCACGCAGAACGGCGCGATCGTGTCCGCCGAATCTCTCGGCGGGAAGGAGCTCGACTGGTATTTCCGCTTCATCAACGAAGGCGTCGAGGAGATCAGCCCCTCGCGACGGCTCTTCGTGACCCAGATCGGGCTGGAGCCGGTCCTGCTCGAGGCCGCGAGACGACTGGGCGCTCGGATCGAATACGCGGCGGAGGCGGTCTCGGTCGAGCAGGACGGCGACGGTGTGACCGCGGTTGTCCGCTCGCGTGACGGCGGCTCGGAGCGCACGGTGCGCGCCGAGTACATGGTCGGAGCCGACGGTGCGCACAGCCCCGTCCGCGAGCGGCTCGGGATCCGCAAGCTCGGCCACGGCAGCTTCTCGGACAGCATCACGATCTACTTCAAAGCCGATGTGCGGCGGCTGATGGGAGACCGCAATCTGAGTGTGATCTACGTCTTCGGGCCCCGGTTGCAAGGGTTCTTCCGCTTCTCGATCGACCTGCAGGCCGGCTTTCTCGTCGTCAACTCGACCGTCGACGCCGCCGGAGCGCGGTCGGTCCGCATCGGTGAGGACATGAGTGCCGAGACGTGCATCGGGTATGTCCGCGAGGCGCTGGGCGACGCGGAGATCCAGGTCGAGATCGAGAACGTGCAGCGTTGGTCGGCGTCGGCCGAATACGCCGAGCGGCTCAGCGAAGGCCGCGTCTTCCTCGCAGGAGACGCAGTGCACGTGATGCCTCCGACCGGCGGATTCGGCGGCAACTGCGGCGTCCAGGACGGGTACGACCTCGCGTGGAAGCTTGCGCACGTGCTCGACGGGCGGGCAGGCGAGGGGCTGCTCGCGACGTACGACGCCGAACGCGGGCCGGTCGGCGCGTTCACGACCGAGCAGGCATACACGCGCTATGTGCTCCGCCTCGATCCCGCCCTCGGCAAGGAGAACTTGATGCCGATCGTCGAGGAGGCGACCGTCGAGCTCGGCTACCGCTATCGCTCGGCGGCCGTCGTCGCCGAAACGGACGACGACGACGCGCTGTGGGAGGACCCTCGCGAGCCGTCGGGGCGGCCAGGCTTCCGCGCGCCGCACCTGTCGGTGAGCGCCGGCGGCGTCGAGCAGTCCACGCTGGATCTGTTCGGTCGTGACTTCGTCGTCCTTGCGGGATCGAGCGGGCAAGGTTGGTGCAGCTCTGCTCGGGCCGCCGGACACGCACTCGGCGTCCCGCTGGATGCGTATTGCGTCGGCGAGGACGTCACGGACGCGGACGGGAGGTTCGAGACGCTGTACGGCACCGGCCCGGGGGGTGCCGTGCTCGTGCGTCCGGACGGGTTCGTCGCGTGGCGGTCTTCCACTCCGCACTCGAGCGCGAACGAGGAGCTCGCGGACGCGCTCGGCCTGGCTCTCAGCCGGTCGAGCAGCGGGTAGGGGACGCCGTCGTGGCGAAGCTGATCTACTCGGCGATCACCTCGCTCGACGGCTACGTCGCGGACGAGAGCGGCAAGTTCGACTGGGCCGCGCCGGACGAGGAGGTGCACGCCTTCGTCAACGACCTGGAACGGCCGATCGGCACCCACCTCTACGGCCGCCGGATGTACGAGGTGATGGTCTTCTGGGAGACCGCGCACACGCTCGAGGGCGAAGGGCCGGTCTTTCAGGACTACGCGGAGCTCTGGCAGGCGGCCGACAAGGTCGTCTACTCGAAGACGCTGGACGCAGTGTCGAGTGCCAGGACGCGTCTCGAGCGGGACTTCGACCCGGAGGCGGTGCGGCGGCTGAAAGCGGACGCAGTGCGAGATCTCACCGTCGGCGGTCCCGAGCTCGCCGCGCAGGCGCTCCGCGCGGGCCTCGTCGACGAGCTCCACCTGTTCGTTACCTCGGTCGCGGTCGGGGGCGGCAACACGTTCTCTCCCGGACAACCTGCGGCTCGAGCTCGAGCTGCTGGACGTGCGCCGCTTCGCGAGCGGCGTCGTCCACCTCCACTATCGCCTTTAGGAGAACCAGGTTCGGGTTGTGAACCTGGTTCATGAGTTTCGTAGTTCCGCGGCCGGTCACGCCGAAAGTCAGCGCTCACCCGGCGACGCCCGACGTGAGAGGATCTGCCGCATGAACCGCGACCTGATCATGAGCGCGTGGCAGGAGCGTTTCGGCCGTGCGCTGCCGGAGAAGATCATCTGCGTCGGGCTCAACTATCGAGACCACGCAGCCGAGCAGGGCGTCGACCTGCCGCAGGAGCCGCTGCTCTTCGGGAAGTTCCCCAACGCGCTGCTCGACCCGGGCGGTTCGATCGTCCTTCCGCGCGGGATCGGGCACGTCGACTCCGAGGCCGAGCTGGCGGTCGTGATCGGCCGGCAGGCGCGCAACGTCGACGTCGCCGACGCTCTCGAGGTGGTCGAGGGCTACGTCTGCGCGAACGACGTCAGCGCGCGCGACCTTCAGTTCAAGGACGGTCAGTGGCTTCGCGCGAAGGGCTTCGACACGTTCTGCCCGATCTCGACGGAGCTCGTGCCGGTGGACGAGGTCGGCGATGGGCGAGGTCTGCATGTCGTGCAACGGTTGAACGGCGAGGTCATCCAGGACTCGAGCACCGACTCGATGATCTTCGGAGTGCCCGAGATCGTCGCGCACGCATCCACCGTCTTCACCCTCGAGCCGGGCGACCTGATCCTCACCGGCACGCCGGCCGGAGTCGGCGTCTTTCGTGACCCGAAGATCTCGATGGCCGGCGGCGACCACGTCGAGGTCGAGGTCGAGCGGGTCGGGATCCTCGCGAGCCCGGTGGTCGCGGCCTAGACACCGTCGAGGTCGATCGCCGTGATGTGCCAGCGTCCGAGGTTGGCGCAGAACATGGTCGAGCCGCGGAACGCGAGGTTGGTCGGATGGGCGAGCACGATCGCGTCGTCGTCGCGTAACAGGATCGCCGACGTCCCGTCGCTCGCGATTCGCATGATCTGGCTCGGCTGGTAGCAGGCGACGTAGAGCAGCCCGTCGGGCCCGAAGCCGAGGCCGTCGGGAAGCACGCCGGGGAGCTCGGCGAAGAGCTCCGGCTCGCCGGCCGAGCCGTCGGGGCGAATCGGAACGCGCGTGACGCGCCGCGACCAGGTCTCGGCGACGTAGACCGCGCTCTCGTCCGGGGCGATTGCCACGCCGTTCGCAAAGAGAAAAGGCCCGGCGCTCCACAGCTCTCCCGTCCCGTCGGGGTCGACGCGGTAGATCCCCGGCCCCGGCTCGGAGGCGGAGTGGCTCTCGGTGAGATAGAGCCGCCCTGCGCGGTCGAATGCGAGCGCGTTCGGGAGCTCCAGCTCGTGGCCCCCGATCGATCCCGTGATGAACGGCTCCGGCTCGCCGCCCGCCGGGTCGAGGCGACTCACGGCGCGACGCGCTGCGTCGACGTAATAGAGGAAGCCGTCCGGCCCGAACGCGAGCGCAAGCGTGAAGCCCTCGCCGTCTGCGACGCGCAGCTCCAGCGCCGCGTCTTCGGGTGCGATGCGGTAGACCTGCCCGGCTTCCCCTCCGCACCAGACGCTGCCGTCCGGGTGCACGGCGACCCCTTCGGCGTGGTCGAGCCGGACCGGGCCGACCGATGCGTCGACGAGGACGCGGGCCGCCGCGGTGTCGAGGATCGGTTCGAGGTTCGACGCTTGCCCGGACAAGTGCCGAGCGAGCATAGTACGAACGATGTTCCCGGGTCATGCGGCATGCGATAGTTGCTCGTCGTGGTCATTTCGGTTCTCCGCCTGCACGTCCGCCCGGGAAGCGAAGAGGCGTTGATCCGGTTCTACGTCGAGCACGAGATCTTCGGGCGCTCGCGGGAGAGCGGTGGGTTTCGCGCCGGCCGCCTGCTCGAGCCGGTCGAGCCGGAGACGGCCTTCCTCGTGATCGCGGAATGGGACGACGCCGACGCGTACCGGCGCTGGCTCGCGAGCCCGGTGCGCGCCGAGCTCGGGGTCGGGCTCGAGCCGCTGCTCGGAAGCGAGCCGCCGGAAGGAGCGATCTATCGCGAGGCGGTGTCGAGCGAGGCCGCTGCAGCCCCGAGCGCCGAGCCTGGGGAGGGAGAACGATGAGCGAGCTCCGCGTCGCCATGGACATCGGCGGCACGTTCACCGACTTCGTGGTGCTCGAGGGAGGCGAGCTCGGCATGACCAGCTCGGGGAAGGTGCTGACGACGCCTGCGAACCCCGCCGACGGCGTGCTCGAGGGCCTGCGACAGTTCACCTCCGAGCTCACCGCGGTCGACTTCCTCGTGCACGGGACGACCGTGGGGCTGAACGCGTTTCTCGAGCGCAAGGGCACCCGGCTCCTGCTGATCATGACCGACGGCTTGCGCGACGCGTACTCGATCGCCCGTCACGACCGCAAGGAGCTGTATGCGCTCCGCTACCACAAGCCTGAGCGGCTGGTGCCGCGGCGCGACGTCGTCGAGGTCGTCGAGCGACTGCGCTGGGACGGGGCGGTCGAGACGCCGCTCGATCGCGAGAGCATCGAGCCGCTGATCGCCCGGATCCGTGACGAGGGGATCGAGGCGGTTGCCATCTGCCTGATTCACGCGTATGTGAACCCGAAGCACGAGCTCGAGCTGCGCGACCTGCTGCGCGCCGAGTTCCCGGAGCTCTCGATCACGCTGTCGCACCAGATCGCGCGCGAGTGGCGCGAGTACGAGCGGGCGTCGACCGCCGTCCTGAACGCCTACATCGCACCGCGGGTCGAGCGGTACCTCGGCACGCTGGAGCACGAGCTGGCAGAGCTGGCCGTCTCGAGCCCGCTCTACGTGATGCAATCGAACGGCGGCATCACGAGCGCGCACAGTGCGCGGCGCCAGCCCATTCAAACCCTTCTCTCCGGCCCGGTCGGCGGGACGATCGGCGGCGCCGCGCTGGGGCGGACGACCGGCCGGCCCAACCTGCTCTGCATCGACATGGGCGGGACGTCCTTCGACCTCAGCCTCGTGATCGACGGGCAGCCGACCGTCGCGACGGAGACCGAGCTCGAAGGCCTGCCGGTTCTGATGCCGCTCGTCGACATCCACACGATCGGCGCCGGAGGCGGCTCGCTCGCCTGGCTCGAAGCGGGTGGCGTGAGAGTCGGCCCGCAGAGCGCGGGCGCGGATCCGGGCCCCGCGTGTTACGGGCGCGGTGGGACGCAGCCGACCGTCACCGACGCCAACCTCTATCTCGGCCGTCTCGACCCCGGGTACTTCCTCGGCGGCCGCATGTCGCTCGATCAGGCCGCAGCCGAGCGCGCCCTCGCATCCGTCGCCGCCGACGTCGGGCTCGGCACCGTCGAGCTCGCCGAGGGGATGCTCGCGATCATCAACGCCCGGATGGCAGACGCCATGCGCACGATCACGGTCAAGCAGGGCATCGACCCCCGTGAGTTCGCACTCGTGGCGTTCGGCGGCGCCGGCCCGATGCACGCGGTCTGGCTGGCCGAAGAGCTCGAGATCGCGGAGGTGATCGTCCCGTGGAGCCCGGGGACGTTCTCCGCTTGGGGAATGCTCCAGACGGACATGCGCCACGACGTGGTGCGGAGCTTCTACCAGCCGCTCGCGGGCGTGCGAGACGACGAGGTGGCCGCCGCCCTCGAGTCACTCGAAGCCGAGGGGTCGCAGCTCCTCGAGCAGGAGGGAATCGCGCCCGACGCGCGGTACTTCGCCCGCTCGGCCGACATGCGCTACGTCGGCCAGGAGTACACGGTCAACGTGCCGCTCGGCTCGACGATCTCGCTCGACGAGATCGACGGCGTCTTCCACGACGCGCATCGCGTGCGCTACGGCCACTCGACTCCGGGAGCCCCGGTCGAGTTCGTGAACCTGCGCCTGGCGGCGATGGGCAGGATCGCAACCGCCGCCAGCCCGTACCACGCACCGGCCGACGGGGCCGAGCCGTTGCTCGGTACCCGCACGGTCGTGTTTGCCGGCGTCGAGCACGAGACGCAGGTGCTGCTGCGCGACCGACTCGCGTTCGGAAGCCGGCACGAGGGCCCGGTCGTGATCGAGGAACAGAGCTCGACGACGCTCGTGCCGCCGGGGCACGTCGCCGCGCTGGACGAGCACGGCAACATCGTCATCACGCGGATACAAGGACAGAGAGGAGACGAAGATGGCCGTCGGTGAATCCGCCACTCGCACGACGAGCGCCGATCCGATCACGACCGAGATCATCCGGAACGCATTCGTCTCGTGTGCCCAGGACATGAACGCAACCCTGATCCGGAGCTCCTACACGCCGATCATCTACGAGGGCAAGGACTGCTCGGTCGCGATCCTCGACGAGCGCGGAGACGTCCTCGGCCAGTCGCTCGGGCTGCCGCTGTTCCTCGGCAACCTCGAGATCTGCGTGAAGCTCGCCGCGGAGATGTTCGGCTGGGAAGCGTTTCGCCCCGGTGACGTCTTCTACATGAACGACTCGTACATGACCGGCACGCATCTGAACGATGCGACCATCTTCGGGCCGATCTACTGGAACGACCAGCTCGTCGGCTTCTCGGCCACCCGCGCGCACTGGCTCGACGTCGGCGGCAAGGACGCGGGCGGCCCGATGGACTCGCGCGAGATCTACCAGGAGGGAATGCGCTGGGGGCCGACGCGGATCTACGACCGCGGCGAGGCTCGTGAGGACATCATCGACCTGTTGCGCCGCAACGGGCGGTTCGGCTACTCCCTCGTCGGCGACATGAACGCGCAGGTCGCTGCCTGCAGGACCGGCGAGGCGCGTTTCCAGGCGATCCTCGACCGGTTCGGCTACGACACGTACGTCCAGGCGCGCGACGAGATCTTTCGCCAGTCGGAGCAGCTCGAACGAGAGGCGGTTGCCGCGCTCGCCGACGGCACGTACACCGCCGAAGGCTTCCTGGACAACGACGGGCTCGGGCACGGCCCGATCCCGGTCAAGCTCCGGCTCGATATCGAGGGCGACCAGATGACGATCGACCTCGACGGGTCATCGCCGCAGATGGAGGGACCGGTCAACTGCGGGTTCGCCCAGACGATCTCCGCCTGCCGGGTCGCCTTCAAGCTGCTGATCAACCCCGACCGGCCCGTCGACGGCGGAACCTTCCACACGCTCGACGTGAAGGCACCGCCGGCCTCGGTCTTCGACGCACAGGAGCCGGCGGCGTGCCAGTGGTACTTCAGCCCGCTGGGACTGTTGATCGACCTCGTCGTGACGGCGCTCGCACCGGTCCTGCCCGACGAGGTGGCGGCGGCGCATTTCGGCGACTCGATGGTCCTGTTCCTCGCCGGGCAAGGACGCCCGGCACGACGACCAGCCGTTCCTCTACGTGATGCCGCACGCCGGGGGCTGGGGCGGCTTCGAGGGCGGCGACGGTGAGGACGGCCTGATCAACAACGTGAACGGCGGCTTCAAGGACTATCCCGGTCGAGGTGTTCGAGGTGAAGTTCCCGGCCTCGATCCGCAACTACGGCTTCCGTCCCGACACCGGCGGCCCCGGGCGCTTCCGGGGCGGTTGCGGTCTCCAGCGGCGCTTCGAGGTCGACCAGGAGGCGTCGCTGTATCTGTGGCTCGAGCGCTCGGTCTCCCCGGCCTGGGGGCTGTTCGGCGGCCGGGCCGCGGTCGGGCCGGAGGTGATCGTGAACGAAGGACGTCCGGACGAACGCCGGATGCTGAAGGTGAACGCGCATCCGCTCGCGAAGGGCTCCGTCGTCGATCTGCTCACCGGCGGCGGCGGCGGCTTCGGTCTTCCGTTCGAACGCGACCCCGAACGCGTCCGCGTCGACGTTCTCGACGGCTACGTCACGCGCGAGGCCGCCGAGCGGGACTTCGGCGTCGCCCTCGACGACGCCCTGGCCGTCGACGAGCAGAAGACCGCGCGTCTTCGACGCTCCTAGCGCGACTCTGGAACCAGGTTCGGGTCGTGAACCCGGTTCAGAACGCGAACCGGGTTCCGTTGCACGGTGCTTGACTTGGCCCCGAGCGCTCCGTAGATTCGCTCGGCGTCTCTCTTTGTATCCCAGTCGTGCACTGGGATCCTGGAACCTGTCCCGCGAAGGAGGACACGGATGAAAAAGGGACTTACGACCGCCGCGCTCATCCTGGTGGTCGCCGCAGCGATCACGGCTGCGCTCAGTTCGACGGCCTCCGGGGGCAGCAAGAAGACGATCAACATCGGCGTCTTCCTCGCGTCCTCGGCGAACACGTATTGGGAGGCCGAGCTCCTCGGGGCCAAGGACATCGCGGCGAAGAACCCGAACGTGAAGTTGACCGTCTTCGACGCCAAGTTCACCACGAACACGCAGGTGAGCCAGCTTCGCGACGCGCTCGTCTCGAAGAAGTATCAGGCGTGGTTCGTCGGTCCCAACGACGGCGGGCCGTTGACGCCGTCGATCAAGCAGGCGATCAAGCAGGGGGTCAAGGTCGGCTGCTCGCTCGTGCCGTGCGGGCCGAATATCCGGGACGTCAAGGTGCAGATCCCGGGCCAGGTGATCTTCGCCGGCCTCGGCTTCTATCCCAACGGCCAATTGTTGGGACAGGGCGTCGTGAAGGCCTGCGCGAACATCAATCCGTGCAAAGTCCTATGGCTGCCGGGTCTCCCGACGCTGCCGCTCGAGGTCGCGCGCCAGGACGGTCTGTACTCGGTGATCAAGCCGCATTCGAACATCAAGGTCGTCGCGGTAGCCGCAGGCGGCTATCTCGCCGCGCCGGCGCTCACCGCGACGTCGAACATCCTCAGAGCTCATCCGGATCTGAACGTCGTCGTCTCAAGCGGCGACCAGATGATCGCGGGTGCCGTGAAGGCCGAGAAGCTCGCGGGCAAGGCGGGGAAGATCTCGAACATCGGTGACGGCTGCACGTTCGAGGCCAAGCAGCTGATCCTGCAAGGGCTCGAAAGCGCGTGCAGCGTCTATCTGCCGCGAACGGAGGGCCAGCTCGTCGTGCAGGCGCTCGTCGACGCAGTGAACGGGTCGACGAAGACCGGCATCTCGATCAACCCGGATCCCAAGTACAGCCCGATCGGCGGTCTCGGCACGAAGGCCAACATCGGGAAATTCACTCCCCAGTTCCATTCATAGGTAGACCGGCGGGCTGGAGTGTGCGGCGCGAGCATTCGATCGGCGTCGCACGCTCCAGCCCGGCGAGCCGGAATCGCTGACGGCAAAATGTCCACGACCGTGGCACGAGGCAAGCTCTCGAATCTCGCGTATCAGCACGTGCGCGACGGGATCCTTCTCGGCGAGCTTCCGCCGGGGACGGTTCTCGCCGAGACGGAGCTCGCACGGAGGCTCGGCAGCTCGCGCACGCCGGTTCGCCAGGCTCTCGGCCGCCTCCTGCAGGAGGGCCTGGTCGAGATCGGGCCGAGACGGCAGCTGATCGTGCGCGGCTTCACGCCCGAGCATCGAGAGGAGATCCTGCTCCTGCGCAAGGCTCTCGAGGTCGTTGCGGTCGAACGCGCGTGCGACGTCATGTCCTACGCGGAGCTCGACGACCTGCGACTCGTCCTGATCCGGCAACGTCGGGCTGCGTCCGAGGGTCGTGACCACGACTTCCTCGACCTCGACGAGCAGTTTCATCTGCAGATCGTGGAGGGAGCCAGGCTGCCGATCCTCCATGCCTTCCTCACCCAGCTGCGAGGCTTCGTGCGCGTTGCGAGGCTCGGCACGCAGCGGCCGCCCCTCGTGCTCGCCGAGGTCGTGGCCGAGCACGAGCGGCTCGTCGACGCCATCGAGTCTCGAGACGCGGCGAGGGCGGTCGCCGCGCTGACCGAGCACCTCGACCGCAGCGACTATGCGAGCTCCGCCGAGCTCAGACGCGATGCGGAGAAGGTGCTGTCGCCGTGACGCCGACCGAGCAGTACGTGCTGCGCGAGGCAAACGTGCTCGACGCCGGCGGCAGCTTCAGCGGCCCGCTCGACGTGCGGGTCGAAAGCGGCCGGATCACGGACGTGGGAAAGAGCCTGCCGGCGCGCGACGCGCCGTCGTTCGACTTCTCCGGCCTCTGGCTGCTGCCCGGAGTCTTCGACTGCCACGATCACATCGCCTTCTCGACGGTCGACATGGCGGAGGTGCTGGCGACTCCCATCAGCCGGTGGTCGCTCGAGACCGCACAGAACGCGCGCCTCACGCTGGAGGCGGGCGTCACCTTCGTCCGCGATCTGTGCGGTGCCGACCGAGGCCTTCGCGACGGGATCGCCGCCGGCTTCGTACCGGGGCCGAGGCTGCAGATCTCCGTCGTCCTCATCTGCCAGACGGGCGGGCACGGCGACGGCTTCCTCGCCGGCGCGGGTCTGGAGTCGTCCCTCACCCCCGCGTATCCCGGGAGGCCCCCGTACACCGTCGACGGCCCAGAGGAGATGCGGCATGTCGTGAGGTCGGTGCTCCGGGCGGGCGCCGACTGGATCAAGCTGGCAACGACCGGGGGCCTCGTCTCGGATCACGACCAGCCCCTGATTGCCGAGCTCACGCCGGAGGAGATCGCCGTCGCCGTCTTCGAGGCCTCCCGCAAGGGGAAGAACGTCGCCGTCCATGCGTACGGCGGCGAGGGCCTCACGAACGCCGTCCAGGCCGGCGTGCGGTCGGTCGAGCACGGAGGCTTCCTCACGGAGGAGCAGGCTGCCGCGATGGCGGCGGCAGGCTGCTATCTCGTGCCGACCCTGTCGGCGATGCGCGACACGCTGCGGTGGGCGGAGGAGGGCGCGCTGACCCCGACGCAGTGCAAGAAGATCCTCGACTTCAACCTCGACATCGGGCACTGCGTCCAGGTCGCGAAGGAATACGGCGTCAAGCTCGCGTCCGGCACGGACTACATCAGTCGAGCTCAGCACGGCAAGAATCTCGAAGAGGTTCAGCTGATGCACCGCGCCGGTCTCACCGTCGAGGAGGCGTTGCTCGCAGCGACGGCCGGCGGAGCGGAACTGTGCGGCCTCGACGGTGAGCTCGGACGGCTCGCGGAGGGCTTCATCTTCGACGCGATCGTGCTCGACGCCGATCCGGGCGATCTTTCGTGCTTTGCCGAGGCGGGCGCCGTCTCGGGTGTCTTCCAGCGGGGCGTGCCCGTGGTTCGGCATCCTCGCTTCGGGGTGCCGGAAGCGGGTTCATGAGCGTCGTGGAGAGTGACCCGCCGCACGCCGAGTTTCGCGGCGTCTCGAAGCGATTCGGCGGGGTGCAGGCCCTCACCGACATCGATCTCGCGATCGCCCGGAGCTCGATTCACGCGCTCGTGGGGGAAAACGGAGCAGGCAAGTCGACGCTCGGCCGGGTGCTCGCAGGCGTCCACCGGCCCGACGCCGGCGAACTGTGGGTCGCGGGACGCCGCGTCGACTACCGCTCCGCCCGCGACGCGCTGGCCGATGGAATCACGATCATCGCGCAGGAGCCGACGCTCGTCCCGCACCGTTCCGTGCTCGAGAACGTCTTCCTCGGGGTCGAGGACCAGACCGTCGGCATCGTCGACCGGCGGGCGCTCTCGCGCCGCTACAACGCGCTCGTCGAGGAGACCGGCATCGAGCTTCCTGCGCGACGACTCGCGCGAACGCTCCGCGTCGCCGACCAGCAGAAGGTCGAGATCCTGAGAGCGATCGCGCGCGAGGCGAGCTTCATCGTGATGGACGAGCCGACGTCGGCGCTGACCCACGACGAGGCGGAGCGGCTCTTCGAGCTCGTCCGCGGGCTCCAGGCGGGCGGGACGACGGTCGTCTACGTGACGCACTTCCTCGCCGAGGCGCTGGCGCTCGCCGACACCGTGACCGTGCTTCGGGACGGCCGGCGCGTGCAGACGTCTCCCGCGTCGAACGAGACGCCGGAACGCCTCGTCGCCGCGATGCTCGGGGCCAAGATCGGCCTTGCGTTTCCGGAGAAGCATCCGCCTCCGGCCGATGCGCCGGTGGTGCTCTCGGTGCGCGGGCTGTCGCGGCCCCCGGGGGTCGACGACGTGTCCTTCGAGATCCGAGCCGGTGAGATCGTCGGTCTTGCCGGGCTGATCGGGAGCGGCCGATCGGAGGTCGCACGAGCCATCTTCGCGGCGGACCGGCCGTCGAGCGGGACGATCGAGGTTGCGGGCGTCCGCCTGCAGGCGCGGTCGCCGCGACAGGCGATCCGAGCGGGAATCGCGATGCTCCCGGAAGATCGCAAGGGACAAGGCCTCCTCATGCTCCGCTCGATCGTGGAGAACATCACGCTTCCCCACCTGCACGACGTCTCGAACGCCGGGCTGATGGAGCCCAAGGCCGAGGGGAGGAGGGTCGGCGAGCTCGTTGCGCAGCTCGAGGTCAAGGCGAAATCGGGGCGCGTGGCGGTCAACACCCTGTCCGGGGGCAACCAGCAGAAGGTGCTCTTCGGCAAGTGGCTGTTCCGCCGGCCCCGGGTCTTCATCGCCGACGAGCCGACCCGCGGCGTGGATGTCGGCGCGAAGCGCGCGATCTATGCCCTCCTGCAGTCACTTGCGGCGGACGGGATCGCGGTGCTGCTGATCTCGTCGGAGCACGAAGAGGTGCTCGGGCTGGCTCACCGCGTCCTCGTGATGCGCGGCGGGCAGATCGTGGCAGAGTTCGACGAGGAAACCATGAGCGAGGATTCGGTTCTGCACGCCGCGTTCGCACTCCAGCAAGCGCACGACGAGCCGGCGGCCTGATGGCATCCGGAGACGTCGCAACAGCCGAGCAGCCCGTCGGCCGGTCGTTCCGCCGTATCAACATCGCGGTGATCCGCGACTACGGCGTCGTCGTCGCGTTCGTCGCGCTCTTCGTCACCCTCTCGGTGACGAGCAACGTGTTCTTCACGTGGTCGAACATGAAGAACCTCGCGTTCCAGACGGCCCCGCTCGGGATCATCGCCGCCGGCGGCACGCTCGTCTTCATCGCGGGCGGCTTCGATCTCTCGGTGGCCGCGGTTGCCGGGTTCAGCGCGATCATCGCGGGCAAGGTCTTTCTCGGCACGGGAATCGGCCTCTGGGGCTCGCTGATCCTGGGAGCGCTCGCCGGTCTCGGCTGCGGCATCGGCAACGGCCTGTTGATCACCCTCGGTCGCGTGAACGCGTTCATCGCGACGCTCGCGACCTCGATCATCATCTACGGCTTCGCGCAGGTGATCACGAGCGGCAACCTCGTCTCGGTGCAGACCGAGCGCTTCACGACCCTCGGGCTCGGGACCGTGTGGGGAGTCAACTACCCGATCTTCATCTGGATCGGCTTCTCGCTCTTCTGCGGGTTCCTGCTCTCCCGCACGATCTTCGGGCGGTACATCTACGCCGTCGGAGGCAACGCCGAGGCCGCGCGGCTCTCGGGCGTCCGCGTCAACGTCATCCGAACGGCGACGTTTGCGATCTCCGGGCTCGGCGCCGGGATCGCCGGGGTCATCCTCTTCACCGAGGTCCAGACGGCTCAGTGGAACGCCAACAGCGGCATCGAGTTCGATGCGATCACGGCAATCATCCTCGGGGGAACGTCGCTGCTCGGGGGCGAGGGGGCGATCTGGCGAACGGTGCTCGGCGCCTTCTTCCTGCAGATGATCGGGAACGGATTCGACCTGCTCGGGACCACGCCGCAGTGGCAGTACGTGATCAAGGGGCTGATCCTCGCGGGCGCGGTCTCACTCGACGCGTGGGCGCGGCGAAGGCGCGCGTAACCTGACGCGACCCGCAATTGTCGCGAACTGACGCGTCAGACCGTCGGTGGCGGCGAGTCGACGCAGATCACGCGTAGCCCTTTCTTACCGCTCGCGTTGCGGAAGAGGTGTGGCCGCTCGGCCGAGTAGTAGGCGGTGTCGCCGATCTCGAGCAGTCGCGGATCGGCGCCCTCGATCTCGAGCATCAGCGATCCCTCGAGGACGTGGACCATCTCTTCGCCTTCATGCCGGCCGTACTCCGCGAGTTCCGCGCTCGGCTCGAACACGAGCAGCATCGGCATCATCGTCCGTCGTGTGTCCGCAGTGAGCAGATAGATGTCGATCCCTTCCGCAGGGGAATGGATCAGGCGCTGCTCATGAGTGCGCACGACCTCGGCGTCACTCACCTCGTCGCCGCCGAGGAGCTCCGCGAATGAGATCTTGTAGAACTCCGCGAGCCGCGTCAGGCGGCCGATCGTGATGTCGCTCTTGCCGAGTTCGACGAGCGAGAGGAACGACGGCGAGATGTTCGTCGCCTCGGCAACTTCGGCGAGAGAGAGGCGTCGCGAGGTCCGAATCCCGCGGAGGGTGGTGCCCAGGTTCAGTTCGCTGGCCAGGAGCGCTCCACTCTTGTTGAAAATACTAGTCCGCTTGCAGTATGTTCGACGGCGTGGAGCCACGCAATGACGCTGCGCCGGCGAAGATCGTCGTCTCGGCGCTCGGCGATTCGATCACCGCCGGCAATCCAGGCTGGGACCCTGACCCGGTCCGCCGGCCGTTCGAAGGCGATGACCCCCAGAGCCAGTACCTCTACTGGGCGGCCCAGGCGGATCCGCGAATCGACTTCCGGAACCACGGGGTCGGCGGCGAGGTCACGGAGGAGATCCTACGGCGATTTCCGGTTGCGGTCGAAGGGGCCGATGTGCTGGTCGTGCAGGGTGGGATCAACGACGTCGTCCACGCACGCAGTGTCGAAACGGCCGCAGCCAACCTGCAGGAGATGGTGCGGCTCGGCAAGGAGCACGGGTTGGGGGTAGTCCTCGCAAATGTCCTTCCATGGAACAACGGCTGGCCCGACGCCGATGGCCCGATCCGCCGGCTGAACGAGCTGATCGCCACGATCGGGGTCCACGAAGACGTGGTTGTACTGCCGTTCTACGAGACCCTCGACGACCCCGGCCGGCCCGGCCGCATGCGCGAAGACTGGACCCCCGACGGGAACCACCCGTCGGTCGAGGGTCATCGACGGCTTGGTGAGGTCGCGTTCCGGCTCCCGCCGCAGTTTGGTGCTTGACACGCCGACCGCCTGACCGTCAGTATCCGGGAACTCGTGCAGAATATTCGAGAGCTGGTGCCCGGCGCAGCCGACGTCGCGATCATCGGGGCCGGGATCACCGGCCTGTCGGTCGCCTGGAATCTCGCGCAACTCTCCGCTCAACGCGTCGTCGTATACGAACGGATGGGTATCGGCGCAGAGGCATCGGGGGTGCAGCCCGGAGGGGTCCGGCAGCAGTGGAGCACGCGCGTCAGCTGCGAGCTCGCGATCGAGTCGGTCGCGTTTTACCGCAACGTCGCGGAGCGCCTCGAGTCGACAGCGAAGCCCTTGCTCGAGCGCGGCGGCTACCTGTTCGTCGCCGACACGGATGCGAGCCACGCGAGACTTGCCGAAAACGTCGCCTTGCAGAACCGCCTCGGAATCCCGTCGCGCCTCGTCACCGGTGCCGAGGCGGCGGAGCTCGTTCCGGGCCTCGTCGGTGACGACATCAAAGGCGCCTCCTTCTGCGCCGAGGACGGTTACTTCGACAAGCCCCAGGGGGTCGTCGAAGGATTCGCCGAGGCAGCCGTGCGCGCAGGGGTCCAGATTGTCCGCGGTGACGTGGTGGCTCTCGAGCAGGACGGCGGCGGCTGGCGTCTGGGCTTCCGCGATGGGACGTCGGTGACCGCCGGCTGCGTCGTCGTGGCCGCCGGTTACGGCTCGCCCGAGGTGGTGGCCTCGCTCGGCGTCGAGCTCCCGATTCACAAGGAGGCGCGATACCTCTTCTTCAGCGCGCCGATCCGGGAGCGGTTGCTCGAGCCGCTCGTCGTCGCCGCAGAGCGTCGCTTCGCCGCGAAGCAGCTCGCAGACGGGCGTGTGCTCGCCAGCGATCTCGGCGCTGACGGCGATCCCGAATCGGGTCGTCGCCATTGGCGCGAGACGGTCGCCCGCGGCGTGCGGTCGTTGCTTCCGCACCTCGAGTTCGTCTCGTTCGACCTGCTCGTCGAGGGCTTCTACGACGTCACGCCGGACCATCAGCCGATCCTGGGCGGCGTCCCGGGTCTGGACGGGCTCTGGCTCGCCGCCGGGTTCAGCGGTCACGGCTTCATGTTCGCGCCGGCCGTGGGACACCGGTTGGCCGAGGCGATCGGCGGCGCAACACCCCACCCATCCCTTCAAGAGCTTTCCCTGGGTCGCTTCAGCGGCCAGGAGCTCGCTCCCGAGCTCCAGATCGTCTAGGTGCCGAAATGTCTCGGCTGACAGAGAGGAGCGTCATGCGCACTGCCGTTTCATCCGCCCGGCGCCGCACGCCTCGCACACGAGGCGCTGTGTTCGTGGCGATTTTCGTCGTGACGGTTGTCGCGCTTGCGGCAGCCATGGCAGGGGCCGCCGCAACGGGCTCATCGAAAGCGAGCGGCACGCTCGTCATCGACAACTCGTTCGTGATCCGGACAGCGGATCCACAGCGCGAATTCGATCCGACCGGTTCGATCGTCGCTCACGCCATGTACGACACCCTCGTGACGTTCAAGGGCGCGGGCACGACGCCTGTGCCGTGGCTCGCCACGTCGTGGAAGGCGTCGAACGGCGCGAAGCTGTTCACGTTCCACCTTCGTAAGGGCGTCGTCTTCTCGGACGGAACGCCGTTGACGTCGGCTGACGTCGTCTTCAGCTACCGCCGCCTGATCAACCTGAAGGTCAGCGGGACGTTCCTGCTTGCGAACGTCACGGTCTCGGCGCCGAACACGTCGACGGTCGTGCTCCGTTCGAAGGTGCCGAACCCGGCGCTCACGCGTATCCTCGCGAACCCTGCGCTCGGCATCGTGAACTCGAAGGTCGTCCGCGCACAGGGCGGCACAGATGCGGTTGGTGCGGACAAGAAGGACACGGCCGAGAAATACCTGGATGGCACATCGGCGGGCAGCGGCCCGTACCTCCTCAAGCAGTACAGCACCAACCAGCAGATCGTTCTCGACGCGAACCCCCGCTTCTGGGGACCGAAGCCCGCGTTCCAGACTGTCGTGTTGCGGAACATGACCGCTCCGACCCAGCTTCTGAACGTCCAGCGCGGCGCGAACGAGATCGCACTCGACCTTTCGTCGCAGCAAGCGAACTCGATCCGCAACAACAAGAACGTCCAGGTGAAGATCGACCCGTCGCCGAACCTGTTCAACATCGACATGAACATGTCGCCGGCGGTCTCGACGGTGACGTCGAACCCGCACATCCGCAAGGCCGTGCGGCTCGCGCTCGACTACAAGGCGTTCGCGACCCTCGGCGGGCCAGGCTCGATTCAGGCGGCGGGGATGGTCCCGTCGGTCTTCCTTGGTGCGCTGCCCTCGAAGTTCGCCGCCAAGCGGGACATTGCGAAGGCAAAGGCCGAGGTGGCCGCCTCCGGGATCTCCAATCCGACGATCAGGTTGACCTATCCCGCCGGCCTGACGATCAACGGCATCGACTTCAGCGTGCTCGCGCAGAAAACGAAGGCAAATCTCGCCGACGCGGGCATTACCGTGAATCTGCAGGGCATTCCCGTCAATGCGATGCTCCAGCAGTACGCGGCAGGGAAGGATGAGATGACGCAGTCCTACTGGGGGCCGGACTACCCTGATCCGAACGACTATCAGGTGTTCCTGCCCGGCGGTACGGCGGCACTCCGCGTCAACTGGAAGGCCGGTGCCGACAAGCCGCTCGAGGCGCTTGGCAAGCAAGCGCTCCAGACGGTCAGCGACGGGCCTCGCGCCCAGCTCTACCGCGAGATCCAGCACAAGCTGAACGCGGACAGTCCCTTCATCCCGCTGTTCCAGCCCTCGCAGGCGATCGTCGCCAGCAAGAACCTCACCAACGCCGTTCTCAACTTCACGTGGTTGATTGACGTCCGTTCAGTCGGCTCCCGCTAAGGGGAGCAATGGGCAGCGGCTGGGACGGCGCTATGTGCCGTCCCAGCCGCTCGTCCGGTTCATCGCTCGGCGTCTCGCGGCGCTCGTGGCCCTTTCGATCGGGATCACGGCGATCGCGTTCGCGCTCACGCAACTCGTTCCGGGCGACCCGATCCGGGCGAACCTCGGTCAGATCGCGCAGACCGACCCTGAGATCGTCGCCGCGTTTCGGCATCACTACGGTCTCGATCAACCGCTACCCGTCCAGTACCTCCACTACCTCGAGAACCTCCTCCATGGCGACCTGGG
Organism: uncultured Thermoleophilia bacterium; assembly: GCA_963757255.1. Classification (GTDB taxonomy): domain Bacteria; phylum Actinomycetota; class Thermoleophilia; order Gaiellales; family Gaiellaceae; genus PALSA-600. The sequence continues at coordinate 819,503 of CAVWQY010000006.1, forward strand.
CGAGTCCGAGCAGACTCACGATTCGGTGCGGCACGACCTCGCGCAGTTCGCTCCTGCCACGGCCGAGCTCGCACTGACCTCCATGGTCATCGCGATCGTCGTCGGAGTCGGACTGGGCATCCTGGCGGCGGTTCGCAGAAATCAGCTCACTGACCATGTTCTGCGACTTGTCTCGCTCGGAGGGATCTCGGTGCCGACCTTCTGGCTCGCGCTGATCTGCCTCTATGTCTTCTTCTTCAAGCTGAACTGGGTTCCCGGAGGTGGTCGCCTCGACCCCGGAGTGCTCGAGCCCCCTCATGTCACAGGCTTCTACACATTCGATGCGCTCGTAGCCGGGCAGTGGGCGACGTTCTGGGACGCGTTCCGCCACCTCATGCTGCCCGCCGTTGTCCTCGCCCTGTTCAACATCGGCCTGTTGACGCGCTATACGCGGTCGGCGGTCCTCGAGGTGATCGAGGCGGAGTACGTGCTGGCAGCGCGCTCGAAAGGTTTGCGGGAGCATACGGTGGTTCTACGGCACGCCCTCCGCGCGGCGATGGCATCGCTCGTCACCGTGATCGGTCTGGCGTTCGCAAACGTGCTGACCGGTTCGGTTCTCGTCGAGAACATCTTTGCGTGGCCCGGCATCGGGCAGTACGCGTACCACAGTGCAACGTCACTCGATCTGCCGGCGATCATGGGTGTCAGCCTGTTCGTCGCGGTCGTCTACATCCTGATCAACTTCATGGTCGATCTGCTCTACGGCGTAATCGATCCGAGGATCCGAGTCGCATGAGCGAGTTGACGCCGACCGGAGCGCCCTTCGCGACCCGTCTGCGGCTGGGGCGGCGCGGCCCCGGAGTCCTACGCGCAGCGTGGCGCCAGCCACTTGCGATCATCGGGATCTCGATCGCCCTGATGTGGCTCGTTGCCGCGATCTTCGCGCCGCTCATCGCGCCGCACGATCCACTTGCCCAGGACTTCGCGCCTCTGCAGCATCCGTCGCACGCCCACCTGTTCGGCACAGACGAGCTGGGTCGCGACGTGCTGAGCCGCGTCATCTACGGCGCGCGGCTCTCGTTGCCACTCGCCCTGCTCCTCGTCTCGCTCTCTCTCACCATCGGTCTGGTGCTCGGCCTCGTCGCCGGCTACTTCCGGGGCGTCGTGGACGGCGTCGTGATGCGTCTGACGGATCTCGTCTTTGCGTTCCCGGCAATCATCCTCGCGATGGTCGTCACGGCGTCGCTCGGCCCGAGCATCCGCAACGCCGTGCTTGCGCTCGTCTTCGTGTCGTGGCCGACGTACGCACGGATCGTGCGCGGTCTCGTGCTCTCTGCCGCCGACGCCGAGTACGTGCAGGCCAGCCGATTATTCGGTGCGTCGGCGCGCTCGGCGCTCTTTCGCGTCGTGCTGCCGAACGTGATCGGGCCGGTGATCGTGCTCGCGACCCTCGATCTCGGCAACGCCATCCTGCTGCTTGCCGGTCTCTCGTTCCTCGGCCTCGGTGCCCAGCCACCGACGCCGGAGTGGGGGCAGATGGTCTCGACCGGCACCGAGTACTTCCAGAACTGGTGGTTGAGCACGTTCCCCGGTCTCGCGATCTTCACGGCTGTGCTCGCTTTCAACTTTCTCGGCGACAGCCTGAGAGATTTCTTCGACCCGCGCTCCGCCGCGCAGGCTGGGCGCGAGGGGTGAGTGCGCTGCTCGAGGTCGAGGGGTTGCGAGTCCGCCTCCGCACTCAGTCGGGTCGCGTCACCGTCGTCGACGGCGTGAGCTATTCGGTCGAGCCCGGCTCTGTCTTCGGGATCGCCGGCGAGAGCGGCAGCGGCAAGACGATGTCGGCGCTCGCACTGTTGGGGCTCCTCCCCACGGGCGCGGCCGTCGAGGGACGCGCCATGTACGGGGGCCGCGAGCTCCTGCACCTGCCGAGGCGCGCACTGGAGGACGTTCGTGGTCGCGAGATCGCGATGATCTTCCAGGATCCACTGACGGCGCTGCATCCGATGATGAACATCGGCCGTCAGCTGACCGAGCACGTGCGGCGCCACCTCGGCCTGTCGAAGAAGGCGGCGCTCGCGCGCGCGGCGGAGTTGCTCGATGACGTGCGGATCCCCGACCCCCAGGGCGCCCTCAATGCCTTCCCGCATCAGTTCTCCGGAGGGATGCGCCAGCGCATCGCGATCGCGGAAGCGCTCGCGTGCGAACCGAAGCTCATCGTCGCAGACGAGCCGACGACTGCTCTCGACGTAACGGTTCAGGCCGGGATCCTGCAGCTGCTCGACACCCTGCGTCGAGAGAAGGGATTGTCGGTGATCCTGATCACGCATGACCTCGGGGTCATGTCGTCGATCGCCGACCACATTTCAGTCATGTACGCGGGAAGGGTCGTCGAAGAGGGTTCCCGCGCCGAGGTGCTGCAGAGCCCCAGACACCCGTACACGAAGGCGCTCTTGCGAGCGCTCCCGCGTCCGGAGTCGTCGAAGGCGAACCGCCTCCTGTCGATTCCCGGCGCACCGCCGACCGCCGGCGTCGTGCCGGGCGGCTGCGCGTTCCACCCGCGATGCGAGTTCGCTGTCGCGACCTGCGCGACGGACGCGCCACGGCTCGCCCGCCGCGGAAACCGGACGTTCGCTTGTCCTGTCGATCCGTTCGCCGAGGTCCCATGAACCTGCTCGAGCTCAAGGACGTCGAGGTGACGTACGAGCGCCGCGGCCGCGAGCCCATCCGGGCCGTCGCGGGTGTCAGCCTCGCGGTCGAGCCAGGCCAGATTGTCGGATTGGTCGGCGAAAGCGGTTGCGGCAAATCGACCCTCGCGAAGGCCGTTGTCGGTCTTGTGCCTACGAGCGGCGGGTCGATCATGTTCGAGGGTCATGAGGTGAGCCACCTGACCCGGCGCGCGCGCCCGCATGAGCTCGTGCGGCTTCAGATGGTCTTCCAGAACCCGTATTCGTCACTCAACCCGCGGCGGACGATCGGCGCACAGCTCGCCGAGGCGATGGTGGCGGCGGGTATCCGCAGGCGGGCCGGCCGGAGCCGCGCCGCCGAGCTCCTGGAGTTGGTCGGTCTGTCGCCGGAGGCCACAGCGCGCTATCCGCACCAATTCAGCGGTGGCCAGCGCCAGCGCATCGCAGTTGCGCGCGCTCTCGCGGCTGAACCTTCTGTGATCGTTCTCGACGAGCCGCTCTCGTCCCTCGATGCCTCGGCACAAGCGCAGCTCGCCAACGTTTTGGTAGATCTCGCGCGAACACTTGGGATCGGCCTGCTGCTCATCTCGCACGATCTGGCGATCGTTCGGTACGCAGCTGATGCGATCTCGGTCATGTACCTCGGGGAGGTGGTCGAGGACGGCGCCGCAGGTTCGACCTGGGACGTCCCCCTGCACCCGTATACCGAGGCGCTGATCGGCGCCGTGCCGTATGCCGACGGCGAGGGCACGCTCCCGCACGCATTGCCGGGGGAAGTGCCTGACCCGGCCCGACCGCCGGCCGGCTGCCGCTTCCACCCGCGGTGCGGCTACCGATTCGAACGATGCACCACAGAGGAGCCGCCATTGCTGGCACTCAGCGATGGCCGACGCGCTGCGTGCTGGCTCCACGACTCCGACCGCACACCCGCACCGCCTCGCGTGAAGGCGCTGATCCCGACCGAGGCCCGATGAGGAGGCATCCACGATGAACGTCCTGATGTTCGCCGACACCGTCCGCTCGCCCGAGCTCCGGCACGAGATTCCCCACACCGTCGCCGACCCGTTCCTCTACGGCGAGACCGATGGCGGTCGGTTCACCGTCGTCCGGTCGCTCGAGGCTCAGCGGATGCGCGAGGTGCCGGGGGTCGAGGTCGTGCCCCTCGAGGAGCTTGGATACGACGAGCTGCGTGCCGAGGGACGCTCGTCGGGCGAGGTCGAGTTGGAGATCGCGGCACGTTCGTGTCGGCGCTTCGGCGTCGACTCCGCGACGGTGCCGCCAGGTTTTCCGGTCGAGTTGGCCGACTTCCTGCGCGCGTCGGGTGTGGAATTGAACGTCGACCGAGAGTTCTTCGAGCATCGGCGACGGGCGAAGACCGCGGCCGAGATCGGGGGCATCCGCCGCGCGCAGGTTGCGGCAGAGGCGGCGACCGCGGCGGTCGCAGCGATTCTCCGCAGCGCCGACATCGCGGGTCGGAAGGTGCTCTACGAAGGCGAGCCGTTGACCTCCGAGCGATTGAAGGTGGCCGTAGCCGCCGCCTTTGCTGCGAACGAGGCGGGCGCCGACGAGTTCATCGTCGCTCACGGCCCGCAGACGTGCATCGGCCATCACATGGGCTCGGGCGAGATTCTGGCCGGTGAGCCGATCACGGTCGACCTCTGGCCGCGTGACCGTGGGTCGGCGTGCTTCACCGACATGACACGGACATTCGTGGTGGGGGAGGTGGACGACGAGCTTCGCCTATACCACGATCTCTGCAAGGTTGCTCTCGACCGATCGGTCGCCGCCATTCGCCCTGGCGCGACCACGGCAGACGTCCACCGGATTGCCGCGGCGGTGTTCGAGGAAGCGGGGCAGCCGACGCTCCTCTCCAAGGCGCCGGGACAAGTGCTGCTCGACGGGTTCTTTCACTCGCTCGGTCACGGCGTCGGGCTGGAGGTGCACGAGGAGCCACACCTTGCACCCGGTGAGGGTGAGCTCGTCGTTGGCGACGTGGTAGCGGTCGAGCCTGGGTGCTACCGCCAGGGCTTTGGCGGCGTGCGGCTCGAGGATCTCGTGCTCGTCACGGACGACGGAGCGGAGGTGTTCACCAACTACTCCTACGACCTCGAACCATGACCGATCTCGCCCACGTCGACGAGCGGGTGGCCGCTCGCAGCGATGCATTCGTCCAGGAATGGCAGGAGGCATGCCGCATCCCGTCGGTCTCCGGGGATGTTGCCGAGACGACGCGCATGGCAGAGTGGCTCGAGGAGCGCCTGAGCGGGACCTTCGACCGCGTTCAGCGAGTGGACGTCGACGGCTACGCGCCCACATTGATCGCGACGCTCGACGGCACGTCCGAACGGCGCCTGCTCATCTACACGCACCACGACGTGCAACCGGTGGGCGAGGACGACCTATGGTCGTCGGCGCCGTTCGCCGCTGAGATCGTCGGTGAAAGCGTCGTTGCTCGCGGCTGCTGCGACGACAAGGCCGACATCACGGCGCGGCTGCAGGCGCTCGACCTCTGGCTCGAAGACCTCGGGGGACGGCCGCCGTACACGATCGTCTGGCTTTCCGAAGGCGCGGAAGAGGTCGGCAGCCCGGGTCTGGACGAGCTGCTCCTCGCCCACCGCGACGAGTTGCACGCGGACTGGTGCCTGTGGGAGAGCTTCATCCGTGGCGCCGACGGCAGGCCGGAGGTCGCGTTCGGGTGCCGCGGGATCGTGTTGCTCGAGCTCACCGTCCGCACGATGAAAAGCGACCAGCACGCGGCGTTCTCGCCGGTGTTCCGCTCGGCTGCGACGGAGCTGGCGCATGTGCTCTCGTCGCTCGTCGATCCGAGCGGCAGGGTTCTCATTGCGGGCTTCGAGGACGGGATCGTGAGCTTCACCGAAGCGGAGCGCACGGCGGGCTTGACCGTCTCACCGCCCGGCTCGGATCTTGGAGTCGGCGGCCGGAGTCCCCATCTGCCGGGATTCGACGACCGGCAACTGGCCGAGCGCCTCCTCTACACGCCGACGGTGAACATCTCGAGCATGGGCGCCGGGGACCTGCGGACCGGGACAGCGGTTGTCACCGCGGTTGCGCACGCGAACGTGGACATCCACCTCGTGCCGGAGCAGGAGCCGGAGCGAATCGTCGAGCTCGTGCAACGGCACCTCGACGCGCACGGGTTCGACCACGTCGAGATCGCGGTGCGGCATCTGCGCCGGCCGGCGCGAAGCCCGATCGAAACACCGCTCGGGCGGGCAGCGATCGCCGCAGCAGCCGAGACGATGGGCGAGCCCGTCGTCTATCCGCTGCTACCGGGAGCAGGTCCTGCGCGGTCGGTGCTCGACATCCTCGGGGCGACCACCGTTTCCCCGGCGGGCACGACGCGACTCGCGAGCGGTATTCATGCGCCCGACGAGCGTGGTGGAATCGACGACTACCTCGATCATGTTCGTTTCTCATATCGGCTGTTCGAGCGACTGGCGGCGGAAGTCGCAACCACGGAGACTGAGCGCTGATGTCGCCCGGTTGGCAGCCGCTCCCGATCCATCGGCCCTACCGTGTGATGATCGCGGGCTCTGCGCTCGAGAGCTTCTTTAGTGCGCAGGACGAGGAGAAGTCGGGGCGCGCGATGACACGCTTCAAGCAGATCCTCGCCGAGTGGGAGGAACTGGGCGCGCGTGTCGTCGCCTCGATGTGCGACGACCTGTTCCAGGTAGGCCCGACAGAATCCCCGCGCTGGGCGTGGTACTTGCTCTTTGACGTGGACGATCTCGACGTCGCCGCGGCGATGATTCAGGCGACGCGCGAGGAAGTCGACGGCGTGCGCGGAGACGCTTACTTCCGCTTCGAGCTTCGCATCGGCAGGCCGTTCTACGCCAGAGAGGAATAGCCGGAGCGTTCGCTGGAGGTGCGGTTTTCCGCACCCGCAGATGTCGGGTCGCCCCATTGGCGGGCGGCTCGCGGACAGGCAGCCTGGTCTTCGTAACTGCTCGAGAGCCAGGAGGCGAACATGGACACGAACATCGCTGCGCGGGCCGGCCGCTGGAGTGCCGGACACTGGAAGACCGCGGTCACGGCCTGGCTCACCTTCTGCGTCGTCGCGGTCGCCCTCGGGGCGGTCGGCGGGACGAGGCTCCTGAAACAGGCCGACACGGCTGCCGGCGGGACGAAGAAGGCCGAGCAGATCTTGCAGCAGGCAGGGTTCCCGGACCGGGCCGGCGAGAGCGTGCTTGTGGAGTCGAAGACGCAGACGCTCGACGACCCGGCGTTCCGCGCGACCGTCGCCGATGTCGCACGCACCGTTTCGAGGTTGCCGCAAGTGCAGCGGGTGCGCTCGCCGCTCGAAGCGGCGAACACCGGTCAGGTTTCGCAGGACCGGCGCTCGGCGCTCGTGCAGTTCGAGATCCGCGGGGACGAGGACAAGGCCGATCAGAAGGTCTCACCGATCCTCGCTGCCGTCGAAGGCGTCCAGCAGCGGCACGCACGCCTGGGCTTCACCGTGTCCGAGTTCGGCTTCGCAAGCGCGACGCACGAGTTGAACGCCACGATGAACAAGGACTTCCAGCGGGCCGAGTACTCCTCGCTCCCGGTGACGCTCGCGATCCTGCTCGTCGCGTTCGGGGCGCTCGTCGCGGCCGGGCTGCCCGTGTTGCTCGCCTTCTCGGGCGTGCTCGCGACGATTGGCCTCTCTGCGGCGGCAAGTCATGTCGTCGCGGCGGGTGACGCGACGAAGTCGGTGATCCTGCTGATCGGGATGGCAGTCGGGATCGACTACTCGCTCTTCTACCTGCGACGTGAGCGCGAAGAGCGTGCACACGGTCTTTCGCCGCGGGAGGCGCTGCTGAAGACCGCGCAGACCTCGGGACATGCGGTGTTCATCTCGGGGTTGACGGTGCTGATCGCGATGGCGGGAATGCTGTTCACCGGCAATGCGATCTTCACATCGATCGCAGTGGGTGCGATGTTGATGGTCGCCGTTGCGCTCATCGGCTCGCTCTCGATCCTGCCGGCGCTGCTCGCGAAGCTCGGCCACCGCGTCGACAAGGGGCGGATTCCGTTCCTTGCCCGGCGACAGGCAGGTGAGTCCCGCGTGTGGAACTTCGTGCTCGACCGCGTGCTGCGCCGGCCGCGCGCTCGCAGCGGTGCTGTCCGGCGGGGCCCTGCTCGTCGCTCGCGGCGCCGGCCTTGACGCTGCATACGCAGCTGCCGAGCTTCACCGACCTGCCGCGCTCGCTGCCGATCGTGCGCACGTATGAGTCGATCCAGCGCGCGTTCCCGGGAGCCCAGACTCCGGCGGAGGTCGTCGTGCAGGCGCCGGACGTCACCTCGCCGCGGGTCCAGCAGGCGATCGGGACGCTCGAAGGAGCGTGCTCTCGCGACCGGGCAGATGTTCGAGCCGATCTCCACCGAGATCAACCCGCGCGGTACGGTCGAGACGATCTCGATCGCGCTGCAGGGCGATGGCTCGAACGGCGCTTCCGTCGCCGCGCTCCAAACTCTGCGCAACGACGTGCTCCCGGCGAGTCTCGGTCGTCTCTCAGGAGTCGACACGGCTGTGTCCGGCGAAACCGCGGGGACGCACGACTTCAACCAGCAGATGAAGAGCCACGCGCCGTTCGTGTTCGCGTTCGTGCTCGCGCTCTGCTTCATCCTGCTGCTCGTGACGTTCCGGTCGATCGTGATCCCGATCAAGGCGGTGCTGCTCAACCTGCTCTCGGTCGGCGCTGCCTACGGCTTGCTGGTTCTCGTCTTCCAGCACCGCTTCGCAGAGGGAATCCTCGGATTCCACTCGAACGGCGCCATCACGTCGTGGTTGCCGCTCTTCCTGTTCGTGATCCTCTTCGGGCTCTCGATGGACTACCACGTGTTCATCCTCAGCCGGGTGAAGGAGCTCGTCGACGACGGGATGCCGACGGAGCAGGCGGTCGCCGTCGGCATCAAGCGCACCGCCGGCACGGTCACGAGCGCGGCGGTCGTGATGGTCGCCGTGTTCGCGATCTTCGCCACGCTGCGCTCGCTCGACATCAAGCAGATGGGCTTCGGGCTTGCGGCCGCGATCCTGATCGACTCCACCATCGTTCGAGCGGTTCTGCTGCCGGCCACGATGAAGCTGCTCGGCGACTGGAACTGGTATCTGCCGAGCTGGCTCGAGTGGCTCCCGCGGCTGAATGTCGAGTCACAGCGCGGCTCCCGCGGCCGTGGACGCGAGCGGCCGCACGACGACGCGCTCCGGCCCTGGATTACAAGTAGTGTTTCGGGGGAAGGGGTTCCCGATGAACGTGGACACGGTTGGTCGAGCAAGTGCCGCCGGCGCGGAGGGTCATCGTCGTCGACGACCACCCGAGTTTCCGCCGCTCTGCGAAGGCGCTGCTCGACGGCGGAAGGGTTCGAGGTCGTCGGCGAGGCGGAGGACGGCGCGTCGGCCCTTGCCCGGCCGCGGCCGAGCTCGCGCCGGAGCTCGTCCTGCTCGACATTCAGCTTCCCGACATCGACGGGTTCGAGGTCGCCGAGGCGACTGCTCGAAAGCCAACCCGAGCTTCGGATCGTGCTCGTCTCGAGCAGGGACCGACGCCAGTACGGCCCGCTGATCGAGGCGAGTGGGGCCCGCGGGTTCGTCTCGAAGGGCGACCTCTCCGGGGAGTCGCTCGAAGGGCTGCTGGACTGAACGGCGAGGGGTTCCAGCCGGACTTGTCGCGCACCGTGCACCGCCGGTGCCGGGCCACGCGCCCGCGGCGGCGCGTCCGGCACGGGCGGCTTGCCGGCCCTGTTGCTCGTCGCGGCCCTGCTCGCCACCGGCGGTGCCGTCTTCATGATCTCCGTCAGCAAGATCTCGCCACATCCGGTCGGCCAGGCGCTGCTCACGGCCATCGTGTGCTTCTGTCGTTCGTCGGGACGGGCGTCGTCGCGTTGCGGCTGCAGCCGTACGCCCGCTTCGGGCTGCTCCTCTGCGCGGTCGGCTTCACGTCGTTGATCAGCGTGCTCCACGAGGCCAACGGCGCGTTCGCCTACACGGTCGGCGTGCTCGCGTCGAACCTCGTCTTCGCCGTGCTCGTCCACGCGTTCCTCGCGTTTCCCGAGCGGTCGTCTCGGCTCGACGGGCCGGCGCGCTGCTCGTCGCCGCCGCCTATGTCGACGTGCTCGCCCTGCAGGCGCTCGCGGTGCTCTTCGATCCGCTGACCCGGTACTAGAGCGACCACCCGCGCAATCTCGCCCTCGTCGACGTCGCAGCTCGTCGCTCGCGACCGGCCTCGAGGAGCTCGAGGCGGCGATCGCCGATCGCGCTCGCGCTGGCCGCGGTGCTGGTGCTCTTCCGGCGCACGCGTGCGGCGACGCCCGCGGCGCGGCGTCAGCTGGTCCCGGTGCTCGATCGGCGGCACGATCGCGCTGCTGCTCTTCTCCGTCGGGCTCGTCCTCGCGCCGCTCTCGTCGCGCGCCGGTCTCGTCGGGTTCGGCGCTCGGGCTGGTTGCGGCGCTCGCGCTGCCGGCCGCGTTCCTCGGCACGCTCGTGCAGGGACGCCTGTCGCGGGGCGCGGTGGGCGAGCTGCTCGCTGGAGCTTCGCGACCCCGGCCGGGCCCGCCGACCTCCAGGACGCGCTGCGGCGGGCCCTCGGGGACCCGTCGCTGCGGCTCGGCCGGCTGCGGCCGAGGACGGGCCTCTACCTCGACTGTGCGGCCGACCGCTCGACCCTTCCGCGCCCGGGCGATGTCGCGGGTCACGACGACGATTCTGCCACCAGGGAGAGTCGATCGGCGTGCTCGTCCACGACCGCTCCTTGAGGCTGCGTCAGGAGCTGCTCGACGCCGTCACCGCCGCCGCCGGCTTCGCGCTCGCGAACGAGCGTGCTCTCCACGACGCCCAGCTCGCCGAGCAGCGAAACCGCGCCCTGCTCGACGCGATCCCCGACACGATGCTCCGCGTCGCCAGTGACGGCACCTATCTCGACATCCGGCCGGACGAGCACACGGGACAGCTCGGCCCGGCGGAGGAGATGATCGGGCGCAACGTTCGCGACCTCCTCCCGGACGAGCTCGCGACGACCGTTCTCGCGTGTATCGAGCGCACGCTGGAGAGCGGGGGCGTGAACACCATCGAGTACGAGCTTCCGATCCGTGGCGTTGCGCCATTGGAAGGAGGCACGGATGGTTCCGAGCGGCGACGGCGAGGTCGTGGCGATCGTCCCGTGACTTCACCCGGGAGCGGCGCGCCGAGGCGGAGCAGCAGCGACTGGCGGCGGAGCAGGCGGCGCTGCGCCGCGTCGCGACCCTCGTCGCGGGAAACGCCGCCGCCCGAGCAGGTGTTCCAGACCGTGACGGAGGAGGTCTGCCGGCTGGTCGGTCTCCGAACCGCCGTGCTCCATCGCTTCGAGGACGCACGAACGTCGACGATCGTCGGCAAGTTCGGCGAGCCGACAGGGCCGTACGAGCTCGGAAACACCAACGAGCTCGAGGTGGGCTCGGCACTCCAGGTCTTGCGGACCGGGGCTCCCGCCCGGTCGAACTACGACGGGCTCGTCGGCTCGGGCGCGGTGATGCTGCGGACGCTCGGGTTCCACGGCAGCATGGGCGTCCCGATCACGGTCGCAGGCGTGACCTGGGGCGCCCTGGTCGTCGCGCTCAGAGCTGGAGAGTCGCTGCCGCTCGAGACCGAGCGTCGCCTGCAGGCGTTCGCCGAGCTCGTCGGCCTTGCGGTGGCGAGCGCGCATGCGCGCGATGAGCTCTCCGCGTCGCGGCTGCGCATCGTCGAGGCGAGCGACGCGGAGCGGCGACGCATCGAGCGGAACCTCCACGACGGGGCCCAGCAGCGGCTCGTCGCGCTCTCGGTCGGCCTGCGGCTCGCGCAGGCGAAGCTGAAGTGCGCGCCCGACGAAGCGGGCGAGCTGCTCGCGGATGCCTCGGAGGAGCTGGTCGAGGCGCTGACCGAGCTGCGTGAGCTCGCGCAGGGGATCCACCCGGCGCGTCCTGACGGAGCGTGGTCTCGAAGCAGCGCTGGATGTGCTCGCCGCGCGGGCGCCGCTGCCGGTCGCCCTCGACGTGATGCTGCCCGAGCGCCTGCCGGAGCCGGTGGAGGCGGCCGCCTACTACGTCGCTCTCCGAGGCGCTCGCGAACGTCGTCAAGCACGCCTCCGCCCGCTCCGCCGTGGTGCGGGCGGAGCGCATCGACGGGCGCGCGGTGGTCGAGGTCGTGGACGACGGCGATCGGAGGCGCCGACCTGGACAGGGGCTCGGGCCTCTACGGCCTGCGCGACCGGGTCGAGACGCTCGACGGCAAGCTCCGCGTCGAGAGCGAGCTCGGAATCGGCACGCGCGTGAGAGCCGAGCTTCCGGTGCCGGCGTGGGAGCGCAGCACCGAGTCGGAGAGGCGTCGATGACTCTCACCTTCTTCTTCAGCGACATCGAGGACTCGAGCGGTCTGGCGGACCGTCTCGGCGGCGGCTACTCGGCGATGCTCAACGAGGCCCGTGAGCTGCAGCGCCGCGCGGTCGCAGACGAAGGGGGGCCGCGAGGTCGACGCCCGCGGCGACGAGCTCTTCGGCGTCTTCCCGGATCCCGTTCCGGCGGCGGCCGCGGCGCTGGAGATCCAGCGTGCGTTCACGGCCCACACGTGGCCGGTGGGGGAGCGCGTGCGCGTACGGATCGGCCTGCACAGCGGCGAGGCGGAGGCCGCCGGCGACGGCTTCGTCGGCATCGACGTCCACCGCGCGTCGCGCATCTGCCAGGCCGGCCACGGAGGACAGGTCCTCGTCTCGGCGGAGGCGGCCCGTCCGCTCCGCTCGGCCGCGCGCGAGCTTGGCGAATTCGAGTTCCGAGGGCTGAGGGAGCCGGAGCGGATCTTCCAGCTCGTCGGCGAAGGGCTTGCCGACCGAGTTCCCGCCGCTGCGGAACGTGCGCGAGCATGATCGCGCGCTCGCAGGCGGTGATCGCCGACGACTCCGCGCTGCTGCGCGAGGGGCTGGCTCGGTTGCTCGAGGAGAACGGGATCGACGTCGTCGGGCAGGCGCGGAACGCCGACGAGCTGCTGCTGAAGGTGCGCAGCTATCACCCCGACATCGCGATCGTCGACATCCGTATGCCGCCGACCCAGACCGACGAGGGCATCCGGGCGGCGCGAGAGATCCGCACGCAGTCACCCGGATACGGGCGTGCTCGTCCTCTCCCAGCACGTCGCGCACACCTACGCGACCGAGCTGCTCGGCGAGAGCGCGGAAGGGCTCGGCTACCTGCTGAAGGACCGCGTCGCCGACGTCGACGAGTTCACCTCCGCCGTCCGCCGGGTCGCCGAAGGCGGCTCCGCGCTCGACCCGCTCGTCGTCGCCGAGCTCGTCGGCCGCAACCGTGCCGCCGACCCGATCGAGCGGCTCTCGCCGCGCGAGCGCGAAGTGCTCGAGCTCATGGCCGAGGGCCGGACGAATCAGGCGATCGGCCAGCAGCTGCTTCATCTCGCCTCGCGCGGTCGAGAAGCACGTCACGAACATCTTCACGAAGCTACGTCTGCCGTCGGCCGCAACCGACCATCGTCGCGTGCTCGCCGTCCTCCAGTTCCTCGGCTCGTAGCCGCGGCCCGTACGAGTGCGGCTAGCCGCACTCGCGGAAACCTGAGCGCCGTACCGATTCGGCGACCCGGAGCAGCAACGCTCTTTCTGTGACTCTGCAACAGGCATTTGCAACGGGCCGCGGGGAGGCCCCGTGATGCGCCCTCTCGCGAGCGCGGGTCGCGCCGCGCTCGGCTGGCCTGCCGAGCGTCACTCGCTTCCCGCCGAAGCCGGCGTTGTCCTCGCGCTCTACGGCGCCTACGAGACGAGCCGCGGCCTGGTCGCCGGGGATGCATCCACGGCGATTCATCACGCGCACATGATCGCCTCGCTCGAGCGTTCGCTCCACGTCTTCGGCGAGGTCCACGTCCAGAGCGCGGCTCGCACCGTCCCGGGTCTCGTAGGGACGCTCGGAGTGCTGTACCTGACGCTGCATCTCGCGGTCACCGGCTCGTACTTGCTCTGGCTCCATCGGCGGAGGCCCGCGGCCTTCCCGACCGTGAGGACGGCTCTGCTGCTCGCGAGCGGGCTCGCCCTGGTCGGGTTCCTCGCGTTCCCGACGGCGCCGCCACGCCTGGCGGCGCTCGGGATCGCCGACACGATCTCGGGCGGGGACGTCGATCTGAACCACGGCCTGGTCAGCTCGCTCTACAACCCGTTTGCGGCCGTCCCCAGCATGCACATCGGCTACGCGGTCATCGTCGGCACGAGCCTCATCCGTCACGGCGGACGACCGTCGCTGCGCGTCCTCGGTGTGCTCTATCCGGCGCTCCAATTGCTCGTGATCGTTGCGACCGGGAATCACTTCTTCTTCGACGCCGCCGCCGGCGCGGCTGTTGCGGCTGTCGCCTTCCCGGTCGCCGCGGCGCTCTCGCGGCATCGACGCGCGCCGCGCGCCGAGGGCGCGCATGACCCGCGCGCACGAGTGCGGGTAGCCGCACCCGCCAAAGCCTGATTGCCGTACGGCGCTGCGCAGCCGTCGAGGGCAGCCTGGTGACGTGAGTTCGAACCGAGAGAAGGAGTCGAGATGAGTGCGTTTGCAAGCCTTGCTCCCGCGAGGGAGACCGACCGGAGGCGTTGGATCGCCCTGGCCGTGATCGTTACCGCCCAGTTCATGGTCGTGCTCGACGTGGCGATCGTGAACGTGGCCCTCCCGTCGATCAAGACCGACCTGAACTTCAGCCAGGAAAGCCTCCAATGGGTGGTGACCGCCTACTCGATCCTGTTCGGCGGCGTGCTCCTGCTCGGCGGACGGATGGCGGACCTGCTCGGCCGCCGCCGTCTCTTCATGATCGGCCTCGCCCTGTTCACCGTCAGCTCGCTGCTCGATGGGCTCGCCTGGTCGGAGGGCTCGTTGATCGCGTTCCGCTCTCTGCAGGGACTGGGCGCCGCGCTGGTCTCGCCGGCCGCGCTCTCGATTCTGACCACCACCTTCGAAGAAGGCCGGGAGCGCAATCTCGCGCTTGGCATCTGGGGCGCGGTCTCCGGAAGCGGCGCCGCCGCCGGCGTCCTGCTCGGTGGCGCTCTGACGAGCGCGTTCAGCTGGTCGTGGATCTTCTTCATCAACGTGCCAGTGGGCCTGCTCGTGCTCGCGCTCGCGCCGCGGTTGGTGAAGGAGAGCCGCGCGGACGTCGCCCACCGTCACTTCGACGTTCCCGGCGCGGCGTCCATCACCGGGGGCCTGATGCTGCTGGTCTACGCGGTGACACGCGCTGCTCAGCACGGTTGGGGGTCGGGCGAGACGATCGCGCTGCTCGTCGCCTCAGCAGGCCTCATCGCTCGCCTTCGTTGCGATCGAGGCGCGGTCCGAGGCGCCGCTTCTGCCGCTGCAGATGTTCCGGCTCCGCACGCTCTCGGGCTCGAACCTCGCCGGCCTGCTGATGGGCGGCGCAGTTTTCTCGCAGTTCTTCCTGCTCACCCTGTACATGCAGCAGGTGCTCCACTACTCGGCAATCCAGACGGGGGTCGCGTACGTCGCGTTGACGCTCACGGTGATCGTTTTCTCCAACGTCTCGCAGGCGCTCGCGCTGCGGATCGGCATCCGCCGGGTGCTCCCGGCCGGGCTGCTCCTGACGGCGACCGCACTCGTCCTCTACGCCCGCCTGCCGGTGCACGGGCACTACTTCTGGAACATCTTCCCGGCGTTTCTGCTGAGCGGGCTCGGGATGGCATTCGCGTTCATCCCGCTGACGATCGGCGCCCTCGCCGGTGTCCGCCATTCAGAGGCCGGAATCGCCTCGGGGCTGATCAACACGACGCAGCAGATCGGCGGCGCGGTCGGGGTCGCCGCGGCAACGACGATCGCCGCCACGTACACGGGGCGCTACCTCGCCTCTCATCCCGCAGCGTCGTCGGGTGCCGCGCTCACGCACGGCTTCCAGATCACCTTCTACGTGCTCGCAGCAGTCGCACTGCTCGGGGCCGTGATCTCCGCCGTGGTCGTCGAGACGAAGCCGGCGCTCGTCGACGCGGACGTCCCCACGGCGGACCTCGTACTCGAGGCGGCGGCCTGATCGCGGCGCAGCGCGCGCTCGACGAGGGCAGAGATGTCCCGTCGAGCGCGCTTCGTTCGTCGTGAGCATGAACACAACTCGAAAGGAGCAAGCGTGATGCACGGACAGAGGAAGATCGCAGTCGTGGGGGCAACCGGGAGAGTCGGACATCACGTTGTGGACTTGCTCGAGGCGCGGGACCGCGACGTGGTCCGGATCTCGCGCACCGACGGAGTCGATGTGGTCACTGGCGCGGGTCTGCCGGAGGCGCTCTCCGGCGTCGAGTCCGTGATCGACGCGGCCACCGGCGCTTCGCCCGAGCAGCAAGCGGCCACCGAGTTCTTCACCGCGGCAGCACGGAACCTGCAGCAGGCCGGTGACCGCGCCGGGGTGCAGCAGATCGTCGCGGTGTCGATCATCGGTGTGGACCGCTTCTCGGCGGGTTACGGGGCAGCGAAGCAAGTCCATGAACGTGAGCTGCTCTCAGGCCCGGTCGCGGTTCGGATCGTGCGTGCGGCGCAGTTCCACGAGCTCGTCGCCCAGCTCGTGGAGTGGGGCGTGGCGGGCGGGGTGAGCTATGTGCCGAAGATGCGCACGCAGCTGGTCGCGGCACGGACCGTCGCCGAGGCTCTCGCGGATCTGGTTGACGCGCCCGAGTCGGCGCTCGCATCTGGATCCGACCGACCGATCCTGGAGATCGCCGGCCCGCGCGAGGAGAGCCTCGTCGAGATGGCGCAGCTGCTCGTGGCCCGCCGCGGTGACCCGTTGCGGATCGAGGGCGTCAGCGACCCGTCCGACCCGGACGGAGACCTCTACCAGGCCGGTGCGCTACTGCCCGGGCCGGACGCGATCCTCGCCGGGCCGACCTTCGAGGCCTGGCTCACGGTGGAGGCAGAGGGAAGCGCGCGGCTTCGGGGCGAGGTCGCGATCGACTGACGAGGCGCGCTTCGAGGGCGTCAGGTGCCGGGAGCGAGCACCGGCTGGGAGCGGCGCCATTCGGAACGAGCGGCGACACCGACGAGCACGCAGACGACCAGGAGCCCGGCAACGATCAGCCATTCGAACGACCCGTTGTGATGGTCGGGGTCGAAGCCCGTGAGCGCCTCGATCCAGTCCCGCCAGAACAGCGTCAGGATGGCGAGAAACCCACAGAGCGAAGCGAGAACAGCTTCGAGCCAGAAGCGTGCCCGGACGGTTGACTTCATCGCGACACCTTTCTATCGGAGCGGCGAGGGGTGCCCTCGAAAAGACGAGTCTGATGTGCGCCCGTTTCTCTGTCAAGAACCGCTACGCCGGCGCGGCGGCGGCGAGGTTCGTACTGAGGCGGTCGATCAGCCTGATCAGTTCGGGATGTTGTTCGGGCGCCCACTCCGCCAGGATCTGGGTGAGGCGGAGCCGGCGCGCCGAGTCGACTCGTTCGAGGATCGCGTCGGCTTCCGGCGTGGTGTGGAAGACGATGCGTGCTTCCCCCAGGTCGGCGCCTTCGACGCGGACGAGGCCGTCTGAAACGAGCTCCCGCATCTCGGGCTCGAGCCGGTCGCGGTCGGTGCCCACCCGCGCGGCGAGAGCGGGCAGCGTGGCGGTGTCTTCGTCCTGTACGCGCAGGAGGAGCCAGAGCTGTTGCGGGTTGAGGTCGACGCCGGCGCGCTCGGCGAGGGCCTCGTACACCCAGTGGCGGTTCTCGCGGCGCGCGAGCACGCTGAGCTTGTTCTCGACCTCGTGCAGCGAGCTCTCGTCGCGCGGCGCGGCAAACAGGTTGGCGAGGTACGTCGCGTCCACCTGCTGGTCGCCGACGGTCTCGCGCAACGGCTGCTCGCGCAGGAACCAGGTGAGTGCGAACGCGAGCACGGCGATTCCGCTGGCCGCGAGGAAGACCGGGTGCAGCGCTTCGGCGTACGCGCTGACGTACGGCTCGTGGATCGCGGGCGGCAGCTTGTCGATGACACCGGGGTTCGGGTGGGCCGATCCCGGGGGCAGCCCCTGCGGGAAGCTCCTGGCGAGCTTCTCCGCGAGCTGGCTGGTGAAGATCGCTCCGAAGATCGAGACGCCGATGGTGCCGCCCATCGAGCGGAACAGGGTCGCACCGGACGTGGCGACGCCGAGGTCCCTGTAGTCGACCGAGTTCTGCACGGCGAGCACGAGCACCTGCATGACGAATCCGAGCCCGAGCCCGAGGATGAGCATGTAGAGATCGGCGAGAGCGATCGAGGTGCCGACGTCGAGGCGTGAGAGCAGGTAGAGGCCCACGATCATCAGCGCCGTGCCGATGATCGGGAAGATCTTGTAGCGGCCGAGCCGCGTGATCAGCAGGCCGCTGCCGATCGAGGATGCGAGCACGCCGGCCATCAACGGCAGCAACTGCAGGCCCGAGGCGGTCGCGCTCGCGCCCTTGACGATCTGCAGGAAGAGCGGCAGGTAGGTGACCGAGCCGAAGAGGGCGAGACCGATGATGAACCCGATCACGCTCGCGACGCTGAAGACCTGGTTGCGAAACAGCCGCAACGGCAGCACGGGCTCGCTCGCGCGATGCTCGACGACGACGAACGCGACACTCAGCGCAACGGCGAGCACAGCGAGCCCGACGATCCTGATCGAGCCCCACGCGTACGTCGTCCCGCCGAGGCTGGTGAAGAGCACGATCGCCGAGAGGGCGCCCGCCAGGAGCGCCATCCCAACGTAGTCGATCCGGTAGTGCGCGCGAGCCGGCGGCACGCGCAGGACCGCGGCGATCACGACGAAGGCGACGACGCCGAGCGGCAGGTTGACGTAGAAGATCCAGGGCCAGGAGAGATGGTCGACGAAGAAGCCGCCGATCAAGGGCCCGATGACGGTCGCGACGCCGAACACCGATCCCATCAGGCCGCTGTAGCGCCCGCGCTCGCGCGGCGGCACGATGTCGCCGATGATCGCCTGCGTCGAGACCATGAGCGCGCCGCCGCCGAGCCCCTGGACCGCGCGAAAGGCGATCAGCTCGGTCATGCTGTTCGACAGGCCGCACAGGCCCGAGCCGACCAGGAACACGACGAGCGCGACCTGCAGCACGATCTTCCGGCCGTAGAGATCGCCGAGCTTGCCCGCGATCGGCGTCGTGATGGTCGAGGTGAGCAGATATGCCGTGACGACCCACGAGAGCTTGTCGATGCCGCCCAGGTCCCCGACGATCGTCGGCAGCGCCGTCGAGACGATCGTCGAGTCGAGCGACGCGAGCAGCATCACGAGCATCAGCGCTCCGAAGATCGGAGCGATCCGCTGGCCCGGGCCCGAGCTCGATCCGTTTGAGCTGGTCACGACTGGCCGGGGCGGGGGCAGTCCGCTACCCGGTGGTGCTGGTGAGGCTCTTGCAGGCGCTTGCCTGCTTGAAGGCGCTCGTGAGCTCGCCGCCTGGATCAAGTTGCTGCAGCGACTGGTAGGCCGTCTTCATTTGGGTGGCCATCGTCGAGAGGGTGGCGGTGATCACCGACAGCGAGCTGAGGGTGCCGCTCACGCCCGAGGCGCTCGCCGCGGCGTCGTCGATCTTCTGGGCGCCGTCGTTGATCTGGGTGGAGAGCTGGTCGACCTGCTGCTGTGCCTGGTCGCCCGCCTGAGTGGGCGGCTTGCCGAGCTTCTTCACGCTCTTGACGAAGTCGTCGGTCGCCGACTTGGCATCGTTGGATGCCGTCTGGATCGAGTCCTTGCTGGGGTTGCCGGCCACCGACGTAGCGGCAGCCGAGATGGAGTTCTTCCAGGTCGTGATCGACGAGCACAGGCTGTTCGCCCAGTCGGTCGCCGTCGGGGTCTTCTTGCTGCCACACCCCGCCGCGAGCAGCGCCAGCGCGGCGATCACGCATAGCAGTGCAAATCGCGTCAACGTCACCCTTGCTCGATCCACTGAAACGCCTCCGGGAGGGAAACCGGCTCCAATCATGTCATGTAGTGGTTGTTTTCGAAACTCGCGCAGGCCTTGACCTGCGCCTCGACCGTCTTAGACTCGAAGCTCCGGACAGATTCGAGCAAGACAACAGGAGGTGTCAACCGCGTGACCCCTGACTCCGCACTCATCGACGACCTCGCCGGCCGCGTCTCCGGCCGCGTCCTGCGCCCCTCGGAAGAGGGCTACGAAGAAGCCCGCCGCGTCCACAACGGCTTGATCGACCGAAACCCGGCGGTGATCGTTCGCTGCCGCAACGCAGCCGACGTCGTCGCCGGCGTGCGCTTCGCGCGAGCCGCAGGCCTCGACATCTCCGTGCGCGGGGGTGGTCACAACGTGGCCGGCCGCGCGGTCGCCGACGAAGCGGTGATGATCGACCTGGCCGAGATGAAGGGGACGAGCGTCGATGCCGCTGCCCGCACCGTGCGCGCCGAAGGCGGTCTCACCTGGTCCGAGCTGAACGCCGCGACTGCGGAGCACGGCCTGGCCGTGACCGGCGGCGCGATCTCGTCGACCGGGATCGCCGGCCTCACCCTCGGCGGCGGGCTCGGCTGGCTGATGGCCAAGTACGGCCTAGCAGCCGACAACCTGCTGGCCGTCGAGCTCGTGAACGCGAACGGCGATGTGCTCGAGGTGACCGAGGCCTCCGACCCCGATCTCTTCTGGGCGCTGCGAGGCGGCGGAGGCAACTTCGGTGTCGCGACGAACTTCACGTACCGCCTGCATCCGCTGGAGATGGTCACCGGCGGGTTGATCGCCCACCCGATCGAAGCCGCACCCGACCTGCTCCGCTTCTATCGCGACGCCGTGGCGAACTGCCCGGACGATCTGACCGTGTTCGCCGCGCTCGTGCATGCTCCCGACGGCTCGGGCGCGAAGCTCTCGGCCATGGTCGTGTTCCACACCGGCGAGGAGGAGCAGGCCGAGCAGGATCTGGCCCCCTTCAAGGAGTGGGGGTCTCCGCTCGTCGTCGAGGTCGGCCGGATGCCGTACCCCGTGATGAACACGCTGCTCGACGAGGGCTTCCCGACCGGTTCCCTGAACTACTGGCTGTCGAGCTTCACGCGTGGCCTCCCCGACGGCCTGCTCGACGCGATGGTCGAGCGCTTCGCCTCCGTGCCGTCACCGATGAGCGCGATCCTGCTCGAGCACTTCCACGGCGCCGTGACGCGCGTCGGCGTGAGCGACACCGCAGTGCCGCACCGCGCGGAAGGCTGGAACCTGCTTCTGCCCTCCGTCTGGATGGATCCCGCGGCCAACGACGAGAACATCGCGTGGACGCGCGAGTCACACCGTGCGTTCGCTCCGCACCTCGACAAGGGCCGCTGGCTCAACTATCTCGGCGACGACCAGGGCGGCGACGCGGTGCGCGACGCCTACGGGCCGAACTACGAGCGGCTGCTCGAGCTCAAGCGACGGTACGACCCTGAGAACGTCTTCCACCACAACCACAACATCGACCCGAGCTAGATGCGATCCCAGGAGGCCGTGAGCGCCGGAGCCGACGCGATGGTCTGGTAGACGACGCAGTACCGCTCGGTGAGCCGCAGCAAGGTGTCGAGCTCGTCGTCGGTCGCATCCGTCTGCAACTCGAAGCGCAGCCTGATCGAGCGGAAGCCGACCGGGACGGTCCGGTCGACGCCGAGCGTCCCGCGAAAGTCGAGGTCTCCGTCGGCGTGCACGAGGCCCTGCTCGATCGAAAGCTCGAGCGAGGTCGCGACGGCGCCAAGCGTCACTCCTGCGCAGGCGGCGAGCGCCTCGAGTAGCAGATCGCCCGAACAGAGCGTCGAGCCGTCGCCGCCGCTCGCCGGGTGAAGCCCCGCCGCGGCGAGCGCCTTCCCGGTCCGAACGTTGCAGGTGATGCCCTCGCCGAGCGTTCCCGTGGCGCTCAAGGTCACGAGCGCGGCCTCGGGGTCGTCGCGGTAACGCTCCTTCAGCGGCTCTTGAAGACTCCGCAGTGCAGCCCGATCCATGATCCTCCCTCGTCGCAGGCCGAGATCTGTGTCAGATTCGTCGGGACGTATCTTCCCGGATTGGCGCGATCGCGAGGTACAGGGTGAGGAGCACGGCGTTCGAGGTTGTCGGCAGGGAGGACGAGCTCGCCTCCATCTACGCGTTCGTCGACCGGGCCGACGCCACGCCGGCCGCGCTCGTGCTCGAGGGCGAGCCGGGGATCGGGAAGTCGACGCTCTGGCGGGCCGGCATCGACCACGCGCGTGCGGCGGGGCTGCGCGTCCTCGTGTCGCGACCGGCCGAGGCCGAGCGCGGGCTCGCGCACGTGGGCCTCGGCGATCTGTTCGAGGACGTGCTCGACGAAGTCCTGCCCGGGCTGCCGGCCCCGAGACGCCGTGCGCTCGAGGTTGCGCTCCTGCGCGAGGAGAACGCGGGTGAACGGGTGGATCCGCGGGCGATCGGGCTGGCCATTCGCAGCTCGGTCCAGCTGCTCGCCGAAGACGGGCCGGTGCTTGTCGCGATCGACGATCTGCAATGGCTGGACGCGTCGTCGGCGGCTGCCCTCGGCTTTGCGATGCGACGGCTGGGCGCGGACGACGTGCTCCTGCTGCTCGCCCGGAGGCCCGCCGACGGAGCGCAGCCGTCCGCGCTCGAGCAAGCGCTCGCCGGGGACGCCGTCCGGCGGTTGCCACTGGGGCCGCTCAGCGTCGGCGCCCTCCACCGGTTCCTGCGCGACCGGCTTGGCAGATCCTTCCCGCGCCAGACATTGCTCCGGATCCACGAGACGTCGGGCGGGAATCCGTTCTTCGCATTGGAGCTGGCCCGCGCGCTCGACGCGGACATCGATCCAGTTCAGCCGCTGCCGGTTCCCGAGACGCTCGAGGAGCTCGTGCGCGCAAGGTTCTCCGGCCTCCCGTCGTCCACGCGCGAGGCCCTCGCGTTCGCAGCGGCACTGGGCACGACCTCGGAGACCGTGCTCGAGCGGGCGGGTGTTGCGCCGGAGGCGCTGGACCCGGCGGTCGTCGCGCACGTGATCGAGCGCGACGGTGGGATGCTTCGCTTCACCCATCCCTTGCTCTCGTCCGTCCTCTACCAGGATCTCGGCGAGGAGCGGCAACAGGTTCACTTGCGGATCGCGGGAATCGTCGAGGACCCGCTCCTCCACGCGCGTCACCTTGCGCTCGGGACGGAAACGCCGGACGCCGATGTCGCCGGCGTGCTCGAAGCCGCGGCGAGGCTGGCGACCGATCGCGGCGCCTCGGCTGTCGCGGCCGAGCTCTCCGAGCAGGCGCTCCGATTGACGCCGCCGGACGAGGGCGACGATCGCCATCGTCGCGCACTGGCTGCGGCTCGCGCGCATCACGCTGCCGGGGAGTGGACCCGCGCGCGGGCGATTGCGACCGATCTGCTCGCCGAGGCGGAGCTCGGCTTCTCGCGCGCCGAGGCCCTCTTCCTTCTCGCCGAGTTCGAGCCCGTCGATCGTTCGGTCGCGCTCCTCGAGGAAGCTCTTCGCGAGGCGGAGACGCGCCCGGCGCTTCAGTGCGCCATCCGCTGCCGGCTCGCGTGGGCGGCACGCTTCAGGGAGGGTTTCGCGGGAGCGCTCGAGCACGCGCGTGCGGCTCTCGAGCTTGCTGAGGAGCTCGACGACGACAAGCTTCGGGGCATCGCTCTGAACATGCTCGCGGGTCTCGGCTGCATCGTCGGCGACGTCGATGCGCCGGCACACGCCGCGCGGGCGCAGGCAATCGCGACCGCGATCGGCGACGCGCGGCTGATGAGGGAGGCGACCGCCGCGGTCGTGGACGTGCTGGTGACGTACCGGGACATCGAGGCGGCGCGCACGGTGCTGGAACGCCTGTACCGGGAGTGGGACGAGCGTGACGAGCCGTGGACCGCGTACGTGCTCTGGGACCTCTCGTGGATCGAGTTGTGGGGCGGCCGCTGGGAGCTCGCTGCCGACTATGCAGCCCGGGCGCACGACATCAACGTCCAGTACGGAGAGATCAGGCCGCAGGACTATCTTCCGGCCGCCTGCATCGCCGTGCATCGCGGCCGCCTGGAGGTCGCCCGCGAGCACTCGGAGCGCGCCCTCGGGCTCGCCGAGGAGCAACTCGGGCTCCATCCGCCCGTCCATCTGGCGGTCCTCGGGCTGGTTGCCCTCTGGAGCGGAGACGCGGCGACAGCCGCAGACTGGCTCGGCAAGGCCGACCGGCAGGCCGCCAGGCTCGCGTGGTTCGAGCCGGGGCAACACTGGTGGAGCGCCGACCACGCCGAGGCGCTGCTCGAGCTCGGCCGGATCGACGATGCGGTGCGACTTCTCGACGCCTGGGAGGCGGACGCGACACGGTTGGGCCGCGACTGGATCCTCGCGCACGTGACGCGATGCCGCGGTCTCGTGGCCGCTGCGGAAGGCGACGTCGCTCGCGCCGCTTCTCTGCTGGAGCAGGCGGTCGTGCAACACGAGGGCGTCGGCGATTCCTTCGGCCGTGCTCGTGCGTCGCTCGCGCTCGGCGTCGTCCGCCGGCGGGGCCGGCAAAAGCGCGCCGCGCGGGAGGCGATCTCCGCGGCGGTGCTCGGCTTCGAACAACTCGGAGCGGCGACCTGGCTCGAGAAGTCGCGTGCCGAGCTCGGGAGCATCGGCGGGAGAACCCGCGAGGACGGGCTCACGGCGGCCGAGCGCCGCGTCGCCGCTCTGGTCGCCGAGGGCCGGACGAATCGGGAGGTCGCGGAGACGCTGTTCCTCGGTGAACGCACGGTGGCGAGCCACTTGACGCACATCTACGCGAAGCTCGGCGTACGTTCGCGCACGGAGCTCGCGCGCAAGGTTCAGACGTTCTGACGTTTCCAGGTTGAGGTCCGGGCCCTAGCGTCGAGGGCGTGCCGAGTTACCTCGTCGAGACGTACCTCGCCCGTGGAAACGCGGGAGAGCTCGCCGCCCGCGAGCGGCGAGCGCGCTCGGCCGCCGAGGAGCTGACGCGGGGGAAATCGCGCGTCAGCTTCGAGTGTTCAATCCACGTTCCCGAGGACGAGATCTGCTTCTTCCTGTTCGACGCACCCTCGGGTCGAGTCGCCGCGCTCACCGCGCAGCGTGCAGGGCTCGACCCCTTCCGCGTCGTCGAGGCGGTCTCGTCCCGAAAGGAGAAGAGATGAACGGTCATCGTGCCATTCGGGCTCGGAGGCAACCGGTCAGACGGCTGCTCGTCCTGCTCGTGCTCGGCACTGCGGCCATCTGGACGGCGGTCGCTCTGGCGACGCCGAGCCAGGGGCAAACGTCGAGCATCCTGTCGATCGGTGCGCTGCAGGCCGATCTGGCCTTCAACACCGGCATCACGGCTCAACCGAACGGCCTCACCTGGGAAGGCAAGCAGTACGCCGCCAACCAGTTGCCGGAGTTCCTGGCGCGGCTTCGCGCGGCAGGCGTCACGAGCCTCGGCGAGTGGCTGAACCTGCATCCTGCGGTCTCGGCGAAGTTCGGGATGATCCCGGTCGGGCTCCTGCAGTCGCCGGAGGTCGTCACGCAGCAGGCGAAGTTCGCCCCCGGGGCGCTCTCGGGCTGGCACAGCCATCCCGGCTATCTGACGGCGACGGTCGTCTCGGGCTCGGTCGTGCGCTACGCCACCGACTGCTCGTCGCAGACGTTCACGGCCGGCCAGTCGTTCTACGAGACCGGTGCAAGCACGTTCATCGTCAGGAACGAGAGCACCACGGACGCGGCGGTGCTGATGGTGACGTTCGTCGTCCCCGGAGGCACGCCGACCACCGCGCTCCGCCTCGACAAGCCGCAGCCCACGACCTGCAGCAAGTGAAGCGGGCGCTCGCCGCCGCTGTGACCGCCGCGCTCGTCGCGGGGGTCATAGCGGCAGGCTCGCGAGCCGACGGCGACCCCGCGAGCGACTACCTGTTGCTGCAGAACGTGTATCTCCCGACCAGGCCGCCCTCGCAGGCTGCGGTCTCTTCGCTCGAGCGAGCCGTGGACGGCGTCTACGCGCACGGTGATCGCGTCAAGATCGCGCTGATCTACGACGCCGAGGATCTCGGATCGATTCCATCCTTGCTCGGGAACGCCAACGGCTACGCGCAGTTTCTCGGAATCGAGCTCGGGCTCTGGTACGTCGGCCCGCTGCTGGTCGTGATGCCGACGGGGTTCGGTGTCTACGACGGTGGACGTTCGACCGCAGCCGAGGAGAAGGTGCTGCAGTCGATCCCGGTCTCCGCAGCGAGCCCGGACGACCTCACGCGCAGCGCGACCGAGGCGGTGGCCGCCCTCGCCGCCGCAAGAGCTCTGAGCTCGCCCGACATCAAGGCGCCCCTCGTGACCGCCCATCCCGCGACGGCGAAACGCGGGAAGGCGGCGGCGCTTCGCTTCGACGTCTTCGACGACAGCGGCCGCAGTCAGGCCGTCGTGAGGGTGTTCGAGAAGAGCACGCTCCTTGCGACGCTCACCTCGCCGGCCGGGTTCGAGATCGGCACACGTGCGGTGAAGGTGCGCTGGCTGGTGCCGGTGCGGCTCCGAAGCCGGCAGCTGCGCTTCTGCGTCGTCGCGTCCGACCCGGCCCACAACCGCAGCAGGCCGGCCTGCGCTCCCTTCCTGCGGGTCACGTAAACGAGGCACCAGGTTCGGGGTGTGAACCTGGTTCATGAGTTTCGAGCTGCCGCGGCCTTCCGAGGAAACTCATGAACCCGGTTCAAAGAGCGAACCGGGTTCGGTCAATGCGGCCCGAGCTCTTTCGTGATCCACGCGAACGCCGCGCGATAAGCAGCGACGTTGAGCCCGTGGTCCGCTGCGTACCAGCGGACGATCGTGCCCCGGGGGGCGGCGTGGATCATGTTCAGGAGCGCGCGGTGCGGCACGATCGTGTCGCGCGTCCCGTCTTCGAGCAGCAGCGTCCCCGGCCGCGCGAACGCGACGTAGCGGAGCGGGTCGATGCTTCCGAGTTGTCGCCTGACGAGGGGACGGAGGGACGGCGGCGCCGCCGAGACGAACGCCGACACCTTGTCGGCTCCGCCGGAGAGCAGTACGAGCGCCTGGAACCGTCGATCGGAGGCGGCGACGAAGGCACCCGTCTTCGCGCCTGCGCTCCAGCCGAGATAGCCGAGTCGCCGGGGCAGGACGCTCGGAAGCGACTCGAGCACGTCGCCCGCTCGCCGGACTGCGACCACGTCCCGTACCTCCGTCGACCGCGACTGCGCGAGCAGCGCGGCGATGCTCGTCGCGCGAGCGGGCGGATGCGCCGTCGACGGCTCGGTGATCGTCAGCGCGACCGTGCCGCGTTCGGCGAGCTCGACGGCGGCGCCGAGAAGCTGGGTCCGATCGCCGCCCGAGCCGTGCACGAGCACGATGCCGGGCCGGCGCTGCGTCCCACGTCGCTCGATGAGATAACCCTCCACCCGTGCGCCGCTGCTGACGTAGGAGACGTCATGGATCGCCACCGGGCCCCGATGGTCGACGACTCCGCGGTCGACGTACCCAAGCGGCGCGGACCGGTCGTACCCGAAGCTGAGCCGCACGGGGGCCGGCTGACGGTGCACGCGTTGCCGGGCCCCGGGGCCGCAACCGGTGAGCAGTGCTCCCGCAAGCAGCACCGCGACAATGACCCGCCGTGCCACCAGCCTGCTGCCGGCGTGCGTCATCAGACGCCCGACGATATCGGACGACGATGTTGTCGAAACCAGGTTCGGGGTGTGAGCCCGGTTCGAAGAGCGAACCGGGCTCGGTTACCGCCGTGTCAAGCGATGACGACTTGCTTCTTGAACGAGATCGCGTCGAGCGACGGTGCGATCAGCTGATTGAGATCGGTCGGTGCGTTGGCGCCGTTGATGCTCCCCTTCGACGTGAACTGGTGCGCGATCACCTTGAGCCCGTGGGTGTCGTGCGTGATGCCGTGATCGGTTCCGTCGTTCTTGCCGTAGTCGGCAAACCAGAGCGGGTACGTCCTCAGCGTCTGCTGCTGCGCCGGTGTGGCCTGGACGAAGGCCCGGCGCAGGAAGTCCGGGAACGTGTAGAGGATCGGTTTCACGCCGATATTCGCCTCGACGTGCTTCAGGAAGGCGACCGCCTGGGCCGGGTCGGCCGGGTTCTGCTCGAAGTCGCAGGCGGGAAGCAGGTCGCCCGGAAGCAGCGACAGCCGGGAGAGGAAGAACTCCGCTTCCTCGTCCGGCGTGCTGGAAGGAATGCCGGTTGTCAGGAAGTGATAGCCGCCGATCTTGATCCCGGCTGCTCGCGCGGCCGGGGCGTTGTGCTGGTACCAGGTCAGGATCGCCGGGTTCGGATTGCCGCCGGCTCCTTCGCTGACCTTCAGCCACGCGAACCGCACGCCTGCCGCGAAGACGTGCTGCCAGTTCGGATTGCCCTTGTCCTGATGTACATCGATGCCGCGCACGTTCCCCTCCTTCAGTTTTCGAGCCTCGGAGCTGATCGCACTCGCCGGCTCTCTGTCACAGATCTAGACCGGGCGACGGGCGCTTGTCTTCCCTCGCGGCGACGTGTTCTCGAGGCCGACGTAAGAACACCGCTGCGAGCGACACCAACGGTCCGCATCCCGAAATCGAACAGGAGGAGCGACATGCCCTACGGGAGTTGGATCAACGATCTGCCGACCGGTTTCTTTCTCGTCGTGCACATCACCGCGTTCACGCTTGGAGCAGGGTTCGCATGGCTTGCGTATAAGCGCGACCTGGTCGCTGCTCAGCATCGCGTTCTCGCTGTTCGCGGCTGCCGAGCTCGTCTACATGACCTACCACCTCGACTGGACCGTGTTCTTGTTCGCGCACACGATCGCCGAGGTCCTCGACCTGGCCGCATTCGTGCTCGTGTTCGCCGGCGGCGGTCTATGCAGACGGTGCGGCGCGCCCGCGCTCGAGATGACCAAGCCATGAGGCTCGGACGGTTCCTCCTCCCGGCCGCCGCAGTCGCTCGCCGTGACGTTCGTCACGGCGGGCTGCGGCGGAACGGGCAGCAGCGACGCCCGTGGCGACGACCCAGGTGTCGATGGCGAAGAGCTACCGCTTCGCGCCCGAAGGCGATCGAGATCAAGGCCGGTCAAACGGTCACCTGGACGAACAACGACAACTTCACCCACACCGTCAAGTGTCGACGGCCAGGACGATCACAAGGTCGATCGCGGCGAGAGCGTCTCGATCGAGTTCGACGAAGGCCGGCACCTACCACTACGAGTGCACGCTCCACAGCAAGGACATGCACGGGACGGTGATCGTCCAGTGACGCTCGGCGAACTGCGCACCGACATCGTCATTCTCGCCTGCGCGATCAGCGCCGGGATCCACGCGCGCGCTCGCGCCCGATCACTTCAGGGAAGGCGACCGGCGCCGGAGTCGGATTCGTCGTGGCGACGGTCCTGCTCGCGGTGCTCGCGGTCGTGCTGACGCGGCAGCCCGTCGCAGGTCGCGTTCGCCGCGACCGCGGCCGTGTTCGCCGGGCTGATCGTCAGCTACGCGCTCGTGATCACGACAGGCGTCCCGGTCCTCCACCCCGACGTCGAAGCCGTCGAGGGCCTCGCGCTGTTCACGAAGGTCGATCGAGGCGCGTCGGCCTCGTGACCGCCGCGCGAGCCTCGTCCGGCGACCGTCGTCTCAGACCTTCCTGCAACCGAAAGGAACATTGACATGACAACAACACGCGCCGCGCGCCCGATCCCGCTCGCGTCTGACGGCACTGGTCGCCTTCTTCAGCGCGCTCGCCGCCCTCGCCGTCTCGAACGGGATGGACATGGCTCAGGCACACGGCAACCGGCCACCGGCCGGCCGCGTCGATGACGATGCCGATGACGTCGCGGTCAGCTCCTCGCCGAGCTGTCGGCGAAGGCGGTCGCCCTGCGCACTCGAGATGCGCAAGCTCTGGGAAGACCACATCACCTGGACGCGCCTCGCGATCATCAGCCTCGAGAGGCGGCACGCCGGACACCGAACGCCACGGTCGCGCGGCTGCTGCGAAACCAGATGGACATCGGGAACGCGATCAAGCCCTACTACGGCAACGCCGCCGGCAACGCGCTCACCGCGCAGCTGCGCGACGCACATCCTGATCGCCGCGGAACTGATCGCCGCCGCGAAAGCCGGACGACCAGCACGAAGCTCGCCGACGCCCAGTCCCGCTGGACCGCGAACGCCGACCAGATCGCCGCGCACGCTGCACAGCGTCAATCCGCGCTACTGGAAGCTCGCGCACGATGAAGGCCGAGATGCACATGCACCTGAAGCTGACGACACGCCGAGGCAGTCGCCAGGCCTGCAGGCGGCACTGGACCGGCGACGTCGCGGCCTACGACAAGGTGCACGCAGCACATCCTGCGCATGTCGGACATGCTCACAGACGGCATCGTCGAGCAGTTCCCGGCGCGGTTCGGCAGGTAAGAACCCGGCCGCTAGAGACACGAGCGAAGCATGCAGACGAAGATCGCGGCGCCGGAGTGGGACGAGGTGTTGCGTTGGCACTGTGAGCAGCTCGCCGCGGCGGGCTTGAGCTACCACTCGCGCAGGCCGTTGCGCAGGACCGGGAGTTCGACCTGCACGCGTTGATCGAGGTCGTCGAGCGCGGCTGCCCGCCGCGGCTGGCCGTGCGCATCCTCGCCCCGCTCGAGGAGCCCGCGGCGTGAACGCGGTCGGCATGGCTACGGTGAGAGCCGTGGAGGCATGCCGGACACGGCGGCTCGCTAGGCCGGCATCGTTCGACTCGGAGTCGCGGGACTGGCTCGACGGCCTGCGCGCCGATCGACCGGCACGCGTGAGGAGACGGTGGCGCGCCTGCACGCCTCCTGCTTCGCGGTGCGCACTTCGAGGTCGGACGCCGGCGGCAAGGCCTGCCGCATCTGCGCGACTGACGAGCTCGACGAGATCGCCGCCGAAGCCGCCGACGACGCGCTGTTGAGTGTGCTGCGGCGGCTCGACGATTTCCGAGGCGCGAGCAGGTTCACGACGTGGGTCGTACAAGTTCGCTTTGCTCGAAGCGGCGGTGAAGGTTCGAAGCGCTCCTGGCAAGGGCCGCGAGATCCCACTGGAGGCCGAGGCGTGGGAGCTTCTTTGCGCGCAGCGGATCTTCGAGCCCGACGCCGAGGCCGAGCAGAGCGAGCTGCTCGAGACCGTGCAGACGGCGATTGCCGACGTGCTGACCCCGCATCAGCGAACCGTCCTGGTCGCGCTCGCCCTCAACGACGTGCCGATCGACGTCCTCGCCGGAACGCCTGAACACAGACCGCGGTGCGCTCGTACAAGACCCTGCACGACGCCCGGCGCAAGCTGCGCCGAGCATCTGACTCGAATGTGGGCTCGCGCTCGACAACTGGCTGGAGGAGAAATGAGCAACGAATCCGATCTCAAACGGGCTCTTGGCCGGCTCCTCGGGCCGGCCGGGGAAGAAGTGAGTTGCGACGCGTGCTTCGACCAGCTCGACCGCTACGTCGAGCTCGAGCTCGCCGGTGCAGGATGCCGACGCCGGAGCTGCCGGGTCTGCGGGCCCATCTCGACGGCTGTCCCGCGTGTCGCGAGGAACACGAGAGCCTGCGGGCGCTCGTCAGCGCCGAACAGACTCGGCTAGTCGCGCGATCGACTTCTCCTGCGGCCGATTTGGTTTGCGTACCTGCACGGCGTAGGATGCAACCGCTTCATTTGGATCCCGCAGTGATCGCGGGGATTCAACCGCAACTTCCGGGAGACCGACGATGACCGCCGAGGCTCATTCGCTCCACGACCTCCGCCGTGACGCGTACCGGTACGCGTGGGACAACTCGATCGAGCCGGCCCTCGAGATCGAGTCCGGCGAGGCCGTGCTGCTGCACGTGCGCGACGCATCCGACGAGCAGATCCACGAGCGATCGGGCGTCGACGACGTCGCTCAAGCTCGACTTCTCGCACGTCAACCCGGTCAGCGGGCCGATCTTCGTCAAGGGCGCGGAGCCCGGCGACGTGCTCGCGGTCGAGTTGCTCGAGTTTCGTGCCGCAGGGCTGGGGCTGGACGGCGATCATCCCCGGCTTCGGCCTGCTCGCGGACGAGTTCCCCGAGCCGTGGCTGCGGATCTCGCGGGTCGAGCCCGAGCAGGGCCGCATTCGGTTCTCGGAGCAGGTGACGCTGCCGTACCGGCCGTTCCCGGGCACGCTCGGCGTCGCGCCGCCCGAGCCGGGCAGCGCACTCGATCGTGCCGCCGTCGCGGTTCGGCGGCAACATGGACACGAAGCACCTGAACCCGGGCGCGACGCTCTACCTGCCGGTCGGCGTCGAGGGCGCGCTCTTCTCGCTCGGCGACACCCACGCCGCGCAGGGAGACGGCGAGGTCTGCGGCACCGCGATCGAGACGGCGATGGACGTCGGTCGTGCGGCTGACCGTGCGCAGGGACGTGCGCGTCGACGCGCCCCAGTTCGACATCCCGGCGGGGCTCGTCGCGGCACGCACGAGCAGTCGAGCTACCACGTCTGCACCGGCGTCGGGCCGGATCTGCTTGGAGGCGGCGCGCGACTGCCGTGCGCGCCACGGTCGCTTGGCTCGGCGACCGGCACGGCCTCGACCGCGAGGAGGCGTACGCGATCGCGAGCGTTGCGTGCGACCTCCGGATCCACGAGGTCGTCGACGCTCCGAACTGGGTGGTCGGCTGTTTCGTCCCGGAGGGGATCTTCGAAGAAGGAGCCTGACCTGGCGACCGATACGGCGGCGATGGAGGAACCGCGCGGGCATCTGCGGCGCGAGCTTCGGTTCTGGGAGGCGATCGCGATCTCGATCGGGATCATGGCGCCGACGGCTGCGATGGCGCTCAACGGCGTCGCGCCCGCGGGCCTCGTCGGCCGCGCGGTGCCGCTCGCCTTTCTGTTCGCCGCGATCGCGATCGCGCTGATCTCGTACGCGTTCGTCCGGCTGACGCACTACTTCAACCATGCCGGCTCGGCCTACGCGCTCGCGGGCGCGACGCTCGGGCCGCGCGCTGGGTTCTTCGCCGGCTGGGCGCTGCTCGCCACGTACTCGTGCTTCATCGCCGCCAACATCGCCGAGATCGGCCTCTTCGGAACGTCGTTCCTCGGCGGCGCAGGCATCTGGGACAACCCGTCGTGGATCCTCGTCTCCCTGATCGCGGCGGTCCTCGTCTGGTTCCTCGCCTACGGCGACGTGAAGGTCGCGACCCGCGCCCTGCTCTCCTTCGAGGGCATCTCGGTGCTCCTGATCGTGATCCTGGTCGTCGTCATCTTCTGGAAGGTGATCGGGGGATCGGCGCCCAAGCGGCCAGAGCTTCAGCCTGAAGCCGTTCGTTCCGGCGTCCGGGACGACGATCGGCGCGATCGCGTTCGCATCCGTGTTCGGGCTGCTCTCGTTCGGCGGGTTCGAAGGCGCCGCCGCGCTCGGCGAGGAGACCAACAACCCGCGTCGCAACATCCCGCTTGCGATCGCCGTCGCGGTCGCCTTCTGCGGCGTCTTCTACACGATCGTGATGCTGGCTCAGTCGCTCGGCTTCGGCATCGGCGCCGCCGGGGTCAAGGCGTTCTCCAGCTCGAGCGCACCGCTCGGCGATCTCGCCAAGCAGTACGTCGGCAACGGCATGGAGGACGCGATCAACTTCGGCGCAACGCTCAGCGCGTTCGCGAGCTGCCTCGGCTGCGCTGCGGGCGCGTCCCGCATCCTGTTCGCGCTCGGTCGGGACGGGTTCATCACTCGCCGGCTGGGAGACGCCTCCAGCCGAACCGGCGCGCCTGCGAATGCGCTCGCGGTCGTGATGAGCTTCGGCGTCGTCGTCACCATCCTGCTGCGGCTCAACGGGACGTCCGCCGTCAACGCG
The DNA here is from genome assembly GCA_963757255.1 of uncultured Thermoleophilia bacterium. Taxonomy (GTDB): domain Bacteria; phylum Actinomycetota; class Thermoleophilia; order Gaiellales; family Gaiellaceae; genus PALSA-600. The sequence continues at coordinate 852,798 of CAVWQY010000006.1, forward strand.
TTCTTCTATCCCGGCACGGTCGGCGTGCTCGCGATGCTGATCGCGTACTTCGTGATCCAGTTCGGCGCGGCGAAGTTCCTGCACCTCGAGCGGCGCGAAGCCGCGGTGGCGCGTCGTCATCCCCGCGCTGGCAACCGCGGCGATCGTCTACACGTTCTACAAGCAGGTCTGGCCCAAGCCGGCGTACCCCTACGACCTGTTCCCGCTGATCATCGGCGCTTGGGCGGTCGTCGGCGCTGCGATAACCTTTGTCTTCCCGTCGCTGACGCGGCGGATCGGACAAGGACTCGCAGAGTCGGAGGGAATCGTAGGCCCGGGATGAGCGACTACGAACGGCATGACGACGAACGCTCGCTCCAGGAGATCCGTGATCTCCTCAGAGTCCTGATCGAGGTCGAGGTCGGCCGCAACGAGTCGCTTGGCGAGCTGACGAGAAAGCTCGACGCGATCCTGTGTGCGCTCGAGCACGTCTCGCGGAACACGTGCGAGCTGCTCAACGAGGTCGCCGAGCTCGCCGTGTGCAGCGAGTGCGGCAAGCGTCACGAGCCGCACGAGCATTGCTGCGAGCGGGACGACTGCCGTGAGCGCGAGAAGCACCACCATCATCGCAGGTGCGAGTACAGGCCGTGCGAGCCGGGCGAGGAGAGCGGCGGCTCGCGCGTCTCGTTCGAGGGCGCCACCGATCCGCAGCGCGTGTACGGCGCGCCGTACCCGCCGAGCGAGCCGCTCCCGAAGCCGGAGAAGCGGGCGAACAAGGTCTCGGCGCCGGAGGTGCCCCGCGGACCGTTCCGCGGGTTTCTGATCCCCGGCGACGCGATGAAGCCGCTCGACTTCCAGTCGGGCGGCGGCGGGGAAGGGGGAGACGACCCGGTCGTGTTCGGGCAGTTCACCCTCTGGGGCAGCGACGGGCCGGTGCGGTCGACCGTGGCCGCGGACATCAGCGGAGCGGAGAGCGGCAGCGTCGTGCTCGCAAGCGCGAACAAGTACGTGTCGTACTCGACCGACGCCGGGAGCACGTTCACGTCGCTCAACCCCACCACGATCTTCGATAACACTGCAGACGGCGGGTTTTGCTGCGACCAGATCATCCAGTACGTCCCGAGCATCGATCGGTTCATCTGGCTGATGCAGTTCAGCACCGGCGCGAACGGTAAGAACCGTCTGCGGATCGCAGCTGCGAGCCCGGAGTCGATCGTCAGCAGCAACTGCACGTCGTGGACGTACTGGGACCTGACGACCGACGGTCTCGGCGTCACGACGACGGCGGCGGACGCGACCGCGGGCAACCACTGGCTCGACTACCCGAACATGTCGGTCGGCGCGAACTCGCTCTACATCAGCGTCGACAACGTGGGCAACGGGGGCGCTTCGCCTCCGACGGGCGGGCGCATCGTCGTCCGCGTGCCGTTGAGCGAGATCCAATCGGGGAGCACGATCAACTACCGCTATACGCACTGGGCCGACGCCGGGCGGGCCTACGCGTCGCACGTGACGCAGAACACGGGGGACGAGGCGTTCTGGGCCGGCTCGAAGAACAACAGCACCCTGCAGGTCTTCAATTGGCCCGAGAGCTCGACGTCCTATTCATGGCGCGACGTGGGCGTGAACAACTGGCCCAACGGAACGCTCAGCTCGACCGCGGCGGACGGCAACGACTGGCTCACCAAGGCAGCGAGCTTCCCCAACGCCGGCGTGATCGGGGCGACGCGCCGCGGGAACGAGGTCTGGTTCGCGTGGATGGCCAGCAGCGGGAAGGGCTCCTCCGGCGGCTTCAACTTCCCGAACGCGAACATCCAGGTCGTGAAGATCGACCCGACGAACGGCTACAAGCGGCTCGACCAGTTCGCGATCTGGAACAACGACTACGCGTTCGCGTACCCGTCGCTCGCCACGAACGACCGCGACGAGGTGGGTATCACGCTGGGCTGGGGAGGCAAGACGTTCTACGCCAACAGCGCGGTCGGTATCCTCGGCGACTTCGTCGTCTGGTACCCGGCGCTGAGCAACGCGTCGACGACTCGGTGGGGCGACTACGTCACTGCACGCCAGGCGAGCCCGCAGACCGGGATGTTCGCGGGCTTCGGCTACTCGATCGACACCACCTCGGGTGGCGGTGTGAGCTTCGATCCCTTCTACGTGCTCTTCGGGCGAAACTCGGTCGTGAACCCGGAGCGGGGCGGCCGGATCGGATAACGCCGGCGGACGCCGGCGCGAGCTCACGACCGCGCGATCACCTTGACCGGCATGCCGACGGTCGCGAAGGCGTACGTCCAGCGGGCCACCGTGAACGACTGCCGGACGCAGCCGTGCGACGCAGGGAACACGGGTACGTCTGCGAACTCGTGGAAGGCGATGCCGCCGACGAACGGCAGCGCCCACGGAAGCCATTCGCGGAACGGCGTCGACCACCAGCGTGGGATCTTCGCGTAGACGCGATAGTTGCCCGGCGGAGTCGGCGTCGACGGCTTCCCGCTCGAGACGGCGATGGTGCGCACGACCCGGTTGTTGTTGATCAGGAGCGCGTCCTGGCGGTCGAGCAGGATCTCCGCGCGCTTGCCAGTGCCCCCCTGGCTGATCGGCGTCGGGTGCGTGGCGGTGGCGAGCCGCGCCTGCGTCGGTCGGTCCATCTGGCCCGTCCGGGCGAGCCGCTCCCATTTCTGGAACGCGAGGATCGCGTTCTGGGTCGCAGGCCCGAAGCGACCGTCGTCGTCGCTCCTCAGCAGGTAGCCGAGCTCGATCAGGCGCTGCTGGAGCGTCTTCACGGCCGGATCGGGTGCGGGCAGCCTCGGCTGCGTCGGCGACGGGACGGCCACGTTCGGCGTTTGCAGCGTCTTGAACGTGATCGGGCCGCTGGTCGAGATGCCCGGGAACCGGGCAGGCGCGACCGCACCGTTGATCAGGAGCTGCACCTTCGTCGCCCCCTGCAGGCCGGTCAGTGTGCGGACGAGCTGCGACAGCCGGGCCAGCAGGCTCTCGGAGTCGCCGCCGGACGCGAAGCGCTCGTTGAGGTCGACGGTCGCGATCCCGTCTGCGACCTTCAGGCTGAGCACTCGCGTGCTCGCAGGGACGTACGTGCGGAAGTCGAGCGCGCGCTCGGCCGGCGTCGGCCCGGCGATCAGCTGGCGTACCGCGTCGAGAGGGGTCGCACCGGGCCGGGTCACGTGCGCGAGTTGCTCGCCCTGCAGGAAGTACACCGGGAGGTGAGGTTGCGCACCGGATGCGGACGTTGCTCCGACCGCGGCGAACGTGGCGGCGAGCGCGAGCAGGACTGCAACGCGGGTGCGCGATGTCATCTGGCCTCTCTTTCGTTGGGCCGGTGCGCGGCCGCGAGCTCGCCGCGAAGTGACTTCAGCGCGGCGGCGACGATCTCCGAGAAGCTCGGGAAAGGCTGGATCGTGTCGCGGAGCACCCCGAGCGGGACGTGGGCGCGGATCGCGAGTGTGACCTGCTGCAGCCACTCGCCGGCCTCGGGGCCGAGCGCGTAAGCGCCGGTCAGCCGTTCGCCGTCGCTGAGCAGTGTCAGGAACCCGTTGTCATTCGCGTAGGCATGCGTGTAGGTCGCGGTCTTCGCCACGCCCGAGACGGGCGCGGTGCCGCTGAACGGGCCCTCGTTCGCGCCGACCGCTGCGGCCTGCGGGTCGGTGTAGACGACCCGCGGCACCGCCTCGTAGTTGGCGTCGCGCGGCTCGCCGAGGATGTTCGAGGCGACGACCTCGCCCTGGTATTCGCCGACGTGGGTCAACGCCCAGATGGCGGTGACGTCACCGATCGCCCACAGCCGCTCGCCGGCGCGCATCTGCGCGTCGACGGGGATCCCGTGGCCGTCGGTCTCGACGCCGACCGTCTCCAGGCCAATCCCTTCGACGCGCGGCCGCCGGCCGGTCGCGACGAGCAGGCGATCGCCGCGCAGCTCCCGGCCGTCGCCGAACTCGAGCACGTACTCGCCGCCCTCGTGTCGCGCTGCGGATGCGTGCATGCCGAGGGAGAGCTCGACCCCGTCGCGGCGCAGGACCTCACCGAGCGCCGTGCCCAGAGGCTCGGGCTCGTGCGGCAGCAGATGCTCGGCGCCCTCGACCAAGGCGACCTCGCCGCCGAGGCGGCGCACGGCCTGCGCCATCTCGACCCCGACCGGTCCGCCGCCGAGCACGAGCAACCTGCGTGGCACCGTCTTCATCCCGGTCACCTCACGGTTCGTCCAGACGCCTTCGAGCTCGCGCAGCCCAGGCACCGGCGGCACGATCGGGTCGGCACCGGTTGCGACGACGACCTCGTCCGCCGTGTGGCGGACGCCGTCGACCTCGACCACGCCCGGCCCGGCGAGCCGGCCGAGGCCCCGGATCAGATCGATGCCCCGGTCAGCCAGCCAGCGTTCCTGGCCGGCATCGGAGTAGTTCGAGACGACGAAGTCACGCCAGGCAAGGGCCGCCGGCACGTCGACCTCTGCGCTCGCCGCGGCCTCACGCGCCCCGTGCACCGCCTCGCCCGGGCGCAAGAGCGTCTTCGACGGGATGCACGCCCAGTACGAGCACTCGCCCCCGACGAGCTCGCGTTCGACAACCGCGACGCGCAGGCCGCCCTCGGCCAACGCGCCTGCGCAATGCTCACCCGGCGCACCCCCACCGAGGACGATCACGTCGTAGTCGTTGCTCATGTGGGTAGCTCCTTACCGGCGCGCTCGCGCACCGTGTCGCTCCGTCTCGGCGATCAATACTCGCATCGGCGTAGCACGCGCGCTTTTGTAACGTTGCCGAATCCCCTCGATGGAAGGAGCACGAGCGATGTCGTCCAACAGGGAGCAGCCGATCGACGCGCTCGCCGGCAAGCTCGAGCGCACCGAGCTCCAGCACAAGCCGTCCTCGATTCCCGGGCGGGAGATCGTGCAGGTGCTCACGAAGATCCCGGCCGGCGTCGAATCGGGCTGGCACCAGCATCCCGGTGAGGAGGTCGGATACATCCTCGCCGGGACGGTCGAGATGACGATCGAGGGGCAGCCCACCAGCACGCTGCACACCGGCGACGGCTTCCTCATACCGCCTCGCACGCCTCACAACGCGCTGGACGTCGGCCCCGAGACGGGCCAGATGCTCTCGACCTACATCGTCGAAGTGGGTGAGCCGTTGGCGACGTTCACCGGTTGAGGCCGCGTGGTCAGCCGGCCACCGCGTGCTCGATGCCGGCCGCCTCGCAGAACAGTCGCCAGTCCTCCGCGGTGTGACCCGCACTCAGGACCTGGTGATGCGGCCCGCCGAGCTTGAGCCACTCGTTCGCACACGCGCGGACGCCGCCGATGGGGCGGAAGAAGCCGTATGGCATCTCGAGCGCAGGCAGTTCCTCGCTGTCGAGGATCTGGCCCTCCGCGACGACGAGCCGGAACCGGTCTCCCGGAAGGCTCAGGAGCGCAGCGAGCGTTGCGGGCCCGGGGCGGTACTGGAAGAGGAACGTCGGCGGATCCTCGAGGCCGGCGATGCCGAGGCTGCGCTTGATCAGCCGGACAGGCTGATCGTCCCGGGCCATCGCCCAGTTGCCCTCGCCCATGTGGCTCATCAGGAACGCGTCGCGTGCAAAGTCCATCGCGTACATCTCGGTGAACTGCACTTCGCCGAAGAGATCTCGTCCGGCGGACATCAAGGCGGCGGTCATCGGGTCGCCCTCGGCCGCGAACCCGTAACCCTTTGCCATCAGGCTCGCTGCCGCGGCGAGCGGTAGCCGGTCGAACCTGCCGTCCTCGGCGATCGCGCCGAAGTGCGTCGAATACGCGCCGTAGCCGCGTGAGCTCAGCACGTGCTCGATGCCGAGCTGCATGCGCGCGTGGTCTTCGCGTTCCGCGGCGCTGAGCCGGAGGTCGACGTCGAACCGTGCGTCTTCCTCGGCGAGCAATTGCGCGACGGCCGCCGGGTCGACGGCTTCGGCAGCCGCGTACAGATCACCGGTCGCAACCGAGTCGACCTGCGGGCCGAGCACGCGGAGCAGCGTATGGACGTCGACGCGGATATCGCCCATCGCATTCATCGCGTAGCCGAAGATCGCGACCTTCAACTCGCGCCAGCGAGTGACCGCGGCAGCGGCGCGCGCCCAGCGCCCGATCGCATCCGTGAATGCCGGCGACTGCCAGTCGTTGGTGATCACCTCGAACGGACGACCGGCGCGCACCATCGCGTTCGCCGTGTCCTGTGCGCCGTGGATGCCCTGGTTGTACGTGAGGTCTGCCATGTCCCAGTCCCCGGTCACCTCGGGCACGGGCTGAACGTTCGCGAGGCACACGGGCAGGCGGGTCTGGGCGAGCGCGCCGGCGACGTGCATTGCCGGTCCATAGGTGAGCATCAGGACGATCAACCCGTCGAGGTTCTCGCCCTCGAATGCGCGCACCGCGCGTTCGGCATCCGCGCGGTTCTTGACCGCCGGCGAGACCGAGACGTCGGCGACCTCGTGGAGGGAAGCCGCGATCGCGTGAGCGTAGGCCTCCTGGCGCGCGGTGATGCCGGGCAGCATCTCGTCGTACAGGCTCTGCGTGACGCCGAGTACGCCGATCCTGGGCCGCGCGGGGAGGATCGTCTGGTGATCCGTGATCCTGCTGGTCGCGCGCGTGGCGGTCATGAGAATCCTTTCCGAAGACGGCACCGAATGCAGGACGCCGGGTGGCTGAACTGCCGAGCAGGCTCGCCATGTTGCCGCTCACATTCCGTCCTTGTCAAGTCTGCATGCCTGGAACGGCTTGTCAAGAGCCGTGAAGAATCGGTACTTGACTTTCGAAACTGTGAGCGGTAACAATCCCAGGCGCCTGCCCGACGCCGGGCTGGAAAACGAGTCCAAAGGAGGATTCAGGTGCTGAAGAAGCTTTTTGCCCTCGTGGTGACCGGCGCGGCGCTCCTTGCCGTCTCGGTCCTCGCGGTCGGCGCAGCGAGCAAGACCAGCGTGAAGACCGGTGCGACGGGGAACATCACGCTCGGGTTCTCGCAGGTCGGATCTGAGAGCGGCTGGCGTGCTGCCAACACGAAATCCATTCAGTCGTCCGCAAAGGCGGCGGGCATCACGCTGAAGTTCTCGGACGCGCAGCAGAAGCAGCAGAACCAGATCCAGGCGATCCGCTCGTACATCCAGCAGCGGGTCGACGTGATCGCATTCTCGCCCGTCGTCGAGTCAGGCTGGGACGCCGTCCTCAACGAGGCGAAGCGGGCCAAGATCCCGGTCATCCTCACCGACCGTGCAGTCGACTCGAAGGACCCGACGCTGTACAAGACGTTCCTCGGGTCGGACTTCGTCAAGGAAGGCCGTGAGGTGGGCCAGTGGGTGCTGAACAACTACAAGAACGCCACGGGCACCGTGAACATCGTCGAGCTCGAGGGGACGACGGGCTCGGCGCCGGCGATCGACCGCAAGAAGGGGTTCACGGATGTCATCAAGGCGAACCCCAAGCTGAAGGTGATCGCGTCGCAGACCGGTGAGTTCACCCGGGCGAAGGGCAAGGAGGTCATGACGGCGTTCCTCAAGGCGCACTCGAACATCGACCTTCTGTTCGCGCACAACGACGACATGGGGCTTGGCGCGATCGAGGCGATCCAGGCCGCAGGGCTGAAGCCCGGCGTCGACATCAAGATCGTCACGATCGATGCAGTGCACGACGGTATGGCGGCACTCGCCGCCGGCAAGATCAACTTCATCGCAGAGTGCAGCCCGCTGCTCGGGCCGCAGCTGATGGATCTCGTGAAGAAGGTCGTCGCCGGGAAGAGCGTCCCGCACCGGATCGTCACCAAGGAAACGACGTTCACTCGCGCACAGGCGAAGGCAGCGTTGCCGACGCGCAAGTACTAGTACGAGGATGGGATATTCGGTCGTGCCGGGAACTGGTGCAGGATGGGTCAGTTCCCGGCACGCCGGCCACGATGGGCCTCTGAACAGATGAGCGACACCTCCATAAACGCGGCGCCGATCCTCCAGATGACGGGGATCGACAAGGCCTTCGGGCGTGTGAAGGCCCTCGACGGTGTCGACTTCCACCTCAGAGCCGGCGAGGTTCACGCCCTGCTCGGGGAGAACGGCGCCGGCAAGTCGACCTTGCTCAAGGCTTTGACCGGGGCGTACGAGATCGACGGCGGTGTGATCGAGCTGAAGGGTGAGCGCGTGCTGTTCGCGAGCCCGCACGAAGCACAGCGCGGCGGCGTGAGTGCCGTCTATCAGGAAGTCAACCTTTGCCCGAACCTGTCGGTCGCGGAGAACATCTACATCGGTCGCGAGCCGCGCCGCGCCGGTCGGATCCAGTGGCGTGCGATGCGCCGTCACGCGACCGATGCGCTCGCACGCGTCGACGTTCACGTCGACGTGTCGGCGCTCCTTTCGACGAACTCGCTCGCGGTGCAGCAAATGGTCGCGATCGCGCGGGCGATCGACATCTCGGCCGACGTGCTCATCCTCGACGAGCCCACCTCGAGCCTCGACAAGGGCGAGGTCGACAGGCTCTTCGACGTGATTCGCCAGCTGACGTCGCAGGGGATCGCCGTCGTCTTCGTCTCGCACTTCCTCGACCAGGTCTACGAGATCTCCGACCGGATCACCGTTCTGCGCAACGGCAGGCTGGTCGGGGAGTGGCCGACCGGCGAGTTGACGCGCGTCGAGCTCGTCTCCAAGATGCTCGGCCGCGAGTACAAGACGCTGGAGGCGCTCGAGCGGCGAACCAGCGAGGCCGTAGACGCACTCGAAGCGTCGACGCCGGTGCTCGAGGCGAAGGCGGTCGGCCGAAAAAAGGCGATCGCCCCGTTCGACCTTGCGCTCCGTCCCGGCGAGGTGGTCGGTCTGGCCGGCTTGCTCGGCTCGGGTCGAACCGAGATCGCCCGCCTGCTCTTCGGCGCCGACCGCGCCGACTCCGGCCGTGTGCTCATCGACGGTAAGCCCGTGACGATTCGAAGCCCCCGCGTCGCGACCGCAAACGGTGTCGCGTTCTGTTCCGAGAACCGCCGCACCGAGGGAGTTGTCGAGGATCTCACCGTCCGGGAGAACATCCTGCTCGCACTCCAGGCCGCACGTGGCTGGACGCGTCCGATCCCCCGCAAGCGCCAGGAGGAGCTCGCCGACCACTGGATCCGCGCGCTCGACATCAGGGTCGCGAGCGCAGAGCAGCCGATGCGCTCGCTGAGCGGCGGCAACCAGCAGAAGGTCTTGCTCGCCCGGTGGCTGTTGACGCAGCCCAGGCTCCTGATCCTCGACGAGCCGACGCGCGGCATCGACGTCGGCGCGAAGACCGAGATCCAGCGACTCGTCATCTCGCTGTGCGACGACGGTATGTCCGTGCTCTTCATCTCGACGGAGCTGGAGGAGGTACTTCGCCTCAGCCACAAGGTCGAGGTCCTCCGTGACCGCAAGCTCGTCGCCGAGCTGGTCAACGACGAGCACGTGACACTCGACGCGCTCGTCGAAACGATCGCAGGCGGAGCGGCAGCATGACCTTCGTCAGGCATCGGTTGTTCTGGCCGGCGCTGGCGATCGGCGGGCTCTTCGTCACCGACCTCTTCGTTGCGAACGGGTTCTTCAAGATCGAGATGCGAGGCGGCCATCTGTACGGGAGCCTGATCGACATCCTCGCCTTTGGCGCGCCGCTGATGCTGGTCGCGCTCGGAATGACACTCGTGATCGCAACGGGGGGCATCGATCTCTCGGTCGGTGCTGTGGCTGCGATCTCCGGCGCGATGGCGTGCCTGCTGATCAGTCACGCGAAGGACCAGAACAGCCTTCGCGTGGTGGTGGTCGCGTGCGCCGTCGCGCTCGGACTTTCTATGCTCCTCGGCCTCTGGAACGGTCTGCTCGTTGCCGTGATCGGGATCCAGCCGATCATCGCGACACTGATCCTGATGGTCGCCGGCCGCGGCATCGCGCAGCTGATCACCAGCGGCCAGATCATCACGATCAACAGCACGCCGTACGACCGGATCGGCGGCGGCTACCTGTTCGCCCTCCCGTTCTCGCTTTTCATCGTCGCAGGAGTCTTCGTCGTCACGATCCTGGTGGCACGGCGCACGGCGCTCGGGATGCTGATCGAGGCCGTCGGCGGCAACCGGGAGGCCAGCCGGCTCGCGGGGGTCCGCGCGCGGGGGCTGGTCATCCTCGCCTACGTCTTCTCCGGGCTCTGCTCCGGCATCGCGGGGCTGATGATCAGCTCGATGGTCGCGGGCGCGGACGGCAACAACGCCGGGCTGTGGATCGAGCTCGATGCGATCCTCGCCGTCGTCATCGGCGGGACAGCCCTTGCCGGCGGCCGCTTCTTCCTGGCCGGGACGATCATCGGCGCCGTCCTGATCCAGACGCTGACGACGACGATCTACTCGATCGGGATTCCGCCGGAGACGAACCTGCTCTTCAAGGCTCTGGTGGTCACCCTCGTCTGCCTGATCCAGTCGCCGGCGTTCCGCGAGAAGATCCTCGGCGGCAGACGTCGTCCGACGGAGTCCCAGAAGACGCTGCCGGAGGACGAGCGTGTGATGGAGGTGACGGCATGACCGCGGCGTCGCTACCGGCAAAGCGGCACCGGTTCGCGTTCCGGGTCCCGTCCAAGTACGTCCCCATCCTGGCGACGCTCGTGCTGCTCGTGTCGATGTTCACCCTCGGCGCGGTGCGGTATCCGGGCTTCGCGACGGGCCAGGTGGTCCTGAACGTCTTCATCGACAACTCGTTCCTGCTCGTCGTCGCGATCGGCATGACGTTCGTGATCCTCACCGGCGGCATCGACCTGTCGGTGGGCTCCGTGGTCGCACTGTCGACGCTGATGCTCGCGCTGCTCGTGAAGCACGGTTGGCCGACGCTCGCTGCGATCGCAGTCGTGCTGGTGATCGGCTCGACGCTCGGCTGGACGATGGGGGCGGTCATCCACTACTTCGAGATTCAGCCGTTCATCGTCACCCTCGCCGGCATGTTCCTCGCACGGGGCCTTTGCTATGCGATCACAGTCGACGCGGTCTCGATCACGAGGCCCGGGTATGTCGCGGTCGCGGAGCACTCCTTCAACCTGCCAGGCGGCCTCTATGTGACGACCGCGGTGCTCATCGCGTTCGTGACGCTGCTCGTGGGCCTCTATGTCCTGCACTACACCCGGCTCGGGCGCAACGTGTATGCGATCGGCGGAAACGCGCAGTCCGCGTTGCTGATGGGGCTCCCCGTTGCACGGACGAGGATCGCCGTGTACACGATCAGCGGGTTCTGTTCGGCGCTCGGGGGTGTCCTGCTTTCCTTCTACATGCTCTCGGGCTCGGGCAGCCTCGCGGTCGGGATGGAGCTCGACGCGATTGCCGCCGTGGTGATCGGCGGGACGCTTTTGACGGGCGGCACCGGTTACCTGGCGGGTACTGTCCTCGGTGTTCTGGTTCTCGGCCTCATCCAGACCCTGATCAACTTCCAAGGCACTCTGAGCTCCTGGTGGACGAGGATCGTGATCGGCGCGCTCCTGTTTGCGTTCATCCTCCTGCAGCGGCTCGTCCTCGTGCGGAGGAAGGCCTGATGGCGACGCCCGACCACGTCGAGGGCAAGGTCAACCGCAGGCGCGCCGCGGTGATGGCCGACGTCGCGAGGCTCGCAGGGGTCTCGCACCAGACGGTCTCGCGTGTGATCAACGGCAGCGAGCTCGTCAAGGACGGCACGCGCGAGCGCGTATTCACCGCTATGCGCATGCTCGACTATCGCCCCAACCCGGTCGCACGCGCGCTCGCCACAGGGAAGTCGAAGATGCTCGGCGTCCTCAGCTTCGACCTCACGCTCTACGGGCCTGCCTCGACGCTCGTGGGTGTCGAGCGTGCGGCCCGCGAAGCGGGATACTCCATCAGCATCGTCAGCCTGTCGTCGCTCGATCGCACGGCTGTGCTGGCCGCGGTCGAGCGCCTGCGGCTCCAGGGAGTCGCCGGGATTCTCGTGATCGCGCCGCAGACCGCCGTCGTCCGCACCGCGGCCGAGCTGCCGGAGGATATTCCCGTCGTCGCCGTCGAGGCCGGCCCGGAGCAAGGCGTGCCGGTGGCAGCCGTCGACCAGTTTGCGGGCGCCGTGCTCGCCACGCAGCACCTCCTGGACCTCGGCCACCGAACTGTCTGGCACATCGCCGGACCGGCCGACTGGCTGGAAGCGCAACAGCGTGTCGCGGGCTGGCGGTCGGCCCTCGAGGCCGCGGGTGCGCCAGTCCCGCCGGTGCTCGTCGGTGACTGGAGTGCGGCGATGGGCTACGAGCTCGGCGGCCAACTCGTGGCCGATCCCGAGGTGACGGCGGTCTTCGTCGGCAACGACCTGATGGCCCTCGGGCTCCTCCGTGTTCTGCATCAGGAGGGCCGCGACCTGCCGGCCGGACTGAGCGTCGTCGGCTTCGACGACATGCCCGAAGCCGCGTACTTCACGCCGCCGCTGACGACGATCCGGCAGGACTTCGCGGACGTCGGCCGTCGCGCGCTCCATCTGCTGCTCCAGGAGATTCAAAGCGGCGTTCGCTCGTCCGTGCGTGCGACCGTCGCGCCCGAGCTCGTGATTCGTGAGAGCACGGCTGCGCCTCGTGGCTGACTCGTCCTACGTCGTCGGTGTCGATTTCGGCACGCTCTCGGGCAGGGCGCTCGTCGTTCGTGCGGAAGACGGCGAAGAGCTCGGGTCGGCGGTCCACAAGTACGCGCACGGCGTCATCGACACGGTGCTGCCGCGGTCGGGCGAGAAGCTACCGCCTTCGTGGGCTCTGCAGGATCCCGACGACTGGATCGAAGTCCTGCGGAACGCTGTCCCGGCTGCGCTCCGCACCGCGGGCGTCGCGCCCGCGGACGTCGTCGGGATCGCGACCGACTTCACCGCGTCGACACCGCTTCCAGCGCTCGCCGACGGCACACCGCTCTGCCGTGTCGAGGCGTTCGCGCTGCGGCCGCACGCCTATCCCAAGCTGTGGCGGCATCACGCCGCGCAGGAGCAGGCCGACCGGATCACATCGCTCGCCGAGGCCCGTCACGAGCCGTGGCTGCCGCGGTACGGCGGCCGGATCTCGTCGGAGTGGGAGTTCGCCAAGGCGCTGCAGGTGCTCGAGGAGGACCCGGAGATCTACGCGGCGACTGAGCGCTGGATCGAAGCGGCCGACTGGATCATCTGGCAGCTCTGCGGCGTCGAGACCCGCAACGCCTGCACTGCCGGCTACAAGGGGATCTTCCAGGACGGCCACTATCCCTCCAGGGCCTATCTCGCGGCCCTCCACCCGGGCTTCGCCGGATTCGTGGAGGACAAGCTGGAGCATCCGCTGTCGCAGCTCGGCGGCCGCGCCGGCGAGCTCACCGCCCAGGCGGCGGAGTGGACAGGCCTCCCCGCGGCGATCGCGGTCGCAGTCGGAAACGTCGATGCGCACGTGACCGCGCCGGCGGCGCGCTCGATCAAGCCGGGGCACATGCTCGCCGTGATGGGGACGTCCACGTGTCATGTCATGAACGGCGAAACGCTCGCCGAGGTTCCCGGAATGTGCGGCGTCGTCGAGGGCGGCATCACGCCGGGGCTCCCGGGCTACGAAGCGGGGCAGAGCGGGGTCGGCGACATCTTCGGCTGGTTCGTCGAGCGGCAGGTGCCACCGGACTACTACGCGGAAGCAGAGCGCCGCGGCGTCAGCGTGCACGCGTTTCTCTCCGAGCTCGCGAGCAGGCAATCCGTGGGCGAGCATGGCCTCGTCGCACTCGACTGGCACAGCGGAAACCGCTCGGTACTCGTCGACCACGAGCTCAGCGGCGTTCTGGTCGGTCTCACGCTCGGCACCCGCCCCGAGGACGTCTACCGCGCGCTGATCGAGGCGACCGCGTTCGGCACGCGCAGGATCATCGACAGCTTCGAAGCGCGTGGGGTGCCCGTTCGTGAGTTCACCGTCGCAGGCGGGCTGCTGAAGAACTCGCTCGTGATGCAGATCTACTCCGATGTCCTCCGGCGTCCCCTGCACGTGATCGAGTCGGACGAGGGGCCTGCGCTCGGCGCCGCGATGCACGCTGCGGTCGCCGCAGGCCTGCACGCGGACATCACGGCCGCCTCGGCCGCCATGGGCAGGGTGCGGCGCAATGCGTACCTGCCCGATGGCGAGCGTGCGGACGCCTACGACGAGCTCTACGCGCACTATTCGAGCTTGCACGATCACTTCGGGCGCGGCGCCATGATGCACGCGCTACGCCGGCCGCAGCGCCGGACGCGCGTGCTGTCGGAGACGATCGCCGAGCTGCGGCGCGAGGTCGCGGCGCTGCACGCCGAGCTGCCGAGACACGGGCTCGTGGCATGGACCAGCGGCAACCTCTCGGCGCGCGTGCCGGGGGAGGCGCTGATGCTGATCAAGGCCAGCGGCATCGCCTTCGACGAGCTGACGACCGACTCGATCATCCTCTGCGATCTCTTCGGCCGGCCGGTCGAGGACGGGCTCTCCCCTTCGAGCGATGCTGCGACGCACGGCTACGTCTACCGGCACCTGCCGGAGATCGGCGGTGTCGCCCATACTCACAGCGCGTATGCGACCGCGTTCGCCGCTCGGGGAGAGGGGATCCCGTGCGTGTTGACCGCGATGGCGGACGAGTTCGGCGGTGAGATACCGATCGGCCCGTTCGCGCGGATCGGTGACGAGGAGATCGGCCGCGCCATCGTCGAGACGCTGGCCGGGCACCGGTCGCCTGCGGTGCTGATGCAGAACCACGGCGTCTTCACGATCGGCGCGAACCCGCGCGATGCGATCAAGGCCGCTGTCATGTGTGAGGACGTCGCGCGCACCGTGCACCTCGCGCACGCGCTCGGGCGGCCGCTTGCGCTCGACGAAGACGATGTCGACGCGCTGTACGACCGCTATCGGAACGTCTACGGTCAGCGCTAGAGCGATCCGCTACGGCCGCGCCGGAGGACCGAGCATTGCCTCGATCAAGGCTCGCACCGCGTCGTCGCATGGTGCGGGTACGCGGGCCAACGCACCACGGACTCCGGCGACCGCTCGCGCGTACGTGGCGACCGTGGGCGAGAAGCGCGCGGGGCCGGCCGCATCTTCCGCGCCGTCGCGAAGATCGTCGCGAATCTGGTAGGCGCAACCGAGCTCCGTCCCCAGCGTCGCCAGCGCAGCCAGCTCGTCCTCACCGGCTCCTGCGTTCAGCGCCCCGAGCGTCGCCGCGGCGGAGAAGAGCGCGCCCGTCTTCTTCGCAACGACGTCGAGGTAGTGCGCCTCGGAGCCCGCGTGACGACGCGGAGTGAGCTCTTCGAGCTGCCCGAGGCAGCACAGCCGGGCGCCGGTGCTCAGTGCCTCGACGGATCGAGCGAAGACGTTCGCCGGCATCGTGGTCCGGGCCCGGGCGAGCATGTCGTACGCCGCGACGATCAGCAGATCGCCGACGACGAGCGCGCGGTTGCGCCCCGTTGTGACATGCAGTGCAGGCACACCGCGCCGCTCCGTCGCCTCGTCGATGATGTCGTCGTGCACGAGCGAGGCCAGGTGAAGGAGCTCGATCGAGACCGCGGCTCGTATCAGCGCGGGGGCGGAAGCTCCGAGCGGCGATCCGGATGCAAGGACAAGGGTCGCGCGCAGGAGCTTCGCCTCGCCGACCATCGCTGCGACCTCGGCGCCGCCACTGTCGGCCGCGGCGTCCCGAAGTCGTTCGCGGCATTCGGCCAGCTCGGTTCGGTACCGGGTGAGCGGCGCGGCGGCCGGTTGCTCGTCGACTCGCTCCGGCTCAGCCATGCGAGGTCTCGTCGTTGAACCCATCCGACCGTGCCACGGTCAACGGGACTCTACGCATGCGCGTCGGGGAGCGCGAGTGCGCCGGAAGCGCGACCTTCGCACTGGAGCGCGGGACGCGATTCCTGCTCGGGCAGCAGGGTGACGACGGCCTCTGGCGAGACTTCCTCACTCCCGCCGGCGAGGCGTCGGAATGGCCGACTGGTTTCGTCGCCGGAGCTCTGCAGCTTGCAGGCGCCGACCCGGGCGCCCTCGGCCGGGCCTCCGAGACGCTCGTCGCCGGCCAGAACGTCGACGGTGGCTGGGGCTATCACGAGCAGGTTCCCAGCGACGCCGACTCGACGGCATGCGTGCTGCTGTTCCTCGCCTCGGAGGGCCGCCGCGGGAGCACGTGCCGGCGCGCGGCTTCGTGCCTCGTCAGGCACCAGCAGAGCGAGAGCGGCGGCGTCGCGACCTACCGCGAGCCGGGCCCGATCCGCCGCTTCATGGGTGTCGGCCGGTGGATGCGATTCGGCGGCTGGTGCCGCCCGCACACCGAGGTGACTGCGACGGCAGGCCGTGCGCTCGTCGCCCTCGCGCCTGACCGCTACGCGGCGGAGATCGGCGCCGCCTGGCGGTATGTCCGAGCGCGGCAGCGTCCCGACGGCAGTTGGGGCTCGTACTGGTGGGCCTCGCCCCACTACTCGACCCTGCAAGCGGTGGAGCTCGCGTCGGAGCTGGGCGATCACGACGCGGTCGCGCGCGCGGCGGCGTGGGCGATTCGGGGCCAGGCCGAGGACGGCGGCTGGAGCGCGCCCGGGGCCGCGACCTCCGCCTTCGCAACCGCGCTCGCTCTGTCTGTTCTCGTGTGCGCGGGGGCGAGCCGGGAGCCTGTCGAGCGGGCGACCTCGAGGCTCGCCGCACTTCAGCACGGAGACGGGGGGTGGCCCAGCCATCCGATCATGCGGATTCCGCTGCCGGGGGACGTCGATCCCGACCGGCGACGCCGCTTCGTCGATCTCGGCCGCGGCATCGTCGTGCGAGACCAGCACCGCACGTTCACCTCGGCGGCGTGCGTGGCCGCGTTGGCCCGTGCGCGGGAAGCGAATTGACAGTCCGGGGCGGGAGTATTAGCGTCGCGGAAAATCGAGCGGAAGGGGGACTCCGCGATGTTGGAGGATTTCAAGAAGGCGCTTGCCCGCGTCCAGAGCGACTACGGCTTCTACGTCGGCTGCCAGACCAATCCCACCGTGGCGCTCGCGGGCTACGACCTGAGCGCGGACGAGCGGTCGGCGTTCAGCAACCCAGAGACGCTCGCAGACATGCTGAAGCGAGGCATCGGGATCACGCAGCTGCGGCCGATCACGGTGAAGATCTCCGGCAAGCACGACTGGATCAATCGCGCCGTTCCCGTGAACGTGGAGATGGCGGCGATCGAGAAGGCAGATCGTGACGCGAAGGTCGCGGCTCAGGTGGAGACGATCAAGCAGGCGAGGCACGGACGACGAGCGCACCGGGGCGACCGTCAGGTTGATGGAACTGATCGGTTGAGCGACTCCGACTCGGCCGTCGACGCAGTCTGGCCGTTCGACATCGGGATCGTCGGCACGGGAATCGTCGGCTCGCACCAGCTCACGCGAGAAGCGGAGGAGGTGATCCGGCGAAGCAAGCGCACGTTCGTGATCGACTCGGGCTACGGCATCCCGGAATACCTCCAGACCCTGTGTCCCGAGGTGACGGAGCTCGGGGCTCTCTACGAGCCTGATCGTGACCGCCTGCCCACCTACCGCAAGATGGCCGCCGAGGTCGTGTCGGCCGCCGTCGCGGATGCGCCGGTGTGCCTCGCGACCTACGGTCATCCGTGGGTCTATTGCTATCCGACGACGCTGATCACACAAGCCGCGCCGCTCCTGGGCCTGCGCGTCCAGGTCTTTCCGGGCGTCTCGTCGTTCGACACGCTGCTCGTGGACCTCGGGACGGACATCGCCCTCAACGGCATCCAGATGTACGAGGCGACGGATCTGCTGTTGCGCAGGCGTCCGCTGCAGAGCGATGTGGCATGCGTCATCTGGCAGCCGACCGTCGTCGGCGACCCGACGTACCGGACCGAGCCCTACACCGCCGAGCAGTTCCAGCCGCTCCAGGACTACCTGTTGCGCTTCTACCCCGGCGATCACGAGGTCACGATCGTCACGAGCAAGACGTTTCCGCTCACGCGCTCGATCGTGCAGCACCTCCTGCTGAGCGACCTGGCGGTGGAGCTCGTGCGGGCGCCGCAGGTCGGGACGCTCTACATCCCGCCGCTCACCGAGCGGCCGGTCGAGGACGCCGAGTTGCTCGAGGTGATGCTGACGGCGGGGACGGAAGCCGTCGCCGAGTCATGACGGCCGCGGCGCGATCCCCGCATAGCGCTGGATGAAGTACAGGAACGTCCTGCTCGACGGTTGAGCGTGGGCGGCGGCCGGACCGCCGCCTGCGAGCTGCAACCCGGCGAGGAGGCTCTCGGCCGCCCGGCCGGCCGCGTCGAGCGACTTCGGTCGAGTCGAGCAACCGCTCGAGAGCGGCAATCCCGCCCCCTTCGGTCGCGGTGAGGAGCACACCGTTCAGCGCGCCGCTCCGTGCGTCCTGGCCCAGGTCGACCAGATCGTCGATCCACCACATCGCCTCGCCGAGCAGCGTCCCCGGCGGTCGGCTCGGTGTCCGCATGGCCGCCGCCGGCGAGTGCCTCGATGATCTGGAACGGGAGCACGGATGTGAGACGGGAGCACTCGATCAGCCGCTCGCGCCCGGCCCGGCCTGCCGCTCCGGCGACCGACTCGCGCTCGGCCTCGAGCGCCGCGCGAAGTTGCGCGCCGACGCGGCGGCGCAGGTGCAGCCACGCGTCGTCGGGATACACGGCGTGAAGCGTCTCGAAGAACACCTCGATGATGTCGACCGTGAACGCGACCGTGTGATCTTCCGCAAGCGTCGTCGGCAGCGTGTCGCGAAGCCAGCCGCGGGGCCGCGGGCCCTCTGAGGCTTGCACCAGATCCTGTCTCTGCACGAGCTCGAGCACCGCTCCACCGGTCTCGGCGTCGTCGTCGCAGATGCCGTCGACGAGCCCGATGCCGAGGTTGAAGATCGCGCACAGCAGCTCGACCGAGCCGCCGAGCTCACCCCGCGCGAGCACGCGCGCGGTCACGGCGCCGAACTCGAGCGCCGCCGCCAGTCTCGCTGCAGCACGATCACTGTCGAACTCGAAGGTCGCGCCTGCGTGCCGGTGCTCGGGATAGCACCGGTCGATCACGACGCCCAGCAGTCGTGACCCCTGCTGCGCCGCGTCGGCCTCCGCCGCCGTCAGCTCATCGGCGGAGAGCAGCAGCCCGCGGTCGCCCAGCGCGGTCTCGAGCCGCCGGATGACGGTCTCGCTCACTGCCTCTTCGATGGATGCTGGGGTATCCAATGGTGCTCCTGAAAGGGAGTTATAGGGTCGGCTGCGTGGGCTCGGGCGCCTCGCCGCTGCTGACGCTCCTTCGCGACCCGCTCCTGAGACGGGCAGGGGCCGCACTCGCGCTCTTCCGCCTCGCCGAGTTCGGTCCCTGGGTGGCGATGCTCGTTTTCGCCTACGCGCAGGGGGGCGCGACGGCCACTGGCGTGGTCTCGCTCGCGCTTCTCCTCCCAACCGGGATCTTCGCGCCGCTGGCGGGCCCGATGATCGACCGCTTCGGCGCGAGCCGGGTGCTCTTCGGCAGCTACGTGGCGCAGGCGTTCGCGCTCGCAGGGACAGCCGTGTCACTCCTCGTGGGTGCGCCGGCGCTCGTGTCGTATGTGAGCGGGGCGGTGAGCGCGATGGTGCTCAGCATTACGCATCCTGCGCATGCAGTCGTGTCGCCGGTGATCGCGCGGACAGCCGAGCAGCTCGTGGCGTTGAACGCGATCACCGGCTGGATCCTCAGTGTCGGGCTCGTCGTGGCGCCGGCCGGAGCGGGTCTCATTCTCGAGCTGTCCGTGCCGGGAACCGTCTATCTGGCCGGTGCGATCAGCGTCGCGGCCGCGGCCGTGCTCGTGTTCCCCCTCCGCCGGTTGGTGCCGCCTCTCGCGCGGTCGGAGCCGGCCGCGAACGCGATCCGAGAGCTCACGGATGCGGCACGCTCGCTCCGCGCCGGGGGTGCGACGAGCGAGGTGATGCTCGTGGTCGTCGCGACGTTCGTCATGGTCGGGGCGTTCGACGTGCTGGCCGTCGTACTTGCAGTCGGCGTGCTCGACATCGGCGGCTCGGGGGCCGGCTACCTGACTGCGGTGCACGGCGGCGGTGCCGTTGTCGGTGCGGGTCTCTCGTTCGCCCTCGTGGGACGCGCGCGGCTCGTGCCGGTCCTGCTCGGAGCGGCGCTGCTCGGCAGCGTCGCGTTCATCGTGCTCGGTGTCGCGATCTCGCTCGTCGCGACGGTGATCGTCGCTGCGGTTGCAGGCGTGTCTCGCAGCCTGCTCGACGTGTCGGCGGCGACGCTCTTGCAGCGCGTGACGTCGACCGCGCTTCTTGCGCGAGTATTCGCGTTCAAGGAAGGGCTCGCGATGGTGGCGTGGGGGCTCGGTGCAGTGCTGGTTCCCGGGCTCGTCGCGCTCGGCGGGACCAGGCTGGCGCTGATCGGCACCGGGTCGATCGTGCCTCTGGTCGTGCTGGCACGATTCCGCCGGTTGCGGCTGGTCGACGACGTTGCCACCGTGCCCGTCGTCGCGATCGCGCTGCTCCGCTCGATGCGGATCTTCCGCGTTCTGCCCGTGCCTGCGCTCGAGGGCATCGCGCACGGAGCCGGCAGCGTCTCGTGCTCGGCGGGAACCACCATCATCAGTCAGGGCGAAAGCGGCGACAGCTATTACGCGATCGCGAACGGCACTGTCGAGGTGACGAGGGACGGACGGCGGCTCGCGCAGCTCGGGCGCGGCGAGGGGTTCGGCGAGACGGCGCTGCTGCGAGATGCACCACGCAACGCGACCGTGACGGCGCTTTCCGACACCGATCTCCTCACGGTCGAACGTGATCCTTTTCTCGTCGCGCTCACCGGTCACGCCGAGAGCGAGCGAGGCGCTGCGGAGATCGTCGCCGAACGCTCGGAACGGGCGCGCGGGCACACCTGACGCGGTCGTCCTGGCTCACGCGGCAAGCGCACCCGTACGCCCGCGGTCGTTTCCCGTTGCGGAGACGTAGGCGACGAAGGCGATGATCAGTCCGCAGAGCACGAAGGTGACCGGCCCGTCGCCGAGCTGCAACCCTCCGGCGTGGTGGGACTTGCCCATCCAGTCGGCGAAGGATGCGCCGAGCGGCCGAGTGAGGATGTAGGCGATCCAGAACGCGACGACAGCGTTGAGGTCGAACAGCCAGTACGCAAGGCCCGGCAGGGCGAACAGCGCTGCGAAGAGCAACCCGGACGTGAGGAACCCAAGGTTCGCCGTGTACGCCGCGAGGTCGCCGATCGCGGTCCCCATCGCGAACGTGGCGAGCACTGCCGCCCAGTAGAACGCCTCTCGCCTCCGGGTGTAGATGCTGTGAATCGAGAGCGTCCCTTCACTGCGATACCAAACCGCGAAGAGAACGGCGAGCGTGATCGCAAAGGCGATGGTCGATCCGAAGTACGGCACGCCGAACTCGATGTGGAGCACGTCGGCTGCCATGGTCCCGAAGACGGCGACCATCAACGCCGCAAGCCAGTACGCCCACGGCCGGTAGTTCGGCAGGCCGAATTGAATCGCGATCGCCACCAAGAATCCGGCGAAGCCGAGCATCACCGCCAGATACGGATTCAGCCGGTGCACGAGGTAGTCGGAGGTCGCCTCGCCGGTAGCGGTCGTCAGGATCTTGATGATCCAGAAGACCACGGTGATCCTCGGCGGGACCTTGGTCATCCGTCCACGCCCGGCGGAGCCGGAGTGGGGTTTACCGCCCGCTCGCAACGACTGTCGTGACGGGCAGGCCGAGGTGCTCCACGCGTCGCGGGAGGTTGGCGTGGAGCCAACGAGAGACGTGCCGAGGGAGCGTGGAGATAATGATCTCGTGGAAGTCGCCGTCGTGGATCGTCTCCTCGATCGCATCGAAAGGGTCGTGCCGGACCGAGACCGATCCTTGTGTCGGACGTCCTGCTGCCTGTTCGAACAGGGGCAGTGCGAGCTCCAGCACGTGCTCACCGTCCTCGTGGTGGCGGTGACGTTCCGCGTCGGTGATCTCCGCGTGCGCGGCGGGATTGGGGACGAGGAGGTGGAAGCTTGCGGCGCTCTGAGCGGCGCGCACGCGGATTGCCTCGAGCAGCGCCGGCGTCGCCGCCGTCCTGTTCGCGACGACGAGCACCTGCGCGTGCGGCTCGACGTGATAGGCGGCGATCTCCGTTACGTCACGTCTCGTGATGCTGAGGAACGTCACCACGGCGAGAATCGCCACGAGGAAGATCGCGCTCGTGGCGGTCGTGCCGAGCCCGAGGCCCCCGGCCTGGCGTGGCTGGGAGAGCAGGTCGCCCATCGACGCGCCGAGCGGGCGGGTCAGGATGTACGCGATCCAGAATGCCCCGACGGCGTTGAGCCCGAACCGGTAGTGCAGTGCGGTCACGAGTGCGATCGCCGCGGCGAACAGCAGCAGCGACCAGGCATAGCCGACATTGAGCCGTTCCGCCGTCAGGTCACCGGCCGCAGTGCCGAGCGCAAACGTGAAGAGGACCGCGAGCCAGTAGAACGCCTCGCGGCGTGTGGTGTAGATCGTGTGGATCGACAATGTGCGCTCGCTCGCGTACCAGATCGCGAAGACGACTGCGAGCGCGACACTGAACACGATCGTCGTCGTGACCAGCGAGACGCCGAGGTTGTCGGTCAGGTTGTCGGTGATCTGAGTGCCGACGACACTGATGAGGACGATTCCGAGCCAGTAGACACCGGCGACATACCGGCGCAGCCTGAACTGGAAGACCAGCGTGACGAGCAAGAGCGTGCCCGTGATGAACGTCGTCTTCGTCAGTCCCAGGCTGAGATTGCCCGCCAGGTAGTCCGACGCGGTCTCGCCGACGGTCGTGCAGAGGACCTTGATCACCCAGAAGTACAGGGTGATCTCGGGAACCTTGTTGAGCATCTTGCGCGCCGTGAAGGCGCGTGAGGGTTCTGCGAGAGCGGACACGGAGCGGCAACATCGCAAGCGACGGCTGACCATCGCCTGAACGGGGCCGATGGGGCGGACTCAGGGCGAGCCGGCTCGCCCCGCTGCGCTCAAGGTCTGCCGGGCTGCTGTCGATGCTCCGAGTGGTGAGCTTGGGCTCCTCCTGGGTCGACCTGTGGCGTCCGTGAGCAGCGACGCGGGGTCGGAGCGCAACTACCGGCTGCTCTTCGACGGCAACCCGAGCCCGATGTGGGTGTTCGCCAACGACACGCGGCGCTTCCTTGCGGTCAACGAGGCCGCCGTGGCCGGCTACGGATACTCACGCTCCGAGTTCCTGGCGATGACGATCGACGACATCCGGCCGGCCGACGACCTCGAGGCGTTGCACGCGCACATCGACGACCGGGCCGGTGAAGACATCGGCTCCGTCAATGGGGCGGGCATCTGGCGCCACGTCCGCAAGGACGGCACCGTCATGCAGGCCGAAGTCAGCT
The DNA here is from genome assembly GCA_963757255.1 of uncultured Thermoleophilia bacterium. Lineage (GTDB taxonomy): Bacteria > Actinomycetota > Thermoleophilia > Gaiellales > Gaiellaceae > PALSA-600. The sequence goes on from CAVWQY010000006.1 coordinate 876,052, forward strand.
CGCATGCGCACGAGTTCGATGGTGTGCCGGCACGGGTGGTGCTGGCCGTGGACGTCAGCGAGCGGCTTCGCGGCGAGGTTGCGCTCCGGGAGAGCGAGGCCCGTTACCGGGATCTGTTCGAGAACGCGACCGATCTGATCGCGACCGCCGACCTGCACGGCGTACTGACGAACGTCAACCGCGCCTTCGTCGAGACCCTTGGCTATTCAAAGTCGGAGCTGATCGGAAAGCCGCTCTCGGAGCTCGTGCCGGCCGAGTCGCACGAGCAGATGCGGCGAGCGCGCGCCGACAAGCTTTCGACCATCTCGTCAGCAACCGTCTACGAGCATCCGCTCGTCGCCAAGGACGGGCACCGCGTGCACGTCGAAGTGGCGACCCGGCTGATCCAGGTCGATGGCCGGCCCGTCGGCGTCGAGGCGATCTGCCGCAACATCAGCGAGCGTCGCTCGCTCGAAGAGCAGCTACAGCAGACGCAGAAGATGGAGGCGGTGGGCCAGCTCGCCGGCGGGATCGCTCATGACTTCAACAACCTGCTGACTGCGATCACCGGTTATGCGAGCCTGCTGGAGCCGTCGCTCGCCGGAGACGCCCCGGCGCTGAGCAAGCTGGAGGTGATCATCAAGACGGCCGAGCGCGCGACGGAGTTGACGCGTCAGCTGTTGATGTTCAGCCGGAAACAGATCGTGCAGCTCATCGTGCTCGACCTGAACGCGGTCGTCCGCGAGACGGAACAGATTCTCGAACGACTGATGGGTGAGGGCGTCTCCGTCACCATGACGCTCGACCCGGGGATCGACGGGGTCAGCGCCGACGGCGCGCAGCTCTCTCAGGTGCTGCTGAATCTCGTGCTCAACGCCCGCGACGCGATGCCCGACGGAGGGACTGTCCTCGTGGCCACCGAGAACGTCTCGCTCGATGCCGCGACCGCCGCGGCACACGGAGCGCCTCCCGGCGACTATGTGGTGCTCTCGGTCACCGACACCGGCTGCGGCATGGACGCGACGACGAAGCGGCGGCTGTTCGAGCCGTTCTTCACGACCAAGGAGAAAGGCAAGGGCACCGGCCTCGGGCTCTCCACGCTCTACGGTGTGGTCGAGTCCATCGGCGGGTTCGTGCTCGTCGACACCGAGCTCGGCGTCGGGTCGACGATGCGGGTCCTGCTTCCGGGCTCGAGCGTCGCACCGGAGGTGGCCGCGGTGATCCCCGGCGAAGATTCGATCGACGCCTCGACGCAGCGGGTCCTGGTCGTCGAGGACGACCCGGTCGTGCGGGATGTCACGGTCGCCCTGCTCGAACAGCAAGGCCACCGTGTCGTCGTCGCCGAGTCGTCTGCGCACGCAATCGAGCTGTTCGATGCGGACCCGGCAGCGATCGACCTCCTGGTCACCGACGTCGTGATGCCGCGGCTCAACGGCTGGGAGCTGGCCGAGTGCCTGCGAGCTCAACGCGCAGAGCTTCCGATCGTGTTCATGTCCGGCTACACCGACGGCGCAATCGGTGGGGCCAGCCTCGACGACGGCATGACCTTCATGCCCAAGCCGTTCAGCGCGACGGACCTCGCGACCGCCGTGCGCCATGCACTGAAGTCGCAGCCTCGCAAGGCCGCGTAGACACCGGGAGCAGTCGTCGGCACGGCGAGGAGGGACGCCGTAGGCTCGACGCGTGACCCAGTCCACCGCGGAGCGCTATCTCCGGTTGGGGCTGCAGCTCGGCCGCCACGTCGACGGGCTCGTCGACGCGTACTTCGGACCGTCCGAGCTCGCGGCCGAGGTCGACGCCGAGCCACCGGTCGACCCGCAGGCACTCGTCGCCGCCGCGGAGGTGCTGCTCGGCGAGCTCGACGACGGCTGGCTGCGCGACCAGGCGGTTGGCCTGCGCGCCTACGCGGGCGTGCTGGTCGGCGAGTCGCGTTCGTACGCCGACGAGGTGGAGGGGTGCTACGGCGTGCGGCCTGCGTACACCGACGAAGCCGTCTTCACGGCTGCGCACGAGGAGCTCGAAGAGCTGCTCCCCGGTGACGGGGCGCTGGCCGCTCGCTACGAGCGCTGGCAAGCGTCGATGCGCGTGCCCGCCATGGAGGTCGAGCGCACGGTGGCCGCGGTCATCGAGGAGGCGCGTGCGTGGACACGGAACCGGTTTGGGCTACCGGACGGCGAAGGCGTCGAGCTCGAGATCGTGCAGGGCGAGCCGTGGCTCGCGTTCTGCTACTACCGCGGCGGCCTGCACAGCCGGATCGCCGTGAACGTCGACCTGCCGATCTCCGCGCTCGACTTGCTCGTGCTCGCGATCCACGAGACGTATCCCGGCCACCACGCGGAGCGCTGCAACAAGGAAGAGCTGCTGGTGCGCGGGCAAGCCCTGCTCGAAGAGACGATCGTGATGGTGCCGACCCCGCAGTCGCTCGTCGCGGAGGGCATCGCCGTGCTCGCGCCGACCGTGCTGCTCGAGGGTGACGGAGGGCCGGCGCTCGCCGCGCTCGTGCACGACGCCGGCATCGATTTCGATCTCGCCCACGCACTCGCCGTCAGGCGTGCTGCCGAGCCGTGCCGGGGGGCGGAGCTGAACGCCGCGTTGATGCTGCACGACGCGGGTGCGAGCGAGGACGAAGCGCATGCGTACCTCGAGCACTGGGGGCTCAACACACCGGAGCTCGCGACCCACTTGATCCGCTTCCTCAACGAGCCGACCTCCCGCACCTACATCGTGAACTACACCGCGGGACGAGATCTCTGCCGGGCCTACGTGGCGGGAGATCCGGAGCGGTTCCGCCGCCTGCTGACCGAACAGGTTCGCGTGCGGGACCTGGTCGAGGCGCGCTGAGGCCGGCGTTCTCGACCAACCATGCCTCCGCGGTGAGATCATCCGGTGAGGGATGCGTTCGCATTGGCTTGTGGCCGTCGCGGTCGTGATGGCGTCCAACGTGCTCACGGCCTGCGGTGATCGGCAAACCCGCCACCAGAGTGCGCAACGCCCCGTCCCGGCGTCGAATGCGCGCTGGTCGACGAGGCGCGCCGAGCAACGCCTCACCGCTCTTCCGCCACTCGCCTGGAGAATCCGGACCTGGCAGATCGTCAGCGCCGAGTGCGTCGGCCAGGGGCAACGAACGGGGCGTCCGCTCGCCTTTCGGAACTTCGCGTGCGCGATCACGATCGTGAGGCCGTCACACGACTGTCCGTCGGCCGGCCGCTACGAGTGCGTCGCAGGATTCGAGTCGACGGTCATCTCGCGAACGCTCCACGTCGTCTCCGCTACGCGGTACGCCCTCTACCGCTCCTGAGCGGCGCGCGCGTTAGGCCGCGGCCGGCGAAGGTCCGTCGTTCGTCTCGTGCTGGCCGAGCGCGGCCGAGATCTCGCGCGCACCGTCGACCACCAGCTCGACGATCAGGTCGCGGTCGGCGCCGAGCACGAGCGTCTTCAGGCCGCCGATCGAGAGCGCCGCGCGGACGCCGCCGGTGTAGTCGAAGATCGGTGCGCCGATCGAGGCGATGCCCGGGGTGACGTCCTCGTCGCTGATCGCGTAGCCCTTGGCGAGCGTGTCCTCGAGCTCGCGGAAGAGGTCGTCGCGGGTCGTCGGCGTCTTGTCGGTCAGCGACGCGAGGTGCCCCGAGCCCGCGAAGGCCTCCCATTCCTCCCGCGGCTCCCAGGCGAGCAGCGCACGGGGGCCGGCACCGGCGTGCAGCGGCAGCGACCCGCCGAGGCGCAAGGCGATCGACTGGACCCGGAGGCCCTCGAGCCGCTCGATGCAGACCGCGTCCCAACCGCGCCGCACGAGCAGGAACACCGTCTCGCCGACGCGCTCGTGGATGCGCTCCATCACGGGCAGCGCCAGCTGGCGCTCGTCGAGCCGCTCGACGACCGCGGCGCCGAGGCGCATCAGCTTCCAGCCGAGCCGGTACGTCCCGGGCTGTGACCCTTGCTCGACCAGGTCGAGCTCCTCGAGGCTGCCGAGGAGGCGGTAGACGGTCGTGCGGGGCTCCTCCAGGAGCTCCGACAGACGCCGCGGGGTCGCCTCGCGCTCCTCCGCGAGCTGCTCGAGCAGGTGGACCGCCTTCGCGAGCGCACGCACCGGGTTGTCGCGGATCTCGGCCTTCCGAGTCTGTGTCGAGCGCATCGCCGGCGTTTCTACCCCTCGATTCCGCATCCTAGACACGATGTCCGCATGATGGTACTTTCGCCGGGGCTGGACGGCAATGACCTGAGGTGACGACCACGCTACTGACTTCCCGCGAGGCGCACGTGCCGGCGAAGGCCGCCGGGATCGAGTTGCGCGGGGTCGTGAAGCGCTATGGATCGCAGCCGGCGTTGCGCGGGCTCGACCTCGAGATTCGCGACGGCGAGTTCTTCTGCCTGCTCGGGCCGTCGGGTTGCGGCAAGACGACGACGCTGAACCTGATCGGCGGCTTCGTGGCGCCGACCGAGGGCGAGATCTGGATCCGGGGCGCTCGCATCGACAGGCTGCCGCCGCACAAGCGGCCGGTGAACACCGTGTTCCAGTCGTACGCGCTCTTCCCGCACATGAATGTGCGCGAGAACGTGCGCTTCGGGCTGAAGATGGATCGCGTGCCGCGAGGCCGAGTCGACGCAGCGCGTGGAGGAGGCGCTCGGGCTCGTCGGGCTCGAGGCCTTCGGCGACCGGATGTCCGCGGAGCTGAGCGGCGGCCAGCAGCAGCGGGTCGCCGTCGCACGTGCGCTCGTGAAGCGGCCGGCGGTGCTCCTGCTCGACGAGCCGCTCGGCGCGCTCGACCTGAAGCTCCGGCAGCGGCTGCAGATCGAGCTCTCGCAGATCCACCGCGACGTCGGAACGACCTTCGTCTACGTCACGCACGACCAGGAGGAGGCGATGTCGATGGCCGACCGAATCGCCGTGATGAACGACGGCCGCGTCGAGCAGCTCGGCACGCCGGAAGAGATCTATCGACGGCCGGCTTCCCGCTTCGTCGCCGACTTCATCGGCGACTCGAACTTCTTCACGGCGACGGTCGACGGGGGCTCGGCGGAGCTCGCCGACGGGTCGCGTGTTCCCTGCGGCGACGGCGCGGGCGGCGGCGACGCTGATGGTGCGGCCCGAGTCGATCCAGCTCGACCGCACGGGAAGGATCGATCAACGGGAGCGTCGTCCTCACGTCGTTCCTCGGCAGCTACGTGCGCGTCGCGGTACAGACGCAGGCATCGCCGGCTCCGGTCATCGTCGCGCTCCACGAGGCGTCGTCGGTTCCCGCGGTCGGGGACGACGTCGCGCTCTCGTGGGCGGCGGCGGACGGCATCGTGCTCGAGGCGACGTGACGACGGCCGCCGTCGCGGAGCCGCGGCGCGCCAGGCTGCTCGGCCTCGGGACGCGGTTCGCGTCCTACAGCGGCTTCGTGCCGGCGATCATCCTGCTCGGGCTGTTCTTCCTCGTCCCCCTCGGGATCATCGTCTGTTACTCGTTCTGGGAGACGATCGACTACTCCGTCGTTCACCACTGGACGCTCGACAACTACCACTACTTCTTCAGCGTCTCCGCCTACGTCACGACGATGTGGGCCACCCTCTGGGTCGCTGCGCTCGCGACGGCGATCGCGATCGGGCTCGCGTTCCCGTTCGCCTACTGGCTCTCGCGCTATGTGCCGCCGCGGATCCGCGTGCCGCTCCTCGTGCTGGTGATCGTCCCGTTCTGGACGAGCTACCTGCTGCGGGTCTACTCGTGGCTGACGATCCTCGGTGAGAAGGGCGTGCTGAACCGCTTCCTGCAGTGGAGCGGCCTGACGAACCACCCGCTCGGGATCTTCCTCTACGACCGTCCGGCAGTGATTCTCGTGCTCGTCTACCTCTACTTCCCGTTCGGCGCGCTCACGCTGTACTCGTCGATCGAGCGATTCGACTGGAACCAGTTGCGGGCCGCGATGGATCTCGGCGCGTCGCCGCTGCAGGCGATCTTCCGGATCCTCGTGCCGCAGATCAAACCGGGCATCGTCACGGCGGTCATCTTCGTCTTCATCCCGATCCTCGGCGAGTACCTGACGCCGCAGATCGTCGGCGGCACCGGCGGCGTGATGATCGGAAACCTGATCGTCAACTTCTTCCAGGCGGCGGAGTACACCCGCGGCGCCGCGGTCTCGCTCCTGATCGCCGCGTTCATCGTCGTGCTGCTCGTCGTGTTCAGGAAGTCGCTCTCGGCGAAGGACGCCTATGGCGGGTGACATCGCGGTCCTGTCGACCCGGGCCCGCGTCACACGCACGCTGCTCGGCGGCTACGCCGTCTTGATCTACGTCTTCCTGTTCGCCCCGATCGTGCTGCTCGTGCTGTTCAGCTTCAACGCGAACCGCTACGGCACGTTCCCGATCACCGGCTGGACGTTAACGTGGTACCGGCAGGCGTTCAGCGACTACCAGGTGCACGATGCCGTCTCGACCACGTTGAAGGTCGCGCTCCAGGTGACCGTGCTCTCGACGATCGTGGGCACCGCGGCCGCGTTCCCGCTCGTGCGCTCGCGGCTTCGGTTCCGGGAGGGAATCCGGATCATCTTCATCCTGCCGATCATGATCCCGGGGCTCCTGATCGGCATCTCGCTGCTCGTGCTCTTCACGAGCACCTTCCACTGGACGCTCTCCCCCGAGACGGCGGTGATCGGGCAGGCGGTCTACACGACGCCCGTTCGTCATCCTCCTGGTCGCGGCGCGCCTGCAGGGATTCGACACCGCGCTCGAGCGGGCCGCCGCGGACCTCGGCGCGAATTCGTTCCAGCGTCTGCGCCGGATCGTGCTGCCGCTGATCCTGCCGGCGATCCTCGCGGGCGCGCTCTTCGCGTTCACGTTGTCGCTCGACGAGTTCATCATCACGTACTTCCTGATCGGCGGGCACAACACGCTGCCGATCTTCATCTACACCCAGGTCAAGTTCGGAATCACACCGGAGGTGAACGCCGTGGCGTCGATGTTGCTCGCGGGCTCGCTGCTTCTGCTCGGTCTCGCGTTTGTGCTGCCCCAGCTCTTCCGCGTCGCACGCCGCACGCTCCTGCGCGCGAGGGTGACATGAGCATCAGGATCGCGACCGCGCCCGTCTCGTGGGGGATCTGGGAGATGACCATCGACCGGCCCGACCTGATCCCGCCCGAGACGTTCCTCGAGACGATCGTCGACATGGGCTACACGGCGACGGAGACCGGCCCGCCGGGGTACTTTGCGCCCGACGGCGCGGCTGCCGTCGAGCGGGCGCGACGGTATGGGGTCGAGCTGATCGCAACGTTCCTGCCGCTGCGCCTCGACGACCCGGAGGGGTTCGAGGACGATCTCGCCGCCCTCGACCAGACCGTCGAGGTGCTGGAGGCGAGTGGTGACGGCGGCATCGTGCTGCTCGCGGACATGGAGACGCCGGAGCGCGCGCGGGCAGCGGGAAGCGACGAGCGAAGGCGAGCGACCGGCTGGGATGCCGCGACGTTCGACCGCGCCGCGGAGCGCCTGCAGCGGGCCGCGGAGATCGTCCGCGGCCGGGGCCTCGACGTTGCCCTGCATCCGCACGCAGCCACGCACGTCGAGTCGGGCGAGGAGGTCGACGAGATGCTCGCACGCAGCGATATCGCCCTCTGCATCGACACGGGCCACACGATCGTCGGCGGCGGTGACCCGGTGGAGCTCGCCCGGCGCTACGCGCCACGGCTTCGGCACGTGCATCTGAAGGACGTCGACGGCGCCGTGCTGGGGCGGCTCGAGCGGGGCGAGGTGGACATGGACGAGGCGTGGCCGCTCGGCATCTTCTGCGAGTTCGGTGCCGGGGTCGTCCCGCTGGGCGAGTTCCTCGCGCTCCCCGAGGTGCGCGAGTTCGACGGCTGGGGCGTGATCGAGCAGGACCGCGTCGCGGTGACCGTCGACGACATGCCGGCCGTCCGGGCCGCCGACGAGCGCAACCGCGCGCGCGTCGAGGAGTGGCTTGCGTGATCGAGGCCGTCGTGATGGGACGCGTCGGCGTCGACCTCTACCCCGACGAGCTGCGCACGCCGCTGCGCCACGTCCGCAACTACACGCGCTACGTCGGAGGCTTCGCCGGCAACGTGTCGACGGGGCTGGCGCGGCTCGGCGTCCGCACCGCAATCGTCTCGCGGGTCGGCGACGACGGGCACGGCCTGTTCGTGCGTGACTTCCTCGAGAGCGAGGGAATCGACACCCGCTTTCTCGCTGTCGACGGCTACTGGCTGACGCCGCCGACCTTCTGCGAGATCTGGCCGCCGGACGACTTCCCGATCACCTTCTACCGGCGGCCGTCGGTGCCCGACTGGCAGCTGCAGGAAGGGGACTTCGACCCCGGCGAGGTCGCCGTGGCTCCCGTCCTCTTCGCCACGGGCACGGGCCTCGCCCAGTCGCCGAGCCGGGAGACGACGCTCGCGGCACTGGCGGCGCACACCGGGACGACGGTGTTCGACCTCGACTGGCGGCCGTCGCTCTGGGACGATGCCGGCGCGTACCGCGACGCCGCGCTGGAGGCCGCCGGCCTTTCCGATGTCGTGATCGGGAACACGGATGAGGTCGCTGCCGCCGGTGGGGTCGACGGGCTGCTCGAGCTCGTGCCGGCGCTGATCCTGAAGCGCGGCGAGAATGGAGCGGTGCTCCGCACTGACGGTGAGCTGGTCGAGGTGCCCGGGCTTCCCGTCGAGGTCGTCAACGGCCTCGGCGCCGGCGATGCGTTCGCGGCCGCGGTCGGCTACGCGATCGTGCGTGGTCTCGGGCTGGGCGAGGGGGTTCGCCTCGGCAACGCAGCGGGTGCGCACGTCGCGCAACGGGTCGCCTGCTCGGAGGCGATGCCGACGCTGGACGAGCTCATGCAGGTGGAAGTGGCGTGACGAACCTGCTCCGCTCGGGCGAGTGGGACGAGGTGACGCCTGCGACGGCGGGTTGGCGGCATCTGTCGTTCCGCGTCCTCCGCTTCGACGGGCGCGCGAGCTTCGACACCGGCGAAGACGAAGTCGCGATCGTGCCGCTCTCGGGCAACGCAACTGTCGGCGCCGACGGAGCGGAGTGGGAGGTGGGCGGACGCAGCGATGTCTTCGCCGGGCTTCCCCGCTCGTTGTACCTCCCCCGTGACACGCACATCGAGCTCGACGGGAGCGCGGAGCTCGCGATCTGCGGCGCGCGGGCCGATCGGCGCCGCGAGCCGAAGGCAATCCCGCCCGAGGACCTCGAGATCGAGGTGCGCGGCTCGGGCAACGCGACGCGGCAGATCACGCACATCGTGAAGCCCGAATTTCCCGCCGAGCGCCTCCTCGTCGTCGAGGTCTACACGCCGTCCGGCAACTGGTCGAGCTACCCACCGCACAAGCACGACGAGGAACGCGGCGACGACGAGGCGGTCCTCGAGGAGACGTACTACTTCCGCACCCGCTCGGAGCCCCCGGGCGCGTTCGCGGTGCAGCGGCTCTACAGCCCGCGGCACGGGCTCGATCTGACTGAGACCGTGCGCAACGACGATCTGCTGCTCGTCCCGTACGGCTACCACACCACCGCCGCCGCACACGGCTACGACCTGTACTACCTGAACGCCCTTGCCGGCGACCGGCGGACGATGCAATCCGCCGACGACCCCGACCTCGCGTGGATCCGTCCCGCCTGGACGACTCTCCAGCCGGACCCGCGAGTCCCGATGGTCGAGTAGTGGCCTTCCGGCTCGCCCTTGTCGGCGCCGGACGGATGGGCTCGACCCACGCGCGCGCGCTCGCCACGTCGCGCACGGTCGAGATCGCCTGCGTCGTCGAGCCGTCCGAGCTCGCCGCCGCAGGTGTCGATGCCCCACGGGCGACGCTCGATGCTCTGCCCGACGTCGACGGCGCTCTCGTCTGCGTGCCGACTCGTCTCCACGTCGAGGTCGTCACGCGGCTCGCCGGGCTCGGCCTGCCGATCCTCTGCGAGAAGCCGTGCGGGCTTACGAGCGACGAAACGCGCTCGCTCGCCGCCCTCGGCGCGAGGCTCCAGATCGCGTACTGGCGCCGGTTCGTGCCGGCGCTCCGGCGGCTGCGCGAGCGTCTGCTCGCCGGTGAGCTCGGTGCCGCCGTCTTCGTGTCCTGTGCGCAGCTGGACGAGTTGCCGCCTGCACGCGGCTTCCGCGATCCTCGCTCGAGCGGCGGGATCGTCGTGGACATGGGCGTCCACGAGCTCGACCAGCTGCGGTGGTTGACCGGGGAGGAGATCGTCTCGGTCACCGGCGTGTCGGGTGCGGTGGAGTGGGACGAGCCGGTCGACGGCGACCCGGAGCTCGTGCAGCTCGCGCTCACCCTCGGCGGCGGGACTGCCGCCGCCGTGACGCTCGGCCGGCGCCACCCGCCCGGCGAGGTCTGCCGCATCGAGGTGATCGGGCTCGACGGAGCGGAGCGAATCGAGTTCGTCGCGCCGCCTGACGGCGACGAGACGATCGCCGCCGCGCTCCGCGCGCAGGCAGAGGACTTCGCGCTCGCGCGCGGCGAGGGTGCGACGGTCGCCGACGCGGTCGCGGCGATCGAGGCCGCCGAGCGCGCGAAGGCGGCGCTCGGGCTGCCGTGACGAGCGCCGTCTGCTTCGACCTCAACGGCACGCTCTCGCTCGACGAAGAGCTGATGTTCGAGGTGCTCGCCGAGATCCTCGCGGAGCGAGGAAGGGCGCTCCCGCGTGGCGTCTACTTTCGCGAGTTCGTCGGCCTCGCCGACGAGGAGATCGCGGCAAGCTGGCTCGGCTCGCCCCACGCGGAGGCTCGCGAGATTGCCGGCGAGCGTTCGCGCCGCTTCCGCGCGCTTCCGCTCGAGAATCGCATCCCGGAGGCGGCGGCCGACGCGCTGCGGGTCGCCGCGGCTCGCGTGCCGGTCGCGATCGTCACGTCGTCTCTGCGCGCGGAAGTGGAGCCACTGCTCGCGGTGGCGGGCCTCACCGGGCTCGTCGCCGTCACCGTCGCAGGCGACGACGTCAGTCGTCCGAAGCCGGACGCGGAGCCGTACCGTCGCGCGCTCGAGGAGCTTGGTGTCGACGACGCGCTCGCGTTCGAGGACACACCCGCCGGCATCTCCTCGGCAAAGGCAGCGGGCCTTCGCTGCTGCGCGGTCGCGACGACAGTCCCGCGCGAGCAGCTGGCGGAAGCAGACGTCATCGCCGACGCGCTGACGCCACAGCTCGTCGAGTCGCTGCTGGGGTAAGAACCAGGTTCGGGTTGTGAACCTGGTTTATGAGTTGCGTACTGTCGTGGGCCTCCGAGGAACTCATGAACCCGGTTCAAAGAGCAAACCGGGTTCGGTCCTACTTCCGAGCAGCGGCGAGGAACATCTGCGTCAGGAGCTCGGTGTCGATTCGTGCCTGCTCGGGCGGCGTCAGGCAGGCGACGCCGTCGACGGCGCACTCGTGAAAGTGCACGAGCTCTCGGCGGAACGACTCCTCGAACGAGCGGTAGCGGTGCACTGCGTTCGCGAAACCGTCCGCTTCCTGCCGCTCGTAGCGCGTCGGGCTCATCCGCAGCCACGGCGAGGGAAAGGTCAGCGACCGAACCGACGTGTCGAAGAAGAGCTGGATCGACTCGCGGTACTCCCGCGTGTCGAGCAGCTGGATCCAGGCGCTGTCCCAGCGCGACCCGTTCTCCAGCGTGCAGTACCCGGCGACGGAACGGCCGCCGTTCCACCACGACCCGTCGACGACCTGCGACGGGACCCGCTCGCCCATCCGCTCGAGGAACCCGTTCACGAGGTTGACGTGGTGCACGAGCGAGCCGAGGTAGCCGTCCGAGAAGGCGAAGCACGCCTCCGGGTCGCCGCGGCCGACCGCCTCCTCGACCTGCTCGCTCTCCGCCCGGCGTGAGGCGTCGATCACGGCCACGGCAACGTCGCTGCCGCGCAGGATGTCCCCGGGCAGGAAGTACGGCACCCACTCCGGGTCGTTGACGGCGATGCTCACGTAGCGAAGCTCGCCGGCGGAATCCGGCATCTCCTCGAGGGCGCGCTGGAACGCGGGGTCGTGGCGCTTCATGTAACCGACCTGAACGACGCGGCCGGCTCGATCGCGGGCCGCACTGATGCGGTCGATGTCGGCGAGCGTGATTGCGAGTGGCTTCTCGCAGAAGACGTGCAGGCCGGCCTCGAGCGCCGCGAGGACGATCTCGACGTGCGTGCCCGCAGGTGAGGCGATCAGCACCGCGTCGAGCGGCATTGCGTCGAGCATCGACCGCCAGTCGGCGTACGAGCCGCCGATCCCGAACCGTGCGCACAGCGCATCGCGTACCGTCGCCGACGGCTCCGCGAGCGCAGCGACCGTGAAGCGGTCCTGGAGCTCGTTGAGGTGCGGCAGGTGCATCGCCTGGGCGACCATTCCACCGCCGACGACGCCGATTCTCAGGGGCTCGTTCCGGGTTCTGGACACGCTGTCCGCATCATGGTACGTTCGGCGCGCCTCGCGCAACCGACATCTGCGCGCGGGTGGCGAATCCATAGAGGAGGCGAACGAAACATGGAGCACCTCGAACGGCCGGTGACGCGGAAAGGCTTCTTGGCAGCGGGCGCGGCGGGGGCAACCGGGCTCATGGCGGCGCGCATGCTCGGAGGTGCCGAGCGCGCGTTCGGCGCGACCCAGGTTCGCGCCGCCGGCGTCACTCTCAACTGGCTGACGTGGTCCGACCACTACTTCTCGAACCAGCTGCAGAAGGTCAAGGGGCAGATCGGCGTCGCCGGTCGCGTCCAGCTGATCACCGACGACTCGGACGCCTACATCAAGGTGAAGCGCGGTGGCGGCGCGTGGGACATCTCGTCGGAGGACGCACTCTGGGTACCGAAGTTCTACAAGGAAGGGCTGATCGTCCCGTTCGACATCAAGTCGTTCCCGGTCTCGAAGCAGCTCTATTCGGTCGCCCTGAACGTGCCCTTCTGGAAGACCGGCTCGAACCAGATGGGGTACCCCTTCGGCTGGTCGAGCCTCCAGATCTACTACAACCCGAAGTACGTCACGACGAAGCCGGACTCGTACCACGCGCTGCTCGACCCGAAGTACAAGAAGAAGATCGTGCTCGAGAACCAGCCGACCGACCTCATGGCGATGGCCGGCCTCGCGACGGGCGCCAAGCACCCGTACTCGATGACGACGGCCGAGATCTCGCGTGCGAAGCAGTTCCTGAAGTCGTTCAAGCCGAACGTGCTCAAGCTCGTCTCGCAGAACACGGAGGTCGTGCGCGCGCTCACCGACGAGTCCGCGTGGCTGACGATCGAGAACCTCGGCACCGACGCTCGCGTCAAGGACGCGAAGGGCCCGCTGATCGAGTCGGCCGACCCGAAGGAAGGCCTCTACGGCTGGATGGACGCGGAGATGCTGCTCAAGGAGTCCGGCAACCAGGACTCGTTCGAGAAGTTCATCAACGCGATGGAGCAGGCTCCCTGGATCGCGAAGAACTTCCTCACGAACGGCCGGCCGCTGTTCAACGAGAAGGCCTACAAGATCCTGGTCAACACGGGCCACAAGGAACGGGCCGACCGCTTCTTCTACAACCATCCCGAGCGCCCGCTCGGTATGACGCTGAAGGGGCCCTCGGGCAACGCGCAGGCGTACATCGACGCGTTCAACGAGGTGTTCTCCGGGTAGGTGTCGTTGAGCGAGGAAACAGCGCGGGGCCGCGGCGCTCGCCGCGGCTCCGCGACGATCCGGCGAACGACCGGCCAGGCGCTGCTCCACTTCCTGGCCGCGCAGTTCGTCGAGCGCGACGGCGTCGAGCACCGCTTCTTCGGCGGCTGCTTCGGGATCTTCGGGCACGGCAACGTCGCCGGGCTCGGGCAGGCGCTGCACCAGAATCCCGACCTGCTGACGTACTACCTGGCGCGGAACGAACAGGGGATGGTGCATGCCGCCGTCGGCTATGCGCGGATGCGCAACCGGCTCGGGGCACTTGCCTGCACCTCGTCGATCGGCCCCGGCGCGACCAACATGGTCACGGGCGCGGCCCTCGCGACGGTCAACCGGCTGCCGGTGCTCCTGCTGCCGGGCGACGTGTTCGCGACGCGCCGGGCGGACCCGGTGCTGCAACAGCTCGAGGTCGCGACGCGCGGGGATGCCTCCGTCAACGATTGCTTCATCCCCGTCTCGCGCTACTTCGACCGGATCTGGCGTCCCGAGCAGCTCGCATCCGCCGCCCTCGCCGCGATGCGCGTCCTCACCTCGCCGGCCGAGACCGGCGCGGTCACCCTGGCGCTGCCGCAGGACGTCCAGGCCGAGGCGTACGACTGGCCCGAGGAGCTGTTCGCACGCCGCGTCTGGCACGTCCCTCGTGCCGCGCCCGGCGAGGAGGCGCTCGCGCGTGCCGTCGACGCGATCCGTTCCGCGAAGCGGCCCCTGATCGTCGCGGGCGGCGGCGTGATCTACAGCGAAGCGACGGATGCGCTCGCGACGCTCGTCGACGAGACGGGCATCCCCGTGGCCGTGACCCAGGCCGGGACGGGATCGCTCTTGCACGGCCACCCGCTGCTGCTCGGCCCGGTCGGTGCGACTGGGTCCCTCGCCGCGAACCGGATCGCAGCCGACGCGGATCTCGTCGTCGGGATCGGCACGCGCTGGACGGACTTCACGACCGCGTCGAACACGGCGTTCCCCCAAGCGGGTTTCGTGTCGATCAACGTCGCCGAGCTCGACTCGGGGAAGCGCGGGATCTCGATCACTGCCGACGCGCGGGCCGCGCTCGAGGCGTTGGACGCGGCACTCGACGGTTGGTCGGTCGACGTACGCTACCGCGAGGAGGCTGCGCGCCTGGTGCAGGAATGGGACGACGAGGTCGACCGGCTGTTCGCGCTCGGCAATACGCCTCCGGCGCAGAGCGAGGTGATCGGCGCGGTGAACGAGGCGGCCGCGCCGGACGCAGTCGTCGTCTGTGCAGCAGGCTCGATGCCCGGCGACCTCGTGAAGCTCTGGCGCACTCGCGACCCGAAGGGGTACCACGTCGAATACGGGTACTCGTGCATGGGCTACGAGATCGCAGGTGGGCTCGGCGTGAAGCTCGCTGCGCCGGGCCGGGACGTGTACGTCCTCGTCGGCGACGGCTCGTACCTGATGCTCGCGCAGGAGATCGCGACCGCGGTGCAGGAAGGGTTGAAGTTGACCATCGTGCTCGTCGACAACCACGGCTTCTCGTCGATCGGCGGCCTGTCCCGTGCGGTCGGCGCACACGGGTTCGGCACGCAGTACCGCGTTCGTACCGGCGGCTCGCTCGGCCTCGACGACGACGAGAGCCCGGGCCCGTACCTTCCCGTCGATCTCGCCGCGAACGCGCAGTCGCTCGGCGCGCACGTCCTGCGGGCCGCCACCGTGGAGGAGCTGCGCGAGCGGCTCGAGGAGGCGAAGACGATCACCGGCACCGTCGTGATCTACATCGAGGTCGACCGCTACGCCCAGGTGCCGGGGTACGAATCGTGGTGGGACGTTCCCGTCGCCGAGGTCTCGGACGTCCCCGAGGCGCAGGCGGCCCGCGAAGAGTACGACCGCCGGCGCTCGGCGCAGCGGCAGCCGCTCTGACCGCGGCTGCGGGCTAGACCCCGCCGAACGCGTCGAAGCCGCCGTCGACCGGGACGACGACGCCGGTGACGAACGACGCGGCGGCGCTGCACAGCCAGATCACAGTCCCGGCGACCTCGTGCGGCTCGCCGAAGCGGCCCGCGGGTGTCGACGCGACGATCCGCTCGCCGCGCGGCGTCAACGCTCCGCGCTCGTCGAGCAGGAGCGCGCGGTTCTGCTCGCCGACGAAGAAGCCGGGCGCCACCGCGTTGACACGCACGCCGCGCGGCGCGAGGTCGACGGCGAGCCACCGCGTGAGGTTCTCGACGGCCGCTTTCGCAGCTCCGTAGCCGACCACGCGTGTGAGCGCGCGATGTGCCGCGAGCGAGGAGACGTTCACGATCGACCGTGTCGGCGCCGCCCCGTCGATGTCGACCATCGCGGCCCCGAAGACCTGGCTCGGCAGCACCGTGCCGTGGAAGTTGAGCCGGACGACCTCGTCCAGCGCGGTCGCTGGGAGCTCGAAGAACGACTGCTGCTCGCCGGTCGTCGCGGTCGCGATGTTGCCGCCCGCTGCGTTGACCAGCGCGTCGATCCGGCCCCAGCGGTCGAGCACCGCAGTGCGGGCACGCTTGAGCTGTTCGGCGTCGAGCACATCGGCCTCCAGGACGAGCGCGGACTCGCCCAGGCTTCGCGCCAGCAGCTCGAGGGGCTCCCGCCGTCGGGCAAGGAGGCCGACTCGCGCGCCCGCCGCGGCGAGGCCCTGCGCGATTGCACCGCCGAGAACGCCCGACGCACCGGTCACCACGGCGACCCGGTCCTCGAGACCGAACAGCTCCAAGAGCGAGGTCACCGCGCGTCGCTAGGAGAAGAGCGGGACGAGATTTCGCCGTGCGGCGAGCTCGTCCATCGTCTCGTCCGACGGCCGAGAAGCGTGTCGGCTCGCGGCGTCGAGGACCTTCGGCAGCAGTGCCACGTCCCCGACCGTGTTCAGGAAGACCCCGGGCCGGCCGAGCACCCAGTGGACGGCGAGGTCGATGTCGTCCTGCTCGCGCAAGGGCTCGTACCACGTCGCGGCGGTTTGTTCGCGCCCGTCCCACGGGGCGAGGGTGATCGCCTTGATCGTCTGCATCGCGACTCCCCGCTCCGCGCACAGCGTTGCGAGCGTCTCGAATTCGGACGCGTAGTGGTCGTCGCGCATCTGGACGTAGCTGTAGGGCAGGAGCACCGAGTCGAATGGGAAGCGCTCGAGGCTCCGGCGGTGCATGTTCGCCACCGTCAGGCCGTGGCCGGTGACGCCGATGAAGCGGACGAGGCCCTGATCGCGCGCCTCGATCGCAGCTTCGAGCGCGCCACCTTCGCGGAGCGCGGTCTCCCACTCGATCACGTCGACGAGGTTGTGCAGCTGGAGCAGGTCGACCTGGTCGACACCGAGGCGCTCGAGCGAGCGGTGGATCTCCTCGCGTGCGCCGGCGCGGTCGCGCTGCCCGGTCTTCGTCGCGAGGAAGAATCGGTCGCGGTGCTGTGCCAGCCAGGGTGCGAGCCGGAGCTCCGAGTCGCCGTACGACGCTGCCGTGTCGATGTGGTTGATGCCGTGCTCGAGGAGCAGCTCGAGGGTGGGGTCAGCTTCGGCCTGGGTCAGCGAACCGAGCGCCGCGGCGCCGAAGATGGTGCGCGTGCTCTCGTGGCCGGTGCTCCCGAACGGTCCTCTCGCGATCACGGTGTGAGATTAACCTGCGCGCGTGCCGTATGACCTGATTGCCGTCGGCGACGTGATGCTCGACGGGACGCTCCCGGCGCCCGTCATCGGGAGTCGCGTCCATGGCCGCATCGAGTTGCGAGCAGGCGGCTCGGCGGCCAACGCGGCCCTTGCGGCGGCGCGTCTGGGGGCGCACGCGGCCGTCGTCGGACGTGTCGGCGCGGACCCCGCCGGTCGCCTGGTCTCGGATTCGCTCACGGCAGCGGGCGTCGACCCGCTGCTCGCGCGCGACGATCAGGCGCTCACGGGCTGCGTTGTCGTCGTGGGCAGCACGTCGGTCGTCGCAGATCCCGGCGCGAGCGCGAGGCTCGCACCGGGGGATCTGCCGGAGACGCTCGAGGCGGGGGCGGTGCTGGTCTCGGGCTACACGCTCCTTCAGTCGGGGCCGGAGGCGGCCGCCCGGGCGGCGCTCGAGCGCGCGCGAACGGACTACCTCGCCGTCGACGCGGCCTCGGCGCGTCTCGTCGCGGCCTTCGGCCGCGATCGCTTCCTGGCGGCGACGGCGTCCGCCGGCGTGCTGCTCGCGGACGCAGACGAGGCCCGCGCGCTGACGGGCCTTGACGCGGTCGAGGCTGCGCTCGCGCTTGCGCGGAGGTACCGCGTCGTCTGCGTGAAGCTCGGTCGTGCCGGCGCGATCGCCGCGACCGGCGAGACGATCGTGCGGGCGCAGGCGGAGCCAGTCGATCGCGTCGACACACTCGGTGCCGGCGACGCACTCGCGGGCGGGCTGCTCGTTTCGTTGGCGCGCGGATCGGAGCTCGCCGCCGCGCTCCAGGCCGGCTGCGACGCGGCGAGAGCCGCGCTGCTCGGGCGCTAGTCGTCGAGCGTGACGAGGAGCCGGTTGCCGGACGGGTCGACGATCATCGGGCCGGCGTCGGTTTCGTCGTGTGACCGTCCCGCTTGCTCGACTCGCTGCAGGAGGCGGTCGCGCTCGTCGGCGCTCGGGAGGACGATCGTGGCGTGGCGGAGCGCGAGCGAGCCTTCGGGAGGCGGAGCCGCGCCGGCGCTCTCCCACGTGTTCGCGCCGAGGTGATGGTGATAGCCCCCGGCGCTCAGGAAGGCGGCCTGCGCGCCGAGCTGCGCCATCAGCCCGAAGCCGAGCACGTCGCGGTAGTACGCGATCGTTTCCGCGACCGACGCGACCTTCAGATGCACGTGTCCCATCACCGTTCCGGTCGCGAGCCGGTCGAACGGCTCGGCCGCGGGATCGGCGAGCACTCCGAGGAGGTCGTCGACGTCGAGCGGCATTGTGGTCAGCCGCGCCCCGACCTGGCCTTCCCAGTGGTCGCGCGGTCTGTCCCAGTAGATCTCGATCCCGTGCCCGTCGGGGTCGGAGAGATAGAGCGCTTCGCTGACGAAGTGGTCGGAGAGCCCCACGAGCGGCACGCGGTCGCGAGCGGCGTGCGCGAGCCAGCGGGCGAGGTCCGCACGTTCCGGTACGAGCAGCGCGAAGTGGTACAGGCCGGTGTAGCCGGCGCCTGACGCCGCCCCGGGGACCTCGACGAGCGTGAGCAGCTCGCGGCCTCCGGCACCGATCGACGCGCGTCCGGCGTCCTGCGCGAGCGTCTCGAGCCCGATCGCCGTCCGGTAGTAGTCGAGGGACCGCGCCAGGTCAGACACGGTCAGGTGCACCGCGCCGACATGGGTTAGAGGTGACAGGCTCAGGGGCGAGATCTCGGCCGCCGGGGCCGCGGTTGCCTCGAGCTCCTCGGGGTCGGGTGGAGCGGACGACGTCGTCACCTCGCGTACGGTAACCCTTCCATGGCGGGAGCCACTGAGGCGCTGCGGGTCGGGGTGATCGGTGTCGGACGGATCGGCGCGATCCATGCGCGCACGCTCGCCTCGCTCCCGAGCGTCGGCGAGGTCGTGCTGGCGGACGCCGAGCTCGGGCGGGCGAAGGCCGTTGCGGCGGAGCTCGGCGCGGGGACGGCAACGGTCGACGAGCTCTTCGAGGCGCGCGACGTCGATGCCCTGGCGATTGCGACGCCGACCGCGGGACACGCACCGCTGGTCGTCCGCGCCGCGCGGGCGGGGCTGCCCACCTTCTGCGAGAAGCCGGTGGCCCTCGACCTCGACGTGCTCGACGAGGTTCGCGACGAGGTCGACCGCACGGGGGCGCTCGTTCAGGTCGGGTTCCAGCGGCGGTTCGACCCCGGATACCGAGCAGCGCACGAGGCCGTGGCTGCCGGCGAGGTCGGCACGCTGCTCGTCCTGCGGGCAGCCACACACGACCCGGTCCCGCCGCCGGAGGCCTACATCGCCACGTCCGGTGGGATCTTCCGCGACCTGCACGTGCATGACTTCGATGCGGTTCGCTTCGTCACCGGTCGCGAGATCGTCGAGGTCTACGCGGACGGGGCCGTCCGTGAGACGGAGTGGTTCGCCGAGCACGGGGACGTCGACGTTGCCGTGGCGGTGCTGCGCCTCGACGACGGCTCACTCGCGATCCTCTCGGGCACGAGGCACGATCCGCGCGGCTACGACGTGCGGCTCGAAGTGTTCGGCACGCGCGAGAGCCTGGTCGTCGGCGTCGACGGGAGAGCCCCGTATCGCTCCGTCGAGCCGGGCGCAGCACCTCCGGGGCGGGGCTGGCCGACGTTCGTCGAGCGCTTTGCGACCGCCTACCGGGCCGAGTTGGCTGCGTTCGTCGAGTGTGTCCGCACGGGCCGCCCCGCCGAGTGCACGCTCGCCGACACGAGGGCCGCGCTCGCCGCCGCGCTCGCGGCGGATCGCTCGCGAACGGAGCGGCGCCCGGTCGCCCTGGAGGAGGTCACGCCCGGGGCGACATCGTCAGGGCCCGTGTAGGACAATCCGCTGGTCGGCAAATCGGCAGCGACCTGGAAGAAGGGATGCACATGAGCAATGAGTTCGAGGGAGAGCTGGAAGAGCTGGAAGGCACCACGGTCGACCGCCGCGGGCTGCTCATGAAGGGCGGGCTCGCCGCGGCCGGCTTGACGATTCTCGGCTCACCCGCCGCCGCGCTGGCGGCTCGTTCCTCTGGATCCGCGAAGTCCTTCAAGCTCGCGGTCGTCACTCACGGGGATACCGGCTCGTTCTGGTCGGTCTTCAAGGCGGGTGTCGATCAGGCCAAGAAGGATCTGAAGTCTCGCGGGGTCAGTGTCAGTCAGGTGTACGCGAACAACGACGTCGCGAAGCAGGTGGCCGGGATCAACGCCGCGATCGCCTCGAAGGCGAACGTGATCGCGACCTCGGTTCCGGACGCGAGTGCGCTCAAGGGCGCTCTCAGCACGGCGGCGAGCCGAGGGATCGAGATCATCACGGTCAACTCGGGTGAGGACGCCTTCGACACCGTGCCGGCGATCCAGAAGACGTTCATGACCCACGTCGGCCAGGACGAAGAGGTCGCGGGTGAAGGCGCCGGCAAGCAGTTCAACCTTGCAGGCGCGAAGTCGGTGGTCGTCGTGATCCACGAAGCGAGCAACTCGGGGCTCACCCAGCGCGCCGTGGGCGTGAAGAAGACGTTCAAGGGCAAGACGAGCACGCTCCTGATCCCCAATGCGAAGTCGGACATCCCCGGCACCGTCGCGAAGATCAAGGCGTACTTCGCGGCGCACAAGGGGACGGACGCGCTGCTCGGGCTCGACCCGGACGTCACCGTGCCGGCGATCGCGGCCGCTCCTTCCGGGACGAAGATCGGCACGTTCGACCTGAACGGCGACGTGATCACGAACCTCGAGTCGGGGAAGATGTTGTTCGCGATCGACCAGCAGCAGTACCTCCAGGGCTACCTGCCGGTCGTCTTCACCGTGCTCTTCGAGACCAACCTGAACACGGTCGGCGGCGGCAAGCCGGTGCTGACCGGCCCGGGCATCGTCAACAAGGCGAACGCGGCCAAGGTGGCAGCCCTCGCCAAGGCGGGCACGAGGTAGGAGGATGTGCCGGCCGGGCGGCTCGACGTCGCCCGGCCGGCGCCGCGTGTAGTGAGCGAGACGACCGTCCCATCGCCGGCAGACGAACGCCTCGTGGAGAGGAACGTCGCTGCGCGGCTGCTCGCCCGGCCCGACATCGGGGCGTTCCTCGCCGCCGTCGCGGTCTTCGGGCTCTTCTCGGTCTTCGCGCACCAGGCCGGCTGGCTCGGATGGGCCGACGCTGCCCAGTGGACCGATCAGTCGGCGCAGTACGGCATCGTTGCCGTCCCGGTGGCACTGCTGATGATCGGCGGCGAGTTCGATCTTTCGGCCGGCGTGATGGTCGGGAGCTCCGGCCTGCTGCTCGGTCTGCTCGGGACCCGAGCTCATCTGAACATCTGGCCGTCGATCCTGCTCGTGTTGGTGTTCGGAGCGGCGGTCGGATTCCTCAACGGCATCGCGGTCGTCAAGACGAAGCTGCCGAGCTTCATCATCACGCTCGGAACGTTCTTCATCCTCCAGGGCGTCAACGCCGCCGGGACGCTGAGGATCACGGGCACGGTCTCGATCGAGAACATCGACACGACGCCGGGATTCTCCTCGGCGTTCCACCTGTTCTCGTCGTCCGTCTGGTCGCCGTACGACTACAAGGTGAAGGTGATCTGGTGGGTGGCGCTCACCGTCGTCGGCGCGTGGGTGCTCGGGAGAACGAAGTACGGCAACTGGATCTTCAGCGTCGGCGGCGATCCCGTCGCAGCTCGCAACGTGGGCGTGCCCGTTGCCCGGACGAAGGTCGCCCTGTTCGTGGCCACGTCCATGACCGCGGCGTTGTTGGGAGTGATCGAGGCGCTCGAGCTGCGCTCCACGCAGGCCAACGAGGGTGTCGGCCGCGAGTTCATCTTCATCATCTCGGCCGTCGTCGGCGGCTGCCTGCTCACGGGCGGCTACGGGTCGGTGATCGGGACGAGCTTCGGCGCCGCGATTCTCGGCATGGCGAGCATCGGGATCATCCTGGCCGGGTGGGACTCGAACTGGACGTACACCTTCCTCGGCGCGATCCTCGTGCTGGCGGTGTTCACGAATGCGTTCTTCCGTGCTCGAGCGACGCGGTCGAGGTCGAGTTGAGCACGGTCCCACACCTGCTCGAGGCGGACGCCGTCTGCAAGTACTACGGCAACGTCGTCGCGCTCAAGGACATCTCGGCGCACGTGAACGCGGGCGAGGTCGCCTGCATTCTCGGCGACAACGGCGCCGGGAAGTCGAGTTTCATCAAGATCCTCTCGGGCGTGCACCAGCCCGACGGCGGCCGTCTCCTGGTCGAAGGCGAGGAGGTTCGCTTCGACTCTCCACGCGACGCCCGTGCGCGCGGGATCGCGACCGTCTACCAGGATCTGGCGATGGTCCCGCTGATGTCGATCTGGCGGAACTTCTTCCTCGGCGCCGAGCCGGAGAAGGGCGTCATGCCGTTCAAGAGGTTCGACGTTGGCTTCGCGAAGGAAACGGTGCGCCGCGAGTTGCTCGAGATGGGCATCGATGTGCGCGACCCCGGTCAGCCGGTCGGCACGCTGTCGGGCGGCGAGCGCCAGTCGGTGGCGATCGCGCGCGCGGTGTTCTTCGGCGCGCGCGTGCTGATCCTCGACGAGCCGACCTCGGCACTGGGCGTGAAGCAGGCAGGCGTGGTCCTGCGCTACGTCCTCCAGGCGCGAGAGCGCGGCGTGGCGGTCATCTTCATCACGCACAACCCGCATCACGCCTATCCCGTCGGCGACCGCTTCGTGATCCTCAACCGCGGTCGCATGCTCGGCTCCTATGCGAAGAGCGAGATCGACCAGCAGGAGCTCGTCCGCCTCATGGCCGGGGGCGCCGAGCTGCAGGAGCTCGAGCACGAGCTCGAGCAACTGCGTTCGACTCTGCCGAGCTGAGTTCGGGACCGGGGCCTTATCAACCGGTATCGATAACGTTTTCGAAGTTTGTAGTATCACGCGGGATGCCATTGCTTCGACCGGCGCAGTGCTCGGCCGGTAGTCCACGAACGGCGACGACGGGAGCTCAGGATGAAGATGTCTTTGGGGATTTGGGCGTTTGGGGCGATGGCGACGCGGTTTAATCCGGGTGGGTATAAGCCGGAGTTGGCGGGGGTCTCGACGGTGGAGAAGGTGGAGACGGCGGTTGCGGGGTTGGGCGGGTTGATGGACGATTACGAGTTCCACTATCCGCAGGAGCTCTCCCGCGAGAACCTGGCCGACGTCCAGAAGGCGTTGGGGGGGCATGGGATCTACTGTCTCGCGAGCGGGCTGCACCTCGATCCGCGCTTTGCGAAGGGTGGGTTTTCCTCTCCCGACGACGCGACCCGGGAGGCGGCGCTTCGGGTTGACGTTCGAGGGGATCGAGTTGGCGGGGGAGTTGGGGGCGCAGTTCATCATCTGGCCGGGGATCGAGGGCTACAACTACCCCTTCCAGACCCCCTACGGCTCCTCCTGGGCCCGGTTCATCGACGGGGTCGCGGCCGCGGCCGCCCATGCGAAAACCCATGGGGTGAGGGTGTTTTTGGAGCACAAGAACTCGGAGCCGGCGATGAAGATCTTCATGCGCAACATCGGGATGGCGCTGCATGTGATCCACACCCTGCGTGCCCGGGGGATCGACAACGTGCAGGTGAACATGGACTGGCAGCACCTGATCATGAACGGCGAGAACCTGGCCGAATACGCCGCCCTCCTGCACGGGGAGGGGCTTCTGGGCCACCAGCACGCGAACTCCGGCTGGGGCACCTTCGACGACGACAACATGGTCGGCGCGACCGCCTTCATGGAAACACTGGAGCTCGCGGTCGAGCTGCGCCGCGCCGGCTACGGCGACAACGGCGAACGGCTCGGCTTCGACCTCTACCCCTACACCGAAGACGCCGTCGGCGCCGTCAAACGCTCGATCCTGCAATGGAACTTCATCGACCGGGTCGCAGCCAAAATCGACCAGCCCGCCCTCCACAACGCCCAACAGGCCAAAGACGCCGTCAAAGCCTACGAACTCGTCTACGCCGCACTCGGCGCGTGAGTCATCCGAGCTCGCGCACGAACTCCCAGAGCTGGCGCTCGGCGTGCGCGGTCGGGAGGTCGTGCCCGGCGTAGGGATAGACCGCGATCTCCTTCGGCGCCGTGATCGCGTTGAAGGCGGCGAAGACGGTCGACGGCGGCGTGCAGGTGTCCCGGAGCCCGACGGCGACCAGCGTCTTCGCGCGAATGCGAGCTGCTAGGACGGCGTTGTCGACATAGCTGAGAGTGCGGCGGGCGATCGCCTCGAGCTCGGGGTGGACGGACAGGAACGTGACGAGCTCGGTGTAGGGCGGGTCCAGCGCGACATCCATGCCGCGTTCGATGTCGCAGAGGAATGGTACGTCGGCGTGGCACAGCCGTACGAGCTCCGGCGCGAGTGCCGCCGTCGCAAGCGCCAGCGCCCCGCCCTGGCTCGACCCGGCCACGGCGATTCTGCTCGCGTCGACACCCGTCAGGCTCGCGGCCGCTTCCACCGCTCGAACGGCATCGACATACAGGCGCCGGTAGTAGTACGTCTCCGGTGCTGCAATGCCGCGGGTCATGACACCGGGATGCTCCGGGCCTGACGCGCCGGCGCCCGCGTCCGCAGTGGCGCCTGCCGCCCACGTGCCGCCCTGCGCGCGTGTGTCCATCACGAACACCGCGTGCCCGCAGGCCGGGTAGAGCGTGTGCGCGGCGGGAAGGTCGCGTCCGCCGCCGTAACCGATGAACGTGACCCGGCAGGCCAGCGGCCTGTCGCCGGCCGCCGCCGGGCGCAGGTACCACGCCTTGATGCGGTGACCGTCCGCGCCGCTGAAGGTGACGTCGTAGGCGGCGAGCTCGCCGTACGTCGCGGGCTCGTACGGGGTGAGCACCGGGTCGACGGCGGTTGCCCGCGCCGACTCGAGCGCCGCGTCCCAGAACTCGCCGAGATCGCTCGGCTCGGCGGTCGCGGCGCGATACGTCTGGAGCTCTGAGAGGGGAAGGTCGAGGAGAGGCACTGAGGCTACGACGCTACCGGGCCGCGAGGCCGTCGTGGCGACGAAGCGCCCAGGCCCGGCTTGCGTCTTGCTTCGCATGTGACGGAGTCATAGAGTCGGAGGTCAGCGAGGCGGTCGTGTCCGTACGCGAATGCCTTCTTCCTCGCGGATCTGACGAGGGTGGTGTCTGCTCCGCGACTCCAGGAGGAAGCCATGAGGGAACGTCTGTCACGCCGCTGCCAGATCCGACTGCTGTCGCTTTCAATCGCGGTCGTCCTGATGTTGATGCTGACCGGGACCGCGGCGGCGGCCGGATTCACACACCGGGACTTTGGAGGCGACGGCTGCTGCTGCCCTCGTGTGCACGCGACCCAGTTCCTCTGGCTCTACAACGGCGTGAAGTGGCGCAGCTCGAGCTACGACCTTTCCGGATTCCACGCGAAGTGCAGCTTCGTCAACAGCTGGGTGCGCCGCCTGACGAAGCAGCCGTACACAGGCCCCAACAAGAAGCTGCGTCTTGCTCCAGCCGGCTGGCAGTGTTGGAGCGACAAGCGGCCGCTCGACAAGAAGTCCTTCATCGGGGCGACGACCGTGCTCGCGGGGGTTTGCCAGAATCGGGCGAAGACGAGCTCGTTCATCTGGACGCCTGACATCACCGACGCGGTGCCAACCCGCTGACGGCGTAGGAGAGAGGATCAGCCCGTGCCGCGCAGGGCGCGCCGCAGGACCTTCTCGTATTCGTCCAGCCCTTCCCGGTAGAGGCGCGCCTCGGGGCCGGCAGCGATGCCCACGCGTTCGGGAATCACGCCCCAGATCGGGACTTTCTCCGCCTTCCACCACGCGATCGTCTCGTCGAGGTCGTTGGTCCCCAGCCGGGCGGAGCAGATGACGACGCCGCGTGGCGTCTTCGCGGGGATCAGGTCGAGGGTCGCAACCACGCGCGAGAACTCGACCCCTCCGGCCCGGGTCGGGATGACGATCGCATCGGCCGAGCCGATCGCTGACTGCACGAGCCGCTCGTCGCCGGGCGGCGTGTCCACGATGCCGAGGCCGTCGTGGCCGCTCATCGCCCGCGTCAAGGTGCGCTCGGACGGGGCTTCGACGGTCGTCACGCCCTCCAGCGGCCGTTCCTCGAGCCACTCGGCCGAGGAGGCCTGCCGGTCGGCGTCGACGAGCACCACAGGGTCGTGCCCCTTCGCGACCGCGGCAGCGGCAAGATAGACGGCGGTCGTCGTCTTGCCGACGCCCCCCTTGAGATTCGAGACGACGATGTTCACGGAGCGATCATCTTACGGCCTTCCGGCGAGGCGGCTTGGATAGCCCTCCGGAAGGCAGTGTTCTCGACCGGCGCACGCTGAACAGGTCGTTTCTGGCCCGCCAGTTCCTGCTCGAGCGTGTGGATCTGCCTCCCCTCGACGCGGTCGAGCACCTCGTGGGGATGCAGGCGCAGGTTCCACTCGATCCCTACGTCGGCCTCTGGTCGCGGCTGCAGGCGTTCGACCCGGCCGGGCTCGGCCGGCTGCTGCTCGATCGGGAGGCGGTCCGAATGCCGGTGATGCGCGCGACGCTTCATCTCGTCAGCGCACGCGACGGCCTTCGCATCCGCCCGGTCTTGCAGAGCGTCACCGAGCGCACCTATGCGTCGAGTGCTTTCGCGCGGAATCTGACCGGTCTCGACCTCGCTCCGCTCGTCGCGCGTGGCGTCGAGCTCGTCGAAGAGGAGCCCAGAACGATCGCGCAACTCGCCGCGACTCTGGGCGAGGAGTGGCCCGATCACGATCCGAGCTCGCTCGCGTACACGATTCGTTACCTCGTCCCGCTCGTGCAGGTGACGCCGCGTGGGGTCTGGGGCAAGACGCTTCAGCCCATGCTGACCACTCTGAGCAACTGGCTCGGTCCGGGACCTGCCGTCACGATGAGCGTGGATGACCTCGTGCTCCGGTATCTCCGAGCGTACGGACCAGCTTCGCTCGCCGACATCCGTGCCTGGTCGTGGCTCGGCGACGTGCGCTCGATCGTCGATCGCCTGCGACCGCAGCTGCGCGTCTATCGCGACGAAGCGGGGCGCCAGCTGTACGACGCTGCGGACGGCATGTTCGTCGACGGCTCGGTTGCGGCACCCGTTCGCTTTCTGCCCGAATTCGACAACAGCTTCCTCTCACACGCCGACCGCACGCGGATCATGGACGAGGTCAGGTGGGGCCACTCCTTCAGGAACCAGGGCACGTTCTTCGTCGACGGGTTCCTCGCCGGAGCATGGAGGGCGAGGGACAAGACACGGGACGCCACGCTCGTCGTGGAAGCGCGGATCGCACTCGGCGGGGCCGACCGCAGGCAGGTCGCAGTCGAGGCCGAGCGGCTGCTCGAGTTCCTGACCCCCGACGCACGGTCCCGACAGCTGGCCCTGCTGCCATAGAGGCGCCTCGCCGTCGTCAGGGTGACTCGCCCGTTTCCTCGCATTCCACGCAGATCCAGTCGCCGTCGCGAGCGTCTTGCGCGCTCAGTTCGGCCGGCACCATCGTCACGCCGCAGACGGGGCAGATCGGTGGCCGGAGATCGTCCGCCGTCATTCTCGCGGGCGCTCGCGCGGCTCAGCGAATGACGAGGGCTTTGTAGTACAGCGTGGCGTGGTGGTCGTAGCCCGCGGTGCCGTCGCTCTCGTCGTAGTAGAGGATGTCGATGATGCCCGGGTTCGTGTCCCGGAGCGGATCGAACCGGATCGAGGCGGAGCCGTCGAGACCGGGGGCGCCCGCGGTGGTGTTGGACCTGTTGCGCGGGTCGAGCGTCGCGTACGCGCTCCAGCTTCCGCCGGGCCCCCCGACCTGGTACTCGTAGCCGCCCGGCGAGATGTTGACGTCGTGCCCGAGGAAGACGTAGTCGTCCCCGGTCGACGACACGTAGTTCTGCGGGCGTGTGGGAGAACCAGGTGCCGGCAGGGTTGCTCGCGCCGCCGGCGCCTCCGGGCGGGGTGTCGTCCGTCCATGTCCCGCTGCTCGTGCGGTAGCGCATGCGCACGTAGTCGTTGGTCCCGTTCGCCGTACCGTCCATGAAGAGGACGTGCGGCCGATTGGACGGATCGGTCGCGATGCTCGGGCCCTGATCGTCATCGGTGTTGTTGAGCACCACGGCGTCACCGGCACTGACCGTCTCGGGTGCGCTCCAGCTGCCGGAGACGAAGTGCGAGTACCTCACTGTCGCGTGCGTGGCGAGCGAGTTGTCGAGCCATGCGGCGTGCAGCGTGCCGTCGAGGGAAGTCACGAGCGACGGGTGCATGATGTTCGTCCCGGTGGCGACGACGACCGGTGCCGACCAGCTTCCTCCGACGCGGCTCGTATACCTGAGTGAGTTCGAGGTGCCGGAGGTCGCATAGAGGACGCGGGGGACGTCCGAGGCGTCGAGCGTGAGTGCGACCTGCCCGCCCCGGGGCCAGCCGGAGCCCGAGTTGGTCTGCCCGCCCGTCCCGATGGTCGTGCGCGCGCCCCAGGTGTTGGTGGCAGTCGAGAACGTCTGGTAGTAGACATTGCCGGTCCTGCCGTCCATGTAGGCGAGGTGGATGGTGCCGGCCGAGTCCAGGCGGCTGTCCGGGCTCAGCAAGGTCGAGGTCACACCTCCGGAGAAGACGCAGCTGCCACTGCCGGCCGAGACGGGGTGATGGGCGCTGTCCTGCTCCGCGAAGCCGGTGGGGACATTCGCGTTCGCCGGCTGGGCGCCCGTCCCCTCCCAGGCCCGGATGACGCCGCTACCGCCTGTCTGGCAGGGATTGTCGTCGGCCGTGATCACGTAGACGGTGCCGCCGCTCGTGCGAAGGATCTGACGCGCCGAGGCTTCCACGAAACCCCCGCCGACGGTGACGCCGGGCGTGCTCGCAGCAGGTACCGGGACCGGGGCGGGCGCGCCGCCCGTCGTGACCGTCCCCGTCGCCTGGGCGGACGGGAGGCTCTCGTTGCCGGCGGCGTCACGGGCCGTCGCTCGGTAGTAGTAGGTGCCGGCTGCCAGGCCCGAGTCCGTATAGCTGGTCGCGGTCGGCTGGGCGATCCGGTTGCCCGCCGACGGCGTGAAACCGGAGGTCGACGAGCGGTAGAGGTTATAGCCGGTGACGGCGGTGTTGTCGGTGGCGGCGGTCCAGCCGAGGGTGAGTGAGGTGGTGGTGGCGTTGGTGATGTTGAGGTTGCTGGGTGCGGTGGGTGCTTGGGTGTCGGTGGGGCAGGCGGTGGTGGTGGCGGTAGTGGTTGTTTGGGGGGACCGGTTGCCGGCGGCGTCGTAGGCGTCGACTGCGAGTTGATAGCTCGTGCCGCAGGCGAGGCTGGAGATGGTCGTGTTGGTGGTGGTTGCTGGTGTTGTGGCGGTTCCGTTGAGGTAGAGGCCGTAGCCGGTGACGCCGACGTTGTCGGTGGCGGCGCTCCAGGAGAGCGAGATGCTGGTGGTCGAGCTGCCGGTCTGGACGAGGTTGGCCGGCGCGGTCGGCGCCTGGGCGTCGGTGGGCGGGGGCGGGCCGCTCGTGGTGACGACGAGTTGCGGCGCGTTGGCGCCGGATTCGCGTGCTGCGAGCGAGATCTCCTGCCAGTAGGTGCCGACGAGCGCGAAGCTGTAGGTGCCGTTGGCGGTGACTGCCGGGGTGACGTCGAGGGAGATCCAGCCGGTGAGCGTGCCCGAGGGGAAGCTGCCGAGATTCGTCGCCGCGGCAGGGGCGTTCTGGTAGGTGAGTGCGGTCTCCGTCCAGCTCGAGCTGGTGCTGTAGGCATCGAAGCCCCAGTTCATGCCGGAGAGCGCGTTGACCCTGAGGCGTCGCGCTCTGCACCGCTCCGGTGAGGCCGCTGACGTTGAACTTCAGGTAGCTGGTCTCCACGGGGTTGGAGGGCTTGATCCGCAGCGTGGTCGCCGTGCCGTTGTTCTGGTTGGTCGTCCCACCGACCACGTAGGCATCAGCAATCGCTGCAAACGTTGTCGAGGTCGGGCCGCACGAAGCACTGGTCGCGCTGAGGCTGGGCCGTGAAGAGGTGTTGCCGGCTGCGTCGAAGGCTTCGACCCCGAGCGTGTAGCTGGAGCCGCAGGTCAGGCCGGTGTACGTGTAGGAGCCGGAGGTGACGGTGGCGACCTTGGCCGCGCCGTTGTAGAGGTTGTAGCCGGTGACGGCGGTGTTGTCGGTGGCGGCGGTCCAGCCGAGGGTGAGCGAAGTGGCGGTCGTGTTCGTGACGGTCAGGTTGCCGGGTGCCGGTGGGTGCTTGGGTGTCGGCGCAGGCGGCCGTCGAGGCATCGAGTGTCGGACGCGGGGAGGTGTTACCTGCTGCGTCGAAGGCCTCGACTCCGAGCGTGTAAGTGGAGCCGCAGCCGAGGCCGGTGAAGGCGTACGAAGGGGAGCCGACGGTCGCGACCTTGGTCGCTCCGTTGTAGAGGTTGTAGCCGGTGACGGCGGTGTCGTCGGTGGCGGCGGTCCAGCCGAGGGTGAGCGACGTCGCGGTCGCGTTCGTGACGGCCAGGTTGCCGGGCGCTGTGGGCGGTTGGGTGTCGGGGGGCGGCGATGCGCCGCCGGTGGTGATCACGAGTTGGGGTGCGTTGGCGCCGGATTCGCGTGCGGCGAGCGAGATCTCTTGCCAGTAGGTGCCGACGAGCGCGAAGCTGTAGGTGCCGTTGGCGGTGACTGTCGGGGTGACGTCGAGGGAGATCCAGCCGGTGAGCGCGCCGGAGGGGAAGCTGCCGAGTTTCGTCGCCGCGGCGGGGGCGTTTTGGTAGGTGAGTGCTGTTTCGGTCCAGCTGGAGCTCGTCGTGTAGGCGTCGAAGCCCCAGTTCATGCCGGAGAGCGCGTTGACGCGCTGAGGGTCGCGCTCTGCACCGCTCCGGTGAGGCCGCTGACGTTGAACTTCAGGTAGCTGGTCTCTGCGGGGAACGACGGCTTGATCCGCAGCGTGGTGGCGGTGCCGTTGTTCTGGTTGGTCGTCCCACCGACCACATAGGCATCAGCAACCGCCGCGAACGTCGTCGTCGTCGACGAAGCAGCGCTGCCGGCAGACGCACCGAGCCCGAGCACACCAAGGCAGAGCAAGAGACCGATCCCCCGGATCGAGCCTCCGCCCCCCAATGTGCACGCAGTTCGCCGGACGAATGCAGCAGGTCTACCCAATCTCAGATCCGCGGAAACGTAAGAATTCGGTGTCGACTGATTGTCAGCCGGCCGGCTTGGTGGCCTCGCACCACGAGGCCCGCGACCGGATCGCCGGCTTCGAGACGGAGCTCCGCCGGCACGATCTCCGGTTGCAGATCCGCATCCGCGAGCACGCGCTCGAGGTAGCCGCGCCCATGGCGATAGCGCCCACTCGGGCCGAGGGAGTACCCGGACTCGCCCTCGACGCCCTCCAGTTCCTCGACGGTGAAGATCAGCCGCCCGGCGGGCCGCAACGCGTTCGCGGAGGCCGCGACGACGTCCTCGAGCGGTCCGAAATAGACGAGGGTGTCTGCCGACAGGACCACATCGACCTCCGCGGTGAGCTCGCGCAGGTAGGCGGTCAATTCACCTTTGACCAGCTCGTCGTAGACATTTCGCTCCCGGGCTTGCGCGATCATGCGTGCGGAGAGGTCGACGCCGACGAGGCGGCGCGCGTACGGCGCGACGAGCGGCCCGCAGAGCCCGGTCCCGCAGCCGACATCGAGGACGTCGAGACTCCGCGACGCGTCGCCATTCGATCGCGTCAGCATCTCGGCGACGAGGGCGGGTGCCCGGTACGACAGCCGCTCGAGCTTGGAATCGAAGCTGGCCGCGAAGCTGTCGAACGTGCGCTCGACGTATGCGTCCGAGGCGCGCGCCGGGACATCGCGCCCGGTGCAGGCCGCGAGCATGTGCCGCGCGATCGGATCGTCCGGCTCCTCCTCCAGCCACTCCTCGAACACCTCCACCGCCTTGTCGACCTCGCCGAGCGTGGTGTGCGCGAGTGCGAGCAGCCTCCGAGCCTCCGGGTCCCTCGGCCTCAGCGTGATCACCTTCGAGAAGCAGAGGGCCGCTTCGTGCGATCGCTTCTGACCGTTCAGCAGGACGCCGAGGTTGTTGTACGCGTCCGAATGCTCGGGATCGATGCCGATGGCGGCTCGATACTCCGCTTCCGCCCTGACCACGTCGCCCTTCGCCCTCAGTACGACACCGAGGTTGTTGTGCGCGTTGGCGTGATTCGGGTCGAGCGCGATCGCGCGCCGATACGCATCGATCGCCTCGTCCAGCTCGAGCCGATTCTGCAGGACGATCCCGAGATTGCTGTGCCAGTCCGCCCGCTCGGGCTCGAGCTCGAGACTTCGCCCGATCAGGCCGACTGCTTCCTCGCTCCTCGCCCGTTGGTGCGCGAGCACACCCGAGAAATGCAACGCGTCGGCATGGTCAGGCGCGACTTCGAGGATGCTGCCGTAGACGTCGGCCGCGGCCGCCCACTGCTCGTTCTGGTGCAGCACGAGGGCGACCGACATCGCCTCGTCCAGGCTGAGCGCGCGGTCGTCGTTCGCCACGTGCGGCCTCTGGCTAGAACCCCTTGCTGGCCTTGATGTCGTACTTGAAGTGAATCCCGGCGTCGAACGAGCCGTCGGCCTTCTGCGGCGAGTATGCGAGATCGACCTTTGCAAACGCCAGGGTGACGGTCTCGACGGCATTGCCCGCGTTGACGTCCTGATTCGTCACGCTGGTGATGATCACGTCGTTCATCTTGACGACGAGAAACTCTTGCTGTCCCTTGCCTGCCTTGCGATGCGTGATCGTCGCTTCCTTCAGATGCACACCGGTCGCGCAGCTCTGCATCAACACGGGTGAGGCCTTGTCGATCTTGTGTGTGAAGGAGAGGTCGTGGAAGCTCGCCTTGCCGGCACCGCCTCCACCCCCGGCCGGGGCCGGTGCCGAATGGTTCGCGAGGCCCCAGGACCAGCTCAGGATCTCGATCTCGTCCTTGTGCTTGTCGTCCAGCGACTCGCCCTTGATGTCGCCGATCTTGGCGAAAATGTCCGATGCCACTCCGGGCCTCCTCCCTTGCCCCATGGGTTTGCGCGGTGGCCGAGAATACCACTGCGTCCCGGGTGAATCAGCGCCGACTGCCTATGATCGCCGCATCGCGCGCTACGTCACGACAATCGAGTCGACGCTCTCCGGCTCCGAGGCGTTTGCCTACATGGCGGACTTCTCGAACGCACTGCAGTGGGACCCGAGCGTCGTCGAGGCTTCTCGGTCGAGCGACGGCGTCGTCGGCAAGGGCTCGACGTTCGATCTCGTGGTGAAGTTCGGCGGGCGAAGACTGCCGATGCGCTACGGCATCGTCTCGTACGACGAGCCGCAACTGGTGGTGCTCCAAGCAGAGCAACCCTCGTTCATCTCGCGCGACACGATCACGGTCGTCGCCGCCGACGGCGGGTCGACGGTGCACTACGACGCGCTGCTCGAGTTCAAGGGCCCGGCCCGCATGCTCGGCCCGCTCATGCAGTTGATCTTCAAGCGCACGGGCGACAAGGCCGCCGCGGGCATGCGCTCGGCGCTCAACCCGTGAAGCTCGCTCGCGCCCTCGACGGCGTGCTCGAAACGAGCATCGTCGGCAGTTTCCTGCGTCCCGGCTATGCGGCGCGGGCCCGTCTCTACGACTGGACCCCGCTCGACGAACTGCGCCTCGACGGGAGCACCGCGATCGTCACCGGGGCGACCTCGGGCCTCGGCCGCGAAGCGGCAGGGCTGCTTGCCCGCCAGGGCGCTCACGTCTGCGTGGTCGGTCGCAACGCCGAGAAGACCGAGCGCGCCCGTACCGAGATACCCGGCTCGGAGTCGGACGTCGCAGATCTGTCGTCCCTCGCGGCAACCGGCGCGTTCGCCGATCGGTTCGCCGCAGCACACGATCGGCTCGACGTGCTCGTCCTGAATGCCGGCGTGATGACGCCCGCGTTCACACTCACTGACGAGGGGTTCGAGGTCACGCTCGCGACGCACGTCCTGTCGCAGTTCCTCCTGATCCGCAAGCTGCTGCCGCTGCTCGAGGCGTCGTCGGCGCGTGTGATCAGCGTCACGTCGGGTGGGATGTACGCAGAGCGCCTCGACGTCGAGAAGCTCCAGCCGACCGCCGCCGACTACGACGGTGTCAGGGCCTACGCGCGCGCCAAGCGGGCTCAGGTTGCACTCGCGGAGGAGTGGACACGGCGGCTCTCCGGCACGAGCGTCACGGTGAACACCATGCACCCCGGCTGGT
Source organism: uncultured Thermoleophilia bacterium (assembly GCA_963757255.1). Taxonomy (GTDB): domain Bacteria; phylum Actinomycetota; class Thermoleophilia; order Gaiellales; family Gaiellaceae; genus PALSA-600. The sequence goes on from CAVWQY010000006.1 coordinate 910,327, forward strand.
CGGACACACCGGGCCTCCGAACCTCACTGCCGCGCTTCAGTCGAGCGCTTTCGCCGTTGCTCCGAAGCCCGCGTCAAGGCGCGGACACGATCGCGTGGCTTGCTGCGTCACCCGACGTCGTCGGCTGTAGCGGTCTGTTCTTTCTGGATCGGCGCGCCCGCACCACGCATCGCCTGCCTGGCACCCGTCGGCTCGACGAAGCCCGCGAGCGGGCGCGACTGTGGGCGTTCTGTCAGAACGCGACGGATTCGTTCAGCGATCGCGACAGGACAAGTTGAACGTCGCGTAGCGCGCGCAGCCGGAAGCCGGCCTCGCAGAACGCGAGGTAGAAGTCCCAGGTTCGCTCGAACGTCCGGTCGTAGCCGAGGGCCCGCACCTCGTCGATGCGCTCGTGGAAGTTCGCACGCCAGTGCCGCAGCGTCTCGGCGTAGTGCGGGCCGATCTCGTGGACTTCGAGCACGGTCAGCCGTGACGACTCGGTCGCGCTCCTCGTGAGCGCGGTCAGCGACGGGATCAGACAACCGGGGAAGACGTACTGCTCGATCCAGTCCGGAGTCTTCCGATAGCGATCCCAGCGGTCGTCGGGGATCAGGATCGTCTGCACGCATGCGATTCCGTCGCGCTCGAGCACGCGGTCGATCGTTGCGAAGTACGTGCCGAACTGGTTCTCGCCGATCGCCTCCAGCATCTCGATCGAGGCGACCTTCGTGTAGCGGCCGTCGTGCTCGCGGTAGTCCTCCTCGACGACGGCGATCCGGTCCGTCAGGCCCGCGGCCCGGACCCGCTCACGCGCGAGCTTCGCCTGCTCGGCCGAGATCGTCAGCGCCGTCACCCGGCAGCCCGTGGTCGCCGCCGCGTGGAGCGCGAAGCCACCCCACCCGCAGCCGATCTCGAGCACATGGTCGTCCGGACCGAGCTGCAGCTTGTCGCAGACGCGCTGCAGCTTGGCGCGCTGCGCCTGGGCGAGCGTTGCGCCGGGACGCTCGAAGACGCCGCACGAGTACGTCATCGTCTCGTCGAGCATCAACGCGAAGAGCTCGTTGCCGAGGTCGTAGTGATACGAGATGTTGCGGCGCGCGCGTAGCAGCCCGTTGCGCCGGTTCGGCCGCGGCCGCGCAGCGAGGAGACGCCGTATGGCGCCGTTGCGGGATGCGGCGGACTCCGAGTTGCGCAGCAGCAACTCGAACAGGCCGACGAGGTCGTCTGTATCCCAGTCCCCCGCTGTGTACGACTCGCCGAGGCCGACCTTGCCGCGCGTCGCGAGCCGGCGGAAGAGCGCGCGGTCCTTGATCACGAGACTCACCGGGTCCCCCGCGCCGAACGTTCGCCGCGTCCCGTCCGGCAGCGTCACGTCGAGCGAGCCGCCCTCCAGGTGCGCGAGCTCCCGCTCGAGGATCGCGACCGCCGCTCGGTCGACGAGCGGTGCGCGCGCCTTCGGCGCCGGGCGCAGAGTGCGCTCCGCCACGCTCACGCCCGCACCGACCCCTGTCCGGGCACGAACGGCGGCTTGTGGTGGAACGGCACGCGCTTCAGCCAGAGCCTCAACGCCTGCCGGTGAATCAATGCGGTCACTTGCAGCGGCATCAGCGGATACCGCGCGAGCGACCGGGCGACCGAGCCGTTGGTCAGCTCACGCCGCTCCCCGTGGAGGACCGCGGTGAGCGGTTTCGTCTCGTCCTCGCGGACGTGGATGCGCGCCCAGACGGTCTCGCCCGGTTGCGAGAAGGCCCACTCGTAGGACTGGTCGAGCCCGAAGAAGGGCGAGACGTGGAGGCGCTTGTCCTGCTCGTAGTGCGGGCCGGGACCGCGCAGCACCTCGGGCAGCCGCTCGCCGAAGGTGTTGCTCAGCTCCGCGACCATGCACGCGAGCGATCCGTCGCCGCGGTAGCACCAGTAGAACGACACGGGGTTGAAGACGTAGCCGAGCACGCGGGGCTGGGTCAGGACGACCACCCGCTCGACGCTCTCGTCGCTGACCAGCTCGAGCACGGACATCTTGGCCGACGGACCGCCGTCGAAGTGGTCGGAGTCCCTGAACGAGACGACGTTGCGACCGTTGTGCGAGAAGAGCGCGAGCCGCCGATCGAGCTCGGGCAACTCGTCGAGGTCGAGCAGCCAGTACGAGACCGGATACGTGAACACGTTGCGCACGGGCGTGCGGCGGGCGTGCATCAGCGTGCCTTCGTAGATCGCCGATCTCACCAGGCGACTCCGATCGACTCGGCAGCCCGGACGCCTGAGGCCAGACCGTCCTCGTGGAACCCGTTGCCATGGTGTGCGCCGGCGAACCACGTCCGCCGTACGCCCGAGAGCGACGGCAGTTTCCGCTGGGCGAGAACGCTCTCGACCGTATAGAGGGGATGCTCGAACGTCCCGCGGTCGACGACGTGCTCCTCGGCGATCTCACCGTTCAGCGTCAGGCACCAGTCGGTCTCGTCGCCGAGCGTCTGCAGGCGGTTCAGGTAGTACGTCATCGTCGGCTTGCCGTTGTCCCCGACGCGGTAATTCCACGAGGCGCGCGCCGACTGCGTCGTCGGGAGCTGCGTCGAGTCCGTGTGCAGGATCGCCTCGTTCGTCGTGTACCCGAACGCGCCGAGAATGCCCCGTTCTGCGTCTGTCGGATCCTCGAGCAGGCGCAGCGCCTGGTCGGCGTGGGTCGCGACGACGACGGCGTCGAACGAGTGTGAAGCATCGTCGTCCGTCCGCAGCTCGATGCCGTCGTTCGTGCGCCGAAGCGACCGCACGCCCCTGCCGAGCTGCAGACGCGGGCCGAGGCGATCGGCGAGCACGCGCACATAGCTGTCGCTGCCGCCGGTGACGTAGCGCCACTCGCGGCGGCCGAAGCCGAGCATCCCGTGGTTGTCGAAGAACCTGATTGCGGTCGCAGCCGGGTACTCCAGCGCGCGTCCCGGCGCAGTCGACCAGAGCGCGGCGGTCAACGGGACGAGGAAGTGGCGGCGGAACCGCGGCGAAAAGCGGTGCTCGTCGAGGTAGCGGCCGAGCGACCAGCCCTCGTCGACGCCGTCGAGTGAAAGCCGTGCGGTGACGAGCCAGCGGCCGATCTCCCCGAGCAGTCCGAGGAACCGGGGGTCGGCGGCTCGGCGCGGCTGCGCGAACGGACGTCGCCCTGAGTACTCGAGGCCGCAGGGACACGAGACCGAGAAGGACATCTCCGACGGTTGCGTCGCGACACCGAGCTCGTCGAAGAGCCGCGTCAGCAGCGGGTAGTTGCGGACGTTGTGGACGAGGAAGCCCGTGTCGAGGGCGAGGCCGGCGTGCCTGATGGTGCGGGTGTGCCCTCCGGCGCGCGGTGCGCGCTCGAACACCTGGATGTCGTGCGCGCGCGAAAGCACGTGCGCGGCCCCGAGCCCGGAGATTCCGCTCCCGACGATCGCGATCTTCATGAGCCGCATTCGCCTGCGGGCGAGCAACGGTTGGCCCAACAGGTACGATCTCTCGACAGACATGGGACAAACATTGGACAGCAGCGTAGCGATCGGGACCGTCCGGCCGACGAGCAGCGCGATCAGCAAGGTCGTGACGCTGGTTGCGGTCGTCGTCCCGCCGCTCGGGCTCGCCTCGGCGATGGGCCTCCTCTGGGGCGTCGCGTTCCACCCGGTCGATCTGATCCTGCTCGTCGCGCTCTACGTGATCTGCGCGTTCGGGACGACGATCGGCTTCCACCGCTATTTCACTCACCGGGGCTTCAGCGCGCATCCGGCGGTGAAGGCGACGCTGGCGATCCTCGGCTGCATGACCATGCAAGGCCCGGTGACGCAATGGGTCACCGACCACCGTAAGCATCACGCGCTCTCGGACCAGCCGGGAGACCCGCATTCCCCGCACGGGCACGGCGAGGGATTCGGCGGTGCGCTCCGTGGCTTCGTGCATGCCCACGTCGGCTGGCTCTTCACGAATCTCGGCATGGAACAGGGCCGCGTCTACGGCAAGGACCTGTACGACGACCGCCTGGTTCGCTGGATCGATCGCCTGTACCTCGTGTGGGTGCTGCTGACCCTCGGCATCCCGTTCGGCATCGGGTATCTCGTCGGCGGGACCTGGGAGCGCGGGCTCGAGGCGCTGGTCTGGGGCGGCCTGCTCCGCATCTTCCTCTACCAGCACGCGACGTTCGCCGTGAACTCGATCTGCCACATGTTCGGCCGGCAGGACTTTCGCTCGCGGGACGAGGCGCGGAACAACTGGCTCGTTGCGCTCCTCGTCTTCGGCGAGGGGTGGCACAACAATCACCACGCATTCCCGGCCTCCGCCCGGCACGGTCTCCTGCGCGGGCAGTTCGACGTCTCGTGGTGGGTGATCCGCGGGCTCGAGAAGGCGGGCCTCGTCTGGGACGTTCGCACGCCGGACGTGCCGCAGCTCGAGCGCAGGCGCCACGTGCCCGCGCGTGCGCCGACCGCCGAGGCGTCGCGTGGCTGAGCCGGCCGTGCAGAGCGAGGGCCGCGGCCGCCTGCGTATCGGCGAGCTGAGCCGCCGCGCCGGTGTCAGCCCCGAGCTTCTGCGCGTCTGGGAGCGGCGCTACCACCTGTTGTCTCCGGCGCGCAGCGAAGGAGGGTTCCGGCTCTACAGCGAGGAGGACGGACGGCGGGTGGGGCGCATGCTCGAGCACCTCGCAGCGGGCATCTCTGCTGCCGAAGCGGCGCGCCTCGCGCGCGAAGAGCCCGTCCTCGACCTGCCGGGCGCCGAGGACAGTGCGCGCCTCGGTGACCATGCGGCCGCGCTGCGGCAGGCGCTCGACTCGTTCGACGACGCCAACGCGCACGCTGCTCTCGACCGTGCGATCGCGGACTTCACGATCGACGCCGTGCTCCGCGACCTCGTCGTTCCGTACCTGGGCGAGCTGGGCGAGCGGTGGGAGCGCGGGGAGGCATCGGTGGCGCAGGAGCACTTCGCGTCGAGCCTGCTCCGCGGCCGGCTGCTCGGGCTCGGCCGCGGGTGGGGAGTCGGCGGCGGTCCACGCGCCCTGCTCGCGTGCGTGCCGGGCGAGTTGCACGACCTCGGGCTGATCTGCTTCGGCCTCGCCCTGCGCGCGCGTGGCTGGCGCATCACCTACCTCGGGATCGACACGCCGCTCCCGGGCCTCGGCGACGCAGCCTGGCTGCTTCAGCCTGCGATCGTGGTCCTGAACCTCGTCGTCGTCTCAGTGAAGCCCGCGGGCCGCCGGGAGCTCGTCGCCCTCGCAGGTTCGCACCGGCTTGCCGTCGCGGGCGCCGGCGCCAACGCGTGGCTCGCGGCGTCCGTCGGCGCCGAGCTCCTCGAGGGGGACCCGGTCACCGCGGCCCAACGAGTCGCGTTGGCGACGTAGGGACGGCGCGACTCAGGGGTCGATCATCCGCTGGTTCGCCTCCGAGTAGCGCTCCCCCTGGGCCGTGATCTGCGAGGCGCCCCGTTCGATCTCCTGGAGATCCTCGGTTGTCAGCTCGACGTCGGCCGAGGCGATGTTCTCCTCGAGTCGATGCAGCTTCGTGGTCCCGGGGATCGGTGCCATCCACGGTTTCTGCGCGAGTATCCAGGCCAGTGCGATCTGCGCGGACGTCGCTCCTTTTCGCTCGGCGATGCGGGCGATCAGCTCGACGAACGCGAGGTTCGCCTTCCGCGCGTCGGTATCGACGAACCGCGGCACCGTGTTGCGAAAGTCGCCGCTCTCGAACTCGGTGTTCACGTCGATCTTCCCGGTCAGGAAGCCCTTGCCGAGCGGGCTGAAGGGAACGAACCCGATCCCCAGCTCCTCGAGCGTCGGGAAGAGCTTCGTCTCCGGCTCGCGCCACCAGAGCGAGTACTCACTCTGGATCGCCGTGACCGGCTGAACCGCATGCGCGCGACGGATCGTCTGCGCGCCGGCCTCGGAGAGCCCGAAGTGCTTGACCTTTCCCTCCGCGATCAGCTCCTTCACCGCGCCCGCGACGTCTTCGATCGGCACGCTCGGGTCGACGCGGTGCTGGTAGAGGAGGTCGATCGTGCCCGTCCTGAGCCGCTTCAGCGAGTCGTCGACGGACCGCTTGATCGTCTCGGGCCGGCTGTCCAGCCCGCCCCGGTCGCCGCCGGAGAAGTCGAAGCCGAACTTGGTCGCGATCACGACCTGCTCGCGAACGGGCTCGAGAGCTTCCCCCACGAGTGTTTCGTTCGTGAACGGGCCGTAGACCTGCGCGGTGTCGAAGAACGTGACGCCCCGCTCGACGGCCGTGCGGATCAGCGGGATCATCTCCTGCGGGTCGGGGAAGGGCGGGAAACTCGAGCTCATCCCCATGCAGCCGAGGCCGAGCGCCGAGACTTCGAGGTTGCTTCCAAGTGTTCGCTTCTGCATCGCGCGTCCTTTCGTCGAGGCACTCATCAGAGCTCGATCGCGACCTTGATCGCCTCGCGCTCGTTCATCGCGCGATAGCCGTCGGGCACGCCGTCGAGGTTCGTGGTCCGATCGAAGACGCGACCCGGCTCGATCCGTCCTTCGAGGACATCCGGCAGGAGCTCCTCGATGTAGGCGCGGGCCGGAGCCGGGCCGCCGCTGATCGTGACGTTGTCGAAGAAGGTCTTCAGGGTCGTCGGGACCGCCTCGTGCTGCGGCAGGCCGACCCGGCCGACGGCGCCGCCGGGCGGACGATCCCGAGTGCCGTCGCAACCGCCTGGTCGTGCCCGACGCACTCGAGCACGGAGGGCGCGCCCAGGCCGTTCGTGAGCTCACGAACGCGTTCGATCGCCTCGTCGCCGCGTTCGCTGACGATGTCCGTTGCCCCGAACTCCGCGGCGAGCGCGATCCGGTCCGGGTGGCGGCCGAGGAGGATGATCTGCTCCGCGCCGAGCCGCTTGGCTGCGATCACGCCGCAGAGGCCCACGGCGCCGTCGCCGACGACGACCGCGGTCTTGCCGGGGCCGACCCGGGCTGCAAGCGCGGCGTGATGTCCCGTGCCCATCACGTCGCACAAGGTGAGCAGCGACGGCATCAGCGCGTCGTCTTCGCCGACCGGCAGGACGACGAGCGTCCCGTCCGCCTGCGGGACGCGAACCGCCTCGCCCTGGCCGCCGTCGACGTCGTCGGCTCCATACCTGCCTCCGTGCAGGCACGACGGTTGCAGCCCTTCCTTGCAGAAGACGCAGGTCCCGTCGGACCAGAGGAACGGCGCCACGACCAGGTCGCCCGGCTTGACGGTGTGCACGTCTGCTCCGACGGCTTCGACGACGCCGATGAATTCGTGCCCCATACGGCGGCCGCTCTCGGTCGGGTCCATCTGGCCGTAGGGCCACAGGTCGCTGCCGCAGATCGCGGCGCGGGTCACGCGAACGAGCGCGTCGCTCGCGTCGATGAGGTGGGCGTCAGGGACGTTGTCGATGCGGACGTCGCCCGCGCCGTACATGACCGTTGCGCGCATGGGCGGAACTCAAGCATGCGGCTGCGCGCCATGACCGACCCTGCTGATCCTGGTACCGGCAGGCCCTCCCAGCGCGTCGACGCGGAGTTACCCTCACGGTGCCGAAACGCGCAGTAGGAACCGGTTCGGGTTGTGAACCCGGGTCAAGAAACAAGCCGGTTCGATTGCCGGCCAAATGTTCCGAGACGCCGCAATCGACATCGGAGGAAGGAGAAACGACCATGGAGATCACGAGAAACGCCACCGAGACCGCGCGGGGGCCGAGCGAGTGGTTCACCGGGACGGTCTACGTCGACCCGGTCGCCGTGCCGTCGAGCGATTCGCGTCTGAGCGCCAGCAGCGTCCACTTCACGCCGGGCGCGCGTACCGCGTGGCACACGCATCCGAACGGTCAGACGATCTGGGTCACCGAGGGCGTCGGTCTCGCGCAGCGCCGCGGCGGCCCGATCGAGGTGATCCGGCCCGGCGATCGCGTCTTCTTCGAGCCGGGCGAGGATCACTGGCACGGCGCCGCGCCCAACCGCTTCATGACGCACCTCGCAATGCTCCAGGTCGACGCCGAGGGCAAGACCGCGACCTGGGGCGACCACGTCACCGACGACGAGTACGGCGCGGCACCGGCGATCGACGGCTGAGAGCCGGCTCAGCCTCGGGCGACGCCGAACTTGTCGCACGGAGGCGAGACGCCGCCCACGATGGCTGCCTCCTGCTGCAGGAGCGTGAGTGTCCGTTCCATCTGGGTCGGGCGAAGCGCGCCCAGCCCGGGGTGGTAGGGGCTGTCGAGGAACAGGAGCAGAAGCAGGGTTGCGCTGACGATCGCCGCGACGCCGCCCATCATGGTCGCCTGGACGATCAGCCGCTCCGCGCTGTCGGCGAAGAAGAGCATGAAGATGAAGATGACTGCGGCGCTGAAGAAGAGGACGATCCAGAGCGGAGCCGGGATCACACCCTCGGCGCCGTGCAGGCGGTCGGCCCGCGCGGCCTCCCGGTCGAATCGCTGGTCGAACCACTTGCTGTATGCCGTCTGTTCGGCATTCGACTTCGGCTCGACCGTGCGGAGCGTGCGGAACATCACGACAGTCCACGGGTTGATGGCATCGACGGCGTGCCCCGACTCCATCTTCGGCCACTCCTGGTAGACGACGGCGCGGGCATAGCAGACGAGATCGCCTGAGAGCTGAGCCGCGGCCGGGGCCGGCATGAACTGCGCCGTCTCGAACTGCTGGGCGATGGTGCGAGCCTCCGCCTCGGCGCCGCTGCGCGCAGTGTCGTAGCTCTCGAAGGCGAGGAACACGACGAACCCGATCAGCACGGCGAACGCCGTCGCGATCACGCCGAACACGGCTGCCGCGCGGTCTCCGTCCTCGAAGAAGCTGCCCGCAGGGGCACGCCGGCGGACGAGCAACATCACGGTCACCGCGATCGCGGTGACTGCGACGACCACCAAGGCCGCCCAAAAGACACTCATCTCGGCATCGTTTCACGACGGCGTGGCCGGGTCCGTCCCGACCAGGTCGGCGTATTCGCGGTGTCGGCGGATGTAGGCGGCGACGAAGGGGCAGACCGGTACGACGCGGAGCCCCCGCTTCCGGATGTCGTCGAGCGCTTCCTTGACGAGTTGGGACCCGACGCCCGTGCCCTCGGCCGACGGGGCCACCTCCGTGTGAACCAGCACCACCGTCCCCGGTTCGGTGCGGTAGCGGATCTCCGCGATCACGTTGCCGTCGTCGGCGAGCGCCTCATACCGCAGTTCCGCCTGGTTGTCTCGAAAGATCGCGTCACTCATCGAAGGGTGGCCCAGAACCAGGTTCCGGTTGTGAACCTGGTTCATGAGTTTCGCACTCCCGCGACCTTCCGCGGAAACTCATGAACCAGGTTGAGAGAGCAAACCGGGTTCGGTTACCCCACTAGGACGATGGCTGGACGACGATGAGCGCGTTTCCGTCCGGGTCGCGGAGCCAGAACATCGGCGGCACCGGGCCGCCCCAGCGGGTGACCTCGGCATCGACATCGACGCCGGCGGCCTTCAGTGCGGCGTGGTCGGCGTCGACATCCGAGGTGTCGAGGCAGATCCCGGTCTGGCTGCCGCCGGCCTCGTCACCTTGCGGGGGCGGCGCGAGTGCGATCGTCGTCGCGGTTCCCGGCAGGGCAACCTCGACCCAACGCATCGCTTCGCCCATCGGGATGTCGATCACCTTCTCGAAGCCGAGCGTGTCGACGTAGAACTCGATCGCGCGATCGGTGTCGGCGACGGTGACACACACGCGGCCCACCTGCGTGAGATTCAGCTTGCTCGCCACTTTGGGCATCTTCAGCCTCCTCGTTCGTCGGGATGTAGCTCTTAGACCGTCGCCGGAGGCGAAACTCATCGACGCGCCGCGGGTCGTGCGGCGTCCTTACGATGGGAGGGTGGATCTGGGGAAGATCGGTGTCTGGACGTCGCAGCGGGCGATCGGCGAGGAGAACGCGGCCGAAGCCGCGAGGTTCGTCGAGGAGTGCGGCTACGGCACGTTCTGGCTCGGTAGCTCGCCGCGTTTGCCGTCGGTGCGGCCCCTGCTCGAGGCGACCGAGAAGATCGTCGTGGGCACGAGCATCGTCAACCTCTGGGCCAACGAGCCGGAGCAGCTCGCGTCGGAGTACGCAGCACTCGCCGCTGACTTCGCGGATCGTCTCGTCGTGGGCATCGGCATCGGTCATCCGGAGGCGACGAGCGACTACGCGAAGCCGTTGACGGCGATGCGCGCGTTTCTCGACGGCGTCGATGCGGCCGATCCTCCGCTGCCGCCCGGGCACCGTTGCCTGGCGGCTCTCGCACCGAAGATGCTCGCGCTCAGCGCCGAGCGTGCGCTTGGTGCGATTCCGTATTTCGTTCCCGTCGCGCACACGAGTGCCGCACGACAGCAGCTCGGGACCGGCCCTCTGCTCGCGCCAGAGGTCGCCTTTGTGCTCGACGAGGATCCCGAACGCGGCCGGGAGCGTGCGCGCGAGTACGCACGCCTCTACCTCGGGCTGAGCAACTACACGAACAACCTGCTGCGTCACGGATTCACGGAGCAGGATGTCGCCGGTGAGGGATCGGACCGGCTGATCGACGCCGTCGTCCCGCACGGCACCGTCGATGTGATCGCCGCTGTCGTGCGAGCCCACCTGGACGCCGGCGCGGACCATGTCGCATTGCAGGCTCTCGGCGAGCCCGGCCTTCCGAAAAGGGAATGGCTGGCGCTCGCGACCGCCCTCGCGGAGTAGATTCGTCCGCGATGGGCGACGGGCTCGAGTACCTCCTCTGGCGGCAGACGCTCGCGGACGGGGAGGTGACGACGGTGTACGCCGTGCGACATCCGCGCCGGTCGACGAGCGTTCGCGTCCTGCACTTTCCACGAACGGAGCGATTGGACGTGTGGTGCGTTGCGAACGGGATCGGCGAGGCGGTGGTCGGCGGCTTCTTCATGCGTGACCCATACAGGCCGCTCGGCGAGTTGTGGCTGGGCGGGAGGCCGGCCGACCACGAGCCCGTGGCCGGGTCGTATGGCCCGCGGCGCGGCACGGTCGTCATCGACGACGGAGCGGTGCGGCTGCTCGAGCGAGCCTCGGCGCCCCCGACGCCGCAGGGCGACCTGCTCCAGGCGGGACCGCTGCTCGTCGCCGGCGGAGCCATCGTCTTCGACCCCGAGAACGACCGCGAGGGGTTCTCGGCCGACGCCGCGCAGTTCGACTCGGACATCACCGAGGGCCGCCATCCGCGGGCGGCTCTCGGGGTCTCGGAGGAATGGCTGGTCGCGGTCGCCTGCGACGGCCGCCGCTCGGGCGTCGACGGAGGCTTGTCGATGCTCGAGCTCGCCGACGTGATGATCGAGCTCGGTGCGGAGAGCGCGATCAATCTCGACGGTGGCGGCTCGACGACGCTCGTGCACCGGGGTCATCTGCTGAACCGGCCCTACTCGACACAGGACCAGCCGTCGCCCGAGTCGCGCAGTGTCGTCAGCGCACTCGCCTTCGAGGCTGACGCGCACCGTACCCTGGTGTCGTGAGCGCTCCGGCCCTCGTCGTGCTCGGCCAAGGGATGCTGGCGCGCGACGGCTCGTATCGCATCAGCCGGGCCTGCCGCCGCTTCGTCGCCGAGTCGGAGCGCCTCGCCGTCCGCGTGGGTGCACGCGTGGTCGTCTTCACCGGCTGGTCGCCGACCGACGGCCCTTCGGAGGCCGCGCAGATGCGCGCGCTGTGGCGGGGGCCGCAGCTCGAGCTCGTCGCCGAGGAGACTGCGTCCACGACGGCGCAGAACGCCGCGCGCACGCTGCCCCTGCTGGTCGAGCGCGGGGTGACCGAGGCGCTGGTGGTCTGCGCCCCACTTCATTTCTTCCGCGCGCGCTGGATCTTCCGGCGCGTCTTTGGCGCACACGGCGTCAAGGTGCGCTTTCGCGTTGTCCCTGTCCTGCCGACACCGGGTGCTCTCGCGTGGGAGCTCGGTGCGCTGATCGTCGCCGCGCGCCAGGTGCGGGCGGCTGAGAAGGAGGTCGAGCGCGTATGAGCGACACGGTCGTCTTCATCCCCGCATGGAACGAAGAGGACAACCTGCCTGCCGTGCTCGATGCGCTGCACGCGGAGATCCCCGAAGCTGATGTGCTCGTGGTGGACGACGGATCGACGGACCGCACGGTCGAGGTCGCACGAGAGCACGGCGCCGAGGTTCTCTCGCTCGGCTCGAACAAGGGCCTGCGCGTCGGGATAGCCGCGGGCTATCGCTGGGCGCTCGACCACGAGTACGCCTATTGCGGCCGTGTGGACGCCGACGGCCAGCATCCAGCGCGCGAGCTTGCCCGCCTGCTCGCACTGGTTCGTGCCGATCAGTGCGACGTCGCGGTCGGGTCGCGCTTCGTCTCGGGCGAGGGCTACGCCGCGTACCGCTACCGGCCGAGCGCGTCGCGCCGCTTCGGGACGGCGGTGTTGCGACGCGCCATGAAACTCGTCCTGCAACGTCCGTTCGGCGATGCCACGAGCGGCCTCTATGCGGTCAACGCGAAGGCGCTGCCACTCCTCGCGGCGACGTTCCAGAGCGGCGCGCCCGAGGTCGAGGCCCTGATCCGCATCGCCAATGCCGGCCTCAGGCTGGAAGAAGTCCCGGTCACGATGGAGGACCGCGCGAGCGGCGAGTCCAAGCTGCGCGGCTCGAAAGCCGTCAAGCTCGTCGCCACGGTCGCCGGCGGTGCTCGTCGCTGCGCGCTTCCTGCGCTCCCGGCGCCGCTGACGACGGCGCCAAAGATGGGGTCTCGACCCGATACCCGCCGGGCTCCCGGCCCGCCAGCCTGAAGCTGCAGATGACCGCTCGGTCTCAGGACAACGTTGCTGCGCGCGCCGAACGTCGGAGTGCGGAGCAGTGGATGACCGCCGTCGCGGTCGGGGTCGTCCTCGAGGCCGCGGTCGGAATGCACAGGCCGGCTCCCTTGGAACAGGCAGCAGGGGAGACGGCTCGAGCGGCGCAGAACCTCTCGGGTGCCGGACTCGACACTCCGGCATCCGAGAGCGTTCTCACCCACACATGACTCCGGAGACTGCGGCGCAATCGGACGGCCTGCTCTGGGAGCTCGGCGAGCTCTATTCGCTGCTCCTGCGGACGAGTGCGGGACTTCGCGATCCTGATCACCTGACGGCCACGCAGCGCCTCGTGCTGATCGAGGTCGCCGTCAATGGGTCGATGAGGGTGTGTGACCTCGCTGACCGCCTCGACACCACTCCGGCGACCGCGAGCCGTGCCGTCGACCGCCTCGAGCACCACGGCTTTGCTCAGCGCCGCACCGATGCGGCCGACGGACGGGCGATGCAGATCGTTGCCACGTCGAAGGGGCACCGGTGGATCGCGCGCCGTCGCAAACGCCTCCGCGAGCTCCTCGACGAGTTGCCGGCCAGCGTCGCGTCGCCCCGGATGACCGGTGAGATCGCACGACTGAACCAAGCTCTCCGTGACGCGACCGGGCACACCCGGCCGGCCGCCGGCGCGCTGCTCGCGTCGTAGGGGGGCGGCTACAGGGCTCGGCCGGCGGCAGGCGGTGCAGGGCTCGACGGCTCGTCCGCCGTCGTTCCCCCGCTGCGCGAGAGATAGTCCTCGACCAGGAGCATGTTGTCTTTCCCGGCGCGGTCGATGACCGCGAGCAGGGCGTGCATGCTCGCGACTTCTTCGCGCTGCTCGTCGAGGAACCAGCCGAGGAAGTGCTCGCCGACGTGATCGCTCTCTTCCCGTGCGAGCGTCACCAGGGCGGCGATCTGCTCGGTGACCTTCTGCTCCTGTTCCAGGGCGAGTGCGACGGGCTCCCGATCGTCGGCGAAGCTCGTGCGTGGGGCTTGGACGGCCGGCGTGACAACGGCGTCGCCCGCGTCGAGCAGGTATTGCACCATCATCATGGCGTGGTTGCGTTCTTCGACCGCTTGCCGGTAGAAGTGCGCGGCGAGTTGCGGCAAGGTCTCGGCGTCGTAGTGGACCGCGACCGCGACGTACTGCTGCGAGGCCGCGAACTCGCTCGCGATCTGATCGTTCAGAGCATCCGAGAACCGGCTCACGACGATCTCACTACAACAGAAATCAACCGCATACGTGACGGTAGGGACGCTCGGGCACGACGTCGTGCCATTCCGCGCGGGTCAGGTTCCGGTGGGCGATCTGGCACGCCTGCCGGGCCCATGCGTTCGGATCGACGTCCCAGACTATCCCGATGCCCGACCAGAACACAGCGATCACTCGCTTGCCGTCCGGGAAGAACGTCCCCCAGCCACCGACGTTTGCTCCCGGCAGAGGCGAGCCGACGAGCTTGCCGGACGCGAGGTCCCAGAGCCTGAACTGACCATCGGTGCTCGTCGTCACGACCTGCGCGCCGCTCGGGGAGTAGGTGACGCTGAGCACGTCCCCGTTCTGCCCGCCGAGCGTCCGCCCGACGTGCTGGCCAGTAGCGCCGTCCCAGAACTCGACGTCGCCGCGGAAGTCTCCGGTCGCGATCGTCCGGCCGTCGGGCGAGAAGCGAATCGACTGGAGGCCGCCGCGATGGTGGATCACTCTGGCGAGCCTGTGGCGGGCGAGGTTCCAGATCGGGAGGTCGCCGCTCAGCGAGGCCGCCGCAACCAGCTTCCCGTTCGAGCTGAAGTCGAGGTCCTGGAGCGAGCCTTTCACGTGCACGTGCGCGATTCGCCTTCCCGTGCGCAGGTCGTACAGCCGGAGGCCGCCGTCGATGCCGGCCGTACCGAGCGTCCGGTCGTTCGGCGAGAAGTTGACGCCCGCGTTTCCCCCCGTCCCGGTTCTGGTGAACTCCCGCACGATCCGCCGGGTTGCGACGTCCCAGACGACGGTCTTCCGGTCGCCTGTCCCCGCGACGAGACGCCCGTCGTGGCTCCACGCGAGGGAATCGAGGACGCCGCACGGGCCGCGGAGCTCGCCGAGCACGGTCAGGTCGCGCGCCCGCCACAGCGTCACCCGGTCCGGCCCCGGAGTGGTGACGAAGCGCGAGCTGTCGGGGCTCACCGCGACCGCGCCGGCTCCCGATGCCGGCTCGTGCGCACCCATGCCCGACTCGGGGACCGGGGCGAATCGGAACGGCCGCCCGAGGCGCCGCGCGCCGTGCACGTCCCAGAGAAGAATGCTTCCGTCCTTGGAGGCCGAGTAGAGCGTCTTGCCGTCCGGGCTGAAGACCACCCCGCGCGCAGCGCCGGCGTGCCCCTTGAACGTCTCGCGCAGACTCGCCGTCGGCACGTCCCAGACGTCGACCGTCCCGTCGTCCGACGCCGTCGCGAGCACCTTCCCGCTTGCGTCGAACGCGAGCGCGACCACCCGGCCGCTCGCGCGTCCGAGCGTACGCACCTTTCGGGACTCGAGCGACAGGAGCCTGACGCTGCCGTCGTTCTGCCCGAAGGCGGCGGCCGTTCCTCCGGGCGCGAGAGCCGCGGCGCCCGCAAGGTGAAACGTCGCGAGCCGCGCGAATGTGTGCGGGTCGAGGAGATACGAGGTCTCCTCGCCGCTCGTAACGAGCAACGCGCGGCCGCCCTGCGCGAAACCGATGAGCCGTCCGCCGGCGATCGGCCGCGAGTGCTGCCTCGGAACTCCATCCGAGGCGTCCCGTGCGACCAGCCGCTCCGCAGGTGGTGAGTGGCGCCCGGAGACTGCCTCCCCGGTCACGAGCGTCTGCCCGTCCGGGGAGAACGCCACGTCCGCCGTCGCCGCCGTCGCATGGTCGGTCAGAAAGGACGACGAGCTGTCGGTACGGGTGTCGACGAGTGAGAGCGTCGCGTGGAGCCCGTCGCTGTCGCCGACCGCGAGCAGATGGCCGTCGGGGCTGAAGGCGAGCGCCCTGACCGGGCGCACGATCGCGCCGAAGTAGATGAGCTGGCCGACCGACTGAACGCGCGGACCGACCTCCCGGAGCGATCGCGTGTCGAAGACGGTGACGCTTCCGTCGTCGCTGCGCTCTGCTAGCAGACGCCCGTTGTGGCTGAGTGCGTCGTCGAGGACCTGTGTGCCGCCGCCGCGCAGGACCGCGATCGCCGCAGGGCTCCGCAACAGCGTCGCCAGGAGATTGCTCCGCGTCGCGGCGTCGTCGTCGAGCGCGACACCCTCGCGGGCGAGCAGCAGGGCGCGGTCGATCCGCGGCTCGGCGAGTGCCTGTGCACCCAGCCGCTCCGCGGTCGCCGCGGTGGCCTGGCGCTTCGCCGAGTCGCGCGCCACGAGCGCAATTGCCCCCGCGGCGAGCGCGACGCCGAGGAGGGCCAGCGTCGCTGCGAGCGCCACCCGCAGGCGTCGGTTCGCGCGAGCGAACGCCGTGCGGCTCTCCTTGAGGAAGTCGCGCTCGACCCTGTTCAGCCCGGCGGCATCGCCGCCCGCGTCGGCCCACTCGAGGGTCGCCGCCAGGCGGGCGCCGCGGAAGAGCTCGCTTGGCTCCCGGCCGGCTTCTTCCCACTCCGTCGCCGCCTGCGTCAGGTGCCGATGCAGGCGGCGACCCTGCGCATCCTCCTCCACCCAGCGCGCGAGCCGCTCCCACCGCTCGAGCAGTGCCTCATGCGTGAGCTCGACCGTTGCCTCGCCGGCGACGAGTAGCCGCTGCTCGACGAGCCTCCCGAGTACGCGCGCCACGCGCTCGTTCTCATCGGCGTCGAGCTCGGCGCGCGTCGCTCGGCGGCGGGTGAGCGCCTCGCCGTCCCCGCCCGCGACGAGCCGGAGCAGAATCCGGCGAGCGACGATCTGATCGCCGGCCTCGAGCGCCTGAAAGGCCGCCTCGGCGTGCCTGCCCACGGCGCCGCGGACGCCGTCCGTCCGTTCGTAGGCGCCTGCGGTGAGCGTCCGTCCGTCGCGCTCCCGCCAGAGATCGAGCAGCGCGGTCTCGAGCAGGGAAAGGCCGCCGGGCTCGCCTGCGACGTCGTCGACGAGCGAGTCGGCGAGCGCCGGCTCGACCCCCAGGCCGACGTGTTCGGCGGGCCCCTCGATCGCGCGGCGAAGCTCCGCCCGGCTCATCGGCCCGAGCAGGGCGTGGTTCGGGCCCACAAGATCTGCGAGCTCCGCGTAGGACGCGAGGTGGCCGAAGAAGTCCGCGCGCAGCGCGAGCAGGACGAGCGCGTGCCGTTCCGGGTCCCAGGCCGCCTCCACTAAAGCGCCGACAAAGGCACGACGCTCGCCCTCGGTGATCGACGAGGCGAACAGCTCCTCGAACTGGTCGACGGCGACCACGAGCCGCTCGCCCGGGACGACGCGATCCAGCTGGTCGACGAGCTCGGCGGCTGAACGCTCACCGGGGCGGATGACGACGGCGGGCCCGGCGAGCGCCGGAAGGAGGCCCGCCCGCAGCAGGGACGACTTGCCGCTGCCGGAAGGCCCGACGAGCGCAAACAGCGGCGCGTCCACAAGTCGCGCGACGAGCTCGGCGACGAGCCGCTCGCGTCCGCAGAAGAACTCCGCGTCCTCGGTCTCGAACGGTGCCAACCCCTTGTACGGGCAGACGTCGCGAAGCCGGCCGCTCGCACGTGCATGGTCGTCGTCCTTCGGTCGCAGGGCCGGGTCCTGGACGAGGATCGCGTGCTCGAGCTTCTGCAGCTCGACACCCGGCTCGAGCCCGAGCTCGTCATGCAGGAGCGAGCGGGTTCGACGGTAGACGTCGAGGCCCTCGGCCTGCCGGCCCGACCGGTAGAGCGCGAGCATGAGTTGGGCGCGGAACCGTTCGCGGTAGGGATGTTCCCCAGCGAGTCCCTCCAGCTCCGGGACGAGCGCGAGCTGGCGACCGAGTGCGAGCTCCGCGTCGATTCGTTCCTCGACCGCCGCGAGGAGCAGCTCCTCGAGTCGCTCGACCTCGATCCGTGCGAACGGCTCGAGCTCAAGGTCGGCGAGCGGCCGCCCTTCCCAAAGGCCCTCCGCGGCGCGCAGAGCGTCGACGGCCGCGGCCGCGTCGCCGGCTGCGAGCGATACCCGCCCGGCCGCGACGAACTGCTCGAAGCGTTCGAGGTCGAGCTCGCCGCGCTCGACGCGGAGCAAGTAGCCGGGCGCACGCGCAACGAGCCGCGGCTCGTCCGCGCCGGCAGGTGCGAGCACTTTGCGCAGGCGCGAGACGTGATTGCGCAACGCGTGGTCTGCGGAGGCCAGGCTCTGCTCCGCGAAGAGCTCCTCGATCAACCGTTCGCGTGAGACCACGCGGTTCGCGCTCAGGAGCAAGAGGGCGAGCAGCGCACGCTGCTTCGGCCCGCCCACCGGGACGGGGCTGCCTTCGACCCGCACGGAGAGAGGGCCGAGGATCCGGAATTCGAGCCTGCCGACTGGCATGGCGCCGCCATCCTCCTCCTCCGGGCTCTGCGATTCCAGGGGGCGGGACACCGTTGGGACAACCTTGGGACACGCTGGCGGGACGATCGCGCCGAATGCTCTACACGGCCAAGTGCTTCTGGCCCGGCGTGACGGAGGACGAGCTCCGTCTCGCCGTCGCGCGGGCCGGGGGCGATACCGAGGGACGGCCGCCGACGGTTTTCCGGGGGGCGCTCTACCTCCCGGGCGACGAGCTCGTGCTCTGCCTGTTCGACTCCGCGTCGCGTGCGTCGGTGAAGCGCGCCAGCGAGCGGGCCGGCATGCCGTGCGAGCGCGTCATCGACACCGTCTGGGTCGGCCCGAAGGCGAGAGGAGACGAACCATGACCATCGGCAGAAACACAGCGACGCGATCGTTGCTGATCACCGCGATCGTCGCGGTCCTGCTCGGCGCTGCCGCCCGCCCGGCATCCGCTGCGACGTTGTGCGTCGCTCAACGGGCGGGATGCTTCCCGCAGATCCAGCCGGCGGTGAACGCCGCGCACGACGGCGACACGATCACGATCGCTGCGGGCACCTTCTCCGGCGGGATCACGATCGACAAGAGCGTGCGCGTGTTGGGCGCGGGCTCGAACAGGACGACCATCGAGGGCGGCGGTCCGGTGGTCACCATCTTTCGCGCAACCGTCCCCACCGCACTGAGTGTGTCGATCGACGGTGTCACGATCACCGGCGGGGTCAACAACACACAACCCGACCCGGAAGTGACGTTCGGGGGCGGCGTCCTGATCCCGACCTCTCAGCTCGACCAGCCGCCGTTCAACGGCACTGGCGCGACCGTGTCGATCTCGAACAGCACGATCACCGGCAACACGGTGATGTCGAACTCGTCCATCCCGGCGGGCGCCTTCTGCTCCGACCGCGCGTGCGGTTTCAACACCGGCGGCGGGATCGACAACGGCGGCGTGCTCACGCTTACCAACACGCGCGTTACGAACAACACCGCCGGCTCGACCTCGACACTGGCGACGGCGGCGAGCGACGCCGGCTCTGGCGGCATCGACAACCGCTTCGCCAGCACGCTGGTGCTGCGCAACAGCGTCGTCAGCGGCAACCACGCCGTCGCGAACAACGCGATCGCGAACAGCGCCGACTCCGGTGGGATTGGCAATCTTGGCGCGCTCGACATCGAGAACAGCGTGGTCAACGACAACACCGTCCAGTACACCGGCTCGATGGACTTCGACGATCAAGCGGCGCTGGCCGGCGGCATCAAGCTCGACCAGTGCTGCAACGTCCCGCATCCGACCGTGACCATCCGTAACACGCAGATCAGCGGCAACCACGTCACGGCTGTCAACACGAATCCGAACTCGACACCCGCGGGGTTCGCTGGAGGGATTGGGGCGTTCGCGCCCGCGCTGCTCGACCACGTCTTGTTGACCGACAACACGGTGCAGGTCACCGGAGCCGGCTTCGCAGGGGGCGACGGCGGCGGCATGGAGGTCGACGCTCCGATGACTGTCAGCAACAGCCTCGTCGCCCGCAATTCCGTCGTTGCGACCGGGCCGAGTGGCGCCATCGCCTTCGGCGGCGGGATCGCGATGTTCGGCGGTGACCTCACGCTCGACCACACTGTCGTCGTCGGCAACTCGGCATCGGCGAGCGGGGCTGCCGCGCCGCTCCCGTTCGGAGGCGTCTCGAGCGCTTTCGGTGGCGGGGTCTCGAACGGCGGCCCGGGCATCCCGTCGGCGACGCTGACGGTGAGCGACAGCGTCATCAGCGCGAACCGTCTCAGCGGGAGCGCCGGCTTCCTCGTGAACGGCGGCGGCGTCTTCACCACCTCGGGCATCGCGCGCACTCGCACGCTGATCGCCGGCAACAAGCCGGACGACTGCTCCGGGTGCTGAGAAGACTGGGAGGGGGAGGCCCGCAGGCGAGGGCCTCCCTCCCTTCCCGGCGGCCGTCGATCCGGGAGCTAGCCGCACCCACAAAGGCCGGTCGGGCCCACTGACAGCGGCACCGCGAGCTGGGACGCTGGCGGCTTCTCCGTGTACCGCCAGTCAGAGATCGAGAGGACTCCCATGTCAGTTGCCAATCCGAGAGAGCTCGCCCACCGTGCGCAGAACGGCCTCGAAGTCACGCTCCTCTGGGAGCCTCGGACGAACGAGGTGTCGGTCGAAGTCGTGGACCGGTCCGACGAGAGCGTCGTGCGGATCCCGGTCGCGCACCGCTTCGCGCTGGACGCGTTCCATCACCCCTACGCGTACGCCCTGCGGTCCAAGAGAGCCCTCGACCTCGTGGCGTAGACGCCGGCCGGACCCTCCGAGTGCCACTTCGGCACACTTTTGGGTTGACATGGCACCAGTCTTGTGCCACAATGGTGCCATGGATCTCGACCCGTACGTGGAGGGCATCCACCGGCAACTGGCGGCTGCGGCCGAGGCCGGTGGCGAAGATGCCCGCGCCGTCGCGGAGCGCCTGATGGCGCCTCTCGACGCGACCATTCGGCTCGCGCTTCAGGACGCGCTGGCCGCGGCCGTCGAGGAGATCACGTGCGAGCTCGCGCCGGGATCGGTCGAGCTGCGCCTGCGCGGCCGCGATCCGGAGTTCGTCGTGACACCGCCGCCCGTCGACGCCTCGAGCGATCTCGACGCCGGGCCCTTGCCCGCGCCGGCCCCGGCCGGTCGGGAAGACAGCGCGATGTCGCGGATCAACCTCCGCATGCCCGAGCCGCTCAAGTCGCGGATCGAGGCCGTCGCGGAAGGGGAGGGGCTCTCGGTCAACGCCTGGCTCGTGCGGGCGGCTTCGGCCGCCGCGGACCGGGCCGGCCCTGAACCCCACGCCGTTCAGCGAGGGCCTCACGGCGCGCAGCGCTTCACGGGATGGGCGCGCTAGCCCACCGATCGTCAGCAAACGACCAAAGGAACTGCCATGCCTACATTCGATACACCCGAACCGATCTCCGTCGCCCTCGAGCTCGGCGTCGGCGACATCCGGATCGCGGCGAGCGACCGCACCGACACCGTGGTCGAGATCCGGCCCAGCGACCGCAACAAGCCCGGCGACGTGACCGCCGCCGAGCAGACGCGCGTCGAGTACACCGACGGCCGGCTGCTGGTCAAGGCGCCGAAACGCTGGAGGCAATATGGGTGGTGGGGCGAGAGCGAGTCGATCGACGTCGACATCGTGCTGCCGGCCGGCTCGCGCCTTCAAGGCGAGGCGGGCGTGGCTGCGCTCCGCTGCACGGGCCGTGTCGACCAATGCCGCTACAAGACCGGCGTCGGTGAGATCCACGTCGACCAGGCCGGCCCGCTCCGATTGCGCACGGGGGCAGGCGACGTCACCGTCGACCACTCCTCCGGCCCCGCGGAGATCAGCACCGGCTCGGGTGTGCTCCATGTCGGCAGCGTCGACGGGCCGGCGATCGTCAAGAACTCGAACGGCGAGACCTGGATCGGCGAGGTCACCGGCGACCTGCGCGCCAACGCAGCGAACGGCAAGATCATCGTCGATCGCCCGGGTGAGACCGTCGCGGTCAAGACGGCCAACGGCGACATCCTTCTCGGTGCCGTCGCGCGCGGCGGGGTCGTGGCCGAGACGGCGTTCGGCAAGGTGGAGATCGGGGTGGTCGACGGAGTCGCCGCCTGGCTCGACCTGAACACGCGCTTCGGCACGGTGCAGAACGACCTGAATGCGTCCGACCGCCCGCGGTCCGGCGACGCCGCCGTCGAGATCCGCGCCCGCACGAACTACGGCGACATCACGATCCGCCGCGCCACCGCCGCGGCCGAAGAGGGGAAGTCATGACCACGATCGAATCCACCACCAACCGTCCCGCGTTGAGGATCACGGGCCTGCGAAAGTCGTACGGCGATTCGGTCGTGCTCGACGGGATCGACCTGGAGGTCGCGGAGGGGACCGTGTTCGCGCTGCTCGGCCCGAACGGGGCGGGCAAGACGACGACCGTCCAGATCCTCTCGACGCTCATCCGTCCCGATGCCGGTGAGGTCTCGGTCGGCGGCTTCGATCTCCGGCGAGAGCCGGAACGCGTGCGCGACGTCATCGGCGTCACGGGCCAGTTCTCGGCGGTCGACAACCTGCTCACCGGCGAGGAGAACCTGCTTCTGATGGCCGACCTCCACCACCTCGACCGGCGGGCCGGCCGCCGCCGTGCGGCCGAGCTTCTCGAGCGCTTCGACCTGGCCGACGCAGCCAAGAGGACGGTTGCGACGTACTCCGGCGGGATGAAGCGAAAGCTCGATCTCGCGATGACGCTCGTCGCCGAGCCCCGGCTCATCTTCCTCGACGAGCCGACCACCGGCCTCGACCCGCGCAGCCGCCGCACGATGCGGCAGATCATCCGCGAGCTGGTGCAGAGCGGCGTGACCATCTTCCTCACGACGCAGTACCTCGAGGAAGCCGACGAGCTCGCCGACCGTGTCGCCGTGCTCGACCGCGGCGGCGTCGTCGCCGAGGGAGCACCCAGCGAGCTCAAGCGCCGAGTCCCCGGGGGGCACGCGCGGCTCTACTTCCGAGACCTGGAGGCGCTGGACGCTGCGGCTCCGCTGTTCCGCGAGTCGTCCCGCGACGACGAGGCACTCGTCCTGCAGGTTCCGACCGACGACACGCCTCGATCGCTGCGCACACTGCTCGACCGGGTCGATCAGCTGGCCGTCGAGGTCGATCGCGTCACCGTGGAAACGCCCAACCTCGACGACGTCTTTCTCGCACTGACGGGCGACCGCGAACTGAAGGAGGCAGCATGACCGCCCTGACCTACCCACTCCGTGACTCGATCACGATGCTGCGCCGCGACGTCCTGCACTCGCTGCGCTTCCCGCTGATGACGATCAGCAGCCTGACGGTGCCGATCTTCATCCTGCTGCTGTTCGACGGCGTGTTCGGCAACACGCTGCGCGCCGGGCTGGGCAGCGCCGGGCCGGCCGACGGGCACTACATCGACTACCTGGCCCCCGGCATCCTCGTCATGACGGCGTCCTCCGCTGCGCAGGCGACGGCCCTGAACGTCAGCACGGACATGACGGAGGGAATCATCAGCCGCTTCCGCACGATGGCGATCAGCCGCACCTCCGTGCTCACCGGCCAGGTGCTCGGGAGCCTGCTCCGGACCATGATCAGCGGCGCGCTCGTCCTCGCCGTTGCCGTCGGGCTCGGCTTCCGCCCGACCGCCACCGCGGGCGACTGGGTCGGCGCAACCGCCGTCTTCGCGCTCCTGACGATCGCCGTCACGTGGCTGACCGTTGCCTTCGGGCTCTTCGCGAAGACGCTCGCCGGCGCGAACACCCTGTCGCTGATCGTGGTCTTCCTGCCGTTCGTCAGCAGCGCGTACGTCCCCACGGACTCGATGCCCGCGGGCGTCCGCTGGTTTGCGGAGTATCAACCGTTCACGCCGATCATCCAGACGCTGCGCGGCCTGCTCACCGGCACGCCGATCGGCCACGACGCGGTGCTCGCCGTCGTCTGGTGCGTCGCCATCGCCGCCGCGGGGTACCTCTGGGCCCGCGCTCGCTACGACCGGCGCCCGGTGGTCGCATGACCTCCGTTCGGCCACGCTGAGGCTATTCGAGCAGCTCGAGCTTCCGGCCGGGGTTCAGCGCGTTCCAGGTGGTGACGTAGCCCCGGATCTCGAGCCGCTCGTGCCGTGCGTTTGCGGCGCCCGGGGCGGACGCGCTGACGATGCCGTCGTCCTGCGGGCGCGCGTCGACGTGCACCTTGCGCAGGAACTCGAGCACGGCGGCGAGGTCGTTGGGGTCGGAGCAGCGGAGCAGGTGCACTCACGTTCCATCGGGTCGCCTCGGCGGAATCCTCATCCCCCGTCGTCGGTTGACGACGTTGCTTCACACGAGGGCCTGGACGCGTTCGTCGACTTCGCCGAGATCGCCGGCGTGGAGCTCGTCTCGATCGCGGGGAACTGACCGGACCGCAGAGTACTGTCGGCTCGAGGCAGTCTCGAGAGACGGAGGTCGGTAATGGAGGCAGGCGCGTCTACACCCGCTGGGGATCAGTACCCGGTGCAGTTCTCGGTCGACTACCCGGACCGGGAGCTCGATCGGCTGTCAACGGCACTCAGGCTCATCTTCGCGATCCCGATCGTGATCGTGCTGACCGCGATCGCAGGCGGCGAGAGCCGCCTGGGCGGTGGGAACGGCGAGTGGATGGCAGCAGGGGGCGCCGGGATTCTCTTCTTCCCGACGCTGCTGATGATCGTGTTCAGGCAGAAGTATCCGCGCTGGTGGTACGACTGGAACCTCGAGCTCCTGCGGTTCCAGAACCGGGTCGGGGTGTACGTCGGTTTGCTCGACGACCATTACCCGTCCACCGACGAGCACCAGTCGGTCTCGCTCGACTTTCCGTATCCGGACGCCAAGCAAGGCCTGAACCGCTGGCTTCCGCTCGTCAAGTGGCTGTTCGCGATCCCGCACTTCATCGTCCTCTTCTTCCTGTTCATTGCGGCGATCGTGTGCGTGATCATCGCGTGGTTCGCGATCCTGTTCACCGGTCGCTACCCCAGGGGGCTCTTCGACTTCGTGGTCGGGGTGGGCCGCTGGTCGAACAGGGTCACGGCGTACGCCCTGGTTCTGGTCACGGACCAGTACCCGCCGTTTCGGCTGAGCCCATAGCCCCGAGCGGCTACGCCGTCGCGTCGGCGAGCAACGTAGCGACGAGCATGAAGACGAGCAGGCCGACGACCAGCCAGGCAAACGCACGGCGAAACCGGATCACGCAGCCCTCTCGGCGGTGAGGCGGCCCGTCATGTGACGGCCTTCAGGGCGCGGCCCGGGCCGGCCCCGGTCGCAGGCTCCGCGGCCGGAACATGCCGCCGGGCCACGTCGGCGGTTGGCGGCACGACGACGACGGGGCAGGATGCGCGCCGCGCGATGTCGGCGGAGATGCTCCCCAGCAGCGACGCGCGCGGCCCGTGGTTGCCGACCACGACGAACGACGCCTGACGCACGCGCGCAAGTGTGACGAGGCAGTCCGCCGGATGGCCGCTCTCGATCGCGAGTTCCGCGGGATCGGGTCCCTCGACGACGCGGAACAACTGCTCGGCTTCGTCGTAGTTCCCGGGCTCGTCGAGCACGTGGACGTAGAGCAACGGAAGTTCGTAGCGCCGCGCCAGCTCGCGCGCCACGTGCGCCGCCGCGACGGATTCGCTTGCACCGTCGATTCCGCAGATCACCGGCCCTGTCACTTGTCTCAAACCTCCTGGTCGTCTTTCTCTCAGCGTCGCGGGTTCGAGGGCGCGGCGGTATCGGGAGGCGGCCCCATTGCAGCCGTTCAGCCACCCCACTCGAGCCCCGCGTTACGGCTGGATCAGGCCGCGGCGGATCGCGTATCGGGTGAGCTCGACGCGGTCGCTCATCCCGAGCTTGTCGAGGATGTTTTGACGGTGCCGTTCCACCGTCTTGACGCTGATCACGAGCTCCTGCGCGATCTCCTTCGAGGTGTACGCCTCGGCGATCAGCTTGAGGACCTGCAGCTCGCGCGGCGTGAGGATCTCGAACTGCTCCGCGTCAGGCTGGCCGCGCTCGACGAAGTCCTTGACGAGCGTGGAGATCGCCGAGGGGTAGAGGAACGACTGGCCCCGCATCGTGCGCCGCACGGCCTCGACGATGTCGTGGTCGGCGTCCGACTTGAGCACGTATCCAGACGCACCGGCCTTCAGCGACTCGAACAGGAACTGCTCGCTGTCGTGCATCGACAGCATCAACAGCTTCAGCTCGGGCTTGCGCTTGTGCAGCTCCGCTGCCGCCTGGATCCCCGTCGTCTTGGGCATCGAGACGTCGAGGATCGCGAGATGAAGGTCCCCGGCAAGGCCCTTTCTCACCGCCTCGGCGCCGTCCTCTGCCTCGGCGACGACCTCCAGGTCGGGCTGGGCGTCGAGCAGCTTCTTCAGTCCCGAGCGGACGATCGGATGGTCGTCGGCGACGAGAATGCGTGTGACGAGCGGGATCGGCATCAGGGCTCTCCTGCCGGCACTTCGAGCCGGACCTCGACACCTCCGTCGACGCCGCCCTTGATCGCGAGCGCGCCGCCAACCAGCAACGCGCGCTCGCGCATTCCGTGAAGGCCGGCGTGACCGTTCCGGCGTTCGGCGGTCGCGGGCAGTCCGCGGCCGTTGTCGACGACGCGGAGAACGACACTGCCGACGCCGGGCTGCAGCGCGACCTCCACCTCCGACGCCTGGGCGTGACGAGCCACGTTCGTCAGGCTCTCCTGCGCCACCCGGTAGACGGCGATCTCCGCCTCGTCGGAAAGCGGCGGCAATCCCTCGGCGAAGCGACGCTTGACGTGGACTCCGCTCTGGCTTGCGAACTTGCGTGTCAGCTCGGTCAGCGCGCTCACGAGGCCGAGCTGCTCGAGCATCTCCGGCCGCAGCTCGCGGGCAATCCGCCGCACCTCTTCCAGCGCCTGGCGCACTGCCTGCTTCGTCTCCTCGAGGTCACTGCGTCGGTGGGCTTCGTCGGCGCGTGCGAGCGAGTCGAGCTGGAGCAGCACACCGGTGAGCACTTGTCCGACCTCGTCGTGGAGACCGCGCGCGATCCTCAGCCGCTCGCCCTCCTGCGCACGCAGCGCCCGCTGGCCGCTCTCCCGCCGCTCGGTCTCGAGCCGGTCGAGCATCTGGTTGAACGTGCGTACGAGCTCTGCGACCTCGACGCCGCCACGCTCGACGAGTCGTTGCCCGGGCCGGAGGAGATCGATCGTGCGCATCCGCTCGACCAGCCGGTCGATCGGTTTGATCGTATGGCGAAGGAGAAGGAGGTTGGCCGTGAGCATGATGAGCAGTGCCAGGACGAGATCGATCACCTCGACGAGCGCGATCGACGCGTGGATCGTCACCGGAGTCAGCGCGAGCAGGATGGTCGCGACCGCAAGCAGCGTCGCGTTGATCGCGAAGATCCGCCAGACCAGCGGTAGCCGTTCGAAGCGCATCGCCAGCCGGGATCCTGCCGGATCTTCTAGAGCGCGCTCGCTCGAGCTGCCACGGACAGTCGATGATCGCTGTGTTTCCTGGTCGTCGGCGGCACGACGAGCACGGGCACGGGCGTCGCGGCCTCGAGCTCGCGCGCAAGCGTGCAACGGAGCTTCCTGCCGCCGAAGCCCGTCCACCGCGAGCCCAGAACGACCAGGTCGGCGCCCTCTTCGGCCGCCACCTGCGCGAGCGCTTCCGCGCGGTGGCCGAGCACCAGCCGCTTTTCCGTCCCGTTCCCGATGTCGCGCGCGATCACATCGAGTGTCCGCTCCGCGCCGGCGAGCCGCTGCCGGGCAGTCAGGCTCTCCTGGGTGCCGGGCGGGATTCCATCGACCACGTACACGAGCACGAGCCGCAGGCCGAGACGCGCGCTGAGCGCGTGCGCGAGCTCGGCAGCATTGCGCCCGTCCTGTGCTTCGGTAACGCCACAGACGATCGTTCCACCCAGCATCGTTTCTCCTCCAGTCATGGTTCGGCTGATCACAGCGTCGCCGAAGGCACCTCCAACCGCGATGGGGCGAGGACCGCATTTCGACGGCGGCCGGAAGATGGGGTGGGGAACCCATTGGCCCGGCCGGTGGCCGTCGGCACGCTCGGTGTCAGTCCGACAGAAGGAGCCGGTCGAATGGAGAGCCTTGCATCGTTGCCTCAACCGAGTTCGCGCGAGCATGACGACCCGCGCGCGCAGGTGCTCCTCGCGGACGCCGACACAGACCTGAGGTCGCTCATGTCGACCTGCGTTCGCGATATGGTCGAGTCGCTCGGGGTGCTCGAGGCGAAGGACGGAGCCGAGGCGATTCAGATCGGGCTTCAGCGCCGGCCGCAGATCGCGCTCCTCGATGTCGACCTGCCGCGACTCGGAGGCATCGAGGTCGCGGTCGTGCTGCGCGGGCTGCAGCCGCACATGCGTCTCGCGCTCCAGACCGACGATCCGTTCGCCCATCGCGACCGTGCCGATGAGTGCCGCCTGCCGCTCTTCGACAAGCTGGAGCCCGAGCGCGTCCTCGGCTGGCTGGAGCTGCAAGCGCGCGCGTGCGCGGGGCGACGCGATCCGCTGCAGAAGCACAGCCTCGAGTGCTCCGTGTGCGGTTACGGCATCGCGCAGGCGATCCCACCGGAACGCTGCCCGATGTGCCAGGGCGAAGACACGTGGATTCACGCCCCGTGGCGGCCGCTCGCCGCCGGCCGCGCGTCCGTCTGACGCTGCAGCCGCCTGGCACTATCGGAGAGCAATGGCCGACCTCGAGCTGACCCGGACGCAGGAGGACCGGCGAGCCTACGTTCTTGCGGGCGTCGGCACGCTCCGCATGGAGGGGCTCGCCTCCCGGAGGGCGACCGCCGAGGTTGGCGGCGAGAGCTGGCGCTTCGCGCGCTCGGGGTTCTGGCGGCGGACGATCCAGGCCATCGACACGACCGGCACCGTCGTGGGGCAGTTCGAGCCCCGCGCACTGGGTCGTGGCGGGTCGGTTCGCTGGCGGGGCGGCGACTTCACGCTGCGCCCGGCCAGCAACTGGCGCGAGCGCTATGCGCTCGTCGACAGTGATCGCGAGCTGGCGCTCGTCGACGGCAAGGGGTGGGGCCGGCGACCGGTCAGTGTCACCCTGGGCGACGCCGACCGGGTCGAGCCGGGGCTGCTGCTCTTCACCGCGTTCATCGTCCGCGGGCTCGCCGAGGACGCTTCGAACGCAGCGGGAGCCGGAGCGTCGGCCGCGGTCAGCTGACTAGAGAGCGACGTCTCCTTCGATGCACGTGACCGTGCCGCCGCCGACCCAGATCGTGCCGGCGGCGTCGGTGGAGATGTGCACCCTGCCCTCTCGGCCGAGTGCGGTTCCCTGACTCGCGATGTAGGGCGCGTGGGCCTTGCCGGTCTCGAGCAGCCAGCCGGCGAGCGATGCGTTCAGACTCCCGGTGACCGGGTCTTCGCCCGTTGCCCCTTGCGCGGGGAAGAAGGCGCGCACTTCGAACGCCGCCTCCGAGCCCTCGGGACAGGGACCTACGACGCCGAGGTCGAGGTCGACGAAGCCGGGTCGAAGCGCGAGTACGGCGTCCGAGTCGCGCAGCAACACCGCGACCCAGCCAGGGCCGTTGTCGACCCACTGGCTGTCGAGGATCTCGTCGCGATCGATTCCGAGCATGCCGGCGATTCGCGTGACGAGCTCCTCGTCCACGTCGCCGGAGCGGATCAGCGGCGGCGCGGCGAACGCGAGCCCGCCGGGGGCGCGGCGGACCGGGATGAGCCCGGCGCCGCACTCCTGGACGACCACGTCTTCGTCGGCTGGCTCACCACCGGCTTGCAGCCAGGCATGGCATGTCCCGAGCGTGGGATGTCCGGCGAACGGGAGCTCTCGGCTGGCGGTGAAGATCCGTACGCGGTAGTCGGCCTCCGGGCTGCTCGGCGCGAGGACGAAGGTCGTCTCGGAGAGGTTCGTCCACTGTGCGAAGCGCTGCATCGTCTCGTCCTCGAGCCCGTCCCCCTCGAGGACGACCGCGACGGGGTTGCCGCGATACGCCGTTGTCGTGAACACGTCGACCTGGAGAAACGGCCTGGACACAGAGTCAGGCTATCGGCTTCCTAAGAACCTCCTTAGAAAGCGCGCGCCGGACCAACCCGTCGGCGCGTCCGTCGTCTCATGCTTGGACGTGAGTCCTGCCTGGACCGGAAAGGGAGACGAGACGGTGACAGCCGCGGTTACGGACGCGGCGCCGGCAAGGCCCGCGCGCGCCGGGTGGGCGTGGCTCGCCGGCGGCGACCGCTTCGTCCTCGCGACGGTGCCGAGCGAGGTCAGCTTCTTCAACGGGCTCGGCATGTGGGTCGCCGGGATGGCGCTCGTCAGCGGGTTCGCGATGACCGTCGCGGCCAGCCAGTGGTGGAGCACGTCGATCGCGAGCGTGCTCTGGGTGCTTCCGCTCTGGGCTGTCCTCTACTGCCTGATCGAGCGGCTCGTCCTGAAGAGCTTCGGCACGAGCTGGCCCTGGAACCTCGTGATCACGGTGCCGCGCCTCGTCCTCTCGCTTGCGATCGCACTCGTCGTCGGGCTGCCGATGAGCCAGGTGATCTACAGCGGGTCGATCAACGACCAGCTGAGCAAGACCACGACGGCCCGCATTCACCAGGCGACGAACGAGATCACGCGTCTGTACGACGGGAAGATCGCGACGGCGCAGAACGAGATCACGGTGGTGCAGGGCAAAGAGGCGAGCCTCCAGCGGCAGGCCACGAACAGCCAGTTCCTCTCCGAGTGCGAGGCCGGGGAGGTGAGTTGCTCGCAGACGCACAAGCTGGGCTGCGGCCCGTACTGCAAGCGCGACGCTCGCCGGGCGGCCGTCGCAGCAGCGGCGCTGAAGAGCGCGCGCCCGCAGTTCGCGGCGACGATCGCCGCCGACCGCCGCAAGATCGCGCTGTGGCAGTCGGCCGAGACCGCTCAGGTCGCAAACCGGGTCGCCACGATCAAAGCCGATCGTGACTTCCTCGCCCGCCAGGCGGCGCTCGATCAGGTCGAGAACGCGAACCCGGCCGTGAAGAAATACGTCGAGTTCTTCCTCGCCTTCCTCGTGGCGATCGATCTCGTCGCGCTCGTGCTCAAGCTCACCCACCTCTTCAGCACCGGCGGCGCCTATGAGCGGAGTGCTGCAGCGCTTCGCGCGATGGACGTCGTCGAGGCGCACCGCCTGCAGGAGCGGGCGGCCGTGCTCACCCGCCGCATCACGCTCGAGGCGCGGGCCGAGGAGGACGCGGACGAGCTCAGGATCCGGGGCGAGGTGGCTCGCGAGCCCGGCCCGGAGGATCCGAGAACGGTCGAGCGGTCGAGCCGCCGCTCTCCGCTCGGCGGCCCTGCGGCCGCCGCGCCGCTCGGCGACTGACAGTCTTCCCGGTCTCGAGCTCGTATCGGCCACGCGCCGGCCGAGGGATAAAGTGGCCGCGGGGCTCGTCGACGAGCCAGAGATACGCGGATACAGGAGGGTTGGGCTCATGAGCGGAGCGGTCGAAAAGGCGATCCTCGCGGGCGGATGTTTCTGGGGGATGCAGGACCTGATTCGGAAGCGGCCGGGGATTCTCTCGACGCGCGTCGGCTACACAGGGGGCGACGTCGAAAACGCGACGTACCGCAACCACGGCACGCACGCGGAGGCGATCGAGATCACCTTCGATCCGGAGCAGACCTCGTATCGGGATCTGCTCGAGTTCTTCTTCCAGATCCACGATCCGACGACGCTGAATCGTCAGGGAAACGACGTCGGGATGAGCTACCGCTCGGCGATCTTCTACGAGGACGACGAGCAGCGGCGCGTCGCCGAGGACACGATCGCCGACGTCGAGGCCTCGGGCCTCTGGCCCGGCAGGGTGGTCACGGAGGTCGTGCCGGCCGGGCCGTTCTGGGAGGCCGAGCCGGAGCATCAGGACTATCTGGAGCGCTACCCGAACGGCTACACCTGCCACTTCCCACGTCCGGGCTGGGTGCTCCCGCGGCGCGCCGACGCCGTCGCCAGGTAGGGGCACGAGGGCCGGCCGGGGCGGGCCGGAGGGCAGGCGTCGCGGATTGTTGAGTAATCCGCTTGACATTATGTAGTATAGGGAACGCTGATGCGTTCGATAAGCTACTCCCTGCCCCGCCGCCGTGGACTGCGTCGCCTCTTGATCACCGACACGGCACCGACGGTAAGCCGGGTCGCGGACATCGTCGTCTGGGTCGGCCACGGCGAAGCTCCTCCGGCGCGCGCGAAGGGCCAGTACGTGATCGCGCCGTCCTCGCTTCGGGCGGCCGCAAGCTACGTCGCAGGGGCGCCGTCGGAGTTCCAACTCGCACTCTCGGATCCGCTGGCCTTCATGGCGCTGCTCGCCGAAGTGCGTGACGCCCCCGCGCTGCGCGCGGCCTGATGAGCATCGACTTTCACCAGCACGTCTGGACCGACGAATTTCGACAGGCACTCGAGCGGCGCTCGCAGCCGCCGCTGCTCCGCGGCGCTGAGCTCGTCCTCGCCCGAGGCGGCGCGTTCAGCGTCTCGGCCGAGGCGTACTCGCCGGAAGCGCGCCTCGCCGAGCTCGACGCCGCCGGGATCGACGCGGCGGTCGTCTCGTTGGCTCCGACGACGGAACCGACCGCCGAGCTGGCCGAGATCTGGAACGACAGCGCGTCGGCCATGGCCGCGGCGTCTGGCGGCCGTCTGATCCCGCTCGCGTATCGCGACGCACGCCCGGGCTTCGCCGGAGCGATCGTCGCAGCGCCAGAGCTGTCGGCTCTCAGCTCGAGCGAGCCCGTCTTCGCTCGCCTCGAGTCGCTGGAGCAGATCCTGTTCGTGCAC
Source organism: uncultured Thermoleophilia bacterium (assembly GCA_963757255.1). Lineage (GTDB taxonomy): Bacteria > Actinomycetota > Thermoleophilia > Gaiellales > Gaiellaceae > PALSA-600. The sequence continues at coordinate 942,760 of CAVWQY010000006.1, forward strand.
CCCGGCCCGGTGTCGGGGCTCAAGCCCGGCTGGTGGGCGTCTGGCGTCGACTACACGGCGCAGATGCAGGAGGCCTACGCGAGCTGGCTTGCAGACGGCGCACGACGCTGGCCTCGGCTCCGGGTCGTCTTCGCACTGCTCGCCGGTGGCGCCCCGTTTCAGATCGAGCGACTGATTCGGCGCGGCCTCGACCCCGGCGCGCCCTTCAGCCCGAAGATCTGGTTCGAGACGTCCTCGTACGGCGATCGTGCGCTCGAGCTGTCGTTGCAAACGTTCGGAGTCGGCCGCCTCCTGTTCGGGAGCGACGCGCCGATCGACTCGGTCGCCGGCGCCCGAGCTGTCCTTGCGGGATTCGGCCCCGCGCTCGAGACGGAGCTCATCGCCACGAACCCTTCGTTGCTCTTCTCGTCGGGGGCAGGCCGATGGGCGGCTTGACAGCCGTGCGCGAGCGAGTCGTCGCGTCGCACCGAAACCTCGACCCGGCCGAGCTGGAGTCGCTCGTGGAGGCGGTCGCCTCGGCACGGGCGCTCTGGCAAGACGAGGTCCGGCATGAACGCGACCGGCGGTTCTACGTCCAGCTTCATCGGGACGCGAACGTCGACCTCTGGCTGATCTGCTGGGACGCCTTCCAGCAAACGGGGCTCCACGACCACGACCGCTCGTCAGGGGCGGTGCGCGTCGTCGAGGGGAAGCTGCTCGAGGATTTCTTCGCGCCGCGCGACGGTGACGGCATCGCTCTCGCCACCGTCGAGCACGAGGCCGGGTCACGGTTCAGCTTCGATGCGACGCACATCCACGACGTACGCCACGACGGCGGCTTTCCCGCCATCTCCATCCATGCGTACTCACCGCCGCTCTGGCGGATGGGCTACTACGAGCTCGGTGCCCGCGGCCTCGGGCGCGTCTCCCTCACCTACGTCGAAGAGACGGCCGCCTAACGACCAGTACCGTTGGGCGACATGCGTGTCGGTCTCGATCTCCCGAACTTCGGGCCGCTGGGGACGGCCGACGCGGTGCGTCGCCTTGCGGTGGCGGCCGAGGTCTGGGATGGGCTCTTCGTGTGGGACCACCTGCACCCGCTCGACGGCGCCACCGAGGTGGCCGACGTCTGGTCGCTGCTTCGTGCGGCCGCGGATGCGAACGAGCGCTTGCTGGTGGGCCCGATGATCGCGCCGCTCGGGCGGCTGCAGCCCGAGTACGTCGCGGAGCGTGCGCTCGAGCTCGAGGCCGCGGTGGGGGCGCGTGTGATCGTCGGCATCGGTCGCGGCGTCGACCAGGATCTTCGAATGTCGGGCGACGTGCTGAGCACGAGGGACATGCACGAGCGCGTCGAGGAACGCGCCGCCGTCCTGCGGCGCTCGCTGCGAGAGGCAGGCTCGCGGATCGAGCTCTGGACGAGTGGTTTCTGGCCGCGCACGACGGGCTTCGCCGGCGCACGCGAGGCCGATGGGATCTTCCCGATCGCGAAGGGGCCGAGGCGCGGCTACGGGCCTCCGCCGCCACACGAGGTCGCGGCCGTCCGGGCACAGCTCTCCTCCGGTGCGGCCGTTGCCTTCACCGGCTGGACGTCCGCGTCGGGTGCGACGCCGCTCGAGGACTACGCGACCGCCGGGCTCGACTGGTGGATGGAGGACCTGTCTCGGGTGCCGCTCATCGACGCTCTCGCGATCGCGGAGCGTGGGCCCGGCGCCTCGGTGCTCCCGCTCTAGGGCTCGTTCTTCGAGTGCGACGGGAGCGCGGCGTCCGCCGGCTTCCGACCCATTGACGAGGTCGCGACAGCGAGTTATGGTCGTTACTTCCAGCGACGGGGAGCAGGCTTTGTCTCGGTTGTACTCGACGCTGCGGCTCAGTGGTATGTCGCTCGCGACGCGTGCCCCGGCGCGCCTTCTTGCGACCGTCGCTGCGGTCGTCCTCCTGGTTGTCGCGTCTGCGGCTTCTGCCGGTCCCGCGAGAGCCGGCTCGCCGCCGAATCGCCTCGACGACAACACCGGCAACTTCCTCGCGCGCGTGGCCGTGAACACGCTGGTCACGCTTCCGCCGTTCACGCCGTTCTTTCTGCCTGTCCCGCCGCTCCTCCCGCCGCCGATCGGGCCTCTGAGCGGCCGTGTCCTCGACCACCCGAGCATCTTCAACGTCTTCTGGGACGACAACTGGGACGACCATCACTCGGGGGCGTTCTCCACCGGCAGCATCGACAACATGACGAGGTCGCTCGTCGGCAGCAGGTACTTCGACTTCGCATCGCAGTACGGCGTCGGCTCGGCGAGCTTCGACGGCTCCAACACCTCCGGCGGCTTCTTCAACCCGTGCCCGGACACACCCGGATCGACGACGAACTTCATCTCGATCCTCGCGTTCATCGAGTGTGAGGCGTCTCTGCTCCCGACGGGCGTGCCTTCGCCCGGCGGCAACAGCCTCTACGTCGTCTATCTGCCCCTCGGCACGACGATCGACAACTTCGGGATCAACAAGAGCTGCGACAGCTTCGGCGCCTATCACTTCATGGGCACGGCGATCACGCTCCTCGGAGGGCGGGAGTTTCCGTTCGCGGTGATCCCGCTCGACTGTGCGCACGGCACCGCCGACGGGCTCTCGGAGCTCGTCAGCCACGAGGTGATCGAGGCGTCGACCGATCCGAACGTGGTCATGGGCTGGATCGACAACTCCAAGTTCTCGCTCACGAACATCCAGCCGCTCTTCACCGAGGGAGAGGCCGCGGACATCTGCGAGCAGGGTGTCGGCGATGCGGCGACGCCGCCCGTCCGCCTCGACAACGGGCTGCTGGTCGCGACCTACTGGTCGAATCGCGACAACGCCTGCGTCCCGATCACACACACGTTCCACCTCGACGAGACGGGGCTGCCCGCGACCGTCCCGCATCAGGCGGTGTTCGACGGCTCCACGGTCTCGCTCCCGTTCGACACGATCGTCGACGACGGCACGACCCACAGCTACAGCTTCCCGACCCCCGTGAACGACCCGAGCCCCGGCACGCGCTACGTCACGAGCGAGCCGCCGGCGTCGTTCGCCGTCACCGCGAACTTCTCGAAGACGGCCGTCTACACGACGCAGCACTTCCTGACGGTGCAGGCACAGCCACCGGCGGCCGCTGCCCTCGATGCGACCCTCACACCGAGTGCCTGGGAAAACGCCGGTAGCACGGTCCCGATCACCACCGACGCCCTCATCGTTGCCGGAATCGGCAGCTGCTTCCGCTTCGACCACTGGAGCGGCGACGCATCGGGCACGTCGACGTCGACCACCGTTCTCATGAACGGGCCCAAGACCGCGGTCGCGAACTACGTCACCGGGTGCCCGACCACCACGACCGTCACCTCGTCGCCCAACCCGTCGCTGTTCGGACAGGCGGTCGACTTCACCGCCACGGTCACTGCGCCTCCGGGGGCTGGGACTCCGACCGGTTCCGTGACGTTCTTCGACGGCGCGAACCAGCTCGGGACCGCGACCCTCACGGCCGGCGGAACGGCGACGCTGACGATCGGCGCGCTCCAGGGCGGGTCGCACACGATCACCGCCGACTACGCGGGCGACGGCGGCTTCCTGCCGAGCTCGGGCACGCTGACGCACGTCGTCACCTTCACCAGTTGCGTCACCACGCTCAGGGTCGGCCCCCTGACGATCGGCGCCGGCGAGGCCGTGTGCATCACCGGCATGGTGGTGGGACCGGTGACGGTGAATCCCGGCGGCGCGCTCTCGGTGAGCGGTGGCAACATCACCGGGCCTCTCACCTCGACAGGCGCCACTGCAATCAGCATCTGCGCGTCCACCGGGACGGGCCCGATCTCGATCAGCGGCACGTCCGGGCTGCTGCTGATCGGCGACGGAGGCGACGACGGCACGCCTGCCTGTACCGCGAACACGGTCAACGGTGGTGTGACCCTCACCGGCAACCTGGGCGGGTTGGAGCTGGGCGGGAACACGATTCACGGGCCGGTCACGCTCAGTAACAACACGGGCACGGGCCAGATCCTCGAGCACGGCACGCTTCCGCCGCCGGAGGTCGAGGGGAACCAGATGGTCGGGCCGCTCCGCTGCGACGGAAACACGCCGGCGCCAATCGACGACGGGCTGCCGAACAGCGTCATCGGCCCGAAGCTGGGCCAGTGCGGCGCACCGGGCTTCTGAGCCGGCCTCCTACCCGAACGTGAACACGTAGGCCTCGGCGCCCGGCTCGGCGAACGTGATCTCGAGCGTCCGCTCGCCGACTGAGCCGTGCTCGCGGACGAGCTGGTACATGCGGCCCTCGCGGAGCACGCCGTTGCCAGCCTCGTCGACGTCCACGCCGTGTGACAGCCCAGGAGCTTCGCCGTCGACGAGGACGCGGAAGGGGATCGGCGCGCTCGCTCCGGGAGAGAGCACGAGATGCGCGTCGCGGGCCTCGAAGCGGTAGGCGATGCTCCCGCCGGCCTGGTCGAGCACGGCGTTCTCGCGCCCGATCGTCCAGGCGCCGGAGAGAGCCCACTGGTTGAGGAGCAGGCGCTCGGGGAGCTCGTAGGCGCGGGGCTCGTCGAACACGGCGCCGACCGACGACACGAGCCGCTCGCCCCGCGTGTAGCCGAGATAGGTCTCGGGCGACCGCAGGTGGTCCCAGTCGGCCTCTGCCTCCACGCCGACCCCTTCAACGGAAACGAGCTCACGCTCCACGCCGAGCAGCCGCTGGATGACGCGCTCCGATTGCTCGTAGCGTCCCTCGCCGAAGTGGTGGTCGCGGATGACGCCATCCGAGTCGACGAAGTAGAGCGCGGGCCAATAGTGGTTGTCGAACGCGCTCCAGACCTCGTAGTCGTTGTCGAGTGCGACCGGATAGTCGATCTCTCGCTGGGTCGTCGCGAGCCGCACGCGGTCGAGCTCGTGCTCGAACGAGAACTCCGGTGTGTGAACTCCGAGCACGACCAGCCCGTCGTCGCGGTAAGCCCGCGACCACGCACGCACGTACGGCTCCGTGCGCAGCCAGTTGATGCAGGTCAGCGTCCAGAAGTTGACGACCACGACGTGGCCGCGGAGCCCCGCTGGGGTGAGCGGCTCGGAGTTGAGCCACCCCGTTGCCCCGTCGAGCGAGGGCATTTGAACACGATGGAGGATGGACACCTCATCTCCTTTCATTGGACCGTCGTCAGGTTCCGATCCCCTTCGGGGATCGCCGCTCGAAGCTGCTTGCGAGAGGTGATGCCGAGCTTCGCGAACACTTTGTGCAGATGCCATTCGACCGTGCGCGCACTGATGAAGAGCCGCGCGCCGATCTCGGGATTCGACAGGCCGGCGCGGGCGAGGCGAGCGATCTGCATCTCCTGAGCCGTGAAGTCCTCGCGGGCTCCGACGACTCGTGTGCGGACTCGCTTGCCGGTGGCGAGCAGCTCGATCCGAGCACGCTCCGCGAACGCCTCCATGCCGATCGAGATGAGCATGTCGTGTGCCGTGTGGAGCTGTTCGCGCGCGTCGATTCGGCGGTTCTCACGCCGGAGCCACTCGCCGTAGAGGAGATGCGCTCGCGCGAGCTCCGGCCGGAGCGGTGTACGGCCGAGCCGGGCGATCGCCTCGACGTAAAGCGCCTCGGCGGCCTCGCCGTCGCTCGCGAGGGCCCGTGAGCGTGCGGCGACTCCCAGGCCCCAGTCGGCGTTGCTCGCGCTCGCGGCGACGGCGAGTCGCTCGACGGCCTCGGCCGCGAGGCTCTCGTTGCCTGTCCGGACGCCGGCCTCGACGAGCTCGGCCAGCGCCCCGTGGGAGACGAAGAGCTCGGGCGTGTCTTCGCTCGCCTGCCGCGCCGGGGCCAGCGCCTCCTCGTAACGGCCGAGGCTGTTGGACAGGATGGCGGTTGCCCACCGCGCGTACTGGACGCCGAGCCCCTCGCCTGCGGCGAAGGCGTTTTCGAGCGTCGTCTCGAGCAGGGTGGTGGTCTCGGCCTCGCGCCCCTGGTAGGCGGCGAGCAGCATCCCGCCGTACGGCGCGATGCGGACACCCGTCGCGGCGGTGACCGCATCGGCCTCCGCGATCGCCGCGGCCGCTTCGCCGAAGTCGCCGCTCCACGTGGCGACGATGCCCATCCCCTGCAGCGCGGTCGCCAGTGGGGCGAGCGCGCCGGTGTCACGGGCCAGCTGCAATTGCCGGGTGACGACTGCGCGAAAGCTCTCCATGTCCCAGAGCGCGGCGGCGGCGGTCGCGGCCACCGCCCCGAACTGGAGCACCTTCTCGTCGTCACGAAACGCGACCACCGCCTTCCGCAGCGTCGGCGCCGCCAGTGCGAGCCCGTCGTCCACCAGCTGGGCGAGGCCGTCCAGCAGGAGATCGGAGGCGAGCGGCTCGTGCGGCGGAGGCGGCGCAGAGCGACCGGCCCGCGACACCTCGCGGAGCGTGCCGGAGCCCGCATGCTCGCCCGCCGCCAGAGCGGCGCCCCACGCGTCGAGGTACGTCTCGCGCGCGAGGTCGATGTCGAGTGGCTCAAGCCGCGTCGCTGCCTGCAGCAGCTCTGCAGCGCCGATCCCGAAGCTCGAGGCCGCCGCGATCCGGCCGCGCAGCACGTCGACGTGGGCTCGCTCGAGCTCGTCGAGCGGCCCCGTTTCAACCGTCGCCAGGACCCCGAGCGCCGCGTCGAACGCTCCGGCCTGGAGGCTCGTTTGTGCCGCGGCCAGCGCGCGCGCCGTGCGCTGCGCCGGATCGGCTGTCAGCGCGACGGCTCGTTGCAGGAAAGCGGCCGCCGCGGCGAGCCCGCCGCGAGCCTGAGCGCGACCGGCCGCGCGCTCCAGCTCGGACGCAACGCTCTCGTCCGGCCCCGGGGTCGCCCGGGCGCGGTGCCAGGCGTGACGGTCGGGGTCCTGCTCGGCGTCAGTGGCATCGGCGAGCGCACGATGCACTCGGTGCCGGTCGTCGGCGGCAGCCGAGCGGTACGCGGCGGATCGGACGAGCGGATGCGCAAACTCGACGCGCACACGCACCTGGAGCAGGTCGGCATCCTCCGCGGCGTCCGCGGCAGCCATGTCGATGCCGAGTGTCTCGGCCGCACGATGGAGCAGGACGGGGTCCCCGAGCGGCTCGGCAGCCGCGGCGAGGACGAGCAGCTGCGTTTCGGAAGGGAGGAGGAGGAGCCGTCCGGCGTAGCTCTGTTCGATCTTGCTGGTCAGCGGTGGACTGTCGGGCAGCCCGAAACCGCCCGCCAGAGCTGCGGCTCTCCAGGTGCGTGGCAATTCGAGGAGAGCGAGCGGATTGCCGTGGCTCTCCGTGATGATCTGCTCGCAGACGGCGGCATCCAACGGGCCAAAGACGTTCTGGAGCAGGAGTGCGCGTGCATCGCTCGGGCCGAGCCCTTCGACGGGGAATGCGGGCAGCCCCGCGAGGACGTCGTCGCCGATGCCCGTGCGGGCGGCGCACACGAGCGCGACCCGCTCGGCGAGGAGCCGGCGTGCGACGAAGCCGAGGATCCTCACAGAGGCCTGGTCGAGCCACTGAACGTCGTCGACGATGCAGACCAGCGGCTGCCTCTCGGCGACCTCGGCGAACAGGGTCAGCGTGGCGAGCCCGACCAGGAACGGGTCCGGCGCAGGCCCGACGGCCCTGCCGAATACCGTCTCGAGCGCGTCGCGCTGCGGGATGGGGAGTGTGCCGACGTGCTCCAGCATCCGCGCGCAGAGCTGATGGAGGCCGCTGTACGCCATCTCCATCTCCGACTCGACACCGGTCGCTCGGGCGACGTGCCAGTCGGCGACTCGCTCGGACAGATAGTCGAGCAGCGCGCTCTTGCCGACGCCCGCGTCGCCGCGGAGCACGGCGACGCGACTCGTGCCGGCAAGCACATCGGCGACGATTTGGTCGAGCGCTTCGCACTGGGTGCGACGACCAACCAGCTTCGTCGCGCCACGGTCGGCATTACCTCGGTCGTTGACGGCGATCATGACTCGTCGGCGGCCTCCCAACGCCCTGTGACGACCCCGGTACGAGCGTACACACGCGCAAAGGGCTTGGCGAAGCCCGCAGGCCAGGGGACTGACCAGGGAGTGCCACGGGTGCGACCGGGCCGTCGAAGCGCGAGGCTCGTCTTCGGACACGACGCGACCCAGGAGGGAACCATGAGCGCCACCGCCGCACTGCAGAAGGGCCGACTCGGTGGGCAGACCGTGGTCGTGATCGGCGGCAGCTCCGGTATCGGGCTCGAGACTGCCCGGCTCGCGCGCGAGGAGGGAGCAGACGTCATCATCACGGCACGCGACCCCGATCGCCTGCACCGCGCCGGGCTCGAGCTCGAGGCCAGCATCGCGGCGTTCGACGCGACTGATTCGGCCCGGCTCGACCGGTTCTTCCGCGCGCTGCCGGGCCCTGTCGACCATGTCATGGTCTCGGGCAGCGGGCCCTACTACGCACCATTCGCAGAGCTGGACTTCGCCGAAGCACGACGCGACGTCGAGGCGCATTTCTGGGCGTTGCTCCAGGTCGCGCGCAACGCCGCCGCGTCGGTTCGCCCGGGCGGGACACTGCTCTTCATCGGCGGGACCGGCGGTCGGCGGCCTGCCGCCGGTCCGGTGATCACCACGCTCAGTGTCGGGCTGCCGGCGCTGACGAGGAGCCTCGCGCTCGAGCTCGCGCCCATCCGCGTGAACCTGATCGCCCCGGGGTTCGTCGACACGCCGCTGTCGGCGGCGATTCTCGGCGACGAGCTGAACGCGCGTCGCGAGCAGCTCCGCAGGACGCTGCCGATCCGGCGCGTCGTCGGCCCCGCCGACATCGCCTCACTGGCGGTCCACCTCATGACGAACACGGCGGTCACCGGCGCGACCTTCGACATCGACGGCGGCCAGCAGCTCGTGGAAGGATGAGCCGGATGGTCGTGATCGCCACCTACCCGACGCGAAGCGACGCAGAGCTCGCCCGGACGGTGCTCGAAGCGGCCGGAATCTCAGCCGTCGTCGCAGCCGACGACGCCGGCGGCGCCTATCCGTTCGACCTCACCGGCGGCGCGCGCCTCCTCGTCGACGAGGCGGACGCCGAGGACGCAGCGTCCGTCCTCGCTCAGGAACCAGGTTCGGTTCATGAACCTGGTTCCTGAGTCTGGCACTGCGGCGGCCGTCTGAGGAAACGCATGAACCCGGTTCAAAAGGGCGAACCGGGTTCAATGATCTACGCGGCGACCTGGCCGACCGCTGCCACGGCGGTGAGGATCACGTCGACGACAGCCTCGGGCTGCGACACCATCACCACGTGCGAGGCCTCGACCTCGGTGATCGTTGCGCCGGCGCGCTCGGCCATCGAGCGGATCACGTCGGCGCCGGCCGCCTTGTCGCCGGTCGCGACCACCGTCCAGGCCGGCAAGGACTTCCAGGCGGGCGGGCCCGTCGGCTCCGAAAACGCCGACTCTGCGACCGGGCGCTGGGTCGCGGCCATCAGGGCGGTCTGCTCGGTCGGTAGGTCGGCGGCGAACGCGTCGTGGAACTTCGCGGGATCGATCGCGAACTCGACGGCCGTTTCTGCGCCGTCTCCGGTCGGATAGTGGAGCGGGACGAGCGCGCTCGCCAGGACGCTGTCCTTCGAGGCGCCCTCTGCCTCACCCAGTGTCTCGCCCTCTTCCGGAGCGAAGGCGGCGACGTAGACGAGGCCGACGACGTTCGAAGCATCGGTCGCCGCGTTCGTGATCACGGCGCCCCCGTACGAGTGGCCGACTGCGAGGACGGGCCCGGGGACCTGCTCGAGGAAGGACGCGATGTAGGCGGAGTCATGGGAGATGCCGCGCAGCGGGACCGCGGGCGCTCGCACGTCCATCCGCGCAGCTTGCAGGCGCTCGACCACGCCGTTCCAGCTCGAGGCGTCGGCGAAAGCGCCGTGGACGAGAACGACGGTGAGCGGGGTGTCGTCTGACATGTCAGTCTCCTTCGTTGGTGGCGTCGACGTCGATAACTGCCTGGACGAATGCATGCGGAGCTTCCTGCGGAAGGTTGTGGCCGATGCCGCCCTCGATCGTCCGGTGCGAATACCGGCCCGAGAACTTGCCGGCATAGGCACTCGGGGGCGGGTGGGGCGCGCCGTTCGCGTCACCCTCGAGCGTCATGGCCGGCACGGTGATGGCGGGTCCTTCGGCGAGGCGTTTCTCCAGGTCGTCGTATCTCGCCTCGCCGTCGGCCAGTCCCAGCCGCCAGCGATAGTTGTGGATCGCGATCGCGACGTGATCCGGGTTGTCGAAGGATGCCGCGCTGCGTTCGAAGGTGGCGTCGTCGAAGTTCCACTTCGGCGAGGCGGTCCGCCAGATGAGCTTCGCAAACTCGCGCCGGTACTTTTCGTAACCGGCCCGGCCGCGCTCGGTGGCGAAGTAGTACTGGTACCACCACTGGAGCTCTGCCTCCGGCGGCAACGGCACCTTGCCGGCTTCCTGGTTGCCGATCAGATAGCCGCTCACCGAGACGAGCCCTCTGCAGCGCTCCGGCCAGAGCGCCGCGACGATGTCGGCCGTGCGCGCTCCCCAGTCGAAGCCCGCAACGACGGCATTGCCGATCTCGAGCGCGTCCAGCAACGCGATCGTGTCGACGGCGAGAGCCGATTGCTGCCCGTTGCGGAGCGTTTCGTCCGAGAGAAAGCGCGTCGTCCCGTAACCGCGCAGGTAGGGGACGATCACCCGGTAGCCACGCGCACTGAGCAGCGGGGCCACGTCGACGTAGCTGTGGATGTCGTAGGGCCAGCCGTGCAGAAGAATCACGGCCGGGCCATCGGCCGGCCCTGCCTCGGCATAACCGACGTTCAGCAGACCCGCATCGACCTGGTGGAGCGGGCCGAGCGACGTCGTTTGCGTCGCGGTTTCGACGGTGCTCAATGTGACTCCCTGGTTTTGGTGACCGCACAAGTTTCGTCCTCACGCCTGCCCGCCGCGCCCGTCGAAGTCCCTGGTCTACTCCCTGGTATGCCTCCCTCACCTGGACGCCTTCTGCAATACTGAACCCACCGGTTCAGTATTTGTCGCCTTCGAAAGGAGCAGGATGACCACGACCGTCACCACCCCGAACGAGCTCGAGATCCGCGTCGAGCGGATCTTCGATGCACCACGGACGCACGTGTTCTCGGTCTGGACGGATCCGCAGCTGATCCCCGAGTGGTGGGGTGACGGCACGGTCGTCGAGGAGATGGACGTCCGTCCCGGCGGTGCGTACCGTTTCCGCACCGCGTACGGCCTCGTCGAGGGCGAATTCCGCGAGGTGGAGCCGCCCGCACGACTCGTGCAGACGTTCCAGAACCATCTGCAGACGCTCGAGTTCGAGGATCTCGGCGAGCAGACGAAGCTGACGCAGACGATGCTCTTCGAGACGACCGAGCAACGCGACACGACGATGCAGTACGGCGTCGAGGAGGGGGCGAAGAGCGGTTTCGCGCGCATCGACGCCCTGCTGGCGAAGATCGCGGCGTAGGCGGGGAGCGCCGGACGGCTCAGGTCAGCAGATCGGGGAACGCAGAGACGTCGGCGAGGACGGCGGCCGGGGGGCGCCGTGCTGCGCCGGCGTCGGCTGCGGACGAGATGCCGGTGAGGACGAGTGCGGCGGGGCTTCCGAGGCGTTGGGCCATCGCGATCTCGAGGCTGAGGTCGTCGCCGACGATCGCGGTGCGCGCGGGCGGAACGCCGAGCACCCGGCACATCTCGCGAAGTGCGATCGGTGAGGGCTTGCCGAGCGTCACCACCCGGGCGCCCGTCGTGTGGCGGATGGCGGCAACGACCGCGCCCGACCAGCCCGGCGCCGCTCCTCCGTTCACCGAGAAGACGCCTGCGGTCGACGTTGCGAGGAGCGGTGCTCCCGCCCACACCGAGTCGCAGGCGGCGCGTAGCTGGGTGTAGGTGAGGGCGTCGCCCCAGCCGACGAGCACGACGTCGGCAACCCCTGCCTCGTCTGCTCCGATCACCGGTACGCCCCGCTCACGGAGGGGCGCGATCACCCCGTGGCCGCCGAGCACGAGCACGGACCGTCCGGGGTGCTTGCGTGCGATCCACCGGGCCGCGACGACCGCGGGGTTCAAATACTCGTCGTCGGCCAGCGAGAACCCGAGCGCGCGCAGGTCGGTTGCGGCCTCGGCCGGCGGTCGTCCCGTTCCGTTCGTGAAGAAGAGGATCGGCCGCCCGCTCGCCCGGACGCGTGCGACCGCTTCGATCGCGCCGCGGATCGGGTGCGCGCCCTTCACGCCGCTCGGGTCGCTCGCGTGCAGCAGGGTGCCGTCGATGTCGAACACGACTGCCTCGACGTCTGCGAACGCATTCATGCCGAGTGCCGTGCGGCGCGGAGCCGCAGTCCGGGCGCCCGGATCTCGACGCTCCCGAGGTCGCGCTCGACCAGGCCGCCGACCAGCGCGACGAGCGGGGACCGCCGGGCCGTCCGTGTTTCGGCCGGCGCGGCGAGCATCGCCTCGATCTGCTCCTCCGGGAGCATCATCCGCAGCAGCAGCAGCTCGTCGCTGATCGCGTCGCCAAAGCGCTCGCGTGCGGCCGCGACGCCGAGACCGTGCTCTTCGTGCGCCAGGTCGTCGGCCCGTGGTGAGGCCAGGACCTTCGCCTGCACGTCCGGGTCGATCGCTGCGGCCGGCGGGCCGTACTGGCCGAGGACGTAGCGGATGATCTCGTCGGGCAGCTGCGACCAGCGCGCGCCGGTCGTGACGTTCAGGAACGCCTGGACGCCGACGAACTGCGAGAGCGGGGTGACCATGATCGGCCAGCCGAGCTCTTCCCGCACGCGCGGCAGCTCGTCGAGGATCTCCCGCCAGCGATCCTCCATGCCGAGCTCGGCGAGCTGGCGGCGCAACGTGGAGGTCATCCCGCCGGGGAGCTGGTGCGCGTACACGGAGACGTCGTATTCGAGCGGCACGCCGACCGGACGCCCGAGGCGGCGCGCGAGCCCCGAGAAGTACGCCGACATCTCGGCGAGTGCTGCGTCGTCGATCGCGACCGTGAAGCCCTGATCGCGCAGGTTCGCAGCCGTCTGCTCGGCCGAAGGCTGCGACGTGCCGTTGGCAAGTGGGCGGACCGCGGTGCAGACGAACGTTGCCCCGAGCTGCGCTGCTTCGAGGTACGACGCTGCGCCCATCGTCGCGGTCATGTGCGAATGCACTTCGAGCGGCACGCTCGGCGCCGCCGCGCGCAACGCCGGCACGAGCGTGCGCACGCGCTCGGGCGTCAGCAGCCCGCCCGGGTCCTTCAGGTTGAGCACGTCGACATCGGTGCTCTCGCCGATCAGCCGAGCCCTTTCCGCGTAGTAGTCGTCGGTGTGGACGGGACTGATCGAGTAGACGAGGCCGACGACGACCTCCTCGGCCCCCGCACGTTTCGAGATCCTCGCGATCTCCAGGTCGGTCGCGACGTCGTTCATCGACTCGGCGACCCAGATGCGCCGGATCCCGTTTCGGATCACGCAACGGAGCGCGAGCTCCATCACGTCCGGCGGGGCCCGCCACCAGCCGATGAAGCGCATGCCGGGAGTGATGAAGCCGAGCCGAGTGTTCGGCATGAGCTCGCGGACGACGCGGATGCGCTCCCAGGGGTCCTCGCGATGCCAGCGCACGCCCATCGCCATGTGCGTCGAGCTCGTGAAGTCGATCGCATGGAAGCCGACGCGATCCATCACCGGCGCGATCTCGGCGATCATCGAGGTCGAGAGTGCGTTCGCGCTCCAGAGGCTCTGGTGCCCGTCACGCACCGTCGTGTCGACCAGGGCGACCTCAGGCATCGGGACGGATCCGGAACAGGACGTCGCCGTACTGGACCGGGGACGCGTTCTGGACGCAGACCTCGGCGATCTCGCCGGCGACCTCGGCCGCGACGCTGTTCATGAGCTTCATCACCTCGATGATGCAGAGCTTCGTGCCGGGCTCGACGCGGTCGCCGACCTCGACGAACGGTGCTTCGCCGGGCGCGCCGGCGCGATAGAGCGTTCCCACCATCGGCGAGGTGACTTCGACGAGCCCGGAGGCGCTCGGCGAGACCGCTTGTTCTTCGGGCGGCGCCGCCGCCGCTTTCCCGGGTGCTCGGCTGAAGCGCACGCTGAAACGGGGCGTCTCGAGCTCGAACTCGTCGAAGCGCGACTCGTCGACGAGCCGCAGGATCTCCTTGACGTCGTCGGCCGTCAGATCCGGCTCGTCGCTCATTCCTTCGGCTTCGCGAGGTTGCCCATGTACGTCGCTGCAATCGCCGCGAGCGGGCTGGCTGCCACGACGGGCCGGGCCCTTTGCTTCTGGCTCCAGACGGTCTCGGCGCGGCTCTGCAACAGAAAGAGCTCGTTCCCCCGCCGGTCGATCGCCCATTCGAGATCCTGGGCACGGCCGTAGTGGCGCTCGACGCCGCGTGCGATCTCGGCGAGGCGCTTCACCTCGTGAGGCTCGAGCGACAGCCGCTCGCGCCGCGCCTGGTCGACCTCGCGGACGACCGTCGCGCCGAGCTCGACATCGGCGACGCACTCGATGGCCTTTTCGCCGATGGCGCTGCGCGTGATCTCGCGCGTCACCTTCGAGACGAGGAAGCTGTCCGGTGTCACGTCGCCGCCGACGACGGTGTTCCCGAGCCCGTAGCTCGCATCGATTGCGACACAGGAGGGGTCGCCGCTGACCGGGTTGAGAGTGAACATCACGCCGGCGACGCGCGCGTCGACCATCAGCTGCACCGCGACGCTCATTCCGGGTGCAGTTCCGGTGTGGCCCGCCCGGTACGCGATCGCCTCGTCGTTGAAGTAGCTCGCCCAGCAGCTCCGGACCGCGTCGACCACCTGCTCGGCTCCGCGGATCCAGAGATACGTGTCCTGCACGCCGGCGAAGCTCGCCTGGGCGCCGTCCTCGGCGACGGCGCTCGACCGAACGGCAACCGGCTGGTTCTCGCCGAATGCGGCGTACGCATCGGCGATCGCATCTGCCACCGGCTGCGGAACTGGACGGTTGGCGACGAGTCGCCTCGCTTCCCGGGGATCGAGATCGGCCGAGAGCCCGATCTCGTCGAACGCGCGCGTCGTGATCGCGAACCCCGGCGGTACGGGAAAGCCGGCCCGGCGAAGGTCGCCCAGGTGCGCGCTCTTGCCGCCGACGATCCCGATCTGCTCGAGCCCGAGCTCGTCGAACGGGATCACGTACCGGTCGTCGCTCATCCGTCGAGGATCGTCACGATCCCGGTGTTCCCGTCGACGCGAAGGCGATCACCGGTCTTGATCGCGGAGGTCGCGTTGCCGGTGCCGACAACAGCGGGCAGGCCGTACTCACGGGCGACGATCGCCGCGTGGGACATCATCCCGCCGATGTCGGAGACCGCGGCCGCGATCTTCGGGAACACCGGCCCCCAGCTCGGCGCCGTGACCGAGCAGACGAGCACCTCGCCGGTCTTCACGTCGCCGATCTCGTCGACCGTGCGGACGACGCGCGCGAGGCCCTCGACGACTCCGGGTGACGCGCCGTAGCCGCTGACGTCGCCCGCGCTGCCGCCCGCCCACGCGCGCAGCCGCTCCGACGTCACGCCCCAGAGGAGCTGCACGGTCGGGTCGCTGATCACGTCGGGCACCGAGCCGAGCGCCGGCGGCGGCGTCCACTCGCCGAGCTTCGCGAGGATCTCCTTCCGCCTCGCGATCTTCGGCGGCCAGTAGACGGTGCCGCGACCGGCGCTGCCGCCCGACCAGGCAAGGCCGACGTCGGAGAGCGCCTCGTGAACCTCGTGGATGTTGAGATAGAAGATGTCGCCGGCGTCCTCGAAGAAGCCTTGCTCGACGAAGACGGCACCGATCTCGCGCAGCTTGTTGAAGAAGAGCGTGGTGCCCCAGTGCTCGATGAAGAACTTGTGCCCTTCCGCGTGCGGGAACACGTGGCGGCAGAGGCCGACCATCTGCGCGAACTGCGCACGCTCCTCGTCGGTCGAGAGGAGCTCGGAGTACTCGTGGGCGATGCGCTCGCGCTCCGCGAGGATCTGCTGTTGCGGGCGCTCGAGCTTCCCGCCTTCGCCCAGGTGGGCGATGTACCCGGTGATCGCGGCGAACGGCAGGCGGAGGTCGTCGGCCCAGGCGCGGTGATGGTGGTAGAAGCCGTCGCCGGTCGACATGAAGAACCACGGATACTTCCGCGACTCCAGATCGGCGAGCCACGCGCGGCCGGCCTCGCTCTCGCGCAGCTCCGCCTCGATCTCGACGTGCGAGCGCCCGTCCACGAACGCGGAGGCGACGCCAAGCTCGATCGCCGAGCGCGCAAGGGCCTTCAGCTCGTCGTCGGGGCGGAACATCGTCGTGTCGTCGCCGCCGATCATCTGCGTCATCGTCTGCATGCCCATGTCGGGGAATGCCTGCGTGCAGAACTGGAAGAACGTGAGGTACGCGCCGTAGGCCAGGAGCAGCAGCTCGAAGTGCAGCTGGTTCAGCTCGTTGTAGAGCTGCAGGCAGCGGTCGTACGACCGCATCAGCCGGTAGTTCGGGCCGAGCTTCTGTTGATGGATCGCCTCGTCTTCGTCCTCGATCTCCGGGAGGCGCGGGATGTCGAGCTCGCCGAGCTCCGCGATCCGCTTGTCGACCTCTGTCTGCCAGCGGTTGACGAGGGTGTCCCAGTTCTCGTAGTAGAACCCGAGCCGGGGAAGGAATGTCTCCAGGCGCTTCTCGATCAGCGCCGGATCGGTGACCTCGTTCGACGTGATGTACACGTACCCGTTGACGACGCGGTGCTCGATTCCGAGGACGGTGGGGATCGAGAAGACACGGCCCTGATACCGGCCGATCGAGAGGTAGCACGACTCCGCCGTGATCATGTCGAACGCGGGCATCGGCTCCGGGAAGTGCATCCCGTTGTAGAACCAGAACCGCTTGTCCTCGTCCTCGCGTCTCGCGGGATCGAAGAGCACGTAGTACGGGTACATCTCCTCCCACCCCTCGGCGCCCTCGGGCGTCGGGACGTCGTACGGGCTGGCGAACCCGGCCGGCGGATGCACTTCGGTCATCGAGGCTCCTCTCTCGGCACACGGCTATTCAACACCAGTGGTCGAGAAAAAGACGAAGCGGGTCTGGAAAAAGCGCGAAGCCGGGCGTACGCTCTTCGCGGATGGCGCTTCTTCCCTTCATCGACGTGGGGGACACCCAGGGCTCGGTCGATTGGGAGCGGATCGTTGAGCGCGGCAAGGCGGTGCTCGGCGTCTGCAAGGCGACCGAGGGGGCGACGCTCCGCGTGCAGACGTTCTCGGGCGCCCGCGTGAAAGCGATCCATCAGGCGGGCCTGCCGCTGATGCCGTACCACTACCTCCGTCCCAGGACCGACAGGCATGGCTCGAAGGAGGCGCAGTTCGCGCTCGCGGTGATGGAGGACGCCGGCTGGAAGCCGCGCGGCAGCCGGTTCCCGCGCGGCACGGACGCGCCGATGGCGCTCGACCTCGAGACCAAGCTGAACGAGCAGGAGCTCGCTGCGATGTCGGGCGCGCAGCTTCTTCACTACGTCAACGAGTTCGCCGGCACGGTGTTCGAGCAGACGGGGCGCGACGTGGTCTCGTACCTGTCGCCGGGGTTCATGCCGGAGCTGGGGAACCAGGCGCCCGACCACGGCAAGGATGTCTGGGTGGCCGCGTTCTCGTTCGCCACCGGGAAGCCTCCGACGCCTGCGGGCTTCACGAAGGACCGTGTCCGCGCGCACCAGTTCACGGAGCACGGGATGTTCCCCGGCGTCGGGACGGAAGTCGACCTGGATGTCTGGCTGGGCGACCTGAAGAGCCTCCAGCAATTCATCGCAGGGACTCCTGTGCCGGGAGGCGGCGGCGCGCCGTCACCGGAGCCGACGATGACGACGCAGGATGTGCAGACGCTGCTGAAGCAGATCGGCTGGCCGATCGAGGTCACCGGCGTGCGCAGTCCGCAGACCTCACAGGCGATCAAGGACTTCCAGCGCGGCTATCTGGGCGACCCGCCCACACCGCAGCCCCTTCACCAGGACGGCATCGTCGACGCGACGACGGAAGCGGCGATGCGTTGGAGCGTTGCGAACGACGGTCGCTGCTCGAAGAACTTCCGCTTCAGGGAGTTCGCGTCGTCGCACACCGGTTGGATCCGCACGCACCGGGAGCTCGTGATCGGCCTCGAGGCACTGCGCGCGCACATGGGCAACAAGCCGATCAGCATCCTGTCGGGCTTCCGGGACTTCAACCTCGGGGCGACGATGAGCCAGCACAAGTTCGGGAACGCGATGGATCCGAAGGACCCGCTTCCCGCGGCGAGCGAGATCGCGGCGCTCAAGGTCTTCTCGGGGATCGGCACGTTCGCCTCGACGGGGCTCGTCCGCCATCTCGACGTCCGGCACGTCGGCCCGAACACGACCGGCGGCACGAAGAACCGGCCGACGATCTTCGTCGACAAGTTCTGAAACTCATGAACCAGGTTCTGGAGAGCGAACCTGGTTCCTAGGCGCGCCCGAACCTGGTTCGGTGTCAGCCGAACCAGGGTTCATGAGTTTCGGTCCTTCGACACTCACTCGGCTCAGTCTTTTTACAGTTGTGTGGCAGATCGCTGTTCCCGGGCAGGCACGCTCGAGGCATGCGCCCAACGCACGCCGGCATGTTCCATGTCACCGCGCGCTCGATCGCCGAGGAGCACATCTTCCGCGACGACCGCGACTATCTCGCCGGGATTCAGATCATCGGCGAACTAACCACCAGAAGGCTCTTCGTGTGCCACGGGTTCTGCCTGATGCCCACGCATTACCACCTGCTCGCCTCGTTCGAGGAAGGCATGCTCAAGACCGCGATCCATCACCTCAACCGTCGCTACGCCGTGGGTTTCAACCGGCGGCACAAGCGGCGCGGGCACGTCTTCGACTCGCCATACACGTCGGTGTTCGTCGAAGAGGGACGTCACGCAGAATGGGTGCCGGATTACCTCGCCGAGAACCCGCCGAGAAGGCCCTGGCGGTGGAGCAGCTACGACACGGAGTTCTCCTTCGTCCAGCCGTTGCCGTGGCTCGAAAACTCATGAACCTGGTTCGCACTTTGAACCAGGTTCCGAGGCCTACCGCGTGCCGACCGCGAGGATGCGGTTCGCGCGCACGTTGTGGAGCGTGATCAGCTTCCCGCTCGGATAGCGGACCGTGAGCAGCTTCACCGACGTCTGCGTTCCGAGGCCGAGGTGCGCACGTGGGTCCTCGGACGACAGGTAGCTGCTGCCGGCGTGGATCTCCTGCACGAGTTTCTGCCCGTTCGGAAGCGTCGCGGTCACGATCGCGCCGGGATGGAAGCCCTCGAGCGAGACCTCGAGCCAGTTGCCGGTCTTGCCGGTGTTCTCGAGCAGGACGAGTGGGCCGCCGATCGTGTTGACGGCGACGTCCATGCGGCCGTCGTTGTTGAAGTCGGCAACCGCGAGGCCGCGGCCGATGATCTTCGGCAGTCCCGCCTGGTTGATGATCCCGCTCGCGTTCCGGAACTTCGCGTCGCCGAGAGCCTGCAGGACCTGCAGGGGCTCGGTGTCCTTCTTCAGGCTCGTGACCGGGATCGCGCCGTTCGCGAGGATCAGGTCGGGCTTGCTGTCGTTGTTCAGGTCCACGAACGCGTCACCCCAGCCGACTGTCGACTTCCGGTCGAGCGCCTTCCCGAACTTCGCCATCTCCGGGGTGTACCCCGTCTCGCCCCTGGCGAGCGCGGTGCTCTGGTACGCGGCGTGCGGCTGACCGCGTGAGTTCGTGATGAACAGGTCGGGAAGGCCGTCGCCGTTGTAGTCGCCCTCGGCCACGCCCATGCCCGCGTTCGGGTCGGCGACCCCGTACGGGCGCGCCTCGTCCACGAAGTGGAAGCCGAGCGCCCCGCCCTGCTTGTTGACGTAGAGCTGGTTTGGGTCCTCGTCGTTCGCCACGTAGAGGTCGGGGCGGCCGTCGCCGTTCACGTCGGTGAAGACGGAGCCGAGGCCATGGCTGAAGTGCGACGACTCGAGCCCGGCCTCGACGCCCACCTCTTTGAAGTGCGCGCGGCCGTTCGGTCCGTTCCCCTCGTTCAGGTAGAGGAGGTCGCGCACGCCCTGGTAGTTCGTCGGGAACCCGGCGATCGAGTTGACGTTCCGGTCGAGCATGTTCGTGTAGCCGGCGACGAAGAGATCAGGACGGCCGTCGCCGTTGACGTCGGCGACCGATGCGCTCGAGTACCAGGCGTAATCCGGGTTGATCCCCGACGACGACGCGGCCTGTCTGAACGAGCCGTTGCCGTTGTTCCAGAGCAACCGGATACCGGTCGCGGTCGTGACGACGAGGTCGGTGTAGCCGTCGCCGTTCAGATCGGCCGCCACGCAGCCGGTGCCCTTGGCCTGCACGCCCGTGCGCGAGGACGCGGTCACGTTGACGAACGTCCCGTGGTCGTTGCGGAAGAGCTCGCTGCGCGGCAGCCCGCCGTGATCCTCCCAGTCCGGAAGGTCGGCGTCGGCATACGAGTTCACGGCGTAGAGATCGAGCCAGCCGTCGTTGTTGTAGTCGATCCAGCAGACGCCGCCGCCCATCATCGCCTGGGGATCGTCGGCCATCGAGTAGTGGAAGGCGTCCTGCGTGAAGTTCAGGCCGACCTTCCCGGCGACGTTGGTCAGCTGCGCGCCCGCGGCGAATGAAGCGGTTCCCTTCGGTGCGTTGGCCGGCGTCGCGAGCGACGTGCTCGGTGTCACGGCGGACGGCTTTGCGCCGGTCCCGATGATCAGGAAGCGGTTGCGGTCGAGCGCAAGCTCGAACGTGCGCGTGAATGCCGTCGTTGTCCCGCGCTGCGTGACTTTCCCGGCCATCGTCGCCACGACGGTCGGGGGCGCCTGGCCGACCGCCTGCCGGAGGGCGAGGTGCACCGTGTGCACGTCGTAGCTCGGCGCAGCAACTGCCGAGCTCGTCGAACGGGTGATCTGCGTGCGCAGGTCGGCGAGGTACGTCCCGCCCGCGCACTGCGAGGCGGTGGCGAGGCTGCGCGTGCTGACCGCCTGTGACGCGAGCCGAAGATCGTCGATCGCATCGGCGGCGACCTGGGCGGCTGTCTGCTCGCTCAGCGACACGACTCCCGGCGTCGACCCGATCGTCACGTGCACGTTGGCCGACATCGGGGCGGCGGAGATCCCGGCGAGCGAGCGAGCCGGGCTACCCGCGACGACGAGGGCTCCTGCGAAGCCCGCGGCGGCGAATGCCGCGGCTGCCGCGAGTGCCGGGCGACGCCGCGGCAGTTGCGGGAACGTCCAGTGTCCGGCGGCCTGGCGGCGCGCGATCGCCTCGCGCCCGAGAATGAGCAGCGGCCGTGCCGCGCAGACGATCGTCAACGTGCCCAGCAAGGCGACCTTCGCCGCGAACTCCGTCGTCTGCGGCGCGATCAGGAGCGACGCCAGCAGACCGATCGTGATCGCGTAGATCTTGCGGCCGACGCGCCGTCTCGGGCGCGGTGCGCGGATCGGTGATCATGAACGACAGGAAGATGAACACCTCCGGCGAGGTGATCAGCACGCGCCAGAAGTAGCCGTCTGCGACCGGCCCGAGATGCCAGTTGGCGGAGAATGCGTGGCCGCTCCACGCCAGGACGCCCATGCACGCGGCGAAGGTGACCCAGAACAGGCTCGCGACCGCGAGCAGGTGCACACGCGAGAGGATCACGAGCGCGCCCGCGACGATCGTCCCGAGCACGACGAGGAGCGCGGGCGACATCGGCCCCCACCAGAACTGCAGCGGCTCCGCCCGGCTGCTGCCGAGGATCAGGAAGCACAGCACGAGGCCGAGGTTCGACGGGTTGAAGACGTGGCGGCCGCGGAACAGGATCAGGTACTTCGAGAGCATTGCGACCGTCGCGACGGCCGCGTAGATCCAGAGGCCGTTCGTGCTCCACCAGTCGCCGTGGCGCGTGCCCGGGATGCGCAGGATGAACGCGATCCCGTTGCCGGTCAGGAGCGCGCTCGCAGGCCAGAGGACGCACGCGCTTCTTCCAGAACGTGTAGACGACCTCGATGATCGCGCACGTGAGCAGCGGCGTGATGATCTGCGGGATCGAGAGCGCGGAAGTGGAACTCGACCTGGCCGAGCGTGTGGAGGCAGACGAACGTGAGCGAGAGATGGAGCCTCGGGTCCTTCCACGACGGGAAGATCACCGGATACTCGACGCCGCGGAAGCGCAGCGTGCGCTTGCGCTTGGGAGCTGTGAGCGCCTCGGATTCCGACCTCGCGATCTCCTCGAGCCGTCGGCCTCGGGTTTCGATCCCGTAGACGGCGAGGAGCAGTGCAGCTGCGGCAGCCGGGACCGCCGCGAGCACCGCCGCCCCGGTCAGGCCCGGCGGCGCCCAGGACATGACCGCGATCCCGAGCGCAACGACGCCGCCGAGCTTCGTCGCGCCGGCGACGATCCCCGAGCCGGCACCGCGGATCGCGGTCGGATAGATCTCCGCGGCGTACGGCGCGACGGCCGAGACGGTCGCCCACAGCGACACGAGCAGCAGCACGAGCAGCGCGGTGAAGAGCGCCGAGTTGTGCACGATCGACGGGTGGACGGCGAAGATCATGAGCGTCGCGGCCTCGAAACCGGCCGCGAGGATGAGCGTGCCGCGGCTGCTCCAGCGGCCGTAGAGCCAGGCGACGAGGACCGAGCCCGGAATCGAGAACAGCGCCGCCTTGGCGAGGATCGTCGTGATCTGCCCGGCGCTGACGCCGCTCTTCGCGACGTAGACCGGCAGCCAGACGAGGAAGCCGTAGTTGACGAGCCCCCACGCGAGCCCGTACACGATGAGCACCGCCGTGATGGCCGTATAAGGCCGGCGGAAGACGCTCGCGAACCCGGGCTTGACCGTGCCGTCGAACGCCGGCTCGGGATCGGCTGCCTGACGCTCCTTGACGGTGAGCCCGAACGAGCGCATGACGGCGCGCGCTTCCTCGGCACGCCCGCGCGCGAAGAGGAAGCGAGGCGACTCGGGGATGTGGCGATTCAGGAGGATCAGCGCGAGGCCGGTCGGCACGCCGAAGAACCACATGATCCGCCAGCCGTAGGTGGGGATCAACCAGTGGGCCGACCAGCTCGCGAGCAGGAAGCCGAGCGCGGTGCCGAGGCCCGCGACGAGCACGATCGCCCCGCCACGCCGCCGAGCGGGGATCGTCTCGGCGAGCAGCGAGTAGGCGATCGGCAGCAGGCCGCCGGCGCTCATGCCCATGAAGAAGCAGGCGACGAGGTTCCACTGGAACGCCGGCATGGCGCTGCACATCGCGGTGCCGATGAAGAGCGTCGCGGCGAGCAGGATCGACGCGCGCCGGCCGATGCTGTCGCCGAGCCGCCCCCAGATCAGCGATCCGACGACGGTGCCGACGATCGCCACGAACGGGAAGAGCGCCACGGGCCAGTGCCCCGGCGCCGGATGGGACGGCGACCGGAGGTTGTACTCGCTCGCGACGCCCGGGAGGATGAAGGTGAACGTGAACGGCTTCTGCGTGTCGACCGCGACCGCGAGCATCAGGACGAGCATCAGCTTGATGTGGGAGGCGGTGAGCTTGCTCTCCTCGAGCGCCTGGAATTCGAGCTCGGAGGCCTCGTGGCCGCCTCGTGAGAAGCGCGGCGCGAGCCCGTAGATCACGGCCGCGTAGCCGACGACCATCAGCCCCATCCCGAAGTACATGAGGCCGGACATCGGCATGCCCACGAGCATGTAGTGGTCGCTCTTCGCGTCCACGAACATGGGTACGTGACAGCCGACGCCGGCCGTCACCGCGGCGACGCCGAGCCAGAACGCCCATGGGTGGCGGAAGGTGGTCATGTCGAGAGACGCTCCGAGGCGCTTGCGCGCCTCACTCGGCGAGCGTAGTGGGCGCGGCGTGTCCGCTCAAGTCCAGCATCTCTCCCATTCGCTCCGAGACGACCGACGACGCGAAAGGTTAGAGCGTCCGGAGTACGATCACCCGATCAGCTCGGAGTCGAGACACATCAGCAAACCGATTCGACGATCGGCCGCCGAGGTGTACGACTACGCCGCCGATCCGGCCAACCTGGCGGACTGGGCCCCCGGCCTCGGGAGCTCGGTGGAGCACGTCGACGGGCAGTGGTTCGTGGATTCGTCAATGGGTCGACTCGTCGTCGCATTCGCGGAGCGCAACGACTTCGGCGTTCTCGATCACGACGTGACATTTCCGTCGGGCGAGACGTTCTACAACCCCATGCGCGTCATCGCCGACGGCGACGGGTGCGAAGTGGTGTTCACGCTGCGGAGGCAGCCAGGTGTGTCCGATGAGGACTTCGAGCGGGACGCGGCTGCGGTGCTCGCCGACCTCGGCACGCTGAAGCAGCTGCTCGAGTCCGACTGACGGGCGTTCGGAACCTGGTTCAGTACTGCTGCTGTAGATGCCTGGTCCGTGCGATGACGATGGCGAGAACGAGCGGGGTGGCGGCGAGGAACAGCACGCCCAGAACCCCAGGCCCGCCGGGGTCCTGGGCCATGTGGATCCCGAACGAGGTGAGCGGCAATGCGTAGGCAATTGCCAACCGCGGGTTCGTCGGGAGGGTTGCGAGCGCCAGCGGCGCGAGGAAGAGCACGCCGAGGATCAGGATCGCAGCGGTCGGGTCGTCGGTCTTGCTCGAGACGACGGCCAGTCCTGCCGTGAGCGCGAGCCAGGCGAGTCGACGGGGGTCGGGGCTTCGCCGGCGGGGGGCGAGCGACAGGGTGATGAAGCAGATCACGGGCACGACCATGAGCTCGCGCCGGCTGAACGTCTGGTCGTGCCAGGCGGGGTCCGCGACGAGACTCGCCACGAAGATCAGGGCCGTGATGCCGGCGAGCCGGTCGTAGCCGATCAGCGCGAGCACGAGCGCTCCGGCGAGCAGCGCCAGCGACCAGGGCGAGAGCGGATGCCAGGGCCCGCGCGGGTCGAACTCACGAAGCCTGTTCCCGAGCTCGCTCGCGAGGAAGAGTGTCAACAACCACACGCCGCTCAGGCAGACGCCGTCGGCGACGACTCGCAGCGCGCCGGTTTGCGCGGTCCGGGCGGCCCGAGCCTGGAGCCCCGACCGCGCCAGACCGCCGAGCTCGAGCAGAAACCGTGTGCGGGACGTCGCACTCGCGTCGAGCAGGGTGCCGAGCATCTCCTCGCCGTGCGCGGCGCGCACGCTCGCGGGAAACGCACGCAGCGCGACCCGTGCGACGCGTTCGCGCTTCACTGCGCCACGGCCTTTGCGGACGCGCGCAGCCGGCGCGTGACCGTCCGCGCCGCGTTGCCGAGCCGCTCGGCCTCGGCGGCCAGTTCGCTGCGCCCGGGCTCCGTCAGCGTGTAGTCGCGTCGCGTGCGTCCGCCTTCGAGGTAGGGCTTGCCCGCGACGACGAGCCCGTCGTCGATCGCACGCTCCAGCAGGGCGTACAGCGTGCCGGTCGACAAGCGCACCTCACCGTCCGAGAGCTCGGCGGCGCGACGCACGATCGCGTAGCCGTGAAGCGGCCCGTCGATCAGGGTTGCGAGCGCGAAGTAGCTGGGCTTCCGGAACTCCATTTCGTCGACCATAGATCGATGAACGACATGTAGTCAACCGGCCGATCGCAATCCTGGACCCTTGGCCAGGGTCGCTTGCGGCGCGCGCATTGATTTTGTTCTCTACATAGGTAGAGTTATGTCAGATGATTCGCACTCGCCGCCCCTCTCCTCAAACCGTGAAGGTGCTCGACGCTCTGGCCGCGGATCCGGCGGCCTGGCGGTACGGCTACGAGTTGGGGCTGGAGGTCGGTCTCCGATCGGGCTCGCTGTATCCGATCCTGGTGCGGCTTTGCGACCGCGAGCTGCTCGAGGCGACGTGGGAGGATGCGCCGGCGCCCGGTCGGCCACCCCGGCATCTGTATCGCTTGACCTCCAGTGGCCTCGAGTACGCAGCGATGTATGCGACCGGTTCGGTCGCGCAGCGGCGAAGCCGGCGCCGGGCGGAACTTCGAGGTGCGTCATAGCCGCGCTGTTCGTTCTGGCGCTTCTGATCCTCGCAGCGACCTTTGCGGTTCCGGCAATCGTGCGGGGTCTGCGCATTCGCGACGACGCCGGCGATCGTGCGCGGTCGTTGGTCGAGCTCGCCGTGAAGGGTCTGCCGGTCGATCGGGCGGAGTGGGCACGCGCGATGCTCGTCGAGCTCGATCACGTCACGGGACGGCGAGAGCGCTGGCAGTTCAGTCTCGGCTGCGCCTGGGCTGCCGTTGGCATGCGCGTGCGGTCCCGTGAGCCGGGCGGCGCCGTGCTGCGGGCCGTCGTCTTCGGCTGCGTGGGGATCGCGCTCGCGCTTGTCGGCTTCGGTCTCGTGCGCTACCCGGGGCTGCGGGCCGAGCCCGACGTCTGGGCAGCAACGCTCTTCTTCCTCGCGGTTCTGGTGGGGTACGTCGCGCTCGCGGTGTGCCTGTCGAGAGGCTCGACGCCACGATTGGCTGCCGCGCGGCGGTACGGCCTCGCGGGTGGGCTCGCCGTGGGAGCCGGCTGGCTGGTTGGCCTCGCGCCGCCGTCGGGCCTCAAGGAATGGGTGTTCCTTCCGCTCCTGATCGCGCTCTTGGGCCCGGCCGTCGTTGCCGCCGTTGCGGGATACCGCGCCCGCGATTCAGGGGCAGGCACGCTCGCGGCGCTCTGGAGCGGGCTCGTCGGCGCGTTGGCCGTGTTCATCGTCTGGGTGACCGTGACGTACGCGAATTCGGGCCGTCCTTACGACTCCGGCCTCGTCCGGGACTTCCACAAGAGCGGTGCGCCCGACCTCGCAACGTACGCGGTCAGCGACAATCTCGGTAGCGGGTTGGTCCTGCTTCTGATGATTCCGACCGTCGCGCTCGCCGTTGGGGCGTTGAGCGCTCGTCTATCCGCCCACGCGGCGGACCTGACCTGACCGGCGAAGCGTCAAGCTCGACGCGAACGGGAAGGGAACAGGACGGTGACAAGCATCCGCCGACCCTCGTCGTCGATCACCCCTACAACAGCAAGTCGCGCTGAGCGGATGGCCGTCAAGCTCCATCGCTGCAGGTTCGAGTGGCTGAAGGCCGGGGCCTGCTGGCGGGTCGAGAAGGCGCTCAAGGACCTCGGCGTGGAGTACGAGCTGGCGCCCGGGCCCACTCGACCCGGCAAGCGGGACGAGATCCTCGCGCACACCGGGCAGAGGCTCTATCCGGCGATCGAGTTCGAGGACGGAACGTGGTACCGCGAGGAGTCGAGGGACATGGAGACGACGATCCGCCGCGGCGAGCTGATGGAGCGCGCAGGACGCGCGCGTTCGACCGGCTGATCCGGACCCTCGGCTACGTGACCGGTTCGGAAACGCTCTTCGGGCTCCAGCCGACGGCTGGCGCGATGTCGCGGGCGATCGTCTCGAGCATCGCGGCGTTGTAGTCGACGCCGAGCTGGCTGGGCACGGTGAGGAGGATCGTGTCGGCGGCCCGGACGGCCGCGTCGGCGGCGAGCTCGTCGGCGATCCGGTCGGGCTCGCCGGTGTAGCTGCGGCCGAAGCGGCTGATCGAGCCGTCGAGCCAGCCGACCTGGTCCTCGTTCGCGTCGGCGCCGAAGAGCCGCCGGTCGAGGTCGGAGGTGATGGGGATCACGCTGCGGCTGACCGAGACCCGCGGCTCCCGGCCGTGGCCGGCCTTCGTCCACGCCTCCCGGAAGAGCTCGATCTGCTCCGCCTGGAGCTCGTCGAACGGCACCTGCGTGTCTTCGAGCAGGAGGGTGGAGCTCATCAGGTTCAGGCCCTGCTCGCCCGCCCACACGGCGGTCTCGCGCGAGCCGGAGCCCCACCAGATCCGGTCGGCGAGGCCGGGTGACTGCGGCTGGACGGCGAGCATGGCTTCGCCCGGCCCGCCGCCGATGTCGGCGGGGACGACGCCGGCGCCCGCGATCGCGGCGCGGAACAGCGCGGTCTTGTCGCGTGCGTCGTCCGGGTCGACCGAGTAGCCGAACGCCTCGGCGCCGCGCCAGGCCGGCTCGGGCGAGCCGCGGCTGACGCCGAGCTGGAGGCGGCCGCCTGCGAGCAGGTCCGCGGCCCCGGCGGTCTCGGCCATGTAGAGCGGGTTCTCGTAGCGCATGTCGATCACGCCGGTGCCGATCTCGATCCGGCTCGTCTTGACGCCGATGGCTGCGAGGAGCGGGAAGGGGGAGGCGAGTTGGCGCGCGAAGTGATGGACGCGGACGAAGGCCCCGTCGATCCCGATCTCCTCCGCCGCGACGGCGAGCTCGACCGTCTGGCGGAGCGCCTCGCCGCCGGTGTGCGTCAGCCCGCCGCCGGGATGCCAGGCGCCGAACGAGAGGAAGCCGATCTTCTTGGGGTTCGTCATCGGTTCACCGGAGACTCATCATGGTCGATGAAGAGGCCCTGCAGCGAGCGCGGCGGTGATCGTCGCCCCGCCCACGACGGCGCTCACGACGATTCGCCGCGGCGCCGGTCGTGAGCGGTCGCGGGCCCTAGCTGGACGTCTGTGGCGCGGCGGTCTCCGCGTAGCGCTCGTCCGAGATCCCGAACGCGCGCTTGCCGCCGATCGCCACGATCAGCTCGGACAGCCCGATGATGATCGCGTAGGCGGCGATCAGGGCGAGGACGGCGAGGGCGCCCGCGCCCGGCTTGGCGAACATGACGACGCCGAAGGCGATCGAGAGCACGCCGGTGAGCCCGAGCAGCGCGCTGTCCCGCCCGAGAGCGGCAGCACGAAGGCCGCGCTGATCGCTCCGATGCCGAGCACGATCGCGTACGCCCCGATCACGTAGAGCAGAGCGAGGGCGGACATGCCGGTGTCGGCGAAGACGATCACGCCCACGGCGATCCCGGCGAGACTGGACGCAACGAGCCAGCCGCGGCCCGCCAGGTGTGAGTTGCCGATGGCCATGACGAGACCGACGATGCCGCGCGCGAGCGCGTATGCGCCGAAGACGATCACGAGCGAATACAGGCTGATGCCCGGCCAAACGATGATGACGACACCGAGCGCGACGGAAAGGGCGCCGTTGATCCCGATCGCCCACCTCAGCTTCGTCAGCTGCGTCTTCACCGTCTGCCGCGCGTCTTCCAATGTGGTGACCATGTTGAGAGACCTCCTGTGGTTGACGACTGGACTCTGCGCTCGGCGAGCGCCCGCCGAATCGGCGAGAGCGCCGACCGCGTGCGGAAACCCCGCACTGCACCGGCCCGCGCGCACGCGCAAAGCGGCGGCGCGAGTGTCGAACCTCGCGCCGCCGCTCTTCGTGCCGAGCTCCTAGTAGAAGACGAGGATGCGGTCGTGCACGTTGCGCACGCCGGGCGCCGCCCAGGCGGCGTCGATGGCCTCGTCATGCTCCGCCCAGGACTGCACTGTGCCCTTGACGGTGACCGTTCCGTCCGAGCTCTCGACCGTCAGCGCATCCGCGTCGAGCTTCGCACTCCGGTCGAATGCCTTCGAGATCGCGTCCTTCACGTCGCCCGCGACCGGCGGAGGGCCGACGACGGCGACCTCGTCCCAGACGTTTGTCACGCCGCGGATGTTCCCGGCGACTTCGAGCGCCTCGTCGCGCTGGAACTTGAACTCGGCCTCCCCGGTGAGAGCGACCTCGCCGTTGTTCACCTTCGCGTCGATCGTGCTCGGGACGAGCGTGTCCAGCATCAGCGCCTGGAGGACGTCCGCGCGCACGTCGGCATCGCTGCGCATGTCGTTGGTCATCAGCCGCACGCTCAGCTCGTTCTCCACACCCGTCACGCCTTTGACGCGCTCCGTGGCCTTCTTCGCCGCCCGCTTCTCGCGGAAGCTGCCGACGGTACCGCGGAGCGTGACCTTGCCGTCTGTCGGTGGCGACTGGCGATCGACGAGCTGTCGATCTTCGGGTCCCAGAACAGCTCATCCGCGACGTTCTTCCTCAGCTCTTCATTCGACATTTCTTCCTCTCCTTCCGATGGACAAGGGGAGGTCGGGAACGACCCGATCTCTACGTCGATGATCTGCCGCGCCCATCACGTCGTCATCGGCCCACCCTCGGACTCGCTGCGGAAAGGACGCACGGCCGGCGAGGGTCAGGTCGCCCCGATCAGCCCGTTCGCCAGCGCAAAGAGCACGAGCTCGGCCTTCGTCTCGAGCCGCAGCTTGCGCATGATGTGCGCGCGGTGCGTGTCGACGGTGCGCACCGAGATGAAGAGCTTCTTGCCGATCTCCTGGTTCGTGTATCCGAGAGCGAGCAGGTGGAGAACGTCGCGCTCGCGGTCGGAGAGCGGCTCGAGCGCCGGCACGCCGTCGGCGACGACGAGTTGCGCGCCGAGATCGGGGTCGACGTAGCGCTCGCCGGCTGCGATGCGCCGGATCGCTTCGATCACCTCGGTGTCGGATGGCCCGCTTCGGAACGTAACCGTGCGCGCCCGCGGAGATCGCTTGCCGCACCGGTGTCGGCCCGGTCTGAGACGAAACGACGAGGATTCGAGTCTCCGGGGAGGCACTCAGGATCTCGGGGATCGCCTGGTAGCCGCTCTTACGCGGCAGGAGCAGGTCGATCAAGACGACGTCGGGCTTGAGGACGCGTGCCCGCGCGATCGCCTGCTCGGCGGTTCCGGCTTCGCCGACCGGCGCGATGCCGTCTTCTTGCTCGAGCCGCAGGCGCAGCGAGGAGCGGAAGACCGCGTGGTCGTCGACGAGGAGGACGCCGATCATGCTTCGGCTCCCGCCACGACGATCACGGCGCGCGTTCCGCGGACGGCTCGCGGCCTGAGCTCGAGCACGCCACCGCAGCGTTCGACGAGACGACGGCAGAGGCGGAGCCCGAGTTGCGCCCCCGTGGCGTAGCGATCCCCGAGCCGAGCCCGACGCCGTCGTCGTCGACGACGAGCATGCGCTGATCTCCCTCGGGAGAGCGCCGAGACGTGAATCCGCTCGCGCCCCGGCCGCGACGGCGTTTGCAAGCAGGTTCCGGAGGACGAGCCGAAGGGCGTCCGGAGGCATCGGGAACTCGCCGGTGACGCTCGCGACGATCTCGGTGCGACTGTCTCCGAGGTCGGCGATCGCCTGCTGCACGCAGTCTGCGAGCCGCGCGACGCCGGTGGCGGCCTGATCGACGCGCACCGCCTCGAGGATCGAGTCGACGAGCTCGAGCGCGCGCGTCAGGCCCGCGCGCGGATCCTCGTCGCGCAGCGCGCCCAGGAGCGACGACTTCACGTCGTGGGCGACGAGGCCCGCGAAGTCGTCGAGCGCCTCGGTCTTGCGGGCAAGCCGCGCGACGTGCTCCGTCGAGCTGCTCCTCTGTCGACATCTGCGTTGCGGTCGCCGGCATGTGGCGCTAGCCCTCAGAATCGGCGCGGGCGAGGAGCTTTCGGATCGCGTCCCCGGAGAGGTCCGTCTTCGAGATGAAGCCGAGCGCGCCGCTCGCGTCCACGAGCTCCGCGAGCTCGCTTCCGGACTCCGCCGAGATGAGGACGACCGGCGGCCCGCCGTCGGGAAGCCCGGCGAGCCGCTGCGCGACGTCGAAGCCGCTCTCGGCGCCGAGGTCGATGTCGACGAGCGCGAGGTCGGGTCGCAAGGGCCAGCGCCTGGTCGACGGCCTGGTCCGAGGTCGCGGCGAAGCCGACGACGGTGACCCCGTCGTCGGCGAGGAGCTGCCGGGCGGCCTCGAAGAA
The DNA here is from genome assembly GCA_963757255.1 of uncultured Thermoleophilia bacterium. Lineage (GTDB taxonomy): Bacteria > Actinomycetota > Thermoleophilia > Gaiellales > Gaiellaceae > PALSA-600. The sequence continues at coordinate 974,243 of CAVWQY010000006.1, forward strand.
CGGCGGGCTGTCGTCGACGATCAAGCAGGTAAGCGGGGACGGGCGCCGGGGCGGTCATCGCACCAGGGAGGATCGCTCCGCGTCGCTGCTTCTGCGCCAGACGGAGAGCGGCCCACTTGGGGCTCGATATCCGGTATCCGCGAGTACCGGCTAGCCGGTAGATCGTGCCGAAGCCGGTTGCGAACGCACTCTCCGACGGCGTAGACACCGCTGTATGCCCGAAGGAGAACGCGCGCAGCGGGTCGCGATCGCAGACGACGACGTGCTGCTTCGCGCAGGGTCTCGCGGCTCTGCTGCGCGAGGGGGGCTACGACGTCGTCGGTCAGGCGAGCGACGCGGACGGGCTGATCGAGCTGGTGCGGAAGGAACAGCCGGATATCGCGATCGTCGACATCCGCATGCCGCCGACCCACACGACCGAGGGGCTCGAGGCGGCTCGGACGATCCGCGAAGAGCTGCCACAGGTCGCGATCCTCGTCCTGTCGGCGCACATCGAGGTCGAGCACGCGATGGACCTGCTCGGCGCGGGCCGTGGCATCGGCTACGTGCTGAAGACGCGGGTCGGAGACGTCGATGAGCTCGTGCGACACGCTCGAGCGGATCAGTTCCGGCGGCTCCGTCGTCGACCCCGCACTCGTCGAGGAGCTCGTGCGGGCGCGGCGGGCACGCGATCCGCTCGAAGGGCTGACGGCGCGCGAGCGCGACGTGCTGGCGCTGATGGCAGAAGGCCGCTCGAACACCGGCATCGCGCGGACCCTCTGGATCGCCGAGGGCACCGTCGAGAAGCACGTGAGGAGCATCTTCCAGAAGCTGCAGCTCCCGGACGCGCCGGACGATCACCGCCGCGTTCTGGCCGTGATCGCGTTTCTCGGCTCGAAGTAGTCGCTCACGTCGCGCTGGGCAGGCGGACCGAGAGCGTCGTACCGCCGCGCGGCGGACTGTGATCGAGATCGTCCCGCCGAGCGCCTCGACACGGTCGGTGAGGCCGAGGATGCCGGAGCCGCGGCCGGTGTCGACGCCGCCGATGCCGTCGTCGCGAACCTCCAGCGTCAGGACCCGTCGTCGTGTGCGGCGATCAACTCGACGACGTTCGCTTGCGCGTGCTTGGCGACGTTGGTGAGCGCCTCGGAGGCGATGTAGTAGGCGGCCGCCTCGACAGGCGCCGGCAGCCGCTCGTCGAGCGTCACGTCGACGTCGACCGGGACGTCGGAACGACGTGCGAGCGCTCTGAGCGCCGGCCCGAGCCCGGCCTCGGTGAGGATCGTGGGATGGATGCCGCGGGAGACCTCGCGCAGCTCGTCGGACACGTCCTTCAGGCCTTCCGCGAGCTCCGCGGCGATGCCCGGCAGCTCGTCGGGCGGTCTCCGCGTCATCGCGCGTGCCCGGAAGCTGAGCGCGATCAGCCGCTGCTGGATTCCGTCATGGAGATCTCGCTCGATCCGGCGGCGTGCCTCGTCGGCGGCGGCGACGATCCTTCGGCGCGAGGCGGCGAGCTCCGACTTGCCTTCCGCGTTGGCGATCGCGGTCGAGACGAGCTCGGTGAACTTCTCCAGCCGTTGCTCGGTGTCGGGCGGCAGCTCCTCGTCGACGCGGTCACCGCGATCGCCCCCCAGACGGCTCCCTCGACGAGGATCGGGCAGGAGACTCGGGAGACGACTGCCGAGGCGACTCGCCGCTTCGCGACCGGCCCACCGCGCGACGACCAGTAATCCGCGTCCGAGCCGAGACGGGCGGGCCGTCCGGTGCGGTAGACCTCGGCCGAGATCATGCCCTCGGCGAGCTCCCAGCGCGTCCCGATCGGGATGCCGGTCTCCTTCGACGAGACCGCCGACCAGGACCGCCCCAGGGAGGTCGTGCTCGAAGCGCATCAGGGTGGTGAGGGCGCCGAACGTGGCCGAGCGTCTCCTCGACGACGGCTGCGAACACCTCCTCGGGCTGGACTCCTCGGGCTACCAGGGTGGCGATGCGGTGCAACGTCGCCTGCTCGGCTGCGACGCGCTCGAGTGCTTGCCGCGCCTCGGCGTTTGCGACTGCGGTCGCGACGAGCTCGGTGAACTGGCCGAGACGGGCTTCCGACCGTTCGGGGATCGGCTCCGGATCCGTCGAGAAGGCGATGATCACGCCCCAGAGGCGGCCCTCGACGGTCAACGGCGCACCGATCGCCGATCGGAAGCCTGCGCTCCGTGCCAGGCGGGTGATCTCGCCCTCGAGGTCGCCGTAGTCGTCGATGCGCGCGCGCGCTCGTACGGGCGACCGTCGCCATCACGCTCGGGTCCTCGAGCGACCACGTGCTTCCGGCGCGGGAACGGGTGCTCGCTCGAGCGGCGATGACGGTCGCCGGTGTCGTCTCCGTCGTACCGAACGAGCTCGATCCGCTCCAACGCCAGGAGGCTCGAGGCCTCCTCGACGACGGCCTCGAAGACCTGCTCGGGTGCGGCGCCGGCGGCGACGAGGGTTGCCACCCGGCCGAGAGCAGCCTGCTCCTCGCCGAACCACCGAACCTCGTCGTGCGCCTGCGCGTTCGCGAGCGCGGTGGCGACGAGATCGGTGAACGCGGCCAGCCGCTCCTCGGCGCCGGCGGGAAACGGCTCCGGCCGCTGCGTGGCGACCAGCATGACACCCCAGAGGCGACCCTCGACGCTGATCGGCGCCGCGATCGACGAGCGCCAGCCATGGCGGCGCGCGATCTCCGCGGCCTCGCCCGAGGCGTCGTCGTACCCGTCGACTCGCGCCGGCCTTGCCGTCTCCGCGACGAGCGTCAACACGTTGCGGCCGCCGAGAACCGAACGCGTTCCCACCGGCACCCCGCCCGGCGACCGCGCTCCAGCTTCCGATCGCCGTCGCCGCTCCGTCACCGTCATACCGGCCGACGACCGTGATCTCGGTGTCGAGCAGCTTGCCGACCTCGATCGCAACGGCCTCGAAGACCTCGCCGGGTGGGGCATCACGCGCGACGAGCGTCGCGACGCGCCGCAGCGCCGCCTGCTCCTCGGCGAGGCGTGCGAGCGCCTCGCGCGACTCGGCGTTCGAAATCGCCGTTGCGAGGAGCTCGGTGAAGTCGAGCAGCCGCTGCTCGATTCCGGCCGGCAGCGGCTCTGCGCCCTTCGCTGCGACGGAGATGTGGCCCCAGACCTTGCCGTCGACGACGATCGGCGACCCCGCGGCTGCACGCAGCGACGAGTTGTGCATGGCTGTCGCGACGAGGCCGCCGAGGTCTGGAGTAGTCGTCGATGCGCGCGGTGCGACCGGTCTCGTGGATCGTCGCGGCGAGGCTTCGGTCCGTCCAACGGCCAGCGGCTGCCGACGGGGAAGCCGGGATTGTTCGTCGCCGCGACGACCGTGAACGATCCGTCCGCATGGTGGTGGCTCAACGTCACCGTCGGAAGGCCGACGACCCGCGCGACTTCGTCGGTGACGGCACGACACAGACGCGCCGGGGGGCGCGCCCTCGGCCACGAGCGTCGCGACACGCCGCAGCGCAGCCTGCTCGTCCGCCAGCCGTGCGAGAGCGTCGCGCGACTCGGCGTTGGCGATCGCGGTGGCGATGAGCTCGGTGAACCCGGCCAGCCGTGCTTCTGCCTCCTTCGCCCACCGCTCGTGACGGCGGGTCCCTGCGTTCAGCGCGCCCCAGAGTCGGCCTCCGACGAGGACCGGCGCGCCGACCGTCGAGGTCAGGCCGAGAGTGCGAGAGAGCTCCCCGACCTCTTCGTGCTCGTCGTATCCGTCTCTCCGCGCCGGTGCGCGTGTGGCGAGGATCCGGGCGCCGATGCTGTTGGGCCCGAGGTGCCGCTCGGTCCCGACGGCACAGTGGGCCCGCCCGTGCTCCAGAGGGCGGCAACCGTCGTTGAAGTGCCGTCGCCCGAGAAGGTCTCCAACGCGGTGATGTCGGCGCCGATGAGACGTCCGACCTCCGCGCAGACGGCCGAGAAGATGGCGTCCGGCTGCACCCCTTGCGCGACCAGCGTCGCGACGCGACGGAGCGCGGCCTGTTCGTCGGCGAGCCGCACGATCTCCCCTCGTGCATCGGTGTTCGCGACGGCCGCCGCAACGAGGTCGGCGAACTGGGTGAGACGCATCTCGGTCTCGGGCGGGAACGGCTCAGCTCCGGTCGTCCCGACGACGATGGCACCCCAGATTGCGCCTCGCACCAGGATCGGACAGCCGACCGACGACTCGATCCCCCGGTCGCGCGCACTTCGGGCAATCGGATCGGCGACGGCCGAGTAGTCGTCGATCCGGTGCGTCTGTCCGATGCGGAGAACGGTCGCAGCGACGCCGTCGCCGTCGGGGCGGAAGCGTGCTCCGAGCGGGAAGACCGTAGAGATCTCCTCGCCCCAGGTTCCGACGTTGGTGGCCATTCCATCGTGTTCGCTGCGCAAGAGCGTGCACTCGGCGCCTCCGAACAAACGGCCCGTTTCCTCGGTGACCTTGGCGAACACCTTCTCCGGGAGATCCTCCGTGGCGACGAGCGTCGCCACGCGCCGCAGTGCTGCCTGCTCGTCGGCGAGGTGCGCGAGCGCCTCGCGCGCCTCCGTGTTCGCGATCGCGGCCGCGAGTAGCTCCGTGAACTCGGCGAGCTGAGCTCCCGTGCTCTCGGGGAGCCGTTCGGTGCTCGATGCGACGATTGCCCCCCAGACTTGCCCGGCGACCACGATCGGGACGCCGACGCTGGAGCGTAAGCCTCTGCTTTGGACCGCGTCGGCGATCTCGCCCGCGAGCTCGTCATAGTTGTCGATCCGTGCCGGTTCCGCGTGCTCCCGCAGCAGGCCGAGGACGGAGGCGCCGAGGAGCGATAGGCGCGTTCCGGTGCGGAAGAGTGGCTCTTGCGGAGGGAACACGCCGCAGACGGTCACGGTGTCGCCGGGCTCGTAGCGGACCACGCCGACGGACGGCGCGTCGACGACGCGCCCGACCTCCTCGGCAACGACGCCGAAGAACACGTCGGGTTGCACACCTCGGGCAACGAGTGTCGCAATGCGACGCAGGGCCGCCTCCGCGCGCCAGGTTTCGCGGCGCTCTGCAACTTCGGATTTGGAGTCAGCGATCACGGCCCACGCTCGGACGACCCCGACGCCGAACCTTGCCGGCGGCTTCTCGGCAGCCTACCCGCGGTGGGCGCTGAGTGCGCGTTCCGCGCAGCCGCTCCGGGTGACCTCCGATGCCACCGTGGATCTCGTCGCGGAGGATTGCACGGTGACCGCGCCTCCGACATCGGGCCCTCCTAGTGCGTTGATCACGCCGCGGGACCTGCTGCGGCTGCTGCGGCAGATCCGCTATGTACTACGGAATTCGATCAGGAGAAGCTCGCATGACTCACGATTCCACCTTTGACGTCGACGCCTTCCTCGCCGCGACCGATTTGAACAGCGATCACCGAGACGTGGTGAAGCGCCTCTTCGCGGTGCCGCCGAGCGAGAACATCGAGTGGCGCCAGGTGCGGTCACTTCTCGAGGCGCTGGGAGCGGTGACGGAGAAAGAGCAACGGCAAGCTCGAGGTCGAGCTCGGCGGGCAGGTCGAGGTGCTCACGCCCCCGCGCAGCAAGGACATCGATCGCCAGATGATCGTCGACCTGCGGCGGATGTTGTCGCGCGCGACCGACGTGTTCGTACGGCCCTCCGAACTCTGACCGAAGGGCTGCCGCGCGTTTCACGCAACGGATCGGCGCGCTCGCGGATGCGAGAGGCGGTGAGGCCCCGCAGCATCTCGAACATGGCAGCGAACGGCTCGGCAAGCCAAGTCGATCGGCGGAAGAAGGTCCTGAACGAGCACGGCATGCGGCTCGTGAACCCCGCCTTGATCGAACACGCGCGGGTGCGCCGCCAGAGCATCGACAACCGGATTGCCGACAAAGTCACCACGTTCAGCGGCTCGATGCGATTCGTCTGGATCCACGCGATCTGGTTCGGCTTGTGGATCGGGCTTGGTGTCGAGGCCTACCCCTACGGCCTGCTGACGATGATCGTCTCGCTCGAGGCGATCTTCCTCTCGACCTTCGTGATGATCAGCCAGAACCGCGCCGACTCGAAGCGAGTGGTGCTCGCGAACCAGGAGTGGGAGACCGTGCAGCTCGAGGACAAGCAGAACGAGCAGCTCCTCGAGCTCTCGAACCAGATTCTCGAGCTCACGCGCGCGGTGCACGCATACACGGCGGGACGGGCGAGCGGTTCCCCGGTGGCGGACGGCTCGGTGTCGGTCGCGCCGACCGACGCCGACGCCGGCGAATCCCGCTGACCGACACCCGTTCCGTCCGAAGGCCCCGACGCTTGGCGTCTTTCGCGCAGCGCGTCAGCGATGTTGCCGATGCCCGCGCAGCCGGTGCGGGCGATCCTGCCCGCGATGATTCCGGTATCCGACAGCCTTCGTGCCCGCCACTTCCCGGTGGTCAACGTGGCGCTCATTGCAGCGAACTTCGCGGTCTGGATCTTCTACGAGCTGCCGCACCTGAACTCGTCGATCTTCCACGCCTCGTTCTACCCGTGCACGGTCGACAACGCCTGCCACGGTCCGGAGCCCTGGGGTGTCAGCTGGATCACCGCGATGTTCCTGCACGGGAGCTGGGACCACATCCTCGGGAACATGATCTTCCTCGCCGTCTTCGGGAAGAACGTCGAGGACGCATTCGGTCACCTCAAGTACCTGGCCTTCTACTTCGCCGGCGGCCTCGCTGCGACGGTGACGCAGACGGCGATGACGCTCGTCTTCGGCACGCGCGCTCGAGACGCGGGTGCCGAACCTCGGGGCGAGCGGCGCGATCGCCGCGGTGCTCGGCGCGTACTTCGTGCTCTACCCGAGCTCGAAGGTCCGCGGCCTCATCGTGGTCTTCCCCGTCCAGCTCTCGGCCTGGTTCTTCCTCGGCTTTTGGTTCCTCTACCAGCTGGTCGAGGCGAACTTCGGCTTGTTCGGTGCGAAAGCGAATGGTGGCGGCGTCGCGTTCTTCGCCCACGTCGGCGGGTTTGTCTTCGGCGTCGCCGTCGCCAGGATCCTCGTCGGCGCCGGCCAGGTGGCGCTGCGAAGCACGAGCCCGGTCGGCGCGACAGCTTGAGCAGGCACGTGGACGTCGAGGCGAAGTCCGACGAACAGGCCGCGGGGACTGCCGTGACGCAGGACCGCGACGTCGTGCGTGTCGCCGTGGCGGCCACCGCTGCGGCGCTCGCTGTCGTGGTGCTCGCGTTCGGTCTCTGGCAGGTGAGGAGCATCATCATCCTGCTCCTGCTCGCACTCACCTTCGCTGCCGCGATCCGTCCGGGCGTGGAGTGGCTTCAGCAGCACCGTTTCCCCCAGTCGGCTGCGATTCTCGTCTTCTTCGTCACCGGGCTCGGGGCGGTCGGGCTGTTCTGCTGGCTCGCTGTGCCGCCGGCGCTGCACCAGATCGGGCACGCCCTCGACCAGAGTGCCGTCGACAGCGTCGCTCCCGGGCCCGAGGGAGTGCGAGAGCGCGTGCTCGCCTGGCTTCAGCAGCACCTGCATCAGCTTCCGACGGGGACGGAGCTTCTGCACCCGGTCGCGACCTACGGTCACGCAGCCACCGACGCGGTGGTCGCCATCTTCTTCACGCTCGCGGCCACGTGGTACTGGATCTCGGAACGCGACCGGGTGATCGACCTGCTCTCGACACTTGCGCCGAGGTCGAAGCGGGCGAAGGCCAAAGAGACGTACCTCGCCATCGACCGGCGTCTCGGCCGTTACACACGGCTCCGCTTCGCGATGGTCTTCATCGTCGGCGCCACCCTGTCGGTCGGTTTCTACCTCGTCGGCCTGAACTACTGGCTGCTCGTCGGCGGGTTCGTCGGCCTCGTCGAGATCGTTCCCGTGATCGGCCCGCTGATCGGAGCGATCCTCGTCCTCGCGGTCGGCCTGCCCGAGTCCGTCCACGTTGCCGTTCTCGCCCTGCTCGTGCTCGTCGGCGTCCGGGAGTTCCAGAGCTACGTCATCAACCCGCACGTCATGGGCCAGTCGGTCGGGCTGTCGCCCCTCGTCACGCTCGTCTCGGTCTCCGTCGTGGGAGTCATCTTCGGCGGACTTGCGGTCATCCTCGCCGTGCCCTTCACCTCGGCGGTGGCGACGCTCATCGACGTCTTCGTCCTCGACCACGACCCGCCGCCCGGTGCCCGCGCGACGGCGACGCTTCGCCCTCTCGGGCAGAGCACCCGAGCAGCTGGACGAGCTCGCCTGATCCTCTAGTTCTTCGGCTGCTTGGCCGCTGCCGTCTCGGCGATCTGCTTGATGCGCAGGAGTCGTCGATCCCAGGCCGCGGCGAGCTGGCCGAGCGACTGTGCCGCCCGGTCGAGTCGCTCGACGTTCAGGCGATAGCGCATCTCGCGTCCGCTCTTCTCGCCTTCGACGAGGCCGACACGAGTGAAGACGGCGAGGTGCTTGCTCACGGCCTGCCGGCTGATCGGCAGGTTGTCGGCAAGGACTGTCGCGGTCGACTCTCCGTGCTCGAGCAGCAGGTCGAGCATCTGGCGTCGCATCGGTTCGGTCACCGCCGCGACGAGTGCCTCGGTTTCGACCGTGGCGCTGGGCATCAGCCGGCGACGCTGTCCCGCTGCTTCGGCGCGTAGTCGCGGAGCCGCTCGGCGAAGCGCGTCCAGCCGTTCGTGTGGTCGGTGAAGTAGGTCTCCTTCTCTTCGGAGGAGCGAGCGATGCTCTCCAGACCGCTCTCGACGAGGCGCAGGCGTGTCGAGCCGCCTTGCGCTTCGAGGCTGAACTCGACGAGCGGTGCATTCGTCTCGGTCGGGTCCGCGCCGTCGGGGTACTCCCAGCGGAAGGAGAAGAAGTGAGGCGGTTCGAGCCGTTCGATCCGCAGGTTCGCCTTCTTGCGGCTGCCCTTGACGTCCCAGGCGAACTGGCCGTCGCCGCCGGGGCGGAGGTCGAGCTCGGCAGAATCGGTGAACCAGCTGTTGATGTGCTCGGGCTCGGTGATCACCCGCCAGACGACGTCGATCGGGGCGTCGATCTCGATCTCACGCTCTATCCGGTCGGCGGGCATGTCCCTCCTCGCTTCGATTTGCAACTCATGGTTGCGTATGGTATCACTGGATAAGCAACCGATGGTTGCGTGTAAGCCGGCTCATTTCTGGAGGATGCAATGACAATCGCCGACCAACCTGGTTCGCCGGGTTTGCGAACCAGGTCGATGAGTTTCGGGGCCCTGGCGGCGACGCTCGGGCTCGCCGCCGCAGCCTGGGTCGTCGCGGTTCGCCAGATGCACGGGATGGACATGGGTGTCGCGACCCGGCTCGGTTCGTTCGCGTTCTTCCTCGCGCTGTGGATACCGATGATGGCGGCGATGATGCTGCCCGGCGCGGTTCCGGCGGTCTCGAGAAGCGCTCGTGTCGGCGGTCGCGTGCGCGCGGTGCCGTTCTTCGTCGGGTCGTACCTCGCCGTCTGGACACTCGTCGGCGTCGCCGTGTACGCGCTGTACCGGCCGCACGGGTCTTTCGTCGCAGGCGCGATTGCGATCGGCGCAGGTGCCTACGAGCTCACGCCGCTCAAGCAGCACTTCCGCCGGCGCTGCCGCGAGAGCGTCCGCTCGGGATTCGAGTTCGGCGTCTACTGCGTCGGCTCGAGCATCGGATTGATGCTGATGCTGGTGGCAGTGGGCGTCATGAGCGTCACCTGGATGATCGTGATCGCCGCCCTCGCCATCGGCCAGAAGCTGCTGCCCGCGAACGCGGCCGTCGACGTGCCGCTGGCGCTGGCGATCGTCGGGCTCGGAGTCCTGATCGTCATCGCGCCCTCGTCGGTTCCCGGGCTCATGCCCTCGATGTGAGCAACGACAAGCAAGGAGAGAACCCGAATGACCGATCACAGGACCGGAACTCGCGAAGAGTGGCTTGCCGCCCGGCTGGAGCTGCTCGCGGCCGAAAAGGAGCTGACGCGGCGGAGCGACGAGGTGGCGCGGTCGCGCCAGGAGCTGCCCTGGGTTCGAATCGAGAAGGAGTACCGCTTCGAGACCGACGAGGGCGCGGCGTCTCTCGCCGAGCTCTTCGGAGGACGCTCGCAGCTCCTCGTCTATCACTTCATGTTCGGGCCCGATTACGAGGCCGGGTGCCCGTCCTGCTCGGCGATCGCAGACGGCTTCGGCGGTTCCGTCGTCCACCTTGCGAATCACGACGTCATGTTCTACGCGGTGTCGCGGGCTCCGCTCGCGAAGCTGCAGGGGTACAAGCGGCGGATGGGCTGGAGCTTCCCGTGGGCATCGTCGTTCGACAGCGACTTCAACTACGACTTCCACACGTCGCACAGCAAAGAGGAGTGGGAGTCGGGAGCCGTCGAGGAGAACTTCCGGAGCTCGGACCTCCGGCCGGCAGACAGTTCCGGTCTCGACGAGTTCGCGGCAGGAATCGTCGGAACGGATTGGGAGACGTACAGGCGAGAGGGGCCTGGCATGAGCGCGTTCGCGCTCGAGGATGGCGTCGTCTACCACACCTACTCGGCCTACGCGCGCGGCCTGGACGGCCTCTGGGGCATGTACCAGTGGCTCGATCGCGCGCCACTCGGTCGCAACGAGACGGGCTTCTGGTGGCGCCGGCACGACGAGTACGAGCGCCCATGACGCCCGGAAGGGCTGTGCGCCGGAGTCCGCGGAGCCACTCAAGCTCCTTGGTGTAGCGCGGTGACGCTCTCGGCCTTCGCCTTCAGCGCGGCGTTCATCAGCTCGAATCCGCGTTCGGTCTTGCCGAGCATCGACTTCAACGGGCGGACGAGGAGCCCGCTGAAGCGCTCGCTCTGCGTGAAGCGGCTTCGCCCCTCGGGGAGCGGCTCGATGCGGAAGGTGTGCTCGCCGTCGACGAGACCGGGAAGGATGAAGCGGCCCAGCCAGCGGAGCTCATGCTCCGGTCGTGCGGCGAGCACGGTCGGCTTGAAGGTCATCGGCCTGGCGTTCGGGGGCTCGATCCGCGCTTCGAGGGTCGACCCGACGGTGAGCTCGCCGGCGAGCCTGGTGATGAACGGATTCCAGTCCGGATATGCGCCGGTGTCCGCGAGGATCGACCAGACGGCGGCGGGCGAGGCGTCGATCTCGATCGACCGCTCGATGGTGCTTGACATGGTGGCTCCTTCGGGTTGAGATAGCCGAACGTCCGGCTAACACTGTTAGCCTAGGTGGAGTCATACAGCTAACACCGTTAGCCTGTCAAGTCCCGATCGTCCGCAAGGAGCTCTCGATGGCCAGTGACCTCAGCCCCCGTGCACGCGAGATCGTCGACGTCGCCCTCGTCCTCCTCGCCGAGGAAGGCCCCGACGGGCTCTCGATGCGGCGGCTGGCCGATCGCCTCGGTATCCGCGCCCCGTCGATCTACAAGCATCTGCCGGACAAGCAGGCGCTCGAGGCGGCGATCATCTCCGCCGGCTTCGAGCTCCAGGCCGAGGCATTCGAGCAGGCGCTCGAGGGGAGCGACGATCCGCTCGGCGCGCTAGCCGGTGCCTACCGCCGGTTCGCCAAGGCGCATCCACACCTCTACCGGCTGATGACGGAGCGCGAGCTCCAACGGGACTTGCTCGCGCCCGGCGTCGAAGCCCGCGCTGCCCTTCCCGTCCATGAGGCCGTCGGGGGCGACCCCGACCTCGCCCGCGCTGCCTGGGCGTTCGCGCACGGCATGACGATCCTCGAGCTCGACCGGCGGTTCCCGCCGGACGCCGATCTCGACGCGGCCTGGGATCGCGGCATCAGGGCGTTCGCCCGCCGGCCGCCCAAGTCACGACGCTCGCTCGAGCGTTAGCCCCGCTCGCGTCGCCGCCGCGATCTGCGCGCACGTTCGGCCGTCAAACCGACGGCGGCCGTCGTAACGTAGTTCGGCAAGACGCCCAGTGAGCACAACGCGCGAACACGACGGTCAGGTGGACCTCGAGCACGGAATCGCACATGCGTTCTGGCTGCGAGAGCCGGGCTGCGGAGAGATCCGTCCGGTCGGGCTCGCCCAGCCGGGGCCGGACGACGTCGTCGTGCGCACCGTGCGGTCCGGGGTCAGCCGCGGCACCGAGACACTGGTGTTCCGAGGCGGCGTGCCGCCGGCGGAGCGCACGAGGATGCGGGCGCCGTTCCAGGAAGGGGACTTCCCAGGCCCCGTCAAGTACGGCTACCTGAACGTCGGAGCCGTGGAGCGCGGGCCGCCCGAGCTGTGCGGGCGCACGGTCTTCTGTCTCTACCCGCACCAGACCGCGTACGTCGTGCCCGCCGGCGCCGTCTCGGTCGTGCCGGAGGGAGTCCCACCCGCCCGCGCCGTGCTCGCGGGCATCGTCGAGACCGCCGTCAATGCGCTCTGGGACGCCGCGCCGCTTGTCGGCGACCGGGTCGCGGTCGTCGGCGCCGGAATGGTCGGCTGCTGCGTCGCGCGACTGCTGCGCCGCTTTCCCGCCGTGCAGGTCACACTCGTGGACATCGATGCCGGCCGCGCGAACGTCGCGGCGGCGCTCGGCGTCGACTTCGCCCTCCCGGATGACGCTGCCGGCGGCTGCGACCTCGTCGTGCACACGAGCGCGACCTCAGCGGGGCTCCAGCGCTCGCTCGACCTCCTCGCCCCGGAGGGCACCGTCATCGATCTCAGCTGGTACGGCGACACCGAGGTTCGGGTCTCGCTGGGAGGGGCGTTCCACGCCGGCCGCCTCGGCATCCGCTCGAGCCAGGTCGGCACCGTCTCCCCGGCTCGCAGCGCGCGGCGCACGACGAGGGACCGCATGGCGCTCGCCCTCGAGCTGCTGCGCGATCCCGCCTTCGACGCGCTCCTCACCGGCGAGTCGCACTTCGACGAGCTGCCCGAGGTGATGGCCCGGTTGGCCGCGGGAAGCCTGCCGGCGCTGTGCCACACGATCACCTACGGCGAGGGGTAGAGCGTGTTCAGCGTGACCGTCCGCGACCACATGATGATCGCCCACAGCCTGCGGGGGGAGACGTTCGGGCCGGCCCAGGGGCTCCACGGCGCGACGTACGTCATCGACGCCACGTTCCGGCGCGCGGACCTCGACGCCGACGGCATCGTGGTCGACATCGGACGGGCGGCCGACGCGCTGCGCGCGGTGGCGTCGGAGCTCAGCTATCGAAACCTCGACGACGAGCCGGCCCTCGCGAGCATCAACACCACGACGGAGGCGCTCGCTCGGCTGGTCGCCGATCGGCTCGCGGAGCGTGTGCACGCCGGTGCCCTCGGTGATGGCGCTCGCGAGCTCGACGGGCTCATCGTCACGCTGCACGAGTCGCACATCGCCTGGGCGAGCTACGAGCGTGCGCTATGAGCGCTGTGCACATGGTCGTTCCCGAAGGGATCGACGACCCGGCCACCCCGAGCGGAGGCAACACATTCGACCGCCGGGTGTGCAGCGGCCTCTCCGCCGCCGGCTGGATGGTGCACGTGCACGAAGTGAGCGGATCATGGCCGCGGCCGGACGCAGCCTCGCGCGCCGCACTCGCCGACCTCGTGGCGGGGATCCCCGACGGCGCAGTCGTCCTCCTCGACGGCCTGGTCGCGTCGACGGCGCCCGACGTGCTGGTCCCGCAGGCGGGCCGCCTGCGGCTGGTCGCGCTCGTGCACATGCCGTTGGGGCAGGGCGCGGATGACGACGCCCGAGCACGCGAAGGCGCTGTGCTGTCGGCGGCGCGGTCGGTCGTCACGACGAGCGCGTGGGCCCGCCGAGTGCTCATGGAGCTCTACTCGCTGCCGGGCGATCGCGTCCACGTCGCCGAGCCCGGCGCCGACGCCGCCGGCCTCGCGCCGGGGACTGCGACGGCCGGGGCACTGCTCTCCGTGGCTGCGGTGATCCCCGGCAAGGGGCACGACCTGCTGCTCGACGCGCTCACGATGCTGGCCGGCCATCGCTGGCGCTGCCTGTGCGTCGGCAGCGTGGAGCGCGAACCGGCATTCGCCGAAGATCTGCGCCGACGTGTGCTCGACGGCGGGCTCGACGGCCGAGTGCGCTTCTCGGGGCCACAGACCGGAGCCGAGCTCTCGCAGAGCTACGGCGCGTCCGACCTGCTCGTGCTCCCGTCGCGCGGGGAGACGTACGGGATGGTCGTCACGGAGGCGCTTGCCCGCGGCCTGCCGGTGGTCGCCGCCGAGGTCGGCGGGGTGCCGGAAGCTCTGGGGCGCGGCGCCGACGGCACCCGGCCGGGGCTGCTCGTTCCGCCCGACGACCCGGCCGCGCTTCGCGACGCCCTCCGAGCGTGGCTCGAGGATGCCGACCTGCGCAGGCGGCTGCGACGGGCGGCGCGCGAACGGCGTGCGTCGCTCTCACGCTGGTCGACGACGACGACGCTCGTGGCCGACGTCCTCGTCGGGGCGGCACGATGATCGTCGAGGCGATCCGGGTCAGCCCGGGCTGGCTCCAGCTGCGCGAGGAGACGGACGCGGCGGCGCGGGCTCGAGAGCTCGTCGAGCGGCTCGCTCGCCGTCTTCCGTCCGGCGGCGCCGTGATTCACGACCTCGCCTGCGGCAGCGGGGCAATGGGCCGGTGGCTCGCGCCCCTGCTGCCCGGGCCTCAGCGCTGGATCCTCCACGACCGGGACCCGGACCTGCTGGCGCTTGCAGGGGCCGACGTGCCCGGTCCGGCCGCCGACGGGGCCGCCGTCGCCGTCGAGACCCGGCTGTCCGACGTCACGCAGCTCGGCCAGGACGATCTCGCCGGCGCGGCCCTCATCACCGCGTCGGCGCTGCTCGACCTGCTGACCGAGGAGGAGCTGGCGTCGCTGATTCACGCGTGCACCGATGCCGGATGTCCGGTCCTCTTCGCGCTCTCCGTCACCGGTCGCGTGCAGTTGACCCCTGCGGATCGGCTCGACCCTCGGTTCGCGGCCGCGTTCGACGCGCACCAGCGCCGCATGACGCCGCGCGGACGCTTGCTCGGCCCGGATGCCGTCGAAGCCGCTGTCGAACGGTTCCGCCGGTCTGGGGCCGAGGTCGTCGTCGCGCCGAGCCCGTGGCGGCTCGGGGCGGCCGAGTCAGGCCTGGCTGTCGAGTGGCTCACCGGGTGGGTGGGTGCCGCGTGCGAGCAGGAGCCCGGGCTCGCCGAAGAGGCCGATCGCTATCGACGCCGGCGTCTCAGCGAGGCCGAAGCCGGTCGGCTCGACGTCACCGTTGGTCATGCCGACCTGTTGGTGCTGCCGTGAGGACCGTCTCCTGGTGGGCGCGGCTCCTCGCCGCAGCGGCCACGCTCGTCTTCGTCATCTGGCGTCTCGGCGCCGGCCCGTTTCTCGACGGCGTGCGCGCGGTCGACGGCCGTGCTCTTCTGGCGGCGGCGACGATCGGCCTCCTCACGACCATCTGTTGTGCCTGGCGGTGGATGATCGTCGCGCGCGGCCTCGGAGTCCCTCTGTCCTTGCCCGCTGCCGTCGCGGCCTACTACCGGTCCGTGTTTCTCAACCTGACCCTCCCGGGGGGCGTTGCCGGAGATCTCCATCGCGGCGTGAGCCACGGACGCGATGTGCAGGACGTCGGCCGCGCCCTGCGGGCAGTCGCCTGGGAGCGCACTGCCGGGCAGGTCGTACAGGCCGCGCTGACGATCGCCGTTCTCTTCGTGCTGCCGTCCCCCGTTCGCTCCTCCATGCCGCTCGTGGCGCTTGCCCTCGCCGCAACGGTCCTGGGCATCTTCGTCGTGAGCCGGGTGCGACCGGGCAGTGGTCGCTCTCGGTGGGCGCGAGTGCGGAACGCCGTGAGGGCCGACATCCGCGCCGGGCTGCTTCACCGGAAGGCGTTGCCGGCTGTCGCGCTCGCATCGGCGGTGGTGGTCCTCGGCCATGCGGTCACGTTCCTGGTTGCCGCCCGCACGGCGGGTGTCACCGCGCCGGCCTCCCAGCTGCTGCCGCTTGCGTGCCTCGCGATGCTGGCCATGGTGCTGCCGAGCGTCGCCGGCTGGGGGCCGCGCGAGGGGGCGACCGCGTGGGTGTTCGCCGCAGCCGGCCTGGGTGCAGATCGTGGCGCCGCGACGGCCGTCGCCTACGGCGTGATGGTGCTCGCCGCCAGCTTGCCGGGGGCGCTCGTGCTCCTCGCCGGGTGGTCCCCGCGGCGGGGGCAAGCGCCGTTCACCGCGCGCGCGCCAGGAGTCGTGCAGCCCAAAGGAGCCGCAGATGCCTGACCGCCCGTACACCCTCCTCTCCTGCAGCGTGTCGATCGACGGCTACATCGGCAACGCCGCTTCACGTCTGCTGCTGTCCAACGAGGCGGATTTCGAGCGGGTCGACGCGGTCCGCGCCTCCTGCGACGCGATCCTCGTCGGCGCGGAGACCGTTCGGATCGACAATCCCCGGCTGCTGGTGCGCTCGCAGGCTCGGCGCGACGAGCGGGCCGCCCGCGGCCTTCCGGTGTCGCCGATGAAGGTGACGGTGACCGGGCGGGCGGAGCTCGACGCGCGCGCCGATTTCTTCACCGTCGGCGACGCCGAGAAGATCGTCTACTGCGCGAGCCCGGTGGTGGCCGACGCACGCAAGCGACTGGAGCCGCTTGCGACCGTCGTCGACGGCGGTCGTACCGTGCGGATGCGTACGCTCAGCAGCGACCTTGCCGCCCGCGGAGTCGAGCGGTTGATGGTCGAGGGCGGGGCAACCGTCCACACGCAGTTCCTCACCGAGGACCTCGTCGACGAGCTGCAGCTGACGGTCGCGCCGATCTTCGTCGGCGACTCCGAAGCCCCGAGGTTCGTGCGCGACGGCACCTTCCCCTGGAACCCTGCCCGCCGGGCGGCGCTCGTCGACGTTCGCAAGCTCGGCGACGTCGTGCTCCTGCGCTACGCCCTCTCGTCCCGGTTCCAGGATGGCTGAGCAAACCGCGATGACCATGCGACCGCCGACGGCAACGATCCGTACACAGGTCGTGCTGCCCCTGCGGTTTTCCGACGGGTACACGACGGACGCCCGCGTGTTCAGCTTCGACGGGCTGGTCGACGGTCGAGAGCATCTCGCCTTCGCGCTGGGCGATCGGATGGCTCCTCTCCCGGCAGACGGACAACGGGACGTGCCGCTGATCCGTGCCCATAGCGAGTGCCTGACCGGAGACGTGTTCGGGAGCCAGCGGTGCGACTGCGGGGCGCAGCTGCGCGAGGCTGTCGAGCGCATCGCCGACGCCGGCGGCTATCTGCTCTATCTGCGGCAGGAAGGCCGTGGGATCGGGCTCTACTCCAAGCTCGAGGCGTATGCGCTGCAGGACACCGGGATGGACACGTACGAGGCGAACCTCGCACTTGGCCACGGCGAGGACGAGCGCAGCTACGTGGTCGCTGCGCAGATGCTGCACACGCTTGGGGCGTCTCGGGTCGCGCTCCTCAGCAACAACCCGGACAAGGCCCGACAGCTCAGCTCCTGTGGTGTGACGGTGGTCGCGCAAGTGCGGACCGCCGTGCACGTATCCGCGGCGAACGTCCGTTACCTGGAGACCAAGGTGCGCCGGGGCGAGCACATGCTCGACCTCCCGCTGCCCGCGTGATCCGCGCCGCACTCAGCCGAGGCTCGCCCGGGGCACCGCGCCGTGGGTCGTGCGCCGGCGTAGGAACGGCCGCTCGAAGACCGACGCGGACATCCACGCGAGCAAGATCGTCAGCGGCACCACCACGCCGACCGTGACGAGGAAGGCGGTGGTGCCGTGGTGGTACCGGTGGAGCACGAACCGCTGGTAGACGACGATGACGATCGGTTCGTGGAGCAGGTACAGGCTGAACGACCACAGGCCGAGGCTGCGAATCGGCCGCGAGTCGAGCACGCGCACCAACGGGGCCGGGTGACCGAGAGCCAGCCCGACGAGCAGGCACGCGATGGCCGGCCCCAGCGCCAGATCCACCCACAGCAGGTGGGTGAGCGTCCAGACCGAGCCGCGCCACCAGATCACGAGCAGCGCGGGTGCCCCGGCGGCGAGCGCGAGCCACGCCCACGGCCACCCTCCGCGAGCCTTGCTCGCACGCACGATCCCGGCGGCCAGGATGCCGATCGCGAACAACGCGGCGAGATCGGGCGCCGACTGGATCACGAAGGTGTGCAGCCGCGGGTTGTCCGGCCCTGTGATCCCCACCGCCGCCACCAGGAGCGTGACGGCAGCGACCATCGCGACGGCGCCGACGCGGCGGACCATGAGGATGAGCAGGGGGAACGCGATGTACAGCTGCGCCTCGACGGCCATCGTCCAGAACGCTCGGTTCGGGCTCGGCGCGCGGACGAGGTTCTGCACGAGCAGCCCGTTGACGACCACCGACTTCGTGTCGGGCTCCCCCTGCCCGGGTTGAGGAACGACGAGCCACGCCACGGCGAGGCTGAAGGCCAGGGCGGCGAGGTACGCCGGAAGGATGCGCCGGGCGCGCCGGCCGGCGAAGCCGAAGACGCTGCCGAGCCGCCAGCCGTGGCGGGCAGGCGACAGGGCGAGCGAGAAGCCCGACAGCACGATGAACACCACGACTGCGAACCGTCCGTAGATGAACCAGCCGGCCCACCACGGTGCGCGGTCGACGGGATAGCCCGGGAACGTCCGCTCGAAGATGTGGTTCACGACCACGTACAGCGCCGCCAGTCCGCGGATCCCGTCCAGGCCGGAGAGACGCTCCCGCGCGACCGGGCGCTCGGTTGGCGGATCAGGAGCCATCTCGGTTGGTGGATCAGGGGCCAAACGCGCCGAGGAAGCGGTTGCGGAAGGCGCTCATGGGCCAGAGCGGTGCCGAGTCGGTGGGGCGCATCCCGTCCGTCCAGCCCCAGCCGGCGATCTGCTGCAGCACCGCCGGGTCGTGGGCGATGATCGAGACCGGCACGTCGTGACCCGGGCGCCCGGAATCGACTCTCGACGGCTGGTGGTCGCCCAGCACGATGAGCACGGTGTTCTTGTTGCCGTAGTGCTCGACGAACGAGAACAGCGTGCGAAGCGTGTACTCGATCGACTGCGAGTACCCGCGTTTGCTGTCGTTCAAGCCGCTCCTGTCGATCGGCAGCCGGTTGAAGATCGCCCCGTTGCCGACGCGGCCCCAGCCGATCAGCGGCGGGATGCGCGTCCACGGCGTGTGGCTCGACACCAGGTCGATCTCGGAGAAGATGGGCGGGCGGTTCGGCTTCGCCAGCTCGAGCCGTTGCAGCGCGAGCAGGATGTACTGGTCGGGCATCGACGCGAACCCGTACTTCGGGCCGCGATACCCGAGGTTCCTGCGGTCGTAGATCTGGTCGTAGTGGTAGAACGACGTGCCCTCCGGCCAGTCTCGGGTGTCCGACGGCACATCGGCGACGGTCCTCCAGCCCGCCTCCCCGAACGCTCTCGTGAGCGTGAGGCGGTTGCTCGCGACGAGCTCGTTGTAGCGACCCTGGCTGTCGACCCAGGTGCCCGACTGCATCGTCGCGTGCGCCAGCCAGCTCCCGCCGCCGAAGGTCGACGACGTGAGCCACCCGCTGCGGGCCGCGAAGCCGGCGCTCGCGAGCTGCTGGTCACCCGCTGCGAGGACGTCGTCGACTGCGGGCGAGAAGGAGGATCCCTCGACCGCGAGCTTGCCGTAGCTCTCGACGAACACGAGCAGGACGTCCTTGCCGCGCAGGCTGGTCAGAAGCCGAGCGCCGGAAGTCGTGCGATAGCGGTCGTGCCGGATCTCGGCGTTGAAGCGTGCTCGGTCGCGGAGGCCGGATTGCACTGCACGCACCTCCTGGACGGCGAGGTCGGCCCCGCTCGTGGACGCGACCTTCATTCCCGAGACGACTGCCGAGCCGAGCGCCCAGAAGACGACCCACGCGGCGGCGAGCGTCGTGACCGCCCGGAGCGAGCGCCGGCGGTGGCGGGCCGCGACCCGAGTCACGCGCAGCACCGCCAGCGTGGGCAGGACGAGCGCGGCGACGCCGAGGAGCACGGCGCCGGCGGCTACCAGGTCGGCGTCCGCGTGGCCGAAGGTGTCGCGCACCGTCTCGATCCCGATCGAGGCGTAGCTCCAGTCGTCGACCGGGTTGAACGGACGGTCGAACGCGGTGAAGAAGCCGAGATCGAGGAGCTTCACCACCACCAGCAGGCCGAGTGCCGGCCCGATCACCCAGGGCAGGACGCGCCCGGCGCGGGCGGGCAGGCAGGCGGCCAGCAGGACGATGACGATCCCTTCGAGTGGGAGCCGGACGAACGTGCCGGGCGTGAGACGCCACGGTTGGATGGGGGCGACCAGGGCGACCCAAACCACGGCGACGGCGAGCAGGGTCAGAAAGACGCCTCCGCCTCGAGTGCGGTCGCGATCCGCCGCGGTTTGCAGGCCTTCGGCTCGGCGGTGGCGCCACAACCACCAGACGTCGCGCCCGAACGACTCGGCGAGCAGGGCGAGCGCGACCGCCAGGACCGCGCGGGTCGCCGCAGGCGGCAGGATCTCCGAGGCTGCGACCGTCAGCGCGATGCCCTGTGCTGCCGCGACCGTCTTGCGCCAGTCGCGTCGCGGCAGCGGCGCGCGCATCCAGGCGAAGGCCCAACCGGCTACGAGGAACGCGTAGCGCGCGCCGCCGATCGCAAGCACCCAGAGCCCGGCCGAGGGCGCGACCTCGACACTGAGCGCGAGGATCAGGAAGGCATCGACCTCGCCGTCCATCCTCGCTCCCAACGCCGACGCCGTCCTGGTGCGCCGTGCGACCCGTCCGTCGACGAAGTCGAGCGCGAGCGCGACGCACGCGAGAGCCACGAGCGGCGCGACCGTCACGTCCCGCGCGAACGACTCGGCGGTCAGGGCCGCGACGCCGACGGCGAACGTCGCCCGGGTGAGCGTCACCCAGTCGGCGGGGCCGAGCCTCGCTGCGGGGTTGCGCCAGAGCGCGCGGGCGAGCGCCGCGTCGAGGATCAGCCCCGACGCGATCCCGACCACCCAGCCGGCGCGTCCCAGGCCGACCGTTTGCGTCAGCGCGGCCAGAAGCAGCAGCTGGGCACCGAGCGCGGCGAGCGGGCCGGGAGCCGCCCGCAGCAGCGGGCCGGGAGCCGCCCGCAGCAGCGAACCGGGAGCCGCCCGCAGCATTGCTCCGCGCTCGAACATCCGTGGCGAAGTACCGTGGTTCTCGTGCATCGGTTTGGTGCGGGGCTGTGAAACAGGACGAGCGCGATCCGTTCGTCCAGGCGCTGCGGCAGGCCCGGGAGCAAGCCTACGACGCCGGCGAGTACGTCGAGCAGGAGAGCTTCATGAGCGCGGGGGAGATCCGGGCGCTGGCGGAGCAGGCGGGGGTCGCGCCTGGCGTCTCGGTGCTCGACCTCTGCTGTGGAGTCGCCGGGCCCGGTCGGTTCCTCACGCGGGAGCTGGGCTGCGACTACCTCGGTGTCGACTCGAGCGCAAGCGCGGTGGACATCGCCCGCGCGCGCGCCGACGGCCTGCCCTGCCGCTTCGAGGTCGCGCAGGTCCCCCCGCTCCCGCCCGGCACGTTCGACGTCGTGCTCTTGCTCGAGACGATGCTCGCGTTTCCCGACAAGAAGACATTGGTGGAGGGGGTTTCGCGCGCGCTCCCCGTCGGCGGCCGCTTCGCCTTCACGCTGGAGGAGGGCTCGCCCCTCACCGAGCCGGAGCGGGCGGTCATGCCCGATGCCGACACGGTCTGGCTCACCCCGCTGGACGAGATGCGCGAGCTGCTCGGGCAGAGCGGGCTCGTCGTTCGCTGGCAGGACGATTGGAGTCGCGCGCACCGGCTCATGGCGGACTCCCTGACCGCCGCGTTTGCCGCCGACGCGCCCGACATCGTGTCGCGGGTCGGGCCGCGCGCGCTCGATGAGCTGCTGGCGGCCCACCGGCTGTGGAGTGAATGGCTCGCCACGGGGCGCGTTCGCAAGCTCGCGTTCGTGGCGGAGCGACAGTGATCGCCGCGGCCGTCGCCGCCGTCGCGCTCACGCGCGGCCCGGTGGCCGAGAGCGTGACGCAGCGCAGCGCGATCGTCTCCTTTCGCACGACGGTCCCGCAGCAAGCGTTCGTGAGTCTCCAGAACGGTGCCCGAGTCGACGCCGGCACGGGCGTCGACCACGTTGCCAGGCTGGCCGGCCTGACGCCGGGCAGGCACTACACCTACACCGTCGAGGCGAGCGCCGCCGTGCTCGCGACGGGCAGGTTCCGGGCCGCACCGGCGGCCGCCGCCAGGTTCACCTTCGCGGTCGTGGGCGACTTCGGCAGCGGGAGCCCGAACGAGACGGCGGTCGCGTCGTTGATCGAGTCGTGGCATCCGGATTTTGTCCTCACGGTGGGCGACAACGCGTACCCGCTCGGCTCGCCGGGGCTGCTCGATCGCGACATCTTCGGTCCGTACGCGGCGGTGATGCGCGAGTCGGCCTGGTTCCCGGCGCTCGGCAACCACGACGTCAAGGCGAACGGCGGCAAGCCCGAGCTCGACGCGTTCCACTCGCTCGGGAGCGAGCGCTGGTACCGCTTCACCTGGGGGAACGCGGCCGTGACGGTGCTCGACTCCGACGTCTCCGTCGCAGCCGGCTCGTCGCAGCTGGGCTTCGCGCGCAGCTCCCTGTCCCAGCCGTCGTGCTTCCGCTTCGCCGCGTGGCATCACCCGCCCTGGGAGCCTCCTGGCGGCCCCATCTCGCCGGGCCTGCGCCGCAACATCGTGCCGCTGGTGGAGAACGACGGCGTGCAGGTCGTGTTCGAGGGCCACCTGCACGCCTACGCTCGGAGCCGCCCGCATCATGGGGTGCTGTACGTGGCCGTCGGCACGGGGGGAGCCGAGCTGGAGCACGACGCCGGCGACCTGACGATCCCGTCCGCGCGCGTGGTGCAGGGCCGCTTCGGCGCGCTACGGGTCGATGTCGCCGGCCGCGCGGCGCGCTTCCGCTACCAGACGGTCGACGGGAAGGTGCGTGACGACTTCCGGCTGAGCTGCTCCCGGCGCTAGCGTCCATTCGGACGAGACAGGGGCTGTCCCCTTACGCCGTGCACGTTCGTCGTACGGGCGAGAACACGCTCCCGAAGGAGGACGACATGAAGTATTTGCTCCAGATCTACCCGGGCGCCGCGAGGGAAGCGGCCGAGCGGCTGCCTGCGGACGAGCAGCAGGCGATCGTGGACGAGTACCTCGCGATCGGGCAGTCTCCCGGAGTCGTCGGCGGCGATCAGCTCCAGCCTGTCGAGACCGCGACGACCGTGCGCGTCGAGAACGGGGAGACGCTGCTCACGGATGGTCCATTCATCGACGCGAAGGAGCACCTCGGCGGCTATCTCCTGGTCGAGGCCGATGATCTCGATGCGGCGCTCGAGCTCGCCGCGCGGGTGCCCGCGGCGCGGCTGGGCGGCGCTGTCGAGGTGCGGCCGTTGGTGAAGAGGTAGGCGCTGCTCGAGCAGGTCTTCCGCGACGAGTGGGGCCGCGTCCTCGCGAACCTGATCGGCTTCCTCGGCGATTTCGACCTTGCCGAGGAAGCCGCGCAGGAGGCGTTCGCGACCGCCGCCGAACGCTGGCCGCGAGAGGGCACGCCCCCCAATCCAGGCGCGTGGCTGACGATCACGGCCCGCAACCGCGCGATCGACCGCTTGCGCCGCGAGCGCACGCTTGCGGAGAAGACGCGCCTGCTCGAGGTGCCTGAGCCCGTGAAGGACGAGATGGAGGCGACGACGTTCCCCGACGAGCGGCTCGAACTGATCTTCACGTGCTGCCATCCCTCCCTCGGCCTCGAGGCGCAGGTCGCGCTGACCTTGCGCGCGCTCGGCGGGCTTCGCACGGAGGAGATCGCCCGCGCGTTCCTCGTCCCCGAGGAGACGATGAAGCGGCGGCTCTCGCGCGCGAAGCGCAAGATCAAGGATGCGGGCATCCCGTTCCGCGTTCCGGCCGACCATCTACTGCCGGAGCGGCTGGGAGCAGTGCTGGCCGTCGTCTATCTGATCTTCAACGAGGGCTACGACGGCCGTGTCGACCTCGCCGCGGAGGCGCTCCGGCTCGGCGCCGCGCTCGCCGAGCTGATGCCGGACGAGCCCGAGGTGCACGGGCTCCTCGCGCTGATGCTGCTGAACGACGCGCGCCGCGCGGCTCGGTTCGAGGATGGGGAGCTCGTGCTGCTCGCAGACCAGGACCGGTCGCGCTGGGACGACACCCGGATCGCGCGCGGCCGCGAGACCCTCGATCGCGCCCTCGCGCTCCAGGGCGGCGGGCCGTACGTCATCCAGGCGGCGATCGCGTCGCTTCACATGGAGGAGCCGCGCGACTGGCCGCAGATCGCCGCGCTCTACGGCGAGCTCGTAGGGCTGACCGGCTCGGCGGTCGTCGAGTTGAACCGCGCGATCGCCGTGGCCGAGGCGGCGGGGACGGAAGCGGGGCTCGCCCTCGTCGACCGGCTCGACCTCGACGGCTACCAGTACTTCCACTCGACCCGTGCCGACCTGCTCCGCCGCCTGGGCCGGACCGACGAGGCGCGGACCGAGTACGAGCGAGCCCTCGAGCTCGCGCACACGGAGCCCGAGCGCCGCTTCCTCAGCCGGCGCGTCGCGGAAGCCGGCGCGTAGCAGTCACCGGATCGCCGGGCTCGAAAGCCGGCTGTCCCCTCGTGCTCCGCCCGTTCGTCGCTTGGACGAAACCAGATGTCCAAGGAGGAACCGATGAGAGGGAGAATCGCTCCCAACCCGGAGCAGAGGCGCTGGCTCGTGCTCGCGGTGACCGTTGCCGCGCAGTTCATGGTCATCGTCGACGTCGCGGTCGTGAACGTCGCTCTGCCGGCCATCAAGCACGACCTTCACTTCTCCCAGGAGAGCCTGCAGTGGGTGATCACCGCCTACGCCATCATGTTCGGCGGGATGCTGCTCCTGGGCGGCCGCCTTGCCGATCTGCTCGGACGAAGGCGGTTGTTCATGACGGGCGTGGCGGTGTTCACGCTCGGTTCGTTGCTTTCCGGGCTCGCCTGGTCGGAAGGCGCGCTGATCTTCACCCGGGCGCTGCAGGGCCTCGGCGGCGGATTGCTCGCCCCGGCCGCGCTCTCCATCGTCGTCACCACGTTCCGCGAGGGGCGTGAGCGGAACATCGCGCTCGGCGTGTGGGGCGCTGCCTCCGGCAGCGGCGGCGCCGTCGGCGTGCTGCTCGGCGGCGTCCTCACCTCGTACCTGAGCTGGTCGTGGATCTTCTTCGTCAACCTGCCGGTCGGCGCGGCCATCCTCGTCGTCACCCCGTGGCTGATCGCTGAGAGCCGGGCCGCGGTCGCGCACCGGCACTTCGACGTGGCCGGCGCCACCTCGATCACGGCCGGCCTGATGGTGCTCGTCTACGCGATCACCCGGACGAGCCAGCATGGCTGGAGCGACGGCGTGACGCTCGTGCTGCTGGCGACCGCCGCAGCGTTGATCGCGGCGTTCGTCGCGATCGAGGCACGCTCTCCGGCACCGTTGCTACCGCTGCGGATCTTCCGCCTGCGAACGCTCTCGGCGGCCAACGCGGCGATGCTGACGATCGGAGCCACATCGTTCGCGCAGTTCTTCCTGCTGACGCTGTACCTGCAGGAGGTCCTGCGGTATTCGGCGATCAAGACCGGTGTCGCATTCATCGCAATCACCGTCACGATCGTCGTCGTCTCGAATGTCGGCCAGGCGCTGACCACCCGGCGTGGCGCACGACCGGTGCTGAGCGCCGGCTTGTTGCTCACCGCGGCGGGCGGCCTCCTCTACGCCCAGATGCCCGCCGGCGGGCACTACTTCTGGGACGTGTTCCCCGGCTTGATCCTCAGTGGGATCGGGCTCGCGCTCTCGTTCGTGCCGGTGACGATCGCCGGCCTGACCGGCGTGCAGCCGGCCGACGCCGGCGTTGCGTCCGGACTGATCAACACCAGCCGGCAGATCGGCGGCTCGATCGGGCTGGCCGCGGTGACGACGATCGCCGCCACCGCGACGAGCCACTACGCCCACAGCCACGCGGTGCTCGTCTTCAGCGGCCCGGCGCTCGCGCACGGGTTCCAGGTCGCCTTCTACACGCTGGCCGGCGTGGCGCTCGTGGGCGCAGCGGTTGCTGCCGCCTTCATGGAGTCCAAGCCGGAGGCACCTCCGAAGGCGAAGCCGGTCGAGGCCGAGGTCGCACTCCAGGAGGCCGCGTGATCCCGGCGGTCGCGCGCGTCAGCCGCCGCCGTACTCGCAAGAACCAACCATCAACGCAAGGAGGGCACATCGTGCAAGCACGGATCGACAACCCCGCAATCACCGTTCCGGGCGCCTTGAAGGCACTGCAAGTGCTGGGCGTCGCGGCCAAGGAAACCGGCATCACCGAGACGACGCTGCAACTCGTACTGCTGCGGGCGAGCCAGATCAACGGCTGCAGCATCTGCGTCGACATGCACTCACGCGCGCTGAAGCATTCGGGCGAGCCCGACGGGCGCATCTACACGGTCGCCGCGTGGAGGGAAGCCCCGTACTTCACCGACGCCGAACGGGCGGCGCTCGCATTGGCCGAAGCCGCAACCCGGATTGCCGACCGGTCGGACCCCGTGTCGGACGAGGTCTGGGAGGAGGCAGCAGCTCACTACGACGAGGCGCAACTCGGGGGGCTCGTGATCGCGATCGCCGCGATCAACGCGTTCAACCGTGTCAACGCCGTCACCCGGCAGGCCACCGGCGACTGGGTGAGCGAGTACGTCGAGCACGGCCAGCCTGCAGAGCAGGCGGCAGCCTGAGCCACGTCGGCGGCTCCAGCTGTCAGTGTCGGCGGGCGGCGCCCAGGTGCGCCGCCCGCCGCTCTGGCGGCCCCACCTGTGACGATTGGCGCCCAGGACGTGCCGTACGTGCGCCTGCGCCGGGAAGCTGAGCGGCGTCCGGGCCAACCGGCTGCAACCGCTCCCGTAGCGGCTCAGCGCAATGAGGGCGCTTCGCCGAAAGACGGTCTGTAAGTAGTATTGGTCGTGCTCGCACGTCTCTCCTGTGCGTTGCGGCTGGGAGAGAAGGGGTCGAGCTTTCTGCGGTCGGCGGTTCCCCGCCGGGCGCCTCTCGGCGGGGAACCGCCACCGTTGTGCGGCCGTAGGCTGCGGTGCCCGATGTGACGTGCGCTGAGATTTCCCAGTCTTGAACAAGGTTTCTACAAGTTCTACAGTCGTTTGATGATGCCGCGGAGCGTGCTGCTGATCGACGACGACGCCGCGCTGCGGATGCTCTATCGCTTCAACCTCGAGGCGTCGGGCTTGACGGTCGTCGAAGCGGCCGACGGTGAATCGGCCCTGCGCTTGCTTTCGAAGGACCTTCCGGATGTGATCTTGCTCGACGTGATGATGCCGGGCATCGACGGGTGGGAGGTTGCGAGGCGCCTTGCCGACGACGCGCGCACACGTTCCCTGCCGATCATCTTCATCAGCGCACGGGCCGACGATGCCGCGCTCGCCCAGGGCCGGGAGCTTGGGGCCGTCGGCTACCTGACGAAGCCCTTCAACCCGGTGACGCTCTCCGAGCAGATCGAGGACTTCGTCGTCGCTGCTCATTCGATCGCGGCGTCCGGCTCCGATGACTGAGTCAGTCGTCGGTTATGCGGTCGAGAACGCAACCGGCGGGGTCGCGCTCGCGGTTCTTCTGGCCGTTGGAGTCGGGATGAGCCTGCTCGTCGTACGGGAGCGGCGGTCTCGTGAGCGCGAGCAGTTGGCCCGTGCGCGCGCAGAGAAACTGAGCGGGCAAACGCTACGGCTCGAAGCGGTGGCCCGCGCGCTCTTGAACGCGCGAACCGCGGACGAGGTGCTCGACGCGATCCTGACCGAGGGGCTTGCGGCGGCCGAAGCACGGGCCGGCTTGATCGGCATCGTGACGGAGGACGGCCGGCAGATCGAGGTCGCCGCCGACCGCGGCTACGAAGACGACTGGCTGGGTCGCTGGAGTCGCTTCGACCTCGACCAACAACTGCCGCTGTCGGAGGCAGTGCGAACGGGCGAGCCCGTCTACCTGTCGTCCACGGCCGAGCGAGATCGGCGCTACCCGCTCCTCGCGTCGCTGACGGGGACGAGTCATGCGCTCGTCTGCCTGCCGCTCGTCTTCGAGCAACGCACGATCGGCGGGCTCGTCTTGAGCTTTCCGAGCGACCAGGAGTTCGACTTCGAACGGCGCGCGTTGAAAGAGGCACTGGCTGCGCAGGCGGCGCTCGCGCTCGGCCGGGCGCGGCTTGCGGAGTCCGAACGGCGGTTACGTGAACGGCTTGCATTTCTCGCCGAGGCGAGCACGCTGCTTGCCTCTTCGCTCGACTACGAGAAGACCTTGGGTCAGTTGGCGTCGCTCGCGGTGCCGGGCCTCGCCGATTGGTGCTCGATCGACATGCTTGCGAGTGACGGTTCGATCAAGCGACTCGCTGTCGTCCATCGCGATCCCGCGAAGGTGCGCTACGCGCAGGAGCTCAGCGAGCGCTATCCGGTCGATCGCGATGCTCCGACAGGAGTGGCGCAGGTACTGAGAAGCGGCGTACCGGAGTTCATCCCCGAGATCACCGACGACTTCCTCGTCGCCGCGACAAAGGGAGACCCTGAGCTGCTCGGGATCGTGCGTGAGCTCGGCCTGCGCTCGGTGATCACCGTGCCGCTGATCGCGCAGCAACGCGTGCTCGGCGCGCTGAGCCTGATCGCGGCGGAAACGGTCGAGCCGTACGGCGAGGCGGAACTGTCGCTTGCGATGGAATTGGCTCAGCGGGCTGCGGTTGCGGTCGACAACGCCCGCCTGCACGCGGAGTCCGAGGAGCGCGGCGAGGCCGCCCGAGCGCTTCAGCATGTGGCCGACGCGGTCGTCCTCGTCGATCGAGACGCGTTCCCGCGCTACTGGAACAGGGCCGCCGGCGATCTTCTTGGTGAGAGCGCCGGTGCACTCGCCCATTGGCCTGAGCTGGCCGGGCAGTTCCGCGAGCGTGAATGGTTCGATCGCACTCCCTTGATCCTCCCGATGGCGCTTCCGGGCCAAGAGCGCTGGGTTCAGGCGTCGCGAGTCGAGTTCGACGAGGGATGCGTCTACGCGTTGCGCGATGTGACGGAAGAGCGCCTCCTCGAGCGAACGCGAAGCGAGTTCGTCGCCACGGCCTCGCACGAGCTCCGTACCCCGATCGCGGCGGTATACGGCGTGTTCCAAACGCTGCTACGCGACGATCTCGTTCTCGATCGCGACCGCGAGCTGATGTTCCTTCAGATGGGGCGTCGGGAATCCGAGCGGCTGACTCGGATCGTCGACGACTTGCTGCTCGCGGGCCAACTCGACAGTGCGGAGACGCGAATCGATTCCGCGCTCTGCGAGCTCGGCGAGCTGGTCGGCGAGGTCGTCGACGCCGCGACGACGCGCACCAACGGGTCTCACAATCTGCTCACGTCGGTCGACTCGGCTCTGCCGCCGATCGACTGCGACCCGCTGAGATTGCGCCAGGTCCTCACGAACCTCGTCGAGAACGCGATCAAGTACTCGCCATCCGGCAGCGACGTCACGGTCGCCGCAGCCCGGGACGGCAACGGCGGCGTCAGAATCCAGGTCGCGGATGAGGGAATCGGCGTCCCCGAGCGGGATCACGGCCGGATCTTCGAGCGCTTCGTACGTCTCGACCCGGGGCTCAGCCGCGGCGTCGGTGGAGCGGGGCTCGGCCTCTACATCTGCCGTGAGCTTGTGCACCGGATGGGCGGCAAGATCAGCCTCGAATCCCAGGAAGGGGAGGGATCGATCTTCTCGGTCGAGTTGCCGATCAGCGCGAAGCTGTCGGCATCGTCGCTGTCGAAGAGTCGAGCGTCCGGCTAGCTGCGACTCTGAGTCGATCAGTTTGCGGCTTGCCGCGCGCGGTTGCGTCTGCTGCGGACTTGGCGGAGGAGGTCGAGCAGTTCGCCGATTTCGTAGCCCTCCTGGGCTGGATGGCGCATCTCGGTCGTCTCGTTGATCCGGTAGCGGTTGCGCCGGCCGTGTCGTTCGCGTTCGAGAAACCCGGCGTCAGCGAGGTCGACCACGATCCGCTGGGCTGCTCGTTCCGTGATGCCGACCGTCTCGGCGACGTCTCGAAGCCGGATGTCGGGATCGTTGGCGATCGAGAGCAGCACCTGCGCATGGTTCGTAAGGAACGTCCAGTGCGCTCCTCCGTCGCTTGACATAGACGACATAGTTATCGTATCTTTCGTGTCGCGTTTCTGGTTACTTGTTTTTTGTGTCACGTGTTCTTTGTCGGAGATTAGCAAACCACCGAGCTCGAGTCACAGGGAGGAGCGTGAGATGGAACCTCTGCGGATCACCGTCGACGAAGAGCGGCAAGCGGTTGCACTCGCGCAGGAGCTGATCGGCGTGTCGGCTGTCGATCTTCACCACGAACGCGACGGGTGGGTGGTCTCGCTCAGGGCAGTCCGCACCCACGACTTCGTTGCGCGCGTCCTCGACGCTGTGCGCCGGTCACTCGCGGGCGAGCCCGCCGCGTCGGCGCTGGTCACCCTCGGCGGCCACGAATACCGCATGGAAGCCGCATTCGTGACGACGAACCACGGTTGGGAACGGGACGGGCCGACAGACTCGACGTGAGCGCCCGGCTCATCCGGCCGCCCGTCCCGGACGGAGCACGAGGTCAAGAGTGCGCGTGTTGACGACGTCGCTCGCCATTGCGTGTCCCCGGCGCACGGTGTGGACGGCGTAGCGCATGTTCTCGAGCCCGGCCGTCGAATGAGCGTCGCTCGAGCAGACGATCTCGGCGCCTGCATCGATCGCCACGCGCACGTGCTCTCCGCTGAGGTCGAGGCGGTCGGGAAGCCCGTTCACCTCGAGCGCGACCCCCGTCTCGAGCGCGGTCTCGATGGTTCGCTCGAGGTCGAGCGCGTTCTCGGGCCGGTGCCCGATGATCCGCCCGGTCGGGTGGCTCAGGCAGCGCGCTGCCGGGTGTTGCATCGCGTGAGTCACGCGCGCGGTCAGCTCCTTTCTCGGCGCGCGTTGTCCGGCATGAAGCGAGATCTGAACCCAGTCGAGCTCGTCCAGGACGTCGTCGGGGAGATCCAGCTCGCCGCTCGGGAGGATGTCGCATTCGACACCGCGGAGCACGCGGAACGGGGCGAGGGCGACGTTGGCCTCTTCGATCTCGATTGCCTGCCGTCGCAGCCCGTCGGCGTCGAGGCCGGGCACGACCCGCACGTTGGTCGTGTGGTCGCAGATCGCGAGGTAGTCGTAGCCGCGCGCCTTGGCTGCCTCGGCCATCTCCCGAATCGTCGCTCTCCCGTCCGACCAGTTGGAGTGACAGTGGAGGTCGCCGCGGATCGCCCCGGGCTCGACGAGGTTCGGAGGGCGAAGCGGCTGCGGGAGCTCCCGCAGCTCGGGCGGCGCATAGGGCAATCCGAGTTTCCGGTAGAGCGTCTCCTCGTCCGGCGCGTCCGGCAGCGGCTCGAGCGTGGCGACGTATTCCGGCGAGCCGGTCGCGCGGAGGAGTGCCGTTCCGAGCAGCTCCGGCCGGGCGATGACGAGCTCGACCGGTGTTCCGTCGAGGCTGACGCCGAGATCGTGGTCGATGAGCGCGACGATCTCGGGCAGCGCCGAGAACGCCGCTCGAACCTCGTCCGGGCGCTCCGACGGTACGACGATCGCGAGCCGGCCTGGGGTGTCGGCCCACCGTCGGGATTCGCCGGCGGGTAGTCCGCCGAGTGCGGTCGCGAGCTGTGAGGAGAGCGCGCGCGCCTCACTCAGTCGGAGCCGACGCCGGGCCTGCGGTGCCGGCGACTCGAGTGCGGCGACGATCCGCGCCTCCAGCTTGGGCCCGACGCCGCGAACCTCGCGGAGCCGTCCTGCCGCAGCCGCTGCCCGGAGCTCGTCGACAGTGTGGATCCCGAGCGCCGCGCCGATCTCGACGAACCTTCCGGGCGCGAATCCATGCAGGCGACCGAACGCGGCGAGCTCCGGTGACACTGTCTGCCTCAACTCCTCGAGCTCGGCAATCCGACCCGAGTCGACGAGCTCCCCGAGCCGCGCCTCGATGCCGGGGCCGATCCCGCGCAGGCTTCTCGCGCGACCGTCGCGAACGAGCTCGGCTACCGGCAGCCCTGTCGTCCGAATGAGCTCCGCCGCTCGCCGAAACGCGCGCACCGAGTACGAGTTCGCACCGGCGAGCTCGAGCAGGACCGCGTATTCGTCGAGGGAGGCCGAAAGCGTTTCGTTGTTGGGGTCCACTGTCACGCAAGTGAGGTGCGAGGGCGGAGGCTCCGAGCTTGGTCGATCACTGTCCGCGTCGAACGCCGGTTCAGGTGAAGCGCGCTCGCTTCCGGAAAGGAGCGCGTACCCGCCGGAGCCCCCGCTTCGTCTTCAGCCCCAGGGCTTGCGAGCGCAATCGACGTCCTGTCGCTGCTCCCGCGTGATCTTCCGGCCCGTCAGGTGCTCAGAACGAACCGGTTGCGGCGGTGTCCGGTGGAGACAGCTCTTCCACAAGTCTCCTTCGACAGTGGATCGGTTGAAGAGCGAACGCTACCACTCTCGCCGTCGGTTCCTGACCGATACCTGACCGTGGCTCCCTGGGCCTTGGAGTCGGTCGGCGCGCGCACTAGCGTGGGGCTACCGCACACTCGTTCCCTCTGGTGGGCGGCCTGTCACGAGGGGCGGCGGATCGTCGTGTGCCGCACGACGATCCGTCTCCCCTCGATCCTGCCCTTTCGCGACGGTCCCTCGGCCGTCCGGCAGCCAGGCCCGACAGCTCGGACTCAGGCGGGCTCGTTGGGGTCTTCTGCCCCGGCCAGCTTCAACGATCCGTGATCACGTCTCCAACTCGTCGCGGACGGCTACGCCCTGCGGATGAAGTAGAAGATCATCACGACGAGCAAGATGATCACGAGGATCCCAATCAGGCCGTAGCCTGTTCCAGCGATAGCGAGCATCGACGTCCTTTCGGTTCGGTTCAGGGACTGGGGCGAGTGCCGACTCTCGGTGATCCTCAGTCGTCGGAGGTGACGGCGTCCTTCACCTTGTCGGCAGCCTCGTCGAGCTTCTCTTTCGCTGCTCCCTCTGCACGGTCGATCTTGCCTTCGCGCTTCAGGTCCTTGTCGCCGGTCAGATCGCCGACGGCTTCCTTGACACGTCCCTTGGCGTCGTCTGCGTTGCTCATTGCGTTCTGTCTCCTCCGTTGTGGATGCGGTGCCGGTCTTCCCGGTCGGATCGCTCCCGGCTCACGCCCTCGGTGGCCTCGCCGAGCAACCCGAAAAAGAACGAGCAGGTAGGCAATCTGGTTACGGGCAAGGCCTCCGGCGTTCACGGTGAGCCGGCGGATGGGGCTCGTTGGAGAGTCAGGCCGATCTCGGCACCTCCCGACGGCCGGTTTCGGGCGGTGAGGGTGGCGCGCTGATGTTCGAGGAGGCGCTTGGCGATCGTGAGGCCGAGCCCCGCGCCGCCGTCGGAGGCGTCCGCTGCCGGGGCTCCGCGGATGCCGGGTTCGAAGATGTGCGGGAGGAGGTTGGGGTCGATTCCGGGTCCGTGGTCCTGAACGAGGATCTGGATGTTCGACTCGTCGGCCGCGGCCCAGTTGAGGTGGATCGCGGTGCCCGGCGGGCTGTAGCGAAGGGCGTTGTCGAGGATGTTGGTGAGGGCGCGTTTGACGCGGTCGCGGTCGACGATGACGCAGAGCGCGCGGTCGCCGTCGAGATCGAAGCCGTTGTCGCGGAGTCGGGCAGTGTGCTCGAGGCCGGCGGTCACCTCTTGCAGCAGGTCGGCGACCGGCGCCGCTTCGAGTTGTGGCGCCGGTTGGGCATAGTCGTCGCGGGTGTAGGCGAAGAGGTTGCCGACCAGCCGCTCGAGCGCGTCCGCTCTCGCTTCTGCCCGCTCGAGATGGACGCCCGGATTACCCAGCCGAGAGCCGATCGCCTGCAGGTGCCCGCGCAGGGCGAAGAGCGGCGTGCGCAGGTCGTGGGCGATGCTGGTGACGAGAAAGCGTCTCGCGTCGTCTGCTTCGGCCCGCTGTTGCGCGGTCTCGCCCAGCGCGGCTGTCATGCCCTCGACAGCCTGCGCGATGTTCGCGATCTCGGCGATCCGGCTCCGCGGAACCTCGATCATCAGGTCGCCTCCGGCGACCTTGTCGACCTGCGCGCTCAACCTCGCGAGTGGCGAGACCATCCAGCGGCCGGCGAGCCAGACCGCGACCACGAGACCGGCGAGCAGGATGACGATTCCGGTGAGAAGTGCGACGAGCGCCCGGGTGGCACGGGAGGCGGGCCGGTGGAACAGGTCGAGGGCGAACGTGGCCGGCACCTTCCGCGTGCCGGCCGGAATGAGCCGCTGGCGGTCGTCGGTCCAGGAAGCAATCGTCGCGGCCGACGCGCTCGCGGCCGTCGTGCGGGACGGGCCCACCTTCCCGCTGCGCGCGTGCTCCTTCTGGGCCACCGGTCCAAGGGCCGGACTGACGTAGAGCAGGCGTTTCTCACCGGGCCCGGCGATCACCAGTTGCGCGAGCAGATCGAGCCGTCCGAGCAGCCGCGCGAACCCGTGAACGACGATCGGCTCCTGCATCTCGGTTCGATGGGCGGTGAGGTAAGCGGCGGCGGTGTTCAGCCGTTGCTGGATGTTCGCGCGCTGGTGGTTGCGCTCGATCAACCACGCTGCGCCGGCGGCAAGCGTCGGCACGAGCAGCAAGACGAGGACTGTGCCGAGGATGAACGTGCGGATGCGGATCGGCAGTCGTCTCATCTGCCGGGATCGAGCCGGTAGCCGGCACCCCAGACGGTGACGATGTAGCGCGGGCCGGCCGGGTCGGGCTCGAGCTTCTGCCTGAGGCGACCGATGTACACGGCAACCGCGCTGCGGTCGCCGAACGAGCCCCAGACCAGCTCGAACAGCTGGTCGCGGCTGAACACCTGTCGCGGATGCTCGACGAGGACGCGGAGCAGCTCGAACTCGCGGGCCGTCAGCTCGACCTGCCGTCCCTCGCAGCTGACCTCGTGCGCGGCCAGGTCGACCTCGAGCCCGCCGAAGCGGAGCCTCTGGGGCCCGGTGGGTGGGGAGGTGCGCCTCAGGACCGCCTTGACGCGTGCAACCACCTCGGCCGGGGTGGCGGACTTGACGACGTAGTCGTCGCCGCCGAGACCGAGCCCCCGGATCTTGTCGGCGTCGCTGTCGCGGGCGCTCAGGAAGAGCACCGGCACGTCCGAGGAACTGCGCAGCCGACGGCAGATCTCGAAGCCCGACTCGTCGGGCAGCATCACGTCCAGCAGCACCAGGTCCGGATAGCCGCGCTCCAGCTGCTCGCTCGTCTCGCGGCCGCTGCCGGCATGACGGACCTGGAAGCCCTCCGCCTCCAGGAAATCCCGCATGAGCTCCGCGATCTGCTCATCGTCCTCGACGACCAGGATCGACGACCCCGTGGCTTGATCGCGGCTCACGTGCTCAGTGTCCCCCAAGCCCGCCCAGTCGAGGCCCTGCGAGGACCAGCTTTCATCGACTTTTCATCGCCGGCTCCTGCTCCTGTTATCGGGCCGAGCGACCATCGAAGGATGCACTCGCGCACCCTGATCCGCACTCCTGTACTCGCCGGCCTGGCGGGGGTGTGCCTGCTCGGGTCCGCATGCGGCGGCTCGCCGGGGAGTCGTGTGGCGCAGCTCGGCGAGGCCACGACCACGACGGAGAGCGGCCTCTCGTCCACGAGCCCGGTTCCGTCGGCGGAGGGAGACCGGCAGAAGCTCGCCTTCGCCTTGAAGGTCGCCCGTTGCATGCGCGCGCACGGGTTCCCGACCTATCCCGACCCGGCCACCGCACGTTCCTCGAGCCAGGGGAGCGGGACCAGGTTCGACGGCACCGGAATCGACCTGAAGTCGGCGAAGTTCCAGACGGCAGAGACCAACTGTGAGAAGCAGGCGCGGAAGGCGCTCGGCCTGCCGTGAGCGGCCGGCCCGCGACCGCAGCCTTCATCGCGACCGCCGGCCTGGCGCTGCTGGCGGCGGCATGCGGCGGCTCGCCGAGTGCTCACGTGGCACAGGTCGGCTCGACCACGACGCAGAACAGCTCCTCCTCCAACCCGCCGGCAGCGGCGGGGCAGAGCGGAGCGGTCGCCTTCGCACGCTGCATGCGCTCCCACGGGGTGCCGAACTACCCCGACCCCACCGGTAGCGGGCTCGTGAAGGAGAGCCTGCAGCAGCTCGGGGTCGGCAGCTCCCGGTTTCAATCGGCCTCGCGCGACTGCGGTCACCTGCTCCCGAACGGTGGCAGCGCGCCGAGCCCCGCGCGGGTGCAGCAGGTGAGAGCGCGGGCGCTTCAGTTCTCAAAGTGCGTGCGCAGCCACGGCGTCCCGAACTTCCCCGACCCCGCCGCCGACGGCCGCATACCCGACCCCGCCGCTGTCGGAATCAATCAGGGGTCGCCAAAGTTCGAGGCGGCAAACCACGTCTGCCGGAAGTACCGGCCCCCATACATGCCCTCGAACGGCGCCTACAACGCGTACGTCCGGGCACATGGGGGCTGAGAGTATGAAGGGTGCGGCCCGATCGCTGGCAGCCCGGCCGTGAGGCGTCTCACGAAGCGTTAAGCAACCTCTCAGCTTCGGCTGCGGTTCGCTCAGGTTGCGGTGCTCGACTTGTGATGTGGCGCCTCACCTGGCTTGGCCGTGACGTCCTTCTGCGCCTGCGTAGGCTTGGTTGGTGGACCCTCGTGGTGATCGCGGCGTGGAGGCCGAGGGCGGACGGGCGCTGATGTCGGCTGAGGCGCCGGGTGGGCGCGTGCTGGTCGTCGATGACGATCCGGACGTACGCGACGCGGTCGAAACTGCGCTCGAGCTCGACGGCCACAGTGTCACGACAGCGACAGACGGTCTGGCGGCGTTGAAACGGCTGGGACAGGTGGAGTTCGACGCGGTTGTGCTGGATGTGCTGATGCCGAAACTGGACGGCTTCGAGGTCTGCCGGCGGCTGCGTGCGGCGGGAAACCGGACGCCGGTCCTGATCCTGACCGCGCGCGACTCGGAGGAGGACACGATCCGTGGGCTCGACCTCGGCGCCGATGACTATCTGGTGAAGCCGTTCGCGCTCGGCGAGCTCCTCGCCCGCGTGCGTGCGCTGCTGCGGCGGACGCGCCCGGCGGGCGAGGACGCGCCGCTCTGGTTTGCAGGGCTCGCGCTCGATCCGCTGACGCGAGAGGCTTCACGTGGTGGGCGCAGGTTCGAGCTGACGCGGACGGAGTTCGCGCTGCTCGAGCTGTTTCTGCGCAATCCGCGTCAGGTGCTGGCGCGGGAGCTGATCATGGAGCGGATCTGGAACTACGACTTCGGGCCGACGTCGAATCCGCTCGAGGTGTACATCAGCTACCTGCGGCGCAAGACGGAGTCCGGCGGGGAACCGCGGCTGATCCACACAGTGCGCGGCGTCGGCTACGCGCTGCGCGAGTCGTGAGTCTGCGTACGCGCTTGACGCTCGCCGGCGGCGGCGCCGTGTTCGTCGCGCTTGCGATCGCATCGTTGCTGATCTACGTCGAGGTGCGCTCGAAGCTGCACGACCAGATCGACGTGTCGCTGATCCGCTCCGCCGAGACCGCGGCCGCAAGGTGGGTCGGGGCGAACGGCGCGGTGCCGTCTGCAAAGAAGGCGACCCTCTTGTTCGGCGGGGATTCGGCGGGCTTCTTCCAGGTCACCCCGAGCCTCCGCGCCGTGAGGGAGGGAGAGCTGTCAGTGCCCATCGTCGCCTACGACCGCTCGGTGGCGAACGGACGGTCGCCCCCGTACTTCAGGAACATTCGCTACCGGGGCGTCGCGATGCGGCTCTACACGACGCGCTTGCCTTCTTCGAGCGACGGGGTGGTCCGGACCGCACGCGCGTTGACCGAGGCGAACGCGACGATCGCGCGCATCCGCTGGCTGCTGTTCGGTTTGACGCTCGGTGGGGCGCTCGCAGCCGGCCTCCTCGGACGACTGACTGCGAATGCGGTGCTGCGCCCTGTGCGCGCACTGGCGGGGGCCGTGCGGGAGGTGAGCGCGACGCGCGACCTCAGCCGGCGGATCCCGGTGAGCGGCTCGGACGAGCTGGCGAGCCTCGCGGTCGACTTCAACGGAATGCTCGCAGCCCTCGACGAGTCGCGACAGGCTCAGCAGCAGCTGATCGCCGACGCCTCGCACGAGCTGCGGACGCCGCTGACGGCGCACCGCGCGAACATCGAGCTGCTCGCCCGGCCGGACCTGCCGGTCGAACGGCGCCAGCGCGTGCTCGGCGCAGCCGTCCGCGGGATCGAGGAGCTCTCGACCCTCGTCGGCGATCTCATCCAGGCCGCGCGCGACGGGAGGTCTGTCGACGCGCGCGAGCCGCTCGCACTCGAGGAGCTCGTGCTGGCAGCCGTGGAGCGGGCGCGGCACAGGGCGCCCGCGCTGCGCTTCGACAGCCGGCTCGAGCCCTATCGGTTCGTCGGGGCCCGGTCGCGGCTGGAGCGCGCTGTCGACAATGTTCTCGACAACGCCATCAAGTGGAGCCCACCCGGCGGCACGGTCGACGTCCGGCTCGTCCACGGGACAGTCCTGGTCCGCGACCACGGGCCGGGTATTGCCGACGCTGACCTGCCGCACGTTTTCGACCGCTTCTACCGGGCCGCCGCGGCCCGCTCCCTGCCCGGCTCGGGGCTCGGGCTCGCGATCGTCAAGCAAACCGTCGACGACCACGGCGGCAGCGTCGCCGTCGCCAACGCGGACGGGGGCGGGGCGATCCTCACGCTCCACTTCGACGCCGACGGCCGATAGACGCGCTCTCACCAAGCTCTCAGCAACCTCTCAGACAGGGCGGCGATCCGTTCAGGTTGGGGTGATGAGCTTTCCCTAACCCTCGACTGAAAGGACCCGAACATCATGCGTTGCCGCCGTCCGCCCATCCTCCCCTCCCTCGTCGGGGTCGCCGCGCTCTCGCTCTGCGCGGCCGGCTGTGGTGGCGGCGGGTCGTCGGAGGTCGCGAGCGTCGCCTCCACCACGACCACCACAGCGACGACGGCAACGCAGAGCGGACTGCTCGCGTTCTCCAACTGCATGCGCTCCAATGGAGCGCCGGACTTCCCTGACCCCCAGCGCTTCGCCGGAGGGAACGTCAAGCTCACCATCCACCAGCTCGGGGCGAGCAGTCCGCACTTGCAGACGGCCTTGAGTGCGTGTGATCACCTGCTTCCGAGCGGTCGCAGCGGCTCGCAGGAAACGGCCCAGCAGCAGCGCACCCGGCTCGCGGACGAGCTGTCGTTCGCCAGATGCATGCGCCGGCATGGTGTGAGCCGCTTCCCCGATCCGAGCGCCCAGGGTGAGCTGACGGTCGAGATGGTCCGCGCCCAGGGCATCGATCTGCACTCACCGGCAGTGCTGCAGGACGTGCAAGCGTGCCTCCCCGCGTCGCACGGCGCGCTCACACCGGCGAAGGTCAGGGAGGCGCTCAACAGTGCCGGCGGCTGACCGGCCGCCGGTCTTCGTCGTCATGGAGCACGGTCGGATTCCCGACCGTGCCGGACCGGCGTGCGGAGCTTTCATCGACTTTTCATCGCCCGCTCGTGCGGCTGTTATCGGCCGGGTCGATCATCGACGGCGTGAGCCCGCTCCGTCGATCCCACCCGCAGCTCCGGCCACGAAGGCCGTCGGCCCCGACGGGCGGCAGCTAGGGCCGGTGTGGACGGCTCCGTCTCTCCGGTGATCAGCGTGACCGTGCCGCAGACCGAGGAGAA
Organism: uncultured Thermoleophilia bacterium; assembly: GCA_963757255.1. Lineage (GTDB taxonomy): Bacteria > Actinomycetota > Thermoleophilia > Gaiellales > Gaiellaceae > PALSA-600. The sequence continues at coordinate 1,013,685 of CAVWQY010000006.1, forward strand.
GACGCAGATCTCCCTCACGGCGAAGAGCAACCGGAGAAGGCCGCGCCTGCACGTGTCGCGACGGGCGGCGATTGCGCTTGGGCTGGTCGCGATCGTCGTCGCTGCGGTCGTGGCCGTCGCCGTCAGCGGCGCGTTCGGTGGCGGCAGCGGGACGTCCGGCGGCGGGACGGCGGACAACGGTTTCGCGACCTCGCTCGCGACGGTGACGCGGCGGTCGCTCTCGTCGCAGACGCAGGTGAGCGCGACGCTCGGCTACGCCGATCCGTCGACGGTCGTCGTGCCGGCGGGGACCACGCCGCAGGATCTTGCGCAGGCGCAGCAGTCCGCGGCGCGCCGCCCAGGCGCAACTGCAGACGGCGCGGGCGACGCTGGCGACCGATAGCGGAACGCTCGACCAGGCGAACGCGGGCCTGTCGGCGGACCGGGCGAAGCTGACGGTCGACTGTGCGGGCGACAACGCCGGCGAGAGCGCAGCGAGCTCTCCGGCCGGCGGCGGGGCGGACGCGGCTCGGCGCCGTGCGCGACCGACTCGCAGGCGGTGTCGACGGACGAGCAGAGCGTCGACGCAGGCGCAGGCGAAGGTCGCGAGCCGACCGGCAGGCGGTGTCGTCGGCGACGGCCGGGCTCGCCGGTGCCGGGGACGAGTCTCGCTCAGGCCGAGGCGTCGGCGACCGTCTACGGGCAGAGCTCGACTTACACCGAGCTGCCCGCGGTCGGGGAGATCGTCGGCCGGGGCCAGACGCTCTACGAGATCAGCGGCCAGCCGGTCGTCATGCTGTACGGATCGGTTGCGCCGTGGCGGGCGTTCATGCCCGGGATGTCTCCGGGTCGCGACGTTGCCGAGCTGAACGCGAACCTCGCGCGCGCTCGGCTACGGCGCCGGCCTCGCGGCGACGCGTTCACCGCTGCGACGGCGTCGGCGATCGACCGTTCCAGGCCGCGCACGGCATCGAGCCGGACCGGCGAGGCTGCTGCTCGGCTCGGTCGTGTTCGAGCCCGGCGCCGGTGCGCGTGACGAGCGTGACGCCGACAGTCGGCGCGACCGTGCAGGCCGGGACCGGTGCTCGGCGTCACCTCGACGGCGCGTCAGGTGACGATCGCAGCTCGACGCCGCCCAGCAGGCGGAGGTCAAGGTCGGCGACCCGGTCACGATCACCCTGCCCGACAACAGCACGACGCCGGGGAGGGTCTCCTACGTCGGCACCGTCGCGACGACGCCCGTCGAGCTCCGACCAGGGCGGCGGCGGCGGCTCGAGCACGCCGACGATCGAGGTCGACGTCACGCCGACCGATCCGGCCGCGACCGGGCATCTCGACCAGGCGCCCGTGAACGTCTCGATCACGACCGCCAGCGTCAAAGACGCGCTCGTCGTGCCCGTCAACGCGCTGCTCGCGCTCGGTTCCGGCGGCTACGCGGTCGAGGCGGTCGGTGCCGGCGGCGCCCATCATCTCGTCGCGGTCCAGCTCGGGCTGTTCGACGACGCCGACGGGCTCGTCCAGGTCACCGGCTGCGGCCTCGCTCCGGGCAGCGCGTGGTGGTGCCGAGCCAATGAGCCTCGCCGCACCCACTCGACCCGAACCTTCCGATCGCGCGTGGCAACGGCGGCGGCGAGCCGGTGCTCGAGCTCGAGGACGTGAGCAAGACGTACGGCAGCGAGCCGCCGGTGGTCGCGCTCGACGGCGTCAGCTTCAGCGTCCATCGCGGCGAGCTGCTCGCGATCGTCGGGCCGTCGGGATCCGGGCAAGTCGACGCTGCTGCACCTGATGGGGACGCTCGACCGGCCGAGCTCGGGCACGGTGCGCGTCACCGGCCTCGACGTCGCCGGCCTGTCCGACCGCGAGCTGGCGGCTCTGCGCGCGACCCGGATCGGCTTCGTCTTCCAGCAGTTCTTCCTCGCCGAGCACGCAACCGCGCTCGAGAACGTCGCCGACGGGCTTGCTCTACGCCGGGCGTCCCGCGTCGGCGAGCGGCGCGCGCAGGCGGCCGAGCGTGCTCGCGGCGGTCGGGCTCGGCGACCGGCTCGCGGCACGGCCGACGCAGCTGTCGGGCGGCGAGCGGCAGCGCGTCGCGATCGCCCGCGCGCTCGTCGGCCGGCAAGGCGATCGTGCTCGCCGACGAGCCGACCGGGAACCTCGACAGCACGACCGGCGCCGCGATCCTCGCACTGCTCCACGAGCTCCACGCGGATGGGGCGACGATCGCGGTGATCACCCACGACCGCGACCTCGCCGCGCGGACTGCCTCGGCAGGTCGAGATGCTCGACGGCCGGATCGTCGCCGACACCGCAGCACGGTGGGACGCCCCATGAGCGGCCGCAGCGCACGGTTGCGGCTCGCGCTCGTGGCTGCGCCGGTGCGGCTCGGCGCGAGCGTCGTCATCGCGTCGGTGGCTCGGCCGCCGCAGCGGGCGCACCACGACCGTGGCCGCGGCGTGCCCGACGTACAACCCGCCGAACGCGCTGACACTCGCTGGCGGCACGCCGCAGAGCGCGCAGCTCGGCACGCCGTTCCGCGGATCCGCTCAGGTCACGCTCACGAACACGAACGGCTGCCCGGTCACAACGGCGCTCGCCGGCATCGCCGTCACCTTCGCGGCGCCCGGCGAGCGGGCCGAGCGGGACCTTCGCGAGCCAGCGGTTCGAACGCGGTGCTCGTCGGAACGAACGCCTCCGGGAATCGCGTCCGCGCCGGAGTTCACGGCCAACGGCATGGCCGGCGGCTACATGGTCGTCGCCTCATCGGACTACGGCTCGGTCGGCTTCTCGCTCGTGAACACCGCGAGCGGCGTTCCCGGCGACGATCACGCCGGCGTCGCCGGCCAGCCAGTCCGCGACCGTCGGCAGCCGCTACCCGCAGCCGCTGCAGGCGACCGTGCTCGATGCGAACGGCAACCCCGTCGAGGGCGCGACCGTCACGTTCACGCTCGGGACGCCGGCAGCGGCGCCGGCGGCGGCGGGCGCGAGCGGACCGCGGGCGCGAGCTTCGCGGGCGGCGGCGCCAGGCCACCGAGACGACCGACGCTCCGGGATCGCGACCTCGCCGCCGTTCACTGCGAACACGACAGCGGGCAGATTCATGGCGACCGCCGTCGACCGCCGGCATCGCACGACCTGCGAGCTTCTCGCTCGACAACCTCGCCGGCAAGCCGCCGACGATCAGTCGCCGTCGGAACACGAAGCAGACGGCAACAGTCGGCGCCCGCTTACGCGAGGCCTCTGCAGGTGACGGTGCGCGACGGAAGCGGCCAGCCGCTCGAGGGCGCGAGCGTCACCTTCACGCTCGGGGCGCGCGGCGCGCGGCGGCGCCGGCGCGGCGGCCGCGCAGGTGCGAGCTTCGCCGGCGGCGGCGACCAGGCGACCGAGGCGACGAACGCGCCCGGAATCGCGACCTCGCCACGCTGACCGCGAACACGACCGCCGGCACGTTCACCGCGACCGTGACGACGCACCGGCACGCACGACGCGGCGAAGTTCGTGCTCCGCAACCGCGCCGGCAAGCCCGCGCCGGTCAGTGGCGGGGCGGCAGCGACCGAATCGACCGTCGTCGGGACGCGTTTCCCAATCCGGCTCGCGGTCACCGTCACCGACAAGTACGGCAACCCCGTGCCGGGCGTCATCGTCACGCTTCACGGCCCCGCGCGGCGGAGCCAGCGGCCGCTTCGACGGCAAGAAGCGCACGGTCCGCGTCGAGGACCGACGCCAAAGGCATCGCCGTCGCCCCGCGCGTTCGTCGCGAACACGCACCGCGGGCGGCTACGTCGTGCGTGCGAGCGTCGCCGGCCGGTCGGCCGCGCGTTCGCGCTCGTCAACCAGGCCCGCGGCTGAGCGCGATGAGCGCCGGCGCGTCGCTGACACCTGTGAAGCTCCGGCCCGGCGACCTCGCCCGCGTCGCCAGCGTCGGGCTGCGCACCCGCCGCGTGCGCGCCGCGCTCTCGGCGCTCGGGATCGCGATCGGCGTCGCCGCGATCGTCGCCGTGCTCGGCCTCTCGCGCGTCGTCGCAGGCGGGCCTGCTCACGCGAGATCGACCAGCTCGGCACGAACCTGCTGACCGTCACGACCGGCCAGACGCTTGTTCGGCGAGCGCCGCCGAACTGCCGCTCGCGGCGCCGGGAATGATCGCCCGCATCGGCCCCGTCAACCGAGGTCGCCGACACCGGCTCCACCAGCGCCAACGTCTACCGCAGTCCGCTGATCCCGGCCGTCAACACCAACGCCCTGCAAGTCCAGGCGGCGACGCTCGGCCTGCTTCCCGGCGGTCGGCGCAACCGTCGCGCGCGGCAGCTACCTCAACGCCGCGACCGCGACCGAGCCCGTCTGCGTGCTCGGCGCACAGGCCGCCGGGCTGCTCGGCATCGACCGCGTGTACCCCGGCCTGCGCGTCTGGCTCGGCGGCATGTGGTTCTACGTCACCGGCATCCTCACGTCCGCCACGCTCGCGCCCGAGATCGACAGTTCCGTGCTCGTCGGCTTTCCAGCCGCGGAGCGCTACCTCGGCCTCGACGGTCACCCGACCACGATCTACGTCCGCACCGTCACCAGCCAGACCACCGCCGTCGAGCAGGTGCTCGCGGCGACCGCCAACCCCGAGTCGCCCGAACGAGGTCGACGTCAGCCAGCCCTCGGCCGCCCTGACGGCCCGCGCCGACGCTCAGGGCGCGCTCAACGGGCTCTTCCTCGGGCTCGGCGCCGTCTCGCTGCTCGTCGGCGCTGTCGGCGTCGCGCAACATCATGATCATCTCGCGTGCTCGAGCGCCGCATCGAGATCGGCCTGCGACGCGCGCTCGGCGCCACCAAGGGCAACATCCGCACGCAGTTCCTGGCGGAAGCGATTCTGCTCGCGCTGCTCGGCGGCGCCGTCGGCGTCGGCGCTTGGGGCGCTCGCCACCGCGGTCTATGCCCACACGAAGCACTGGACGACCGTCATCCCGACGCTCGCATGGGCGGGCGGTCTCGGCGCGGCGTTCGTGATCGGCGCGATCGCAGGGCTCCTCCCCGCGATCCGCGCCGCGCGCCTCTCACCGACAGACGCGCTCCGAACCGTCTGACCGGTGAGGCGCGCAGCGCCTCAGTTCGTCTCAGCCCACAGCCCGCTTCACGAGCGCGGTGAGCTTCGCCTCGTCGGCTGCGGTCAGCTTCGTCACTGCGAAGGCGACCGGCCACATGGAGCCGTCGTCCAGCTTGGCGCTTTCGTTGAAGCCGAACATCGCGTACCGCTCCTTGAACTTCCCCGCGTTGCGGAAGAAGCAGACGACCTTGCCGTCCTTGGCATAGGCGGGCATCCCGTACCACGTCTTCGGCGAGAGCTCTGGGGCGGCGGCCGTGACGAGGGCGTGGAGCCGCTTGCCGAGGGCGCGGTCCTTCGGCGCCATCTCGGCGATCGCAGCCTGCACTGCGGTCTCGCCATCCACCTTCTCTTTCAGCTCGCGTGCGCGCGCTCTCATTGCGGCTTTTTCCTCGGCCGAGAACCCTTCCTTCTTGTCGGTGCTCTTGGCGGACTGCTTGCCTTTCTTCGCAGCGGTGCTCATCGTGCTCCTTTCGTTCGTTCGACAACTTGGGCGAAACGGTCGAGCCGTTGCAGCCAGGTGGTGATGCCCTCGAAGGCGTAGGGCGCGAGCATGCAGCGCCGGACTCGGCCGACTTTTTCCGTCGTGACGAGCTCTGCCTCCTCGAGCAGGCGAATGTGCTTCTTCATCCCGGTCAGCGACATGCCGAAGGGCTCGGCAAGCTCGCTGATCGTCGCGCTCCCGGCGCCGAGCCGCTCGAGGACGGTGCGGCGGGTCGGGTCGGCGAGGGCTGCGAACGCGCGGTCGACGGTCGTCGGATACTGAACCATTGGGTTCACTCTAGCGCGTCGGGACGGTCGCTGCAAGAGTGCGCACGGAGGATGGCGGAGAGGCCCCGACCCCCACAGTCGTATCGGGCCTCTCGACGCCACTCCGGTTAGTACGTCACTCGTCGAACCTATCCGGGCGCCGCCGGCGCCGGGTGAATTTCACGTAAGGCTTTGTTGAGTTATGTGAGGCGGCCGGGCGGTGTCGAGCAGCAGTGGCTGCGGTTGTAGGCTGCCGTGATATGGCAGGAACGATCGAGAAGATAAAGGCGTGGTTCCAACGCTCCGAGGTGATCGCCGAGGAGGAGGCCGAGGGTGAGCTTCCGGTCGCGACGCCGGCGGCGGGCCGGTCCGGTGATGGCGAGCGCGAGACGTCGACGAACGCTCAGACGGCCGGTGCGAGCGACGAGCCCTGGCCGGGCAACGACTGAGTCTCACCGTCGAGAGCCTTCGCGGGCGTAGCCGTTGACCTCGAGCTGCGCAAGCCGCTGCTGGAAGCCCGCCCTCGCCGTGGCCGGGCTCGTCGGCGCGGCGTTCTTCTTCCGGGTCTACCGGCAGGTGCTGGGGATCGTCCAGAAGCCCAGCTGGCCGCCTGCCGCCGGGGCGGTCACCGCTGCAGACGCCCAGCTCGCGACGGAGCGGTTCGTCGCTCGACCGCGCGTGAAGCCCGCCGACGTCGGTCTTCCGTACGCCTGGTCGACCGCGGCGACGATCGACCCGTGGCCCGAAGGGAAGAACTTCTTCCCGCGGATCTTCCGCGACGTCGAGACGGCTCGCTCGACGGTTCACATCCTGATGTTCGGCTGGCGCGAGGGCGAGGTGGGCACGAAGCTCGCCGACCTCGTGGTCGAGAAGCTGAAGCACGGCGTCGAGGTGCGGATCGTGATCGACGCCGCTGGGAGCAAGCCGTACGGCCCGGCCCAGGCGATGTTCACGAGGCTCGCCGAGGCAGGGGCGCAGATCGTCGTCAACGACACCTTCCCGTGGGACCGGGACGGCCTGTACCCGGATCACACGAGCTTCGACTGGTCTCAGGACGAGGTCGGGCGGGCCGATCACCGCAAGCTCTACGTGATCGACGGCACGGTCGCCTGGATCGGCGGTGCCGGGATCGAGGACCACTTCGAGAACGGCGGGTTCCACGACGTGATGGTGAGGGTGACCGGCGACGTCGTACGTCAGGCCCAGGCGGTCTTCCTCATGAGCTTCCATGCGCACCGCGGGCCGCTGCCCGCGAACCTCTCGAACTTCTTCCCGGCCCAGGAGGATCCCGGGACCACGCCGGTCGTCGTGCTCCAGGTCTCGCCCGGCGGGTGGACGTCGGCGACCCAGGCGATCCGCGAGCTGATCGACCACGCGAAGACGCGACTCGACCTGATGAACCCCTACTTCACCGACGCCGACATGATCCAGCGGGTGATCGCCGCGGCGAGGCGCGGCGTGAAGGTGCGAATCGTGGTCTCGCAGACGTCGAACAACGTCCAGGCAGCGGCCGCGCTCAGGTACCACTACGACGCGCTCCTCGCTGCCGGGGCGCAGGTCTTCGAGTACCCCGGAGCGGTCGTGCACGCGAAGGTCGTGGTGGCGGACGACACCGTCGTCTTCGGGACCGTGAACCTCGACGCCTGGTCGCTCTACCGAAACTACGAACTGGCGATGATGGCCCGGAGCGCGACTGCCGTGGAGCTCTTCGAGGAACGTCTGCTCGAGCCTGATATCGCACGCTCCGTCCCGGGTACGCCCCAAGCCGGGCTCGGCGCACAGCGCCAAAGGTGGCTCTGGGCGAAGCTCGCGTACTTCCTCTAGATCCCGCCGGTCACGTACGCACCCTGGTCCGCGCGTCCTCGGTGAGCTGCGCCTCGATTGCCTGATCGACGTTCGCGTGGATCCTCTCGGCGCCGAGGAGCGCCACCAGCCCATCGGCGTCGAGAACGTCGAGAACCTGCTGCTTGACCCGGGCAAGCCGGAGGGTGACGTCGTCCGTCTTCGCGACCTCGTAGAGCTCGGCCAGCTTCGCCGCTCCTTGAGAGTCGACGAAATCGACGCCCGCGAGGTCGATGACGAGCGCGTGCAGCTGCGGCTCGGTCTCCCGGATGACCGCACGGATGCGATCGTCGAGCGCCTCGGCGGTGGCGAAGAAGAGGCCGCTGTCGAGGCGCAGCACGGCCACGCCCGGGAACGTCTCGTCACCGGGATTCTCGTCGAGCTCGCGGAACGCCTGGGTGCCCGGTTGGCGGCCGAGCACGGGCATCCTTGGGGAGGTTGCGACGTAGATGAGCCACGCGAGTGAGAGGGCGACGCCGATCACGACACCTGCGAGGACTCCCGCGGAGAGCACGCCGAGGATCGCCGCCGTGGCGATCCAGAAGTCGATTCTCGCGACGCGGTGGAGCCGCCGCAGCTCGCCGACGTCGATCATCCCGAAGACGACCGCGTCGATGATCACCGCCGCGAGCACGGCCTTCGGGAGAGCCGAGAAGAGAGGGGCGAGCACGACCAGCGTCAGCAGGACGAGGCCGCCGGTGATCAGCGAAGCGACCGGGGTTCGGGCGCCCGCCGACTCGTTCAGCGAGCTTGCAGACAGGCTCGTCGAGACCGGCATCCCCTGAAACACCCCGGCGCCGACGTTGGCCATCCCCTGCGCGACCGACTCCTGGTTGACGTCGATGCGGTATCGGTGCCGCGTTGCGAACGCCCTGGCGTCGCCGGCAGTCTGGGAGAACCCGATCAGCAGCAGCGCCACCGAGGCGATGCCGATCGTCGACAGGTGCGTCCTGACGAGCTCCCAGTGGGGCAGAGCCGGGCTGGGCAAGCCGCGAGGAACATGGCCGACGAGCGCGACGCCGTGGGCCCCGAGGTCGAAGAGCCCGGACGCCACCAGACCGCCGACGACCAGCACCAGCGCGCCCGGAATCACAGGCGCGCGCGAACCGCAGCCCGAGAATCACGCCGAGCGATACGAGCCCGACGACGAGTGTCGTCCAGTGGATCTCGCCGAGGCCCTGGATCCACGTCGCCAGCTCCCGCCACGCACTGTCGCCGCTCGACGACGTCCCGGTGAGCTTGGGCAGCTCACCGATCGTCACGTCCAGCGCGGCGCCGGCGAGGAACCCCGTGATCACCGCCTTCGACAGGAACTGCGCGATCCAGCCCATCCGAAACAGCGCGAGCAGCAGAAACAGGGCGCCCGTGACGAGCGTGATCGCTGCGACGAGCTGCGCCGCGTCTTGACCTCCGAGCTTTGTCGCCAGCACTGCGCCCCCGGCCACAGCGGCGAGCGACGAGCTCGGCCCCGTCGAGATCTGCCGCGACGTGCAGAAGAGCGCGTAGATGATCGCGCCGGCTGCCGCCGCGTACAGCCCGTTCTCCAGCGGCACGCCGGCGATACCGGCATAGCCGAGGTTCTTGGGCACGACGAGCGCGGTGACCGCGATCCCGGCCGTGAGATCGCCGCGAAGCCACCTGCGGTCGTACCGCGGCAGCCAGTCGGCAACCGGCAGCAACCGGCGGAGGCCTTGGCTGGGCGGATCGGCGCTCACGGGCTTTTCAGCCCGCGACGAGATTCTCGGCCGCGCCGGACGGCTCCGGGTCGGGCAACCGCGTCATCCGGATGCCCGTCAGCAGGCCGATGAGGGCGGCGATCAGCGGCACCAACAATGCGATCTGAAGCGCGATCGGCCGCGCCTTCGGTGTTGATGCGGAGGATCTCCTCCTGCACGTCCCGCGGCTGCCCCTTCAGGAGCTCTGCGAGGTGCGTGTTGCTCATCACCTCGGCGTTCTTCTCGAGCCCCTTCGAAACCTGCTCCTGCTGCCGCGACGTGAGCACGCTGCTCGAGTCGGAGAGGTGCGTGAAGACGAGCGACAGCGAGCCGAGCATGATCGCGCCCGCGAAGGCGAGCCCGAAGGAGAGGCCGAACGAGCCGCCGGCCGAGTTCACGCCCGCGGCCTCGCTGACACGCTCCTCCTCGATCGGGGACAGTGTGTAGTTGTTGAGCTGCGACACGAGCAGGCCCAGGCCCGATCCGGCGATGAGCAGCGGCACCACCATCGCCCAGCCCGAGTCCGCGCGCGGCACGATCGGGATGAGCGCGGCAACACCGATCGCCAGGAGCAGGAAGCCGGCGCGGATGATCTTGCCCGGGCTCCGGTCCCCGGCCTTCTTGCCGGCGAGCAACGCGACGGCGAACATGCTCAGCGACAGCGGCGCGATCGTCAGGCCGGCGCCCATCGCGCTGTACTCGAGCACCATCTGAAGGAAGATCGGGAGGGCGATCATCAGCCCGCCGAGCGCGATCTGCTGCAGCGTCTGGCCGGTGATGCCGAGGCGGAAGTACTTCGACCGGAAGAGATCTGCGTCGATCAGCGCCGGCTTCCCCTCCCGCTTGCGCTTGACGAGCCACCACGCGAGCGAGCCGAGTGAGACCAGGCCCACCGCGATCAGCGCGACGACGGCTCCGCCGCCCGACTCCCAGACGAGGATCCCCACGACGACGCCGCCCATGCCGAGCGCGGACAGGATCGCTCCGACGACGTCCACGCCTCGGTCTCCCGTGTAGGGCACGTCCTTGACCAGGCCCATGCCCGAGAGAACGATCGCGATGATCACGACCTCGCCGAGGAACGCGAGGCGCCACGAGAGGTAGGTGGTGATGAAGCCGCCGATGAGCGGCCCGATCGCGGCGGCGATCGCGGCGGCGGCTCCGACGAGGGCGTAGGCCCGGCGCTGCGCGGCCCCGACGAAGTTCCCGTGGACCAGCGACTGCATCGCGGGGAGCAGCAGCGATGCGCCAAGGCCGCCGACAATCGCCCAGAAGATCACGATCGGCGCAAGGCTCTGCGACAGCGTCATCGAGACTGCGCCTGCCGCGTAGCCGAGCAGGCCGATGATGTACGCGCGCTTCCGTCCGATCAGATCGCCGATCTTGCTGCCGATCAGGATGAACGCAGCGGAGACCAGCGCCTCGAGCGCAATCGCCGACTGAACGCCGCTGGCCGTCGTGTGGAGGTCGTGCACCACGGCCGAGATTGAGACGTTCATCAGCGACGTGTCGACGACGAGCACGAACATCGCCATCGCGAGGAGAATCGCGAGCTTCGTGTCTCCGCTCGACTCCTCCGCAATCGCCGTGCTGGTGTCGACAGCCATCAATCAGCTCGGTGACGTGACAGGCGCAGCCTCCACGGTGTCGGTCGCCGCGGCTGCGGCGGGTGCATGCTCTCGTTGGCGCAGGACCGCCTTGCGGATCTCCGACGCAACGACTGCCGAGAACGAGGCGACGATGCAGATCACCCACTGGTGCACTGTCAGCGGCACCGTCTCGAGGATCCGGTTCAGCAGGTCGAGTTGCGGCGCGATGATGATCGCGACCACCGAGGCGCCTGAGAAGTACAGGAACTTCCGGTCGCGCAGGACGTCGAGGCTGAAGACCGATTGCAGCTGGTCCCGTTCGCAGAACGAGTAGAGCAGGTTCGCCGCTGCGAACGACGTCATGCCCATGGTACGGGCGGTGACCGTGTCGTAGTGGTGGTCGGCCCAGGCGATCACGCCGATCGTGGTCGCGCCCATGACGAGGCCGACGCACCCGAGCCAGACCATCAAACCGGTGGGGAGGATCGGCTCTTCCGGGCCCCGCGGCTTCCGCTTCATCAAGCCTTCCGCGGGCTCTCCGTAGCCGAGCCCGATCGCCTGGAAGACCTGGGTGGTGAAGTTGATCCACAGCGTTTGCAGCGGCAGGAAGGCGACGCCGCCGACCACGTTGAAGATGGCCGCTCCGAGGAAGGTGACGACCAGGCCGAAGAGCACGCCCATCTGGAATCGGACGTATTTCGTCAGGTTGTCGTAGAGGCCACGGCCGAGCTCGACGGCCTTCACGATCGTGGCGAAGTTGTCGTCGGTGAGGATCATTGCCGCCGCCTCTTTCGAGACCTCGGTGCCTGTGATGCCCATCGCGATGCCGATGTCGGCGCGCTTCAGTGCAGGAGCGTCGTTCACGCCGTCGCCGGTCATCGCAACGATGTGGCCCTTGCTCTTCAGCATGTCGACGAGGCGCACCTTGTGCTCCGGCGTCACCCGTGCGATGACGCCGATCTCGTCGATCTGCGCCCGGAGCTCGTCGTCGCTCATCGCTCCGAATTCGGCGCCCGTGATTGCCCGGCCCTTGATGCCGAGCTTCGCCGCGATCGCCGCCGCGGTGACGGCGTGGTCGCCGGTGATCATCCGCACCTGGATCCCGGCCGAATGCGCCTTTGCAATCGCATCTCTCGCCGTCGGTCGGGGCGGGTCGACGATCCCGACGAGCGCGAGCAGCGTGAGCCCGTCGAGCAGTGGGAGCAGGTCGGCGCTTCGGATCGAACGTTGCAGGGTCGAAGTCCTTGCGTGCCGTCGCGAGCACGCGCAGGCCCTGCTCGCCCAGGCGCGCGTTCTCCGCCTCGTAGCGCCCGCGCATCGCGTCATCGACAGCGAGCGGATGCAGGTCGTCGGGGCTGAGCGTCATCGTGCCGCGGACGAGCACCTGGTCCGGTGCGCCCTTGACGAAGCAGCGGACGACGTCGCCGCCGGACTCGTCCTTCATCCGATGGAACGTCGCCATGAGCTTGTACGCCGTGTCGAACGGCAGCTCGGCGACTCGCGGGTACTTCTCCCGCGTCGCCGACGAATCGAGGCCGCCCTTCTCGCCCAGCACGACGAGCGCGCCCTCGGTCGGGTCGCCGATCATCTCGCCGTCGTTGACGACGGCGTCGCACGCGAGGATCATCGGCAGCATGAACGGCTCGAGGTCGACGTCGCTCTGCCCGGCGACGCGCTTGATCCGGCCCTCCGTGGAGTAGCCGTTGCCGTCGATCGAGTAGCGGCGGCCCGGGATCGTCAACTCGACCGCCGTCATCTGGTTGAGCGTCAGCGTCCCGGTCTTGTCGGAGTTGATCGCCGAGGTCGAGCCGAGTGTCTCCGTCGAGCGAAGACGCTTCATGATCGCGTTCGCCTGGGCGAGCTTCTGCGTCCCCATCGAGAGGATCGCCGTCACGACGGCGGGAAGCCCGGTGGGGATGGCCGCGATCGCGAACGCGATTGCGGCCAGGAAGACCGTGTTGAACGACTCGCCGCGCGACAGGTTCAGCACGATCGAGATCACGAGCGGCGCTGCCCGAGATGACGAGGATCTGACTCGTCAGCTTGGCGAGCTGCTTCGTGAGCGGCGAGTCCTTGTCGCCCTCCTGCGCGAGCATGCCGGAGATGTGACCGACCTCGGTCGCCATGCCCGGTGGTCGTGACGACGAACTCGCCGGCTCCTCGCGTGACGTTCGTGTTCATGTAGACCATGTCGGTCCGGTCGCCGAGCGGTGCGTCCGAGCTGCGCGACGGTCTCGACGTCTTTCCCAACCGGCAGGCTCTCGCCGGTCAGCGCCGACTCGGCGACCTCGAGCGTTGCCGCCTTCAGCAGCCGGCCGTCCGCGGGCACGACGTCCCCTGCCTCGATCGAGACGACGTCGCCGGGAACGAGCTGCTCTGCGGGAATCTGGACGAGCCCCCCGCTCCGGAGGACCCTCGCCTTGATGATCATCATCTTCTGGAGCGCGGCGACCGCCGCCGCCGCCTTGCCCTCCTGGTTCAGGCCGAGAACGGCGTTGAACAGCGTCAGGAAGAGCAGGACCAGGCCGGTGCCGAGCTCGTGCAGCGGCCAGATGCTCCCGATCCCGGCGACGAGCAGGACGATCTGCATCGGGTCGCGGTACTGGCGCACGAACGCGCGCCAGCGCGGCTCGCCCTCGGAGGCGACGAACGCGTTCGGGCCGTACTGCTCGAGCCGCCGCGCGGCTTCGTCGGATGTGAGACCGGCATGGGTGTCGACGCCGAGTTCGGTGGCGACGTCCTCGCCCGACAGTGCGAACCACTGCTTGCTCTCCGTCGGTGCGGGGGTTGGGGGTGAAGCCGTCGCCATCGTCGCCTCCTTAGGTGATCTGGGCCTTGTCGAGTGCCACCGTCGTGCCGGCTTCGCCTCGCAGCAAGGCCCTAGTGTCGTTGATCGAGCCGATCGCTGCGATGCCACCCGTGCGCTCGGCGAACATGCAGGCCGCGCGCACCTTCGGGCCCATCGACCCTTCGGCGAACTCCGACTTGGCGAGCTCGTCCGGTGACGCGCGACGGATCGCGTGCTGGTCGGGCGTGCCCCAGCCGGCGTAGACGGCGTCGACGTCGGTCGCGATGATGAGCGCGTCGGCCTTCAGAGTCGATGGCGAGTAGCGCGCTCGCGAAGTCTTTGTCGATCACCGCCTCGACGCCGACGAGCCTTCGGCCCGCCGGCACGGGATCGTCTACGTGCATGACGGGAATTCCGCCGCCGCCCGCGCAGATGACGACGCAGCCCTTCTCGAGCAGCCATTCGAGCGGCTCGAGCCCGAAGATGCGCTGCGGGAACGGGGGAGGGGACGACCCGGCGGAAGCTGTCGCCGTCGGGCTTGAACGTCCAGCCTTTCTCCGCTGCGAGCGCGTCGGCATCGTCCTTCGTGTAGATCGGCCCGATCGGCTTCGTCGGGTTCGAGAACGCCGGATCTGCCGCGTCGACCTCGACGAGCGTCAGCAGCGACGCGAGCCGCACGTTCTGCGGCAGCTCATTGCCGAGCTCCTGCTGAAGGATGTAGCCGATCATGCCCTCGGTCTGCGCGCCGAGGACGTCCATCGGGTACGGCTCGACTTCGGTGTAGGCCGACCCCTGAAGCGCGAGCAGCCCGACTTGCGGGCCGTTGCCGTGAGAGACGACGAGCTCGTGCTCGAGCGCGAGCGGGGCGAGAGCACGACACGCGGTGCGCGAGTTCGCACGCTGGTTCTCGGCGGTGAGCGGTTGCCCGCGCTGCAGCAGCGCGTTTCCTCCGAGGGCGACGACGACGCGCATCGCGGTCAGCTCCCGAGCGTGGCGACCATGACCGCCTTGATCGTGTGCATCCGGTTCTCGGCCTCGTCGAAGACGATCGACGCAGGGGACTCGAAGACCTCCTCGGTCACCTCGAGCGCCTCCATCCCGAACTTCTCGAAGATCTCCTTGCCGACCTGCGTGTCGGTGTTGTGGAACGCCGGCAGGCAGTGCATGAACTTCACGTCGGGGTTGCCCGTCAGCTCGAGGGCCTTCGCGTTCACCTGGTAGGGCGTGAGCAGCTTGATCCGTTCGGCCCAGACCTCGTCGGGCTCGCCCATCGAGACCCAGACGTCGGTGAGCAGGGAAGTCGGCGCCGCGAACGGCCTCGGCGACGTCATCGGTGATCGTGATCGTCGCGCCGGTCTCCGCCGCGATCGAGCGCGCCAGCTCGACGATCTCCTCGCGTGGCCAGAGCGACTTCGGGCTCGCGATCCGGACGTCCATGCCGAGCTTCGCGCCGCCGACCAGGTACGAGTCGGCCATGTTGAACCTCGCGTCGCCGAGGTAGCAGAACACCACTTCGTCGAGCGGCTTCGAGATGTGCTCCTTGAACGTCAGGAAGTCGGCGAGGATCTGCGTCGGGTGCCACTCGTCGGTCAGCCCGTTGTAGATGGGCACGCCGGACCATTTCGCGAGCTCTTCCGCCGCCTCCTGGTCGAAGCCGCGGAACTCGATCGCGTCATACATCCGTCCGAGGACGCGCGCGGTGTCCTTGACGGTCTCCTTGTGCCCCATGTGCGATCCGGAAGGGCCCATGAACGTGACGTGCGCGCCCTGGTCGTACGCGGCGACCTCGAACGAGCAGCGCGTCCGCGTCGAGTCCTTCTCGAAGATCAGCGCGATCTCCTTGCCGACGAGCTTCTGCTCCTCGCGCCCTTCTCGTTTCGCGGCCTTCAGCTCGGCCGCGAGGTCGATGAGGTAGGTGATCTCTTCGGGACTGAAGTCCGCAAGCCTCAGCAGGCTCTTGCCGTGCAGGTCGATGACAGTGCTCATCTCGGTGCTCCTTTCACGCGTCTCTGGTCGACGGGGCAGGTCATGCAGTGGCCGCCGCCGCGCCCACGGCCGAGCTCCTGGCCGGCGATCGCCAGAACCTCGATGCCTGCCTTCTCGAGCTTCGCGTTGGTTGCCTCGTTCCGCTCGTACGCAACGACGACCCCGGGCGAGAGCGCGACGACGTTGTTGCCGTCGTCCCACTGGGTCCGCTCGGCCTCGAACTCGTCTCCGGCGGTCGTGACGACCTTCAGACGCTGGATTCCGAGCGCTTCCTTCACCTCGTCGAGGAACGGTCGTTTCGAGATCTCCGCCTTCACACCGCCGTTCCCGTCGGGCGTGTAGAGGATGGGCAGGATCTCGGATACGACCGGCTCGTAGATCGTCACGGCGTCCCGGTCGAGGAAGGTGAACACCGTGTCGAGGTGCATTGCCGCGCGCCCCTTCGGCATCATCGCGCCGATCACGAGCCGCGCTGCATCCGCCTCGAACAGGTTCTGAGCGAGAATGCCGACGGCGCGCGCCGTCGTCCGCTCACCCTGGCCGACGAGAAGAACCTTGTCCCCCACCGGCATGACGTCGCCGCCCTCGATCGACGCGCTCCCCCAGTCGTGGTCGAAGCCGCCGTACCAGATCTTGAAGCCGGCGTCGCGGAAGCGCGGGTGGAAGCGATAGACCGCCTCGACGTTCAGCGTCTCGTGCTGCCGGGCGGGCCAGAACATCTGGTTGATCGACACGCCGCCGTAGATCCAGGCGCTCGTGTCGCGCATGAACAGCTGGTTCGGCAGAGGAGCGATCACGAAGTCGGTCGGCCGCATGGCGCCCTTCAACACGGATGCGACGGAGTCGGGGAGCTCCTGGACCGTGACACCGCCGGTCAGTCGCGTGGCGAGCTCGTCGGCCGGCATCTCGGTCATCCACGCCATGAGGTCGGCGGCGACCATCACGGGCGCCTCCTCGGGGCGCAGCCGCCGCGAAAGAACCCACTCGCGCGCGTCCGCCTGCTCGAGCGTCTCGGCGAACAGCTCGTGGAAGAGCAGCACTTCGGTGCCACGCTCCCGCATCAGGTCGACGAACGCGTCGTGCTCCTGGCGCGCGCGGCGCACCCAGATCACGTCGTCGAACAGGAGGTCATGACAGTTCGTCGGCGACAGCCGCTCGTGCGCCAGATCGGGACGGTGGACGATGACAGTTCGCAGCGTTCCGACTTCCGAGTTGGCCCCGATGGTGGTCGCGGTTTCAGTGGACATGGGCGAAGCTCCTTTCACGAGCGAGAAGGCGGGCGAGCGAGAAGCATCAGCCGATCGCCGCCGCAATGCCGAGGAACGCGCAGACGACGACGAAGACGATGGCGAGGAAC
The DNA here is from genome assembly GCA_963757255.1 of uncultured Thermoleophilia bacterium. Lineage (GTDB taxonomy): Bacteria > Actinomycetota > Thermoleophilia > Gaiellales > Gaiellaceae > PALSA-600. The sequence goes on from CAVWQY010000006.1 coordinate 1,030,775, forward strand.
GGCCAGACGAACTTCAGGTAGCGGTCGTAGCCGATCTTCGAGAGCGCGAGGCCGCCCATGATCACGGCCGACGTCGGCGTCACGAGGTTCACGAAGCCGGACGCCGATTGGTAGGCGGTCACGACGAGCGCGCGCGACACTCCCGCGAAGTCCGCGAGCGGCGCGAGGATCGGCATCACGAGCGCGGCGTGCCCCGACGACGACGGCACGAGGAACGCGATCGGGATGTTGACGAGGAAGGCGGAGATCGCGAATACCCCGGCGGACGAGCCGGAGACCGCCTTCTCCATCCAGTGCAGGATCGTGTCGGTCATGTAGGAGTTGCGCATCACCACCGTGATCCCGCGCGCGAACACGATGATCAGCGCGGCGCCGATGAAGTCGGCAGCGCCCGCACACGATCGTCGTCACGGTTCCTTCTTCGCCGAGCTTCGCGATCAGGCCGATCACGACCGCCATCACGAGGAATAGGCCGGCCGCCTCGGGGAAGTAGAAGTCCGAGAACGTCGGCAGCGGGAAGTCCTTGCCGAAGCCCTCCTGCCAGAGGTCGTTCCACGGGATGAAGCCGTAGATCATCAGCAGGAACGTCGCCGATGAAGAGGACGAGCACGACCTTCTGCCGGGTCGTCAGGTTCGGTACGTCCTCGACGAGCGACTGCGCCTCCGCCGCGTCTGCGGCCGAGACCCCGATCGACCGACTTCTCGGGTCGTTCTGGATCGCGGCGCGCGTAGAAGATGACGTAGCCGATCGCGAGGGCGACGACGATGATCCACAGCGCGATTCGCAGGCCGATCCCGTCGCCGATGCTGATGCCTGCGGCATCGGACGCGACGCCCGTCGCGAACGGGTTGACGGTCGACCCGATGACGCCCGAGCCGGCGCCGAGGAAGATGATCGCCGCGGCGACCATCCGGTCGTAGTTCAGCGCGAGTGCGAGCGGAACGAGCAGGACGAAGAAGCCGAGCGTCTCCTCCCACATCCCGTAGCTCGTCCCGCCGAGCGCGAAGACCGTCATCAAGCAGCGCGATCAGGACGTAGCCGCTGCTTCGGAAGCGGAGCGCGAGCCGGCCGATGCCCGTCTGGATCGCCTCCGTCTTCATCGTGACGGTGATGAATGCGCCGACGGCGAGCACGAAGAAGAAGATCGCCGCGGATCCGTAGAGGATGCCTTCCTCCCACGGGCCGACGAACCCGTTTGCTGCTTCCACGCCGTAGAGCCCGTTCGGCGGCGCATTCCAGAGCTGCTTGAAGCGGTAGGTGAGCGAGGTGTCGACGCAGTTGACGCCCGGCTCCGGCGTGATCTACGGCGCCGGGCGCGGACTCGGCGTCCGCCGGCGCACGTCCCGGTCTCACCGGGCGACGGCGACGACGAGCGCGGTGCCGCCGGCCTCGACCGCCGAGCAGGACGGCAGCTCGTGGTACGTCCCGGGCACGGGGCCCCCGGTCTGCGGGTCGTCGCGTAGCGGCCCGCCGGGATGAAGAACGACGCGATCCAGACGAGGAGCAGGACGGCGGCGAGAACGGTGAAGGCCGTCGGGAACTTGAACTTCTTCGCGGGCTCGTCGGGCGGAGGGGCCCTGCCCCCGCGGCGCTCGACGCGCCGTGCTGGTCCACTCCGGAGCCGGAATCCGCCATCGAGGCCGAGTATTCGCGCAGAACACGGCGCGATGCGGGGCGCGTGGCGGAATCACCTTGGTGATTCCGCTTGCGGCCCGAGGCTGCGACGGATACTGACACCTCGCATGTCGAACGCAGACGATCCCGGCCGTGCCGAGCTCCAGCCGCCGAACGACTCGACGGTCGAGTTCCTGCTCCGGTTCGCCCGGATCGCGCATCGCGCCGGCTACCCGACGTCGGATCTCGAGGAACGCCTCGGCTCGCTGGCTGCCGCGCTCGGGCTGGAAGCCGCCCAGATCTCTGCGACGCCGACGCTGGTGGAGCTGTCGTTCGGCGCGCTGCCGCACCAGCGCAGCTACACCCTCCGCGTTCGGCCGAAACCCGTCGACCTCGACGCGATCGCGCGGCTCGAGGATCTCGCGCGAGACGTCATCGACGGGCTCGACCGTGGCAGGCGCGCTCGACCGGCTTGCCGAGATCGATGCCCGGCCGCTGGAACGGCGGTGGTACGTCGAGCTCGCGGCGTACGCCCTCGCCGGTGCCGCCGTCACGCCGGTCCTGGGCGGGGGCTGGCGCGAGGTCACGGCGGGCGGAGTCGTCGGCCTGCTCGTCGGCGTCGTGGCGCAACTCGCCAGACGGACGGCTCGGGCGGAGCCGATGATGGCGCCGCTCGCAGCCGTCGTCGCGAGCTTCAGCGCCGCGGCGATCGCTCGACTCGGCCTGAACGCGTCGCCCGACACCGTCACGCTGGCCGCTCTGATCACATTCCTGCCGGGGATGTCGCTCACGATCGGCGTGCGCGAGATCGCGACGGAGCATCTGCAGTCGGGCGTCGCGAACACCGCGAACGCCGTCGTCCAGCTCCTCGGGCTCGTGTTCGGCGTCGGCGTGGGCCGGTCGCTCGCGGCGCACTGGTTCGGGATCGTCGACGCACACCGTCTCGCGTCCGGGCTTCACCGGCACGCACCTCCTCGCGGCGGCCGCGGCCGGCCTCGCGTTCACCGTGACGTTGCGGGCTCCGTCCAAGGCGGCGCCGGTGATGTGCGCGGCGACGTTCTCGCCGTCACTGCCAGCGCCGTCGGCAGCGTCGCTGTTCGGGTCGGCGGCAGGGACGTTCGTCGCGGCGCTCTCGATCGGAATCGCCGGCAGTCTGCTGGCGGTACCGCTGCGCCGGCCGCCGCTCGTCTTCATCGTCCCCGGCGTGCTGATGCTGGTGCCGGGCAGCGCGGGATTCAACAGCCTGCTCCAGCTCCTGACCGGCGAAACCGTGAGCGGCATCGACGCCGGGTTCAACGCCTTCGTGACGGCGATGGCGATCTCGTACGGCCTGATGGTCGCGGCGGTGATCCTGCCTCCGCGCCTCGGTCGCTGAGCGCACGCACAACCAGAATCACATGGGTGACCGTGGAGACTTCTGCTTCAACCGTGACCGGTAGGGAGCAAGCTAGCTCATGGCCGTTCGTGAATACCAGGTCGTGGTCGATGGTGAACTGAGCGACGACGTGGCCCCGACCTTCCAGGGGATGCGGTTGGAGCGACGCGACGGCAACACCATCCTGGTCGGTCACATTCGCGACCAGGCCGAGCTCCAGGGGCTGCTGATGCGAATCTCGGAGCTCGGGCTCACGCTTCTGAGCGCACAGAGCGTCGACCTCTAACCGGCGCACCGAGCGATGACCGGAGCAGACGTGCCGACCTCGAATGGCGGCAGACCGCCGACCCTGCTCGACGCGATCCTGCCGGTCGTCGTGCTGATCGGGCTGATCGCGCTCACGATCTCGCTCTTCGGTGTCAGCGCAACCGATGGCCCGCTCCAGGTCGCGCTGCTGCTCAGCTCGGCCTTCGCCAGCCTGATGGCGTTGAAGAACGGCTACACCTCGGCCGCGATCGCAGACGCGGCGATCGGCGGTGTCGCCACCGCGATGAGCGCGATCTTCATCCTGCTCGCGGTCGGGGCGCTCATCGGGACCTGGAACATGGCCGGCACGATTCCGACCGTCGTCGACTACGGCGTGCGGCTGCTCAACCCGACGATCTTCTTCGTGACGACCGCTGTCATCTGCGCCGTCGTCGGGATGGTCACCGGCAGCTCGTGGACGACGGCCGGGACGCTCGGTGTCGCGTTCGTCGGGATGGCCAAGCTGATGGGGCTGTCCGAGGCGGCCGCCGCGGGCGCGGTGATCTGCGGCGCGTACTTCGGCGACAAGATGACCCCGCTGTCCGAGACGACGATCCTCGTCCCGAAGCTCGTCGGCCGCGGCCTCACCGTCGGGCAGCACGTCCGCAACATGTTCTGGACCGCCGGGCCGGCACTCGGCATCAGCCTCATCATCTTCCTGGTCATCGGGAGGGTGGCGACTCCCGCCGGCGGTGGGAGCACCGACGCGGCGCTGGCAGTCCTGAACGACGAGTTCAACATCTCGGTGATCAATCTCCTGCCGCTCGCGCTTCTCGTGCTCTTCACGGTCAGGAAGGTGCCGCCGTTCCTGGCGATCCTCGGCTCGGCGCTGTTCGCCGGCGTCCTCGCGTGCTTCACCCAGTGGACGGTGGTGAAGGCGTTCGTCGGAGAACCGGGGCTCGGGCCCGTTTCCACGGGGATCAAGGCGATCTACGGAGCCATGGCGACGGGCTTCGTGAGCCGGAGCGGCAATCCGGCGATCGACGCGCTCTTCTCGAGGGGCGGGATGGCGAGCTTCCTGACGACCATCTGGCTCGTGCTCGCGGCTCTGTCGTTCGCGGCGATCATGGAGCATGCGGGTTTCCTCGCGCGGCTGTTGCAAGTCGTGGTCGCGCGTGCCCCGACGCGTGGACGGCTGATCGCGGCCGTCAACGGCAGCGGCATCGGGCTCAACGTGATCGCCGGCGACCAGTACGTGGCGATCGTGCTTCCAGCCCGGATGTTCACGGGCGAGTTCGAGCGGCGCGGTCTCGAGCCTCAGGTGCTGTCGCGCGCCGTCGAGGACTCGGGGACCGTGACCTCCGTGCTCGTGCCGTGGAACACCTGCGGCGCTTATATCTCGGGCGTGCTCGGCGTCTCGACCGCGTCGTATTTCCCCTACTGTTTCTTCAACCTGCTCAGCCCGATCCTCGACGTGCTGTACGGATTCGTCGGGTTCAAGGTGGCGTCGAGCCGGGACGTCGAGGAGACGCCGCCGCGGCCGACGGTCGCATCACCCGGGTGACAGCTCGTCGTCCAGAAGGCCGAGCATGGCCGTTCGCGCGACTGCCTCTGCGCGTGAGTTGACGGCCAGCTTCCGGTAGATGGCCCGGGTGTGGCTGCGAACGGTGTTGGCCGAGAGGAACAGCCGTGCGCCGATGTCGCGGGCCGAGAGATCGGATGCCAGCAACCGGAGCACCGCGAGCTCCGCCTCGGTGGGCCTCTCGAGCACGTCGCCACGGTCGGCGCGCGAGCTCGCCTGTTCGAGCCCGAGCTCGATGATCGACGCGAACTCGGGGAGCGTCCCGGTGTCCGAGAACTCATCGAGCTCCAGACGCGCGAGGCGCAGCGTCTCTTTCGCCTCGTTCAGGTGTCCGCGGCGACAGCGCACGCGAGCCAGATGCAGCAACAGCCAGGCATGGTGGATTGTCGCCAGCTCGTCGCGCAAGAACCGCTCGGCGTAGACGAACTCTCGCTCTGCCTCTACGAGCTTGCCCTCGGCAGCGTGCACCGAGCCGCTCGTGGCATAGGCGATCGCCCCGAGCCAGCTTCGCGTGCTGTGAATCGCGACGACCAGCGCCTTCGACTTCTCGGCGTGGGATCGGGCGGCCTCGAGAAGCCCTCGGTCGAGGTCGGCGAGCGCGAGCGTCGACCGGGCGACTACATGCGCGGTCGGTCGTCGCTCCGCTTCGGGGTGAGCGAGCGCCCGCTGAGCCGCCGTCGATGCGGCCGCGATGTCCCCGGAGAAGTACAGGGCGTGAGCAAGGCCTGCGAGCGACGCGACCAGCACGTCGTCGGCCTCCCGCTCGGCGATCGCGACAGCACGCCGGCCCTCGGCGACGCTCGCCATCACCCCTTGGTCGAAGGTGAACGCTCGAACCATGGCGATGCCGGCATCGACGTACGGTGTGAAGCGCGCCGAGCCCGTCCCGCGCGCGCGTTCGGCGAGGTGGAGGAAGCGGCGCCGCTCGATCGTCCGCGGACCGACGAGACTGACCGAGGTGGCTGCGGCCATCGCGAGCTCGGGATGCTCGACGAGCTGCTCGTCCGGCAGCATCTTGGCCCAGCGCACGAGGGTTCGGGAGCCGCCGCTCCGGATCACCGGCAGGTGGTGATCGGAAGCGATTCTGGCGACGAGCTCGTAGTCATGGGCGGCCGCAGCGTGATCGACCGCCTCGCGCAGAAGGCCTCGTTCGACATGCCACAGAGCAGCGCGGCGATGGATCTCCACCACGGCCTTTGCGTCGTGCGCTGCGAGCTGGAACTCTGCAAACTCGGCGAAGAGAGGATGGACACGGAACCATCCCCCGTGCTCCAACCGAGCGACGAAGAGGTTCGAGTGCTCCAGCGTCTCGAGCGTCGAGGCTGCGTCGGAGCGTCCGAAGACGCTGTCGAAGAGCTCGGCGGTGAAGTGGCCGAGGACCGACGCACGCAGCAGGAACCAGCGCGACTCGTCGTCGAGCGAGCCGAGGATCTCGTGGTTCAGGTAGTCGGCGACGAATCGGTGATTTCCGCCGAAGTCGCGCACGGCCTCATGCCGGTTCACGACGTTGCGCAGCCAGAGCGACGCGAGGTAGAGCGCTCCCGGCCACCCCTCCGTCCGCTCGTGGAGTGCCTCGATCTCGTCAGGCGTAAGGTCGAGGCCCTCTCGTTCGACGAGCAGCTCGGTCGTCTCCTCCAGTGTGAAGGCGAGCGCGCTGGCCCGCACCTCGGCGAGGGCGCCGTTCGCGCGGAGCCGTGAGAGGTTGAGCGACGGGTCGGTCCGCGTGATCACGATCAGGCGCGTCGTCGGCGGCAGATGCTCCAATGCGTAGTCGATCGAGTCGAGGCACTCGCGATCGGTGATGCTCTGGAAGTCGTCGAGCACGACGGTGAGCGGCGCGCTGAACGTCGCCATGCCGTTCACCAGTTCGATCACCGCGCTCTCGACGCCGCCGGAGATCTGGAGCCGCTGCAACGCCCCGCGACCGAGGCCGTGGCGCACGCGGTCGACCGCCATTGCCGCGTACGTCCAGAACCGCACCGGATCGTTGTCGCCGGCATCGAGCGTCACCCAGGCCACCGCCCCGGACCTGCTCTCGTACCAGGTGCGCGCGGCCACCGTCTTCCCGTATCCCGGGGGGGCCGCGACGAGTGTGAGCATCACGTCGTCCCGTGCGAGAGCCGTCTGGATGCGCGGGCGCGCGACCATCTCGGCGCGAAGCCTCGGCAGCAAGAGCTTCGTCTCGGCGAGAGGGAGCGTCTCGTATTCTGTGCGAGTTGCCATTTTTCCCTGCGTCCGAGGCTTGAAAACTATCGTCACGACGGCGCAGGCGGGGTGCCATCACCCGGGAAGGGTGATCTACGGGTGAACGTCCGGTGACGGCTGTGCCACGGGCAGTGCGCGGAGCTAGTCGCCAAATCGGTCGACGAGCAGGCCGTGCCGGAGGCCGTGGTCGCTCACGGTGAGCGATTCCCGGCCCAGCTTCTCCACGACGGTTCGAACGATGCACGCGCCGGCGAGGATGACCTCCGCGCGTTGGGGCTGGAGGCCCACGACCTCGCGGCGCCGTCTGCGGTGCGGGTGCGGTAGAGCTCGATCTGGCGGTCGATCTCGGCGAGGTCGAGGACGGTGCCTTGCACGACGTTCGGGTCGTACTCGGCGAGACCGTGCTTGACCGCGGTGAGGTTCGTAATCGCGCCGCCCATCCCGACAAGTGTGTCGGGGGTGGGTCGGCCGTCGAGCCGCACGAGTTCGGCGTCGATCGCCTCCTTTGCCGAGCCAAGTGCCTCCTCCGAGACGACTCCGTCGAGGCCGTAGCGCTCGGTGAACCGCACTGCGCCGACGTCGAGGCTGAAGCGTTCGTCGACCTGCTCTCCCTGCCCGAACGTGAACTGGGAGCTGCCGCCGCCGGTGTCGAACACGACGAGCGAACCGCGGCCGAGCCCCAACCCGGACTTGACCGCGAGGTAGGCGAGCCGGCCTTCCTCTTCGCCGGGGATGACCTCGACCTCGATCCCCGCGCGCTCGCGCACGGCGTCGACGAGTGTCCCCCTGTTGGGCGCAATCCGGAGCCCGGCCGTCCCGACCGCCGCGATCTCCTCGACCCCGCCGCGCCTGGCCTCGTCTGCCATGGCCGCGATCGCGTCGACGGTCCGACTGATCGGCTCGTCGTTGAGTCGACCGGTTTCGTCGAGGCCTTCGCCGAGTCGGGTGACCTCGGCGCGGTCGACGATCGGCTTCCATTCGCCGTCCGCCTCCCGTTCGCCGATCTGGAACTTGACGGAGTTCGTGCCGACGTCGATCGCCGCGTAGCGTTTTGCGGCGAACCCGACGAGCGCCTTGAGCCCGCGGGCGACGCAGACGTTCCGGCGCGTGCCCAGGCCGAGCTCGCGGACGGCCTCGATCACGCGAGCGGGGTCCTCCGCCTCGACCGCAATCGTCTGCCTCGACCCCCTGCTCGGTTCGCACTTCAGAGCGCTCCGCCATGCAGCCGCCGACCGTGTAGCGCTGACGCCGCTTGTGCACCTCGACCGCCAGCAGGTCGGGGCTCGGCTCGACGACTTCCGTGACGAGCTGGTCGAGCGTGTACTCGGCGCGGGCGAGCTTCGGAGCCTCGGTTCCGAGCTCCTGCAGCACCGCGACGGCATCCGCCGCAGCAAGCGGGAACGCCGCCTTCATGACCGGCTTCCACTGCTCGAGCCCGTCGTCGTTCACGACCTGCAGCTGCTTGACGTCCATCAGGCCGTCGCGAACCTTGACGGAGGCGTTGCTCAGGCGCGAGAGCAGGTAGAGCTCGTCACTCTCCTGAAAACGCCCGGGCGTCAGTGCGGCGAAGCGGGCGTCCGTGTCCGGGAAGCTCTCGCCGAAGGTGCGCCACTCCCAGCGAGGAACGATCGCCTGGCCAGGCGGGCTCCCCTCGCCGCCCGCCTCCGTCGTCACGGAGCCACGTTCTCGAGGTGCGCGAAGTAGTCGAGCGCCTTGCGCGTCTTCGTCTCCTGCTCGCCCGAGAGGTCGATGCCGCGGGTGGCGAGGAACGCGCGAAGCTCGGCGGCGACCTGGAATGCCTCGTTGATGCCGCAGCGCGTGGAGAGCTCGAGGATGCGGGACCCGTCGGGATAGAGCCACACCTCGGCGACGAGCCTGCGGCCGAGCTCTTTTGGTGTGAGCCGGAGCTTGAGCACGAAGATCGGTCCCAGGATCGTCAGATCCTCCAGTGCGGTCCCGTCATGCACGTGGGCGGCGAAGAACGCCCGCTGCTCCTTGGAGAAGAGCTTGCGCAACGGGATCTCGCCGGCGACCGCCCTGTTGACGTCGCTCGGGCGCAGCGCCCCCTTCAACGCGGCCGAGCAGACGTAGCCGCCGGGCAATGCGTCGACTTCGACGCGGAAGCTGGCGGACGCGCGCAGGTCGTCCGGCAGCTCCGCCGGTACGACCGGCCGCAGCTTCACGGCCGAGTCGTCGCCCTTGCCCTGGATCCGGCGGGCGCGGACGACGACGCCTTGCGCGTCGAGTTTCAGGTCCGGCGTGTCGAAGAAGAAGACCTGGCGGATCTGCGCCTGCAGCGGATCGAGACCGAGCGAGACCACGGCAGAGCGCTGGTCGGTCTCCGGGACGGTGAGCTTCAGCTCGATGCTGTCGGCCTCCTTGATCAGTGCGAGCAGCTTGGTCAGGTCCTCGCCCGAGAAGGTCGGAGGATTGGTGGTGGGTGCAGGCATCGGCTGCCTTCCGCTCGGGGGACGTCGGAGCTGCCGAGTGTACTGCGTCGCCACGACTACTACGAACGCGTCGGTGGGCGGAATACGCGGGCGGCGGCGGTGTCTTTGGCGGTATCGAGTTCTGCGGCTCTCGGCCGACAGTCGAAACCGGACACAGCTCAGGAAAGGAAGGACGAATGTTCCGCCCTACCGCCATCCTCAAGCTCGCCACGCTCGCCGTCCTCGTTGCGGCCGTGGCAGCAAGTGCGGCGCCCGGCGCGCGCAGCACGGCTGCGCCCGGGTTCTTGACCGGGCCGAGCTCGGAGACGCCGCTCGCGATCGTGACGGGCTACCTGAAGCAGCATCTCGCCGATTACGGCCTGCAGCCCGGCGACGTCGACGACGTGGTCGCGACGAAGGTGGTGACCGGCAGCGACTCCGGGGCGACGTACGTCTACCTTCAACAGCGCCATCGCGGCATCGATGTGCAGCTGGCGGTCGCCAACGGCGCTGTCATGAGTGACGGACGGCTGCTCACGCTCGACTCCAGGTTCGTGAGCGGCCTGGACGCGAACGCGAAAACGGTCCAGCCGGCGGTCAGCCGCGAGGTCGCGACCGGAGCGGCGGCGCAGGCGCTTGGTCTGACCGGGACGGCCGCGTTCCGTGTCGTCCGCAAGATCGACGGTGCGGCGCAGGCGGCGGAGATGTCGACCGGCGGCGTCGCACTCGGCACGATCCCGATCAAGCTCGTGTACGAGCCGACGGGCGGCACCGTTCGTCTTGCCTGGGAGGTGGCGATCCAGCAACTCGACGCTCGGCACTGGTGGAACGCCCGCGTCGACGCAGTGACGGGTGCGCTGCTCTCGAAGTCCGACTACGTCGACGAGGACACCCTTGCGTCCACGGGGGTCGCCGACGGGTCCTCCTACGGCGTGAATGCGTTCCCGAACGAGAGCCCGGACTCGGGGCCGCGGACGGTGGTGCGAAATCCGGCCTTCCACAAGGCGAGCAAGTTCGGCTGGCACGACACGAACGGAGTCGCGGGGCCGGAGTTCACGGTCCCCGAGGGCAACAACGTCCACGCGTACATCGATGCCGACGACGACGACCGGCCGGATCCGGGCGAGCCCGACGGCGGCACGGGCCTGGACTTCAAGTTCCCGCTCGACCTGTCCCAGGATCCGAGCACCTACCAGCCTGCGTCGGTGACGAATCTCTTCTACTGGGACAACGTCATCCATGACCTCTACTACCACTACGGCTTCGACGAGCAGTCGGGGAATTTCCAGGAGAACAACTATGGTCGCGGCGGGGCCCAAAACGACTCGGTTCAGGCGGAGGCGCAGGACGGCGGCGGCGAGAACAACGCGAACTTCGCCACGCCGCCGGACGGTCAGCGGCCGCGGATGCAGCTGTACCTCTGGACGATGACCGATCCAAAACGCGACCCGGCCCTCGACTCGAGCGTGATCATCCACGAGTACACGCACGGCCTCTCGAATCGCCTGGTCGGTGGGGGAACAACCGGCTGCCTCGGCAACGGAGAGTCGCCGGGCGAGGGGTGGAGCGACTGGTATGCGCTCGCGCTGACGTCGCTTCCGACCGACACGGCCTCGACCCCGCGCGGGATCGGGACCTACGTCCTCGGCCAGACGCGGGAGCAGCAGGGGATCCGGCTGACGCAGTACACGACCGACACGAACGTCAACCCGGCGACGTACGACTCGATCAAGATCGACTCCGAGGCCCACGACGTCGGCTATGTGTGGGCGTCGATGCTCTGGGAGGTCTACTGGGGCCTCGTCGACGCGCACGGCTACAACCCGGACCTCTACGGCGACTGGACGACCGGTGGGAACAACCTTGCCATTCAGCTCGTCACCGACGGTTTGAAGCTGACGCCGTGCGTCCCCGGCTTCGTCAACGCGCGGGATGGGATCATCGCTGCCGACCAGGCGCTGACTGGCGGCGCCAACAACTGCATCCTTTGGCGGGCGTTCGCGAAGCGCGGCCTCGGCGTCAGTGCGATCCAGAACAGCACCGACCACACGTTCGACGGGACCGAGGCATTCGACGTGCCGAGCGCCTGCAGCACGCCGCCCGTGACCGACCGGGTCAGCCTCGACAATGCCGGGAATCAGTCGAACGCGGACAGCGACTCGGCGTCGATCAGCGGTGACGGCCGGCTGGTCGCGTTCGCATCTCGAGCCTCGGACCTCGTGGTCGGGGACACGAATCAGACCCCGGACGTGTTCGTCCGCGACCGCGAGACGGGCGCGATCGAACGCGTGAGCGTCGACAGCCAGGGTGCGCAGGCGGCGAGCGGGGGTGTGAGCCCGGCGATCAGCGCGGACGGACGATTCGTGGCGTTCTCGTCGGATTCACCGGACCTCGTCCCCGGAGACACGAACGGCGTCTCGGACGTCTTCGTCCACGACCGCACGACGGGCACGACCGAGCGCATCAGCATTGCCGGCTCCGGGAAGGAAGGCAATCGTTCCAGCCGGCTCCCTGCGATCAGCGCCGACGGGCGCTTCGTCGGATTCGAGTCGGGCGCATCGAACCTCGTCTCGGGCGACAACAACCACGTCGTCGACGTCTTCGTGCGCGACCGCGTGGCAGGGACGACCGAGCGCGTCAGCATCGACAGCACGGGCCAGGAAGGGAACGGACGCTCGGACTCGTCTGCGATCAGCGCCGACGGACGGATCGTCGCGTTCGAGTCGGAGGCTTCCAATCTCGTCGCCGGCGACGCAGACGGCACGCAGGACATCTTCGTCCGCGACCGGCAGACGGGGACGACGGAAGCGGTCAGCGGCGACTCGAGCGGCACCCCGGCCGGCGGGCTGCTGACGCCCGCAGTGAGCGGCGACGGCCGGTTCGTCGCCTTCACGTCGAGCTTCTCCGGCTTCGTCCCGAACGACACGAACGGCGCGCTCGATGTCTTCGTCCGCGATCGTGCAGCGGGCACGATCGAGCGCGCGAGCGTGAGCAGCGGCGGCGAGCAAGCCGGCACGGCGGGCGCCCGTCTCCCCGGGATCAGCGCAGACGGCCGCCGAGTCTCGTTCCGCTCGGGTGCCGCGAACCTCGTCGCCGGCGACACGAACGCCGTCGAGGACGTCTTCGTCCACGATCGGTTCACCGGAACGACGGAACGTGCCAGCGTCGACAGCTCGGGCGCGCAGGCGAATGGACGCAGCCTCCAAGACGACGTCCGCGGTCCTGCGATGAGCACCGACGGGCGCTTCACGGCGTTCAGTTCCTCGGCAACGAACCTCGCCGCGAACGACACGAACGGCACCGTCGACATCTTCGTCCGCGATCGAGGCGATCCCTAGGCGTTCGCGCGGACGGAATCGGCATGCGGATCGCCAATCGCGACCAGCTGCTCGACCACCGCGTCGAGCGGCTGCGTCGCGTCGAGCTCGTGAGTGCAGGTTGCGCGGAGCAGCGGCTCGATCTCGGCCACGTGGCGCAGGATGAGCTCGCGATCCTGACTGCTCTTGCCGTAGTCGTTCGTCACCCTCGTCGCGATCCGGCGTAGCAAGATCTCGGCAGGCGCACTGAGAAGAACCACGGCATCGAAGCGCTCGTAGAACAGCCCCTGATTCGAAACGGTGCCGGACACGTAGAGGGTCGATCCACCTTCGCGCGCCAGGAGCTCCGCAATGCGATCCTCGCGCCAGACGAAGCCACCTTCGGTCTCCGACCAGACGCTCCAGCCGCCGTGATCGGTATCGACCGCCTCGAAGCCCCGCTTCTCGAGCTCTGCCAGGGCACTCGACTTGCCCGTCCCCGACATCCCGGTCAGCAGAATCTTGCGCACGCGGCCGAGGCTAGCGGGGACGCTGGGCGGACGGCCGGAGTCGTACGGCCGTCCGCCCGGAGGGGAAGGCATTGCGATCAGATGGAAGCGTGGGCCGTGCAGCGCTCGCCCGAGGCGCGCGTTGCAGTCGCGACGACCGTGCCGGTCCCGCCTGCGATCACGCGGCGCAGCGAGAACGAGCCGCTCGGGGCGTGGGTCTTCACCGTCGTCGAGGCGACGAGCGAGCCGTTCCGGCGCAGGGTGACCTTCCACGGGACGCCGTTCCGATTCTGGTCGACCTGGAACTCGATCTCGAGGCCGGCATCCTCGCGGCCGAGCTTGAGGTTGGAGATCGAGCGCCCGGTGCAGTCGCCGGTGACGCGGACGGCGGGGCCGCCCTTGCTCGATGCGATCGGGGCGACGGCGAGCGCTGCGGCGCTGACCGCGAGGGTGACGCCGAGGGTGATGGTGCGGGAATTGAACATCGCTGGCTCCTTCGGTAGGTGACGAGCTCAGCCTTGCCGTTGTCTGGTCGGAACGGCAATGGGACTTAGGTCCGGGTCGCCCGGGGCGGGCGACGGAAGCCGCCATGATGGAGCCGATGGACAGGCGTCCCCCACCGACGGCGCGCTCGGTGCTCCTCCGCTTCGCGCTCGGCAGCGCGGTCGCGATCGTCGTGGCGATCGTCGGCGGCTACTTCGCGCTTCGCGCAGTTGCGGTCGACGAGGCGAAGCGCGAGACGCGGACGAAGGTGCAGGAGGCCGGGCAGCTCGTCGAGGCTTCGCTCACGGACGGCCTGGTCGGCGGTAAACCGTCGTCGGTCGGCGCGGTCGACGACGTCGTCCTCGCGCGCGTGCTGAGCAACTCGATCGTGCGGGTGAAGATCTGGTCGGCCGGCGGCCGGGTCCTCTACTCCGACGACCCAGCGCAGGTCGGCGGGCACTACGCGCTCGACTCCGGGCAGCTCCGGCTCCTTCGCGACGGCGGGGCGAAGGTGGAAGTCACGGACCTGCAGCGACCCGAGAATCAGCTCGATCGTGGGCAAGGCAGGCTGATCGAGGCGTACACGCGGATTCGCACGCCGTCGGGAACGCCGGTGCTGTTCGAGATCTACCAGCGGCTCGGGTCGGTCAACGCGAGCGCGCGCCGGCTTCTCGAGGCGCTCGCACCGCCGATCCTCGGCGCGGTCGCGCTGATCCTGCTCGTGCAGGTTCCGCTCCTCTGGTCGTTGATGCGCGGGTTGCAGCGTGGGAACGAGCAGCGAGAGGCGCTGCTCGAGAATGCGATGGCAGCGTCGGCGCGCGAGCGGCGCAGAGTCGCTTCGTATCTCCATGACGGCCCGGTGCAGGAGATCGCCGGTCTCGCGTTCTCGCTCGCCCCGCTCGCGGACGACGCCGCGTCGCGTGGAGCGAGCGGTCAGGCAGATGTGCTCCGCCGGGCGATCGAGCGTCTTCGCGGCACTGTGCGCGATCTGCGCACGCTGCTCGTCGAGCTTCATCCGCCTCATCTGGCGGCGGCGGGCCTCGAGTCGGCGATCTCCGACCTCGTCAGCCCGCTGCGGGAGGGTGGGACGGAGGTGTCGATCAGCATCGACGGCGCCGAGCAGCTGGGGCGCGAGGACGAGGCGCTGATCTACCGCGTGACGCAGGAAGCCGTGCGGAACGTGATCGCGTACGCCGAGGCGTCCTCCCTGCGAGTCGAGCTCACCGTTCGGAACGGTGTCGCCACGCTCGCGGTCGTCGACGACGGGCGCGGCTTCGCCGAGGAGACGCGCGACGAGCGTCGCGAGGAAGGGCACCTGGGACTGTCGCTCGTCGAGGAGCTCGTGCGTCAGTCCGGTGGGAGCCTCGCGATCAGCTCAGGCGAAGGGGAGGGGACTCGCGTGGAGCTCGAGGTTCCGGTTCGATGATCCGCGTCCTCGTTGCCGACGACCACGGGGTCCTCCGCGACGGGCTCGCGGGGCTGATCGCCGCCCAGCCGGATCTGGAGCTCGTCGGCACCGCCGCCAACGGCGCCGAGGCGGTCGAGCTCTGCCGGGCGATCGCACCCGATGTGGTGTTGATGGATCTCGAGATGCCGGTGTTGGACGGGATCGACGCGACGCGCGCGATTCTCGCGGAGCTGCCGGCGACGGTTGTGCTCGTGCTCACGTCGTTCTCCGATCGACGACGCATTACTGGGGCGCTCGACGCCGGGGCGGTCGGCTACCTGCTCAAGGACGCATCAGCGGACGAGGTGGTGCGTGGCATCCGGACTGCAGCCGGCGGCGGCTCGCCGCTCGATCCGCGAGCGGCGCGGTCGTTGCTCGAGGCGCAGAACGCGCCCGACCCACTCGCCGGGATCTCACCGCGCGAGCGCGAAGTGCTCGTGCTCCTTCTGGACGGGCTCCCGAACAAGCTCATCGCACGGCGGCTGGGGATCAGCGAGAAGACGGTCAAGTCCCACCTGACGAGCATCTTCCGTGCGATCGGCGTCACCGACCGCGTCCAGGCTGTCCTGTGGGTCGAGCGCCAGGGTCTTCGAAGCGATCTCGGCTCGTAGCCGATGGGACCAAGGTCCCGTTGCGGTGCGCGCGATTGCTGCGCACACTGGGGCCATGACCCGTCGCGCTCTCGTCGCCCTCGTGGCGACCGTCGTCATGTTCTCGCTCTTGGCCTGCGCGGCAGCAGCGAAAGACGGCCGCGGCGAGGTCCGCAGTGCCGGTGTCTGCGGCAGTGCTGCCGACTCCGAGCTGAGGCTGAGGACGAGTGACGGCGGCATCGAGGTGCGGTTCGAGATCGACCACATCCGGGCCGGCGTTGCCTGGCGGATCGCGGTCGTGCACGAGCGGCGCGTTGCCTGGAAGGGCAGCGCGAAGGCGACTGCCGCCTCCCGCTCCTTCGAGGTCCGGCGGACCGTGCCCGACCTGCCGGGCGCCGACACGGTCACCGCGACCGCCTGGGGACCGGGTGGCCTTGTCTGCCGCGCGACCGCCACACTGCCGGCCGCCTGACCGCGGAGATCTGCGTCGGGCGACGGGCGGGAGCGGGGCTCGCCCGCTCTCGCCCCGCTCTCCGTCTACTCGCGTTTGAGGGCGCCCCCGATCGCGCCCTGGGGATAGGTCGACGTGCCGACGATGACGTAGAAGCGTCCGGGATCGGCGACGATCTTTGCCAGCCATGAAGGCCCGTTCCGCCCCCATCTCGTCGGCGACTCGCACTGCTGCGCTTGCGAGGTCGACGCGGTGAACGGGAAGACCGACGTCTTGTGCTTGCCCGCCGCGGGTGGCGGGGCGATGTGGATTCCGGAGACGTTCGGTGTGTCGAGCCCGCGGTAGCTGAACTTCCAGCAGACCTTGCTCGGGGTGATCGTGATCCTTGCCGTCCCCGAACCGGGCGAGGTCGTGTGGAGATAGGTGCCGGTGAGCGTTGCTTGCAGCACCGTCGGCGTGCCGGCCGCGAGCCCGGCCTGTGTGCCGATCGCTGCCGATGCCAGCACGGCCGCTGCCGCTCCGCGGAGCTGTCTGCATGTCATGGTTGGCCTCCTGCGCGGCTACGGCGCCGTGCCCCAGGCGGGCACGTTCTCGGTGAGTGGGATCGGGATCACCCTGTGCATGTCGGAGCCGTCTTTGCTCATGGTGTAGACCGAGCGGTCGCCGTGGCCGAGGTCGCGGACGAACGCGATCTCCCTCCCGTCCGGCGACCAGACGGGACCGAAGTCGCTCCCCGGGCCGGCCGTCAGCTGGTGGTTGGCGGTGCCGTCGCTCGACATCACCCAGATGCGGCCGTTCGGCGGATCGCCCTCCTCGTAGGCGATACGGCGGCCGTCGGGGCTCCACTCGGGGACCTCGTCGTCGGTCACGCCGCTGTGCGTCAGCTCGGTTTGCTGCGAGCCGTCGGCGTTCATCACCCAGACTTGCTCGACGCCTGTGCGATCGCTCGTGAAGACGATCTTGCGGCCGTCCGGCGAGTAGGCGGGATAGTCGTCGTTGCCGGGGTCGTCCGTCAACTGAGTGAGGCCGCTCCCGTCTCTGTTGATCGTGAAGATGTCGTCGTTCGTCGCAGTGGCGGTCGCCGTGCCGCTGAAGACGATCTTCTTCGCGTCCGGAGAGAAGTCTGGAAAGAAGAAGAAGTCGTCGGGTCCGGTCGTGACCTGTTGGAGGTTGGTGGCGTCGGAGCGCATCGTCCAGATCTGGAAGGTCCCCGAGCGGGTGCTGCAGAACGCGATCTGCCGTCCGTCTCGTGAGTAGGCAGGGCAGAGATCGCTCGCGGTGCTGGTGGTCAGCCGGGCGAGGCCGTCCCCGTCCGGGCGGACGGAATAGAGATTCGAGGCGCCGGTGGCGTCCTTGATCGCGAACGCCAGGCGTCCGGGGCCTGACGTCGGCCCGGCCGCGCCTGCGGTCGCGACTGCGATCGCGACAACGCCTGCGACCGCGACCGTGAGGACGATCAGTCGTGCATGCACAGCGTGCTCCTTTCGATCGGTCTGAGAGAACGCTGCGGAGGTTGTGGGTCGTCGCTTTCTGCCGCCTGACGGGCGGCTGTCCGCTCACTGAGTGCGTTGGTTCGCTACGGGCAGACCGAGAGGGGGCGGCGGCCAGGAAGGAACTGGTGCCATTCCGCGAGCGTGAGCTGGCGGCCTGCGACCCGGCACGCGCGCGCGCTCCACGCAGCGCGGTCGAGCGGCCAGGCGGTCCCGTGGCCGTCGCTGGATACCGCCAGCGCGTTGGCTGAGTCCGGCGTGACAGCCACGCCGGTGGGAACGAAGGGGTCGCCCGGGAACTCGGCGAGCAGTTGCAGCCCCGGGCTCGACCACTCGCGGATGGTGCCGCTGGTCAGGCTCGAGGTGAGGACGAAGGCTCCGCTGGGGGAAACCGCGATGCCCGCAACTGGTCCCGTGGGAGCCGTGGGCGCCGCGCCGAGCCTGCGGCCGTCGTGGACGTCCCACCGCTCCAGCGCGCCGTCGAACGAGCCGGTCAGCAGCGTCCCGTCGGGCAGAAACGCGACCGAGACGTTCGGGGCGCCATGCGGATGAAGCGTCAGCGTCGTGGCTCCGCCGACGGTCGTGACCACGACCCGGCCGTCGGCGAGGCCGACCGCTACGCGGTGACCGTCGGGAGTGAAGGCAACCGCCGTGGCTGTGGCCGGGAGCCCTCGTTGGTACTCGAGCGCGCCGGTTGCCGTGTTCCACACGGCGAGCGTGCGCAACCCGGCTCCACCCAGACGTGGCGTCGACGGTGCGAACGCGAGCGACTGCACGTTCGTCGCAAGCCCGCGCAGCTGCTGTCCGGGGCGGCCTCCAGCCCGGAGCTCGACGCCGCCGCCCACCCGGCCGACGGCGAGCAGGTTCGGGGTCGACGCGAGCGCAGTGACGAGCCGGCCGGTCGAGTGCGCGATCGGCCGGCAGGTGCGCGACGCGAGCGGGCACTCCGCCAGACCGTTGCCGTCGCGCACCACCGCGTCCGAGCGGGTGATCGCGACGGGTGGCGCAACCGGCACGTTCGGCAGGGAGGGCGGTTGTGGCGGCACCGCGAAGCCCGGGTCGAAGCGGCGAGCCTGTTCGACCGCCCAGCCCAGGACAGTGCCGTCGAGGCTCGACGCGTAGAGCGTTCGGCCGTCCGGCGAGAAGGCGACGCCGTTAGCGGCGCCCGAGTGCCCGGCGAACATGTCGAGTTCCGAACCGGTCGAAGGGTCCCAGAGCGTGACCTTTCCGTCCGGCCCAGCCGTCGCGGCGCGGTTCCCGTCAGGCGAGAAGCCGACGGCGAGCGCGCCGGCGGCTGCCTCGGCGCCGGTTGCGGGAGTCACGTGCCCGGTGCGGAGGTCGACGAAGACGATCACGGTCGCGCGGGCGAAGTGGGCGAGCCCGACGACGTACCGGCCCGTCGGATCGACCGCTGCGTAGCCGCCGAGCCGGGCCGCGACTCGCACCGCCCGAAGACGGCGCAGGGTTCGCGGGTCCCAGGTCTCGACGAGCCGGCTGGTGACGGTGACCAGGCGCCCGTCGACAAGGCCGGCCCCGACGACGTCCGGCGACCCGAGGCGGACGCTCGTCCGGTGGCCGTTGCGGAGGTCGAGCCGGTCGACGAACGCGGGGCCTTCGTCGCCCTGCGGATCGACTACGAGGTCATAGGCAAGAAACGCCGCACGTGAATCGACGACGAGGGGTGCAACGGCCCCCGCCTTGTCTGGGCTGAAGCGCGAGTCGAGCGGGAGCAGCCGAAGGCGGCGCAAGGTTTTCGCGTCGAGCACGGCGAGCGCGCGCGGCGGATCGGCGACGGCGACGAGCTTGGTCCCGTCGGGCGCGTACGCCGTCGGCAGGAACCCGAAGGCGCCGCGGTACGGCGGCCGGGTCTCCCGGTGCGTCCGCGTGTCGAAGAGGTGCAACGCGCCGTCGCTGTCGCCGACGACGAGCGTGCGACCGTCGGGTGAGGAGGTGATCCGGTAGGGACGAGTCCCTTCGGGGAGCGCGTAGGAGGCGACGAGCGCAGGGCTCCGGAGCAGGGTTGCGAGCAGCGCCTGCTCGGTCTCGGGCGTGTCGTCGAGGCGGACGGACTCGCGGGCCAGCAGGGCCGCGCGGTCGAGCCGAGGCTCTGCGACCGCCTGCGCCCCGAGTCGGGCGGCGAGTGCGGTGCGTGCGTCACGCCGGGCCGACGCGCGCTGCACGACCGCGACGACTCCCGTGACGAGGGCGACCCCGAGCAGCGCGGCCAGCACGATCGCGAGCTCGCGGAGCCGACGCACCTCCCGCTGTGCAGTGCGGCGGGAAGCCGCGAGGAACTCGCGCTCCGACTCGTTCGCGTCGGACGGGTGCGCGTCGGCCCAGTCGAGCGCAGCCGACAGCCGTGCGGCCCGATACAGGCCTGCGTCGTCGCGTCCATGCGCCTCCCAGGCCTCGGCGTGCGCGGCGAGCTCGCGGTGGATGCGCCGTCCTCCGGCGTCGGCCTCGAGCCAGTCGCGCAGTCGTGGCCAGTCGCGCAGGAGCGCCTCGTGCGCAACCTCGACGGAGCCGTCGCTGATCGTGACCAGCCGCGCCTCGGCAAGCGTCTCGAGCACGGCCGCGTCGCCGAGTTGCGCCAGCGGCAAGCGTCTGCGCACCGGCGCATCGGGGCCTTCGTCCGCGAGCCGAACGAGGAGCCGCCGAGCCGCGTCCCGCTCGGGCTCGGAGAGCCGGGAGTAGGTCGCCTCGGCGAGTCGCGCGACAGCACCGTGGACTCCGCCCGCAGCCCGGTAGGTCTCGAATCGGAGGACGTTGCCGCCGCGGAGGCGCCAGAGCTCGAGCAGCATCGTCGAGAGGAGCGGCAGCGCGCCGGGCTCGCCTTCGACCTCGGTCACGAGCGCGTCGACGAGCGGCGGCTCCACCTCGAGGCCGGCCCGCGCGGCCGGCGACTCGATTGCCCGGCGAAGCTCGTCCGGCTGCATCGGCCCGACCAGCACTTGGCTGCCGCTCAGCAGATCGGCCAGCCCGCGATGCTCCGCGCAGCGGCCGTAGAAGTCGGCGCGGAGACAGACGACCACGCGTGCGTGCGCGGCGGCGGCCACGAGTGCGTCGAAGAATCGCGCGCGCTCCTCGTCAGGCTGAGCGAAAGCCTCCTCGAGCGGATCGACCGCAATCACGCGCGCAGATGGATCAATCGGATCGCCGGGCCGGAGCAGCTGCTCCGGCCAGTCGTCGCTGCCGGGCAAGGCGCCGCTGCGGAGCGCGGGCAGGACCCCGGCACGAAGGAGCGACGACTTGCCGCTGCCGGACGAGCCGACGACGCCCACGAACGGCGACGCAGCGAGCTTGGCGACGAGGTCGGCGACGAGGCTCTCGCGACCGAAGAAGAAGTCGGCGTCGTCCGCGTCATAGGCGGCGAGCCCCTTGAACGGGCAGACGCCCGTGTTGAGCGCCGGCACGTCGGCCGTGCGCTCGAGCTCGGCGTCCTGGTTGAGCACGGCGCGCTCCAGACGTTGCAGCGCGCGACTCGGCTCGAGACCGAGCTCGTCGCGCAGTAGCTCGCGCGTCTGCCGGTACACCGCGAGCGCGTCTGCCTGGCGGCCGGCGCGGTACAGCGCGAGCATGAGCTGGCCGCGCGGCCGCTCCTGGAGCGGCCGCCCCGCGACAAGCCGTTCGAGCTCCGGGACGAGCTCGTCCGCCCGACCGAGCGCGAGCTCGGCGTCGATCCGGTCCATGGTCGCGGTCAGGCGCAGCTCGTCCAGCCGGCGTATCTCAGCCTGCGCAAAGTCGAACACTGCCACCTCCTGCAACGGTGTCCCTCGCCAGAGCTTCAGCGCCTCGGCGAGCGTCTCGGCCGCGCCCTCGCTCTCTCCCGCCGCGAGCTGGAGCCGCCCCTGCTGCGCAAGCCGCTCGAAGCGAGTGCGGTCGAACTCCTCGGGCGCGGCGTGCAACAGGTAGCCGCGCGGCCGCGTTTCGAGCACGCCGTCGCTGAGGCTGCGCCGCAACCGTGAGACCGCTACCTGGAGGGCGTTCGCGGGGTCCCGCGCGACCCCGCGGAACAACTCCTCCACGATCCACTCGCTCGGGACGACCTCATTCGCGCGAAGCAGAAGCAGTGCGAGGAGGGCGTGCTGGCGTTCGCCTCCGAGGCCGAGCAGACGGCCGTCAAGCGTGACCTCGAGCGGACCCAGGACCTTGAACTCGATCGTCGGCACGCCCCGATTATCCGACGGCCGAGCGTGGTTGTCAGCAGGCCGACAGCCGCTCGCAAGCGCGGCGCGACAGCCTGCGTCGCTCTGGACCGCCAGTGCGAAAGGTGAGGAACAGCCACGCTCCCCCGCGACGTCATCGACGAGATCGAAGAAGAGCTCGCCGGCGCCCGCACGGCGATCACCGCGGATCGCGCTCGGATCCTCGCCCTCGAGGAGCTCCACGCCATCGCCCTCTTCATCACCGCAACCCGTGGACGTCCAACGACGGCCCAGGACCTCCTCGACACGGCGTCGACCTCGCCGGAGCGCGAGCACCGCCGTCGCCTGCTCGGCGTGCTCCGCTGAGTCTCCGCTCGAGTTCGGTTAGCCGTACCTGTGAATAATCGTCCTCCTGCCGAGGGGCGCTGAGTCGGCGTGGCGATGGATCATCCAGCTGTAACACCTGCGCCCGGCGCGACATAGACGGGGTGAGATGCAGCGATTCGAGCAGATCTACGCGGAGCACGTGGAGGCGGTTCGCTCATACGTCAGGCGCAGGGCTCCCGAGGACGTCGTCGACGACGTGGTGTCGGACACGTTTCTCGTGTGTCTGCGGAAGATCGATCGCGTGCCGGCCGAGCCCTTGCCGTGGCTCTATGCCGTCGGGCGGAAGACGCTCGCGAACGAACGGCGCAAGCACGCACGGGCCGCTGGACGGGCAAGAGGTTCCAGCCGGCGAGCCCGTTCCCATCGGTGACGGCGAGCTCGCCGCGGCGTTCAACGCCCTGAGCGAGCGGGACCGCGAGGTCCTCCGGCTCGTCGCCTGGGAGGGACTGTCGCTCGCCGATGCGGCGACCGCGCTCGGTTGCTCGGCTGTCGCCTGCCGCGTTCGCTACCACCGGGCGAAGTCACGGCTCGCGTCGAGGCTGGCCGCCGCTGCGTCCTTTCACCCAGAGCCCAAAGGAGTGACGAGATGAACAACGACGTGGTCGAGCGCCTCGCGGCGGCGAACCCAGTGCCGACCGGCGAGCCGCTGCATCTCCCGGGTCGATCCGTGTGCGGCCTCGCCGCATCGCGATCGCAGTCGCGCTCGCCGCGGCGATCGCGATCCCTGCCACCGCGTTCGCCGGCAAGCTCGGCGACCTCCTCGGCATCTCGAACGATGGAACGACCGTGGCGTTGAGTTCGGTTGTGCCCGGCTCGACGAAGCTCGAGGCGGCGATGCAGGAGCTGAAGGTGAGCGGGACGATGCAGTCCCTCGGCACGCTGAACGGCGTCGCGTTCTACGCGACACGCAATACGGACGGCGACTTCTGCTTCGCGATGGTGCGCGTTGACGGGCAGCTCGGGAAGGGCTTCGGCTGCGACCTGAACGCCGATAACTTCCCGTCCGCGAACGTCAAGGCGCTGACGTTCCCGAGTTTCACCCGCCTGCAAGGAGTGGCGGCAGACGGGGTCGCCACGGTTCAGGCGCTCGACGCGAACGGCAACGTGCTCGACTCGGCGCCGGTCGAGAACAACGTGTTCGCTTCGACGACGGAGCTGCCAGTCGGAGCCGCCGTGGCGATCCGCACGCTCGACGCAGCGGGAACGTCACCGCGACACAGGAGCTGGACAAGGCGGCGCAGCCGACTAACAAGCCGGCACCGGCGGGGCAGCCGACGAACAAGTGACGCCAACCTTCGGCTAGCGCTCCTCCGCGACAGCCTTCTTGCCGGTGACCAGGCATTCGAGCCCTCCTAGTCTGCCGAGCTCCGCCCTCCACCGCCGTGCGGGAACCCCGCCATCCAGCCGTGCGGCTACCCGAATTCACACGGCCATAGAGCCGCTAGTCGGCTCTCGAGCCGCCGCTCTTCGACGACTCCGCGGGCGCCGCCGCGCGCGTCGGCGCTCTCCAGATCCCAAGCTTCTGGAGCAGTGCGACCTGCTTCTCGTGACGTTCTCGCGATATCGTCGTGGTCGAACGGCGAGCCGGTCCAGGTAGAGGTTCTTCGGATAGATCGGGCTGCTCGTAGATGAGCTGGTACTGCTCGGTGGTCAGGTCTTTCAGCCAGTTGTCCCACTGCGCGGTCTGGCGGAAGTGACGAAGCGCCTCGATGTCGATGGTGCCTGCGATCCAGGTCGAGCCGCCGCCGTAGGGAACCTCGGTCATGACCTGGCCGCGGAAGTCGACGATCTGCGAGCCGCCGGAGAACGTGTCGATCGGAACGTCGAGTCGCGGTCGAGGAAGTAGGTGCCGAGGTTCATCCCGATCACGTACATGTTGTTGTCGAGCGCGCGGGCACGGTTCTGCACGCAGAACATGCCGTTCATCACACCGGGGGCCGGGATAGGGCCCGCGGTAGGCGATCTCGCATCCGTTCATCGCCAGCCCGCGCGCGTTCTCCGGGTACGACGCCTCGTTCGCCATCATGATCCCGATCCGGCCGATCTCGGTGTCGGCGACCGGATAGAACGACTCGAGTTTCGCGCCGTACAGCTCGATCCAACGGTCCCACACGTTGTGGGGCGTGACGGAGTGCTCGACCGGCTGCAGGGGCACGACCTTGTGGTGCGGAGGATCACGGTCCCGTCCTCGCGGCTCGATCAGGAAACCCACGTTGAAGAACCGGTCTGCGAACTCGGGGTGACGCGCCTTCGCCTTAGCGATCACGTACGCGTTCCATTGCCGCGCGAGCCTGCCGAGGTATCCGTCTCGGGGCCCGGTATGTCGATCGCGCACTCGCGCGCAAACTCCACGTGGTCGGAGTCGAACACCTCGTCGGTGAATCCCTGTAGGCCTCCCTCCGGGATGCAGATCAGACGAACCGGGAGATCCATGCTCGAGAGCCACGACGCGGCCTTGATCATATGCGAGATGTGCTCGATGTTCCGCATGATCTCGTCGCGCTTGCGAATCCCGCGCATCGTCTGGATCAGGCCAACAGTCTGGTAGGGCTCGCACATCGTCGCGCTCCTTCGCCGGGGACCCGAGCAACTCTACGACGCGCGAAAAGGCGTGGGTGGATGCTCTAGGCTGGCGGAAGGTGAGAGCGAGCGGAAGGAGTTGTCATGCCCGAGCGTGACGGGTACATCGCCGGCGTGCCGTGCTGGGTCGACACCTCGCAGCCGGATCCCGACGCGGCCGCTGCGTTCTACGGTGGACTGTTCGGCTGGGAGTTCGAAGACGCGATGCCGGCGGGGTCGGAGGGCCGGTATCTGATCGCGCGCATCCGCGGCGGCGACGTGGCGGCCGTCTCCTCGCAACCCGAGGGAGCGCCTGCGCAGGCGACCTGGAACACCTATATCTGGGTCGACGACGCTGACGAGGCGGCGGCGAAGGCGCGCGAGGCCGGCGGCAGCGTGCTGACCGAGCCGTTCGACGTGATGGACGCCGGTCGGATGGCGGTACTCGCCGACCCGGAAGGGGCCGCGCTCTGCGTTTGGCAGGCGAGGGCTCACCGGGGTGCCGGGATCGTCAACGAGCCGGGCGCGCTGAACTTCAACATCCTCAACACCCGCGATCCGGAGGCAGCGAAGCGCTTTTACGGAGCGCTGTTCGGCTGGACGACGCTCGACCTCGGCAGCGGCGAGTTCTGGACGATGAAGAGCTATGGCGACTACCTCGAGGCGCTCACGCCGGGAACGCGCGAGCGGACCGCGAGATGGGCGCCGCCGGATTCGAGGACGTCGTCGCGGCGATCACCCCAATCACCGGCGATGACGCCGACACGCCCGCTCATTGGAGCGTCACATTTTCGACGGGCGACGCAGACGCCACCGCCGCGAAGGCGAGCGAGCTCGGCGGCACGGTGCTCGTTCAGCCGGTCGACGCGCCGTACTCGCGGCTGACCGTGCTCCGCGACCCGCGAGGAGCGACATTCGCGGCGACTGCGTTCGTGCCCGGGAACAAGGACATCGGCCGATAGACCCGATCAGCTGGAGGTAGCCAGATGACCGAGCTTCCACCCCCTGAGGGGATTGTGCTGGCCCACTTCATCGTGTCCGACGATGTCGAGCGCTCTCGGCGCTTCTACACCGAAGTGCTCGGAGGCAAGGTCGCCTTCTCCGGCCCCGGAGGGCTGACCTATGTCGCGCTGGCCAACAGTTGGATCATCATCAATGTGGGCGGCGGCCCGACCGACGACAAGCCGGAAGTCACTCTGGAGACGCCTGGCAATCCCAACCGAGTCAGCAGCTTCCTCAACATTCGTGTCAAAGACATCGAGGCCGTGTACTCCGAATGGAGCGCGCGGGGCGCTCAGTTCTTGACCCCGCCGAAGCAGCACCAGTTCGAGATCCGGTGCTACATCCGCGATCCCGATGGTCATCTGATCGAAGTGGGGCAAACCACGGATCCAGAGGGGGACTGGACCCCCGATCTCTGGCAAGCCCTCTGACCGCGCATGAACAAGCCGCGCATCTTCCTCGGGTCGTCGGGCGAGCAGTCCAAGCTGCTCCGGGCGATCGCACGCGGGCTCTCAGAGGTCGCCGATGTGGAGCCGTGGACGACCACGTTCAACCCGGGGCGGTCCACCCTCGATCGACTGGTCGAGCTTTCCCAGGAGGTCGATTTCGCCGCGTTCGTGTTCGCCCGGGACGACTGGACCACGACCGATAAGTCCCAGTCCGGTCAGGCGTCGCCGCGCGACAACGTGGTGTTCGAGGCAGGCCTGTTCGGCGGCGCGCTCGGCATCCGGCGGACGTTCATCCTCCACGCGCATGGATCGAAGCTTCCAAGCGACCTGGTCGGGCTGACCTCCGTCCGCTACGACCCGGCCACGAGCCCGGCGGAGGTTCGCGCGATCAACCAGAAGCTCCGCAAGGCGATCGAGGCCGAGGGTCGCCGCGGCCCGGTCGAGGGGCTTTGGTGGCAGCTCTCGCTCACGATGCGTACCGACGACGAACCGTCGGCGATCGGCCTTCTTCGCATCGCGCGGGACCGCGACGGCGGCCTGAACGTGGTCGGCCGAGCCTGGCAGGAGGACGGGACCGTGTCGGCCCGCTACTGGAGCGAGGCCGCGAAAGAGCGCAGGGATCCGGCGAGCGTCTTCTACTTCTGGAAGGGCGAGCGCCCTCGGCACCCGAACGCCCCGCAGCTCGAGGGCACTGGCGAGATCAGCCTGGAGACGGTGGACCGCGGCAAGGGGTACTGGACCACACGGTCGGATCGCGACCCCGGGCTGAACGCCCGAACCGCCGGCGTCTACCTTCGGGCCGACCCGTCAGACCTACACGTGCTGGACAGTGGGAGCGAGGAGGAGCGGGCCCACCTCATCGCGCAGCGCCTGCGGGAGTGGAAGTCGGCCGCGAACGCTTTCTGAGCACCGAACGCCGGCCGCCTAGCTGCAACACAACCTGGTCCCGTCACATCGCGGCGAGTTTGCCGTTCCTGGATAGGTCTGGGTCGGTGCATGCTGCGAGATCGAAGCAGCAGGGCCTTCGCTTACCTGATCGGAGCTTTGAGATGCCGACTTCGATGCGTCGCTTGCGAGTTTCGGGGTTCTTGGTGGCGTTGATCCAACGCACCCATTCCCAGCGCGCCATGGGTGTGATGTCGTTCCACAACTCGGAGATATCGGGCGCGCCGGCCAGAGCAGTCTGAAAGTCCCTCGGTACGTCGGGCTCCGGCCAGTCTTTGGTTGGTTCGACCTCCAGCGTCACGGTTTCGCCCTCACTCAATGCGAGCGCCTGACGCAGCTTCTTGTCGACCTTGAGCCAATGGCCTCGTTGACCATCCGGCTCGAGGACTGTCTGAAATCTCTGTTGGCTCATCACTCCCTTGACCGCGACTTGGCCGCGCGATGGCAGCTTGGCGCTTGCAGCGTCGGGCAACCTCAAGATCGTCCAGCGGCCGACCTTGCGCAGTTCCGCTTGAAAGCGGATTGCCGACGTGTTGGCTGCAGTCCGTGCAGGTGTTCTCTCAGCCATTCCGCAGCTCCTGGATCGCGAGGTTGATGCTGGCGTAGGTCTGCCCTTGGCCGGCCCGTGCCAGGTTCACGGGCTCGGCTGCGGGAATGAGTTGAGCGGCGATTTGTCGCCGACGAGCCAGGTGTGGCCGGAGGGGTCACGGAACCCTCCTTGACGGTGGGTTCCCCACCGGACCTGGTGGTCTCGGATCTGGTCGCTGGAGCCGTCGGCGCCGGCTTCGATCGCCCGTCGCAGGAAGCTGTCGGGGTCGTCGACGAAGACTTCGACGCGCACGGTCGTGGCGCCGGTACTCGCCGGGGTGTCGAAGCCCGTCGTGGGCTCGTGGAGGAAGAAGGGAGCGCCTTCGATCTCGAGGCCGACGACGCTGCCGAGGCTCCAGAGCTCGTGGGCGCCTAGCGCTCGCTTGTACCACGCCGCGGCCTCGGTCGCGTCCTCGACTGCGAGCATGAGGGAGATGTGAATGGACATCCGCGCTCCTTGCGATTCGGTTGCGTTCCGTGGCTGAAAAGCATAGGGCGCTGTCGTGACGGCCAGGTGGAGCCCTTAGCGACGGGCTACGAAGACGTACTCGTGGCTGTTGTCGTCGAGTGGCTCCCTGGCGAAACCGCCATAGAGAGCTTCCAGCCGCAGGCCCGCGACATCGAGGAGCCCCAGCCATTCGTTCTTGGTTGCCCACCAGAGCGAACCGGTTCCACCATCGTCCAAGGTGACGTCGACCCGGTTCTCGCCGACGCTGTAGTGGATCGTGTGCGGCAACGGTGTTTCGGCGTGCTTGCCGTCGATGGCGGATGCGGTCTGATGGTCGAAGGCGAACGCGTTCCAGGCGAAGCGCCCGTCAGGCCGAAGTGATGCGGCGACCCGCTCGAAGCAGCGGCGGCGATCGGCCCACGTGGGCAGATGCAGCAGTGACCGGCCGGGACAGTAGATCAGCGCCGCCGGTTCCTCGATTTCAAGCTCCCGTATGTCTTCTTCGCGTAGGTCGAGTTCCACTCCCGCCTCAACCGCGCGCTCTCGCGCCTGCGCGAGCATCGCCGGAGAAGAGTCGATCCCGATCACACGTCTACCCGTTTCCTGAGCAACCGGGATCGCCACGCGCCCGTTGCCAACCGCAAGCTCGACCAGTAAGCCGTCAGCCTCATGGGCGAGCGCGACGTAGAACGGGACGTCATCAGTCCCGTCAACCGTCCACTCCGCGTACCGATCCGCCCAACCCTCGTACCAGTTCGACATGGCGAAAACCAACCTACGGCAACGAGCTGCCAAGAGACGTCTAGCTGACGTCGCGGCGGGCGGTGAGTGCGAGGCCCGCGAGGGCGAGTATTGCGGCCCACGCGACGAGCACGGCGCCCCCGGCTGCGGCGGAGAGCAGGTGATTGGTCGTCAACCCGGCGAGCGCGTTCTCGGCCTCGCCGGGCGTCAGGCGTCCGACCGAGGGTACGAACGCGAAGAGCAGGTTCTCGACGATGAAGCCCCAGGCGAGCAGGCCGACGATCGTGCCGATCTGGTTGCGAACGATCGCCGCGACACCGACGCCGATCGCGCCCCAGAGAGCAACACCCGCAACGGTTCCGAGCAGCACGAGCGTGATCGCGCCGCCGTGGAGCGCCAACGGGATCCCGCGCGCATGGAGACAGACATAGCCGATCGCAAACCCGAGGCCCTCTCCGACGACGCCGAACGCGACCCCGGCGAGCATGCTCGCGACCAGCTTGGCGCCAACGACTTGTGACCGTCGTGGTGTGAACAGGAACGTTGGCCGAATCGTCCCAAAGCGGTACTCGCCCGTGACGAGCAGCACGCCCACGAGAGCTGAGAAGACACCGGCAAGGCTCCCGACGCCGAGTATGCCGCGCTGATTCTCCGGCGTGGTGAGGCTGTCGGCGTGTGTCAACAGTCCGGCCAGGAGCCCGAAAAGAACGATCAGCGCCAGCATCCCGAGCACGAGACCAACCGTGGTCCGGGTCGAACGGAGCTTCAGCAGCTCGGCCTTGGTCTGGGCGATCACGGCTGCGTCTCTGAGGTCAGCTCGAGGAAGACCTCTTCGAGCGAGGAGCCTTCAGTGACGAGCTCGTGCACCGGGACGCCGGCGGCGAAGGCGACGTCTCCGACCCGCTCGCTCGTCGTCCCATGCGCGAGCAGTGCGTGGTCGTTGCTGGTCGTCGTCTCGATCTGTTCGCGGCGAAGCGCCTCGGCAAGCTGCGCCAACTGCGGGCTACGGACGCGAACCGAGCCGCCGACGCGGGCGGTCAAGCGCTCGAGCGACGTCTCGACCACCAGCCGCCCCCGGCTGATGATCAGCACCTGATCGACGGTCTGGGCAACCTCGGCCAGCACATGGCTCGAGATGAGCACAGTCCGTCCCTCGGACGCGAAGGTGCGGAGGACGTCGCGGAGCCAGCGCACACCCTCGGGGTCGAGCCCGTTCGCCGGCTCGTCGAGCACGAGCAGCTCCGGATCGCCGAGGAGCGCGGACGCGAGGCCGAGCCGTTGGCGCATCCCGAGCGAATACCCCTTGACGCGACGTCCCGCGGCATCGGTGAGCTCGACCAGGCCAAGCACTTCGTCGACACGTGAATCGGGCAGCCCAACGGCGCGGCTGAGCGTGCGCAGATGGTCGCGGCCCGAGCGGCCGGGATGGAAATCGGTCGCCTCCAGCACAGCGCCGACGCGCCGCGCCGCACCGGCGAGCTGCGCGTACGGCTGATCGAAGATCAACGCCCGCCCGGCCGTCGGCGCCGCCAGCCCGAGCAGCATCCGCAGCGTCGTCGTCTTCCCGGCCCCGTTTGGGCCGAGGAAGCCCGTGATCGTCCCTGCCTCGAGCGCGAACGACAGATCATCGACAGCCGTCAGCCCACCAAATCGCTTCGTCAAACCCTCGCTCCGAACAACCGCCACGACTACATCCTCCCCGAGCCGTCAAACGGCTGCGGGCTGGGCCCTCGGAAGGAACCTCCTACGCCCGAGCTCCTCGATCGGGTAGCGCTACGGCATTGGGAGCCTGATGATCACGCCTGCAGCGGCGTCGGGTCCCCATTCTGCCTTGGCGCCGTTGCGCCGAGCGCGAGGATCATGAACCCGGTTCCGGCGAGGATGAGCGCGATGCCGACGACGAGGCTGAACAGTGAAAGCTGAGTTGCCATGTAACTCGTGTTGAGCGCCGTCGAGAGCGCCGTCTCGGTGACCCAGACGTTCCGGGCTCCGTTGGGCACCGGCTGGCCTGTCGCCGCATCGGTGACGGCGTAGTCGGGATTGCTCGTGCCTCCACCCGGCGCGAGCTGCGATTTCGGGGCGTCTGGCTTGGCCTGGTATTGGCCCATCTCCGAGTACGTGTAGCCGCCCGTCGCCTCCAGCGCATGGATGTTCATGTACTGAGCGAAGCAGCGTGCCTCGCTGCCGGTGTCGACCAATTGCCCCGCGACGGTGCAAGTTGGATAGCTGACATCTTTGAGGCCCGCCTTCGCCCCCTCGGCTTGGATTGCCGCGGGTGTCATGTCGGGCGTGCCGGTGATTTTCTGTTGCTTGAGTTCGGTGGTGACGGTGTTGCGCCCGTTGAGCGCGAGCACGATCACCGCGATGCCGAACACGATCAAGACGGCGCCCGCTAGGACGCCTCCCCAGCGAAAGACCTGGGCTCGTCTCACGAGACACCCCCATCCGGTTGCGATCCGAGGAACCTCAACTCTCTCACCTCACGTTGGCTCTGTCACCTCTCCTAGGGGCATGCGAGCCCGTGTAGGTTGCCCACACTCGAGTGGACTCGACAACAGATCAATCCAAAGCGCGTGTGAGCGTGCGCGGCGCCGCGTTCATCGGCATCGGCTCTATGGTCGGAGCCGGCATTTTCGCGTTGCTCGGCCAGGCAGCCGTCATCGCAGGGTCCGCCGTCTGGCTTTCGTTTCTCCTCGCCGGGGGCGTCACGATGCTGCTCGCCTACAACGTGGTGAAGCTCGGGATCCGGTATCCGTCGCAGGGCGGGCTGATCGAGTACCTGCGGCAGGGCTTCGGGAACGGCAGGCTGCTCGGTATCGCTGCTTGGCTCGGGTACGTCGCCGCGTTCGTGGTCGTTGTAGCGATGCTCGCCGTCTCGTTCGGGGCCTATGCGGTGTCGCTCTTCCTCGGCGACGGCGCGTGGAGCGGCTGGGACAACGTGTTCGCCTCGCTGGTGATCGTGGCCATGACCTTTATCAACATGATCGGGGCGACCTTCGTCTCGCGGGTCGCGTCGCTGATGGTCGTCGTCCTGCTGGGCGTCTTCTCCGTCTTCATCGTCGTCACGATCAAGGAGGTCAACTTCGATCTCCTCGCAGTCAGCGGCTACCCGTCGTTCTCGAAGATCATCGCGAGCATCGCGTTGACGTTCTTCGCGTTCCTCGGCTTCGGCGTGATGACGTTCACGGTCGCCAGCCTCCGCGATCCCAAGCGAGAGCTGCCGCGAGCGGTGGCGCTCGCCCTCGGATTGACGACGGCCACCTATGTGCTCATCGCAATCGGCGTCTTCGGGACGCTCACGGTCGACCAGGCGATCGGATACGGCGAGACGGCGATCGCCGAGGCTGCACGGCCGGCGCTCGGCGATGCCGGGTTCACGTTGATGGCGGTCGCCGCGCTCATCGCGACAGCCGGCGCGACGAACGGGACCCTCTTCGGCTCCGCAAGCCTCACGAAGTTCCTGGCGGAGATCGGACAGTTCCCGCCGTTGCTCGGCCCGAAATCACGGCTCGGAAAGCACGGCGGGCTGCTCGTCACCGCAATCCTCGCCCTCATTCTCGCGAACCTCGTCGACCTCTCCGCGATCGCCTCGGTCGGAAGTGCATGCTCGCTTGTCGTCTTCCTGCTCGTCGGGATCGCCGGCTATCGGCTGCGATCGAACACAGGCGCCTCGTCCGCGATCGTTCTGCTCGGAATAGCGGCGACCGTGACCGTGCTCGGATTCTTCGCGATCGACACGCTCCGCAACGCGCCCGAGACGTTCGTCGCGATCGTCGCGATGACCGTACTGGCGGTCGTGCTGGACGTCGTCTGGAAACGGGCGAGAGACCAGGGTTCGGTGTCACGCCCGGAAGCTAGCCGCGGCTAGCGTGTCGGGCAATGCTCAAGATTCCGGCTGTTGTTCGTGAGAAGGCGCTAGCGGTCGGGGCCGTCGCCTGGGTCGATGGGCTTCCGGAACTCATCAGCTCGATCGAGCAAGACTGGGACATCTCCGTCGGGCGGCCCTATGGCGATTCGACGGAGGCATTCGTTGCCGAAGCGACCTGCGGTGATGGGACGCCGGTAGTGCTGAAGTTGCTCGTTCCACGCGACCGGAACGTGGCGGCGCACGAGGTGACCGTCCTGCGGCTCGCGGACGGTCAAGGTTGCCCACGGTTGCTTGCCGAGGACGTCCCGCGCGGCGCGCTCTTGCTTCAAAGGCTGGGTCAATCGCTGTATCAGCTCGGGCTGCCGTGGGAGCGCCGCCACGAGATCCTCGTCTCCGCTGCCGGGCGGATCTGGCGCCCCGCGCCAGACTGCGGTCTGCCGACCGGCGCTGCGAAGGCTCGATGGCTCGCCGAGTTCATCACGACGATGTGGCAAGAGCTCGACCGGCCGTGCAGCGAGCGTGCCGTCGAGCACGCATTGCGGTGCGCGAAGCTGCGCGGCGATGCCCACCGCGACGAAACAGCCGTGCTTGTTCACGGCGACGTGCATCAGTGGAACGCGCTGCTGGACGTCACGGGCGGCTTCAAGTTGGTCGATCCCGACGGGCTCCTCGCCGAGGCCGAATACGACCTCGGAATCATCATGCGCGAAGACCCATTTGATGGAGACCTGCGCGAGCGAGCGCGCAGGCTCGCAAACCGGACGGGTCTCGACGCGAACGCGATCTGGGAGTGGGGCGTCGTCGAGCGAGTCTCGACCGGGCTGCTCGGGACGCGCGTCGGGCTCCAGCCGATCGCTCGGCAGATGCTCGCCGCAGCCGATCAACTGGCTGCGTAGTTGGAGAGTTCGTCGCCGGCGACGATGACATTGAGTTCGGGGGTGACCCATGACGTCGGGACGGAAGATCAGCCGGTTGGCTGACGGAAAGATCGCCGCACACCGGTCGCTGCGCCCGAGAGGAGACGAGGGTGGCTCGTGCCGCGGCGCGGGCCACCCTCGTCCCCGGTACTAAAGGCAGTCGCTCAGTGGCGGCCGTCACCTGTGCGGTGCGGCGCGCCGTGGGCACCCAACTCCAGGTCGTCTTGCATGGTGAAGTACGCAGCCTTCGGCTGCAGGTTCACGTCGTAGATGCCGGCATACCCCTCACCGGTGAAGAAGCCGGGAACCCACGAGTCCGCGTCGCCGAAGCCCCACACGGTGAACGAGATGCAGCTGCGCACCATGAGGCATGCCTTCAGCATCGCGTCGTAGTACTGCGTGTGGGCTGGGAACTCGAGCGCCTGGGTCGGCACCTGGGTATCGGGGCCGTCGACGAAGGTGCGCACGTCGGCCTCGGTGATCGCCACCTTGAGACCGAGGTCTGCGTATCGCTGCAGATCGGCCTGCAGCATCGTCGGGAACCCGTACTGCGTGTCGAGGTGACCCTGGTTGCCGATGCCGTCGATCGGGACGCCCTGGGCGAGCATCTTCTTCACCCAGTTGTACGCCGCGTCCGCCTTCTTGTTGTCGCCGTCCTCGCCTCCGATGTTGAAGTCGTTGTAGAAGAGCAGCGCATGCGGGTCGGCTTGGTGTGCCCAGCGGAACGCGTCGGCGAGGATTCCTTCGCCGAGATGCTGGACCCAGAAGTCGTCGCCGTTGATCCCGTCAGGGAGCGGGTTGGGGTCCCACGCGTTGGCGAAGAACTCGTTGGCGACGTCCCACTGCCAGATCTTCCCGCGGAAGTGAGACACCTCGTCGACGATGTGCTTCCGGAGCAGATCGCGGAGCTCTGCGTTGCTGATCGTGCCGTTGCCGACACCTTGCGTGAGCCAGCTCGGCAGCTGGTTGTGCCACACGAGTGTGTGACCGCGGACGAGCTGACCGTGCTGCTGCGCAAACCGTACGAGTCGATCGCCGCCGGACCAGTCGTATGTGCCACGGGTCGGCTCGACAGTCTCCCACTTCATCTCGTTGCCGGGCGTGACCGACGAGAACTGATCAGCCGCGATCTGCGCGTAATCGGGATGGTCGAGGTCGAAAGGAATGATCGCCGTGCCAATCCGAAGACCGATCGGCGCCGCGAGCGATCGCAACGAATCCGACGGCCCTTTGCTCGAGTGGCCGCCGTCGGCTCGTGCGACGCCGCCGGCAATCGCGAGGATCGCTGCGATGCCTGCAGCAACCGCGCCGAGTGCGCGGACTCTGGAACGGCCGTGCTCCTCGAGGAGCGCTTTCGGAGCTCTCATGTTTCCCCCTTTTCGTGCCGGATTGGGACAAATGCGCTACGTGCGACCCATGGGCCGCACGAGGTTGCTCTTTCGATCGGCCTCACTCCCTTCAATCGATTTCGAAAACGATTTCGAAATGGCGGTGGGTGGACGACTCACACTGCACCCGCTAGCCCTTGACGGCGCCCGAGAGACCGCCGACGATGCGGCGCTCGGCGAAGAGGAAGAAGACGAGCGCCGGAATGACCGACAGCGCCGTGAAGGCCAGCACGCCGGCGCTGTCCGTGCTGTGATCGGTCGAGTAGTTGGCCACACCGAGCGGAAGCGTCCAGTGGTTCGGATCGGCGACGACCAGCAACGGCAGGATGAAGTTGTTCCAGCTCGTGATCACCGACAGGATCGTCACGGTGATCAGCGCGGGGCGGGTGAGCGGCAGCAGGACGCGCCAGAAGAAGCCGAACGACGTGCAGCCGTCCATCGCGGCGGCATCCTCGAGCTCGGCGGGCACGGCGCGCATGAACGGCCGCAGGATGATCACGGTGATGGGGATTCCGAACGCCGCCTCCGGGAGCGCGACACCGATCAGCGTCTCGTCGAGGTGGAGCTGTCGCAGCAGGAGGTAAAGCGGCAGCGCCGCGACGGCGATCGGGAAGAGCAGGCCGAACGTGAAGAAGGTGTAGATCGCCTCGCGACCCCGGAACTGCAACCGGGCGAGCGGATACGCCGCGAGCGCGCTGACGCCGACGACGAGCACCGTTGCGATCGCGGCGATGATGAGGCTGTTGCCCATCTCCCGCCAGAAGTCGCCCGAGGCGATCACCTTGGTGTAGTTGTGCGTCACCCACGGATGCGGGAGGCCGACCGGCTTTGACGCGAGCTGGCCGTTCGAGCGGAAGCCGCTGATCACGACGTAGGCGATCGGCGCGATCACCACCGCTGCGAGCACGATCGCGATCACATAGACGGGCGCGTTCGAGAACGGGCTGTGGGTCCTGCGACGAGCTACGACGGTGCTCGTCATCCGGCCATCCGGCTCGTCCGGCCCGACGTGTCACGGCGCAGGACGAAGATCTGGTACAGGATCGAGAAGACGAAGCAGATCCCGAAGAGGATCACGGCGACCGAGGTCGCGTACCCGATCCGGAGGCTCCGGACGCCCTGGTCGATCATGTAGGTCGCCATCGTCGCCGAGGCCCCGGCCGGCCCGCCGAGCGTCATGATCCAGACGATGTCGAACAGCTGGATCGACCCGATGACCGCGAGGAACGCCCAGATGCGGAGCGTCGGCCCGAGCAGCGGCAGTGTGATGTAGCGAAGCGTCGTCCAGCTCGTCGCGCCGTCCATCGCCGCGGCTTCGTTCAGCTCCGGCGGGATCCCTTGGAGGCCGGCGAGGAAGAGGATGATCGCGAAGCCGATGTACTTCCAGGTGATCACGACGAACAGCGTGTAGAAGACGATCCCCAGGTCGGCGAGCCAGAGGTGGACGAGGCCGCCGAGGCCGACGGCGCGGAGCGCCGAGTCGACGAGGTTGTCCGGCTGCAGGATCTGGAGGAACACGATCGCGGTCACGGCCTCCGAGATCACGTACGGCGCGAAGAAGACCAGACGGAGGAGCCCCCGGCCACGCAAGGGCCGGTTCAGGAGCAGCGCCATGCCGAGCGCGAGCGGCAATTGCAGCCCGAGCGAGAGGGCGATGAGAATGGCGTTGTGCCCGATCGCCTGGCGGAACGCCGGATCGCCGAACGCCTCGCGGTAGTTGCCCAGCCCGATGTAATCGGTCAGCGGCTGGAGCCCGTCCCAGTTGTAGAAGCTGTAGTGAACGGCCTGCGCGACCGGGACGATGATGAAGATCGCGTAGAGCGCGACCGCCGGCCCGATGTACAGGCCGATCTTCAGCCACTTGCGTGCGATGCGGCCGACGGCCGGCCGCGCGAGTGCGCGGCCGGCCGTCGTCGTGTCTGTCGTCGCGGTTACTTCTCCGTCTCCGTCGTCACTTCTTCTTTGCTGCTGCGGCGATCCGCGCAACGACCTGCGCGGGCGTCGCCTTGCCGGCGAACTGGTCGGCGGTCGCGGCGTCGAGAGCCTGACCGATCGAGCGCGAGAACGCGATGTCGAGGTAGAGCTGGATGAACGGTGAGTTCGACCGAGCCTTCAGAACCGACTTGAGGTTCGGATCGGTGACCGACGTCTCCGTTCCCTTCCGCACCGGCAGGCCGAAGCCCGACGATCCGACCTGCCTCTGCACGCGCCGCGCTGTCGAGGTACGCGAGGAACTGCGCGCACTGCGGCTCGGGTGCCTTCGCCGAGCAGGCGAAGCCGTCACCGCCGCCGAGCAGCGAGCCAGGCGTGGCCTTGCTGCCGGGGACGTTCGGGAACGCGAACCAGCCGAGGAAGCTCGGGACTTTGTTGTCCGGCGTCAGCGGCTGCATGACGCCCGCGTTCCAGTGGCCTTGCAGCTCCATTGCGACCTTGCCGTTCGCGAGTAGGCCCGCCGAGCTCGTCGGCACTTGCTGCGCGGGTGTTGCCAGGAAGCCGTCCTGGAAGGGCTTCGCATCGAGGAGCTGCTGCACGTAGGCGCCCGCCTTGAGCCAGCACGGGTCCTTGAAGTTGTAGGTGACCGCCGACTGCTGCATCGTCGACTTGCTGCACAGCTTCGTGGCGAGATAGTCCCAGTAGAAGGCGTCGGGCCAGCGGTCCTTGCCTCCAACCGAGATGGGCGTGATGTTCGCCGCCTTCAGCTTGTTCACGGTGGCGATGAACTGCGGCCAGGTCGTCGGTGTCGACGTGATCCCGGCCTGCTTGAACAGGTCTTTGTTGTACCAGAACCCGACGACGCCGACGCTGTACGGGACGGCGTACTGCTGGCCGTTCACCTGCCAGCCGGCGGCGGACCCACCGAGGGTCTTGATCCACGGCTTGACGTACTTGGTGATGTTCGCGACCTTGCCCGCCTTCACCTCGTCGACCAGCGCGCCGCCGCCCCATTCCTGGAAGACGTCGGGCGGGTTGTTCGACGCGAGCGCGAGCGGGATCTTCGTCTGCTGCAACACGTTCGACTCGTATCCGGTCGCCTTGATCGTGACGTCCGGATGAGCGGCGTGGTACGCCTTCGCGGCGTCGTTCCAGACCTTCAGTCCGGCGCCCTGGTTGGCGTTGTGCCACCAGACGAGCGTCACGGACTTGGTGTTGTGCTTCGCGCCCGTCGCCGCCAGAGAGCTCGTCACGAGTACCGCGACACTCGCAACGACGACCCCGGCGACCGCGAGCGGCTTCCAGCGTCTCATGAAGTCAATTCCTCTCTCCACAGGCCTTGCCGGTCAGCGTCGACCGGTACCCGAGGTTGCTTGCTGCCTCATCGCGGCGCGAGTCTGACAGATTGGAAAACGTTCTGTCAACCGTTATCGAAAACGATTGCGAAATGGTTTAGACTCCGCGCGTGTCCGACCGTCGAGTGACGATTGGAGACGTCGCCGCCGAGGCAGGCGTCTCGGTTGCGACCGTCTCCAAGGTGATCAACGACCGCTGGGGCGTCGCCGAGACGACCTCGGAGCGCGTCCGGGCCGTGGTCGAGCAGCTCGGCTACCAGTCGAGTCTCGTCGCGCAGAGCCTGCGCAGCCGCAGCACGAAAGTGATCGGCGTCCTCGTCGTCGACATCGAGCCGTTCAGCGCCGAGCTCCTGAAGGGCGTCGCGCGCGCGATCGACGGCTCGGGCTACGAGCTCGTGGTCTTCTCCGGGTGTGGGCGTGCCGTGGATCAGGTCGGCTGGGAGCGCCGCTATCTCTCGCGGGTCAGCGGAACGTTGTGCGACGGCGCGCTGCTCGTCACCCCGAGCAGCGTCGATGCGACGTTCGGCGCGCCGGTTGTCGCCGTCGATCACAACGTCGGCTCATCTGGCCTCCCAACGGTCGATGCCGACAACCTGAACGGCGCCGTGATGGCGACCGAGCACCTGCTCGAGCTGGGACATCGCCGGATCGGGCTCCTCGCCGGGCGCCCCGACCTCGAGTCGGCGCATCTTCGTGAGCGCGGCTACCGCGCTGCGCTCGAGCGGGCGGGGATCGAGGTCGACCCGTCGCTGATCCGCGTCGGCGGCTACCAGGTCGATACGGCGGAGGAGGCCACGCGGCAGCTGCTCGAGCTCGACGACCGCCCGACGGCGATCTTCGCCGCCAACGACGTGTCGGCGATCGCGGCGATGTCGGTCGCGAGGTCGAAGGGTCTCGTGGTGCCCGACGACCTTTCGGTGATCGGGTTCGACAACGTCCCCGAATCCGCTCTCAGCGAGCCGCCTCTGACGACGATCGAGCAGCCGATCCAGCAGATGGGCTTCGACGCCGTGAAGATCCTCATTCGCCTGATCGACGGGACGGAGCCCGTTCGCGACCACACACTGTTGCCGACGCGGCTCGTCGTGCGCGGCTCCTGCCGGCCACTCGAGGGCGGACGTTGACGGTCGTCGAGAGTGTCGAGCCGCCGTATCGCGACGCGTCGCGACCGCGAGACGAGCGCGTCGAGGATCTCCTCCGGCGCATGACGCTGGAGGAGAAGGCCGCGCAGCTCGGAAGTGCGTGGATCTTTCAGCTCGCCGACGGGACTGAGCTCTCCGAGAGCGGCGCCGAGCTCCTTCGGAACGGTCTGGGCCAGGTCACGCGCATCTCGGGTGCGAGCTCGCTGGATGCAGAGGGCGCGGCGCGGCTCGCGAACGCGATCCAGCGTCGGCTCGTCGAGGAGACCCGGCTCGGGATCCCCGCGATCGTCCACGAGGAGATCTGTTCCGGGTTGATGGCGCGTGAGGCCGTCGTCTTCCCGCAGGCGATCGGTCTTGCCAGCACCTGGGAGCCCGACCTCGCCGGAGAGCTGGCCGACGCGATCCGCGTCCAGATGCGGGCGGTCGGCGCCCATCAGGGTCTCTCACCCGTGCTCGACGTCTGTCGCGATCCGCGCTGGGGCCGGACCGAGGAGACGTTCGGGGAAGACCCGTACCTCGTCTCGCGCGTCGGTGTTGCGTTCACACGCGGGCTCCAGGGGCCGTCGCTTCAGAGCGGCGTGGTCGCCACGCTGAAGCACTTCGTCGGCTACGGCGCGTCGGACGGTGGGATGAACTGGGCGCCGGCCGCAATCCCGCCCCGCGCGCTGCGCGAGGTGTACCTGCACCCGTTCGAGGCCGCGGTTCGCGTCGGCGGCGCTCGCTCGGTGATGAACGCCTACAACGAGATCGACGGCATTCTCTGCGCAGCCGATCGCGATCTCCTCACGCGGACGCTGCGCGACGAGTGGGGGTTCGACGGTGTCGTCGTCTCGGACTACTTCTCGATCCGACAGCTCGCGGAGTACCACCGACTGGCGGTGGACGGGGAGAGCGCCGCGGCGCTGGCGCTCGGGGCCGGTCTCGACGTCGAGCTGCCGGCCACCGACTGTTACGGCGCGCCGCTTCTGCGCGCGATCGAAAGGGGGCTCATCGCCGATGAGACGCTCGACGAGGCGGTGCGGCGCGTGCTGTGCCTGAAGTTCGACCTCGGCCTCTTCGACGAGCCGTATGTCGACGTCGCCGCCGCGTCCGGCGCCGCAGCCACGGGGGCCCACCGCGAGCTCGCGCGCACGATCGCGCGGAAGTCCATCGTCCTGCTCCGCAACGACGGAATCCTTCCGTTGGCCGCCGAGATCGGGTCGATTGCCGTGATCGGCCCGAACGCCGACGCGGCCCGAAACCTCTTCGGCGACTATGCGTACCCGGCGCACGTCGAGTCGCTGCAGAACGTGCTCGACAGCGGGCGGAGCAGTCTCTCGACTCCCGGTGTCGAGTCGGCGGAGATCGCTCCGGTGGAGATAAAAGCGCCTTCTGTCCTCGACGCGCTGCGCACCCGCTACGGCTCGAAGGTGTCGTTCGCTCGAGGCTGCGACACCACCGATCCGTCCGACGCCGGTTTCGCCGAGGCGGTCGAGCTGGCCGCAGCCGCCGACGTCGCGGTCATGGTGATGGGCGACAAGTCCGGTCTCACCGAGGACTGCACGAGCGGCGAGTTCCGCGACCGTGCCTCATTCGATCTCCCGGGCCTCCAGGAAGAGCTCGTCCGAGCGGTGCTGGCGACGGGCACGCCTGTCGTCCTGGTGCTCGTGGCAGGACGCCCGTCGGCGAGCGCATGGCTCCACGAGCACTCCGCCGCTGTGGTGATGGCGTGGCTCCCCGGTGAGGAAGGCGCGGACGCGATCGTCGAGACGCTGAGCGGTGACACGAACCCGGGCGGGAAGCTCCCCATCTCCTACCCGAGGGCGGTCGGCCAGGTGCCCGTCTTCTACGCGCACAAGGCCTCTGGTGGGCGGTCCCATCCGATCGGCGACTACGTTGACCTGTCGGCGAGCGCCCTCTACCCGTTCGGTCACGGTCTCAGCTACACGACCTTCGAGCTGTCCGAGATGCGGATCGCCGAGGAGACGGTGCGGTGGAACGACGAGGTCGTCGTCGAGACGCGGGTGACCAACACGGGCGAGCGGGCCGGCGACGAGGTCGTGCAGCTCTACACGCGAGATCCGCAGGCGTCGATCACGCGGCCGGAGCGCGAGCTCAAGAGCTTCCTACGCCTGACGCTCGATCCGGGTGAGACACGGCGGATCACCTTCCGCGTCCCGGTCGGACAGCTCGGCTTCTACGATCGAGACCTCGCGTATGTGGTCGAGCCGGGCGCGTTCGAGGTGTTTCTGGGGCGATCCTCGGCAGACACGGTGTCGGTAGGCTCGGTGACGGTCGTGCCGACCGAGCAGAAGCCTGCGAAAGCGTTCCACGGATCGGTTGCCGTTGACTGACGGAGGCGTCAGGGTCGAGCGCGTGACGAAGGTCTTCGAGGGCGGTGTGAAGGCCGTCGACGACGTGAGTCTCGAGATCGCCGACGGCGAGTTCATGGTCCTCGTCGGGCCGTCCGGATGCGGGAAGACGACGCTCCTACGGATGATCGCGGGGCTCGAGCAGGTGTCGAGCGGGCGGGTCATCCTCGGCGACGACGACGTGACCGACCGCTCGCCGCGTGAGCGGGACATGGCGATGGTCTTCCAGAACTACGCCCTGTACCCGCACATGACGGTCGGCGAGAACCTCGGCTTTGCATTGAAGCTGCGCAAGATCTCGAAGGCGGAGCGCGCGCGGCGCGTCGGGGACGTCGCGGCGAAGCTCGGTCTCGAGGAGCTCTTGAATCGCAAGCCCGGCGAGCTCTCGGGCGGCCAGCGCCAGCGTGTTGCGATGGGCCGGGCGATGGTGCGCGAGCCTAAGGCATTCCTCATGGACGAGCCGCTTTCGAACCTGGATGCCAAACTGCGCGTTTCGATGCGCGGCGAACTCGCGCGCCTGCACGACCGTCTCGGCGTCACGACGATCTACGTGACGCATGACCAGATCGAGGCAATGACCCTAGGCCAACGTGTCGCCGTGCTGCGCGACGGCCGGCTTCAGCAGGTGGATACGCCGCAGGCGCTGTTCCGGCGACCCGCGAACCTGTTCGTCGCCGCGTTCATCGGCTCGCCGTCCATGAACCTCGTCGAAGCCGACGTCGGAGACGGCGTCGTGCGCTTCGCGGACTACGAACTGCCGCTTCCGGCCGGGCAGGACGTGCCTGGCGGGCGTCTGATCGTCGGGATCCGCCCGACGGACTTCGCGCACGGCGCGTCGGCGGATCCGACGCTTCCCCGCGTGGTCGTGACGCCCGAGGTGGTCGAAGACCTCGGCTCGGAGGCGCACGTGATCTTCCCGCTCGATGCGCCCCGGGTCACTGCGGAGGCAGTCCAGGCGGCGGTGCAGGACTTGGGGGACGACGAAGGTGCGCTCTTCGTCGACGACCAGCGGTCGCTCTTCACCGCCCGCGTCGAGGGGGAGGTGTCGATCCGTCCGGGCTCGCCTGTCGAGCTGGCCGTCGACACACGCCGCATGCACTTCTTCGATCCGGCGACGGGCGCCGTGGTCGGTGCCGGTCCCGCGGCGCTGACGCCGGTCACGCACTAGCGCCGCTTGCCCGCGTCGGCTTCGACTTAACACGGACTAAGCTCTTGGCTGTAGCCGCCGATGGCCGAGCGCTCAGCACAGACATCCGAAGGAGCGAGCCCGGCCGATGGGTCCTCCTTCACGACCCGCCCGCTCGACCCGTCCACATGGGCCGCATTTGCGGAGTTGGTCGAGCGCAACAACGGGGTCTACGGCGGGTGCTGGTGCATCGCCTATCACTCCGCGTACCAACGCGGCGTTAGCGATCCCCGGACGTTGAAGGAGGAGCTGGTCAGAGCGGGCCGAGCGCATGCCGCGCTGGTCTTCGACGAGAACGGCGTCGCGCAGGGCTGGTGCCAGTACGGCAGTCCGGAGGAACTCGGGCTCAAGCACCACCGTGAGTACGCGAAGAACCCGCCGCCTCGTGCGCGCTGGCGGATCGCCTGCATCTTCGTCGACAAGGGCCATCGCGGCCGCGGGGTCGCGCGGGCTGGGCTGGAGGGCGCGCTCGCCCAGATCGCCGAGGGCGGCGGCGGTCTCGTCGAGGCGATCTCCGAGGTGACCGCCGGGCGGGAGGCTCAGGGCCGGTTCCTGTTCAGCGCGACCGCCGAGTTGTTCGAACAGTACGGCTTCACGCGGGGACGACAGGTCGGCAAACACGCGTGGATCGTGAGCCGCGAGATCGACGCCGGCTAGCTGTTCAGCGATGGACTCGTCGCGAGGAACGCGATCTCATTCGTCAGGCCGACGCGGCTGGACGGGAGTGTGTGATCAGCGTGCCAGCGCCGCGCGCAGCAGCGCGACGTCCCGCGCCAGGCGTTCCTGTGGCATCGGCGCCGGGTCCGGCTCCGGGAACGGGAAGGGCCAGCCGGGACGCGGGTCGTCGGCATAGCGCGGAACGACGTGCGTGTGCAGGTGCGGCACCCAGTTGCCGAGCACGTTGTAGTTCATCTTGACGGCCGAGAACGTCGTTTCCAGCGCGCGGCCGACGACCAGCACCTCGCGCCCGTACGCGGCGGCCTCCTCGTCGCTCAGCTCGGTCGGCTCCACCACATGTCGCCCGCGCCACACGACGATCGAGAGCCCGCGCTGGATGTCGGCCCGCACGAGGTACGCGTCGGCCACGTCACCGGCGAAGTACCGAACGCCCATCGGCAGCTCGTCGGGCCGGCCCTCCGCACACGACGGGCAGCCGTCACCCGCCCGCCACGCGTACCACCGCTCCGGCCACTCCATGGATCGATCGTATTGAACGGCTAGGATGCCGCATGCCCGAGCACGCCCAGGACCCACGCCGGCCCGATGTCGGGCGAGCTGCGAACGCCGCCGGTCGAGGAGTGGGACTCCTGGCCGTTCGCCGGCGGGGTTACGCCCAAGATGTTGCGCGCGCCGGAGCCCGAGCCCGACCGCGACGGCGAGGGCGCCCGCCCGTGCACCGCGTGCGGCAAGGGCGACGACGAGTACCTCTGGACCGACGAGCGCTGGCGGCTGCAGTCCTTTCCGCCCAGCGGCCTGCCCGCCGTGCTGATCCTGGAGCCGCGCGTGCATGTCGACGGCCCACGCGACCTGCCGGACGACATGCTCGCCGAGATGGGCGTCATGCTGGCTCGCGTCGAGCGCGCGGTGCT
The DNA here is from genome assembly GCA_963757255.1 of uncultured Thermoleophilia bacterium. Classification (GTDB taxonomy): domain Bacteria; phylum Actinomycetota; class Thermoleophilia; order Gaiellales; family Gaiellaceae; genus PALSA-600. Next base: position 1,075,485 of record CAVWQY010000006.1, read on the forward strand.
CGAGATCGAGGGCGTCGAGCGCGTCCACATCCTCCGCTATGGCGAGGGCGCTGCCCACCTTCACTGGTGGTTCATGGCCCGGCAGACGGGCTTGCGTCAGACGGCCAGCGGCTTCGCGATGATCTGGGATGACGTGCTGCCGCCGACGCCCGAGGACGTCCACCGGGCGAACCTTGCGACTGTCGTCACGGCGATGGGCGCCTCCTCGCCGAGCTGAGCCCAGCCGACAGCGGCCGCCCGCGCCTCCAACCGGTCAGCCCCGTCGGCCGTCCGACACGCGCGGCTAAACCGGTGTGATCCGCGGCGAGGCGAGTGAAGCGGCCGGTCATGAGGTCGGAGCGCGCTGGGCAAGCCCCTGGCCGAAGGAGACATTGGCGCGGCCGATCTCGGTGATCAGGACGAACACGTCGTCGCCACCCACCACTCCGGCCGCGACCAGATTGCGGTTGATCTCGGCGAGCAACGACTTCTTGACCTCATCGTCACGACCCTCCAGAAACGTGATCTCAACGATCAGCAACTGGTCGGTGTAGGCCATGCCGAGATATCCGCTGGTATGACGGAAGCTCTCCCCGTCGTACTCGTTGAACAACTGATACCGGTCGGCATCGGGTACCTCGAGTGTGCTGACGAGAGCTGTCTGAATCGAGGCGGCGATCGAGTCCTTCTCTTCGGCCGAGCGGCCCTTGAGCAGATTCACCTTTACGAGAGGCATGCACGAGTCCTTTCTTGTGGTTCAGATATAGTGCTGCTCGACCAGCGCGCCGACGACGTCGCGGATCGAATTGCCATCGAGCTCGAGCGACTTGGCGCCGCCGACGTTGGGCCGCAGGACCGCCGGGATGAACACAGTGCTCACGCCTGGCCTCCGAACGAGCCGGTCAGCAGGAACGGGGCCTCGACGGTCACGCCGTCGACCTGGAACGGCACCCCGGCCGCCCGCGCCGCGACGGCGGCGTCAGAGCAGACCGGGCAGTCCGGGTCGCGCCGCAGCTTGAGCTCGGTGAACTCGGTCTCGAGCGCATCGAACAGGAGCAGCCGGCCGGCCAGCGTCGTCCCGATCCCGAGCAGGACCTTGAGCGCCTCGTTCGCCTGGAGCATGCCCATGATCCCGGGCACGACGCCGAGCACACCGGCCACCGAGCAGCCCGGGGCGAGCTCGGGCGGCGGCGGGGTCGGGTACAGGCAGCGGTAGCACGGGCCCTCGTACGGCGACGAATGTCGTCAGCTGGCCCTCGAACCGGAAGACGCGACGCGTGGACGACCGGGATGCCGGCCGCGACTGCGGCGTCGTTGAGGAGGTAGCGCGTCTCGAACGTGTCCGTCCCATCGATGATGACGTCGTAGCCGGCGATGAGCCGCTCGACGTTGGCCGCGACGAGCATCTCGTCGTGGGGGACCACCTTGACCTCGGGGTTGAGGGCGTTGATCGACTTCCGGGCGGAATCGACCTTCTGCTCGCCGACCCGGTCGGTGCGTGTGGATGATCTGGCGCTGGAGGTTGGAGACATCGACGATGTCGAAGTCGACGATGCCGATGGTCCCGACGCCCGCCGCGGCGAGGTAGAGCGCGGCGGGCGAGCCGAGCCCGCCGGCGCCGATGAACAGCGCCTTCGAGCCGAGCAGCGTCGCCTGGCCTCGACCCCGACCTCGGGGATCAGCAGGTGGCGGCTGTAGCGCTGCTTCTGCTCGGCTGTCAGGACGACCGGGGTCACCAACTCGAGACCGGCTGCCCTTCCAGCCCGGAATCCGCCCGACATCGAGGCGACGTCGGTATAGCCCATCTCCGCGAGGGTCTGAGCCGCGAACAGCGAGCGGACGCCGCCGGCGCAGTACAGGATCACCGGTGCGTCACGGTCGGGCGCGATGCCCTCGATCTGCTGCTCGATATACGACTTCGACACGTGCTGGGCGCCGGGCAGGTGGCCCTGCTCCCATTCCGAGTCTTCACGGACATCGACGATGGTGGCGGCGCCCACGGGGAGGGCGTCGACTTCCTGTGGGGTGACTTCTCTGATCTGCGCGCGGGCCTCGCGGAGGAGGTCGGCGTAGGACTTCGGCATGGGGTGGGGGGCTCCGATGATCGACGGGCTGGCAGCGGTTTCCGTGCCAGGGCGGGTGAGGGTGGATCGCGGTTCGGTGTCCGCGGGGACGAGCCGGCGTCAGGCCGGCCGCAGACACCTGCAGCGGCGCTCGATCCGGCTTGTCATGCCCCGGCCTCGGCCGGGCTCGGCGTGGTGTTCCTCGGGTCGCTCGCGCCCAGGTCACCAAGGACGTGCTGGAGGCTGTCGTGGCTGAGCATCGCGCACTTGAGGCGCGCCGGGCTGATCTCGATGCCGAGCAGGTCGAGCAGGTCGTCGGCGCCGGAAGGCCGCGACGTCCTCGACCGGCTTGCCCTTGATCTCGTCGGTCAGGAGGCTGGCACTGGCCTGGCTGATCGCGCAGCCGCGGCCCGTGAAGGCGACGCGTCGACGACGCCATCGTGGACGCCGAGCATCAGCGTGATCCGGTCGCCACACAGCGGGTTGGCGCCTTCGTAGGACGCGTCGGCGTCCTCGATGACCCCGAAGTTGTGGGGCCGGCGGTAGTGCTCGAGGATGTAGTCGCGGTACAGGTCGTCCATGCTCGTTCGAGTGTAGCGCGAACCGCCAATTCCGACCATATCAGTCGGATATAGGTTCGCCGGCATGGTCCGTCTGCTCCATCGCGACCATCTGCACCCGATTGATTCGGCGAGGAGCTCATTGACGTGGCGGAGGGCCTCCGGTGTCTGTTCGGCGCCGACCAGCTCGCCGAGACCGTCGAGCCAGGCCGCATGCGCGGCCCACGCCTCCTGCCAGATGCCACCGCGGACCGATTCACGTCGCGCCTCCGCTGCCAGTCGCTCGAGCGCCTGGCGTCCGGCCGCTCTCGCGGCCGCCGGAGTTGATCTTGCGGACGACCGCGTTGGTCGCCATGACCGAGTCCTCGAAGCGGGCCCAGGACAATCGCGCCGCGAAGGTCTCGCCAAGGACGGGTCTCGGGAGTCGCGCGACCATCCGGTCGCGTTCCGGGTAGCACACGACCAACGAGAAATACGCGCAGCCGACCAGGTAGATGGCGAAGGCCGCCCAGGTCGGGGTGATGGGCAGGACGGCGACTGCCTGCGAGAGCACGGTGACGAAGGTCAAGGGAGCGATCACTAGGAGCACCACGCGCAATGGGTAGCGTTCCGCGATCAGGTAGAGCGCCAACCCCACGGGCAGGACGGTCCACAGCAGCAGGTGGACCCAGAGCGTGCTCGCGATGGCATAGGCGAGCCACGCGACGAAGAGGACGATCCCGATGCCGGGCGGCCAGTTGACCGGATCCAGCCGAGACAGCCGCGCGTGCCGAGAGTCACCGCTCATATCTGGATATCGTCCCTCGCGCGACGCGCTCGTCAAGACCTTATTCGGCGGATCTCCGCGCGTGTCATGCGGACCCGGCGATAATCGCCGGGATGTACGTCCCCGCCCATTTCAAGCCCGACGACGAGGAGGTCCGCGAGCTGCTGCGGCACCCGGGCGCCGCGAACCTTATCACCGCGACCGCCGAGGGGCTGCTGGCCACGATGCTGCCGCTGGTGCTGGACGAGGGTGGGAGCCGGCCCGGGCTCGGACCGTGGGGCGCGTTGATGGGGCACGTCGCGCGGAACAACCGCCAGTGGCAGGTCCCGGCAGTCGGCGAGGCGCTTGTCATCGTGCAGGGCCCGGACGCCTACATCTCTCCGGCGTGGTACGCGACGAAGCGCGAGCACGGCCGGGTCGTCCCGACCTGGAACTACATCATCGCCCAGGTCCATGGCCGACTCGTCGTCCACGATGACCCGGCCTGGGTCGAGATCAACGTGCGGCGACTGACGTCTTTGCACGAGGGTGCTCGCACCGAGCCCTGGTCGGTCGACGACGCGCCGCGGCCCTACGTCGAGGGCCAGCTCCGGGCCATCGTCGGCATCGAGATCGTGATCGACCGGGTCGAGGGCAAGTGGAAGCTCAGCCAGAACCGCTCGAGCGCCGACATCGAGGGGGCGATCGAGGGGCTCGAGGCCCGCGGCGAGGGTGGCGTGTCATCGGCCATGCGTCGCCTCGAACGCGGTCACGACACCTAAAGCAGTCTCAGCCGTTGAAGACGCGCTGGACTTCCTTGAGGCCCGCGGCGAGGGCGTCGATGTCCTCGCGGGTCGAGTAGACGTTGAAGCTCGCACGGGCCGTGGCGGCCAGGTCGAGCCGCTCGTGGAGCGGCATCGTGCAGTGGTGGCCGGCCCGGACCGCGATGCCGAAGCGGTCGAGGACCTGGGCGACGTCGTGCGGGTGGATGCCGGGCAGGTTGAACGGGACGACGCCGCCGCGGAGCGCGGGATCCATCGGGCCGTACAGCGCGATGTCCGGGATCTCGCGCGGGAGCGTCTCGAGCGCGTAGGCGACGAGGTCGCGCTCATGCTCGCGCACGGCGTCCATGCCGATGGCCGTCAGGTAATCCGCCGCCACGCCGAGCCCGATCGCGTCGCCGACGGCCGGCGTGCCCGCCTCGAACTTCCAGGGGATGTCGTTGAAGTCGCTCCGCCGGAGGTGGACCTCGCGGATCATCTCGCCGCCCGACAGGAACGGCGGCATCGCCTCGAGCAGCTCGCGCCGGCCCCACAGCGCGCCCGAGCCCATCGGCCCGAGCATCTTGTGGCCGCTGAACGCGTAGAAGTCGGCGCCGAGCGCCTGGACGTCGACCGGCACGTGCGGGACGGCCTGGGCGCCGTCGACCAGCACCAGGGCGCCGGCCGCGTGGGCCATCTCGACCATCTCGCGGACCGGGTTGATCGTCCCGAGCGTGTTCGAGACGTGGGTGAACGCGACGAGCTTGGGCTTGAGCCGCAGCAGGACCTCGAAGACGTCGAGGCGGAGGATCCCGTCGTCGGTGATCGGGATGAACTCGAGGTCGCCGTCGCGCTCCTGGACGAGGAGCTGCCACGGGACGAGGTTGGCGTGGTGCTCCATCTCGGTCAGCACGATCGCGTCGCCGCGGTCGATGTTGCGCCGGCCCCACGAGTAGGCGACGAGGTTGATCGCCTCGGTCGCGTTGCGGGTGAAGATGACCTCGTGGCTGTCGGGGGCGTTGATGAACCGCGCGACCTTGACGCGGGCCGCCTCGTACGCCGCCGTCGCCTTTTCGCCGATGGTGTAGATCCCGCGATGGACGTTCGCGTTGTACTCGCGGTAGTAGTCGTCGATGGCGTCGATGACGACGGAGGGCTTCTGGCTCGTCGACGCCGAGTCGAGGTAGACCAGCGGGTGGCCGTTGATCTCCTGGGCGAGGATCGGGAAGTCGGCGCGCAGCGCCTGGGCGTCGAGCGCGGCGCGTCGTCGGCTCGGTGGTGATGGTCATGGCCGTCGCCCGCTAGCGGGCGGACTCCACGGCTTCGAGCTCTCGCCGGCGGGCGCCTGTGGCACGAGCAGCGCCTCGTCGGGCAGCTCGGTCTCGTAGCCGTTCTCGCGGAGGACCGGCCCGTAGCCCTCGTCCTCGAGTCGGAGCGCGAGGTCCTTGCCGCCCGAGGTGATGATCTTGCCCTGGGCCAGGACGTGGACGAAGTCCGGGGTGATGTAGTTGAGCAGCCGCTGGTAGTGGGTGATGAGCAGGACGCCGAGGTCCGGGTTGAGCATCGCGTTGACGCCCTCGGCGACGATCCGCAGGGCGTCGATGTCGAGCCCGGAGTCGGTCTCGTCGAGGATCGCCATCTCCGGCTCGAGGACGGCCATCTGGAGCATCTCGAGGCGCTTCTTCTCGCCGCCCGAGAAGCCGTCGTTGACGTAGCGGCTGGCGAAGCCCTCGTCCATCCGCAGGAGCGCCATCTTCTCGCGCATCTTGTTGCGGAAGTCGCGCATGGACACGCCGCCCTTGACCGAGTCGGTCGGGTCGATGTCGGGGTTCTTGTCGATGCCCTGGAGCTTGGCGTTGAGCGCCGAGCGGATGAACACGCGACGGACAGGCCCGGGATGGCGGTCGGGTACTGGAAGGCGAGGAACAGGCCGAGCCGGGCGCGCTTGTCGGGCGACAGCTTGAGGATGTCACGGCCCTTCCAGATGGACCTCGCCGCCCTTGACGACGTACGCCGGGTGGCCCATCAGCGCGTAGGCGAGGGTCGTCTTGCCCGAGCCGTTCGGGCCCATGATCGCGTGGACCTCGCCCTTGCCGACGGTCAGGTCGATGCCCTGCAGGATCTCGTGGTCGGGCGCGGCGACGGGCGCGACGCGAAGGCCGCGGATGATGAGCTGCTGGTCGTCGGCGGTGTCGGTCGTCACGGGTCGGTCAGGCTCCCTGGAGCGGTGTCGGCTGGATCGGAGCGAGGCGGCGGTCGCGGCCGCCGGGTCGGTGCGGGGCGGGACGAGATCGGCGAGGGTCATCGAGTCGAGCGCGCCGGTGACCGCGTCGCGGACGCGGACCCACAGGACGTTGACGGTGCAGCGGGCCGATCGGTCGCACAGGACGCCGTGTTCCGGGTCGTCGGTCGCGCACAGCATCGGGGCGATCGGGCCTTCGAGGGCGCGCAGGACGTCGGCCATGGAGATCGTCTCGGGCGCGCGCGCCAGCTCGTAGCCGCCGTGCGCGCCGCGCGTGCTGGTCACGAGACCGGCGTCGCGGAGGCTGACGACGAGCTGCTCGAGATAGGCGCGCGGGAGGTCCTCCTCGGCGGCGATCTCGGCCAGCGACGCCGGCCCCGTCCCGTAGTGCCGCCCGAGCTGGACCATCAGCCGGACGCCGTACTCGCCCTTCGTCAGAAGGCGATGGCGCCGCTGCCGTGGTAGGCGAGGCGGTGGGTCGGGACGGGTGCGGAAGCTGGGGCGGGCGTGGCGGCGGTCGTCAGGGTCGTGGCCTCGATATCCGAGTGATTTCGTCGGATATGAGTCTACGCGGCGCCGCCGGAGAGCGTCAATCGGCGGAACGGGGTAGT
>CAVWQY010000007.1:0-238045 GCA_963757255.1 uncultured Thermoleophilia bacterium
TGTCCGGGGTCCACGGCGGCTCGAACGTCAGGTCGCTCTCCACGTTCTCGATGCCGGGGATCTCGAGCACCACGCGCTCGATGTCCTCCTGGATCATCTGCCCCGCGGGGCAGCCCATCGACGTGAGCGTGTAGGTGACCTTCGCCTTCGGGCCTTCGATCTCGGCCTCGTAGAAGAGCCCGAGCTCGACGATGTCCATCCCGAGCTCCGGATCCTCGACCTGGCGCAGCGCCTCGACGACGTCTTCCTTGGTTGCCATGGCCTCGAGGGTAGTCGATCCCGGTCAGTTGAGGCGCACCTCTTCGCGCCGGTCGCGGGCGAAGAAGTGGATTCCGTCGACGAACCGCACCCAGTTGCACCGGGTGCACATCACGAGCGAGTGGGTGCGCGCGGAGTCGGCCAGGAACTGGACGCCGCGGAGCAGGTCGCCGTTCGAGACGCCGGTCGCGACGACGATCACCTCCTGCGGGGCGAGATCGTCGATCGTGAAGACGCGTTCGATGTCGTCGATCCCGTGCTCGCGCGCCTCCTCGATCTCGGCGCGGCGCGTGGGCCAGAGCTGCGCCTGCAGCTCGCCGCCGAGGCAGCGCAGCGCGGCGGCCGCCAGCACGGCCTGCCGCGTACCGCCGATGCCGATCGCGAGATGGTCGTTCGTGCCGCGGACGGCGGCGCTGATGGACGCGGTCACATCCCCGTCCTGGATCAGCTTGATCCGCGCGCCGGACGCGCGGATCTCCTCGATCAGGTCATGATGGCGCGGCCGGTCGAGCACGATCGCGGTGATGTCGTTGACCATGCGCCCGAACGCGTCGGCGATCGAGCGGACGTTGTCGCCGACAGGGCTCCCAAGCGAGATCGACCCCCTGGCCCGCGGCCCGACCGCCATCTTGCGCATGTACATGTCGGGCAGCGACGGCAACGACCCGAGCGGCGAGGCGGCGATCATCGAGATCGCGTTCGTGCCTCCGCGCGCGACTACCGCGCGGCCCTCGAGCGGATCGAGCGCGAGGTCGTACTCCTCCCCACCCGCGCCGACCACCGAGCCGGCCGCCAGCTGCTCGGCCCCCTCGGGGGCCCCGATCACGACCTGTCCGCTGATCGGCATCTGCTCGAGCGCGACCCTCGCGCCGGAGAAGGCCGCGTCCTCGGCGGCCTCCATGTCGGCGCGGCCGAGCCACCGCGCGCCGGCGAGCGCGGCCCGCTCGGTGACACGCGCGAACGTCTCGCACTGGCAGGGGCGCCGGCCTTCGTGGTCCAGCCCCGTCACGCCGGCCTCGCGCGCTCGGACGCCTGCATCACGAGCTCGATCAACGTGTCGATCGTGCGCTCCACGTTCGCATTCTCGACGACGGGGACGCCGTCCCGTCGCGCACGACCGACGACGTACGTCTGGATGCGCCGAATATCACCGAGCCGGTCGAGGTATTTGTCCATCGCACGGATCCCGCCGGTCGCTGCGTCACGCACATGAAAGTGCATCTTGTGCACCTCCTCGTCGGCGATCTCGACCACGACGTGGACGAGCAGGGCACCGTCGAGCTCGGAAGGGAGCAGGCCCGGCACGAGGTGAACGCCCTCGAGCACCATCGACCATCCCTCGGTCAGTGCCCGCCTGATCGCGGCATCGACCCCGACGCAGACGTGACGGCACTGGTCGACGAACCCGACGATGACCGGATCGCCCGTCACCTCGCTGTCGAGCGCCTCGCCCGCCTCGAAGCTCGAGTAGTGGATCGTCGGCATGAACTCGCGGGAGAAGAACGCGCGCATCGTCTGCCGGATGAAATCGGTCGACGCGACCCGCGTGATCCCGAGCCGGTTGCCGACCTCCGCCGCGACGGTCGACTTCCCGGTGCCGGTCGACCCGCCGATCAGCACGATGATCGGCACGTCGAGCGCCTGGAGATCGGCCAGACGGCGGAGACGGCTCGTCGCCCTGGCCCCCTCCTGCTCGCCGAGGACCTCCTGTGCCATGCCTTCGAGGCGCTCGACCTCGACGGAGCTGACGCCTCGTTCCGCCAGATCGAGCTCCAGGCGGCGGGCGAGCTGATAGGCGCCGTCGGGCGGGACGCCCGCGGCGATCAGCGCCCGCGCCATCAAGCCCTTCGAGTACGGGAAGGTGTCGTCGCCGAGCGGCAGCGGCTCGCCGTGGCGGCGCTGGCTCACGCCGGCACGCCCTCGGGCAGGAGCGCGAGGAGCGCCGCATCGAGATCGCCGTCGACGGCGACCACGTCGTTCGCGGCGGCGACGACACGCTTGCCGGCGGCGAGCGCATGCTCGGCCACGACGTCGATCGCAGCAGCCTTCAGCTCGACGAGGTAGGTGTCCGCGTCGACGGAGCGGAGCTCCCGGCGCAACGCACTGCGATCGGCGAGGTTCGCCGAGACGTGGACGACCTCCGCCTCGAGATGCCCCACGTCGGTTCCGCCCGCGGTGAAGACGGCGACCCGGCCCTCGAGCGGCGCGGTCGCCCGCAGCCGCAGGGTCGCCTCGATCGCCCCTTCCACCCGGCAGTTGACCGAGACGAGGAGGTCGGAGATCAGCCGGCGGTAGGTGTTCAGGTAGGCATCCGCGTCCTGGCCGGGGCCGACCACGAGGACGCGTCGGTCGACCGCCACCGGCGGGATCGCGGCTCCGCTGCCGTCGAAGACGACGACGTCGGGAGCGCGAGCGGCCGCGAGGCGCGCACCCTCCTCGACGTTCGAGTCGAAGACCGCCCCGGCGAGCCCGCCTCCCGCGCGTCTGCAGCCGATCGTCGTGACCCCGCAGAGCGCCGCCACCTCGAGGTGGTCGGAGGCAGCGTGCCGGCCCGAGCGCGACAGCGCCACGAGCTCGTCGATGCCCGGCGGCACCTCCACGACTTCGGGCTCGGCCGGCCCACCGCGGCCCATCGCGACGACGACGACGCTGCGGTCGCGGTCGAGCAGCCGTGCGAGGTGCGCCGTGACGGCGGTCTTGCCGACCCGCTTCCCGGTCCCGATCACCGCGATCGAGGGAAGCTCGAACGGCTCGAAGCGCGGCGGCTCGAAGCGGAAGTCGGCGCCGATGTACGGCAGTCCGGCCGCGAGCGCGCGCGAGGCCCAGCGGAAGCGCTCGGCGGGGCCGAGCACGGGCTCGTCCGAGAGGTCGACGACGACCTCGGCTCCGGCGAAGCCCTCGACGAGCGGCACGCCGTAGTCGGCGCCCTCGCGGAGCTTCTCGGTCCCGCCGACCATGATCGCGCCGATGAACTCGTACGGCAGCGCGACGAGCGCGTCGCGCACGACCGCCGCGTAGTGCTCGCCGTCGATCAGAGCGACCGCGCGCGTCACCGCTTCGCGGTCACCTCGCGCTCGATCCGGCCCGTGTACTTCTCGTACTCGCCGGTCGCGAGGTCGAACTGGATGATCCGCTCCTGCCCGTGGAACGGGTAGCGGCGCCAGACGGAGACATGCGATCCGGACACCTCGATCACGTTGTAACAGGGCCGCGAATCGCCGCGGAGACGCAGGGTGGAGACGGTGCCGGTGTTGACCACGAACAGGTTCTCGAGCTTCCACGCGTACGGGACGTGCTTGTGGCCCGAGAGCACGAGCTGCGCACCTGCGCGCTGCAGGCACTCGATTGCGTCGCCGGCGTCGTACACGACGTTGCGCTCGCGGCCGGTGCCCGGGATCGGCAGCAGGTGATGGTGGAGCACGAAGATCCGAAGCTCGGCCGGCTCGGCGGCGAACGACTCCTCGATCCATCGGTACCGCCCGCGCCCGATCTGCCCGTTGTCGAGGTCGGGCTCGGTCGAGTCGACGGCCACGACCGTCACGCCGGAGCGGCGCAGGACCGAGTTGCGCTCGCCGAAGAGCTCCTCGAAGTGCACGTAGCCGACATTGCGCGAGTCGTGGTTGCCGGGCACGACGACGAGCGCCTCGCACTCGATCCGGTCGAGGTAGCGCTTGGCCTTCGCGTACTCCTCCTTGAAGCCGAAGGTGGTCAGATCGCCCGAGCAGACGACGATGTCGGGCTTCAGCTCGTTGATCTCGGCGATCGCTCGTTCGAGGAGGTCCGGCACGAAATGCGGCTCTCCACAGTGGAGATCCGAGAGGTGCGCGATCGTGAGCGGCTCCACGCCGGTGACTTTAGAGGCTCGACCGAGCCTCTGAATCATCCGAAGCAGTTGCTACCCTGCGGGTAGTGTCGCTAGAAACGCCTGTTTTCCAGGCATTCTGCGGCTCAGAGCCTCCGCGCTTTGCGAACCCTGCGGAGCTCGAGTACGCGAAGATCCTGGACTGGTATGGAATCCCGTGGGATTACGAGCCCACGACCTTCGTGCTCGCCCGCGATGAAGAGGGCCGGGTCACCGAGGCCTTCACGCCCGACTTCTACCTGCCCGAGCAGGACCTCTACCTCGAAGTGACCGTGATGAAGCAGTCGCTCGTCACGCGCAAGAACCGCAAGCTCCGCAAGCTGCGGAAGCTGTACCCGGAGGTGAAGGTCAAGCTCTTCTACGAGCGCGATTTCGCACGGCTCGCGGCCCGCCACGGGCTGCGGAAGGCATCCTGAGCGCGTCGGCCCCGCTCGACGAGCGCATCGGCGAGGTCTTCCTCGATGCCGGCGAGCTACGTCGGCGCGTGCGCGAGCTCGGCGCCGACCTCGCCCGCGACTTCGCGGGCCGGGAGCCGGTCCTGATCGGATGCATGAAGGCGTGCATCCCGTTCATCTGCGACCTGTCGCGGGCGCTCCCGATCCACCACGCGCTCGACTTCCTCGAGCTGGCGGGATACGGCACGGCCGACCACGAGAGCCATGATCGGGATCCGCTTCCTGAAGGACCTCGACACCGAGATCGCCGGCCGCCACGTGGTGATCGTCGACGAGGTGGTCGACACGGGCCTCACGATGCACTACCTCGTCCGGTCGCTCGAGCTGCGCGGTCCCGCGTCGCTCACGGCCGCGACGCTCTTCGACCGCCCCTACCGCCGGCTCGTCGACGACCTCCCGGTCGGCTATGTCGGCTTCACGATCCCCGACGAGTTCTTCGTCGGCTACGGCTTCGACATCGACGAGCGCTTCCGCAACCTGCCCGACCTGCGCCTGGTCCGCTCCGCCTGAATTTTTAGGTCCGGCTAACATCGGGCGCAGTGATCGACTCGCGCCTCGAAGTCCTGCCCGCCGGCCTCCGGACGGTCGACGACGCCCTCCACCGCAAGCGCTTCCGGATCCTGCCGTTCCTCGGGCCGGCCTTCATCGCCTGCGTCGCGTACATCGATCCCGGCAACTTCGCGACCAACATCGCCGCCGGGTCGCGTTTCGGCTACCGCCTGGTCTGGGTGATCGTCGCGGCGAACCTGCTCGCGATGCTGATCCAGGTGCTGTCGGCGAAGCTCGGCATCGCGACCGGCCGCAACCTGCCGGAGATGTGCCGCGAGCAGTTCTCGCGGCGCGTGACGTTCGGGCTCTGGGTGCAGGCGGAGCTGATCGCCATGGCAACCGACCTCGCCGAGTTCCTCGGTGCCGCGATCGGCATCCACCTGCTGACGGGCCTCGCCCTGTTTCCGTCGGCGGTCGCAGCGGGAATCGCGGCCTTCGCGATCCTCGGGCTGCTGCGCTTCGGCGTGCGGCTCCTCGAAGCGGTGATCGCGACACTCGTCGGGGTGATCGGCGGCTGCTACGTCGCCGAGCTCGCATTCGCCCATCCCAACTGGGGCGAGGTGCTCCACCACGCCGTCGTGCCCCAGTTCGGGACCACCGAGGCCGTTCTGCTCTCCGTCGGAATCCTCGGCGCGACCGTGATGCCGCATGTGATCTACCTGCACTCGGCGCTCACCCAGGACCGACTCGTACCCGAGACCGACGAGGACGCGCAGACGCTGCTCCGCTACACACGTATCGACGTCGTGATCGCGATGTCGATTGCCGGCGTCATCAACGTCTCGATGCTCGTGATGGCCGCCTCGACGTTCTTTCGCACCGGCCTCCTCCACGTCGACTCGCTCGAGGGGGCGCACAAGACACTCCAGCCCATCCTGGGCGGGGCGTCGAGCGTGCTGTTCGCGCTCGCGCTGATCGCGTCCGGGCTCTCGAGCTCCGCCGTCGGGACGCTCTCGGGCCAGGTGGTGATGCAGGGGTTCATCCGCCGCCAGATCCCCGTCACCGTACGACGGCTCGCGACGATGGTGCCGGCCTTCATCGTGATCGCGATCGGCGTCAACCCGTCACGGACGCTCGTCCTCTCGCAGGTCGTGCTCTCGTTCGGGATCCCGTTCGCGCTCGTCCCGCTCGTCGTCTTCACGGCCCGCCGCGACATCATGGGCCAACTCCAGAACCGGCGCATCACGACCGTCGCTGCGTCGATCGCCGCGACCGTGATCATCGCGCTGAACATCTTCCTGCTCGTCCAGACCGCGGGCCTCGTCTGAGCGATGCGACACTCCGGAGAGCCCAGTCCTTCCAACCCGAAGGAGCCTCAATGTTCCTGCTGCTGATGTTGCTCTTGATCGTGCTGATCGTGTTCGCTGCCGGCTTCGTCGTGCACGTGTTGTTCTACGTCGCAGTCGTCGCCGCGCTCGTCTGGCTGATCGCCTTCTTCTTCCGGGGGGCCCAGGGCCGCCGATAGCGCACTGAAGCGCTACAGGTAGCCCATGGGATCGACGGGATTGCCGTCGATCCGGACTTCGAAGTGGAGGTGCGGGCCGGTGCAGTGCCCCGTGCAGCCGACGTAGCCGATCACCTGGCCCTGCGCGACGGTCTGCCCGCACGTGACCGCGATCGCGCTCTGGTGCCCGTAGGCGGTCGCGAGGTTGCCGCCGTTGTCGAGGACGACGAAGTTCCCGTAGCCCTCCTCCCAGCCGCAATAGATCACGGTGCCGGCCGCGGCAGCGTGGATCGGGGTGCCCATCGGGACGCCGATGTCGATCCCCTGGTGCATGCGTCCCCAGCGCCAGCCGAACGGGCTCGTGATCGGGCCGCTGACCGGCCAGATCAGTCCCGCCGCCGACGGCGTCGAGGTGGCGCCGTTCGCGCCGTGTTGCGCCTGGGCGGCTCGGATGCGTTCGCCGATCGCGGCCGACGCCGCCTGGAGCGCATCGATCTCCTCGGCTTCGGCGCGCTCGGATGCAGTGAGCTGCGAGAGGTCCGTGAGCTTCTGGTTCTTGGTCGACGAGAGATCGTTCGTCGCGCCGACGAGCTGATCGCGCACGTCGCGCGTCTGCGCGGTGCGGGCCGCGATCACCGCGGTCTCGCCCTTGACGCTTGCGCGCAGCACCTTGGTCTTCGCGCGTGCGGCTTTCACCTGCGCCTTCGCCGTCGCCACCTCCTGCGCGATCCGCCGGTCCTGGTCGCCGATCTCGTTCATGTACTGCACCTCGTCGAGCGCGTCCTGCACGTTGCGCGCGCCGAGGAAGACGTCGAGCGTCGAGGCCGGGTCCGACTCGTAGATGTCGACGAGGCGACGCTGGAGCGTCGCGATCGACGACCTGTACTGCTCCTGGAGGAAGGTGTAGCGCTTCGTCTGGAGCGAGAAGAGCGCGTTCAGCGCGTCGAGACGCCGCTGGTGCAGCGCGAGGTCGGCCTCGAGCGTCTTCAGGCGGAGCGAGACGTCGCCGACTCGTCCCTCCAGCGAGCGGATCCGCGAGGTGAAGTCGGCAACCTCGTTGCGTAGTGCCTGCTCGTTTCGCTTTTGCTGCGCCAGCCGACCCTGCAGGCTCGAGATCTTTCCGTCGACCTGGTGCTTCTTCGTCACGTCATCGCCGAACGCCGGCGTCGCGACGACGAGCAAGACGAGGAGTGCGAGCGTGAGTCGCCGCATAGCGGACGATTCGCCGCCGCTGGGCCCTACTCCTGCGGGCCGGGCTCCGGAATCTGCGGCTGACTCGGCGGAGTCCCCTCGTCGGGCGGCGGCGAGGGCTCCGGCACGACGACCGGGCCGGGAAGTGTGCCCTCGTCGGGCGGTGGGCTCGGCTCGGGGACGACCTCGGGCTCTTCGAAGCTCATCTCCGAACCGTAGCGCGGCTCCCGGTCGAGCGCCCGGAGCGCCGCGGCGGCCTGGCGGCGCAGCGGGCCGACGAGCTGGCCGTAGTCCTCGTCCCCCACTTTTCCGGTGCGATGGTCGAACTCCAGCTCCTTCAGAGCCGCGAGGGCACGGTCGCGCTCCTCGACGAGGCCGAGATGCCGCGACTCCTCGGCGCTCGGCGCATCGAGCCGATCGTCGTCGGTCACGGGCTCGCGCAGGAACGGCAGCGCGACGAAGACCACCGCGCCGGCTGCGAGCACGACGCCGAGCACGAGGGCGACGGTGTTCACGCCCGCGCGGACGCGAGCCGCGTGACGAGCCGCCGCTGCTCGCGCGCGTCGGGCCAGAGCGCAACGCCCGACCCGAGCAAGAACACGATCCCCGCAACCCAGATCAGGTTGACGAGCGGCTTCACGAGCACCTTCACGTAGACGACGCCGGTCTTCGTGTTGACGTCGTCGGCGATCACATACAGATCCTCACCCCGTAGCCAGTCGGTCTTGATCCCGACCTCGCGCGAAGGCTCCGGAGGATTGCGGTAGGCGTTGTCACCGGACAGCACGGTGCCGCTCCAGCGGCCGCTGACGTCGAACACCGCTCGCGTCTCGTAGGCGTTCGGGTTGTACGGATGGACGATGCGCCGGTAGGTGAGCGTGTAGCCGGAGATGTGCATCGTCTGCCCGGGCACGAGGCGCTGCTCGCGCGAGCTGCCGTATGCGCTCGACCCGGCGATCCCGATCGCGAGCAGGACGATCGCCGCATGCACGATGTAACCGCCGTACCGCCGGCGGTTCCGCGAGATGAGGATGAAGAGCGAGCCCGTCGCTCGCGTCCCGCGCACGACCTCGACGACGATCGTCGTCAGGACGAATGCAGAGAACGTGTACGCGATCAACCCGGGCGTCGACGAGCCCGCGCCGGCCACGATCAGCACGACGCCGGTCACGACCGCGACGGTGATCGGCCAGGCGAGCGTGCGCACGAGTTGGCGCGCGCTCGCCTTCCGCCAGGCGATCAACGGGCCGATCCCCATCAGGAGGAGGAGCGGCAGGCCGAAGCTGCGCAGGAAGAAGTCGTAGTACGGGCGCCCGATCGTGCGCGTCTCGCCCTTCACGAGCTCCGTGACGATCGGGAAGAGCACGCCCCACAGGATCGTCAGGCAGAGGGCGATCAGCAGGAGGTTGTTGTAGAGGAACGCCGCCTCGCGTGAGAGCGCCGACTCGAGCTTTGTCCGCGCTTTCAGGAGCGGCAGCCGCCAGAGGATCACCGCGACCGAGAAGAGCGTGGAGATGACGACGAAGGCGAGGAACCACGCGCCGATGGAGCTCTTCGCGAAGGAGTGGATCGAGTTCACGACCCCGGAGCGCGTGAGGAACGTGCCGAACACGGAGAGCTCGAAGGCGAGCGCGACCAGCACCATGTTCCAGACCTTCAGCATGCCCTTGCGCTCCTGGATCATCACCGAGTGCAGGAAGGCTGTCGCGGCCAGCCAGGGCATCAGCGCCGCGTTCTCGACCGGGTCCCAGGCGTAGTAGCCGCCCCAGCCGACCTCGACGTAGGCCCAGTGGGCGCCGAGCAGCTGCCCGAAGCCGAGGAACGTCCAGGCGGCGAGCGTCCAGCGGCGAGTGGCGACGATCCAGCGCTCGTCGGTGCGCCCGGAGAGCATCGCGCCGACGCCGAATGCGAAGGGAATCGAGAGGCCGACGTAGCCGAGGTAGAGCATCGGCGGGTGGGCGACCATGTACGGGTTCTGGAGGCTCGGCGTCAGCCCGGCGCCGTCGACGGGGGCGGTCTGCGTGTCGAACGGGCTCGCGACGACGACGAGCATGAACGCGAAGAACGTCGCGATGCCGCCGAGCACGGGCACGACCCAGGCGACGAGGTCGCGGAGCAGCTTGCGGTTGACGGCCACCGCGAGTGCGCCGTACCCGGTGAGCACGAGGAGCCACAGCAGCAGTGAGCCTTCCTGCCCGCCCCAGAACGCACTCAGCGCGTACGGCGTCGGCAGCGTTCGATTCGTGTGCGCCGAGACGTAGACGAACGAGAAGTCGTGGCGGACGAGCGCCGACGCGAGCACGACAGCCGCGACAAGCGTCGACGCGAACGCGGTGATGAGGGCATTGCGCGCCGAAGTCGCGAGGCGGCGCCGGTTCTGCACCGCGGCGAGCGCTCCGGCGACGAGCGCGTAGACCGACAGCCCGAGGCTGACCACGAGCGCCGCACGGCCGAGCTCAGCCATCTAGAAGCTTGATGTGGATCGGGGTGCTTGCGGCGATGGCTCAGACCAAGCAGGTCGCACGGGTCGGGTGAAGGGCATAGCGGTGCCTACGTTCGAGCCCGAACCGGGCGAGATGCGCCGTGTCCGAGACGTCATCCGTAAGTGCGCGAGATTCACGTCAAGCCTCTAGGAGGGCGACTGCTTTGCCGTGTACTTCGACGGGCACTTCGTCAGGATGGTGTTCGCCGCCAGCTCGCCCGACGCGTAGCTGCCGCTGACGACGACGCTGCGGCCGATCGTGAAGAGCGGCGGCGGGCTCTCGCCGCGGTAGACGACCGGCACGATCCCGCTCTTGCCCTGGATGTTCTTCAGGCCGAACCGCAACCCGCCGGCGCTGTGCGAGTCGCCGCGGACCGGGCCCACGACCGCCCCGACGACCGCCAGCTGCCCGGTGTGAGCGGCGACCTGGCTCGGCGTCAACGTCGGCGTCGAGTGACCGGCGACCGCCGTGTAGAGCAGGAACACGGCGAGCACCGCCGCCACGGAAAGGGCGACGATGAGCCGCGCAGGACTGCGCGTGGACACGGTCGAAAGTCTATAGCCGCGCGGCTACGCGTCGGCCGGAATCGGCTGCGGTTTCCGAGCGGGCACGCGATAGCCGTGATCGGCACAAAGTGCGCCCGGCGCGTCCTCGGTCAGCGAGTCGCAGTAGCCCTTCCCGTAGGCGGCCCGCATGAACGCGGCGACGACGTCGAGCGACCAGTCGGTGATGCCGGCGGCCTCCCGCCAGAGGTCGGCGAGCCGAAGGTCGATGTCGAGCTCCAGGAGATCGATCCGGGTCGGGCGGTTGGTCATGTCGCAAAGAGTAAAAAAGGCGTCGGACGGACCGTTCTCTTCTCGCGTACGCTCGCCCTGAATGGCCCGCCACCTTCATTTCGGCCCGGCGCGGGTCCCGGCCCGTGAATCGCCCGAGGCGGCGGTTGAGGCACTGCTCGCGCGCGGGCTCTCCGCCTGCGAGATCGACTTCGAGGGCCGGTTCTGGATGGACTATCCGTTCGCCGAGCGCTTCGGCGAGCTCTGCCGGGAGCAGGACATCGCACTCTCGGTCCACGCGCCGATCGCCGGCTTCATGGGGCACGCCGAACGCGGGAAGAAGCTGAACATGGCCGTTGGGATGCTCGACCACTCGGCGGGCATCGCGAAGACCGCCGGGGCCGAGGTGGTCGTCTTCCACCCCGGGTTCCTGCTCGGACGGAGCCGGGAAGACGCGATCGACGCGGTCGTCGAGCAGCTGGCCGAGCTGCGGGAGCGGCTCGAGGGCAAGGATCGCGCCGTCCCGTTCGGGATCGAGGTGATGGGCCGCGTGCGCGAGCTCGGCTCGATCGACGACGTCGTCGAGATCGCGGGACGACTCGACTGGGTGCGGCCCGTCATCGACTTCGCGCACATGCACGCCACCACCGACGGAGCGCTCACGACGGTGGAGCCGTTCGTGGACGCACTTGCGAAGGCGGACGCGGTCATCGAGCCCGGTGCGCCGTTCCACATCCATTTCTCCGACATCCAGTTCGCGAATCGAAACGAGACGAAGCACCTCTCCTACGGCGAGGGGACGCTCCGCGCAGAGCCGATGCGCGACGCGCTGGCGCAGTTCGAGCGGCCGGCGACGGTGATCTCGGAGTCTCCGGACGAGGAGTCGACGCGCGCGATCCAGCTCGTGCTCGAGGGATAGTCGAAGCTGCGCGGCGCGTTGACGTAGCATCGGACGCGTGCTCGACCCTGACGCGTTCAAGGCGTACGACGTGCGCGGGCTGTATCGCACGCAGCTCGACGAGGCCGGTGCGTATGCGATCGGGCGGGCGTTCGTCGAGCAGTTCGAGCCGGCCCGGATCGCGGTCGGACGCGACATGCGGCTGTCGAGCCCGTCGATGGCGCACGCGGTGCGGGAAGGCGCGGCCGACGGCGGCGCCGATGTGCTCGACCTCGGGATGGTCGGCACCGAGATGGTCTATTTCGCCGTCGGGGAACTGGCGCTCGACGGCGGCATCGCTGTGACCGCGTCGCACAACCCCAAGGAGTACACGGGGATGAAGATCGTGCGGCAAGGCGCCTTGCCGGTGGGCGGCGAGTCCGGCCTGCTCGACATCCGCGATCGCGCGCGCTCGGGGCAGTGGGACGACGCCGAGCGCGGCGAGATCCGCGAAGAAGACATCTGGGACCGCTTCGTGGAGCGGGTGCTGTCGTTCGTCGACGTCGAGTCCCTCCGTCCGCTGCGGGTCGTGATCGACGCCGCGAACGGGATGGCGGGAGCGATGCTTCCGCCGGTTCTCGACCGGCTGCCGATGCTCGACGTCGTTCGCTGTTACTTCGAGCCGGACGGTTCGTTCCCGAATCACGAGCCGAACCCGCTGCTGCCGGAGAACCGCGAGTTCATCATCCGCAAGACGACCGACGAGCGGGCCGACTTCGGCGTCGCGTATGACGGCGACGCTGATCGCTGCTTCTTCGTCGACGACGCCGGCAACTTCGTTCCCGGCGACTTCACGACAGCACTGTTCGCGGAGTCGATTCTCGCGAAGGAACCGGGCGGCAAGGTGATCTACGACGTCCGCGCCTCCTGGGCGGTGCCCGAGGCGATCACGCGGGCGGGCGGGATCCCGCTGATGAATCGCGTCGGCCACGCGTACATCAAGCAGCGCATGCGCGAGGAGGGCGCCGTGTTCGGCGGCGAGGTGTCGGCGCACTACTACTTCCGCGACTTCACCCAGGCCGACTCCGGCGTGGTGCCGTTCCTGCTCATGTGCGACCTGATCTCGAAGCGCGGCAAGTTCAGCCAGATGCTCGCACCGCTGCGCGAGCGCTACTTCATCACGGGCGAGCTCAACACACCGGTCGCCGACGTGCCGGCGAAACTCGCGGAGCTGGAAGAGCGATTCGGCGCCGACGGCCGCGTCACGCATCTCGACGGCCTGTCGGTCGAGTTCGACGACTGGCACTTCAACGTGCGCCCGTCGAACACCGAGCCGCTGCTCCGGCTGAACCTCGAGGCGCGCTCGCAGGAGCTGATGGACCGCAAGCTCGCCGAGGTCCTCGGCGTCATCCGCGAGTAATCACCGCCCCTCCGGCCACGGCTGGCCGAGCCCCGTCCCGTGGTCGGACCAAATGTTGCGGGAGTGCAACACGACCGCGCCGAGGTCGTGGCTACGATCGGCGCGTGATCGAGTTCGGGCACTCGACAGCGCGCAAGCCGCCGTTTCGGTACGCGGCGTACGCGCGCGTCGGCTTCTCCGATACCGACGCGCAAGGGGTCGTCTACTACGGGCGCTACATGCCGTACTTCGACCTTGCCCGCACCGAGTTCCACCGGCACCTCGGCCGCGCGAGCTTCGGCAACGTCGACTTCGCGATGCGCGCGACGAGCGTCGAGTACCACGCCGGCGCGCGCTTCGACGATCTCCTCGAGGTGTTCGTGCGCATCGAGCGAATCGGCCGGACGAGCATCACCTACGACCACGCCGCGTATCGGATCGACGAGGACGGCGGCGAGGACGTCCTCATGGCGAAGGCGTCCATGACGGTCGTCTGCATCGACCTCGCCGAGCGAACGGCGGTACCTGTTCCGGCCGCCTTCCGAGAGTTGATCGCCGCCTTCGACGCAACGCCGCACGCGACCGGAAGGTAGGAGCGCCGTCCGCTCGGCTGCGAGGGCCGAGCGGACGTCGCTGCCTGTTCTCTCCCCCTCCCCCTTCTTGTAGGAGAGGTCAGCCGCGCGCGCTATCCCTTGATCGAGTTAGGCCGCGCGGGAACGACTCGATCGCTCGAACGAGTGAGGATGGAAGGGTCAGGAAGGCGTGACGCGATACGCATCGAAGACCGCCTCGAGGTTCCGAAGAGCAGTCAGCAGCGCGCGCAGGCTCTTCAGGTCGCCGACTTCGGCCGTGTACCAGTTCTTGGCGAGCTGATCCTCTACCACGCCGCCGTAGCTGACGATGTTCGCCCCGTGCTCGGAGAAGGTGCGCGCGACGTCCTCGAGGAGGCGCGGCCGATCCCACGAGTCGACCGCGATCTGGACGCGGAAGCTCTTCGTCGAGACGGCGCCGTCCCATGAGACCGGCGTGAACCGCTCCGGGCTGCGGCGCAGGGCCTTGACGTTCGGGCAGTCGCCTCGGTGGATCGTGATCCCCTTGCCGAGGGAGACGTAGCCGACGATGTCGTCGCCGGGCACCGGGGTGCAGCACTTCGCGAGGCGGATCAGCACGTCGCTGACGCCCTGGACGACGATGCCGAGATCGGTGCCCGAGACCGTCTCGCGCGCCTTCGGCGCCTTGACGACCGGCGCTTCCTCGGCAACCTGCTCGGTCTTCAGCCGCTGCACGACCTTGTTCACGATCTGTCCGGGCTGGAGCTTCCCCGAGCCGAGTGCGAGGTAGAAGTCCTCGGCCTTCTTGAAGCCGCTCTCGCGAATCACCTGCGCGAGCGTCGCGGAACCGCGCAGCTTCGCGTACGGGAGGTTCTGCGCCTTCAGCGCATTCTCGAGCGAGTCGCGGCCCTTCTGCTCCGCGTCGTCGCGCGACTCGCGGGAGAACCACTGGCGGATCTTGTTGCGTGCACGCGAGCTCTTCGCGAGGGACATCCAGTCGCGCGACGGCCCACGCCCCTGCTTCGAGGTGAGGATCTCCACGAAGTCGCCGTTCTTCAGCGTGTAGTGCAGCGGCACGATGCGGCCGTTGATCTTCGCGCCGACCGTGCGATGGCCGACGTCGGTGTGCACGGCGTAGGCGAAGTCGATCGGCGTCGAGCCGGCGGGAAGCGTCTTCACCTGGCCCTTCGGCGTGAAGACGTGCACCTCTTCGCCGAAGAGGTCCGTGCGGAACGTCTTCATGAACTCGCGGGGGTCGGCCTCGTCGGTCGTGCCCTCGTCCATCAGCTGCTTGACCCACGCGACCCACTCGGTGTCCTTGCTCTTCTTGCCGCGCTTGTACAGCCAGTGCGCGGCGACGCCGAACTCGGCGGTCTCGTGCATCTCGCGCGTCCGCACCTGGATCTCGAGCGGCCGGCCCTGCGGCCCGATCACCGTCGTGTGCAGCGCCTGGTAGGCGTTGAACTTGGGCATCGCGATGAAGTCCTTGAACCGGCCCGGCATCGGCTTCCAGAGCGAGTGAATCAGCCCCAGCGCGCCGTAGCAGTCGCGCGTTCCCTCGTCGCCCCCGCGCTCGACGATCACGCGCATCGCGGTCAGGTCGTAGATCTCGTTGAACTCGCGGCCCTTCTTCACCATCTTGTCGTAGATGGAGTAGAAGTGCTTCGCGCGCCCGGAGATCTCGGCCGGGATGTCGACCTTGTCGAGCTCCTTCTGCAGCACCATCGCCGCCTCGCGCACGTGCTCCTCGCGGTCGGTGCGCCGCTCGGCGACCATCTGCTTGATCTCCTCGTACTTGCGCGGATGCAGCGTCTGGAACGAAAGGTCTTCGAGCTCCCACTTGAGCGCGTGGATACCGAGGCGATGCGCGAGCGGTGCGTACACCTCGAGCGTCTCGCGCGCCTTCTGGAGCTGCTTCTGCTTGCCGAGGTACTCGATCGTCCGCAGGTTGTGCAGCCGGTCGGCGAGCTTGATCAGGATCACGCGCAGGTCTTCGGCCATCGCCACGATGAGCTTGCGGTAGTTCTCCGCCTCGGCGTGCTCGCGACTCTGGAACTGGACGCGCGTCAGCTTCGTCACGCCCTCGACGAGAGTTGCGATCTCGTCGCCGAACTCGGCGCGCACCTCTTCGATGTCGGTGCCGGTGTCCTCGACGACGTCGTGAAGGAGCGCAGCGGCAAGTGTCGGCTCGTCGAGCTGCAGGCTCGCGAGGATCTTCGCGGCGCCCCACGGGTGATAGATGAACTCCTGGCCCGACTGGCGCATCTGCCCCGCGTGCGCCTGCGCGGCGTAGTCGAACGCCCGGATGAGGAGCTCGCGATCGGCGTCCGGCTTGTAGGCCTCGACCTCGGCGAGTAGCTCCTCGACGAGTTCTTGGTGCCGATCGAGGACTGCCACTCCCTTCAGTGTACCCCTCGGATTTGCGGGCTCATCCCCCGTTCGGAGCCGATCTGCTCAGGAGGAATCAGGGTGCTGCCGATGAACCTGGGAACCCCATGTTCGCTCGTCGGAAAGAGACCAGGAAGCTCATTCGCATCGCCCGGATGCTGCAGGAGCTGGACGCAGCCGCCTCGGCCCGCCCCGCTCCGGTGCGCCGGCGGGTCGACCGCGCGGCAATCGTCCGCGCGTAGGGGCCTAGGCCGCTTCGGCGAGCACGGCGCTCTGCTCGAGCAGGGCGCGGAACGTCGCCGATTCGAGCAGGCTCCGCTTCGCACCGTCGGCGAGCTCGAGCTCCTCGAAGATCGCGCGTGCCTCGGGTGTCCAGGCGCCCTCGCCGGCCTTCCACTGCGCCCCGAGCCAATCGCGGAGGCCGTCGAAGCCCTCGACCGCGTCGAATACGCGCCGCACGACGAGCTGCGGTGAGACCACCCCGTTCCAGCGATTCTCCTGCAGCCGGAAGGCCACGTCGTAGCGCCGTTCGGCGCGGAAGTGGTCGAGCTGGCCGCCCATCCCGAAGGCGATCGCCGAGCCGGAGTCGCGACCACGCTGCCGCACCCGGAAGCGCAGGTGCTTGCCGTCGCCCACGGTCGAGAGCTCGGCGAGCTCGCAGCCGTCCACGAGCAGCAGCACCCCGGGGTTGCCCAGGCCGAACGGCGCGAGGCGGCCGAGCTCGGCGCACAGGTCGAGATTGAGCTTCGCACCCGGAACGACCGCGTCGACCCGCGTGACCGGAAGCAGGTCGTCATCGGTGAGCACCGCATCGGCGTGCGCGGCGAACGCGGCCGCGAACGTCTCGACGCGGGCAGCGTCGATCGTGAGGCCCGCGGCCGCGCGATGCCCGCCGTAGCGCTCGAGGTGAGCGGAGCACGCGCCGAGCGCCCCATGCAGGTCGAACGCCGAGACGGATCTGCCCGACCCCTTCCAGCCGCGGTCGGTGCCGGCGATCATCACGACGGGCCGGTTGTACCGCTCGACGAGGCGCGAGGCGACGATGCCGATCACGCCCTCGTGCCAGTTCTCGCCCGCGACGACATACCCGCGGTGCCGGCGGCGAGCCTCGGGCCACGACTCGACCTGGTCGATCGCCTCGCGCAGGATCCGCTCCTCGACCGCCTGCCGATCGCGGTTCAGCGTCTCGAGCTCCTCCGCCAGCCGCGTTGCCTCCGCGGCGTCCTCGGTGAGCAGCAACTCGAGCGCGGCCTCGGGCCGGCAGAGCCTGCCCGCAGCGTTGATCCTCGGCGCGAGTCGAAAGCCGATCGACGACTCGTCGACGGCGGCAGGATCGACGCCTGCCACTCGCATGAGCGCGCGCAGCCCGGGCTTCTGAGTCTGTGCGATTCGCCGCAGGCCCGAGAGCGCGAGCGCGCGGCTCTCGTCGACGAGCGGCACCACATCGGCGACCGTTGCGAGCGCCACGATGTCGAGATGGCGCTCGAGAAACGGATGGCCGGCTCCGAGCAGCGCCTCTGCGACCTTCCACACCACGCCGGTTCCGCAGAGCCCGGTGAACGGGTACTCGCCCTTGAGCGGTGCGACGACCGGGCACGCCGGAAACGCATCGGCGGGCCGGTGATGATCCGTGACGACGATGTCGAGCCCGAGGTTGCGCGCGTGCTCGACCTCGGCAACCGCCGTGATGCCGCAGTCGACCGTCACGACCAGCTGGAACCCTTCCGCGGCGAGACGAGTCAGCGTGCCGGCGTTCAGGCCGTAGCCCTCCTCGAACCGGGACGGCAGGTGCCAGGAGACGTCCGCGCCGACCTCTCGCAGGAGCAGGACGGCAAGCGACGTCGCGCAGATGCCGTCGGCGTCGTAGTCGCCGTGGACGCAGATGCGCGCACCGGACTCGACCGCGTCGGTGATCGTCTGCACGGCCTCGCGCATGTCGCCGAGCGCGAACGGATCGTGGCCCGGTAGCGCACCGGCGAGGAACCGCCGAGCTTCGTCGGCGTCGGTGTACCCGCGCCGCACGAGCACGGACGCGGTCACCTGGTCGACCGAGAGGGCCTGCGCAAGAGCACGCACGGAGGCGTGCGGACACGGTGCGAGCTCCCAGGTTCCACTTGCCATCGGGTTAGCGAGGGTACGGCCACGACCGGACGGCAGCTCGCAAATCCGCTGGAAACTGGTTGAATTCAGCTTCCGTGCTGAGGACCCTTGCCGCGTTCGTCTTGGCCGCCGGTCTCGCCTGCGCCGCCGCGCCCGCGTCGGAGAGCACGCGAACGATCCCGGCAGGCGTTTCGGTCGCCGGCGTGCACGTCGGCAGCCTCAGCGCCGAGCCCGCGCGGACGCGGATCGACGCGGCCTTTGCGCAGCCGGTGACGATCAGCTACCGCGGCGTCGCGACGGTCGTGCGACCCGAGCAGCTCGGCGCGAACCTCAGCGTCGACGCGGCTGTCTCGTCCGCGCTCGCAGCCACCCCGGGCAGCCGTATCGCTCTGCCCGTGCGGTACTCGCCCCGCAAGGTGACGAAGCTCGTCGCCTCGCTCGCGCACCGTTACGACCGCGCGCCGGTCGACGCGACGGTGATCGGAGCGTCCGCATCCGGCCCGATCTTCTCGCCGGCCCGTTCCGGTCTCGCCGTGCACACGAAGACGATGCGGGCTGCGATCGCGCAGCTCCTGCGCGACGCCACACGGGCGCCGCTCCAGCTCCAGACGACAGCGGTGCAGCCGACGCTCACGCCGGCGAGCTTCGGGCCGGTGATCGTGGTCACGCGCGGCGCGAACACCCTCGAGCTCTACGACGGGCGCCGTCTCGTGCGCACGTTCCCGGTGGCAACAGGCCAGTCGATCTACCCCACCCCCGCGGGGCTCTGGCACATCATGGACAAGCAGCTGAACCCATGGTGGTACCCGCCGACCTACGACGACTGGGCGAAGGGGCTGAAGCCCGTTCCGCCAGGCCCGGGCAACCCCCTCGGAACGCGCTGGATGGGGCTCAGCGCCCCGGGCGTCGGCATCCACGGCACCGACGCCGACACCTCGATCGGCTACAGCGCGTCACACGGCTGCATCCGAATGCACGTGCCGGACGCCGAGTGGCTCTTCACCCGCGTCGCCGTCGGCACGCCCGTCGTGATTCTCTAGCCTTCCCGCGGCAGCTGGACGCCGAGCCAGGTCAGGAGCGCGATCACCGCGGCGAGCGCGACGAGGCCGCCGATCAGGATCCGCGGGTGGCCCGACTCGCGCACCGTCGCCGCGAATGCCCGCCCGAGCAGGATCAAACAGGCGCCGACGAGCCCGCACCCGATCACGAGGGCGGGCAGCCAGATCACCAGGTGCTCCCAGGTCGAGGCCGCGATGAGGAGGTCCACTACGATGGGATCGTGCCTGACTCGCTCCCTGCACCGGATGCGAACTACAGCTCCGGCAACGACTACATCGTCGAATTCCTCGGCTATCGCTTCTCGTTCGGGGTGGTCGACTTCGAGGGGCGCGTGGTCGCCGCTGCGGTCAAGCTGGGGGTGGTCGAGAGCCCGGAGCTCGACGAGGACGAGATCGCCGACCTCGTCGCGCTCGCCGCTTCCGGCGTGATCGACGAGCCCGCCTCGCGGCTCGGCAGCTACCTCGTGCGCCATTGGGAGCGGGTGTCGCTCGTGGGCGGGGAGTCGCTCGTGTACTGGCTCCGTAAGCTGATCTTCCGCGGTGCCTGGCTCGACCACCAGGTGAAGCGCGGCGCGCTCGAAGTGGTCTGGGACGAGCCCGAGGCCGAGTTCGCCTACCAGCATCCCGGAGGCGGCGGGCGCCCGCTGCTCGAGCTCGCCCCGGTCCCCTCGTGGCACGAGCTCCAGTTCAAGCAGCCGTAGAGGCTTGACGCGGATCTCAGGCACTCACGGATGGTGGCTCAGACACGTCGCATCTCGCCCGGGTCGGGCTTGAACGTAGGCACCGCTACGTCCTTCACCCGACCCGAACGACCTGCTAGGTCTGAGCCATCCCCGCACGCACCCCAATCCACATCAAGCCTCTTCGCCTGCGCCGCCGGTGCCGCGTACCTCGCGGTGCTGCTCGCGCTGGACCACTACGCGAGCTACCCGCAGCAGCTCGCGCTCGGGCTCCTCACCTGCGCGGTTCTCGCGGCGGCGCTCACCCGGGTCTCGCTCGAGCGCCGCGCACAGGCACTCGGCGTGGTCGCGTTCGCGACGATCGGCGAGGTGATCGGCTCGCTGATCTGGGGTGTCTACCGCTACCGCCTGCACAACCTGCCGCTGTTCGTACCGCCCGCGCACGGGATCGTCTACCTCAGCGGGCTCGCACTGGCCGTTGCGATGGAGCGGCACCCCCGAGTCCTCGTTGCGGCCGCGGCGGTTGGGGCCGCGACGTGGGGCGTGCTCGGACTGACGGTGCTGCCGCGGCACGACGTCGCGGGCGCACTCGGCGTGCCGGTACTGCTCGTCTTCCTGCTGCGCTCGCGGTATCGCGCGATCTACGCCGGTGTCTTTCTCGTCGTGGCCTCGCTCGAGCTGTACGGCACCGCGATCGGGACCTGGCGCTGGGCGCGCACGCTGCCCGGCCTCGGCATCCCGGACGGGAACCCGCCGAGCGGCGTCGCGTCCGGCTACGTGTGGTTCGACGTGATGGCGCTGCTCACGGCGCCCGCCGCGCTCGCGCTCGTTGCGAGGCTTCGGACCGCCCGCGCACGGAGCGCCGCCGCCCGAGCCTAGAACAGGGTCGTCGACGCGGCGGCGGCACCGAGGTGCGCGCGGCCGAGGTCGGTGATGACCCGACCGCGCGGCGTCCGCTGGAGCATCCCGAGCTGGAGCAGGAACGGCTCGTAGACGTCCTCGATCGTCTCGGGCTCCTCGCCGAGGGCGACCGCGAGCGTCGAGAGGCCGACCGGCCCGCCGCCGAACTTCGAGACCACGCAGCGGAGGAGCTCGCGGTCGAACCGCTCGAGCCCGGCCGAGTCGACCTCGAGGAGCGTGAGCGCCTCCTCGGTGATCGCCGTCGTCACGACCCCCTCGTGGCGGACCTCGGCGACGTCGCGCACGCGGCGCAGGATGCGGTTCGCGATCCGCGGCGTTCCGCGTGAGCGGCCGGCGACGAGCTCGGCCGCATCGTCGTCGATCTCGACCGCGAGGATCTGCGCCGAGCGCCGCACGATCGACGCCAGCTCCTCCGGGCTGTAGAGGTCGAGCCGGAACGTCAGGCCGAAGCGGTCGCGCAGAGGCGTCGTGAGCAGGCCCGTTCGCGTGGTTGCCCCGATCAGCGTGAACGGCGGCAGGTCGAGCGTGAGCGTCCGGGCTGCCGGCCCCTGCCCGACGATGATGTCGAGGCGAAAGTCCTCGAGGGCCGGATAGAGGATCTCCTCCGCGGCCCGGTTCAGCCGGTGGATCTCGTCGACGAAGAGGACGTCGCGGGGCTCGAGCGTGGTCAGGATCGCCGCGATGTCGCCCTTGCGCTCGAGCGCGGGGCCTGCGATCTGGCGGATGCCCACGCCGAGCTCGTTCCGGACGATCTGCGCGAGGGAGGTCTTCCCGAGGCCCGGGGGCCCTGCGAGCAGGACATGGTCGAGCGCCTCTCCACGCGCCTTGGCCGCCTCGAGCGCGATCGAGAGCTGCTCCTTCACGCGCTCCTGCCCGACGAAGTCGGAGAGCGTGCGCGGCCGGAGCGAGCGCTCGAGCTCCTCCTCGGCGTCGCCGACGACCGGCGCGAGGAACTGGGTCACGCCGCCTGCCTGAGGGCGTGGCGGACCTGCTCCTCCACCGGCAGGTCGGGATCGATCTCGGCGAGGACGCGCTCCGCGTCGAGCAGCGACCAGCCGAGCTCGACGAGCGCGTCGCGCGCCGTCAGGTCGCCGCCCCGTGCGGAGGCGACGTCGAGCACGGTCAGCTTCTCCTTCAGCTCGAGGACGACGCGCTGCGCGGTCTTGAGGCCGACGCCCGGGATCGCCTGGAAGCGCTTTACGTCGTCGAGCGCGATCGCGCGCCGCAGCTCGGACGGCGTCGAGCCGGAGATGATCGCGAGCGCGACCTTCGGGCCGACGCCCGAGACGCCGAGCAGGAGCTCGAAGACCTCCCGCTCGTCCGACGTGCCGAACCCGTAGAGCTGGAGGGCGTCCTCGCGCACGACCGTGTGGATCTCGATCGTGATCTCGCCGTCGCCAAGACGCTGCACCGAGGGAGCGGCGTTGACGAGGTAACCGACGCCGTTCACATCGAAGATCAGCCCGCCGGTCGAGCGGCCGGCAATGCGGCCGCGCAGCCGGGCGATCACGACGACACCGCCAGGAGCAGCGGCGGCGCGAGCGCGTGGCAGATGGCGACGGCCAGCGCGTCGGCGGCGTGATTGGGGTGCGGGACCTCGTCGAGCGCCAGGATCGCCTTCACCATCTTCCCCACCTGCTCCTTGTCAGCGCGGCCGTAGCCGCACACCGCCTGCTTGACGCGTGCCGGTGCGTATTCGGCGCACGCGAGCCCGGCGGACGACGCGGCGACGAGCACGGCCCCCCGCGCCTGACCGACGGAGAGCGCGATGCGGGCGTCTGCGCCGACGTACGACTCCTCCAGGGCGACGGCATCCGGGGCGTGCTGGGCGATCAGCTCCTGGACGCCCTCGAAGATCACGAGCAGACGAGCCTCCAGACGCTCCCGCGGTGACGTTCGCCACCACCCGTGGCAGATGGCGGTGATCCGCCCGCCGTTTACATGGACGATCCCGTACCCGCATGCAGCCGTCCCTGGATCGATGCCGAGAACCCTCACGGGAACACGTTAGGCACCGGCCCGGACGGTCCTCCTTCCTAGGAGGATCGTACGATGCCGCGCACGGCGTTCGCACGGGCGCCCAGCGTGAACGCACCAGCCGACGGCAGCGCGGCTCGAGCGGCCTCGCGGGCGATCGTGAGCCGCTCGGCATCGAGCGCGCGCAGCCAGCCCGCGTCGGGCCCGACGGCGCCGGCCGCCGCCGCCCAATAGTCGTCGAACCCGGCGTACTCTGCCTCGACCTCGATGAGCGCGCTCTCCAGCTCGCCGAGACCGGCGTCCTCGAAGAGCCCGCGCAGCTCCTCCTCGCTGCGGTACCGCAGGAGCTGCGGATCCGGCGAGTCCGGCGCGGCCGCCCGGCGGGCGGCGACAAGCGGCTCGCGAAGGTCGAGGCCGTTCGGGTCCCACATGCACACGGCCACCACACCGCCCGGATGGACGAGACGCATCAGCTCGCGCGCGGTCGCGGGCGCGTCCGCGACGAAGGCCATCACGAGCTGGGCGAGCGCGGCGTCGAAGGCGCCGTCGGGCCACGGCATCTCCTCTGCCGGGGCTTGGAGCACCTCGATCCCGGGGAACCGTGAGCGCATCCCTGCCACGAAGCCCGCGGAGGGCTCCGCGGCCGCCACCTCGGCGCCGCGCTGGAGCAGCTCCGTCGTCAGCGCGCCCGTGCCGGCGCCGGCGTCGAGCACGCGCTGGCCCGCGTGGACGCCCGCGAACTCGGCGAACGCAGGCGCGAGCCGCACGGAGTAGCGGCCCATGAACCGGTCGTAGGCGTCATCGGGGACGTCGAAGATCATCCACGCTCAGCCCGCGACGGCTTCGAGCACCTGCTCCGGGATGTCGAAGTTCGCGTAGACGTCCTGAACGTCGTCGTTGTCCTCGAGCGCGTCGATCAGGCGCATCACCTGCCGCGCCTTCGCCTCGTCGTCGACCGCGACCGTCACCTTGGGCACGAGCACGAGCTCGGCCGAATCGACCGGCATCCCCGCAGCCTCGATCGCGGCGCGGACGGCGGAGAGCGACTCGGGCGGCGAGGTCACCTCGAAGACGCTGCCGTCCTGCTTGACGTCTTCGGCACCGGCGTCGGCGGCCACGAGCAGCAACTCGTCCTCGTCGACCCCCTCGGCGGGGACGACCACGACACCGGTGCGCTCGAACTGCCACGCGACAGCGCCCGTCGCGCCGAGGTTGCCGCCGTTCTTCGCGAACATGTGGCGCACGTCGGCCGCGGTGCGGTTCTTGTTGTCGGTGAGCGCCTCGACGATCACCGCGACGCCCTCGGGTCCGTAGCCCTCGTAGACGATCGTCTCGAAGGCCGCGTCGTCGGCGTCCGCTCCGGAGCCCTTAGCGATCGCACGGTCGATGTTGTCCTTCGGCATCGAGTACGACTTCGCCTTCTCGATCGCGTTCTGCAGCGAGAGGTTGTTGGTCGGGTCGCCCCCGCCCTCCTTGGCGGCGACGATGATCGCACGCGAGAGCTTCGAGAAGAGCTTGCCGCGCTTGGCGTCGGCCGCGCCCTTCTTGTGCTTGATCGACGACCACTTGCTATGCCCTGACACCCTGCTCCTCCCTCACGATCTCCAGGAACTGCTCATGGAGGCGAGTGTCGCCGGTCAGCTCCGGGTGAAAAGCCGCAACGAGGAAACGTCCCTCGCGCGCCAGCACCGGCCGGCCGTCGACCTCGGCCAGGACCTCGACGTCGGGACCGACGTCCTCGACCCAGGGGGCCCGGATGAACACGGCCCGGAACGGCTCGGCGAGCCCGACGACGTCGAGGTCGGTCTCGAACGACGCGACCTGCCGGCCGAAGGCGTTCCGGCGGACCGCGATGTCGACGAGGTCGAGGTGGTTCCGGTCGAGCACGATCATCCCGGCGCAGGTACCGAAGACGGGGCGCTCGAAGCCGCGCAGCGCCTCGTCGAGGCCGTAGAGCCCCATCAGGCGCATGATCGTCGTCGACTCTCCGCCCGGGATCACCAGGCCGTCCAGGCCTTCCAGCTCGTCTGCCTTGCGGATCTCGACCGCGTCCACCTCGAGGCCGCGCAGCATCTGCGCGTGCTCCCGGAAGTTCCCCTGCAGCGCGAGAACGCCGATCCGAAGCGGCTTCATGCCGCAATCGTATCGTCGTGCGGGCGGGCTAGGACCAGCGGAGGAGTGCGACCGCCTTGAGCCCGACGAGGCCGACCGGCCTCTGGACCGAGACGACCAGCTTCGTGCCGGGCGCGACCGAAAGCGACTTGAACGTCGCGAGCGAGCCGGTGAAGACCGTCGCGTCGTCGGCGCTCCGCACGATCGTGAGGCGCGTCCGCGCCGTCACCGCGGGGCTGCCGGAAGGCGTGCCGGCGAGCCGGGTCATGCCCTTGGGAACGACGAGCGACGCCTTGGCGCCGGTCGTGGCGATCCGGACGGACGAGACCGCGATGCCTGGGCCGCCGACACGGATCGGCGCAGACGCCGACTTGTGTGCGTTCATGCCGACCGGGGCGATCGCGACCAGCGAGGCAGCGACGGAACCGGCAGCGAGAACGAGACGGGGATGCGTCATGCCCTCATTCTCCGTCGGTCCGGGCCGCCCGTCTGTCCCTCGCCGTGCGCGAGCTAGATCCCCACTTTGAGGTACTCCAGGCCTACCCGCTTTGCGCGACCCTCATGGACGAGGCGCTCCAGGTGGGCGAGCGATTCCGCCGTCGCGAAGCGTCGAAGGACCGGCGAAAGGTCGTTTTGAAACAGGTCGAGCGAGACGTCGTAGGCCGACCGCGGGGCCCCGTCGAGCGCTGCGAAGGTGCGGTCGAGCCGCTCGCGGTGGTGCTCCCGGATCTCGCGCGCCCGTCCCACCGGGTCCTCGATCGGGTCGCGGTGGCCCGCGTAGGCGATCCGGGGCGCGAGCTCCTGGACACGCTCCAGCGTCTCGATGTAGTCCCCGAGCGGATCGGGGCGCGAGTTCGGATAGAGCCCGACGGTCGGCGTGATCCCGGCGAGGATCACGTCGCCGGCGATCATCACGCCGTCCTTCAGGAGCGCGATGTGACCGTCGGCGTGACCGGGCAGCACCTCCACCCGCCAGCCGTCGACCTCGTCGCCGGCTTCGAGCAGCTCCGGGCCTTCGACCCAGTGCACGACGTCGAGCATGCGCTGGGACTCGCGCGCCAGGCCGGTTACCTCGTCGGCCGGGATCCCGTGGCCGAGCCAGTAGTCGACGAAGGCGCGGGGCGATCGCGCCGGCCCCCATGCCTGGACGCATTGGTCGTAGTCCAGGCGACCCTGGAGGACGGGCGCTCCGGTGAGCTCCGCGAGGTCGCGCGCGCCGCCGACGTGATCCGGGTGCATGTGCGTGATCACGATCCGGTCGACCGGTCCGCCGAGCGCTTCGAGCACGGGGTGCCAGCGCTCCTTGACGTCGCTCGTCCCGAGACCCGTGTCGACGAGCGTCCAGCCGCCGTCGGAGGAGGGCAGGAAGTAGCAGTGGACGTGATCGATGCCGAACGGGAGCGCAAACGTCTCTCGACGGATGCCATTTGCCAAATCGATCATCTCTGAGAAGCTACCCGCCTCGATGGCGGCCCTGCTCGAGCTCGACGACGTCTCCGCCCGATACGGGGAGGTGCAGGCGCTCCACGGCGTGTCGCTGGTGGTCGGAGAGGGCGAGATCGTCGCCCTCCTCGGGGCGAACGGCGCGGGCAAGACGACGACGTTGCGCGCGGTATCCGGGACGGTGCGCCGCTCGGGCGCGATCGCGTTCGCGGGAAAGCGCTTCGGCCGTGCCGGGCCCGAGGCGGTCGCGCGCGCCGGGATCGCGCACGTGCCGGAGGGCCGCGGCATCTTCTCGGAGCTGACGGTGTGGGAGAACCTCCGCATGGGCGCGTACCTGCGGCGGGGCCGGACCGATTTCAGCGTCGTGCTCGCGTACTTCCCCTGGCTCGAGTCGCGGCGCGACCAGCAGGCCGGGACGCTGTCGGGCGGGGAGCAGCAGATGCTGGCGCTCGCGCGCGCGTTCCTGCTTCGACCGAAGCTGCTGATGCTCGACGAGCCGTCACTCGGCCTCGCGCCGCTCGTCACCCGCGAGGTGTTCCGTGTCGTCGCGGATCTCAACGAGAAGGAGGGCCTCGCCGTGCTCGTCGTCGAGCAGAACGCGGCGATCGCCCTCGCGACCGCAAGCCGGGCCTATGTGCTCGAGACCGGCACGGTCGCCATCGACGGGACCGCCGACGACCTGAGAGCAAACGACGCCGTGCGGTCGGCGTACCTCGGGTATTAGACGCATGCAGCAGTTCTTCCAGGCGCTGACACAGGGGCTCTCCGACGGGGCCATCTACGCGTCCCTCGCACTCGCGCTCGTCCTGATCTACAAGGCGACCGAGGTGATCAACTTCGCGCAAGGCGAGATGGCGATGTTCACCACCTACATCGCCTGGACGCTGAACGCGCACTCGCACCTGGGTCACAAGCTTTCGTACTGGTGGGCGTTCTTCGCCACGCTCGTGATCGCGTTCGTCCTCGGCGTCGGGCTCCAGCGCGCGGTGATCCGGCCGCTCGAGCGTGCAAGCGTGCTGACGGTCGTGATGGCGACGATCGCGCTCCTCGTGATCATCAACGGCCTCGCGGCGTGGATCTGGTCGCCCGAGCTGAAGTTCTTCCCGAGCCCGTTCCCGACCAGCTCGTGGGTGATCGGCGGTGTCCGCATCTCGAAGCAGGACACGGGCACTTTCGTGGTGACGATCGCGTGCGTGGTCGTGCTCTGGCTCTTCTTCCGCTTCACGAAGCTCGGGCTCGCGATGCGCGCCGGCGCCGTGAATCCGGCCGCGGCGCGCCTGCTCGGCGTCCGCACCTCCTGGCTGCTCGCGCTCGGCTGGGGATTCGCCGCGGTGCTCGGTGCGGTCAGCGGGATGATGACGGCGCCGACGACCTTCCTCTCGCCGAACATGATGCAGTCGATCCTGATCTACGCCTTCGCGGGCGCGATCCTGGGCGGCCTCGAGAGCCCGGTCGGTGCGGTTGCCGGAGGGATCGGGCTCGGCGTCCTGCTCAGCATGCTCGCGACGTACGTGCATGCGGTGACCCCCGAGCTGCAGCTGCCGGTCGCCCTCGCCATCCTGCTCATCGTCCTGCTCGTGAGGCCGGCAGGGATCTTCGGCCGCGCGATCGTGAGGCGGGTATGAGAGCGCGGCTCGGGTTCATCGGCTTCGGGCTGCTCGTGCTCGCGGTCGTCGTCGTTCCGTTCTTCTCGACGCACTACCGGACGTTCCAGTTCGCGTTCGTCGGGATCTACCTCATCGCTCTGCTCGGGCTGAACATCCTCACGGGCCTGACCGGGCAGATCTCGCTCGGGCACGGCGCGTTCATGGGGATCGGCGCATACACGACGACGATCCTGGTCGTCGACCACGGCTGGCGGGACCTCTGGACGATGCCGCTTGCAGGCATCGTCGCGGGCCTCGTCGGGCTCGCATTCGGAGTGCCGGCAACCCGGTTCGCCGGCCCCTATCTCGCGCTCGCGACGTTCGCGATCCCGCTCGCGTTCATCGGGCTCCTGAAGCGCTTCCCGCACTTCACCGGCGGCACGCTCGGCAAGCAGCTGCCGTCGATCCACTCCGAGTTCGGGATCAAGACGAACCCGTCGCTCTGGATCTACTGCGTCGCCTGGATCGTGGCACTCGTGATGTTCGCGGTTGCGTACTTCAGCGTGCGAGGGAGATTCGGCCGGGCGCTGCGCGCGGTCCGCGACAGCGAGATCGCCGCGACCGCCAACGGCGTCTCCACCGCGCGGATCAAGACGCTTGCGTTCGGGATCTCGGCGTTCTACTGCGGCATCGCCGGGGGCCTGTTCGCGATCGCAGTCACGTACGTCAACCCGGACACGTTCCCGATCGACCTCTCGATCCTGCTGCTCGTGGGAATCGTGCTCGGCGGTGCGGGCTCGCTCGGAGGGATGGTGTTCGGGGCGCTCTTCGTCGAGTTCATCCGGATCACCTGGGCGCCCGAGCTTCTCAAGCTCTTCAGCAGGGCCCACCATCTGAACACGGTCGCCCCGGGCTCGTCCCTGGTGATCTACGGCCTCGTGCTGCTGCTCGTGCTGTTCGTGGCGCCCGCCGGTGCGGCCGGAATCGTGCGAAAAGGGCTTGCTGCGGTGTCCCCGCCCGGGCGGAAGCGGGAGCCCACGCAAACCGTCGATCAAACCTGAACCGCTCCTTCTCTTTCTTACGTAAGGCTCGTATAGTTCGGTCCGAAGACCACCCCCCAGGTCACTCCCTCAAAAGGAGAGCACATGAGAAGAACGTTCCTGCTGATCGTCGCGGCGCTCGCAGCCTCGGCCGCCGTCGTCATGACGGCCGGTGCGACGTCCTCGGCGACGCCGGGCGTTACGGCGAAGTCGATCCTGATCGAGGGCACCTATCCCTTCAGCGGGCCGGCGTCGGGCTACGCCCCGATTCCCGCGGGGATGGCCGCGTACTTCTCGTACGTAAACGCCCACGGCGGCGTCAACGGCCGCCAGATCAACTTCAAGTACGACGACGATGGCTACAACCCCGCGAACACCGTCCAGCTCACGCACAAGTTCGTCGAGCAGGATCACGCGTTCGCGCTCGTCGGCGGGCTCGGCACCGAGCCCCAGCACGGCGGTGCGGCAGTACCTGAACGACAACAAGGTGCCGCAGCTCTTCGTCGCGACGGGCGCCACGACGTTCGACCGTGACTGGCGAAGTACCCGTGGACGATCGGCTGGCAGCCTGACTACGAGGCCGAAGGCGCGATCTACGGCAAGTACATCGTGAAGAACCTCCCGAACGCGAAGATCGGCGATCCTCTACCAGAACGACGACTACGGGAACGACTATCTGCGCGGCCTCAAGGCGGGCCTCACGGCGCACACGCATCGCAGATCGTCGCAACGGCTCCGTACGACCTCAGCACCAGTCCGCCTGCGGCACAGGTCGCTGCGCTGAAGGCCGCCGGCGCCGACACGTTCATCATCTTCGCGACACCGACGCCGACGATCCAGGCGTACGTCATCGCGACGAAGCTCGGCTGGACACCCGCGCACGTGATCACGAACTCGGTCTCCGCGACCGACACGTTCCTGACGATCGCAGCGAAGAGCGGCTCGACGATCACGAACGGCACCCTCACGGTCAACTACCTGCTCGACCCGTCGAACCCGATCTACAACAAGGCACCGGGGATGAAGCTCTACCGGTCGATCATGGCGAAGTACGACCCGAAGGGGAACGCCAACGACAGCCTGAACCTCTACGGCGTCGCGAAGGCCTGGAACGTCGTCCAGGTGCTGCAGGCGGCGGGCAAGAACCTGACGCGCGCCGGCCTGATGAAGGCCGCACGCAACATGAACTACTCCGCTGCGACGAAGAACGCGGATCCGTTCGCACTGCCCGGCGTGAGGATCTTCACGAAGGGTGGCTACCAGTACCCGATCTCGCAGGTCACGTTGGTCCAGTACAAGAACAACGTGTTCCAGCCGCTCGGGAACCTGATCAACGGCCGCGGCGCCTGAGCGCACGGGCGTCCAGAGTCGAAGAGAAGGGCCGGCCATGCGCCGGCCCTTTTCTTTGCGGCAAGATGGGCCGATGCCAGAAGCCGTGATCGTCTCCACCGCGCGCACGCCGATCGGGCGCGCCGCCAAGGGCTCGCTCGTCGACGCCCGGCCCGACGACCTGTGCGCGTTCGCGATCCGCACCGCGCTCGAGCGCGTGCCGGAGCTTTCACAGGAAGAGATCGTCGACGTGATCGTCGGCTGCGGCTTCCCCGAGGCGAAGCAGGGCATGAACCTCGGGCGGCGCGTCGCATTGCTCGCGGGGCTGCCCGAGACCGTGCCGGGAACGACCGTCAACCGCTTCTGCGCATCGAGCCTGCAGGCGATCCGCATGGCGTTCCACGCGATCCGCGCCGGCGAGGGCGAAGCGTTCGTCGCGGCCGGCGTGGAGTCGATCAGCCAGGTGAGCGGCTACCCGAAGTCCGAGGAGGAGATCCACCCGGCGCTCTTCGGCGACGACGCGCCGATCGCGAACGTCTACATCCCGATGGGGCTGACCGCCGAGAACGTCGCCGAGCGCTGGGACGTCTCGCGCGAGGAGATGGACCGTTTCGCGCAGCAGTCACAGGAGCGCGCGGTGGCAGCGCAGGAGTCCGGGTTCTTCGAGCGCGAGATGACGCCGTACGAGGGCGTCGCCCGCGACGACGGCCCGCGCGCGTCGTCGACATACGAGAAGCTCGCCTCGCTCGATCCCGCGTTCAAGCCCGGCGGGAAGGTGACAGCCGGGAACTCGTGCCCGTTGAACGACGGCGCGGCCGCGGTGGTCGTCATGTCGGCCGACCGGGCGAGCGAGCTCGGCCTCCGGCCGCGGGCGCGGATCATCGCGTCGAGCGTTTCCGGTGTCGAGCCGGAGATCATGGGCGTCGGGCCGATCGAGGCCGTCCGCAAGGTGCTCGCGCAGGCCGGCATGACGATCGACGACGTCGACGTGATGGAGCTGAACGAGGCGTTCGCGGCGCAGGTGATGCCCGTCTGCCGCGAGCTCGGCGTCGATACGTTCAGCGACAAGCTGAATCCGCACGGCGGCGCGATCGCGCTCGGCCATCCGTACGGGATGACAGGCGCACGCATCATGTGCACGCTGCTGAACGACCTCGAGTCGATGGACCGGACGATCGGCCTCGAGACGATGTGCGTCGGCGGCGGGCAGGGCATGGCGATGCTCGTCGAGCGCCTGAGCTGATCTGGGCGGGCTCGCGCTCGTCCTGGCGCTCGGCTCGTCCCTCGTCTGGGGCACGGCCGACTTCGCCGGCGGCTCGCTGACCAAGCGCCTGCCGGCGTTCGGCGTCACGGTCGTCTCGCAGGGGGCGGGATTCGTCGCGCTGCTCGTCGCGGTCGCCATCCGCGGCGACGTCGGCGAGCGGTCGTTCCTGATCGGCTGCATCGCCGGGCTCGGCGGCGGCGTCGGGTCTCGCCGCGTTCTACCGTGCGCTCTCGCTCGGGACGATGAGCGTCGTCTCGCCGCTCGCAGCCTGCGGTGCGGTCGTGCCGTTCGCGATTGCGATCGCCACGGGCGAGCGGCCGTCGGCGCTCGCGCTCGTGCGGCGCGGTGGCCGCGCTCGGCGGCGCGGTGCTGGCGTCGGTCGAGGAGCGTCGCGCCGAGTCGCGCGACCGTGCGCGGGCCGTCGTGCTCGCGGTCGTCGCCGCGGGCGCGCTCGGTCTCTTCGTCTACTTCCTCGGCCTCGGCAGCCGCGACGGCGATGCGCTCTCGACGCTGGTCGGCGCGCGCGTCGGCTCGCTCTCGTTCCTGCTCGTCGCCGCGCTGGCGCTGCGCGCGCCGCTCGCGATCGCCGCGCGCGTCTCTGCCCGCGGTCGCGGCGGTCGGGCTCGCCGACGTGACGGCGAACGCGCTCTTCGCGTTCGCGAGCCGCCACGGCCTCCTCGCGCTCGTCTCGGTGCTCGGCTCGCTCTACCCGATCGTGACGGTGCTGCTCGCGCACGTCGTGCTCGGCGAGCGCCTCACGCGCAGCCAGCAGCTCGGCATCGCGCGTCGCCCTCGCAGGCGTGGCCGCAATCGCCGGCGGCTAGACTCTGTGGAACGTTCGTCACACTTCCATCACCCTGGTTTGGCGTCGGAGACGTGGCTCGGCGCGTCCTTGGAGGGCCGCGCAGTCCTTCCCGGTTGCCCCTGTGGAACGTTCGTCACACTTCCTTCACCCTGGTTTGGCATCGAGACATGTCTCGGTGCGGACCTGGCCGGAGGGGTCACGTGCGCTCGTCGAGCCACGCCTTCAGCTCCGACCAGAGATGTTCCATCGTCGTCGTGCGCGCCGGGTGGAGCGGGTCGTACGGGATGTAGTTGACCGTGCGCACGATCCAGCCGGTCTCGCTCGAGCTCGAGCTGCCGAGGTCGAGGACGTTGATGCACGCGGGCGCTTGCTCGAAGTTGCCGAAGTACGTCCGGCCGCCCGCGAGCGCATGCGAGAGAGGATCCGGTTGACGCCGCCGTGGAAGACCGCGAGCGCCGTCTCCCACTGCTCGCCGATCAGCCGCTCGAACGCCGGGAGCACGCGATCGAGCGCCTCGCCGAGCGACTCGCCGCCGAGGAAGCGCGCTCCTTCGTCGCGGATCTGAAGCGACCCGACGAACATCTGCTCGAGCTCGTCCCGTGGCACGTCGTCGAGACGACCGCCGCGCCACTCGTCGAAGTCGGGCCACTGCTGCGGCTCTCGGCCGGGCGCGACGACGCCCGCCGTCTCGACCGTGCGCGGCAGCGAGCTCGTGACGACGAGGTCGAACTTCACGTCCGAGAGCGCACGGTGCGCGGCCGCGGCCTGGTCGAGCCCGCGCTCCGTGAGGCGCACGACCTCGGGATCGCGCTCGCCCGCGTACGAGACCTCGGCATGCCGCATCAGGTAGAGCCGCCTCCGCACGGCACGTAGCATCGCAGCGATGGCCGACAAGCCTCCCTTGATCGTCGAGGACCGAGTCGAGGCGTTCCTCGACGAGCACGGACTCGGCTGCGGGCCCGGTCCACGCGCGACGGATCGGCGACGGGGGCGGCTCGAACTTCACCTTCCTGCTCGAGCGCGGCGACGAGCAATTCGTGCTCCGCCGGCCGCCGCGGCCGCCGCTGCCGCCTTCGGCGCACGACATGGTGCGCGAGGCAGGGCTGCAGACCGCGATTCGCGCTGCCGGCTTCGACCGCCTCGCCGAGATCGTCGCGGTCTGCGACGACGAGAGCGTGCTCGGCGTGCCGTTCTACGTGATGCGCTTCCTCGACGGCCACGTGATCACGCGCGAGCTGCCTGCCGGGCCTCGAGACCGAGGAGTCGCGCCGCCGCGCTCGGGCTCGACCTCGTCGACACCCTCGTCGAGATCCATGCCGCCGACGTCGAGCACGCCCGGCGCTCGTCGGCGTTCGCCCGGCCCGGCAGCTACCTCGAGCGCCAGGTGCAGCCGCTTCGCGCA
Organism: uncultured Thermoleophilia bacterium; assembly: GCA_963757255.1. Taxonomy (GTDB): domain Bacteria; phylum Actinomycetota; class Thermoleophilia; order Gaiellales; family Gaiellaceae; genus PALSA-600. The sequence goes on from CAVWQY010000007.1 coordinate 33,948, forward strand.
GCTCTGGGAGCTCAACCAGACGCGCGAGCTTCCGGCAGTGGACGAGGTCGGCCGCTACCTGACCGCACACATCCCCGAGCCGCTCCCCTCCACCGTCGTCCACGGCGACTATCGCCTCGGGAACATGATGGTGGCACCGAACGACCCGACGCGCATCCTCGCCGTGCTCGACTGGGAGATGGGAGCGATCGGCGATCCCGCGCGCCGACGTCGGCTACCTGCTCGCGACCTACAGCGAGCCGAACGGGCGCATCAGCGCGCTCGGCTCGTCGCCGGTGACCGCGGCGGCAGGCTTCCCGTCTCGCGCCGAGCTCGTCGCCCGCTATGCGCGAGCGAAGCGGCCGCGACGTCGAGCCGCTCGCCTGGTTCGAGGCGCTCGCCCTCTGGAAGGCCGCAGTGTTCTGCGAGGCGATCTACGGCCGCTACATCCGCGGCGAGCTCGGCGAGCGAGGACACGCGTGCGGCGGCGTTCGAGCTCGGCGTCCCGCTCCTCGCCGAGACCGCGCTCGAACGGATCAGCTAGCGGCTTCGGCGACCGCGCGGAGCGTCGCGACGTCGCGCGTCGAGACGAGCAGTGTCGTCGCGCCGCTCTCGCGCCAGGCGGCCAGCCGGTCGCGGATGCGCTCGACGGAGCCGACGAGCGCGACCTCGTCGACGAACGCGTCCGGCACCTTCGCCGGCCGCCTCGCGCTGCTTGCCGTCGAGGAACAGATCCTGGATCTCGCGCGCCTCCGCCTCGTAGCCGTAGCGCACGAAGAGGTCGTTGTAGAAGTTCTTCGCCGCGCGCGCCCATGCCGCCGATGTAGAACGAGTAGTACTCCTTCAGCATGGCGCGGCCCGACTCGACGTCGTCGGTCAGCAGCGCCGGCGCCGACGGCGCGATGTCGAACCCGTCGCGCGCACGGTCGAGCGGGAACACGTCGCGCGCCTGCTCGGGCGACCAGAAGATCGGCAGCCAGCCGTCGGCGATCTCGAACGTCTGCTCGACCGCCTTCGGGCCGATCGCCGCGAGGTAGATCGGGATCTCGGCGACGCAGCGGCCGCGCCATCAGCTTCAGCGGCTTGCCGAGGCCCGGTGCCGCCCTGACCGGGATGTCGTAGTGCTCGCCGTGATGCTCGAGCCGCTCGCGGCGCAGCGACCGCGCGCACGATCTCGACGTACTCGCGCGTCTTCCCGAGCGGCTTCCCCCACTCCTGCGCCGTGCCAGCCCTCGACCACCTGCGGCCCCGACGTGCCGAGGCCCGAGCAGGAACCGGCCGCCGGAGAGCAGGTCGAGCGTCACCGCCGTCATCGCCGTGTTCGCGGGCGAGCGGCCGGGGATCTGCATGATCGCCGTGCCGAGCTTGATCCGCTCGCGTCTGCGCGCCGAGCCACGCGAGCGGCGTGACCGCGTCGACGCCCCACGCCTCGGCCGCCCAGGCCGAGTCGTAGCCGAGCCGCTCGGCCTCGCGCGCGAGCTCGATCAGCTCGAGCGGGCTCGTGCCCGGCTGGGCATAGCCCATGTAGAAGCCGAGCCGCATGGGCCGAGTGCGATGCTACGGCGATGACGACGACCGACCGCCTGGGCGCCGCCGACCGAGCGGCTCGAGCAGGTGCGCGCGTTCATGACCGAGCGCGTGCTGCCGAACGAGGCCGCGACTCGAGCGCGAGGACGACGACGGCGACGCGCTCGTCGGCGGCTCCGCGACGAGGTGCGCGCGCTCGGGCTGTGGGCGCCGCATGTCCCGCCCGAGGCCGGCGGCACGCGGCACCGGGTTCCTCGACTACGCGTACCTCAACGAGGAGATCGGCCGCTCGACGTTGGGCCAGCTCGTCTTCGGCTGCCAGGCGCCCGACGCCGGCAACGCCGAGATCCTGCATCTGTTCGGCACCGACGAGCAGAAGGAGCGCTGGCTGCATCCGCTCGTCGCCGGCGAGGTCCGCTCGTTCTTCTCGATGACCGAGCCCGAGGTTCCCGGCTCCGACCCGACGACGCTGCGGACGCGCGCGGTGCGGGACGGCGACGACTGGGTGATCGACGGTCACAAGTGGTTCTCGTCGGGCGCCGAGGGCGCAGCGTTCGGGATCGTGATGGCGGTCACCGACCCCGACGGCGGCCGCCGCACGCGCGCGCGACGCAGATCATCGTCCCGGCCGACACGCCCGGCGTCGAGATCGTGCGCGCGATCCCGGTGCTCGGGCCACGCGGGCCAGGGCTGGTCGACGCACTGCGAGGTGCGCTACACGGACGTCCGCGTGCCGGTCGCGAACACGCTCGGCGACGGTCGGCGCCGGGTTCCTGATCGCGCAGAAGCGCCTCGGGCCCGGGCCGCATCCACCACGTCATGCGCTGGCTCGGCCAGATGCAGCGCGCGTTCGAGCTGATGTGCGAGCTACGCGCTCGAGCGGCGAGACGTTCGGCCGGGCCCGCTCGCCGACAAGCAGACCGTGCAGAACTGGATCGCCGACAGCTATGCCGAGATCCAGGCGTGCCGGCTGATGACGCTCGACGCGGCGCACAAGATCGACGCGCGGCGACGAGGCGCGCGTCGAGGTCTCCGCGATCAAGTTCTACGCGGCCGGCGTGCTCAACGACGTGATCGACCGCGCGGTCCAGGTGCACGGCGCCCGGGGCCTCACCGACGAGACGCCGCTCGCGCACATGCTCGATGCATGGCCCGCGGCGGCCGCATCTACGACGGCCCGGACGAGGTGCATCGCCAGGTCGTGGCGCGGCGGATCCTGAAGGCGTTCGCGAAACGGCGAAGGGTGGCAATTCCAGTAGACGTGGAGACCCTCCAAGGACAGCTGCTCGTCTCGTCCCCGTCGCTGCACGACCCGAACTTCCGCAAGACGGTCGTGCTCGATCGCCCACCACGACGAGGACGGGGCGATGGGCCTCGTCCTGAGCAGGCCGTCAGGCGTCGCGGCAGTCGAGGCGGTGCCCTCGCTCGACGGGCTCCCCGGCGCGGCCGGCCCCGTCTTCGTCGGCGGCCCCGTGCAGCCCGAGGCGTTCATGGTGCTCGCAGAGTTCGACGACGTCGAAGAGGCCGCCGCGCCGATCTTCGACCGCGTCGGCTTCATGCCTGCCGACGCCGAGCCCGACGAGCTTGCGATCAGCCGCATGCGCCTCTTCGCCGGCTACGCAGGCTGGGGCGCCGGCCAGCTCGAGGCGGAGCTCGAGGAGCCGGCGTGGATCGTCGTCGCCGGCCGAGCCCGACGACGCCTTCGCCGACGACCCGGACGAGCTCTGGCGAACGGTCCTCCTGCGCAAGGGCGGCCCGTTCGAGCTGATGGTCGACATGCCGTTCGACCCCGGCTTGAACTAGGCGCGCAGTCAGCGGGCGATCGGCGGCAACCCGACCGTCTCGCCGGCGCTGCGCGGCCCCGGGACGTTCGGGAAGCGGAACGCGCAGGCTCGCGGCCGGGCTGCACGAACCAGCACTCGCCGGTGCCGTCGCTCGTCGCGGCGAGCCACATCGCGTCGGCGACGTCGTCCGGGTCGCAGCAGCGGGAACCCCGCCGCCGCGAAGGTCTCGCGCTGGTCGTGCAGATCGAGCATCGGCGTGTCGGCGATGCCCGGGGCAGACGGCGTTCAGCTTGATCGGCTCGAGCTGCGGCGCGACGCTGCGGACGAAACCCACCACCGCGTGCTTGGTCAGCGAGTAGATCGAGTCGAGCGGCATGCCGACGAGCCCTGCGAGCGACGCCGTCGCGATGATCGTGCCGCCGTCCATGACGCGGGCGAGACGGCGCACGCCGTAGACGACACCGTCGACGTTGACCGACACCGCGTGCCGGTACTGCTCGTCGGTGAGCTTCGTGATGTCGGTCTCCGCGGTGAGGACGCCCGCGTTCAGGCACGCGAGGTCGACCGCCTCGACGCGCTCCCAGGCGGCCGGGTCGGTCACGTCGAAGCCGTTCACGAGGTCGAGCGACTCGACCTCGTAGCCCTCGCGCTCGAGCCGCGCGCGCATCGCCCGGCCGAGCCCGCCCTCGCCGCCGGTGACGAGCGCTTTCACGGCTCGAGCACCACCTTGCCGACATGCTTGCGCGCCTCGATCAGCGCGTGCGCCTCCGACGCTGCGGCGAGCGGGAACGTCGCACCGACGGCCGGCTCGATCTCGCCGCGCGGCCCACATGCGAAGCAGCTCCTCGGCGCAGCCGCGCACGAACGGCGGGTCGAGCTTCATCAGCCTTCCGAGGTAGATCCCTTGCACGCCGACGTTCCGCCCGACGAGCCACTGAACGCTGGGGTCGGTCCAGAGCCCGGCGGTGAAGCCGATCGCGACGATGTTGCCGAGCGGCTTGAGGATCGCGAGCGAACGCGTGAAGACGTCACCGCCGACGGGGTCGATCACGACGTCCGCCGAGAGCGACTCGATCTCGTCGTACCCGACCGCCTCGTCCGCGCCCTGGCCGCGCGCGTACGCGCGCTTCTCGTCCGAGCTTGCGGTCGCGATCACGTGGGCGCCCAGCTGCTTCGCGAGCTGGATCGCGGCCGACCCGACGCCGCCCGAGCCGGCGTGGACGAGCACGTCGGCGCCCTTCCGGACGCGAACCTGGTGGTAGAGCGGGATGTACGCAGTCAGGTACGCGGTGAAGAACGCGGCACCGGCCGCATACGACGCGCCGTCGGGCAGGTCGAAGGTCCACTGCGGATCGATCTCGACGCGCTCGGCATAGCCGCCGGCGTGGCGGGGCAGAGCGACGACGCGACGGCCGTCGAGGTCGCCTGCGACCTCATTGCCGAGCACGTACGGCAGCTCGGGCATCTGCGGGTACAGCCCGCGGCGGATCAGCACGTCTGCGAAGTTGATCCCCGCCGCGCGCACCTCGAGGACGGTTTCGCCTTCGGGGTCGGGCACGTCCTCGAGCGCGAGGTCGCCGCCGACCTCGCGCAGGACGACTGCCTTCATCGGCCGCTCCAGACGGCGGGCCGCTTCTCCAGGAACGCAGCGACCCCTTCCTGCCCGTCCTCGGAGGTGAGGCACGCGGCGAAACCCTGCACCTCGCGCTCGTCGTTGCGAGTGTCGCGGGTCTCGTGCATGAGCGCCTTGATCTGGCGGATCGCGTGCGGGCTCTGGTGGTCGAGCGGCTCGACGTACCGCGCGATCCCCGCCTCGAGGTCGTCGACGACGAACTCGACGAGCCCCCACGCTTCGGCGGTCTCGGCCGGGATCCGCTCGCCGGACATCGTCAGCCAGCGCGCCCGGCCGGGGCCGATCAGACGCGGCGCGCGCTGGGTGCCGCCGCCGCCCGGGAGCAGGCCGAGGTTGACCTCGGGGAACCCGAGCTGCGCGTCACGGGTGGCGATCCGAAAGTCGCACGCGAGCGCGATCTCGAGGCCCCCGCCCAGGCAGTAGCCGTGGATCGCGGCGACCACCGGGACCGCGGTCTGCTCGATCAGGTCCGCCACCGGCTGGATGCCCGCCGGGCGCCCGCCGTCGTCGTCGCCGCCGACGAAGCCGCTGATGTCGGCGCCGGCCGAGAACGCCCGGTCGCCGGAGCCGCGCAGGACGACGGCGCGGACGTCGTCGCCGAGCCCTTCGAGCTCGTTCCAGAGCGTCTCGATGATCTTCGCGCCGACGGCGTTGACCGGCGGGTTGTCGAGCCAGACGGTCTTGATCACGAGGACGTCACCGACGACGGCTCGGCCGCGAACATGTCGCGCAGCTCCGTCTTGCGGAACTTGCCGACGCTCGTTTTCGGGATCTCCGCGATGAACTCGAAGCGGTCGGGCAGCCACCACTTCGCGAAGTTCGGAGCGAGGAAGTCGCGCAGCTCCTCGACGGTCGCAGTGGCACCCTCGCGGAGGACGCACGCCGCGAGGGGCCGTTCGTCCCAGCGCGCGTCCGGGATGGCGATCACGGCCGCCTCGGCGATGGCAGGGTGCGCCATCAGCGCGTTCTCGAGCTCGACCGAGGAGATCCATTCGCCTCCGGACTTGATCACGTCCTTCGAACGGTCCTTGATCTGGATGAACCCGCGCGGATGGATCGAAACGACGTCGCCGGTCTTGAACCAGCCGTCGTCGGTCCAGCGGCTCGCCTGCTCGGGCGTGTCGAAGTAGCCGGCGGCGACCCATGGGCCGCGGATCTCGAGCTCGCCCATCGATTCGCCGTCCCACGGGAGGACCGTGCCGTCCGCGTCGCGGTTGCGGAGCTCGACGAGCGCCAGCGGCAGGCCCTGCATGGCGATGAAGTCGAGCTGCGTCTCCTCGTCGGCCCGGGCGAGGTCGCCCGGCAGCTGCGACGTGGAGGCGACCGGCGACGTCTCGGTCATCCCCCAGCCGTGCACGACGTTGAGGCCGTGGCGCTGCTTGAAGCCGGCGATCATCGCGCGCGGCGCGGCGGAACCGCCGACGAGCATTCCCTTCAGCTCGGAGAGGTCCCACCTGTCCGGGGTCGCGTCGAGCAGGCCGAGGATCCCGAGCCAGATCGTGGGGACGCCCGCTGTCCAGGTGACCCGTTCGGCGGCGAGCGAGTCGAGCAGGCTCTCGGGATCGAGGAACGGGCCGGGGTACACGAGCTTGGAGCCGAGCATCGTCGCGATGTACGGGTAGCCCCACGCGTTCGCGTGGAACATCGGCACCACCGGCAGGATCGTGTCCTGCTCGGAGATGCCGAGGTCCATCGGGTTGCCGGCGGCGACACCGAGCGTGTGCAGCATCGTCGAGCGGTGCGAGTAGAGGACGCCCTTCGGCTGCCCGGTCGTGCCGCTCGTGTAACACATGGCGGCGGCTTCGTTCTCGTCGAGCTCGGGGTCGCGCCAGGCGTCGGGGTCGGCGCCGGCGAGCAGCTCCTCGTAGGAGTCCTCGACGACGAAGACGTGCTCGATCTTCGTGCGCTCGACGAACATCTCGAGCAGCGGCACGAGGGCGCGGTCGACGATCACCGCGCGGTCGCTCGCGTGGTTCGCGATGTACGCGAGGTCGTTCGGGTGCAGGCGCAGGTTCAGCGTGTGGAGCACGAAGCCGCCGCACGGGATGCCGAGGTACGCCTCGTGGTGCTGGTGGTGGTTCCAGCAGAGCGTGGCGACGCGGTCGCCGCGCTGGAGCCCGAGCCCCTGCAGCGCGACCGCGAGCGCCCGCGCCCGGCGGCACGCCTCACCGTGAGTCGTGCGGTGGAAGCTCCGGTCGGGCAGCCGCGTGACGATCTCCTTGTCGCCGAAGTACGACTCGGCGCGACGGAGCATCGTCGGCAGCGTCAGCTGGTAGTCCATCATCAGCCCGTTCACCGCTGCATCTCCTTCATCCCCTGCCGCTTGACGAGATCTTCGGGGCTGACGAGCTGGCCGTCTCGTTCGACGTAGCCGTCCTTGCCGCCGACGACGAAGAGGACGAGGTCGTCCTCGCCGCTGTTTCGTGATCATGCGATGCGTCGTCGACTCGACGTGGACGACGCCGCCCTCGGGCACCTCGTGCTCCTCGCCGTCGAACGAGAACGTCGCGGTGCCGCGGTGGACGAAGTACAGCTCGTCCTGCGTGTCGTGGTAGTGATTCGGCCCTTCGTAGCCGGGCGGGAAGACGAGCGCGTTGACGCCGAATGCGGTGACGCCGAGCGGCTTGCGGACCTTGCGAAACCCGTAGCCCTCGCCGAGCTCCTCGAGTGATGCGATGGAGTAGGCCATGCCGTGATCCTAGGCGGGCACCGGGCACCTGTCACTGGTGTCTGACACCCGTCCGGGACGCGAGCCCGCCCCGAGCGGCGAAAAGGTGTCAGACACCGTGTCGCGCTGCGGCGCGCCCTCGTCGCTCACCGCGAGGTGTCAGACACCACGGGCTCGGGCCATCTGCGCACCAGCACGGCCGTCGCCGCCGCGGCGAGCGCAAAGACGATCGCGACGACCGGCTGGCCGACCGCCGCGAAGGCCGCCGTGGCGGCCGCGAAGATCACGAGCTCGCAGACGAAGCGCAGCGGGTCGGGCAGCCGGCGGCTCGCCTTGGGCCCGACGAAGGCGCCCCAGAAAACGATCACAGCCGCTCCGGCAACGATTCCGGCGACCGGCCAGCCCCACCACACGAGCCCGGCGACCGCTGCCACCTCGCAGGCGAACCGGACGGTCAGGCTGACGGCCTTCACGAGCCGAACAGAAAGCGGGCCAGCAGCCGGTCGCGGAGCCGGTCGGGCAGGTGCTCGACGCGGGCGCGGCGCTTCGCGTCGGGGCCGACGAGGTAGCGCGTTTTCGGCCTTGGCGAGGTCAGCGCGTGCTCGACGGCCTTCGCGACCGCGTCCGCCGGGACCGCGGCACTGCCGCCGAGCGCTCGGCGGCGAGCCGCCGGAACTTCTCGATCCGCTCGCCGTAGAGCTCCGCCGCGTCGGGCGGGAACTCCCCGATCGTCCGCTGCGGCTTCGTCCAGATCGCCGTCGCGATCGTGCCCGGCTCGACGATCGAGACGTGCATCGCCGAACGGCGCCAGCTCGACCCGCAGCGCGTCGGCCATCGCCTCGAGCGCGAACTTCGACATCGCATACGCGCCGAGGAACGGCAGCGCCGAACGGCCGCCGATCGAGCCCATCAGCACGATCCGCCCGCGCGAGCGGCGCAGCGCCGGCAGGAACGCCTGCAGCACGCGCAGCTGCCCGACGACGTTCACGTCGAGCTGCCGCGTCAGCTCCTCCGGCGGCAGGAACTCGAGCGGCGCCGCGATCGCGATGCCGGCGTTGTCGACGAGCGCGTCGAGCTCGTCGATCCGACGCCGCCGCGTGGCCGATCGCGACCGGATCGGTGACGTCGAAGACGAGCTCCGTCGTCCCGGCCGGCGCGTCGCCGGCCCTGCGCACCGACGCGTACACGTCCCAGCCGCGCTCCCGAGGCGAATCGCGGTCGCCGCGCCGATGCCGGTCGACGCGCCGGTTACGAGGACAGCAGGGATGCGGCCACCTCGGCGCGGTGCTCGCGGCCGTACCCGAGCGCGCCTTCGAGCCACAGCGCGCGCTTGTAGTAGCGGTGCAGCGGGTGCTCCCAGGTGAAGCCGATGCCGCCGTGCGCCTGGATCGACTTCTCGCACGCGAGCACCGCGGCCTCGGCCGCCTGCGACTTCGCGGCGGCGACGGCGAGGTCGGCCTGCTCGTCGCCCTCCGCGACGCACCACGCCGCCCAGTACGCGAGCGAGCGCGCGAGCTCGACCGCGACGTAGGCGTCGACGAGCGAATGCGAGATCGCCTGGTAGGTGCCGATCTTCTTGCCGAACTGCTCGCGCTCCGCGCGTACGCGATCGCGAGCTCGAGCGCCTTCGTGCCGATGCCGACCGCCTCGAGCGCGAGCGCGGCGAGCAGCCGGCGGCGCACGTCCGCCCACTCGCCCTGCGCCGACTCGGCGCCGTTCGGCGAGAGCTTGCCGAGGCCGAGCGTCTCGTCGACCGTCGTCGAGCGCCTCGCCGCGCGCCGCTCGGCGCATGTCGGGCGTCAGCACGCGGTCGACCGTGTTCGAGGTGCGGCACGAAGCCGTCGATCTCGATCGACCAGACCTCGTCGCCCGGCTGCGCCGCGACCTCGTTCAGCACGAACGGCCCGTCGTAGAGCGCGCGGCCGAGCTCCTCGAACAGCACCGCCGCGTCGAGGAACGTGAAGTCCTCGCTCTTCAGGATCCCGACCCAGCCGAGCTCGGCCAGCTGGTCCATCGTCGGCGACGGGTTCGCCTCGAGGAACGCGCGCGCCTCGCGGCGGAGGTCGTCCTGCTCGGCGGTGAACGAGAAATCCATTATCGACACTGCTTTCGACTGCGGGCAGGCCGAGCACGCGCTCGGCGACGATGTTGCGCAGGATCTCGCTCGTGCCGGCCTCGATCGTGTTGCCGCGCGAGCGCAGCTGCTGGTACTGCCAGTAGCCGTCGGCGTAGCCGCCGCCGTTCGTCAGCTGCGCGTGCGAGCCGAGGATCTCCAGCGCGAGCTTCGTCAGCCGCTGGTTGTTCTCCGACCAGACGAGCTTCGAGATCGAGCCCTCCGGCCCGGGGATGCCGGTCTTCGTGAGCGTCGTCAGCGCGCGGTAGTTCGTGTACTTCAGCGCCTGCAGCTCGATCCACTCGCGCGCGATGCGGTCGCGGAGCACCGGATCGGTGACGTCCCGCTCCTTCGCGAGCGCGATCAGCTTGCGCACGGCGACGTCGAGCGTCGCGGCGAGCGCGAAGCCGAGCGTGCCGCGCTCGTGCAGCAGCGTCGTCATCGCGACCTGCCAGCCGCCGCCGACCTCGCCGAGCAGGTTTTCCTTCGGCACCTGCACGTCGGTGAAGAAGATCTCGTTGAACTCGGCGTGGCCGGTGATCTGCACGAGCGGCCGCACCTCGACGCCGGGCGCGTGCATGTCGGCGATCACGTAGGTCAGGTTCTTGTAGCGCGGCGCGTCCGGGTCAGCCCGAGCCCGACGAGGATGCAGAAGTCGGCGATGTGCGCGAACGACGACCACACCTTCTGGCCGTTGACGAGGAAGTGGTCGCCCTTGTCCTCGATGCGCGTGCGCGACGGCGGCGAGGTCGCTGCCGGCGTCCGGCTCCGAGAAGCCCTGGCACCAGATCTCCTCGGCGCTCAGGATCTTCGCGAGGTAGCGCTCCTTCTGCTCGTCGGCGTGCCCCACGACGATGATCGTCGGGCCGGCCATGCCGAGGCCGATCACGCCGAGGTGCGACGGCGCCTCGGCGCGCGCCGACTCCTCGAGGAAGATCGCCTGGTGGCTGTACGGCGCGCCGGCGCCGCCGTACTCCTTCGGCCAGGTGAGCCCCGCGTAGCCCGCCTCGCCGAGCTTGCGGCTCCACTCGCGGTCGTCGTCCTCGAACCGGCGCGCGCCGCGCGCCTTCGAGCTGTCGGGCAGGTTCTGCGCGATGAACTCGCGCACCTCCTGCCGGAAGGCCGCCTCCTCGGGCGTGTCGCGGAGATCCATCGCGTACGATCCTAACTCGCGCCGCGAGCGTCATGCACGTCGACGTCGCATAGGCGACGAGCGAGCCGCCGTCGTCGGTGATGCGGCATTCGCTGAGGCCGATCGTGCGGCCCGCCTTGATCACCTCGCCGACCGCGGTCAGCCGCCCCTCCACACCGGCTTGAGGAAGTTGATCTTCAGCTCGAGCGTCGTGAACGACTCGCCCTCCTCGAGCCGCGAAGCGTGCGCGCAGCCCATCGCCGCGTCGGCGAGGTCGCAGAGGATCCCGCCGTGCACGGTGCCCGAGCGGGCTCGCGTGCTGCGGGCCGGCCTCGAGCTCGAACGTCGCACGCCCTGCGTCGACGGCGACCATCCGCATGCCGATCAGCTCCGCCGACCGGCGGCCGCGGAACCTCGCCCGCGATCATCTGCCGGAACACCTCGAGTTCGTCACGGCGTGAGCACCGTGCGGATCACGTCGCCGTCGCGCATCGCGTCGAAGCGCCTCGCCCCAGTCGTCGAGCGGCGCGGTGCGCGTGACCATGCCCGCGAGGTCGAGCGTGCCCGTCGAGCGCCCACTGCGCGAGGCGCGGGAAGTCTTCCGCGGCAGATGGTCGCCGCCGTGCGAGACGAGGATGCGCGCGCGCTTGTTGAACAGCTTCGGCAGGTCGAGCTCGGCCCGCTCGCCGGCCGGCGAGAGCCCGATCAGCACGACCGTGCCGCCCGAGCGATCAGGCCGAGCGCCAGCTCGAACGTCGCGCGGCGGCCGACGACGTCGAACGCGAAGTCGACCGGCCCGGCGCTCGACGTCGGTCGCGCCGAACGCGCGCGCCTGCTCGAGCTTGCGCTCGTCGAGGTCGATCGCGCGGATCTCCGAGGCGCCGGCGATGCGCGCGCCCTGGATCGACCGAGAGGCCGACGGCGCCGCAGCCGATCACCGCGACGCGCGCGCCGGGCCAGACCTGCGCCGTCTCGAGCACGGACATCACGCCGGTCGCGACGGCGCAGCCGATCAGGCACGCCTGCTCGACCGGCAGCTCGCGCGGCACGCTCACGGCGGCGACCGCGGGGACGACCGTGCGCGTCGCGAACGTGCCGGTGCGGAGGACCGGCGTCAGGTCGCGCCGTCGGCGCGATGCAGCCGCCCGGGCGCGCCGGGCGGCCGCGGCAGTGGCGCGGCATCGCCGCGCAGGCACGGTGCGCACACCCGCACGCCGTCTTCCAGCCGATGCACGACGCGGTCGCCGGGCGCGACGGTCGTCGACGCCGTCGCCGACGGCCTCGACGATGCCCGCGCCCTCGTGCCCGAGCAGCACCGGAAGCGCGTGGCCCCAGCCGTCCTCCTCGATCACGTGCAGGTCGCTGTGGCAGACGCCGGTCGCCTCGATGCGGACGAGCACCTCGCCCGGCCCCGGCGCGTCGACGACGATCTCCTCGAGCGCGACGTCGCCCGGCGCGGACGAGGACTACGCCGCGGTCAGCCAGACTGCGATCGAGCTCGCGGACCGAGTGTCGCGCCCGGCGAGAGCGAGCGTGAGGTCGATCTCGGCCATCAGGTTCTGGATCAGCTCCTCGACGCCGCGCTGCCCGCCGACGGCGAGCGCGTACGCGTACGGGCGGCCGAGCAGCACCGCGTCGGCGCCGAGCGCCATCGCCTTCAGCACGTCGGCGGCGCAGCGGATGCCGCCGTCCATCAGCACGACCGCCTCGGGCAGCGCGTCGCGCACCTCGACCAGCGCGTCGAGCGCGGCGACGGAGCCGTCGACCTGGCGGCCGCCGTGGTTCGACACGATCACGCCGTCGATGCCGTGCTGCGAGCGCGAGCCTGCGCGTCGTCGGCGGTGAGCACGCCCTTCACGAGCATCGGCAGCGACGTCTGCTCGCGCAGCCAGTCGAGGTCGTCCCAGGTGAGGCCGAGGTTCGGGAACGTCGCGAGCATCGTCGCGGCGGCGGTGAGCATGATCCTCCTCCGGCGGTCTTGTCGAGCCGCGAGAGGAAGACGGGGTCGCTGAAGAACTGCCCGCAGCCCTCGCCGCGGATGAACGGCAGGTACGCGTGGCGCAGGTCGCGCGGCCGCCAGCCGAGCGTGAGCGTGTCGAGCGTGACGACGATCGCGCCGTAGCCGGCCTCCTCGGCGCGGCTGACGAAGCTCGCGCAGATCTCGCGGTCGTTCACCCAGTAGAGCTGGAACCAGCGCGGCGCAGTTGGTCGCGGCGACCTCTTCGATCGAGTGCGTCGCCGCGCTCGAGAGGATCATCGGCACGCCGGACGACGCCGACGCCTTGGCGACGCCGACCTCGGCCTCCTCGTGCGCGATCGAGAGCACGCCGACCGGCGCGAGCAGGAACGGCGCCGGCGAGCGCAGCCCGAGCACCTCGACGGAGATGTCGCGCGTCGCGTTGCCGGTGAGCATGCGCGGCCGGATCCGCCAGCGCTCGAACGCGTCGAGGTTCGCGCGCATCGTCGACTCGGCGCCCGCGCCGCCGGCGATGTAGCCGAACGCGCCGGGGTCGAGCTTCTCCTCGGCCGCGCGCTCCCAGTCGCCGGCCGCGACCGGCCACTCGGGCGGCTGCTGCGCGATGTAGATCGCGTTCTGGATCATCGAGCCGGAGAAGCTCATGACGCGATCCTATTCGGGACGCGCCGTGCCCCCAACGGCCATGTCCCGGGGACAGTCCCCGGGGCATGTTCGAAACGGCCACGTCCAGGGACTGTCCCTCGACAAGCCGCACAAGGCCGACCGCCGAGCCTTCGGTGGCTTTCACCTCCGTGCTCCAAACGGCCATGTCCCGGGGACTGTCCCCGGGACATGTTCGGAAGGGCCACGTCCAGGGACTGTCCCCGGACGTGCCTGGCGCGGCCGTGTCGGGAAGGGACGGCCGACCGGCGGCGTTCAATGCTGCCATGGAGACAGCCGCCTCGAGACCTTCAGCGACGGTGTCTTCGCGATCGCCGCGACGCTGCTGATCCTCGAGGTGCACCGGGCGCCCGGCTCGGTCACCCACGGGCTCGTCCACGCCTGGCCGTCGTACGTCGCGTACGCGATCTCGTTCCTGACGATCGGGATCATCTGGGTCAACCACCACACGTGATGGCGCAGATCGACCGCGTCGACCGGACGTTCTCTTCATCAACGTCGTCTTCCTGATGGTCGTCGCGTTCAGCCCGTACCCGACGCGCGTCCTCGCCGAGACGCTGCGCGACGGCTCGCGCGCCGCGGCATTCGCCTACGGCCTGACGTTCACGCTGATGGCGATCTCTTACGGCGCGCTGTGGTTCTACGCCGCGCACAACCGGCGTCTGATCTCGCCCGGCGCAGACCAGCGAGTCGTCAGCGGGATCACCCGTTCGTTCTACCCGGGCTCGTTCATCTACGCGGCCGCGACGCTCAGCTCACTCATCTCGGCCTACCTCGCGGTCGGGCTCTACGCCCTGATCGCCCTCTTCTACGTGGTCGAGAGCTCGCTCTTCGGCCGCGACGGCTAGAGCAAACCGGTCGCGCCGCCCCAACCGTAATGCGACGGAGGAGGTTTGCCTGCTGGAGCTCGTTGAGGATCCGGTCTTGATCGACGCGCTGCTTCCCGGCGACATGGAGCGGTGCCGCTGGTACGCCGAGAACGACACGGCGGCGCTCGCGCTGACGCGGAAGGGCCAGCTCGTGGCGCCGTGCCCGACGCTCGGGCCCCGCTGTTACATGGTGATCGCCCACCGCGCCAGCCTTCGCGATTCGGCCCGGTACGCACGTGAGCACGGCTACGTGCATCTGCGCATCGTCGCGCAGGAATGATCGAAGAGGCGCCTAGCAGATTCGAACCGCTGTAAACGGCTTTGCAGGCCGCTGCCTAACCACTCGGCCAAGGCGCCGTGCGGCGGCATCGTATCGGCGGGGTTCGGCCGGGGCGCCCGCTCGGCCCTCGAGATCCCGATCCGCCTTTCGCCCGCTGAATACGCGGTATACAGTCGCGCTTGCCGTGTCTCTGCAGGAGAGCAGCGCCACCGAGCGCGTCCAGGAGGCCCGCGAGCGGTACGTCGCCCGCGGCGTCTCGACGCCGCCGCTCGTCGTCGACGCGCGCCGAGGGCGCGCGCATCTGGGACGTCGACGGCCGCGAGTACATCGACTTCGCCGGCGGCATCGGCTGCGCGAACCTCGGCCACACCTTCCCGCCGTCGTCGACGCGATCCACGCGCAGGTCGACCAGTACCTGCACCAGTGCTTCATGGTCGGCATGTACGAGCCGTACGTCGAGGTCTGCCGCCGGCTCGCCGAGCTCTCGCCGTGCCGCGGCGAGAACCAGAAGTCGATCCTCCTGAACTGCGGCGCCGAGGCGATCGAGAACGCGGTCAAGATCGCGCGCGTCGCGACCGGCCGCCCCGCGGTGATCGTCTTCGACAACGCGTTCCACGGCCGCACGCTGCTCACGATGACGATGACCGCGAAGGTCGTCCCGTACAAGGAGGGCTTCGGCCCGTTCGCGCCCGAGGTCTACCGCGACACCGGCGCCGTACCCGTTCCGCGGCGTCACCGAGGACGACGCGATCGCCGCGCTCAAGCAGCTCTTCAAGGGCGACGTCGACCCGGAGTCGGTCGCGTGCGCCGTGCTCGAGCCGGTGCAGGGCGAGGGCGGCTTCATCCCGATGACGCCCGACTTCCCGAGGCGCCTGCAGGAGCTGCTCGACGCGCACGGGATCCTCTACGTGGACGACGAGGTGCAGAGCGGCTGCGGCCGCACCGGGCCCGTGTGGGCGATCGAGAACTACGACGTCGAGCCCGACCTGCTCGTCAGCGGCAAGACGCTCGGCGGCGGGCTGCCGCTCGCGGCGGTCACCGGCCGCGCCGAGGTCGATGGACGCCGTGCCGCCCGGCGGCCTCGGCGGCACGTTCGGCGGCAACCCGCTGTCGTGCGCCGCCGCAATCGCGATCCTCGACGCGCTCGCCGAGAGCCGCGCCCGCGGGCAGACGCAGATCGGCGCGCGGCTCCGCGAGCGGCTCGAGCGCGATGGCGCCGGAGGGCTCCGACGTGCGCGGCCTCGGCCCGATGCTCGCGATCGAGCTGCCCGAGCAGACCGGCGACGAGACGTGCGCGCATCACCGCCGCGGCGCGCGAGCGAGGGCTTGTGCTGCTCTCGTGCGGCATCTACGGCAACGTGATCCGCATCCTCGCGCCGCTCACGATCGCCGACGACGAGCTCGAGCAGGGGCTCGACATCCTGGAGGCGCTGCTTGGCGGCTGACGTCGAGCGTCGACGGGATCCGCAAGACGCTACGGCGACGTCGTCGCGGTCGACGACGTCGACCTGAACGTCGGCGACGGCGAGTTCTTCACGCTGCTCGGCCCGTCGGGCTCGGGCAAGACGACGACGCTGCGCATCATCGCCGGCTTCGAGCAGCCCGACGCGGGCCGCGTCACGCTCGGCGGCGAGGACATCACGCACCGGCCGCCGCTACGCGCGCGACGTCAACACCGTCTTCCAGGACTACGCGCTCTTCCCGCACATGACCGTCGCCGAGAACGTCGGCTACGGCCTGAAGGTGAAGGGCGTCGGCGCGCACGAGCGCGAGCGAGCCAGGTGGCCGAGGTGCTCGAATGGTGCGCCTCGACGGCTACGGCGACCGCAAGCCGGTGCAGCTCTCCGGCGGCCAGCGCCAGCGCGTCGCGCTCGCGCGCGCGATCGTCAACCGGCCCCAGGTGCTGCTGCTCGACGAGCCGCTCGGCGCGCTCGACCTGAAGCTGCGCCAGGAGATGCAGGTGTTCCTGAAAGCCGCTGCAGCGCGAGCTCGGGATGACGTTCCTCTACGTCACGCACGACCAGGAGGAGGCGCTGACGATGAGCGACCACGTCGCCGTCTTCAACGAGGGCCGGATCGAGCAGATCGGGACGCCCGACGAGATCTACGAGCGGCCCGCGACCGAGTTCGTCGCCGGCTTCGTCGGCACCTCGAACATCCTCGAGCGCGACGGCCGCCGCATCAGCGTCCGCCCCGAGCGGATCGCGTTGAACGGCCACGGCGAGCCGGCGACGGTCGCCGACGTCGTCTTCGTCGGCGCGTTCACGCGCTACCTCGTCGACACCGATGCCGGCGAGCGGCTCACGGTCGTCCGGCAGAACGACGGCTCGACGCTCGCGCCCGGCGCGCGCGTCCACGCTCGGCTGGCGCGACGAGGACGCCTACGAGATCAACCCCCCAACAGCAACCCCGCAGGAGGTCAGATGACGAAGCGCATGTGGGCGCTCGGTCGCGATCCTCGCGGTCGCGCTCGCGTTCCCGGCCGCCGGCGTCACGAAGCAGACACGGCGGCACGCTGAACATGATCGCGTGGGAGGGCTACATGCAGCCGCAGTGGGTGAAGCCGTTCGAGAAGCAGCCACGGGCTGCACGATCCACGCGAAGTACGCCGGCTCGTCGGACGAGATGGTGACGCTGATGCGCTCCGGCGGCGGCAGCCAGTACGACATGGTCTCGGCCTCGGGCGACGCGAGCCTGCGCCTGATCTACGGCAAGGACGTCCAGCCGGTCGACCCGTCGAAGATCCCCGACTTCAAGAACTTCGGCAAGGCGTTCCAGTCGCCGCCGAACAACACCGTCGGCGGCAAGCACTACGGCATCTCGCTGCAGTGGGGCCCGAACACGCTGCTCTACAACACGAAGAAGGTGAAGCCGGCGCCGACGTCGTGGTCGTCGATCTACAGCTCGAAGTACAAGGGCAAGGTCACGGTGCCGGACAACCCGATCCAGATCGCCGACGCGGCGCTGTACCTGATGAAGACCAAGCCGTCGCTCGGGATCAAGGATCCGTACGAGCTGAACTCCGACCCAGTTCGCCGCGACGATCAACCTGCTCAAGAAGCAGAAGCCGCTGATCAAGAAGTACTGGGCGCTCGCCTCCGACGAGATCGACCTGTTCAAGAACGGCGACGCCGTGATCGGCGCGTCGTGGCCGTACCAGACGAACACCCTGATCGCGGCGAAGGCGCCCGGTGAAGGACCTGATCCCGAAGGAGGGCGCGACGGGCTGGCTCGACACGTGGATGGTGTCGTCGCACACGAAGAACCTCGACTGCGCGTACAAGTGGCTGGCGTGGATCTCGACGCCGAAGGTGCAGGCCCAGCAGGCGATCTACTTCGGTGAGACGCCGGTCAACTCGAAGGCGTGCCCGATCATGGACAAGCTGCTCCAAGGGCTCGTGCGCGCAGTACCACGCGAACGCGCCGCTCAAGTACTTCAAGCAGATCCACTTCTGGAAGACGCCGATCGCCGACTGCGGCAACGGCAAGAAGAACTGCATGGACTACACGAAGTGGCAGCAGGCCTGGACTCAGCTCAAGGGCTGAGGCCTGACCGGACATCGGAGCGCGCCGCCGCATCGGCGGCGCGCTCTGGCGTCGCCCGTGGCTGAAGGCGCTCTTGCTCCTCTCGCCGCCGGTCCTCGCGTTCCTCGCCGTCTACATCGCGGCGCTCGTCGCGCTGTTCGTCTCGTCGTTCTGGACGGTCGACTCGTTCACCGGCCGCGTCGATCCACACGTGGACGCTGGACAACTTCAGCGAGACTCTGGAGCGGCTCGATCTACCGGACCGTCGCGCTGCGCACGGTCCTGATCGCGCGGCGGTGACGGTCACCGACGCGATCATCGCGTTCCCGTTCGCCTACTTCATGGCCCGCCTCGCGAGGCCGCGTATGCGTGCGGTGCTGTTCGTCCTGGTGCTGCTGCCGCTCTGGGCGTCGTACCTCGCGCGCGTCTACGCCTGGCGGCTGATCCTGAACCCGACGGCCTGCTGAACTGGTCGCTCGCAGAAGCTCGGGCTGCCGCCGAAGCGAACATCGCCTACACGAACACCGCGGTGTGGATCGTCTTCTCCTACATCTGGCTGCCGTTCATGATCCTGCCGGTCTACGCGGCGCTCGAGCGCATCCCCCACTCCTACATCGAGGCCTCGCGCGACCTCGGCGCGAAGGGCGGCCGGACGCTCCGCACGCGTGATCCTGCCGCTCGCGCTGCCCGGCATCGTCGCCGGCTCGATCTTCACGTTCTCGCTGACGCTCGGCGACTACATCACCCCGCTCCTCGTCGGCGGCACCTCGTCGCAGTTCATCGGCAACGTCGTCTACGACTCGGTGATCCAGGCGATCGCAACCTGCCGTTCGCCGCCGCGTTCGCCGCCGTGCCGCTCGCGATCATGGGCGTCTACCTCCTGATCGCGCGCCGGCTCGGCGCGTTCGAGGCGCTCTGATGGAAGGACGCGGCACCCGCATCGCTCTCGGCGTCTGGATCGGGCTCGTGCTCGCCTTCCTCTACGTGCCGATCGGCGTCATCTGCCTCTACGCGTTCAACAAGTCGAACGTCCAGAGCTGGCCGATCTCGGGCCTCACGACGAAGTGGTTCTGGCCGGCGATCCACAACCCCGACATGCAGCAGGCGCTCTGGCTCTCGCTGAAGGCGGCCGCGCTCGCGACGTCGATCGCGCTCGTGCTCGGGTCGCTGGCCTCGTTCGGCGTCCACCGGTTCCGCTTCTTCGGCCGCGAGGCGGTCTCGTTCCTGCTCGTGCTGCCGATCGCGCTGCCCGGGATCATCACCGGCATGGCGCTCAACTCGTACTTCACGTACTTCTGGTGGCGCGATCACTTCGGCCTCTGGACGATCGTCGATCGGCCACGCCACGTTCTGCGTCGTCGTCGTCTACAACAACGTGATCGCGCGGCTGCGCCGCGTGCCGGGCTCGCTGACCGAAGCATCGATGGATCTCGGCGCCGACGGCTGGCAGACGTTCCGCTACGTCACCTTCCCGACGCATCTCGACCGCGCTCATCTCCGGCGGGCTGCTCGCGTTCGCGCTCTCGTTCGACGAGGTGATCGTGACCACGTTCACCGCCGGCGCCCAGAACACGCTGCCGATCTGGATCTTCGGCCAGATCCGCCTCGGGCAGCAGCTGCCCCAGGTGAACGTCGTCGTCTTCATCATCCTCGCCGTCACCATCATCCCCGTCGCGCTCGCACAGCGGCTCACCAGCGAGAGCGGGATCCTGCGCACCGAATAGGAGGCTCCGACATGGCAACGACCACAACCGCCGAATCGAAGGGGACCCTCGAGGTCGTGAACCCGGCGACGGGCGAGACGATCGCGACCGTCCCGAACGCGTCCCGCCGAGGACGTCGACGCGGCCGTCGAGCGCGCGAAGCAGGCGCTCCCCGACTGGCTCGACGCGACGCCGGGCGAGCGCGCCGAGCTGCTGTTGAAGCTCGCCGACGTGATCGACGACAACGCCGAGGAGCTCGCGCAGATCGAGTCGCGAACGTCGGCAAGCCCCTGATGGTCTCGCGCGACGAGATGCCGTTCGCGGCCGACAACCTGCGCTTCTTCGCCGGCGCGGCCCGCAACCTCGAGGGCAAGTCGACCGGCGAGTACATCAAGGGCTACACCTCGATGATCCGGCGCGAGCCGATCGGGATCGTCGCCGGCATCTGCCCGTGGAACTACCCGCTGATGATGGCGGTCTGGAAGCTCGGCCCCGCGCTCGCCGCCGGCAACGTGCAGATCCTGAAGCCGCCGAGCAGACGCCGCTCTCGCTGCTGCGCTTCATCGAGCTCGCGAAGGACGTGATCCCGGCGGGCGTGCTGCAGGTCGTCACCGGCGACGGCGTGCCCACCGGCGAGCGGCTCGTCTCGCATCCCGACATCGGCCTCGTGTCGCTCACGGGCGACATCGAGACCGGCAAGCTGATCGCGCGCAACGCGGCCGACACGCTGAAGCGCGTCCATCTCGAGCTCGGCGGCAAGGCGCCGATGGTCGTCTTCGACGACGCCGATCCGGAGCGGTCGCCGAGGGGATCAAGATCGCGGGCTACTGGAACTCCGGCCAGGACTGCACCGCCGGCACGCGCATCATCGCCGGACCGAAGATCTACGACTCGCTGCTCGACGCGCTCGTGCCGGCGGTCGAGTCGATGAAGGTCGGCGACCCCGCCGACGGCGAGGACGTCGAGATGGGCCCGGTGATCTCACGCGACCAGCAGGAGCGGGTGCTCGGGTTCCTCGACCGCGCGAAGGGCGCAACCGTGCTCACCGGCGGCGCGTCGGAGAGCGCGCGCGGCTTCTTCGTGAAGCCGACGATCGTCACGGACGTCGCGCAGGACGACGAGATCGTCCAGAACGAGGTCTTCGGCCCGGTCGTGACCGTGCAGCGGTTCGCCGACGACGCAGAGGCGATCGCGTGGGCGAACGGCACGCGCTACGGCCTCGCCGCGTCGGTCTGGACGCGGGACATCGGCCGCGCGCTGAACGCCGCCAGGAAGCTGCAGTTCGGGACGGTCTGGATCAACGACCATCTCGTGCCGATCGGCTCGGAGATGCCGCACGGCGGCTTCAAGCAGTCGGGCTACGGCAAGGACATGTCGGCGTACTCGATGGAGGAGTACACGCAGATCAAGCACGTGGTCGCGATAAGATCGACTGAGTGCGAATAGGTGCCGGGCACCATTGGTGTTGCACCTTCTTAGACTGGCGAGCGCAGCAGCTCGGCGAGCTCGTCGGCGGTCGGCTCCCACGCCCCCGCCTGCGCGTTCGCGCGCACCTGCTCGGCCTTCGTCGCGCCCGCGATCACCGAGGCGACGGCCGGCTGGGCGAGCAGCCCGCCGATCGCGATGTCGAGCAGCGAAGCGTGGTACCCGTCGGCCCACGCCCGCAGCACCTCGACGCGATCGAGCTTCGCCTCCGCGAGCTCGCGTCCGTACAGGCGCGTGCCCTCGGCGGGCGGATGCTCGCGCGAGACCTTGCCGCTCAGGAGGCCGCTCGCGAGCGGGAAGAACGGGATGAACCCGAGCCCGAGGCGCGCGCAGGTCGGCAGCAGCTCGTCTTCGGCGCCGCGCTCGAGCCACGAGTACTCGCTCTGCTCGGACACGTAGGGAAGGCCGAGGCCCGCTGCGATCTCACTCGCGCGCTCGACGTTCGCGGGCGCGTAGTTCGAGGTCCCGACCGCGGCCAGGAGCCCTTCGTCGAAGAGCTCCTTCAGCGCGCCGAACGTCTCCTCGAGCGGAGTGCCCGGGTCCTCCTGGTGATGCTGGTAGAGATCGACGCGATCCATCTGGAGCCGCTCGAGCGATGCGGCGAGCGCCGAGCGGATGTAGTCGCGCGAGCCGTGCCGCTCGATGCCGACGCGCATGTCGCCGCCGAACTTCGTCGCGAGCACAACCTGGTCGCGACGGCCGATGAGCGCCTTCCCGAGCAGCGTCTCGCTCCCGCCGCGGTTGCCGTAGATGTCCGCGGTGTCGAGGAAGTTGATGCCCGACTCGAGCGCCGCATCGACGACGAGCTGCGTGCCTGCCTCGTCGACTCTGCCGCCGAAGTTGTTGCAGCCGAGCCCGACGACCGAGACTTCGAGCGGACCGAGTTTGCGCGTGCGCATGTCGGCAACCGTATCGGTAAGTTCAACGTCGATGCGCTACTGGGACGACTTCCACGTCGGCGACGTCCGCGAGCTCGGATCGGTGACGGTGAGCGAGGCGGAGATCGTCGACTTCGCGCAGCGGTTCGATCCGCAGCCGTTTCACGTCGATCCGGAGGCGGCGAAGGCAACCTGTTCGGCGGGCTGATCGCGAGCGGCTGGCACACGACCGCACTCTTCATGGGGTTGTTCGTGCGGGCGGTGCTCCTCGACTCGGCGTCCCTCGGCTCACCGGGCGTCGACGAGATTCGCTGGCGGGCGCCGGTGCGTCCGGGCGACACGCTCACCGGCCGTTCGACGATCGCCGACATGCAGCCGTCGTCCAGCGACCCCGGCCGTGGCACGATCTTCACGTCGAACGAGCTGCGCAATCAGGACGACGTCGTCGTGATGACGCTGAATGCACGCGGGTTCTTCGCAAGGCGAGACTCATGAACCTGGTTCAAGGAGCGAACCAGGTTCGAGCTATTTCCACGTGTCGCGGAGAACGCGCAGCCAGTTGCCGTGCGTGAGTTTCGCGAGCGCGTCGTCGTCGTACCCGGCCGCGCGTAGCGCGTCGACCAGCTTCGGCAGGCCGGCGGCGCCCCCGAGCTCCGCCGGGATCTCGGCTCCGTCGAAGTCCGACCCGAACGCCACGTGGTCGATCCCCATCCGCTCCACGAAGTAGTCGATGTGGCGAACGATCTCCGTGATCGGTGTGTCGGGCACGAGGGAGCCGTCCTCACGCAGGAACGTGACTGCGAAGTTGACGCCCGCGAGGCCGTTCGAGTCGCGAATCGCGTCGAGCTGTGCGTCGGTCAGGTTGCGCGACGCCGCGCACAGCGCGTGGGCGTTCGAGTGCGAGGCGACGAGCGGCGCCGTCGAAAGCGCCGCGACGTCCCAGAATCCCGCCTCGTTCAGATGCGACAGGTCGACGAGGATGCCCAGTCGGTTGCAGGCGCGTACGAGCTCGCGACCCGCGTCGGTCAATCCGGGACCGGTGTCGGGCGACGACGGGAACCGGAACGGGACTCCCTCCGCGAAGTCGTTCCCACGTGACCAGACGAGCCCGATCGAGCGCAGGCCGCGGCCGTACCAGTCCTCGAGATTCGAGAGGTCGGGCGCGATCGGCTCGGCGCCTTCCATGTGCACGATCGCCGTGATCCGGCCTTCGCGAAAATCGTCGGCCGAAAGTGCGCGCTCCACGGGAAGCGCGCACAGCTCGTCGAAGAGCTCGTTGGCGATCCGCGACGCTTCCGCGAACGGAATCGGTTCGGGCAGCGGCACCGCGTACGGAACTCCGGTCGGATCCGGCAGCTTCGGCGACGGGACGTAGAGCGCGAAGAAGCCGCCCGAGAAGCCCGCCTCGAGCGCGGCGTCGAGGTCGAGATGCGGGGACGGCTCGCCCCGCCAGCGGTGCAGGACGAGGTCGTTGTGGCCGTCGACGATCACCGCCGCATCCTAGTGGCGTGTGTGTCAGTCTCCCCCCTTCGTGCCGGGACCGCCCCTCCGCATCCTCCTCTGCGAGGACGACCAAAGGCTCGCCGAGCTGGTCGAGGGGATCCTCGACGACGACTTCAGGTTCGTGGTCGTCGGGAAAGCGGCGGACGGGGACGAGGCAGTTCGCCTGTGCGCGGAGCACTCACCCGACGTCGTCCTCATGGACATCGGCATGCCCGGCCGCGACGGCATCGAGGCGACGCGCGCGATCCATGCGCGGGACTCGGGCCAGCACGTGGTGATCTACACCGGGTCGAACGAGTACGACGACGTCGCCCGAGCCGACGACGCGGGCGCGGTCGGTTTCCTGCACAAGGACGCGTTGACCTCGCCCGACCTCGCCGAGGCGCTGTACGTGCTGCACACGAACTACGTGAGCGGCGTGCCCGACCCCGACTGAGCCTGCCGCCGGGGCTCAGATGAGGATGCGGCGGAGCTCGTCGATCGTCGTGAGCCCCGTGACGACCTTTGCGAGCCCGTCGTGCCACAGCGAGCGCATGCCGGCCTTCTCGCCTTCGGCCTCGATCTCGGCGGCGGTCGCCGCGCGGGCGACGAGGCGGCGCACCTCCTCGGTCATCGGCAGCAGCTGGAAGATGCCGACGCGACCGCGGTAGCCACGCGTGCAGTGCTCACAGGATCCCGGCCGCCAGAGCTGGGCCGTCGACTCGTCGAGCCCGACCTTCTCGAGCTCGTCGCTCGTCGGCTGATACACCTCGCGGCAGTGCTCGCAGAGCTTGCGGGCGAGGCGCTGGGCGAGGACCGCGGTCACCGACGAGGCGAGGACGAACGGCTCGACGCCCATCTCGGTGAGCCGCGTCACCGCGCTCGGCGCGTCGTTCGTGTGCATCGTCGAAAGCACGAAGTGCCCGGTCAACGCGGCGCGCATCGAGATCTCGGCCGTCTCTCGGTCGCGGATCTCGCCGACCATCACGACGTCGGGATCGCTGCGCAGGACCGTCCGCAGGGCGTTCGCGAACGTGAAGTCGACCTTCGGGTTGACCTGCAGCTGGTAGATCCCGCTGAGCCGATACTCCACCGGATCCTCGATGGTGATCACGTTCACCTCGGGGCGCGAGAGGTCCGACAGCGCCGCATAGAGCGTCGTCGACTTCCCGGAGCCGGTCGGTCCCGTGACGAGCAGCGCGCCGTTCGGCTTGCTCAAGACCTGCTCGAGCGCCATCTGCATCGGGAACGACAGCCCGATCGCAGTCAGCGTCGGCGGCTCGCGCGACTTGTCGAGCAACCGGAGGATCGCGCCCTCCCCTTCGACCGAAGGAAGAACGGTGAGGCGAATGTCGACCTCGTGGCCCGTCCTCGTCCGCAGCGAGATGCGGCCGTCCTGCGGCCGGCGGTGCTCGGCGATGTCGAGCTTCGCGATCACCTTGAGGCGCGTGAGCACCCCGGTCGACCGCTGGCGCGGGATGGACTCGACCTCGCGCAGGACACCGTCGACGCGCACACGGACGTGGAGCCCGTCGGGCTGAGGGAGAAAGTGGATGTCGCTGGCGCCCTCCTCGGCGGCCTGGAAGATCAGGCCGTTGACCAGCTTTGCAAGCGGCCCCGAATTCTCGTCGTCGACGACCTCGTCCTCGTCCTCGAACGAGAAGTCCTCGCCCTCCTCGAGGGCTTCGCGCCGCGACGCGACGAGCAGGCGCTCGATGTTCCGGAGCTCCGCTTCGATGTCCTCGCGGGTCGCGACTGCGAACTCGACGTCGAGGCGCGTCGCGAGCCGCACTTCGTCGACAGCCTTCAAGTCCCCCGGATCGGCGATGGCGACGAGCAGCCGCGAACCGTCGATCGCGTACGGCATCGCGTGCGCGCGAACGAGTGCCCGTGCTTCGATCGCGTCGCTTGCAGCGCGGTCGACACCGAGCTCGTGCAACTCCACGAAGGGAAGCTCGTAACGCTCGGCCAGCGCTCGCGCAGCCGTTGCGCTCGCGGCGCCGCGCGCACGAGCGCCGCTGGGGCCGGTCGTCGTCATCAGGTCGCGAGGATCACCTGGACGCGCGCCGCGAGCTCTTGGGGGCTGAACGGCTTCGCGATGTAGTCGTCGGCTCCCGCTTCGAGCCCTTCCTGGATGTCCGATTCGCTCGCGCGAGCGGTCAGGAGGATGACCGGGATGTTCGACGTCAGCTCGTCGGCGCGGATTGCGCGCAGCACCTCGACGCCGGAGGCCTTCGGCATCATCCAGTCGAGGACGGCGAGATCGGGCAGCTTCTCGCGCGCGAGCCGCAGCGCCTCTTCGCCGTCACGGGCGACGACGACCTCGTACCCCGAGCGCGACAGCCGCAGCTGGACCAGCGTGAGGATGTCCTCGTCGTCGTCGGCGACGAGGAGCACGGGCACGTGGTTGGATAGCTCGTCGGGAGAACGCAGGGTGTCCAGCATCTACCCGTCCTATCGGCGTTCACACACCGCGACAACAGGTCCACGCTGGCTCCCCGGTGGCGGGGAGACGGCAGAGCCGTGACTGCGAGCGGCCTCAGCCCGCGTCGACCTGATCGTCCCGGACGACGATCCGCCTGCCCTCGATCCGCACGACCGCCTCCCACGGCACGACGACGTGCCGGTCGTGTGAGCGCGCTCCAAGGCGCGCGAACCATGCCTCTTTGCCGACGCAGAGGCCGGTTACGCGCAACTTCGAGCCGATCAGCTCGCCGCGGAGGTCGTGGCAGCGGCCGAGGGAACGCCCCGATTCCGTCTCGACCTCGCGCTTCAGCAGCGACGAGAGCGTTCTCATCTCCTCGCCCCCGGGATCTTCTCGACGTACGGACGCAGGCGGTCGTCGCCGCGCCCGAGCCCGAGCGTCGTCGCGTCCCGGCACAGGTGGACGGCCGAATCGATCTTCGCCACCTCGTCCCAGTCGACGCGCACCTTGGCCCCGCCGCCGATCCAGCCCGCGAGCCTCCCCACCCAGCCGGCACGCTGCCCCCAGTAGCCGGGTCCGACGAGCACCCCGACCACTTCGGGCACCTCGCCCGGGCCGCCCTCGATCGCCAGGTCGTCGACATTGCCGCACCGCCGACCGTTCCGGTCGAGCAGCTGGTGGTCGAGAACGTGCAGGCCGATGTCCAACTCGTTGCGGCTCAATTCTGGCCCGCGTTCGTCAGCACCATCAGCGGGATCGCCGTCACCGCAACGACCGCGATCACGACGAGGTAGACGAGGCCCAGCGCGTTTGCGAGCCGTCCATTCGAATACCGCCCCATGTAGGACCTGTCGTTCGCGACGAGCAGGATCGGAACGTAGGTGAGCGGCAGCGCGACGACGGAGAAGATCACCGCGTACTCGGTGAGCACGACCGGATCGACCCCTGTCATCACGATCCCCATCGCGAGGACGAGCAGCACGAGCCACGTGACCGCGAAGCGCGGCGCGCCCCTCGGATGGCGGTAGCGCCCCCATTCCCAGCCGCAGAACTGCGCGAGGTTGTAGGCACCCGAGAACACCGTGTCGATCGAGGCGCCCCCCACCGCAAAGAGGATGCCGACGAGCGCCAGCAGCAGGCCGATCTTCCCGAGTGGATCGCCCGCGCCGAGCGCGGTCGTGCCGAGGTGCTCCGGCGAGATCCCGTGCCCCAGGAACACCGTCGCGCCGAGGATCATGAGGGAGAGCGACAAGGTGCCGCCGAGCCCGTAGCCGATGATCGCGTTCGCCCGGTTCATACCGATGTCCTTCGGCGACCACCGTTCCTCGACGCCGCCCGAGGAGTAGAAATACACCTCGTACGGCGTCATCGCCGCGCCGAGCAGCCCGATCACGAAGTACGCATAGAGGACCGGGTTGTTCTGCGTGATGTGCGGGACGAAGCCCTTCCCCACCTTCGCCCAGTCCGGGCCGAGCTTCACCGCGGCCACGGCGAAGACGAGCATGCAGAGCCCTCCGTAGCCGAAGATCCGCTCGAGCCACTCGAACGACGTCACCCAGATGATCACGGCGAACGCGATCACGGCGAGCAGGACGAGCAAGCGATACGGAAGCCCTGACAGGAGCTGCAGGGCGATGGCCACGCCGCCGAGCTCGGCTGCGAGCGTCATCAGGTTGACGACCTCCGAGGAGACGAGCGCGCCGAGCCCGCCCGTGAAGCCGACACGCTCGCGAATCGCGTCGAAGACCGCCTTGCCCGACACCGCCGCGACGCGGCCGCACATCTCCGAGTACACGATGATCCCCACGACCCCGATCGGGATCACCCACATCAGCTGATAGCCGAACGTCGCGCCGGCTGCGGTGTTGAAGACCAGGTCGCCGATGTCGACGAAACCGCCGATCGCAGCGAGGATCCCGAGCGCCAGGCCGAGGAGCTTGCTCACACGCAGCTGCCGAGCTGCTTCAGCTGCCGTTCGACCGAGACGGCGACGTCGCGGTCGGACGGATGGTCGTGCAGGCGCTGGAGCGCCGCCGACACCTTCGCCGCGTCTCTCGACCTCGCGCGCACCTTCTGCTCGATGGAGGCGAGCGCAGGTCGCGTCCGCAGCGCGTCAGCGAGGTTCGACGACTGGACGCGCAGGGCCGCCGCCTGCTCGCGCGCGAAGATCGCAGTCGTCTTCCCGCCGGCGGCGTCCCGCGCGAGGAGCGCGCCTTCGCACGCCATCGAATCGATGGTCGCGGAGTCGTTCGTCAGGGCATGCCGATCGACCGTCCCGCCGTTGCAACCGGCGAGCAGCGTTGCGGAGGCGATGAGGGCAAGGGCACGAAGGCACTTGCCCGCGCTCACGTGCGCAACGGCAGTGGGCCTTCGTGGGAGCGCGGGTCGGCGCGCTGGGCGAGCGCCCCGACGCGGCCGGTCTTCTCGACGACCCAGTACCGGTCGTCGCGCCGCTTCACGCGCTCGAGCTCGGGCCAGAAGTGCTCGAGACTCGGAGCGACCAGGAAGCACTTCGGGTTGCGCCGGATCGCCTCGTACTCTTCGGCCGACATCGTGAGCCGCTCGACGCAGCGGTCGTTTGCGCATTCGCAGAACCAGTCGTCAACCGGGGTGGACTGGTTGGAGCCTGCGTGCAGCTCCCTGACCCGTTCGTTGATCTCCCGGAACAAAATCTCGTTCCTCGCCGACCGCTCCTCGCGCTCCTGTGGATCCTCGGGCACCGACATGACGACCTGCCACCTCTCTTCGGCGTACGGACGTTGGACACTGGAGGGCGCCCCCGTCAGGCACAGGGGCGCCCTCCAGCGACGAACGGTCAGACGGTCCGTCGGCTCCCGAAGATCGCGACCACGATCGCGACGACGAGCAGGATGAAAAGCAGCTTGGAGACGAAAATGCCTCCACCGAACGCGAGCAGCAAGAGCAGCAGCACCAGCAACCAGATCATCGTTCAACCTCCTGGATCGACCCATGACGGGGTGACATGGAGCCCAAGGAAGCGGAGAGCTGCACCGACCGGTTCCATTGACTCACGACAAGACAACGGGGAACGGCCGAAAAGAGTTGTGCACGTGGCCAAGTGCACAATCGCGCCTGCGCTGCGAGTCGCGTCCGAACGGTCTTAGCGCGACCGCTAAGGCGCGGCAAAGACCCGGCAAAGGCCCTCCTCCTAGCCTCCTCCGACGACGCTCGAACCAATCGAAGAGGAGGAGTCATGAAGCTCAAACTGCTCGGGTTGGCCATCATCGCGGCCTGCATCACGGCGGCGCCCTCGCTGGGAGGCGACCCGCCGATCTTTGCGAAGGCGCTCGCCGTCGGAAAGATGCAGGCAACCACGATCCATGCGAACACGGGATCGATGGTCCTCGACTCGATCACGATCGCACCGGGCGGCAGCTTCGGCTGGCACACGCACGGCTCTCCGGTCGCGGTCATCGTCGTGCGCGGAACGCTCACCGTCTTCGATCCGGCGGTCGGAAACTGTGCGCCGTTCAAGGTGTCGAAGGGCGCGTCCTTCGTCGAACCGGCGAATCACGTCCATCTCGCGCGGAACGACACGAAGACTCCGGTCACGGTGTACGCGATGTATCTCGGGTTGCCGAAGCTTGCGGGCGCGAACGCTCCCGCCTCCGAGCCCGCAGGCTGCAACGCCTGACCCGCGTTCGATATGCGGCAGACGACGGGCCCCGCGAGGGGCCCGTCGTCGTTCGACATCATGAGCTCAGCGGCCGGCGAGGCAGCGCCAGCTGGCCGCGAGCGCGCGGGCGCCGGCGACGATGTCGTTCGGGTGCGTGAGCTCCTCGGGACAGTGGCTCAGCCCGCCGACACTCGGCACGAAGAGCAGGCCCACCTCGGCTGACTCGGCGAGGCACTGAGCGTCGTGTCCGGCGCCGCTCGGCAGCAGCAGCGGCTCGTGGCCGAGAACCTGCACCGTCTCCGTCAGCGCCTCGACAACCGCGGCGTCGAGCACGGTCGGCTTGCCGCGGGAGAGGATCGTCGTCTCGACGTGGACCGACCGACGCGCGCCGACCGCCTCGCCGGACGCGACGATGTGCTCGACGAGCCGCTCCATGCCTGCGAGGTCGACCCCGCGTACGTCCACGAGCAGCTCTGCCACACCTGGAACGACGTTGATCGCTCCCGGCATGCAGGTCACGCGCGCGGTTGTCGCAACCGAGTCGGTCGCGGCCTCGCTCCGGCCGGCGTCCTCGACGGCAAGGACGAGCTCGGCCGCCGCGCAGAGTGCGTCGCGGCGGTCGTCCATCGGCGTGGCGCCGGAGTGGTCGGCGCGGCCGGTGACGTCGATCCTGAGCCGGATCGGCGCAGCGACCGCGGTCACGACTCCCACCGAGCGATGCGCACGCTCGAGACGGCGGCCCTGCTCGATGTGAAGCTCGAGACAGCTGGCGACCCGCCGCGAGGCCTCACGGCGAGGCTGCAGGTCCTCGGCGGCGAGCGCCGAGACGAGGTCGAACGGCGGCTCGCCGAGCGGGACGAGCTGGTCGAGCGTCAGCTGGCCGCTGAAGAGCAGGCTGCCGACCTTCCCCTGCGAGAACCGCACGGGCTCCTCGCACCGCCAGACGACGACCTCGAGCGGACGCTCGGGCAGCGCCCCCGCTGCGCGCATTGCCTCGACGGCTTCGATCGCCGCGACGACACCGAGGGCGCCGTCGAAGCGCCCGCCGTTCGGCACCGTGTCGAGGTGGGATCCCGACACGCTCGTCTCGGCCGCCGGCCTGTTCTCGTCGGTCGAGGCGAATAGATTCCCGTACTCGTCGTAGGCCGGCGTCAGCCCCGCTTCCCGCAGCCAGCGACCGACGAGCGAGACCGCCGCCGCATCCTCGGTCGAGAACGCGATCCTCGTTGTGCCGCCGAGGGGGTCAGACCCGACTGCTGCAAGTTCGTCCAGGCGGGCCAGCACGCGGTCGCCGTCGACCGCGGCAGCCACCGCGCGCAGCGTCTCCGGTGTGGTCACACGCCGGTCGCGAAATCGGTCGGGCGTTCGCCGTCGCGATAGACCTGCATGAACTCGATCTCGAACCCCGGGACCGCCTGGCCTTCGAGGAACGCCACCCAGCCCTCGCTGTGAGGGTGGGAGCCGATCTTCTCGCAGGCGCGGCACTCCTTCAGCGTCGCTCCGTCCGCAACCGCCTGGGCGATCGCGTCGTCGATGTTCTCGACGGAGAGGCAGATGTGCTGGACCCCTTCGCCGTACCGGGCGATGTGCTGCGCGAAGCGGCCGTCGGGGTCGGTCGACTCGCACAGCTGGATCTCGACGTCCCCGAATGCGAAATGAGCCTCCTTGGACTGGCCCTGCTCCCATTCGACCCGACGGGGGTCGGTGACCCCGAGCCGCTGTTCATAGGCGCGGACTGCCGCGTCGACGTCCGAGACCGCGACTGCCATGTGCTTGATGCCGGTGACCACCGTGTGCCCTCCTCGACTCGAGATTGTCTAGACCAGTGCGGCCTGCGCCGCCGGCTCGGCTGTGAGGAAGCTGCCCGAGCCGGGAGCACCGCAGACCGCTCCGTCGCGAAAGACGACCTCGCCGCGCCGAATCGTCGCCTCCACCCCGCCCTGGATCCGCCGGCCTTCGAGCGGGCTCCACGGGTGCCGGCTGAAGAGCTCGGTGCGCGACACGACCCACTCGCGCTCGAGGTCCCACAGCGCCAGATCGGCATCGGCTCCGACCCGGATGCTCCCCTTGCGCGGATAGAGGCCGACCACGCGCGCGGGACCGGAAGCCGACAGCTCCGCGAAGCGGCCGAGCGACAGTCCTCGCCGGTGGGTGCCCTCGTCGAGCACGCCGGGCAGCATCACCTGGATCACGTTGAGCCCGAGCGCGGCCTTGAAGATGTTCTCGGAGCCGGCCTCCTTCTCCTCGACGCGGTACGGCGAGTGGTCGGAGGCGAGGGCCGCGATCGTGCCGTCGACGACGAGCGGCCACAGCGCGTCGACCTCGGCCCGCGAACGGATCGCAGGTGCGCAGCGGGCGTAGGGGCCGAGCCGCTCGAGATCGGCGAGGTCGAGTAGCAGGTACTGAGGGCAGGTCTCGCAGGTGACGTTCGCGCCTGCGGCTCGAGCATCGGCGACGATCCGTGCTCCTTCCGCCGTGCTGACGTGCGCGACGTGCAGGCGCGCGCCGGTGTGAGCGGCGAGGTCGACTGCCAGCCGGATCGCTTCGATCTCGACGAGCGGCGGGCGCGACTCGGCGTGGGCCGACGGATCGACCCGCCCTGCGGCCGCCATCCGCGCGAGCCCCGCCTGGAGCAGGTCGTTGTTCTCGGCGTGGACGATCAGCATCGCGTTCAGGTCGCGCATCGTCTCCAGCGTCGAGAGCAGCATTGCGTCGTCGAGGCGGGGGTAGCCGGGGCTGGAGTCGCACATGAATGCCTTGAACGCGAGAGCTCCGTCGGCGCGCAGCGCCGCGAGCTCCTCGCGACTCTGTCCGACGGCCGCCGCATACAACCCGAAGTCGGCGATCGAGCCTCGCTCCGCGAGCGATCGCTTCGTGCGCAGGCTCTCGACGTCCGTCACCAGCGGATCCGCCTGGGGCATCTCGATCACGGTGGTGATCCCACCGGCCACTGCCGAGGCGGTGCCGTGGGCGAAGTCCTCGCGCTCGATCTTCGAGGGCTCGCGCAGGTGGGTGTGGATGTCGACCCCGCCCGGGAAGACGTGCAGGCCGGTCGCGTCGAACCGCTCGCCGCTGAGCCCGGAGGAATCTTCGACGATCCCGCTGATCCGCCCGTCGCGAATGAGGAGGTCCGCCTCGAAGACGCCCTGCTCGCTGACGATCGTGCCGCCCGAGACGATCTCGAGGCTCGCGGTGCTCATTGCAGTCGTGCCCCTGTGACGGGGCGCCGGCCGGAGCCGGCGCCCGTCAACGAGTGGGCGTGCGTACGGCCTCTTTCGACCGTCAACTCTTCCAGACGACCCAGAGCGGCCAGTGCGCCGTGTTCTGCAGGAAGAAGTCGTGCACGTTGTCGCGGTAGGCGAAGCGGTTGGTCGGGTTGATCAGCCACATGAACGGCGCCTTCGCCATGATGATCTTCTGCCACTGGTCGAAGAGCTTGGCCCGCACCGTGGGATCGGTGGCCGTCTGCGTCTTGCCGTACAGCTTGTCGGCTGCGGGGTCCTTCCAGCCGGTGTTCGCCGAGTCGGCGCCGCCCGTCGAGACGCAGCAGTAGAGCATGTTCGAGTTCGGGTCGAGGTTGTCGCTCGTCCCGTACCCCCACGCCATCTGGAACTGCTTCTTCGTCTGGCGCTCGAACTGCGTCGTCGAGTCGAGGGCCTGCAGGCTCAGGTCGATCCCGATTGCCTTGAGCTCGCTCTGCAGGACGACGGCGATCGAGTTCCCGATCGTGTCGCCCGAGACGGTCAACAGCGTGACCTTGAAACCGTTCGGGTACTTCGACGCCTTCATCAGCGCCTTCGCCTTCGCGAGGTCGAACGGATAGCCGTACTTGTCGGAGTGGAACAGAACGCCCGGATCGATCGGCGACGTCGCGGCCGTTGCGTTGCCGAAGAACACGGCCTTCACGATCGACTTGCGGTCGACCGCGTAGTTCATGGCCTGCACGACGTTCGTGTCGCGGAACGGGGCGAACTTCCTCTGATTCAGCGCGATCGACATGATCCCGAGCTGCGGGGTCGTCTTGGCCGTGATGTTCGGCTGCTTGTCGACCGACGCGAGCAGGTTGTAGGGGATGTCGACGGCTGCGTCGAGCGCACCGCCCTCGAGCTTCACGATCCGCGTGTTGTCGTTCGGCGTGTAGACGAGCTTCACCGCGTCCAGGTACGGGTACTGCTTGCCGCACGCGTCGCGCTCCCAGTAGTACGGGTTCCGCTTCAGCAGCACGTACTGGCCGGGCAGCCATTTCGAGATGTAGAACGGGCCGCTGCCGACCGGCTGCGACTTGAACTTGCCGCCGAGCGCCTGGACGGCTTTCTTCGACATGATCGAGGCGCCCCAGAGGTTGATGTCGTTCAGGAACGGCGCCCACGGCTGCTTGAGCGTCACCTGGAAGGTGTACTTGTCGATCGCGCGATCCGACTTGACCGCCTGGAGCGTCCAGTTGACCTCGGAGTTCGGCTGCCGCACGCGGTCGAACGAGAACTGCACGTCGGCGGAGGTGACCGGCGTGCCGTCCCAGAAGCGCGCGTTCTTGCGCAGATGGAACGTGTACACCGTGCCGCCCTTCGTCACGGTCCACGACGTCGCCAGGTCGGGCACGACCTTCGTCCCGTCCGGGTTCAGGCGCACGAGCTGGTCGTAGATGTTCATGTCGGCCCAGAGTGAGCCGTTGTCCTGGGTGTTCGCGGCGTCGACGCTGATCACGTCCTGGTCGACGCCGTAGACGAGCGTGCCGCCGCGCTTCACCGCGGAGCAGCCGGCCTTCGCGGCGCTCAGCGCGGCCGGAGCGGCGTTCGCGTCCCGCGTTGCCGTCTGCGAGCCGGAGGCAGCCGTCGCCTGCAGGGCGACGAGCACAGCGAGAACGGAGACCGCAAGCACGCTTCCGACAAGCGATCTGCGCTGTCCCGTGGGAAAACGGACAGGTCTCATGAGCCCTCCTAGGTCGAGGTATCGCAACGCATCTGAACTGGGGAGCGCGGGCAGCCTACTGTTAGATTTTCATCATGTCAATAGTTCCGCACGAGCGTTTCTGAGGCTCACGCGCGGACGAACGAGGGGGAGGACGAATGGATCTCGGGCTCGAGGGAAAGGTTGCGCTCGTCACGGGCGGGACGCGCGGCATCGGCCGCGCGACCGTGGGGCGCCTGCGCGACGAGGGGTGTGCCGTCGCGTTCTGCGCGCGCTCGCCCGAGGCGGTCGAGGCAGTGCTCGGTGAGCTCGCAGGATCCGGCCCGCCGACCTTCGGCCGGGCCTGCGACGTCACGGTGCCCGGCGAGCTCGAGAGCTTCGTCAGCGACGCGGCAGCCGCCCTCGGCCGCCTCGACCTCCTCGTCGCGAATGTGGGCGGCATCGTCGGCGGCTCGCTGCTGGAGTCGACCGACGCGGACTGGACCGCGACGTTCGACCTCAACCTGCTGCACTGCATCCGCGCCACGCGCGCCGCGGCGCCGCTGATGCAGGAAGCCGGCGGCGGGTCGGTCGTCTTCGTCTCGTCGATCTCGGGCTCGAAGCCGTCGCCGCTCGCACAGTACGGCGCCGCGAAAGCCGGCACGATCCTCGCGGCGAGCTCGCTCGCGCGGGAGCTCGCGCCGCTCGGCGTCCGCGTCAACGCCGTCAGCCCTGGGTCGCTGCTCTTCCCGGGCGGGGGCTGGGAGGCTTACCGCGCAGCGCAACCCGAGAGCTTCCGGCGCTTCGAGCAGGAAGAGCTCCCGGCGAAGAGGCTCGGCACGGCGGAGGAAGTGGCCGACGTGATCGCCTTCGTGCTCTCACCCCGCGCCGGCTGGATCAACGGGGCGAATGTCGCCGTCGACGGCGCCCAGGGAAACCCGAGCGCCGGCGGCTATTAGGCCTCGCCGTCGTACAGATGGCAGGCGACCACGCGGCCGGGCGAGACGCGCCGCAGCGCCGGGTAGTCCGACCGGCAGACGTCCATCGCGAACGGGCAGCGCGGATGAAAGTGGCAGCCGCTCGGCGGGTTGATCGGGTTCGGAAGGTCGCCTTCGACGGCCGGGGCCTCCACCACCTCGTCCGGGTCGAGCTGCGGGACCGCCTTCATCAACGCCTGCGTGTACGGATGCAGCGGCTTCGCGAACAGCTCGCCGGTCGGCGCCTCCTCGACGATCTTTCCGAGGTACATCACGACGACGCGCCGGCTCACATGACGCACGACGCCGAGGTTGTGCGAGATGAAGAGGTAGGTCAGGTCGAGCTCCTCCTGGAGCTCGACGAGGAGGTTGAGCACCTGCGCCTGCACCGAGACGTCGAGGGCCGAGACCGGCTCGTCCGCGACGATGAACTCCGGGCCGACGGCGAGTGCACGCGCGATGCCGATCCGCTGGCGCTGCCCGCCGCTGAACTGCCGCGGACGGCGGTCGGCCAGCTCGGGTGAGAGGCCGACGCGCTCGAGCAGCTCGTCCACGCGCGCCCGGCGGCCCTCGCGCGGGACGAGATGATGGACCGCGAGGACCTCCTCGATCGCCCGTCGCACCGTCTTGCGGGGGTTCAGCGACGAGAACGGGTCCTGGAAGATGATCTGCGCCTTGCGCCGGAGGTTCGCGACTCCGTCCTTGTCGACCACGGCCCCCTCGAACCTCACCTCCCCTTCGCTCGGCCGCTCGAGCTGGAGCAGGAGACGTCCGAACGTGCTCTTGCCGCAGCCGGACTCGCCGACGAGGCCGACGGTGTCGCCGCGCATGATGCGGAGCGAGACGTCGTCGACCGCACGGACCGCCTCCCGCTCGTCGCCGCGGAGGCGGCCGAACAGCCTGCCGCTGACCTCGTAGCGCTTGCTCAGGCTGCGCGCCTCGACGAGCGGGACGCCGCCGGCCTCCGCCTGCGTTCCGTTCGGCTCAGCCACTGCGGCTCCCGACGATCTCGTGGCGCAGGCACCGCGACCGGTGGGCCGGCGCCGCTTCGAGCAGCTCGGTCTCCCAGGAGCGGCACTCGTCGAGCGCGAGCGGACAGCGATCGGCGAAGCGGCAGCCCGGGGCGAGCGCGGTCATGCTCGGTGGCGCACCGGGGATCGGGACGAGGTAGCGGCTGTCCGCGTCGAGGCCGGGCAGGGAGCTGAGCAGCCCGACCGTGTACGGATGGCGGGGGTTCCGAATCAGCTCGCGCACGGGCGCGCTCTCGACCACCTGCCCCGCGTACATCACGGCCACGCGCTCGCACATCTGGGCGATCACGCCCAGGTCGTGGCTCACGAGCACGATGCTCATCCCGAGCTCGTCGCGCAGCCGCTTGAGCAGCTTGAGGATCTGATCCTGGATCGTGACGTCGAGCGCCGTCGTCGGCTCGTCGGCGAGCAGCACCTTGGGGTTGCACGCGAGGGCGATTGCGAGCAGCACGCGCTGCCGCATGCCGCCGGAGAACTGGTGGGGATACTCCCGCAGCCGCCGCTCGGGTACTGCGATCCCGACGAGGCGCATCAGCTCCACCGCTCGAGCCCTTCGCTCACCGCGATCAAGGGAGGTGTGCTGTTTCAAGGCCTCCTCGATCTGCTCGCTCACGCGCAGGACCGGGTTCAGAAAGGTCATCGGATCCTGGAAGACCATGGAGATCTCGGCGCCGCGGATTCCCCGCAGTCCGCGCTCCCCCAGCTCCAGGAGGTTGCGTCCCTCGTAGTCGACGCGCCCCGACGTCTTCACACCGGTCGGCGGCAGCAGCCCGATCAGGGCCCTGAGCGTGGCGCTCTTGCCGCAGCCCGACTCGCCCACGATGCCGAAGATCTCGCCTCGCGAGATCGAGAAGCTGACACCGTCGACCGCCTGAACGGTCTGCCGGCCGACGTCGAAGCTGACGCGGAGGTCGGCGATGCTCAGCAGCGCTCCGTCGGAGCCCGGCGCGAGCTCGTCCTGGGAAGGGTGCTCCGCGGATGCTGCGTCTTCGATGGTCACTCCGGCCTGAGACGGTCGGCCAGGCCGTCTCCGATGAGGCTGAGACCGAGGCCGAAGAAGACGATGGCGAGCCCGGGAATCGTCGGCAGCCACCAATCGGTTGCCAGGAAGTTCTGGGCGTCCGAGATCATCTTCCCCCACTCGGCCTGCGGATCCTGCACGCCGAGCCCCAGGAACCCGAGTGCTGCGCCGAGCCCGACGTTGTTGACGGCATCGAGCATCGAGAAGACGATCGCGGGCGCGAGCACGTTGGGCAGGAGGTGGCCGAACATGACGCGGGGATTCTTGAAGCCGAGCGCTCGGGCGGCGAGCACGTATTCGTGACGCTTCGCGACGAGCACCTCGCCCCGCACGATCCGCGCGTAGGGCACCCAGCCGACGAGCCAGATGGAGATGAACATGTTGCGAAGCCCCGGCCCGAGGATCGCGATGATGGTGAGGACGAGCACGATGAACGGGAAGGCGAAGACGACGTCGACGATCCGCATCAGGATCGCGTCGACCTTGCCGCCGAAGAACCCCGAGATGAGCCCGACCATCGACCCCGACACGAGGCAGAACGCGGTCGCACCGAAGGCGATCAGGGCGTCGATGCGAGCGGCGTAGAGCAGGCGGGTGAGCACATCGCGGCCGAACTGATCGGTGCCGAGCAGGTGGCCGGGCGTCCCCGGCGGTTGGAGTGCGTTCAGGATGTCCTGGGCGTTCGGGTCGTACTTCGTGAGCCAGGGGGCGAACAGCGCGCAGATGAGCGTGAAGAGCACGATTGCGATCCCGACGTAGAACGGCAGCCGCCCCCGCCATTGCACCCATGAATACGCCGTGCGCGGCGGTCCCAGGGGAACCGGCGTCACCACTGCGTTGTCGGGAGGGAGGTCCACCGCGCTCCTAGTCGTACGCCACGCGAGGGTCGAGTGCGGCGTACGCGACGTCGGTGAGGATGTTGATCATCACGACGAGGACCCCGAAGACGAGCGTGATCCCCTGCACGACCGACAGGTCACGCGTCGTGATCGACGAGGCGAGCAGCTGGCCGAGGCCGGGAAGCGCAAAGACGTTCTCGATCACGACCGTGCTCCCGATCAGATACGAGAGGTTGACGCCGAGGACCGTGACCGCGGAGAGGCTCGCGTTCCGCAGCACGTGCCTCGTGAGCAGGCGCCGTGGGCCCAGGCCCTTTGCCCTCGCGGTGTCGATGTAGTCCGCGCGCAGGATGCCCAGGATGCCGTTGCGAAGCGTCCGGATCAGGATCGCCGCGAAGCCCAGGGCGATCGTCAGCGACGGCAGGAAGAGGTCGTACAGGTGACCGAAGAAGCCGTTCCCGTAGCCGGTGATCGGGAACACGTGCACGTGGAGGCTCAGGAGCAGGATGAGGACGAGCCCGACCCAGAACGGCGGCATCGCGAACGCGAGCAGGAACGTGGCGCGGACGCTCTGGTCGATGACGCCGTTGCGCCGGAGGGCGCTGACCGTGGCGAGCGGGATGCTGATCACGACGGCGATCAGCGTCGCGTAGCCGACGAGCCAGAGCGTGACCGGAAGCCGCTGCCTGATCAGGTCGGCGACCGGCGAGCGGTAGTACAGCGAGTCGCCCAGGTTCCCGTGCACGAGGTGGTCCATGAAGAGGTAGTACTGGTCCCAGATCGGCTTGTTCAGCCCGAGGTTCGCGCGCAGCTGCGCCGCCCGCGCCGGCGTCCAGTGCGTCCCGAGCATGACCACCGTCGGGTCGCCGGGGATCAACCGGAGCACGAAGAAGCTGATGATCGTGACACCGAGGACGACCGGGATCGCCTGGAGCGTCCTGCCGCCGACGAAGCTGAACCGGCTCATGCCACGCGCCCCGTCCGGCGGTGGTGCCCGCTCACGATCCGGTCGCTCCCACCACTCCCTCGTGCGCGACCCGCCACACGTCGAACCGGCCTCCCGAGATGCCCTGGCCGGTCGCCGCGGCGAGCCGGGCGAAGCCCGGGGCGATCTCGGCCGGGTCGACCCACTCGCTCTTCGCCTGCTCGTCGTAGGTGGTCATCGACATCGGCGTGCGCATCGCAACGCCGGGATGGACGCTGCAGACCCGGATGTCCCACGGGGCGAGCTCGAGCGCCAGCGTCTTCGTCAGGCCCTCGAGGCCGAACTTCGACGGGCAGTAGGCAGCCTCTCCGACGAATCCCTGGACGCCGGACATCGAGGTGACGTTGATGATCGTCCCCTCTCGCCGCTCCTTCATCCCGGGGACGAACGCGCGGCAGTAGAGGTAGGGCCCGCGAAGGTTCGTGCGCAGGATCCGGTCCCACTCCGCCGGCTCCGTTTCCTCGATCGGCTTGACGGCGATGACACCCGCGTTGTTCACGAGAACGTCGAGCCTACCGGCCTCCTCGAGGACTGCGTCGGCCACCCGCGCCGTGTCGACCTCGTCGCCGACGTCGGCCTCGATCGTCGCGACCTTGAGCTTCGAACCGGCGGCGGCGGCCGCGACTTCGTCGAGCTCGGCCCGAACGACCGAGACCGCGAAGACGCGAGCGCCCTCGGCCGCGAACTGGAGCGCGACGGCTCGCCCGAGACCCGCTCCCGCGCCGGTGACGAGAGCGACCTTCCCCTCGAGGAGCCCCATCCCGTTACGCGGCGGTCTCGACCGACGTTCTCAGCCCGAGCAGCTCCGCGATGTTGCGGCCGCTCCGCACGACCGGATTGATCCGGTTGGCGGTCGACGCCATGATCACCGTCAGGCCCGGCCCGTACCCGGCCCGAGGGCTGTCGCCGTGCACGACGACGCCGACGCACACCGCGTCCTTGAGATAGCCGTTGCCCCAGCGGCTGTCGTAGTCGCGGACCGCGACGACGTCGCCGAGCCGCAGCTCGTCGAGGCCGTGCTCGGCGAGTGCGCTTCGCTGGTCGGTCTGGATCTGGATGCAGCCGCTCTCGTGCATCAATCCGGAGCCGGCGCCGACGAGAAACGCAGGCACCTCGGCGGCGACGGGCACCGTGAGCGCTCCCGGTCGATCGGCCTCCACCTCGAGGGCGTCGAGGAGGTCCGGCGAGATGCTCTTCAGCTGCACGTCGGTGTAGTCGTCGAGCGCAAGGCTCCGCCCGTAGGCGCGCACCAGCACCTTGTCCTCGATCGCGAGCTGCTCGAGCGTCTCGGGCGCGAAATGGACGATCACGTGCTCGGCGAACCGGCCGCTCTTGCCGATCACCGTCCCGCGCGCGCCCGTCGCCTCCCCCGAGACGACGATCGCCTCGTTGCCGAGACAGGAAAGGACGTTCAGCGCCTGGTTCGCCGGCTCGGCGGACGCGCGGATGCTGACGCCCGGCTGGACCAGGTCGGCGAGCCAGCCGAAGGCGCTGTCGCCGACGCGCACGTTGTAGACGATCCCGCCCTGCGAGGGCAGGAGCTGCGGCCGGCCGTCGGCGCCGATCACGTAGGGCGATGCGGGCAGCGGCGGGTATTCGGGCGAGACGATGTTGCCCTGGACCGAGACACCGACCAGTTGCTCTCTGTTGTCGAACATGGTTCCTCCTTAGATCGTGTCGATCCCGGCGTACGAGCTGACGGCGCCGGGCTCGCGAATCGTTTCCTTGGCCGGGTCGCGCAGGCCCAGGCGCCACGCGATGTTCGCGTCGGGGTCGGGCACCGTGACGATCGCCGGCCCGCGGCTCGACATCAGGTCGAGGACGCCGGGCCCGTGCCCGGTCCACGCGGAGTCGCCGTGGATGATCAGGCCGATCGTGACGGCCCCTTCGTAGTAGCCGCGGCCCCACGTGTGATCCTGGTCGCGCACGACGACGACGTCGCCGAGGCGAAGCCGGTCGAGGCCGAGGCGCGCCATCTCGGCGCGGTCGCCGGTCATGAAGTCCTGGTCGACGTAGTCCGCCATCAACTCTGCCCCCGAGCCCATCAGATGGCTGGGGATCTCGGCGACGACCGGGACCTGGAGGCGGCCGTCCGGCAGTGACTCGGCCCGGAGCGCTTCGAGCAGCCGGGGGCTGCACTTGTGCAGCTGGACGTCCGGATGATCGAGCAGCTCGAGCCCTGTGCCGTACGCCTTCACCTGGATGCGGTCGCCGATGGCGAGCAGCTCGATCGAGTCCGGCGGGAAGTCGACCAGGACGTGCGCGTGCTCGCCCGTCACCGTCCCGCGCGCGCCCTTGCACGCTCCGGACGTGACGACTGCGTCGTTGCCCATGCACGCCAGGTAGTGGAGCGCGTGCTCCGCACCGTCGTCCTTGTTCCGGATCGAGACACCCGGCTCGAGGTGGTCGGCCTCCCAGCCGAAGGCGGGATCGCCCACGCGGTTCCGGAAGCTGATCCCGGCCATGCCGAGCGTGACGGCGGCCCTGCCCTCGGAGGTCGCCTTGTAGGGGTCGCGCGCAGCCCCCGGCGGCCAGACCTCGCCGTACACCGCGACTTCGACCAGCGAGCCCGCGTTGGTCCTCAGCATGGATCTCACCTCCCTCCCGCTTCCGGCCGCAGCACGTGGAGAGCGTCCCCGTCGCGGAAGAAGCGGACGATGTTGTCGAGCACGTCGCTCATCTGGTTGACGCGCGCGCCTCCGGTCCCGCCGCCGATGTGAGGCGTCAGGATCACGTTGTCGAGCGCCAGCAGAGGATGGTCGAACGGGACCGGCTCGTCGACGAACACGTCGAGGGCCGCGCCCGCAAGTCGCCCTTCGCGCAGGGCGCGCACGAGCGCATCCTCGTCGACGAGCCCTCCTCTGGCCGTGTTCACGAGATACGCCTCCGGTCGCAGCAACTGCAGCTCCCTCTCACCGATCAGCCGTTCCGACTCGGGAGTATGCGGCAGCGTCAGCAGGACGACGTCCGACTGCGCGAGCAGCGAGTCGAGGTCGCGCCACTCCACCTGCAGGCGTTTCTCGATCGCGGCCGGCAGCCGTTCCCGCTTGGTGTAGAGGACGTTCATGCCGAAGGCGCGCGCCCGCCTCGAGACTTCGGTACCGATCTCGCCGTAGCCGACGATGCCGAGCGTCTTGCCGTACACCTCGAACAGGCCCGTGAGCTTCATCCACTGAAAGGCGATCACCCGTTCGCTCGTGCGAACGGGCTCGACGCCCAGGTCGCGATAGGCGCCCGACGCGGTCGCGGCATGCGCCTCGACGAGCTGCTTCGACAGCGCGAGCACGAGCGTCATTGCGAGCTCGGCGACGGCGATGCACCCGCGGAGCGGCATGACGGCCATTGCGATGCCCGCCCCTTCGCCGGCCTCCAGGTCGAGGCCGTCCTCGCGGCCACCGTACTTCTGGACGAACCGCGCGTTCGGCGCAGCGGAGAGGACGCTCCCGTCCACCGCCACCTTCTTCGTGAGGAGCGCATCCGCCGCGGCGAGCAGACGCTTCAGCTCGGCCGGATCGCCGTCCGCGGGCGCACTGATCTCGAACCCTTCCGGCAGCAGTCCCTGGGCGAACTCGACCTCGCTCTCCGGTTGAGGATCGAGCCACGCGATCGCGACGGGCTTCATGCCGCACCGCCGCCGAGCCCGAGGCACACCTCGATGCGGGACATCGCCTCGGCGAGCTCCGCCTCGGGCGCGAGATACGACGCGCGCATGTAGTCGACCCACTGCTCGCCGAAACCGGTGCCGGGGAAGATCAGCACGCGGGCTTCCTCGAGCAGCTTCCGCGACAGGTCGATCGAGTCCATGCCGACCGACGAGGCGTTCACGAAGATGTAGAAGGCCCCGCGCGGGTCGCCGTAGGTGAAGCCCATGCGGTCGAGGCCGTCGAGCATCACCCGGCGTCGGCCCGCGTAGATGCGGCGGTACTCCTCGACCGTGTCCTGCGGGCCCTCGAGCGCCTCGACGCCCGCCCACTGGGAGACGACGGGCGCGCAAGCGCTCGCGAGCTCCTTCAGCCGACGCACGCGACGCATCACGTTGCGCGGGCCGGCGACGTACCCGATCCGCCAGCCCGTCATGCAGTACGTCTTCGAGAAGCCGTTCAGGGTGATCGTCCGCTCGGCCATTCCCGGCAGCGAGCCGATGCTGAGGTGCTCGGTGTCGTCGTAGATGAGCTTCTCGTAGATCTCGTCCGAGATCACGAGGAGGTCGTGCTTGCGCGCGATCTCGGCGATGCGGCGCAGGTTCGGCGGCGTGATCGTTCCCGCCGTGGGATTGCCGGGCGTGATCAGCAGCAGGACGCGGGTGCGCGGGGTGATCCGCCGCTCGACCTCGTCCGGGTCGAGGTCGAAGCCGTCGCGCTCCTCGGTCGGGATCGAGACCATCTTCCCCCCGGCCATCTGGATGGCCACGTCGTACGACGTGTAGCGCGGGTCGGGCACGAGGATCTCTTCGCCGGGCCCGAGGATCGCCTGCACGAGCAGGAACAGGCCCTCCTGCCCGCCGGTCGTGACGACGACGCCGCCTGCGGGATCGACCGTGACGCCGTTCTCGCGTAGAAGCTTCGCCGCGATCGCCCGACGGAGCTCCAGCAGCCCCGCGGGGTCGCTGACGCGATCCACCGCCCCGCGCTCGATCGCCCGTTTCGCCGCCTCGACGATGTTCGGAGGCGTTGGGAGATCGGGGTCGCCGCGGCC
Source organism: uncultured Thermoleophilia bacterium (assembly GCA_963757255.1). Lineage (GTDB taxonomy): Bacteria > Actinomycetota > Thermoleophilia > Gaiellales > Gaiellaceae > PALSA-600. Next base: position 78,141 of record CAVWQY010000007.1, read on the forward strand.
GAGCGCGATCACACCCGTCATCGACTCGGCACGTTCCAGCAGGTTGTAGCGCTGGCGCGTGCCTTCGTCGTCGAGACGCTCCAGCTGGTTGTCTCCGACCGTCGGGGCTACGGGCTCAGCCATCGTTGCGACCTCCTTCTTGCGGGGCGAGGATGGCGCCGAGCCGTCCCGCCGCCTCTTCGAGCTCCTCGGAGCTCGATGACAAGGCGATCGACAGCCAGCCGGGCGCGCCGGCCGCGGTGCCCGTGCCGACCCGGAGACGCGCATCGCGCAGCGCCTCCTGGAGCGACGCGTCTGCAAGACCGGACTGCCGCGCGTCGACGAGCACCTGGTAGCCGGCGGCCGGACGCACGAAGCCGATGCCGGCTGCCTCGAGCGCGGCACAGGCGCGGTCACGGCGCTTCTCGACGAGGGCGCGTTTTGCCTTGAGCTCCGCCTGCGATCCGGTGAGCGCAGCGAGGGCCGCGAACTGGGAGACGGCTGGGCTGCAGATGCTCATCGCCTGCTTGAGCTGGGTCATCGGCCCGAGCAGGGACTCCGGCCCCGCCATGTACCCGACCCGCCAGCCGGCGAGGCCGTACGACTCGGAGAAGCCGTTGATCGTGACGGTGCGCTCCGCCATCCCCGGCACGGCGCCGATGCTCAGATGGACGGCGCCGTCGAAGACGAACGGCTCGAGCGTCTCGACCGAGAGGACGGCCAGCCCCTTCGCAGTCGCAAGCTCCGCCACGGCCGCGAGCCGGCCGGCGTCCGCGACGCTTCCGGCCGGGGTCGACGGCGAGACGAGGACGATCGCGCGGGTGCGCCGCGTCAGGCGGCGGGCGAGCGCATCCGGGTCGACGGCGAAACCCTCCGCCGGATCCCCGGTGACCATGCGTGCGGACCCACCTGCGAGCCGGGCGACGTCCCGGTAGAGCCTCGGTGCGGGCCCGTTGACGACGACGTCGTCGCCGCGCTCGAGCAGCACGTGCAGCGCGACGAAGAGCGCCTCACGTGTGCCGCAGGTGACGAGCACCTCGCTCTCGGCGTGGACCCGGATGCCGTTCTCCCGTTCGAGCTTCTCGGCGATCGCATGCCGCAGCGGGTTGAGGCCCGGCCGCGTCGTGTAGTGCGTCTCGCCGTCGTCGAGCGCCTGCTTCGCGGCGTCGCGCACATGCGCCGCCGTTGCCAGACCGAGGCGGTCTGCGCGCAGATCGATCAGCCGAGGCGAGGTCACTGCCGCGCCCTGGGGATGCGCGATCGTGCTCATGCGGTCTTCCTTTCGGTCGGTCGTTGTCCGGCGGCCCGCCGCAGCTCGCCGGCGACGCGGCCGACGGCCGTTTCCGGGAGCTCCGGATACACGGGCAGGCAGAGCAGCTCGGCTGCAGCGGCCTCGGTGACGGGCAGCGAGCCGTCTGCGTAACCGAGATGCTCGTACACCGGCTGCCGGTGCAGTGGTGGCACATAGAGGAGCGCCGTCTCGATCCCGGCGCGGGCGAGCTCCGCGCGAACGGCGTCGCGCTCCTGAACGCGGACCACGTAGTTGCGGTACACGTGCGTGCGTCCCTCCGGCACCGAGGGCGTGACGACCGGCGCGTCGGCCAGCAGCTCGTCGTAGAGCGCTGCGTTCGCGCGGCGCTCCATGATCCACCGCCCGACATGCCGCAGCTTCACGCGCAGGACGGCGGCCTGGAGGAGGTCGAGATGTGTGTGGTAGCCCTCGGCAAGGAGCGTCAGGCGCCCGTCGGGGCCGGCCATGCTCTCGCGCCACGGCTCGCCGTAGCCCGCGAGCAGACGTGCGCGCCGCGCGAGCTCCTCGTCGTTGGTGGTGATCATCCCGCCGTCGCCGTAGGCGCCGAGGATCTTGTGCGGGGCAAAGCTGAAGCACCCGACCGATCCGAGCGCGCCCACGGGCCGCCCCTCGACGGATGAGCCGAACGCGAGCGCGGCGTCCTCGACGAGCGCGAGGCCGTGCCGGTGCGCGATGTCACCGAGCGCACCGACGTCGGCCGGAAGCCCGTAGAGGTGGACCGCGACGATCGCCGCCGTCCGCGGGGTGACGGCCGCCTCCACCGCGGCCGGATCGGCGTTGAACGTCGAGCCGTCGATGTCCGCGAAGACGATGCGCGCTCCACACTGGCCGATCGCGGAGCAGGTCGAGATGTCCGTGTTGGCGACGGTGATGACCTCGTCGCCGGGCCCGATGCCGAGCGCCCGGAGGGCGATGAAGAGCGCGGCATGGCCGGTGCCGACTCCGATGCCGTCCGACGCTCCGCAGGCTCGCGCGAACTCCTCTTCGAAGCGCCACAGCTCCTCGCCGCGCTCGAACTCGCCGCCCGCCAGCACGGCCTGGATCGCGTCGTTGACCTCGTCGTGGATCGAGTCGTACTGGGCGACGAGGTCGTGCGCGGAGATCTCGACGGGCGTCAGCGCCTGGGCCCCGTTCATGCGGCGAGCACCGGGTCGAGCACCGTCGGGACACCGAGGCCGGCACCGAGCGCGACGAGCGCGTCGAAGCGCCCGGCCTCGAGCGGGACCCCGTTTTGCCGGCGTTCCTCGGCGCGCCGGTGCTCCGGCTCGCCGGGGAGCTGGATCGCCTCGGCTCCCGGCGCCGGCGGAGACGACCTGATCTCGCCGATCAGGGAGTCCATCCGCTCCTTGAAGCCGGCGACCGGCCCGAACCGGGAGACGTCGAGCGCGATCAGCAGGTGCCCCACGTTCTGCCACTCCGCGCCGAAGCAGGCGAGCCCGAAGGCGGAGCCGGTCAGGACGCCGGTGAGCGCGTCGACCACGACCGCCATCCCGTAGCCCTTCGGCCCGCCCAGCGGGTACAGCGTCCCCGCCGCTCCGAGCTCGGGGTCGGTCGTCCGCTCGCCCTCGGCGGTGAGTGCCCAGTCGTCGGGGATCGAGCGTCCCTCGCGGAGGTACCAGCCGATCATCCCCTTCCCGGAGGTGCTGTTGGCCAGGTCGAGGACGACGGGCCACTCGCTTCCTGCAGGCACGGCGACCGCCCAGGGGTTCGTCCCGACGACCGCCCGGGTGCCGCCCCACGGCGCGATCTCCGGGCCGGCGTTGCTGAACGCGAGGCCGATGAAATCGTGAGGCAGCGCGAGCATGGCGTAGTAGGCGGCGATGCCGAAGTGCGTGCTGTCGCGGACGCCCACGGCCCCGATTCCCTGCTCCGCCGCGAGCTCGACGGCGAGCGACATCGCTCTCGTCGCCGCGACCGAGCCAAGGCCCCGATGCGCGTCCGCGAGCGCGACGCCGCCATGCCGGCTCGCGAGCTCGAAGCGGGCCTCGGGGTCGACGACGCCCGCCTTGATCCGTTCGTAGTAGACCGGCAGCTGCTGGACGCCCTGCCCCTGGCCCGGGAGCGACCTCAGGGAGCCGGAGAGCAGGACGTCGACGAAGATCTCGGCGTCGTCCGCCGGCACGCCCATTCGCTCGGCAGCCTCATGGCAGAACTGACCGAGCGTGTCGAGCTGAACGGTGACTGTCGGGATCGAAAGCACGCCTCACGCCGACCGGGATCCCCGTCTCCAGGCTGGCGGCGGGCTACCAACATACTGAAAATTTGGCATCCGGTCAACAGTTGCCGGTGGCCGCGACGTGCGGTCAGAACGTCGGCGGCGTGCAGACGAAGATGCCTTCGACGACCTCCGGGCCCGGGTTGCGAAACCAGTGCGGCAGCGTGCTCTCGAACGAGATCGCGTCGCCCGCATGGAGCGTGTAGAGGACGCCGTTCACGTTGACCTCCTGGACGCCGCGCAGGATGATCCCGGACTCCTCGCCCCCGTGCACGAACGGCGTCTTCTCCGTCGAGAGCCCGGGCGGCAGCTCGTAGCGGACGACCTCGAGAGCACGGTCGAGATCGGGCGTCAGGAGCTCGTAGACGGCGCCCCGGTAGTCGATCGGGTGGGGATTGAGGCGGCGCCCTTCCCCGCGGCGGACGACAGGCTGCCCCGCCTTCTCGATGTGCAGGAGGCGGGCGACCGGCACATCGAGCGCATGCGCGATCTTCGCCAATGTGAAGAACGCCGGATTGCCCTTTCCCCGCTCCAGCTGGCTCAGCGATCCGACGCTGCAGCCGCTCCTCGACGAGACCTCCTCGAGGGTCAGATTGCGCTCGAGCCGCAGGCGCCGCACGTGCTCGCCCAGGTCGCTGACGAGCAGCGACGGATCATTCGGAATCGTTCTCTCGACGACCATTGCCCGCCTGTCCAAGTGGGATGCGATCGGAAGGCTACTTCACGCCCCGGACTTCGCTCAGAATGAAAAAGTATTAGCATGGCCGACGGAGCAACGCGAGCACCCTTCTGCTGGGCCGGTGTCTGAGGACACCCGAGTTCGGGAAGGAAGGCGACGTGGACTCGACTGACCCAGCAGAACCAACGCTCGGGCCCGAAGTGGACATCGATGGGCTTGCCTGGATCGCCGCGATTGCGGGAGCGTCCGACGACGCGATCATCGCGAGTCGGCTCGACCGGTCGATCACCTACTGGAACGACAGCGCAGAGCGCATCTACGGCTACTCGCGGGAAGAGGCGCTCGGCCAGTCCATGCTGATGTTGAGCCCGGATCCGGAAGGGGAGGAGGCGCGGGTGGTCCTCAGCCGTCTCCTCCGAGGGGAGGTCACCCACTTCCACGAAGCGGTGCGCAAGCGAAAGGACGGCACGCTGGTTTCGGTCGCGATTGCAATCTCGCCGATCATGAGCGAGGACGGAGACGTCGTCGGTGCCGCGACGATCGCCCGCGACATCACCGAGCGACTCGCCGTGCTCCAGGAGCGGCAGGAGCTCGACGCCCGCGTCGAACGGGTCAAGCGTCAGGAGCTGGTCGTGCAGCTCGCCGGCGGGGTCGCGCACGACTTCAACAACCTGCTCGCAGGCGTGCTCGGCTACGCGGAGTTGCTGCGGTCGCTGCTCCCGCCCGGGAGCAGGGAAGCGCAAATGGCGGCGGAGATCGCCGCAGCCGCCGGGAACGCCGCCGAGTTGACCGCGCAGATGCTCGACTACGCGGGAAGGGCGAACACCGTGCCCGTCGAGATCGATTTACGCGCCCTCGTGATCGAGAGCGTCGCGCTCGCCCAGATGCATGCGTCGCACGACGTGGTCCTGACGTTGGAGGAGGTCGGTGCGGCGATTCCGGTGTGGGCCGCGGCGAGCCAGCTCCGGCGCGTGGTGATGAATCTCCTCATCAACGCGATCGAGTCGTGCGAGGGTGGCGGAACCGTGCGGACCGTTCTCTCGGCGCGTGCCTTCGGCGCCGACGACCTGCGCCAGTATGAATCGGACGAGCCGCTCACCCCCGGCGTCTACGCGGCCATCGACGTCAACGACGACGGGGTCGGCATCGCCCCGGAGATCCGCTCGCGCATCTTCGAGCCGTTCTTCACGACCAAGTTCCTCGGCAGAGGACTCGGGCTCGCCTCTGCACATGGAGTCGTGCGGGCCGCCGGAGGTGGAATCAGGATCTCGAGCGAACCGGGAGTCGGCACCGAGTTCTCGATGCTCATTCCCAGCCTCGAAGAGGGCGATGAGCATCCCGCTCGCACTCAGGAGTCGTCCGGCACGTAGGCTCGGGCCGGCTCGCGCCGGCCCGAGAAGAGAGCTCAGAACGACCCTGCGGACGAGTTGTTCGTCAGCGCGAACATCCCCTGCTGCGGCACGCCGAACTGGGCGACCCCCGCCGAGTCGGTGGTCACCGTCCCGGCGTCGGCGTTCTGTCCGTCACCGTCGCGATTCCATTCCAGCAACCGGAAGGTCGTGGACGGCGGCAGGCCGCCGATCGCGTACGGGACGACCGTCGCCGAGGCGTCGTTCAGCTGACCTCCCTGCCGGTCGAGGCCGACGACGGTGAGCTCGCCGCCTGGGCCCGCGTAGGACGCTGCGAGGCGCGAGTCGAAGATCGAGTCGTCCTCGACGCTCGTCACGTTCCAGCCTGGATGCGTGGCCGCCGTGAGAAGGCGGACGACGTTGTAGACGGGATACGTGGGCCAGATTCCGCCGTCGTCCCATTGACCGATCATGAAGTACGCCTGGGAGCCGTTGTCGTACTTCCCGAAGTACGAATCCCACTTGACGGTCCCGGCATAGCCGAGCGCTGCCGACTCGACGTCGAACCAGGCCTGCTGGAATGCGTTCACGTTCGTCTGCGTGAGCGGGATCTGCTGGGTTGCATCCCACACGCCAGGGTCGGTGAACGTCGTCGTGCCGATCTTCTTGATGCCCCTGACCCCGTATTCCATCGAGTAGAGCGGCTTCTGTGCGTCGGCTGGGAGCGCATCGACGATCGCGCGCACCTCCTGGAGCCGTTGCTCGAGCTTGGCGGTGTCCCAGTAGTCCCAGAAGACGTGGATCGAGTACGCGTCGAGCAGGTCGCTCATGTGGGCGGCGGCGTAGTCGAACCACGACTGCTGGTCGATTGCGACGAGATCGAGCCCCATGAAGCGGATCTGGTCGCGGAGACCGAGCGCCCTCAGCTTCGTGTCGAGCGCGCGATACCAGGGCTCGAGCTGCGCGGGCGTCAGCATGGTCGAATTGGGCTCGTTCTGAATCGTCACCCACCGGAGATTCGTCACGCCGAAGGTCCGCACAGCCGTGTTCAACACGTCCGCAAAGCGAGTCATGGCCGGGCCGATCGTCAGGCCGGCTGTGCTCTGAAGCGTGACGTCGATCGTCGCGCCCGCGTTCTGAGCCAGCTGCAGCGTCTTGTAGAACGAGGTGAGCCGGTCGGGGAACGAACGCGCCTGGACGTCGTTGAAGAACACGCGGACGATCCCCGGCTGCTGCGCGACGACCAGCGATTCGAGGTTCCCGAGGACGGTGGGCGGAGCCCCGGTGATCGCGGCGTACACGTTCTGGTTCATCTGCGCCCCGTAGCCGCCGAGCGGCGAGGTGAGCACGTGCTCATGGTCATCGGCGAAGTTGATGACATCGATCGGAGCCGTCCGCTCGTCGTTCGTTGCATCCGTCTCGGCCGGCGCCGGGTCGACGAGTGCCAGCCGCAAGTCGCTCCGTCCGGGCTCGGTCAACGCGACGTCGGGGAACTCGACGTTCGTCGTGCCGCCGGCTTCGACCGTGACCTGAGTGGATGCGAGCGTCGTCGAGCCGTCTGTGAGTACCGCCGTTGCGGTTGCGCCGACATCGCCGTTCAGCTCGGCCACCACGGCGTCGACCGTGAATGCACGGGTCGCGAAGACGACGCGAGGCGAGGTCGAGGCGTTGACGACGAGGTCGGGCCGCAGGAGCGTCGTCGTCGCGTCGCGGAGGACGTAGATCCGGGACGGGACCAGGTGGACGAGAACCATGGCCGTGACACGCTGGCCGCGGCCGACGGGGCCGAGGTCGATATCCGCCTTGCCGCCGGGCGCATGCACGTCTTTCAGGTCGCGGATCGACTTGAGCCGGCCGTCCAGGCCGTACACCCTCACCAGAACGTTCTCGAGCGCATCGGGTTGGACGCAGTCGCTCCCATCTGCGGGCGTGACGGTGAGCGCAAGGTCGGCGCCTCGAGGGCCGGTGAGTGCCTGCAGGGAGAGGTCGTAGGCGGTCTCGCGGCCTGACGGCGGACAGCCGCTGCGGCCCGATGCGACGGCGGCAGTGGCTTGCAGTCCGCCCACGGATGCGATCAGGACGAGGCCGATGATCGCACGGCGGGTGAGTGTTGCCATGGGTTCCTCCAGTCGATGTCCCGCGGACATTCCACCCAGGGCCTAACAGCACGCTAATTCGACGCGCCGGTGTTAGAGCAACGTCGCCGCGTGGTCGGGCACGTAGCGGAACAGCTCGCGCGGCGGCCGCTCATAGTCGCGTTCCGGTGACCGGGGCGGAAGCTTGACCGGCGTCTCGAGCACGTCCTCGTACGGCACGATCGAGAGCAGATGGGCGATGCAGTTGAGACGCGCACGCCGCTTGTCGTCGCCCTCGACGACATACCAGGGGGCTTCCTCGATGTCCGTGTGCACGAACATCTCGTCCTTTGCGCGCGAGTACTCGACCCACCGAGCACGTGACTCGAGATCCAACGGCGAGAGCTTCCAACTCCGGAGTGGATCCTCGAGCCGTGAGCGGAAACGGCGCTCCTGCTCCTCATCGCTGACCGAGAACCAGTACTTGATCAGCTGGATGCCGTCCTCGACGATCAGGCGCTCGAAGATCGGACACTGCCGGAGAAAGCGACGGTACTCGGCGGGCGTGCAGAAGCCCATCACATGCTCGACCCCGGCGCGGTTGTACCAGCTGCGGTCGAAGATGACGATCTCGCCCGCGCTCGGCAGGTTCGCGATATAGCGCTGGAAGTACCACTGGCTCTGCTCGCGCTCGGTCGGAGCGGGCAGCGCGACAATGCGCGCGACCCGAGGGTTCAAGTACTCCGTCACCCGCTTGATCGCGCCGCCCTTGCCGGCGGCATCGCGCCCCTCGAACAGGACCACGAGCCGCACCCGTGTCGTCCGCACCCATTCCTTGAGCTGCACCAGCTCCCCTTGCAGGCGCAGCAGCTCCTGCTCGTAGACCTTGCGCGGCACCTTGGTCGCGTCGTCATGCTTCATCGGCTCGCCTCGCGGTTCGTCACCCGTGAAGAGTATGCGCGAGCCAACCCGTCGCGCTCGACCTTGCCAGTTCAGCGATCGCCTCCGTCCGGTGCGCTCCCGGCTGCGATCGCCCGCGCGATGTCGAGTGACGAGATGACGCCGATCGGCAGCGGCGATCCAGCGTCCGCAACCACGATCAGATGAGCGGTCGAGTGCTCGCGCATGAGCTGTGCGGCGTGCCGCACGGTGTCGTCCGGCGTCACGGTGACGACCGGTGACGCCGCAATCGCCCCCGCGTTTGCGCCGCTGTCGATCGCGGCGACGAGATCGAGATCCGAGATGACGCCCCACGGCAACATGCTCTCGTGACGGCCGAAGACCACGATCGCGTGGACTCGATGAGTCGCCATCATCTCGGCCACGGTACGCAACGGCGTGGTAGGGGAGCAGGTCAGGATGCCCGGCGTCATCGACTCGACGATGGTGCCCGTTTTCAGGTGTTTCGTTGCGATCGCCACGGCGTTCCCTCCCTCGTCGACGCGGATACGTTGCGCCTCACGCTAGGCCTCGATGCATTCCCCGACATCGGGGCAACCCGTGAGGATTGTTGCGGCGAACTACGCGTACTTTTCCGCACCCGCTACCGGGTCACCCTCGGATGCCGGGCGTCGCGGTCGAGCGCACGCTTCCCTCATGGCGGAAGCGACATGGCACCAGCAGAGGTTCACCGACGTCGAAGAGCTCAGTGCGGGCTGGCGGACCGCGCTCGACGTCGCCCGCGCGGCCGTGGTGGCGGCCGACTCTCTCTTGCCGCCGACGGAAACGCATGAGCGCACCGTTCGCCTGGCGGATGAGCGCAAGGAGGTCGCACACCTCCTCGAGGCACTCGCGCGCGATCAGCGCTCGGACGCCCGCCTGTGGGCAGTGGCTCCCTGGGACGGGAAGCGGCTGCTCGGCCTCTCCCCGACCGTCGCGGCGTGTGTCTTCAACCTGGATGGCGTGCTGCTCGGGAGCGCCGCCGTCCATGCCGCAGCCTGGGCGGAGACCTTTGACGAGTTCATCGCGAATCGGATCGAACGCACCGGCGGCCTGTTCGCCCCGTTCAACCCGCGGACCGACTACTACAGGTACATGCATGGACGGCCCCGCCTCGACGGCGTCCGAGGCTTTCTCGCCAGTCGCGGGATCAATCTTCCTGAAGGCGCTCCCGGAGACGCCTCAGGTGCGGAGACGGTGCACGGGCTCGCGAATCGAAAGGGAGAAGCTCTGACGCGACGGCTCGAGCATGAAGGCCCGAAGGCCTTCGCGGGGTCGCATCGTTACCTCGAGCTGGCGCGTGATGCCGGCGTGCGCTGCGCGATCGTCTCTGCGAGCGCCAACGCACGCACGATCCTCGAGCGGTCCGGGCTGTCCGGCCTCATCGACGGATGCGTCGACGGGAACACGATGGCGAGCGATGACCTGCGCGCGAAGCCGGCGCCCGACACGCTCCTTGCCGCCTGCCGGCAGCTCGGCGTCGCACCGCAGAACGCGGCCAGCTTCGAAACCACACCGGCCGGGGTTTCCGCAGCACGAACGGCGGAGTTCGGGCTCGTCATCGGAGTCAACAGCAACGGTCGGGCCGGGACACTGCGCGAAGAAGGCGCGGACGTCGTGATCACCGGCCTCGCGGAGTTGCTCGACCGGAATCTCGCCGCGTGACTGGAACGGTCGTTGCGCGCGACGCGGCCAGGCTGGGATTGCCCGACGGGATCCAGGCGTGCCTCTTCGACCTCGACGGCGTGCCGACTCGGACTGCGAACGTCCATGCGTCCGCCTGGAAGGTGATGTTCGACGGCTTCCTGGCCGCGCGGGGCCGCGCGGCTCGGCGAGAGCTCTGCGCGCCGCCCCGTATCCCGTCCTCGTCGTGGCGGGCGACTGTCTTCGGGGCCCGACGAGAAAGTCCGGTCGGTGTGGGGGCCGCATCCTGAGACGGCGCCGCCGGTAGACGCACGTGGTCGCGCGGGTGCCCCTCGTCGTGGCGAGCTAGCCGGAGTGGGCGGTCTCCGCGACCGCCGGAGCCAAGACGGCGGAGAGCTCGTGCAACACCCCTGTTCCTTCCATGCTTGCGAGGCGAACGATGTCGCCGTCTTCGAGGACGAGTTTGAGCACTGCGAGACCTTTGATCCGTGCGGCCGGGCCGCGCTCGATCACGAAGCGGACGACGGACGCGTACGGAATCGACAGAGCGCGCCCGCGGGTCCTCAGCTCGAGGCGATCGGAATACGCCTCGACGCTGCCCGAATGCACGAGCCCGTGAAACGTCCAGAGAACCGCAAATGTCTCAGCCATCGAGATCAAGGTAGGCACCTCACGGCCCTTTCGCATCGGCCGATGTCCGTCGCCTCGTTGCGGTTTTTCCCGTATGTCTCCCGTTGAGCAACGAGCTAGGGTCACGTGATGGATTCGCCTGTGCAGGTGCTGATCGTCGACGCGATGCGTGTGCCGGACAGCGACAACCGCGAGTGGTACGCGGTAGCCGCGTGGGCAACCGCGATCGGCCGGAGCCTCGAGACCGAGGCTCGTGTCGCGTCACCCGCGAGATCGTGACCGCCGAGTATCGAGCTGACGAAATCGAGACGCCGTCCAGTCGACGAGGCCACCGGCGGCCCCGAGCTCGAGCACGAGCGGCGGCGCGACGGGAGCGTCGAACGAGACGCCGTCGACCTCGACCGCGCCCGCGGTATCGATCGCGACCCGTGACCCGTCCCTCGCGGCGCCGACGGCCGCTGGGCACGCAACGATCGCAAGGCCGAGGTTGACGCAGTTCCGGTAGAAGATCCGGGCGAAGCTCCGGCCCACGACGCCGTAGATCCCACTTCCCTTCATCGCCAGCGGAACGTGCTCGCGTGACGAGCCGATGCCGAAGTTCGAGCCCACGACGAGGATGGTGCCCTCGCCGAGCCGGTCGCGCAGCGTCGCGTCGAAGCCCTCGAAGAGGTGCTGCGCCATCTGCTCGGGGTCTTCGACGTTGAGGTAGGCCCCGGGATACATCACGTCGGTATCGACGTCGTCCCCCGGCACGAGCAACGCGACGCCCTCGACTCTCATGCGACCGCGCCCGGGTGGACGAGCTCGCCGGCCACGGCCGCGGCGGCGGCCACCCACGCATTCGCGAGGTACACGCCGGACTCCGGCGAGCCCATCCGGCCGCGAAAGTTCCGGTTCGTCGTGGAGACGGCGTTCTCGCCGGCGGCGAGCACGCCGTTCGAGCCGCCGAAGCACGCGCCGCAGGTCGGCGTCGACACGATCGCACCCGCCGCGACGAAGAGGTCGAGCAGGCCCTCGTCTGCCGCCTGGCGCCAGATCGCCTGGGTCGCCGGGACGACGATCGCGCGCGTCCGCGGGTGAACTCGGCGCCCACCGAGGATCGATGCGGCCTGTCGAAGGTCGGTGATCATCCCGTTCGCGCAGTTGCCGATGTAGACCTGGTCGACGACGACAGGGCCGGCATCCGACACCCGCACGACGTTCCCCGGAAGGTGCGGGAGCGCGACGAGAGGCTCGAGCTCCGACAGGTCGATGTGGAGACGCTGCCGGAACGCCGCGCCCGTATCCGACCTCTCGGCCGTCCAGGTCGTCGTTCGGGCGCGGCCGTCGAGATAGGCCGCTGCCGCCTCGTCGGCCGGGAAGATGCCTGCCTCCGAGCCCGCCTCGACCGCCATGTTCGCGACCGCGAGGCGCTCGTCCACCGAGAGCGCCTCCGCGCCCGGGCCGACGAACTCGAGCACCGCGTTCGTGCCGCCGCCGACGCCGATCTGCCCGATCACGGCGAGGATCACGTCCTTCCCCGTCACGAACTGCCCCGGCCGGCCCGTCAGCTCGACCTGGATCGTCTCGGGCACCGCCTGCCAGAACGACCCGAGCGCCAGGCACGACGCGATGTCCGTCGACCCGAGCCCCGTCCCGAAAGCGCCGAGGGCGCCGTAGGTGCAGGTGTGGGAGTCACCTCCGGCGATGACCGCTCCCGGCACGATCCAGCCTTCCTCGCAGAGGAGCGCGTGCTCGATCCCCCCTCGGCCCTGGCCGTAGAACGTGACGCCGTGCGTCTCGGACCAGCGCTTCAGGCGCGCCTGCAGCTCCGCCGACTTCGCGTCCTTCGCCGGCACGAAATGGTCGGCGACCATGACGACGCGGTCGGGGTCGAACACGCGCTCGACCCCCATCTTCTCCAGCGCACGGAACGCAACGGGGCCTGACACGTCGTTCGCCATCACGACGTCGCACCGCACGGTGATCACATCGCCTGGGCGGACGTCGTCGGCGTCGCAGTGGGCGAGGAGGATCTTCTCAACGAGCGTGTGCGGCAACCAGCGCTCCCAACGCGTCGAGGCATTCGTCGAGCGACACGACGTCGCCGTACTTCAGGTCGATGTCGTACAGCGCGGCTTCCTCGGCCGCCGCGTTCCGGTCGCCGACCGCCTCCCGCGGCACGACGGGCCGGTAGCCGTGTTGCAGCACGTCGACGACCGTCGCACGAACGCATCCCGAGGTCGACGCTCCCGTCACGATCACGCTGTCGCATCCGTGCGATGCGAGCAGGCTCGCAAGGGGCGTGCCGAAGAAGGCGGACGCGAAGAGCTTGTTCAGGACCGGCTCCTCCGGGCGAGGAGCGATGCGCTCGTCGATCTCGACCCAGCGCGTGCCGGCCTCGAGCGTCAGCAGCACCGGCACCTTGTCGATGAATGCCTTCGCCGTGACCTTGTCGCCCTCGCCGTAGGAAACGGTCGTGAACACGACGGGCAGCTCCGCGCGGCGGGCCGCCTCGAGGAGCTTCCCGATCGCCTCGACGGTGTCGTCGAGCTCGCACACGAGCGGCGAGGCAGGGTCCGTGAAGCCGTTGTTCATGTCGATGATCACGAGCGCGGGCCGGCGGCCCACGCCGCCGGCCCTCTGCCCGAAGCCCTCGAACTGCTCGCCCATGGCTACACCTCCTCGCGCTCGCGCAGCCGGGAGAGCGCCTCGGCCCCGTCCTCGAGCGGAGACCACCGCAGCGGCTTCGCGAGAGTCGGCGGCTCGAGCCCGGTCTCCTGCTTGCAGTTCGCGAGCACGTCTTCGAGCGAGGGCCCGAAGTCGAAGGCGAGCGCCTCCCCGCGCCGGTCGCGCTGGCGCTCTCGCTCCTGCTCGGTCGATGCCTCGTCGGCCGTCCCGTCGGCGCCGATCACGACGCCGTAGCTCGCAAGCGCCTTCTCGTGCGAGACGAGCCCGAGCTGGACGTCACGGACGACGTCTTCGACCGGCCGGTCGAGGCGGTCCTTCCAGCCGCCGCCTCCCGCCGTCCGGTAGATCAGCATGTCGCCCGGGGCGACCTCGACGTTGTCGCACTTCGAGGGCAGCCGCTCCTCGGTCCCGTCGGCGCGGACGAGGAGCTTCTCCGACCGCTCGCCGGGCTCGCCGCCGAGGACGCCCCACGGGCGCGTCAGCCAGCGGTCGTCGTGGATCGACACCTCACCCGGCTCGAGGTAGACGTAGCGCTTCTCGACCCCGTTGCCGCCGCGGTGGAAGCCGGCGCCGCCCGAGTCCTTGATCGTCGTGTACCCGTCGATCCGCATCGGGTAGTAGGCCTCGAGGTACTCCGTCGGGATGTTCTCGAAGAGCGGCCACCAGGAGTGGCCGTCCATCCCGTCGCCGATCGGCCGCCCGGGGATGCCGCCGTAGAGGATCTCCATCGAGTAGAAGAAGTCGCCGGTGCCGTTCCAGCCCGAGTAGAGCATGTAGGGCGACGTGCCGTAGCCGGCCGCCGTGTTCAGCTCGGGTGCGTTCTTGCAGAGCGCACCGCCGAGCACGTCGAACTGACGCGCGAGGGCGTGGGTGCGGCACCCGAGTGCGGCCGGGAAGCGCGGCTTCAGCAGGCAGCCCTCGGGCATGACGACGTGGAGCAAGCGGGTAGAAGCCGTCGTTGAACAGGATCTGGGGATCGTTGACCATGATCAGGTAGATCCCGATGAACATCTTGAACATGCCCTCGGAGAGGTAGAAGTTGATCGGCCCGAGCGCCTGTGGATCGGTTCCCGTCCAGTCGAAGAAGGCGTGGTCGCCCTCCCGCCAGATGGTCAGCTTCATCTTGAACGGGCCGTTGCCGAGCCCGTCGTCGTCGATGTAGTCCTCGAAGCTCTGCGGCTCCTCCGGGATCGCCAGCTGGATCAGCGTCCGCATCGCCTCGTACGTGCGATCGAGCAGCGCCTGCAGCGCAGCGAGATACGTCTCCTTCCCGAACCGCTCGCACAGGTCGAGCACACGCCGCTCTCCGGCCCGGCAGCCGGCGACGATCGCGAAGAGGTCGGCGCGGTTCATCTCCGGAAGGCGCACGTTGTTGAGGATCAGCCGGAGGACGTCCTCCTGCACTTCCCCGCGCTCGACGATCTTGATCGGCGGGATGATGATCCCCTCCTCGAAGATCGTGCGCGCGCCGGTCGGGAGCGACCCGGGCAGCGGCCCGCCCGCGTCCATCTGGTGGCCGAACTGGCTCGACCAGCCGACGAGCTCGTCCTCGAAGAAGATCGGCAGGAGGACGAGCCAGTCGTTCGTGTGCGAGATCGAGCCCGAGCACTTGAACGGATCCGAGGTCAGGATCACGTCGCCGGGGTACACCCCGCGATCCCAGTCGGCCATCATCTCGTTGATGTAGGCGCCGAACTGGCCGACGACCATGCGCCCGCGGGGGTCAGTGAGCATCGGGAACTCGTCGTGCTGCTCGCGGATCACGGGGCTCATCGCCGAGCGGAAGAGCACGGCGTCCATCTCGAAGCGTGCGTTCTTCAGGGCACCTTCGATGATGTCGAGCGTGACCGGATCGACCGTGACGTCGGTCGGGATCTCGGCGATCCGCAGTTCTTCGTTCTGTGTGGTTGTCATCGGATCGCCTCTCAGTCGTTCGGGGTGATGAGGATGTTGAAGTTGACGTCGACCTCGGCGGCATAGCCGGGAAGGACGACGGTTGTCGAGTCGAACTCCGTGACGATCGCAGGCCCGGTGAACGCCATCTGCGGCTTCAGCTTCGCGCGGTCGTAGATCTTCGTCGCATGTTGCGTCCCCTCGAACCACACGCTCTGCTCGTCGGCGACGGCGCCGGAGGCATCCGCTCCTGCGTGCTCGCCGATCGGCAGCTCGGGCTTGGCGACGGTTCCGAACCCGACCGCCCGAAGGTTGACGATCTCGGAAGATGTGCCGGGCATTCGGAACCCGTAGAGCTGCTCGTGCAACTTGTTGAACCGCTCCTCGAAGTCGGCCACGCCGACCGAGCGGATCTCGGCCGGGTCGAGGGCGACGGGGATCTCGTAGCCCTGGCCGTGGTAGCGCATGTCGGCCGTGTAGGTGACGGTCCGCGCCTCTGCGGGGATCTCCTCGCTCTCGAGCCACGCGTCGGCCCGACCGCCGAGCTCGTCGAGGATCCCGGCCACCGCTTCGGGCTCCGCTTCGGAGAGCAGTCGGATGTAGGTCTGGGCGAACTCGTCCCGGAAGTCGGCGACCAGGTCGCCGATCGCGCACAGGAGGCCGGGCGCCGGCGGCACGAGCACGGGGAACGACCCCATCAGCTTCGCGACGGCGTTCGCGTGGAGCGGGCCTGCCCCGCCGTAGGCGACGAGCGCGAAGTCACGCGGGTCGTGTCCGCGCTGGACGGAGACGAGCCGGAGCGCGCCCGCCATGTTCTCGTTCACGATCGCGAGCATTCCCTCGGCCGCCTCTTCGACGGACGACAGGCCCATCGAATCGGCGATCGACTGCACGGCCATGCGCGCCGCGTCGACGTCGAGGCTCATCTCCCCGCCGAGGAGCCGAGGCGGCAGGTGCCCGAGCACGACGTTCGCGTCGGTGACGGTCGGCAATGTGCCGCCCTTCCCGTACGCGGCCGGGCCGGGCTCGGCTCCCGCCGACTCGGGCCCGACGCGCAGCGCCTTCGTCAGTTGCGGCACGTGCGCGATCGACCCGCCGCCTGCACCGACCGTGTGGACGTCCACCGACGGGACGCGGATGCGGAAATGCGAGATCGCGGTCTCACGCCCGATCGTCGGCTGCCCGTTCTGGCAGAGCGCCACGTCCGTCGACGTCCCTCCCATGTCGAACGTGAGGATGTCGTCGTAGCCCGCCTTCCGGGCGACGAAGAGCGCGCCGGCGACGCCGCCCGACGGGCCCGAAAGAACGGCGTAGATCGGGTTGCGCTCCGCCTCCCGCGTCGTCATGAGCCCCGCGTCGGACCGGAGGATGTTCACGTCGGCCTTCGCACCGATCGCCTGCAGCTCCGACTGGAGCCGGCTGACGTAGTCGGCGACCTTCGGCCGCACGTAGGAGTTCATGCACGCGGTCAGCGCCCGCTCGTACTCGCGGAACTCCGGCAGGACGTGCGCGCTGAGCGTTACCGGGAAGTCCGGGTAGAGACGCTCGACGATCGCTCCGATCTTCTCCTCATGGGCAGGGTTCACGTACGAGTTGATCAGCGCAACGGTCAGCGACTCGACTCCGGACTCGACCAGGTCGCGGACGATCTCCTCGACCTGTGCCTCGTCGACGGGGACGACGACCTCCCCGCGCGGGTCGAGACGCTCGACCGCCTCGCGCGTGTCGGCGAGGGAAGCAGGCGGGTCGGGCTTCACCATGATGATCCACCCCGCGAGCGGGCCCGGCGTCTGCGAGCGGGCGAGATGCAGGATCTGCCCGAAGCCTCTCGTCGTGATCAGGCCGACGCGCGCCCCCTTGGACTCGAGCACGGCGTTCGTCGCGACGGTCGTGCCGTGGAGGATGTTCTGCAGCTCCCCGACGCCGATGCCGGCCTCTTCGCAGATCCGGCGAACGCCGGTGAGAACCCCTTCGGACGGGTCGTCGGGCGTCGACGGCGTCTTGACCCGGAACTGGGCGCCGCCGTTGCCCTCGGAAACGAGGAAGAGGTCGGTGAACGTCCCACCGACGTCGACTCCCAGTCTGTATGCCATTTCGGTCGTCCTTTCTCTCTAGCCGGCGACCGGAGCGAACGCCCCGGCTTTGTAGACCTGGCCCTCGAGCTCGCGCCCGAGGTGTGGTTCGAGCCACTTCGCGACGTCGATCACCGCGCCGAGATCGATGCCCGTCTCGACGCCCTCGCCGTGGCAGAGGTAGACGAGGTCCTCGGTCGCGATGTTGCCCGTCGCCCGGGGCGCGAACGGGCAGCCGCCGATCCCGCCGACGGAGGCGTCGAAGACGCGTCACGCCGGCTTCGAGCGCCGCGTACGCGTTCGCGAAGCCGGTGTTGCGCGTGTTGTGCAGGTGGATGCCGACGGGGGCTCCGAGCGGCACGAGGCGGCCGACGAGGTCGTGCACCTGGCGCGGCACGCCGACGCCGACCGTGTCCGCAACCGTGACCTCGTCCGTGCCGGCCGTCACGACCCGCGCTGCGAGCTCCGCCACGCGGCCCGGGTCGACGGCGCCCTCGAACGGACAGCCGAAGGCGACCCCGATCGTCACCGTCGAGCGGATCCCGTCGGCCGCCGCGCGCGCGACGATCCGCTCGGCGGCGGCGACGCTCTCCTCGACCGATGCGCGCGCGTTGCGCTGGTTGAACTCCTCCGTCGCGGCGAAGGCGAAGTGCACCTCGTCGAGACCGCTGTCACGCAGCCTCTCGTAGCCGCGCTCGTTCAAGGCGAGGCCCGCGTAGACGACACCCTCGCGCCGCGTCGATCGCGGCGACGACCTCCTCCGCCCCGGCCATCTGCGGCACCTGCTTCGGGCTGACGAAGCTCACGGCCTCGATGCGCGGGCACGCCCGCGGCCGCCAGCAGGTCGACGAGCTCGGCGCGCACCGGCGGGGCGAGCGTGATCGGCTGGCTCTGGAGCCCGTCGCGCGGCCCGACGTCGCAGATCGTCACCGTCATCTCGCCCGCTCCGTCGAGCCTACGCAGATCCCCTCCCGCTCCGTCGAGCCTACGCTCATACGACGCCATCCTCTCGCAACCCCTCGAGCTCCGAGTCGCCGAGACCGAGCAGGCCGCAGTAGATCTCCTCGTTGTCGCTGCCCTCCTCCCACTTGCCGGACCACCGCACCTCGCCCGGCGTCTCGGAGAACTTCGGGACGATCCCCGGCCCGATGTACGGCCCGAACTCGGGATCCACGTGCTCGACGAGCATGTCGCGCGCCTTGAACTGGGGATCCTCGAAGATGTCGGCGATCGTGTAGATCGGGCCGCACACAACACCGGCAGCGTTGAGGACGCTGTCGATCTCGCGGGCGTCGTGCTGCGCGGCCCACTCCGCGACGAGCCCCTCGACCTCCTCCTGGTGCTCGCCGCGAGCCAGATGCGTCGCGAAGCGCGGATCGTCGGCGAGCTCGGGCCGGCCCATCGCCTCGCAGAGACGGCGGAAGACGCCGTCCTGGTTCGCGGCGATCACGACCCAGAGGTCGTCGCGCGACTTGAAGATGTTCGACGGCGCGACGCCCTTGATCCCGGTGCCGGAGGGCTGGCGGACGATGCCGAGCCGGTCGTATTCCGGTACGGCGCCCTCGAGCAGCGCGAACGACGCCTCCATGAGCGAGACGTCGACGACCTGGCCGCGGCCGTCGCCGAGCACGTCGCGGTGGTAGAGCGCCGCGAGGATGCCCTGCACGGCGAACATGCCGGCGAGCGAGTCGCCGAGTGAGATCCCGGCGCGCGGGGGCGCCTCACCCGGGAACCCGTTGATGTAGCGGAGCCCGCCCATCGCTTCGGCCACCGATGCGTAGCCTGCGCGGTCCGCATAGGGCCCGGTCTGGCCGTAGCCCGAGACTCGCGCCAGGACGATGCCCGGGTTCGCGGCCGACAGCCGGTCGAAGCCGAGGTCCCAGCGCTCGAGGGTGCCGGGGCGGAAGTTCTCGGAGACGACGTCCGCGACCCGGGCGAGCTCGAGCAGGAGCTCCTGGCCCCGCGGCTCGCGGAGGTTGAGCGTGATGCATTTCTTGTTCCGCGACTGCACCGGCCACCAGAGCGAACGGCCCTCGTAGCGGGCGTGACCCCATTCGCGGAGCGGATCGGGCTTGCCCGGCGACTCGACCTTGATCACCTCCGCGCCCATGTCGCCGAGCAGGCGCCCGGCGAACGGCCCCGCGAGCAGCGTGCCGAGCTCGATCATTCGCAGCCCAGCGAGGGGCCCCGGGCCGGACGGCGTCACCACGCCGTCCAGCCGCCGTCGACAGCGAGGATGTGGCCGGTGACCAGCGACGCCTGAGCCGGACGCGAGAAAGACGACGGCACCGACGACGTCCGCCGGAAAGCCGATGCGGCCGATCGGCAGCCGGCGAAGCACCTCGGCGCGGAAGGCCTCGTCCGCGAGCATCGGGAGCGTCAACGGCGTCTCGACGAACGTCGGCGCCACGGCATTGACCGCAATGCCCGACTGTGCCCACTCCACGGCAAGCGCACGGACGAGGCCGTTGACCGCGTGCTTGCTCGCACAGTAGGCGGCGCGGCCGGGATACCCGACCTCGCCCATCTGCGACGAGATCGCCACGATCCGGCCGGCGCGACCGTGCGCCACCACGGCGGCGGCGAACGCGCGGCACGTGAGGTAGGTGCCACGGAGATTGGTGTCGACCACGAGGTCGAAGTCGTCCGTCGACTGCTCGAGCGTGGGACCGGGACGGTTCAGTCCCGCAGCCGTCACGCAGATCGTGGGGACGTCGTGGGCCACGGCCGTCTCGACGAGTCGCCCGACGTCTTCCGCAGACCGCACGTCTCCGACGCACGCCTCGGCGTGCCGGCCGCGCTCGCGCACCTCGTCGGCGACTGCCGCGAGCTCCGCCTCGGAGCGGGAGAAGAGCGTCACGTCCGCCCCGGCCTCGGCGAGGGCGAGCGCGGCGGCGCGGCCGATCCCGCGCCCCGCGCCCGTCACGATCGCGTGCTGCCCGTCGAGTCGCTGGGTCGGGAGCATCGGCGAGGCAACGCCGCCGTCAGGCATCGAGCTCCCGCCGGAGCCGCGCCAGCGCGACGTAGGCGCGGTTCCTCCGGTCGATCAGCTGGTCTCCCTGCGCCGGCGACAGGTCCAGGAACCCGCGCCCGGTCTTGACGCCGAACTCCCCCCGGTCGACGTGCTCCCGGAGGGTCCCGGGGGCCGCGAACCCCGCGCCGAGCGCGCGCTCGAGCGTGTCGAAGATGTCCGCGTACACGTCGAGCCCGGCCATGTCGGCGATCGTGAACGGACCGAAGAACGGAAGCCGGAAGCCGAACGACGAGCGCACGATCTCGTCGACCTGCTCGGCCGTCGCGACGCCGTCCTCCACGATCCGCGCCGCCTCCCTGAACATCGCGAACTGGATGCGGTTGGCGACGAACCCCGGGCCGTCGCCGATCACAACTGCGTCCTTGCCGAGCCGTCTCGAGCGCCTGGACGACCTGCTCGACGACCCGTTCGCCGGTGGATGCCGTGACGATCACCTCGACGCACGGAACGAGGAGCGGAGGCACGAACCAGTGCACGCCCAGGAAGCGGGCCGGGCTCCGCAGGCCCGCCGCGAGCTCCGTGATCGGGATGGACGACGTGTTCGTCGCGATGACTGCGCCTTCGTCCGCCGCCGCCTCGATCTCCGAGTAGACGGCCTGCTTGACGTCGGGACGCTCGACGACGGCCTCGACGACGAGCTCGGCCTCCTGCACAGCGTCCGCGATCGACGACGCCGCCGACAGGTGCTGCTCCGCCGTCGCCAACGTGCCGCGGTCGACGTTGCCTGCCTGCTTCGAGGCGCGAAAGGAGCTCGATCGCGCGCTCGCGCGCAGCCAGGGACTGATCCGGGGTGGCGTCGACGAGCACGGTCGCGATGCCGCTCGCGGCGAAGACGTGCGAGATGCCGATGCCCATCGTCCCGGCGCCGACGATCGCGACCCTCGACGGCCAGGCACGCTCCGTCACAGAGACGCCCTCAGCAGTTCTTCGAGCTCCGTCGCGCCGACCTCCTTGGGCGAGCCGACGAGGAGTCGTCGCTGGTCGAGCGCTCCGCGGACGAGCGCTGCGAGATCCTCGTCGCGATAGCCGAGCTCGCCGAGCCTGGTCGGCGCGCCGACGTCCTCGATCAGGCGCTCGAGCGACAGGGCGAGGTCGTCACCGCCGTCGAGCAGCCGTGCGGCGGTCGCGCACCGTTCCGGGACGGCGTCCGCGACGTACCGGAACACTGCCGGGGCAGTCACGGCGACGGCGAAGCCGTGCGGGACGAGTGCCGCTCCGCCGTAGCCCGGCGGCTTCCACTCGTGCTTGAGCGAAGCGATCGGATACGCGAGCGCGTGCGGGACGTGAACGCCGGCGCCGGAGAAGGCGATCCCGGCGATCGTCGACGCCAGCGCCATCGCGGTCCGGGCCTCGACATTGCTGCCGTCCGAGACCGCGGTGCGGAGATGCCGGCCGACGAGCTCGATCGCGCGCTCGCAGAGCGGGTCGGCAAGCGGGTTCGACCCCTGGTAGGGCGGACGCTCGGCGGGTGGGACGTACGGCCGGGCGTCGTAGGCAAGGACGGTGTACGCCTCGAGCGCGTGGAGCAGGGCGTCGAGCCCGACCGACGCCGTCACGCCCGGCGGGCACGACCGGCTCAGGAGGGGGTCGACGATCGCAAGCGCCGGCCGGAGGTGCCGGTGCGAGACGCCCGTCTTCGTCCCGAGCCGGGGGAAGTCGACGATCGCGACGGTCGTGACCTCTGACCCCGTGCCCGCCGTCGTGGGCAGCGCGACGAGCGGGAGCACCGGGCCCGGAACCGGCCGGCCGCGGCCGATCGGAACGTTGACGTAGTCGAGCAGCTCTCCCCCATGCGTCGCAAAGAGCGCGCAGAGCTTCGCAGTGTCCAGCGCCGATCCCCCTCCGATGCCGACGACGCCGTCGAAGCCCTCTCGGGCCGCTGTGCTCGCCTCCTGCACCGAGGTCTCGGTGGGCTCTCCGGCGATGCGGTCGTAGACGACCGCCTCGATGCCGGCGTCGCGAAGCGATGCCTGCAGGCGCTCACCGACCTCCGAGGCGCTCACGAACGGGTCGCAGACGACGAAGGCCCGGGTGACGCCGAGCAGGCGAAGGTGCTCGCCGGTCTCGGCAGACGATCCTGCACCGAACAGCACCCGTGTGCTGTCGAACGTGAAGGTCGCGGCGCTGCCGGCGGTCACGTCCCGCTCGCCGGTGAGGGAGGGCGCGCAAGGCCGACGGCGGAAATCGCCTCCTCGATCGAGACGACGTCGCCGTACTTCGCGTCGATGTCGAGCAGCGAGGCGTTGTGGGCGTCGACCGCCCTGTCGGCAACGCCGTCGCGCGGCACGAGGACGCGGTAGCCGTACTGGAGGGCGTCGACCGCGGTCGCGCGCACGCAACCCGAGGTGGACGCTCCCGTGACGATCACCGTGTCGCAGCCGGCTTCGCGCAGGAGCTCGTCGAGCTGCGTGCCGAAGAAGGCCGATGCGAAGAGCTTCGTGAGCACCGGCTCGTCTGCGCGGCGGCCGAGCCGGGCGTCGACCTCGATCCACGGGGAGCCGGGCCGGAGCGTCGCGAGCGCGGGCGCCTTCGCGACGAACATCGCGGCGCGCTCCAGGTCCTCGTCGTCATACGCGACTGTCGTGAAGATGACCGGCACCTGTGCGTCTCGCGCCGACATCGAGGAGCGACCGGGTCGCGCCGACGGCGGCGTCCGCGTCGCAGCCGAGCCGCGATTCGGGATTCGTGAACCCCTCGATGAAGTCCACGACGACGACCGCGGGCCACCGGCCGGCCCCCTGGCGACCGCCGAACCCACGCGAGTCGTAGACGTCGCGCGCGCTCATCTCGACTGCCAGTCCGCGAGCCCGAGCAGGGCGTTGACGTCGTCGAAGCTGGTGAAGCGATCCGCGAGAGCGGCGGTCGTCCGGTCACGCACCACGGCCTGGCACAGCTCCTCGTATGCCTTCGCGAAGAGCCAGGTCTGCGTGCTCGGGAAGATCACGAGCTTGTAGCCCATCGCCTCCAGCTCGGGCGTCGGCACCGACGGCGACTTGCCCGTCTCCGACATGTTGCTCACGCACGGCGCGGAGCAGCGCTCGGCGATCGCCGCGTACTCCTCGACGGTGCGCGGAGCGTCGACGAAGACGAGGTCGGCGCCGGCCTCGCCGTAGGCGTTGCAGCGAGCGATCGTGTCGTCGAGCCCGGTCACCTGGAGCGCGTCCGAACGGGCGATGACGAGTGTCTCGTCGGAGCGTCGCGCCGCCACGGCGGCGCGGACCTTGAGCACCATCTCCTCTGCGGGAATCACCTCCTTCCCTTCCATGTGGCCGCAGCGCTTCGGAGAGACCTGGTCCTCGATCTGGACGGCGTTCGCCCCGACCGCCTCCAGCTCGCGGGTCGTGAGCCAGGCGCCGGCCTCCGAGCCGTAACCGGTGTCGGCGTCGACGATGATCGGAAGGTCCGTCGCCGCACGCATGCGGCGAACGCTCTCCACGACCTCCGCGCGACCGACGAGGCCGACGTCCGGCAAGCCGAAGTGGTGCGCGGCGAGCGCGTAGCCGCCGTGGTAGAGCGCCTCGACCCCGGCCCGCTCTGCGATCCGCGCGGTGAGGCCGTCGTGCGCGCCGAGGGCGACAACGGCGCCCTGTTCGGTCAGTCGCGATCGTAGGCTCGTCGTCATGCTGGTCCTCCTGTCGGTGCGTCGCCGAAGTCGAATTGCTCGATCGGCCCGCGCTGCTCCCGGAGCCGGGCGCGCTCGGCCGCGGTTGCCTGCTCGTCGAGGACGAGCTCGTCGAGCACGATGCCGTAGTCGCGATGCGCGGCTTCGGGAGAGACGAGGTCGCGGAGCACGTCCCGGACGACGAGCCCGCTGTCGCGGTCGAGCGGGTCGCCCCAGCCGCCGGCGCCCGCGGTCCGGAAGACGAGCGTGTCGCCCGAGCCCACCGGCACCTGGTCGATCTTCGACGGCAGCACGACGACCTCGCCCGACGCCCGGACGAGCGTCTTCGTGCTGCAGCCGCCGTGGCGCCCGCCGTTGATCCCCCACGGCGGGATCGTGGCCCGGTCGTCGTTCACCGTGAACGCGCCCGGGCCGGTGAACACGTAGGTCTTCTCGATCCCGGTGCCGCCGCGGTGGAGCCCGGCCCCGCCGGTGTCGCGCGCGGGGACGTAGCTCGAGATCCGGATCGGATAGTAGGTCTCGGCGTACTCGGCCGGGGTCGTCCGGAACAGCGGCCACCAGGAGTGCCCGTCGAGCCCGTCGGCCGAGTACCGCGCCGGCAGGCCGCCGAAGAGCAGCTCGACGAACTGGAAGTACTCGCCGTCGGCGTCGTAGCCGGAGAAGACGAAGAACGGGCTCGTCCCGTACCCCGCCGCCATCGACAGCTCCGGCGCCTTCTGGCCGAGCGCGCCGCTGATGCAGTCGAAGAGGCGCGTATGGACGTTGAGCCGGTTCGACAGCGGCGCCGGGAACTTCGGGTTCAGCAGCGACCCCTCGGGAAGGGTTACGTCGAACACGTCGTAGATGCCGTCGTTGAAGAGGATCTCGGGGTCGAAGGCCATGATCATGTAGATCCCGAGGAACAGCTTGCACAGGCCTTCGTGGATGTGGAAGTTGATCGATCCCGGCGCCTGGTCGTCGGTTCCCGTCCAGTCGGCGTGGCACACATCGCCCTCGCGCCAGATGGTCAGCACCATCTTGAAGGGCCCGTTGCCGAGGCCGTCGTCGTCGACCCAGTCGGTGAAGGTGGCCGGCTCCTCCGGGATGTACCGGCGGATGATGTGCGCCATCGCCCGCCGCGTCCGCTCGAGCAGCGCGTCGCATGCGAACTCGAGCGTGTCCGGGCCGAAGCGCTCGCAGACCTCGACGATTCGCCTCTCCGCGGCGCGGCAGCCGCCGATGATCGCCATCAGATCGCTTCGGTTCGTGTCCGGAGTGCGTGTGTTGTTGAGGATGACGTCGAGCGCGGTCTCGTTGAGGACGCCGCGGTCGAAGATCTTGATCGGCGGGATCCGGATCCCCTCCTCCCAGATCGAGAGGGCATCGGAGACCTGGCTGCCGGGGACCTTCCCGCCCACGTCCATCATGTGGCCGAACAGCGACGCGAACGCGACGCGCCTGCCCTCGAAGAAGACGGGCAGGATCACGAGCCAGTCGTTGCAGTGCGAGATCGATCCCTTGCAGAGGTACGGGTCGTTCAGCAGGATCACATCCCCCTCCACGATGTCGCCTGCGAAGCGGTCGATCACCTCGGGGATGTACGAGCCGAACTGGCCGACGACCATCTGGCCGCGGGCGTTGCAGATCATCGGGAACTCGTCGTGCTGCACGCGGATCATCGGCGACATGGCCGCGCGCCGGACCACCTCGTCCATCTCGAACCGCGCGTTGAGAAGCGCGTTCTCGATCAGGTCGAGTGTCCCCACGTCGATCGTCGTGCTCATCTGCTCGCCGCCTCGGGCCGGATCAGGAGGTTCATCCACGGGTCCACGACGGCGGTGTGGCCCGGGAGCACGACCGTCGTCGCGTCATACTGCTCCACGATCGCGTAGCCGTCGAGCGCCATTCCCGGCTCGAGCGCGGCCCGCGCATAGGTCGGGACGTCGAGCGTCCCGCGAGATGTCCAGACCTCCTGCGTGCCGGTCTGTGCCGGCGACGCGTCGTTCCCGCCCTCCGGCCGCGCCTCGAGCTCGGGCAGCGGCACCCGGCCCGTTGCGACCACGCGCAGGTTGACGATCTCCGCGCCCCCCTCGAGCACGAACCCGTAGAGGCGGCTGTGTGCCTCCCCGAAGCTGCGCTCGAGCGCCGCCAGCTCGAGCGCGGCGAGCTCGACGCCGTCGAGGTCGATCGGGATCTCGAAGCCCTGGCGGCTGTACCGCATGTCGAGGATGAAGCGGATGTCCTGGTCGGCGACGCCGACGTTCTCCTGGTCGAGCCAGTCGCGGGCGCGGGCCGTGAGCAGCTCGAAGGCCTCGCGGACGGCGTCGGGGGTCGTGGCGGTGATGCCCCGCACGAACGTCTGGCTGAACTCGTTCTTGATCTCCGAGGAGATGAAGCCGAGCGCCGACAGCACGCCGGACTCCTCCGGGACGATCACCGGGTAGCAGCCGAGGATGCGCGCGAGCGCATTGGCGTGCAGCCCGCCCGCACCGCCGAAGGCGACGAGCGCGAACTCGCCGGGCATCCTGCCGCGCTGCACGGTGACGACCCGAAGCGCGCCGAGCATCGCCTCGTCGACCATGCTCACGATCGCCCCCGCCGTCTCCTCGACCCCCGCGCCGCGGGCCTCGGCGACGCGGGCGACGGCGGCGTAGGCGGCGTCGGCGTCGAGCTCGAACTCGCCGCCGAGGAGCCGGGGCGGCAGATGGCCGAGGACGACGTTGGCGTCGGTGACCGTGGCCGCCGTCCCACCGCGGCCGTAGCAGGCCGGGCCGGGAAGGGCTCCCGCGCTCTGCGGGCCGACCCGGAGCGCCCCGGTCGCCTCGGCGACGTAGGCGATCGACCCGCCCCCCGCGCCGATGCTGGCGACGTCGACCGCGGGCGCGCGGACGGGGAAGTCGCCGACGTTCGTCTCGCGCGTGATCTCCGGCCGGCCCGACACGCAGACCGCGACGTCGGTGGACGTCCCGCCCATGTCGAAGGTGAGGATGCGGTCGAAGCCCGCGTGCGAGGCGACGAACGATGCCCCGCTGACGCCGCCCGCCGGCCCGGACAGCACGGTCTGCACCGGGTTCTTGCACGCGGAGTCGAGGCTCATCAGCCCCCCGTCGGACCGCACGACCTGGATCGGCGCTCGCACCTGGGCGGCGGCGAGGCCGTCACGAACGTTGACGAGGTACCGCTCGAGCACCGGGGCGACGTAGGCGTTCATCAGCGTCGTCACCGTGCGCTCGTACTCTCGGAACTCGGGGAGGATCTCGGACGAGATCGACAGCGGGAGGTCGGGCGCGACGGAAGCTGCGATCTCCGCGATCACCCGCTCGTGACGGCCGTTCGCGTGGGCGTTCAGCAGGCACACGGTGAGCGCCTCGACGCCGTCTTCGACCAGCTCCTCGACCGCCTTGCGCACCGCAAGCTCGTCGATCGCCTCGATGATCGTGCCGTCGGCGCCGGTCCGCTCCGGTACCTCGCGGACATAGCGGGTGTCCGTCAGCGGCTCGGGCTTCTCGTACACCATGAAGCCGAACAGCGGCCCCGGCGTCCAGGCCTCGGCGAGATGGAGGATGTGCCGGAATCCCCGCGTGACGATCAGCCCGACGAGCGCACCGCGGCGCTCGAGGACGGCGTTCGTCGCAACCGTGGTGCCGTGGAGAATCGCGTCGAGATCGGGCAGGTCGACGTTCGCGCGCCCGACCGCAAGGCGGATGCCCTCGATGACGCCCTCGGACTGGTCCTGCGGCGTGCTCGGCGTCTTCGCCAGCCAGATCCGCTTCTCCGCGCTGTCGTAGAGGACGACGTCGGTGAACGTGCCGCCGACGTCGACCCCGAGCCGGTAGCTCATGCGGTCTTCTTCGCGAGCAGGGCGTGGTCGCGGTACTTCTCGACGCGGAGGTCGCACGATCGGGCGTGGCCTTCGAAGTTCTCGATCCGGCACTCACGAGCACAGATCTCGCCGATCATCGCGCTCGCCGACTCATCGCACTCCTGGAACGTGACGGTCTTCAGGAACTTCCCCACCCAGAGGCCGCCTGTGTAGCGCGCGCCGCCGCCCGTCGGGAGGATGTGATTCGTGCCGATCGTCTTGTCGCCGTACGCGACGGTCGTCGCCTCGCCGAGGAACAGCGCGCCGTAGTTCCGCAGCCGCTCGAGGTACCAGCGGGGGTCGGCCGTCTGGATCTCCACGTGCTCGAACGCGTAGTCGTCGGCGACCTCCAGCGCCTCGTCGTCCGACGCGACGAGGACGACCTCGCCGTAGTCCTCCCACGCCCGGGCGGCGATCTCCGCCGTCGGCAGGTCCTCGAGTTGAGCCGCCACTTGCCGCAGCGTCTCCTCGGCGAGAGCCAGCGACGTCGTCACGAGCACGGCCGGGGAGGCGGGGCCGTGCTCGGCCTGACCGAGGAGGTCGGCGGCGACGATCCGCGGGTCGGCGCTCTCGTCGGCGACGACGAGGATCTCGGTCGGGCCGGCGACGAGGTCGATGCCAACCTTCCCGTAGAGCCGCCGCTTCGCCTCGACGACGTAGGCGTTGCCCGGGCCGACGAGGAAGTCGACGGGGTCGATCGTCTCGGTGCCGAGTGCGAGCGCGGCCAGGGCCTGGACGCCGCCGAGGATGTAGATCTCGTCGGCGCCGGCCAGATGCATCGCGGCGACAGTGGCGTGCGGTACACGCCCGTCGAGCGGCGGGGTGCATGCCGCGACCCGCTCGACCCCGGCGACCTTGGCGGTGACGATGCTCATGTGGGCCGATGCAACCATCGGGTACCGGCCTCCGGGGACGTAGGCGCCGACGCTCCTCAGAGGGATGTGCCGGTGCCCGAGCCGGACACCCGGAAGCGTCTCCACCTCGAGGTCGACCATCGTCTCCCGCTGTGCGCGGGCAAATGACCGCACCTGCTCCTGTGAGAACCGGATGTCGTCCAGGACCCGGGCGGGGACGAGCTCCATGCTGGCCGCGATCTCGTCCGCCGTCAGCCGGAAGCTCGCAGGCTCCCATGTGTCGAGGCGGGCGGAGAACCGCCTGACCGCCTCGTCACCGTCCGCCGCGACCGCGGAGACGATCTCGTCGACGACCTTCGCGACGGCATCGTCCTCGTTCTCGCGCTGGTGCTTGCCCGTGGGCTCCTTGAGCGTTTGCACGTGCCTCTCTCCCGGGGAGTGACTACGTATGCATAAACCCAGTTCGTGGTCTTGTCAAATTGCGGCCGCGGTCCGGCGGCCGCGGCCCGGCCGAAGTGATTTCCGGCGGATCGTCTGCCATGCTCGCAGGATGGCCGTGACGAGCAAGGACATCGCGCGAAGGCTCAAGATCAGCCAGACCACCGTCTCACGCGCGCTGCGCGGCGACCCGCGTGTCGCCGCGGGCACGACGGCCCGCGTGCTCGAGGCCGCGCGCCTGATGAACTACACGCCGAACGTCGCCGCGCGGAGCCTCAGCACCCGGAGGACCGGCACTGTCGGCGTCGTCGTCAGCGACATCACGAACCCGTTCTATCCGGAGCTCCTCGAGATCCTGCACAACGAGCTCGCGCTCGCCGGCTACCGGACGATCCTCCTCAACGAGCGGACCGACGCGAGCGTCGAGCAGCACGTGGGAGATCTGGTGAAGGGCGCGGCGGTGGACGGGCTCGTCTACGTCTCGGCAACCCTCGGCACCGCGCTTCCGGGAGGCGGCGCGCGCGACATCCCCGCCGTGCTCGTCAACCGCTACATCGACGCTGCGCACGTGGATTCCGTCGTCTCCGACAACCGCCGCGGCGGGCGGCTCGTGGCCGAGGCAATGGTCGAGCTGGGACATCGCCGGATCGCGATCATCACCGGGCCGGAGAACACGACGACGAGCCGTGACCGAGAGCGCGGCTTTCGCGAGCAGCTCGAAGCATCCGGAGCGCCGCTCGACGAGACCCTCCGGCGGGTGGGCCAGTTCAGCCACCACAGCGGCTACCAGTGGTGCCTGGATCTGCTCGCCGCGGAGGCGCGCCCCACTGCGGTGTTCGCCGCGAACGACGTGATCGCGTTCGGCGCGCTCGACGCCGCCCGCCGCGTCGGGATCAAGGTGCCGGCCGAGCTCTCGATCGTCGGTTTCGACGACATCGACATGGCGGGCTGGGAGGGCTTCAGCCTCACCACCGTGCGCCAGCCGCTCGCCGAGATGGGCAGGGCGGCGGCCAAGCTGCTGATCGACCGGATCTCCTCGGACGGCGAGACGCCCCCGCGGTCGCGCGTCTTCCCGGTGGGCCTCGTCCGGCGAGACACGCTCGCAGCCGCTCCGCCGGGCTGATCCCCGGACGGGCCGCGACAGCTCGTTTGACACGTCTGCGCAGACCTTGTATGCCTACGTATGCATTGCTGGCGTTGCGTGACTAATTCAGCCCCATCCCCGTCCACCTCGTACGGCGGTACGGCGACACGTACCAGTCCGCTCAGCGGGGACGTTCATCAATCGTGAGAAGGGAAGGCACATGACCAAGAGGCGTAAGACATTGCATTTGGTTTCGCTCGCAGTGCTCGCACTGGCGGCGATCGTCTTTGTCGCGAGCGCACTCGGAGCGGGCCAGAAGCACGGCGCTCTGACCGGCAAGAAGGTCGGCGTCATCATCTGCACGAACCAGAACCCCTTCTGTGCTGCCTGGGCGAACTCGGTCAAGAGCGGGCTGACGAAGCAGGGCGCATCCGTGACGGTCCTCACGTCGGTGTTCGATCCCGCGGTCGACGCGCAGAACATGAACCGCCTCATCGCCGACAAGCCCGACCTGATCATCTCGGTGCCGGCGAGCGCCTCCGCAATCGTCCCCTCGTACATCCGCGCGAAGGCGGCCGGCATCCCGATTCTCGGCGCGATCGGACGCCAGTCACCGGCGGGAGCGAAGCTCGTCACCGCCGAAGCACGGACCGACGACCCGGCCCTCGGCAAGTTCGCCGCGCAGAACCTCGTTCAGGGGATGAAGCAGGCGGGCTTCACCAAGGGCAACGTCATCGCCCTGACCGGCACTGCCAGCCAGAACAACGTGACCGACCGGATGGCAGCGTTCAGCGCGTACATGAAGCGGTTCCCGCAGTACAAGGTCGTGTCGATCGAGGACGCGAACTGGGATCAGGCGACATCGGCGAAGGACACCCAGCAGCTGCTCTCGAAGTACGCGTCGCAGGGCGGCATCCAGGGTGCGTACGGCATGGCCGACAACATGGCGATCGGGATCATCCAGGGCGCGAAGCAGGCCGGAGTCAAGATCGGCGTCGCCAAGAAGGGCCTGATCGTGACCGGCAGCAACTGCCTGGCCGTCGGCATCAACGCGATCAAGGCCGGCAGCGAATACGGCACCGGCACGCAGGCGCCGCAGGTCGAGGCAGCGCTTGCGGTCAAGATCGCAGCTCAGATCCTGAACGGCGGCAAGCCGCCGAAGGTGTCGTACGTTCACGAGGATCGAATCACGAAGGCGAACGTCGCCAAGTTCACGAAGGTCTGCACCTTCTAACGGCGACAGGCCCCAGCTGATGAACGGAGAATGGGATCCGGTGGCCGCGCCCGGATCCCATTCTCGTTCTGCCGGCGATCCCGCTGCGCCCGTGCTCCTGGAGGTGGTCGGGCTCTCGAAGTCCTACGGGCCGGTGCGCGCCGTCCGCGAGCTCACGCTCGACGTCCGGGTCGGCGAGGTGCACGCCATCTGCGGGCACAACGGCGCCGGCAAGAGCACCCTCGTGAAGACCCTCGTCGGGCTCGTTCGGCCGGACGAGGGGATCATCCGCCTCGACGGCGTCGAGCTGTCGCTCCGGAACCCGCTCGATGCGCAGGCGCACGGGATCGCGCTCGTGAACCAGGAGCTCAGCCTCGTCCCGGAGCTCAGCGTCGAGGACAACATCTTCCTCGGTGGGCTCAACGTGCCCCTCCTCTACCGCCGGCGCCGCCTGTCGGAACATGCGCGCCGTGTCCTCGACCAGCTCGGCCTCGCGCACGTGCAGCTTGGAACGCTCGTCGAGACCCTCTCGATCGGCGAGCGGCAGCTCGTCGAGATCGCTCGTCTCCTCGTGCGCGACGCGCGCCTGTTGATCCTCGACGAGCCGACCGCGACGCTCAGCAAGCCGGAGATCGAGCGCGTGTTCCGAGCGACGCGCGAGCTCGTTGCGCAGGGGCGCAGCGTCATCTTCGTGTCCCACCGCCTCGACGAGGTGTTCGAGCTCTGCGATCGCGTGACAGTGCTGCGAGACGGCAGCTGCGTGGGGACGCACGAGATCCGGAGCATCGACCGGCGGTCGCTCATCGAGCACATGCTCGGGGAGATGGAGGGAGCGAAGACGCAGCTCGAGCACGAGCACGTCGCGCCGGGCTCCGGAACCGAGGTGGTGAAGATCGACCGGCTCCACGTGCCGGGAAGCGTGGACGAGGTGTCGCTCACGCTCGAGAGCGGGATCATCACCGGCCTTGCCGGCCAGGTGGGGTCCGGCACGAGCACGGTGCTCCGTGCGCTCGGCGGGCTTGCACCCGACGCCACCGGAACGGTCGAGATCCGCGGCCGCAAGGTGGTCCTCAACACGCCGCGGCGCGCGATCGAGGCGGGGGTGCTCTACGTCCCGAACGACCGGCAGCGCGAGGGCCTGTTCCTCGGCCAGTCGGTGTCCCGCAACCTGACGGTCACGAGGCTCCGCCGGTTGAGCCGGCTCGGCGTCCTGCTACGGCGCCGTGTCCAGCGAAAGGCCCATGAGCTCGCGACCCTCGCAGGCGTGCCGGTCGAGCGGCTCGGGTCGCCTGCCCGCAGCCTGAGCGGCGGGAATCAGCAGAAGGCCCTCCTCGGCCGCGCACTCGAGCTCGAGGGAACGGCGTTGCTCGCGCTCGACGAGCCGACGCGCGGCGTCGATGTCGGCGGGCGCGCCGAGATCCACAGGCTCGTCCGGGAAGCGGCGCGCCGGGGCACCGCGGTGATCTTCTCGTCGACGGAGCTCGACGAGGTGCTCGATCTCGCCGACGTCGTCGTCACCATCTTCGCCGGCCGGATCGTGTCGGTCGTCCCGCGGGCGCAGGCATCCGCATCCACGATCCTCGCCAACATGACCATGAGCCACGTGGCGGGCGAAGCGGCATCGTGAGCGGCCCGACGACCGCGGCGCTGCATCGCTTCGGGCTCGAGCGCCGACCGATCCGGATCGCCGACGTCGCGCTCGCGGTGTGGGTCGCGGTGCTCGTCGCAGTCACCGTGTACGGGGCGGCCACGACCACCGGCTTCCTGACGGTGAGCAACCTGAAGGCGATCCTCACCGCGGCGGCGTTCGTGGGAATCATCGCCGTCGGACTGACCGTCATCGTCCTCAGCGGCAACCTGTTCTCCCTCGCCCTCGGTCAGACCGCCGCCATCTCGGCGATGTTCTTCCTCTACTCGCTGCGACTCGGCCTGGTCGCCGCGATCGTCCTGACGCTGCTCCTCGGTCTGACGATCGGTGCCGTGCAGGGCTTCGCGGTCGGCGCATGGCGGGCGAACCCGATCATCATCACCATCGGCGCGGCGGGCCTGATGGAGGGCATGGCGGTGTGGCTCTCCCACGGGCAGAGCATCATCCCGCCCGCATCGGAGACGAGCTGGCAGCATCTCGCGCAGCCGGTGCTGGGAATCGCCGTGCCCGTCTACGTCTTCCTCGTCGTCACGGCGATCCTCGCGGTGGTGATGCGCCGGACTCGGTTCGGGCGACAGATCTACCTCCTCGGCGAGAACCGCGTTGCCGCGCGCGCCGCCGCGCTGCCGATCACGATGCTCACGGTCGGAGCGTTCGGGATCGCCTCCCTCTACACCGCCGGCTCGGGGATTCTCATCGGCGCGACGAGCGCGAACGCCTCGCTGCTCTTGACGGGCAGCTACACGTACGACGCGATCGCTGCCGCGCTCGTCGGCGGCAACGCGGTGACGGGCGGTCGAGGGTCGATCGCCCGGACGGCGGCAGGCGCCATCTTCATCGCGACGATCTCGGACATGCTCCTCCTTCGCGGCTACTCGACGGGCGGGCAGATCCTCGTGCGCGGGATCATCGTCGTCGTGGTCGTCGTCCTCACGAACCTCAGGGAGCGAAGTCGATGAGCGCGGTCGAAACGGTGCGCCGCCGCCCGCGCGCGGGCGCGCTGGCCCCGTACGCGATCCTGACGCTGATGCTCCTGGTGCTGGCGCTCCTGCCCGCGCTCACGCACTACACGGTGCGCACGGCGAACGTCTACGACATCTTCCAGAACTTCGCCTCGTACGGCCTCGTCGCACTCGCACTCGGCATCACGATCATCGCCGGCGAGTTCGACCTGTCGGTCTCCTCGATGTACCTCCTGGGCGGGATGGTGGCGGTCCTCACCGGGGTCGGCTCGCCGGTCGTCGGCATCCTCGCGGCGCTCGGCACCGCGATCCTCGTCGGCGTCTTCCAGGGAGGCCTGATCGCGCGGTTCCGGCTGAACTCGATGCCGGTGACCCTCGGCGGCTACCTGGTGATCCTGGGGATCACGTACATCCTGGGGCATTCGAAGAGCGTCATCTACGAGAAGTACACCGTCGGGCTCAGGCTCGACAAGCCGGTTCTCCAGATCTTCTCGATCAGGAGCCTCATCTCGCTCGGGATCTTCGTCGTCGCCGCGATCGTGCTTCGCTACATGCGCGTCGGCCGGGACCTCCGGGCGATCGGCGGCGACCGGCGGGCGGCGCGCGTGGCCGGGGTCTCCGTCGACCGGCTCCTCGTCGGCGTGTTCGTCGTCTCCGCGCTCGGGGCAGCCCTCCCGGGAGCGCTGCTCAGCTACAGCCTCGCCACCGCGAGCCCGACGAACATCGGCTTCGACGTCCTCACCTTCTCGGCGACGGCCGCCCTCATCGGCGGAGTCAGCCTGTCGGGCGGCAAGGGTGGCGCGGTCGGCATCGCCGCGGGCGTCCTGTCGCTGAGCGTGCTGCAGGAGATCCTCTCGATCCTCGCCTCTCCGGACTACGTCTCGAGCCTGATCACCGGCGGCCTGCTCGTGATCGTCACGATCGTCTGGGCGCCCGACCTGTCGCAGTGGTTCCGTACGACGCGCGTCACCGGCTCCGTCGAGGCCGGACGAACCTCCGCCTGACACCTGGCGCCAGCGCCCACAGCGTGTTCGGTGGCGTATGTTTCAAAAGCCCGGCTCCTTGGAAAACGAGATGCCGCAAGTAGCCGTGCCATGTCCGCTGAAAGCGCTTCCGTCAGGAGTCCACCTTGCCGCTCCCAGCCCACTTTCGGTCGTCGTCCATCGCCCGCCACCTTCGCATCGGCCTCGCCGTGCTCGCACTCGTCGCCGGGTTGCTCGCTGTGGGATCGCAGCGCCCGGCGCACGCGGCTGACGTCAACATCGCGCTCGGCTCCGAGGCCACAGCGTCGTCGGCCGAAAACGCGGGCACACCGGCCTCCGCGGCCGTGGACGGCGATCTGTCGACGCGGTGGTCGTCGGCCTTCAGCGATCCTCAGTGGCTGCAGCTCGACCTCGGCGCGAATGCCGCCATCAGCGGGTTCACGATCGCCTGGGAGGCCGCGTTCGCAACGGCCTACCACATCGAGGTATCCGACGACGCGACGACGTGGACCCAGGTCTACGACACGACGACCGGCGCCGGCGGCACCGAGCACATCAGCGTTCCCGCCGGCACGAGCGGTCGCTATGTGCGACTCACGGGGACTGCGCGCACGACGATCGGCGGCGCTCAGTACGGCTACTCGATCTTCGAGTTCCAGGTACTGGGCCAGTTCACGCAGTCGGCTGTGTCGACCGCTGATGACTCGGCGAGCTTGCAGCAGGGCACGTCTGTCGACATCCCGGTCAACCTGAACATGCCGTCGGCGAACGCGGTGACGGTCGACTACGCAACTGCTGACGGCAGCGCGGTCGCCGGCACCGACTACGCGGCCGCTGCGGGAACGCTCACCTTCGCCCCCGGTGTGACCACCCAGTCGATCCACGTGACGGCTCTGCCGACCACGCTTCATCAGCCGACCAAGACGTTCCGCGTCACGATTGCCAACCCGTCGCCGTCCGGTGTCGTCGTCGGGCCGAGAAGCACGACGACGATCAGCATCCTCAACAACAATCCGGTGCCGAACGACGGCGCGGTTTCGACGATCGACGACTTCGAAGGCTCAGTTCCCTTCTCGAGCGGCAATCCGGGAATCTTCACGTTCTCCAGCGATGCTGCTTCCACCCCGACGCTGACGCAGGTCCCGGCCGGTGACCGGCCGAGCGCCGCGGCGGGCAACAACGCGCTGCGGGTCGCGTACACGGTCGGCGGCTACGGCGGTTTCTCGCACGACCTCGCGAGCCCCCAGGACTGGAGCAGCTACGACGGCTTCAGCTTCTGGGTGAAGGGCACGGGGTCGGGCCAGACGGTCGAGTTCGAGGTGAAGGACGGCGGCCCGGACGCCGAGAACGGCGAGCTGTGGCAATCCTTCTTCACCGACGACACGAACGGCTGGAAGAAGGTTCAGGTGGCCTTCGCGAACATGAAGCGGCGCACCGACTTCCAGCCGGGAGGCGCTCCCAACGACGGCGTCCTGAACCTCACCAAGATGTGGGGCTACGCGGTCAACCTGCCGGGTGGCGGCGCGACCAACACCCTCGAGTTCGACGACGTGCAGGTCTACCAAAACCTGCAGATCCTCGACGACTTCGAAGGCGCGAACCCGATCACCGACCCCGGCACGGCTGTTACCAGTGGCGGCGTCTTTGCCTGGGGCGGTAACGGCGACAGCACCCCGGCGCTGTCGATCGCGCAGCTCGACCGACCCGGCGTGACAGACAACCACGTGCTGCGAGGGACCTGGATCAGCGATTCCAGCTACGGCGGGTTCAGCTACGACGACGCAACGAGCGCGCCGCAGGACTGGAGCAGTTTCGGTGGCATCGAGTTCTGGTTCTACGGCCACAACCCCAGCAGCGACGCTGTTCCCGGATCCGGGCCGCAATACGAGTTCGAGATCAAAGACGGCGGCGCAGACGCAGAGCACTCGGAGCTCTGGCAGACGTTCTTCACCGACGACTGGCAGGGCTGGCATTTGATCCAGATCCCGTTCAGCTCACTGAAGCTGCGCACCGACTTCCAGCCGACGGGTGGGCCGATCAACGGCACACTCGATCTGAACACGATGCGCGGATTCGCGCTGACCGAGCCGCCAGGCACCAGCAACGGCGAGTTCGACGTCGACCAGTTCGCGCTCTATGGCGTGAATACCGGCGCCATCACGGCACACATCAGCACAGCTGCTTCGGTGTACGCGGTCGACCCGGGCGGCTCCGCAACGGTCGGCGTCAAGCTGACGACAAACGGCGACAAGCCGCTCGACCACGACGTCACGGTGAACTACTCACTCGGAAGCGGAACCGCAATCGCGGGAACCGACTACACCGACACCAGCGGCACGGTGACCTTCGCTGCGGGCGCAGCCTCGGGAAGCGTGCAGACGTTCACCGTCCAGACGTTGCCGAGCACGACGCCGTCCGAAGCGAAGACGATCCCGATCCAGCTCTCCGCGACCGGCGCCGACGTAACGCTCGACAAGCCGGTCGTCGTCATCAACGCTCATGGGTTGCCCTATCTGAATCCGAACCTGCCCGTCGCGCAGCGAGTTGCCGACCTGATGTCGCGCATGACGCTCGGCGACAAGATCGGTCAGATGACGCAAGCCGAGCGCGCTGACCTGACCCATCAGTCCGACATCACGACCAACGCACTCGGGTCGCTGCTCTCCGGGGGCGGTTCGACGCCGACGCCGAACACACCCGGCGCGTGGGCCGACATGATCGACTCGTTCCAGGCGCGTGCTCAGGCAACGCATCTTCAGATTCCGCTGATCTATGGCGAGGACTCCGTGCACGGCGACAACAACCTGGTCGGCGCGACGGTGTTCCCGCACAACATCGGCATGGGCGCGACGCGTGATCCTGCGCTCGTAAAGCAGGAAGGCGAAATCGCCGCGACCGAAACACGCGCCACCGGGGTCACGTGGGCCTTCTCTCCGTGCGTTTGCGTCACGCGCGACGAGCGTTGGGGACGGTCGTACGAGTCGTACGGTGAGGACCCGGCACTCGTCGACCAGATGGAAACCATCATCGACGGCCTCCAGGGTGACGGCGCCTTGTCCAAGAACACCAGCGTCCTCGCCACCGCCAAGCACTTCGTCGGCGACGGCGGCACGACGTTCGGCTCGTCGACTGCGGGCAGTTACACGATCGATCAGGGCGTGACGACCGTCACGCAGGCCCAGCTCAACGCGCTGTTCCTCGAGCCGTTCAAGGAAGCCGTGCAGAAACACGACGTCGGATCCGTCATGCCGTCGTACTCGAGCCTGCAGATCGTCGGCAAGGACAGCGCGCCGATCAAGATGCACGCCCGGGGCGACATGATCACCGGTGTCTTGAAGCAGCAGTACGGCTTCAACGGCTTCGTGATCAGCGACTGGCAGGGCATCAACCAGATCGGGCCCGACTACGAGACCGACATCAAGACCGGGGTCAACGCGGGCATCGACATGGTGATGGTTCCCGACCAGTACGTGAACTTCGAGCATGACCTCGCCGACCTCGTCGCGAGCGGCGGCGTGACCCAGGCTCGGATCGACGACGCCGTCCGACGGATCCTCACCCAGAAGTTCAAGCTCGGCCTCTTCGAGCATCCGTATGCCGATCGCACGAATGCACCGACGATTGGGGACGCAGCACACCGGGCGGTGGCTCGCGAGGCCGCTGCCGAGTCGCAGGTTCTCCTGCGCAACGCCGGCGTTCTGCCGATCTCGCCGTCAGCGAATATCTACGTCGCCGGGAGCAATGCCGACGACCTCGGAAACCAAACCGGCGGCTGGACCGTGACGTGGCAGGGCGCATCGGGCAACCACGACGTCGGCACGACCATCTTCCAGGGCATGCAGGCCGACGCACCGAATGCGCACTTCACCTTCTCCGCCGATGCGTCCGCCCCGATGGCCGGATCCACCGTCGGCGTAGTGGTCGTCGGTGAGACGCCGTACGCGGAAGGCGTCGGCGACATCGGCAACGGCCACACCGATGACCTCTCCGCGGCGGACAAGTCCGCAGTCGACAAGGTCTGTGCTGCGATGAAGTGCGTCGTGCTCGTCGTGGCCGGCCGGCCGATGAACATCGCCTCGATTCAGAGCGAGGCGGGCGCGATCGTCGCGTCATGGCTGCCCGGCACCGAAGGCGGAGGGGTCGCCGACACGCTCTTCGGCTTGAAGCCGTTCACCGGCCGGCTGCCCGAGACCTGGGCCAAGCTCGTGAACACGACAACGACGCCAGTCAACGTCGGGGACAAGAGCTACGACCCGCTCTATCCCTACGGCTGGGGCCTACGGACGGATCCGGAGAGAGCTCGCATCACGAGCGTGCGCGACTCGCTCGCGAGGCAGCACACCGCGACGGCCAGGGTCGCCACCGTCGAGCTGACTGCGCTGCTGAACCAGGCCCACTGGAACACGGACGGCTCGCTGCGCGACCCCGCGCTGGCGTTCGTCTTGCTCGGGCTGGCAAGCCCCGCCGTCAGCGGCACATCGGCGAGCGCAGAGGCAAACGCCAACCTGCTCGTGTCGGTGGCCCGTGATCTCGCACAGGCAGCCGTCGTGGCGCACGGCGCAACCGCGATGTCGAAGACCGCCGCGCTCACTGCGAACGCCGAGCACGATCTGCTGACCGGGAACCCGAGGGGCGCCATCGCCGGCCTCGCCCAGGCGTGGCTCTCGGCGCAGCACTCGACGTAACGCCTCCCAGGCTCGTTCGTCCCGGCAGAGTGTATGGGGCGTGGATGCAGTCGGTCTCTTCGGCGCGGAGCAGGTGGCTCGGGCGTGGCGGTACCACAAGCCGCTCTACGCCTCGGCGGTGGCCCAGCTCGCCCTCGCCTACCTGCTCCTGGTGCTGATCGTCTTCGGCCCGCTCGGCGACTGGCTCTTCGAGCCGCTCGAGGGCTGGCCCTGGTGGGCGCAGGTCGTCGGGCTCACGGCGCTCCTCGATGCGTTGACCCTGATGGTGGGCCTGCCGATCTCGTTCTGGACGGGCTTCGTGCACGAGCGGAGCTGGGGCTTCTCGACCCAGGATCTCGGCAGCTACGCCGCCGACCGGGCCAAGGGGTTCGTGCTCGGCCTCGCCCTGTCGGGCGCTGCGCTCGTCGGGCTGGTCGGATCGGCGCGGCTTCTTCCTCGCGGTTGGCCCCTGCCCGCAGCGGCGGCCGGCGCGGCGCTCGTGCTCGCGCTCGGCTTCCTCGCCCCCGTTCTCTTCGAGCCGCTCTTCAACCGCTTCGCCCCGCTCGACGACGCCGAGCTCGCGGCGGAGCTGTACGCACTCGCCGAGAAAGCGCACACCCCGATCAGCGAAGTGCTCGTGGCGGACGCGAGCCGGCGCACGCGGAAGGCCAACGCCTACGTCTCCGGCCTCGGGCGGACACGCCGTCTCGTCCTCTACGACACACTGCTGACGCAGGCGGGCCCGCGCGAGATCGGCCTCGTCCTCGCACACGAGCTCGGGCATCGCCGCGCCCGCCACCTGATCAAGGCGACGCTGCTCGGCATGGCCGGCGTCGCCGGCTTCGTCGTCCTCCTCTGGGCGCTTCTGCGCTGGCCCGAGCTTCGCACGGCCATCGGGGCTCCCGGCGGAGCCGGCGACCCTCGGGTCGTGCCATTCGTCCTGCTGCTCGCGTTGACCGTGCAGATCCCCGCCGGCCCGCTCGGCGCGGCGCTCTCGCGAAGGTGGGAACGCCAGGCCGACCGCTTCTCACTCGAGCTGACGCACGACCTCGCCACATTCGAGGCAACCCACCGCTCCCTCGCGACCGCGAACCTCTCTGACCTCGATCCGCCCCGGCCGATCTATCTGGCCTTTTTCAGCCACCCCACTCCCGTCGAGCGGATCGAGGCCGCGCGCCGTCACGCGAGCGCTACCTAGCAATTTCCTGGACCGGGTGTTACGTTCGCGGCGCAACGACTGATCCGTTACACACGACACAAAGGAGGGTCGCGTGGATCTCGATCAATCGCCTGAGGGGGCGCCGCCGCTGGAACCCGACGAGCAGCACGAGCTCGCGATGGACCGGCGTAACGTTTTGAAGCGCGTTGGCCTCGGTGCCGCCGCGCTGATGGTGCCGACGGCCGTCGCGGCGAGCCCCGCGTTCGGCGCCATAACCGACGCGGTCGCGGCTGACAGCTTCATCAAGTCGCATCCGAAGTGGAAGTTCATCTTCGTCAACCACGTGACCACGAATCCCTTCTTCGTGCCGACGATCTACGGCGCCCAGGATGCGTGCTCGCTGCTCGGTTGCACGTACCAGTGGACCGGCTCGACCACGTCCGACGTCAGCCAGATGGTCAACGCGTTCAACTCGGCGATCTCCGCCAAGGCGGCGGGAATCTCATGCTGTCTCGTCGACCTGAAGGCGTTCAACGGGCCGACCGCCAACGCGATCGCCAAGGGCATTCCCGTGCTCGCCTACAACGCCGACGTGCCCGCCGGAAACCCGAACGAGCGACTCGCCTACATCGGCCAGGACCTGTACGCGTCCGGGTATGCGATGGGCCAGCGGATCGTCAGCCTCGTCGGTGAGGGCGACGTCGCATTGTTCATCGCCACCCCCGGTCAGCTGAACATCCAGCCGCGCATCGATGGCGCTACCGCGGCAATCAAGAAGTTCGGCGCCGGCAAGATCAAGACGAGCGCGATCGCAACGGGCTCACAGCTCAACGATGAGATCGCGAAGATCGACGCGTACTACCTCGGCCACAAGTCCGTCAAGGGGATGTTCGCGGTCGATGCCGGTTCAACGCAGGCAGTCGGTCAGACGGTGGCGAAGTACGGCCTGCGCAAGAAGGGAGTGAAGGCCGGCGGGTACGACCTCACACCGACGACGCTGAAGCTGATCTCGAGCAACCAGCTCGACTTCACGATCGATCAGCAGCCGTACCTGCAGGGGTGGTTGCCGGTGCTCCAGCTGTTCTTCTACAAGTACTCGTCAGGCCTCGTTGCACCGTCCAACACGAACACCGGCATCCTGTTCGTCACGAAGACGAACGTGAAGCCGTATCTGTCGTCGAAGACGCGCTACGAGGGAAGCAGCAGCGCTCAGAAGTACCCCGTCTCGTAATACGTGAGCGAGGCCGCACCAGCACCCCGGCCTCCCGAACCACCGCAACGCGCCGGCCTGGGCTGGCGCGTTGCCGGTGCGTTCGTCCGTCGCCGCGAGGGGAGCATCGGCCTGGTGCTGCTCGGCCTCGTCCTGTACTTCTCGTTCCGCACCGATGCGTTCTTCGGCCGGGAGAACGCGCAGGTCATCGCCGAGTTCTCGGCGCCGATCGCGATCATCGCGGCCGGCGAGGTGATGCTCCTGATCTGCGGCGAGATCGATCTCTCCGCGGGCAATGTGTACGCGTTCTCGGCCTGGATCTTCTACTTCGCCACGACCAGCTGGGGGCTCCCGATCTGGCTGGCGGTGATCGCGGGCCTGCTCTCGGGGTCCCTCGTCGGGCTCGTGAACGGCTTGATCACGGTCGTCGTCGGCGTTCCGTCGTTCATAACGACCCTGGGGATGATCTTTCTCCTGAACGGGCTCACGCTGATCATCTCCGGCGCGTTCCCGGTGGAGACTCCGGGCGGGCACACGTTCTTCCGCTTCTTCGGCGGGTCACCGTATTCCACGCTCTACTGGGCTCTGGGCGTGATCATCGTGATGACGATCCTGCTCAATCGAACACGCTGGGGGCTTCGCACCCTCGCCACCGGCGGCAATCTGATCGGGGCGAGCGAGAGCGGAGTCAACGTTCGCGCCATCAAGATCGGCAACTTCATCATCTGCAGCACTCTCGGCGCGCTCGCAGGCATTCTCGAGGGGGTGCGGCTCACGTCCATCCAGCCGCTCCAGGGCGGCACGTCGATCATGTTCTATGCAGTCGCAGCCGCGGTGATCGGCGGGACGTCGCTCTTCGGCGGCTCGGGCACGATCATCGGCGCGGGGCTCGGCGTCCTCGTTCTCGCAGTGCTGAACCTCGGCTTCACACTCCAGGGGATCAGCGCCTACACGTTCGATCTCGTCCTGGGGATCGCGATCATCGTCTCGATGGCGTTCAACGTCACGCTGGAGCGGATTCGGCAGTCGGGTCGGCTGGGGCGCTCGGCGTGAGCGAGGGCGCGACCTCGCTCTCGGCCGAGCCCACGGGCGCGCCGCCGGATGCAATCAGGATCGAGAACATCCGCAAGCGCTTCGGTGTGGTGACGGCCCTCGAGGACGTCTCGCTCCATCTCGGGCACGGCGAGGTGCTCGGTCTGATCGGCGACAACGGTGCTGGGAAATCGACCTTGATCAAGATCCTGACGGGCTTTCACAAGCCCGACTCCGGCCGGATCTTCGTCCACGGCGAGGAGGTACAGCTCAAGTCGGTGACGCACGCGCGCACGCTCGGCATCGACACCGTGTTCCAGGACCTCGCTCTGGTACCGGGCCTGTCCGTGTACCACAACATGTTCCTGAATCGCGAGCTCACCACCGGCATCGGGCCTCTCCGCTTTCTCAACAACCGCGCGATGCGGAAGCGCTCGCAGGAGTACCTCGACGACATCGGCGTGCGCGTCCCGTCAATGGATGCCGAGGTCGCACGGATGTCCGGCGGTCAGCGTCAAGCGATCGCGATCGCGCGGTCGACGCATTCGGACGCCAAGATCATCCTCCTCGACGAGCCGCTCGCCGCGATGGGTGCGCGGGAGGGAGCGCTGATCATCGAGCTGATCACCGAGTTGAAGCAACGCGGCGATGTCTCGATCATCGTGATCGCGCACAACTACGTGCACGTGTTCGAGATGTGCGACCGCGTGAACCTGCTCCGCAACGGCCGGATCATGCTCGACAAGCGCAGCGACGAGACCTCGGTCGCGGAGCTGACGTCGATCGTCGCCGCGGAGTATCGCGTGCAGCGGTCCTCCTAGCGGCGGTCACTGAACGGCGAGCCATTCAACGAGTGGGAGATCCGTCGCGAGGGCGGAGAAATCGCCGCGATCGCGGATCGCTTCAGCGGCGTCGGCCATCGCCTTCACCGCGACCCAGGTCAGCGCGCCGCCGACGCTGACTCGCTTCGCGCCAGCCTCAGCGATCTCCGCGAATGAGAGGCTCGGCACCGCGAGCACGTTCACCGG
Organism: uncultured Thermoleophilia bacterium; assembly: GCA_963757255.1. Classification (GTDB taxonomy): domain Bacteria; phylum Actinomycetota; class Thermoleophilia; order Gaiellales; family Gaiellaceae; genus PALSA-600. Next base: position 122,370 of record CAVWQY010000007.1, read on the forward strand.
CTTCTGCACCGAATCGCAGACAGCGCGAATCTCGTCCGCGGTGCGCAGCCCTGGCGCGTAGAGGACGTCGGCGCCCGCCCGCTCGTATGCCTGCAGTCGCGCGATCGTGTCGTCGAGATCGGGGTTGCCGCGGATGTGGTTCTCGGCGCGCGCGGTCAGCACGAACGGGAAGTCGAGCCCGTGCGCCGCCTCGGCCGCCGCCGCGACACGCTCGGCGGCCTGCGCCCGCTCGTAGAGATGACCCGCGGGATCGAAGTCCTCGATCGAGCCGCCGACCGCGCCGGCCTCGGCGATACGCACGACGGCCTGCGCAGCGGCGGCGGGACCCGGGCCGTAGCCGTTCTCGAGGTCGACCGACACCGGCAGATCCGTCGCCACGGCGAGTACGCTCGTGTGCGCGACGACCTCGTCCAGGGTCGCCCGGCCGTCGAGGCGGCCGAGCGTGAATGCGAAGCCCGAGCTCGTCGTCGCGAGTGCCTTGAAGCCGAGCGCGGAGAGCACGCGCGCAGAGCCGGCGTCCCACGGGTTCGGGATCACGAATGGCTCGCCGTCGTGCAGTGCGCGGAAGCGCTCGGCCTTCTCGTTCTGGCTCGTCATCGGATCTTCAGGACGACTTTGCCACGCTTGCCGCGCGCCATGCTGCGAGCGAACGCGGCCCCTGCTTCCTCGAGCGGATAGACCGAGTCGATCGCCGGGCTGAGCTCACCCGCGTCGACGAGCCGCGTAAGCTCGTCCAGTTGGGCGCGATTCGCCTCGACGAGATAGTACGTGCCGCCGTTCGGCGGCTCCTCGGCCACGGAGACGAGCCTGCCGCCGGGCCGTAGCGCTTCCGCCGCGTGGACGAGCGTCTCGCCGCCGGCGGTGTCGAAAACGAGGTCGACGTCGTCATCCGCGAGCTTCGCGCCGCGAACGCGCGCCAGTTGGACGGCGAGATGCCCGACGCCCCCTGCCGCGCCCGTGATGAGCACCCGCTCGCCCGCCTCGAGGCCGCCGTGCTCGATCAGGCCCTGCCACGCGCTCAGCGCGGGCAGTGGAACGGCGGCGCTCTGCACGTGGTCGATCGTTCGCGGCTTCGGCGCGAGCACGTCGGCAGGCACGACGGCGAGCTCCGCGGCGACGCCGTCCCGGTCGAAGGGCGTCATCCCGTACACCTCGTCGCCGGTTGCGAACCCATCCACGTCGGGAGCGACTGCTTCGACGACACCCGAGAGCTCGTACGACGGGATCGCCGGAAGCCGGTCGGTCGGCCAGTCGAGCTCGTCGCGCGTCAAGGCGGCGGCGTACACGCGAACAAGCACCTCACCGGCGCCGATCACAGGAATGTCGACTTCGTCGACCAGGAGATCCTTGAAGCCGCCGGGGCCGTGCAATCGAATCGCGCGCATTGCAACCTCCTCCGTCTTATCTTGCTGGTAAGATTCTTTCCAGCGAGGATACACAACGTGGCGAGGAAACCAACGGATCATCTAGATCGCATCGTCGACCAGTGGCGGCTCGAGCGTCCCGACCTCGACGTCGCACCTCTCGCGCTGCTCGGACGCCTCTTTCGCTTCGCGCAGTTTGCAGACGACGCACTCGCCGAAGGCGTCCAACCCTACGGCCTGCAGCTCGGCTGGTTCGACCTCCTCGCTTCGCTACGCCGTGCGGGTGCGCCCTACGAGCTGAATCCGACACAGCTGATGGAGGCGACGCTGCTCTCTTCCGGCGGAATGACGAAGCGGCTCGATCGCCTCGTGGAAGAGGGCCTCGTCGAGCGGCGGTCGGATCCCCACGACCGCCGCGGAACGCTCGTGCGCCTGACGCGGCGCGGCAAGACCACGATCGACAAGGCGCTCGAAGCGCACCTGACGAACGAGGAAGCGCTACTGCGCTCGCTCAGCGCAGCCGACCGGCGCGCACTCGACTCCCTCCTGCGGACGCTGCTGGCAGAGGTCGAGTCACGCTGACGTTGCTCACACCGAAAACGTCGACGGCGCCACAACGACGAGCACGCCGAGGACGACAATCGCAATCGCCAGTGCGGCGTCGAGAAACGGCCGCGGCGGCAGCAGCTTCTGCGCAACCACGATCGCCGTAACGCCGACCATCAGCGTGAGATTCATGACGCCGAGCGCGAACAGCGCCAGCATCAACCCGGCGCTCGATCCGACGCAGTAGAGGCCGAACCGGCCTCCCGATCGCACCAGCTCCCGGCAGCGTTCGCGGCACGCGCGCTTGAGCGGCGTCAGCTCGTAGAGCCCGGCAAGGATCGTCAAGCCGCCCGCGACTGCATGTCCGTGCTGCCGGTAGAGCCCGTACGCCGCGACTCCGAACGCCAGCCAGACCGCGAGATACGAGGCGACGAACCACAACCCGGCGACGAACCGCGAATCCGCCTGCACGAAGGCGAGGATGGCCGGTAACGCCGCCGGCAGCATCATCGCCGCCATCATCGACATCCAGAGCCCGATGAACGACGACGGCGACCCGAGGCTCGTCCCGGCGCCCATGTCCATCCCGCTCATCTGCCGCACCGACGCGAACCAGCAGGCCGCGGCGAGCGCGACGGTGAAGGGCGGCACCAGGGCGACGGGCCGCCGGGTGAGGGCGGCGCTCACTGCGACTCGCTCGCGACTGCTCGTAGACCTCGATGCCATCAGTCCGGGTATTCGTCCTTGCGCCAGGTGCGAGGCTCGGCGGGCTGGGTTTTCGGTGTTCGCTCGAGCAGGAAGCTGAAGTACGGCGCGACGAACGGGTCGGGCGCCGACACGGTGTAGGTGTGGTAGACGGTCCCGTTCTCGCGGGCGAAGGCGATCCAGCTCGGGTTCTCGCGTAGCCCGTCGCGGAGCTCGGCCCCGACCTGGCCCGACCACTCCTCCAGCCAGTCGGGCGGATTGTCGATCATCTCCTTGACCTCGGTCACCTGCTGCGCCTGCTCCTCGGTCATCGCGAGGCCGAAGTCGAAGGGGAAGTCGGTGTCGTAGGTGGAGACGTAGGGGAACTGCCAGCCCATCCGTCGCTTGTAGGCGCTCAGCCGCTCGATCGGCGCCCGCGAGAAGCAGAGCAGGGTCACGTCACGGTGGTTCAGGTGGACGAGCGAGCCGTCCAGCCCGTCGGCCAGGCTGGTGCAGCCGGGGCAGGCGCCGAGCGTGTAGTCGGGGCCGAACATGATGTTGTAGGCGAGCAGCTGCGACCGGCCGTCGAAGAGCTCGGCGAGGGTCTTCTTGCCGTCCTCGGTGTCGAACTCGTACTCCTTCTCGACGGGGACCCACGGGAGATCGAGACGCTTGCTCGTGATCTCGGCGTTTCGCTCCGCCTGCTCCGCCTCGAGCTTGGCGAGCTCGTTCCGGGCCGCCTGCCATTCCTCGCGTGTTCCGAGCTTGTGCTCAGACATCTCGTCTCCTTCCGTCGGTTTCGAGCGCTCCCGCCCGAGCCGGATCCATCGTCGGATCGAACGCTACGGGATCGTGAAATGAGACCTGCGGCGACCGTGAAACTCATCGCTCGAGACGCATTCGACCTCCATGTAGACGTCCCGCCGAACACAGCGTGACATGGTGCACCGCCTATCCTTTGGCCGGTGTCACAGCCCCAAGCCGACCCTGTCGGAACGCTGCTCTCGGTCAATGTCGGCACGCCGAAGGACGTGGCCTGGCAAGGGAACACGGTCTTCACCGGCGTCTTCAAGGACCCGGTTGCCGGCCCCAGGGCGGTGCGCAGGCTCAACGTCGACGGCGACGGTCAGGGCGACCTCGGCGGCCACGGCGGCGAGCAACGCGCCGTCTTCGTCTACCAGATCGACTCCTACCGTTACTGGGAGCACGAGCTCGGGCGAGACGACTTCGTCTACGGGCAGTTCGGTGAGAACTTCACCGTCGAGGGACTGAACGACGACGAGGTCTGCATCGGCGACCGCTATCGGATCGGCACCGCGAGCTTCGAAGTGACGCAGCCCCGGGTCACCTGCTACCGCGTAGGAATCCGCATGAACGACCCGCGCATTCCCGCCCTGCTCGTCTCCCACCACCGTCCGGGCTTCTACTTCCGGGTCATCGAAGAGGGCGAGGTGCAGGCAGGAGACCAGATCACCAAGCTCGCCTCCGGCCCCGAGGAGATGACCGTCGCCGAGGCGGATGCGCTCCTCTACCTCCCGGGACATCCGCGCCAGCAGCTGCTTCGAGCGCTCCGAATCCCGGCTCTCAGCCCCGGCTGGCAGGCATCCTTCCGCGCCCTCGTCGACGGCGGAGCGAGCAGCGGCAACGCCGGCCTTGCGGTCACCAGCCCGCCCCCGGCCTGGCCCGGCTTCCGCCGGCTCGCGGTCGCCGGGATCGAGCAAGAAAGCAGCTCGGTGATCTCGATCCGGCTCGAAGACCCGGATGGCGGCGCACTCCCTGCAGCCCTGCCCGGGCAGTACCTCACGCTCCGCATCCAACCCGGCGACGAGCGGAGATCGGTGCTCCGGAACTACTCCCTCTCCGGACCGCCCGACGGCGGCTCCTACCGGATCACCGTCAAACGCGAGCCCGACGGGGCGGCAAGCGGCTATCTCCATACCCGCCTCCGTGTCGGCGACCAGCTGGAAGTTGCGGCACCTCGCGGCACGTTCATCCTCGACCGGACGGATGCGCCGGTTCTGCTGATCAGTGCCGGCATCGGTGCCACGCCGGTGCTTGCGATGCTGCATGCACTTGTCGCCGAGCACGCAGCACGAGAGGTCTGGTGGCTGCACGGCGCCCGCAGTGGCCGCGACCACTCGTTCGCAGTCGAGGCTCGCACGCTGCTGGCCTCGCTCCCGAACGTTCGCACTCACATCTACTACAGCCACCCAGGCCGAAACGACCTCGAAGGGCGGGACTACGACACCGCGGGCCGCCTTTCGGCGGCCCTGCTCGCCGAGCTCGACCCCCCGCGCGCCGCAGAGGCATACCTCTGTGGGCCGACGCCGTTCATGGACGAGATCAGCGCCGGGCTGGCCGCGATCGGCCTGGACGCCTCACGCATCCACACCGAGCCCTTCGGCCCCGCCCCCGGTCTCACCCCCGGCATCGCGCCGGTGCCGACGCGCGCACCGCACCCGCCGGCCGGGCCGCCGGGAAGCGGGCCGACGATCGAATTCGCGAGGAGCGACCTCGCAATCCCCTGGAACAGCGACTACGCCAGCCTGCTCGAGCTCGCCGAAGCCTGCGACGTGCCGGTCCGCTGGTCGTGTCGCACCGGTGTCTGCCAGACCTGCGAGACGACGCTGATCGCAGGCACCCTCGACTACAGCCCGGACCCGGTTGAGCCCCCTGCCGACGGGAGCGCACTGATCTGCTGCTCGCAGCCAAGCGCAGACGTCGTCCTCGACCTCTGAAGTCCCCTCTCAGGGAGCCTTCGCCTGACCAGGGATCGGAGTACAATTGCGAGTCATGCAGCTGGCCGGCGACGCTGATCGGGAAAGGGCGACCGCTTCGCTTCGGGAGCACTTCGTCGGCGGGAGACTGACGCTCGAGGAGCTCTCCGAACGCACGAATGCGGTGCTTCGGGCACGGTCCCGACAGGACTTGCGACGGGCGCTCGACGGGCTCCCGCAATGGCACGGCCGCGCGATCGCGCAGACCGCCACCCGTGCAGCCGCCGTCGTCGTGTTCACCGGCGCGTGGCTGATGTTCAGCTTCGTGCTGCTCGTCCTCCTCGGTCTGGCCTTCTTGATCCATGGTGTGTCCGGGATCGACCTGGCGGTCTTCCTGCTCGTCTGGCTCGTTCCGACATATCTCCTGTCGCGCCTGTGGCGAAGAGCGTTGCCGCGCAGGCCCTGGAACGCGTAGCGATCTCTGCCTGACCATCGCGAGGACGCCCGGTCCTCCGGCGGGATGAACGATCGCAAGACGGAGGCCCCGCGAGCGGGGCCTCCATTGTCAACCTGTCGTCGCTGAGGCGCGGGCGTCAGTCATCTTCGGCGGCGCCCTGGTTCGCGTTGTCGTGATGGCCGTGAAGCGGCTTGAAATAGTGGCTGCGTTCCCACTTCGCGACGGTCCGGCCGAGCTTGGCGCCTTGCTCGTCGGCGGTGCGGAAGTGGATGCCGCCCCAGACGCGCGCGTTGATCACCTCGGTCAGGGCTGCCGAGAAGCTGTCGTAGTGCCGCGTCTGTGCGGGCGTGCCCGGGAACCGTGTACTCACGATGTCGAACGCGATGTTGTCGGTGCCGAAGAAGTTGCGCATCGTGTTCAGGATCGCGCTGCTCACGCAGCTGTGCCCCGACGGGTGATCCGGGAAGTTGGGTGTCGCCAGGGGCGGCGTCGTCACCGTCGCCGGGTCGAAGAGCGGCCGCCAGGTCGGATCGGCCTCGGTGTTCCGGTTCCCGTCGGTGGCGGCGAGCCGGATCGCGTCGATTGGACGCCAGAAGTTCCAGTAGTACTTGTCGTTCCAGCAGCCGATCGCGCCGTCGGCCCCGGCGAGGCTGACCATTGCGAACAGGCGGGCATTCTCCGCCGTCGTCAACCCGAAGCGAGCCGACAGCTCCCGCATGACACCGCCGTAGAGCCCGAGCGGCTGCGATTGCCAGAAGATCGCCGCGTTCGTCTCGTCGGCGGTGCGCGTCGTGCTCGAGAAGGACCCGAGCGACTTGACCTCGTTGAAGTCTCTGGCGTACGCCCTGCTCGTGAGGCTGTTCGGGCCCTTGGTGCGGAGCATCTCGGCGTTCGGCACAAGGAATGGCGTCACGTTCCCCACCCAGGGTGTCGGGTCGGGTGTCGTGAGCGGAGGCGAGATGCGCCACACGCCTGGCGTGGTCCCGAACACGAACGGGAACGGCGTGGTCGGATCGCGGCCGTCGTTCGCTCGAGCGGCGAGCATCGCGGCGGCGGCAGCTTCTCCCGCGGCGATGCCGCCATCCTTCGCGGGCCCCGCGGGAACGGCCGCGAGTGAGGCGGCGTACTGCGCTGCCAGGTTCGCGAGCGCGACCGTCTGAGAGGCGGGAACGACGGCCGTGAGAACCCGATATGCAGCGGTTGCAACCGCAGCGTCTTCGGAGTCCCATGGATTGGCGTGCGGTTTGACGAGGTACGGCTGATAGCCGCCGTCGATTCCGTTGACGGCGTCGTAGACGGCGCCCTGGACCATCGCGAAGCTCAGCGTGGAGGCGTGCGCGGTCGGCCCCGAGGCGAAGATCGCGGTACTGGCGTTGATGTTCCACTGCGTCACGGCATCGGCGCGGGCGACCGCGGGCGCTCCAAGGACGAGGAGCGCAGCGAGCGCTACGGCGATGCCGCACGAGGCGCGAAACTGCATGTGTCGACTCCCTTCCGTTTGCGGCGTGATGGAGTCCGGGCGTTGACCCGCGAGGGCTCATCACCTCCTCGCGCCGCAACGACAAAGCGGCGCGGGAACTGGAACCACCAGTTTCCTTTATTGTGCGATTTGAGTCAAGGAAGGCGCCAGCAGCAAAGATGGGAAGGCCCGCCGGGCAGCGGGCCTTCCAACGTCCTTCATCGCTGTCGCGGCCGAGAATCGAAACCGGCTCGCGAGCGCGTCAGAGCCCGGCGCACTCGCCGAGCTTGTGCCCGCCGACGGTGTTCGTCCCGCCCCCTTCCAGGGCAGCGTCGCCGATCTGGGCGGCGGGTGAGTTGCCCATGCAGATGAGGTTGCCGTTGATCGTGTTGGACACGATCTCGGTCGAGTCCAGCACTCCCTCGAACGGGCCCTCACCCGTCTGCGTACCGGCGGTGTTGGACACGATCACGTTTCCGCCGACCGTGTCGCGAATCGCGCCGAGCCACAAGCCGGACCAGCCCTGGAGGATCAGGTTCCCGCCGATCGTGTCGTCCTTGATCGGGAAGTTGCGCTGGGGATCGCCACCACCGTTCGAGATGACATTCCCATGAACCGTCATCCCGCCCAGGTAGAGCGTCAGCGGCTGGTTGGCAATCACGTTCCCGCCCACCGTCGCGCTGTTGTGCGGCGGGACCGGGTTGTAGTTGCCCAGGCCGAGAACCGCTCCCTTGCCGACCAGCACGTTGCCCGTGACGTGCACGACCACTCCGCCGCTCGTGGCTGTATGGTCGTTGAGGATGGCACCGTCGGCGACCATGAGGTTGCCGTTGATCGTCAAGGTGCCGGGCATGAAGGTGCAGTTGCCGGTGACGGTGAACCCGTTGTAGGTCCCCGGAGCGATCGGCCCTCCCGAGCACGTCCCAGGGCCCGGTGAGGCCGCAAGCGCGGCCGAGCCCACGACACCCACGGCAAGCAGGGTGCCCAAGCCGAGCAGAAGCTGCAGCTTCTTCATACAAGTCTCCTCTCGATCGACGAAGAAGCCGAAGACACTAAGCCGGGAACACGTCGGAAATCAACTGCTCCCGTTCTCAGCCGCGACCGATGAACGGCATCTTCGTGGCCGTCACCGTCAGGAACTGCACATTGGCGTCGAGCGGCAGCGTCGCCATATAGACGACTGCCCGCGCCACGTGGGCCGCGTCCATCACAGGCTCGCGCTTGACCGTGCCGTCGGCCTGCAGGACGCCCGTCGTGACCGTCTGCTCGGTCATCTCCGTGGCTGCGTTGCCGATATCGATCTGCCCGCACGCGATGTCGTACGCTCGGCCGTCGAGCGATGTCGATCGAGTCAGGCCCGTGATCGCGTGCTTCGTCGCCGTGTAGGGAGCAGAGTGCGGGCGCGGCACGCTTGCCGAGATCGAGCCGTTGTTGATGATCCGTCCGCCGCGAGGCGACTGCCGTTTCATGATCCCAAACGCCGCCTGCGTGCACAGGAATGCACCCGTGAGATTCGTCTCGACGACCGTCGTCCATTGCTCGAAGGCGAGATCCTCGAGCGGCACGGCCGGCGCGCCCACACCGGCATTGTTGAAGAGCAGGTCGAGCCGCCCGAACCTCGCGTCGATCTCGGCGAAGAGCGCGGCCACCGACGCTGGATCGCGTACGTCGCTCGTGACGGCCACAGCGTCGCTCCCTGTCTCGGCGGCCGTGGCTTCGAGTGGAGCTTGCCGCCGGCCGGTGACGATCACCGTGAAGCCGGCGCCTGCCAGCGCGACCGACGCCGCCCGGCCGATGCCGCTGCCGGCTCCGGTCACCAGCGCGATCCGGGTCACGAGGCCGCCGCCGGGATTTGGCCGCCGTGCTCGTCCTCGATGTGCACGCGGATGATCTCGTCGAAGTCCGCCTCCGCCTCGAACCCGAGCGCGCTCGCGCGGCGCGTGTCGAAGCTGCGAGGCCAACCCGCGATGATCCGCATCACGCTTGCGTCGGGCTCGCGTCGAATCCGGGAAGCGACCTCGTCACCCGCGACGCGGCGCAACGCCTCGATCTGCTCGGCGACGGTCACCGAAACACCGGGCATCGTCAGGCAACGGCCGGCGCCAAGCGCAGCCCCGTCGATCGTCGCGGCGCGGACGAGGAAGCGGACCGCAGCCCGGGGCGAGGCGTGCCAGTGACGAGTGTCGTCGGGCACCGGCAGGACCGCTTCCTGGCCGTTCAACGGCTCGCGAATGATGTTGGAGAAGAAGCCTGACGCCGCCCGGTTGGGCTTGCCCGGCCGGACGCAGATCGTCGGCAGGCGGATGCCGACGCCGTCGAGAAAGCCGCGACGGGTGTAGTCCGAGAGCAGGAGCTCGCCGATCGCCTTCTGCGTCCCGTAGCTCGTCAGCGGCGCCAGGCGCTGGTCGTCGCCGATCACGTCAGGGAGCGGTTCACCGAACACGGCGATCGACGACGCATAGACGAACCGGGGACGGTAATCCGCGCCTTCCGTGCGAACGGCGTCGAGCAGGTGCCGTGTCCCGTCCAGGTTCACGCGGTATCCCTTCTCGAGATCGGCCTCCGCCTCGCCGGACAGAACGGCTGCGAGATGGAAGATCACGTCGGGCCGGCCGGCTACGAGATCGGCGGCCACCCCGTCCTCCGCGAGGTCGGCCAGGCCCGCCGCGATGTCGAAGTCAGCCTGGAGGTCGAGGTCCGGCTGCACGACATCGACGAGCGAGAGCTGCGAGATCGGCTCGCCGCCGAGGCAGCCCTCGCGTGCCAGGAGCGCAGCCAGCTTTCGTCCGAGCATGCCCGCGCCGCCGACGATCAAGATGCGCACGCCACGAACACTAGTGCGCAGCGTCGAATATCCCGCGATCTGTGCGCCCATTGCGAAGAGCGAGCACCCGCTGCGGGTGAAGATCCCCCTGGCGACGAAGCCAACTGAACGGACGCAGGAAGGAGGCTGGAACGCGAATGAGGTCCCCCAAGCGAGCCCCTCTCGGACATGTTGCGATCGTGATCGGCGTGTGAGGCTGAACCAGGGTGTTTCGGGAGAAAGTTGGGGAGAAGTAACGCGCCTGATCAGACAACACCACCAGAGACCGCCCACTCGTCGTGTCCCAGTACCTCCCTCTCGACAGCGACGGATCGGGCACACCCGTTGTATCTCAGGTGGCCTGATATACTACGGATTGGGCTTTCGTAGAGTCGGAGAAGGACAAGGGGAGGGGCCGTGTCCTACGCGGATCGATGGACGACAGTGCGAGTCGAGGTCGAGGACAGAATCGCGTGGGTCTCGCTCGATCGGCCGGAGAAGCGAAATGCGATGAGCCCGACGCTCAACGCCGAGATGGTGGAGGTGCTGCTCGAACTCGACGCCGACGACGATTGCGGCGTGCTCGTGCTGACCGGCGCGGGCGACGCCTGGTCGGCCGGGATGGACCTGAAGGAGTACTTCCGCGAGGTCGACGGCGGCCCAGAGCACGTGCAACGTCGGGTCCGGCGTGACGCTGCGTACTGGCAGTGGCGGCTGTTGCGTACGTATGCCAAGCCGACGATCGCGATGGTCAACGGCTGGTGCTTCGGCGGCGCGTTCACTCCTCTCGTCGCCTGCGATCTCGCGATCGCGGCCGATGAGGCGACCTTCGGGCTCTCGGAGATCAACTGGGGCATTCCGCCCGGGAGCGTCGTCAGCAAGGCGCTCGCCGACACCGTCGGCTCGCGGACGGGCCTGCTCTACGTGATGACGGGCCGCACGTTCGACGGCCGGCAGGCAGCCGCGATGGGGCTCGTCAACTCGAGCGTGCCACTTGCACTGCTCCGCGACGAGGTGGAGTCGCTCGCGCGAGAGCTGCTCGACAAGAATCCGGTCGTGCTGCGCGCGGCCAAGCTGGGCTACAAGCACTGTGGTGTGATGAGCTGGGACGGGGCGGAGGACTACCTGTACGCCAAGGTGGAGCAGTCGCAGTTCCTCGACGCAGAGCACGGCCGTGAGCAGGGGCTCGAGCAGTTCCTCGACGAGAAACGGATCAAGCCGGGGCTGCAGACCTACGAGCGGCCGGCGCACTGACCGTGGTTCTCTGCCCGAGCCACGCCGGCTGCGGCCTCGACTGCGACGCCGACGGCGGCTTCGCAGTCTTCCCGTAGCCGCATGATCCAGGGAGAGGCCATCTGGACGCCGCCTGCGGACTGGCGTCAGCGCTTCGAGATGGGCCGGTACCTGGATTGGCTGCAACTCGAGCGCGGACTCGACTTGGCGGGTTACGACGAGCTCTGGCGCTGGTCGGTGAGCGACATCGAGGGTTTCTGGGCCTCGATCTGGGACTACTTCGGCGTTCGCGCGCACACCCCCTACGAACGGGTGCTGGGCTCGCGCGAGATGCCCGGCGCCGAGTGGTTCCCGGGGGCGACGCTGAACTTCGCCGAGCACATGCTCGGCCGCGACGATGATCTCGACAACGTCGCCATCGTTGCCCATTCCCAGACCCGCAAGACGCGAGAGCTCACGTTCGGCGAGCTCCGCGAGCAGGTGGCGCGCGCCCGCGCCGGCCTGAAGCGGCTCGGGGTCGGCCCGGGCGACCGGGTCGTCGCCTACCTTCCGAACATCCCCGAGACGGCGGTCGCCTTTCTCGCCACGGCGAGCCTCGGCGCAGTCTGGGCGACGTGCCCGCCCGAGTTCGGCGTCCGCAGTGTCGTCGACCGGCTGGGTCAGCTGGACCCGACAGTGCTACTCGCAGTCAGCGGGTACGTCTACGGAGAGAAGCTCATCGACCGAGCGGAGAACGTCGCCGCGATCCGTGACCGGCTGCTCACGCTCCAGACCGTCGTCGACGTCGAATACGCCGGCGGCGCAATCCCCGGGGCGATCTCGTGGGACGAGCTCCTGGGCGAGCCAGGGCCTCTCGAGTTCGATCCCGTGCCGTTCGCACACCCCCTCTACGTTCTCTTCTCATCCGGCACGACAGGCCTGCCGAAGGCGATCGTGCACGGCCACGGCGGGATCCTGCTCGAGCACCTGAAGAACCTCGGGCTGGCCTGGGACGTGCGCCCGGGTGACCGGCTCCAGTGGTTCACGACGACCGCGTGGATGATGTGGAACGCGCTCGTCTCGGCGTTGCTCCTCCGGGCGTCGATCGTCATGCTCGACGGCGATCCTGGGCACCCCGACCTCGGCCACCCGTGGAAGCTGGTCGAGGAGACCCGGCCGACACTCATGGGGATCAGCCCTGCATTCGCGCTCGCGTGCCGTAAGCAGGGCGTGGAGCCGGGACGACAGTACGACCTCTCATCGCTGCGCTCACTCACGGTTGCCGGCTCACCACTTCCGGTCGACGGCTTCGAGTGGATCTACGACCAGGTCGACCCGACCGTTCTTCTGATCAACGGCAGCGGCGGAACCGACATGTGCTCCGCCATCGTCCAGGGCAGCCCCCTCCTGCCCGTCTACGCCGGCGAGATCGCGGGTCGCTGCCTCGGCGTCGACGCGGCGGCCTTCGACTCGCACGGCGAGGAGGTCGTGGGTGAGCTCGGCGAGCTCGTGATCCGCCGGCCGATGCCGTCGATGGCCGTCGAGTTCTGGAATGACCCAGGCGACGAGCGGTATCGCGCCGCGTACTTCGACCACTACCCGGGCATCTGGCGTCACGGCGACTGGGTGATGTTCAGCGAGCGCGGGAGCTCGGTGATCACGGGACGTTCCGACGCGACCCTGAACCGCGGCGGTGTGCGGCTCGGCACCAGTGAGTTCTACTCGGCTCTGGAGGAGCTCGACGAGGTGGTTGACAGCCTGGTCGTCCACCTGGAGGAGCCGGACGAGCTGATCCTCTTCGTCGTCCTGCGCCACGGGCTGGAGCTCGATGACGCCATGCGCAACGGCATCGCGTCAGCGCTTCGCGACGCGCTCTCGCCGCGTCACGTGCCAGACACGATCGTTGCCCTGTCGGTGATCCCGCACACGTTGACGGGCAAGAAGCTCGAGCTGCCGGTCAAGCTGATCCTCAGCGGTGTTCCCTCGGCCAAGGTCGTCAGCACGGACGCGCTTGCGAGCCCCACCTCGATCGAGCCCGTTCTGGCCTACGCACGCACGCGTCCGCAACTCGCCTGACCGAGCGTTTCACCGTCGCGGCCGGATCACGCCACGGTTCGCACTGTCGCTGCGGGGCAGCAGTCGGCGTTGCAGTGCCTCGGCGACGTTGAAGAGATGCCGGCGCATCGCCTCCTCCGCCTGCTCCGGGGCTCTCGCGACGACGGCTTCGACGATCGCCGCGTGTTCCGCCTGCGAGGCTGCGGGACGGCCGGGGATGAGGATCGTTCGATACTGGTACCTCACCATCTGCGCGCTGAGGCCACGGATTAGGTGCTGGGCGGTGCCATGACCGGAGAGATCGAGGAGCGCAGCGTGGAGCTCGGCGTTCGCGTCCGAGGCCCCGAGCAGATCGCCGGCGGCGAGTAACGCGCGATGGAATGCAAGATGCTCGCCCAGGCGCTCGGCGCCGGCCTCGTCGATTCGCTCTGCGGTCAGGCGCACTGCCAGGCCTTCAAGCACGGCGCGTGCCTGGAGGATCTCGACCGCTTCCCGGTCGCTGACCTGCCGCACCCGTGCCCCGCGGTGCGGCTCGCGGACGACCAGCCCGTCCTGCTCGAGTCGGATCAGCGCGTTCCTCACGGCGCCCCTCGACATACCGAAGGACGAGCTGATGTCCGACTCCACGAGATGGGCGTTGGGGGCAATCTCGCCGTGAACGATCGCGTCGCGGAGCTTGTCGTAGCTCGAGTCGGACTGCGACGGCTTCGCCGTCTGAGGATCCGAGGCTGTCGTGCGCGCCGGTCCGGTCACGGTTCCGTCCCTGCAAACAAAGCGGTGTGCTCGCCGAAGTAGCTCGAGATCAGAAGGTCGTGGTTCGTGCGCAGGTGATCGGCCTCCCCCTCCAGCGCGGTCACGCCGTGGGCTAGGACGTGGCCCCGGTCGGCGATCGTCAGCGCCAGCGCGATGTGCTGCTCGACGAGGACGACGCCGCAGCCGCTTTCCTCGGCGTACTCGCGAACGATGGGCAGAAGCCCCTCGACGATCACCGGCGCCAGGCCGAGGCTCAGCTCGTCCAGCAGCAGCAGCTTCGGATGGCGGGCGAGCGCGCGCCCGACCGCAAGCATCTGCTGCTCACCGCCGGAGAGGAGCCCGCACCGCCGGTCGCGAAGGTCGGCTAGGGCAGGGAAGTACCGGTACGCCGCGTCCGCATCGAGGCGCTCACCGCGATAGCCGAGGCGGAAGTGCTCGGCGACGGTGAGACCGTAGAACAGGCCGCGGTTCTCGGGGACGTGCGCGATGCCCTTTTTCCGCGCGCGCTCGGCTGCACCCGGGCTGCAGATCTTGCCCCTCGAAACGAATCACGGCCACCCATGGGCTCGAGCACCGGAGACGGCACGGAGCGTGGTCGTCTTGCCCGCACCGTTCGCCCCGAGCAGAGCAATGATCTCGCCTGGCGCCACGATGAGGTCGATGTCGCGGATCACCGCGGCACCGTCATAGCCGGCCGTCAGGCTCTCGAGCTCGAGCACCGGCGCGCTCATATCCTTGCAGCCTCCTCCTGGTCGGGCCCGCCGCCGCCCCCGAGGCCCCGCGGGGTCGCGGCGCCGCCGAGATATGCCTCACCACGAGAGGGTCCTTGTCGCACCTCCCGGCGATCCAGCCGCGATCACCTTGCCGAACTCGAGCACGATGATTCGGTCGCAGATGTTCAACACGAGTCCCATATCGTGGTCGATCAGCAGCGTCGTTGTCCCCGAATCGGCGATCTGCCGGGAGCCGCCGGCCAAGATCCTCGCTCTCGTTCGTATCGAGGCCTGCCGCGGGTTCGTCCAGGCACAGGAGGCGCGGCTCCATCGCGATCGCCCGCGCCACCCCGACGAGCTTCCGCTGCCCCTGGGTCAGCTCCGCCGGCGTCGCCTCGGCGAGTGGGCCGAGATCCAGCAAAGCGACCGCGTGCTCCGCGGCAGGGCTCTCGCCGATGCGCTTCCCCACCAGCTCGGCCGCGAGGGCGAGGAACGACGGGCGCTGGGCTGCCACCATGAGATTTTCCCCGACGGTGAGATCGTCGAACAGCTCCGTGCTCTGCCAGGTTCGGGCGAGCCCCCGCCGCGCCCGCACGTGCGGGGGCAGCCCGGCGAGATCGCGTCCGTCGAGCTCGACGGGCCCGTGGAACGGACGAACCCGGTGATGGCGTCGATGAACGTCGTCTTGCCCGCGCCGTTCGGTCCGATCAGCCCGACCAGCTCACCCTCCTCGACGGCGACGGCGACGGAGTCGACGGCCCAGACGCCCCCAAAGCGGACCGAGAGGCCGGTCGTGGCGAGGACAGCCGTCACGCTTCCCCGGAGGTTCCCTGAGCCTGGCCTTTCGCCTTGCCCTCGTCTGCGCCGTCCGGTAGAAGGGAGCCGGCCACGCCCTCGGGGTTCTGGATCAACGTGAAGATCGAGCACGAGTCCGCCGAAGAGCAGGAACCAGTTCCCCGACAGGCCGAACCATTTGTCGAGCGCGTAGGGGAAAATGCCCTGGGCGGCGATGAGGCCCGCGAAGACCGCGCCGGAGACCAGCGTGATGCCGCCCGCGTAGGCGAACGCGATCAGGCTCAGCGCCAGTGGGACGCTGAAGCGGTCGGCGCTCACCGATCCGAAGTTGTACGCGTACAGGCTGCCGGCGACGCCGGCGATCAGCGCGCTGATCCCGAATGCGGCCAGCTTGACGTTCCGGACGTTGATCGCCGCGCCGGCCGCGGCTCGCTCGTTCGAGCGGACGGCAAGCATGCGGCGCCCGAGGATGCCGCGCCGGACCGATACGACGAGGAGGCCCAAAACGAGGACGGCGGCGAGCGCGACCCAACCGAAGACGGGGCTCGGGAGGTTGCCGTCGAGGCCGCGGAACGATGCCGTCGGTCCCAGGTTGACGCCGAAGAGGTGCGGATCCGGCACGGGCGAGCCGATCGCGCCTCCGCCCCAGGTGGGGTTGATGAAGCCGAAATTGAAGACGGCCACTGCGGCCGGGCGATCGTGACGACCGCGAGTCCGACGCCGCGCACGCGCAGCGCCGACAGCGCCGTCACGAGGCCGAGCAGGACGGCAGCGGAGACGCCCGCGAGCGGGGCCAACGGAAAGCCGATCCCCGCGTCGACGGCGAGATGCGAAACGGTGAAGCCGGCCACGCCGGCGAGCGCGAGCTGGACGACGGAGATCTGGCCGACGAAGCCGGTGATGACGACGAGTGAAAGGGCCATCACGATCCCGATCAACGAGTTCGTCAGCGCCTGACGGAAGTCGAACGGCAGCACGACGAGCGCGATGGCGCAGAGGACGCTGACGGGGATCGCGATCTTGACCGCGTTCTTCGGGCGAGGTACGTCGGGCAGGCGTTTCTCGATCAGCTCGCCGCGGGTCGGGAGCGACGCACCGCGGAGGAACATCGCCGCCACGATGAGCACGAAGACGAGCAGCTCCTTGACACCCGGAATCGCCAGGCCGTCGGTGGTGGGAAACCACGACTTCGTCGAGGAGTACTCGATCAGCGACTCGAGCATGCCGATCCCCAGCCCGCAGATGCACGCAATCCAGAACGAGGTGAGCCTGGCGAACAGGGGGCGGCGAGAGCGGGCACCACGAGGAACGGAAGCGTGGTCGTGTCGAGCGCCGCCACCGAGCCGGCCAGGATCCCGAGCGTGCCGAGCAGCAGGTTGGCGAGCAGGGTGTTGGCAAGCGACAGACTCGTCGGTGACAGACCGGCGAGGCGGGCCGCGATGTCGCTCTCTGACGCCGCCCGGGTCGCCGAGCCCGAAGCGCGTCCAGCGATAGAGCGCCCACAGCAGGGCCGTCAACCCGACGACGATGCCGCTGAGCACGAAGGCCGACAAGGGCACCGCCGCGCCGAGCATGCGGATCACCCGGACGGGGATGACGGCAGGCTGAGGATGCTGGGACGTGCCGAAGGCGAGGAGCATCACCGCCTGCATCGTGAGGAGCACGCCGAGCGAGGCGACGAGCTTCGCCAGGGGTGCCGCGTTATGGAGCGGTCGAAAGACGGCGAGCTCGATCGCGATGCTGATCGCAATGACGAACACATAGGTGAGCGCGATCGCGAATGGGGTGGAGAGCGTGAACCCGAGCTCGCCCGTGCGGAGCGCCCAGAACGTGAATCCGGCGAGCATGGCGATCGCCCCTGCCGCCAGGTTGACGAAGCCGGAGCCCCGGTAGGTAACGACGACACCGACGGCGATTGCGGCAATTGTCGCTCCGGTCCCCAGGCCGAGCAGGAGGAAGAGAAGAATCTCGTTCACGTCGCCTCGTGAGGTTCAGCCGATGGGGCCGGACTGCCCGGCCCCATCGGAAACTCGCTGAATTCCCGCTACGGGGAGATCCAGCCGGACGCCCTCGTGAACGCGCCCTTGCCCTTGTACGTGAACGCCTGGATGCTGTCGTTGCAGATCGCCGGCGCATCCTTGTACTTGCCGCACACGAGCTTCGGCGGACCGAGCGCGAGTGGGCCCTTGAACGCCTTCGCCGCCGCAAGGACACGGGCCGGCGTGATCTTCCCACCGACCCTGGCCTCGTTGAGGAACCGGACGGTCGTCAGGAGCTCGGAAAACGCCACGATGTGCCATGGATCCGGAGCATTTGCCTGAGCCTTGTACATCTTGATCACCGCTTCGTAAGCGGGCATGCCTTTGTCAGTCGGATCGCCATAGAGCGACGAGGCGATCGCGTACGTCGCGAGAGTTGCAAATCGCCGAGTGCGTCGATCACCACTTTGTTGAGGCAGAGCGGTGCCGTGACGATCTTCTTCGAGTCGGTGATACCCAACTGGGTGAGCGCCCTGCGCCTGGTTCGCGCAGTCTGACGCCGAGCCGTAGGGGGCGATGAAGTCCGCCGTGGCCGCCCCGGCCGCGAGCAGCGGCGCCGTCAGGTCGGTCTGTCCCTGGGTGTAGCCCACCTGCTTGGTCGCGATACCGGCGTCTTTCAGGCCCTTCGCGATCACCTGTCCCGACTCTGCGACGCCCCGGCGAGTTCGGATAGACGACTGCGGCCGTTTTCGCGTGGAAGACGTTCTTGGCGTCAGTTCCCGAACCGGCAGCGGGACTGTGCAGCCGAAGTCGCCGAAGAGGACGACACCGGTATTCGATGCTCCGTTCACCGGGGTGATGGCGACACCGGTGACGATCGGCTTCGTCGCGCCGATGGTCGCGTGAAGCGACTGCGCTCCGGTGGCGACCGCGCCCTCGGCGACCACGCTGATCCGCTTGTCGTTGAACAAGACTTCTCAGCCGCACAGGTCGATTGCCTTCCTCCTCGGCGGACTTGATGAAGCACCAGAACGAGCTGAACCGGATGACCGCCCACGCCGCCGAGGTGCTGGTTGATGTAGTCCACTGCCAGCGACGCCCCCGGCTGTCGCGAGGCCACCGATCACGACCTGACCACCCTGCTGATTACCCGAACCGATGTGAGGCCTTCGACAGCTTCGGATCGGCCTTTCCGGCCGTCCCGTGGGTGTAGGCGAGGTAGTTCGTCACCGCCCGGGGTGCCCGCGCCGATCTCGGTCTTGCCGGCCCTGGAGGTCGTCGCCGCGGCGGCGATCGCCGAGCACCAGGGCTGCGAGCCGCAGCGCCTGCCGGCACAGCGATTCGAGCAAAGCGCTTCATGGGTACTCCTTCCGGTTTTGACACCGACTTCGTCGTCAATCGACACGACCGCGAGCGATGACCGCCCCCTCACCTTCGATCGCTCGATCCTGCGTGGCGGGGCGAGTCAACCATGTCACCACCAATATTGTCAACAAGATCTGCCACGAGATTTGGTCATTTTCTATGCAGTAGCAGCGGACATGTGCACGATCGAGACCGTTTGAGCCTTGGTAATCCAGTGCAATAGGGTAACTCCGCAGTGCCTCGGGGCGACGGAGCTCAGTCACAGACGGTGAAGGCCAAGTTGGGCCTGCGCGAGCTCGTTCTCGACGGTGCATTCGCACCGGGCGAGCGCGTTCCCGAGATCGACCTCGCGAAGCGACTCGGCGTCTCGCACACCCCTCTGCGCCTCGCGCTCTCGACGCTCGCCTACGAGGGATTGCTCGAGCCGCTGCCCAGAGGCGGCGTCGTCGTGCGCTCGTTCACACCCGCGCCGACGTCTCCGATGCGATCGAGTTGCGCGGCGTGCTCGAGGGGACGGCCGCGAGGCTCGCAGCCGAGCACCTCGAGTCCCCGGACGAGCTGGAACCGCTCGTGCAGGCTGTCGACCAGCTTCGACAACGTCCTCGAGGACGTGACGTCGGAGTCAGCTCGTGCGCTACGTCAAGCTCAACGACGTCTACCACGACACCCTCGCCAGGTTGGCCAAGAGCCAACGATCGCTGCGTCCGCGCGATTGCGGCCAACGCCGCGCTCCCGTTCGCGGCGCCGGGGGCCTTGCTCAACTGCGCACGCCTCGCTTCCGCGCTCGCGGGAGTTCCTGATCGTGGCCCAGCATCGGCACCGGGACCTCGCCAAGGCGCTGCGGCACGCCAGGGCACCCGTGCCGAGGAGGTCGCCCGCGAACACGCCTGGCTCGCACAGCTCAACGTTGAGCTCGTACTCAGAAGATAAGGGTGCATCCGCTCGAACTCGGCGCGCCCCTGCTGCGCCTCGCGATCTGAGCGGTGACGTCCGTCTCAACACCACCAGCGACATCGTCAAGAGCCCACACGTCCCCGGAGGGAGCATGACCATGAAACCCACACCAACCTGCAGGAGATTCTCGACGCTGAACCCGCAGTCGATCTCTTGCGGAACTCGCAGCTCGGCGCCTACATCTATCCCGTCGTCGCCGGCCGAGTTCACGAACTGGCAGCGCGAGCAGCGCGCTTGGCGCGAAACCGCCTGCCTCTTCGACCAGTCGCACCACATGGTGAACCTCTTCCTCAAAGGCCCCGACGCGATCGAGACTGATCTCCGGACACCGCGATCAACAGCGTCGCGGATTTTCCCGTCGACATGGCGAAGCAGTACGTGCCGACGACTCCGGCAGGAAACGTGATCGGCGACGGCATCCTCTTCCATCTCGGGGAGGACGTGTTCCTGTTCGTCGGCCGCTCGCCGGCGGCCAACTGGCTTCGCTACCACGCCAAGACCGGAGGCTACGACTGCGAGATCGAGCTGGATGACCGCTCGCCGATGCGGCCGTACGGGGAAGCAGGTGATCCGGCAGCTCTGGCGCTTCCAGGTTCAGGGGCCGAACGCGTGGCAGGTCCTCGAAAAGGCGAACGGCGGCCCACTCGAGAAGCTCAAGTTCTTCCGGATGAGCGTCGATCAACGTCGCGGGCCGTCCCGTTCGCACACTACGTCACGGAATGGCGGGCCAGCCCGGGCTCGAACTGTGGGGCCCGTACGAGACCCGCGAGGAGTCGCGTCAAGCGATCCTCGAGGCGGGCCGTGAATTCGGGCTCGAACCGGTCGGCGCGCGGGCATACTCGTCCAACACGCTGGAGTCCGGCTGGATCCCCTCCCCCCTCCCGGCGATCTACACCGGCGAGAGAGCTTCGCGGCGTACCGCGAGTGGCTGCCCGCCGACGGCTACGAAGCCGTCAACGCCCTCGCGGGCAGCTTCGTCTCCGACGACATCGAGGACTACTATCTGAACCCCTTCGAGCTCGGCTACGGGCACATCATCAAGTTCGACCACGACTTCATCGGCCGCGACGCGCTGCAAGGCGATCGACCGGAGACGCAGCGCAAAAAGGTGACGCTCGAGTGGTCGAGCGAAGACGTCACCGACATTCTCGGCTCCATCTTCGCTCCTGCCGGCGAGGGCTACCAGTTCTTCGACCTGCCGAACGCGAACTACGCCTCCTCGAACTTCGACTCCGTGCTCGATGCGAGCGGCAACGGCGTCGGGTTGTCGCTCTTCACCGGATACAGCGCGAACGAGAGACATGCCCTCTCGCTGGCCGTCGTGAACCCGGACATCGAAATCGGCAGCACGGTCACAGTCGTCTGGGGCGAGCCGAACGGGGGAACGCGGAAGGCGACCGTCGAGCCACACCGACAGAAGGAAGTGCGCGCCGTCGTCAGCCCGGTCCCGTACTCGAAGGTCGCGCGGCGCGACTACGCGGCGGCGGCTGGCGGACGAAAGGCGCCGTCACCTGAGAGTTCTGTGCCCGAGGCCGCCGCGGCGGGGCAGGCAGAGGCCTGACCTGCCGCGGTCGCCTCGGGGACGTTGCCGGACGGTAACGTGTCGTCGGGCGCTTCTCCGTCAACAAGGCGTCTTGTCGGCAAGATCTTCAGTCGAGATTGTCGCGAATCGTGTTGACGAATTTACCTCGCCGTCAGTAATCTCGACGGTGATGCGCGCCTGGACTAGCGCCGACTGGAGTCCACCCGTGGCCCACCCGCCGGTAGCCGAGCCGGCTGTTCCCGTGCAAAACCCGTCACAGCGCGCCTACGAGCAGCTGCAGGCAGCGATCATCGACGGGAAGCTGCAGCCCAACGAGCGTCTCGTCGAGACCGACCTGGTCCCGGATGCTTTCTGCCAGCCGCTCCGCAGTGCGCACCGCGCTTGTGCGCCTCACGCAGGAGGGGCTCGTGGAGCACGAGCCGAACCGCGGCGCGAAAGATGCGACTGATGAACAAGCACGAGGCGGCGGAGATCCTGGAGTCGCGCATGGTGCTCGAAGGACTGGCGGCGAGATACACAGCCCGCCATGCGACGAATGCGGACATCACCGAGTTGGAGGAGATCTTGAGCGAGATGCGCCGGCTGCTCGATGACGGCGACCTCCTCGGAGCTTCCGGCTTGAACGCAAAACTGCACGCGCGGCTGCTCGAAATCGCCCAGCACGGCACCGTCTCGCGGCTCGTCTCGACATTGAGCTCGCAGCTCGTCCGGTTCCAATACAGGACGATGCCTGCAGCAGGGACGCGCGGAGCAGTCCCACACGGAGCATCGAGCGATCGTGGAGGCCGTCGCCTCCGCCGACCCCGACGCGGCAGAGCAGGCCATGCGGGCCCACCTGGGGCACGTCGTCGAGGCGCTGCGCGTCCAACCCCCACCGAGGGGGTCGGTTGCCTAGTGGTGGGTTATCGTCGGCGGGAGGATCGCCAGCCGTATCAGCAGCCGCAGCGCCTTTCGACCATCTGGGACGAGGAGAACGCCTGATGAGCGCTTCAGAGCAGACCGTGGAGAACCTTCTCGACGGGGACCACCACCACGACGAGATCGTGGGTTGGTTGGTGCGCGCAACCAGCCTCGGTGTCGCCGAAGGCCAGCGTGCTCATCCCCACCGGAAAGGAACCCTGATGGAGCGCGTCCTCACGACACACACAGGCAGCCTCATTCGTCCAGCCGAGCTCCTCGACCTCGCCCGCTGGATCGAGGACGGCGCCGAGACGGACGAAGCCGCGTATAACCAGGCGCTCGAGCAGGCGGTGACCGACGTCGTGAGGCGCCAGGCCGAGGCCGGCATCGACGTGGTCGACGACGGCGAGATGGGCAAGGCAAGCTGGATCACCTACTTGTACGAGCGGGTGAGCGGAATCGAGCCGCGGCTCGTGCCGATCGACGCCTCGGACATCCTCCCCCCGAAGCCGCGACCGGCAGGCGTTCCCGGAGTTCTACGCCGAGCACGATGCAGCGCTCACCCGCGAGGAGTGGACGGACAGCGCTCCGCTCGCGTCCGACACGCAGCTCGAGGCAAAGCGCTGGTTCTGCACCGGACCGATCGCGTACGACAGCTCGGCGCTCAGACGCGACATCGCGCGCTTCAAACGGGCGCTCGACGACCGTCGAGGTGGCCGACTCCTTCCTGCCCGTCGTCGCTCCCGCGAGTGTCTACTGGCTACGGAACGAGCACTACGCCAGCGAGGAGGAGTTCATCTTCGCCGTCGCAGATGCTCTGCACGAGGAGTACCGCGAGATCGTCGCGGCCGGGTTCATGCTCCAGGTCGACGATGCGGTGCTTCTGCACGAGTACGACTCGATCCTCGCGAGCGGCGGCTCGATCGACGACTACCGGCGCTGGGCCGCGTTGCACATCGAGGCGCTCAACCACGCGCTGGCGGGAATCCCGGAGGAGCGCATCCGCTACCACGTATGCTTCGGGAGCTGGCACGGCCCGCACGTGTACGACCCGCCCCTCGCCGACGTGATCGATCTCGTCCTCGACGTGCGTGCACGCT
This sequence comes from uncultured Thermoleophilia bacterium, assembly GCA_963757255.1. GTDB lineage: Bacteria > Actinomycetota > Thermoleophilia > Gaiellales > Gaiellaceae > PALSA-600. The sequence goes on from CAVWQY010000007.1 coordinate 145,769, forward strand.
ACTACCTGATCGAACAGGCGAACCCGCGGCACGAGCCCAGAGTGGCGGATCTGGGAGGACGTGGAGCTCCCAGGACGGAAAGGTCCTCGTACAGGGAGTAGTCACGCACCACACGAATCTGGTCGAGCACCCGGAGCTCGTCGCCGACCGGATCGTCCGGATCGCCTCGCTCGTCGGCGCCGACCGCGTGATGGGCGGCACCGACTGCGGCTTCGCCCAGAGCGCCTTCCTCCATCGCGTCCACCCGTCGGATCCAGTGGGCGAAGCTCGCGGCGCTCGCCGAGGGGGCGCGCCTCGCCTCGAAGCGCCTGTTCGGACGCTCAGCGCGGCAGCTCCTGAAGTCGATCTGCGTCTACGCGAAACCCAGGCGAAGATCGTCGTGCATGCCCCCGCCCCCCTCCCGCTCCGCGTGGCAGTACTGATCGACACCGCAGTGGTCCCGGCCGACGAACGGCTGGACTTCTAGGACGGAGGCCTCGTGCGCCGCCTACGTCCCGCCGCAGATCCGGAGCGCCGAGCGCGGGACCGTTCTGGGCGCGCATGTGGATACGAACTCGGCCCCCTCCACGTCTACAGATGAAGATGAGCGAGCGGAGCCTCAACGATCTGCTCGCGACGGTCTCGAGCCCGGGTGGAGCTACTGCACAACTCGCAGACCGGGCCCAACGCCTACCCGGGAGTGCCCGCGGAATTCACCAACTGGCGCGACGAGCAGTTGGCGTGGCAGAACACGTGCGTCCTCTTCGACCAGTCGTTCCACATGGCCGAACTGGCGGTGGAAGGTCCGCGGCGCGATCGAAGCTGCTCTTCGCACCTCGGGAGTGAACAGCTTCGACGGCTTCACAGCCGACCGGGCGAAGCAGTTTGTGCCGTGCACGCCCGACGGTTACGTGATCGGCGACGTGATCCTGTTCGCCCTCGACGACGGATAGCTTCAACCTCGTCGGCCGCAGCCCGGTCCTGAACTGGGTCACGTATCACGCCGAGACGGGGGGATACGACGTGGCCGTCGAGCTCGATCAGCGAACCGCGCTGCGCTCGGATGGACGTGCGCAAGTCGTACCACTTCCAGGTTCAAGGCCCGAACGCGATGATCGTCATCGAGCGAAGCGCGCTCGGCCAGGGGCCCACCGGAGCTTCAGGTTCTTCAAGGATGACGACGGCTGGACGATCGCCGGCAGGCAGGTGCGGGGCCCTCCGCCACGGGATGGCCGGCCAGCCGGGCTGGGAGCTCCATGGGCCGTGGGACGACCGGGAGGCGGTGCTCGAGGCGCTGCTCGCCGGCCGGCGAGGGCCTCGGCCTTGCGCGTGTTGGAGGGCGGGCGTACTCGTCGAACACCCTGGAGTCGGGCTGGATCCCCTCACCGCTTCCCGCGGTGTACTCCGGATCGACTAGCTCCAGGCATATCGCAGAGTGGCTGCCGGCGACGGGCTACGAGGGCTCGGCGTCGATCGGAGGGAGCTTCGACTCCTCGCGGACATCGAGGACTACTACTTCACGCCCTGGGATCTCGGCTACGGGCATCCTTCGTCAAGTTCGACCACGACTTCATCGGCCGCGAGGCGCTGCAAGAAGATGGCCAAGGACGGAAACCATCGTAAGAAGGTCACCCTGGCACTCGACAGACGCGGACGTGACCGCACACGATCGGCGACGATGCTCGGAGAAAACCGAGCGGGCCAAGTTCATCGACTGGCCGTCCGCGGTCTACTCCATGCACCCGTTCGACAAGGTCATCGTGAACGGCAACGACGTGTCGGGGTCTCGACCTGGATCGGCTACAGCGCCAACGAAGGCAAGATGCTGACGCTGGCGGTCCTGGACGCCGCATACGCCGAGCCCGGCAAGGAGGTCGACGTTCTGTCTGGGGCGAGCCGGACGGCGTTACGGCAAAGCCGACGGTCGAACGGCACGTCCAGGAGGAGCTCCGGGCGACGGTCAGCCCGGTCTCCCTACGTCGAAGCGGTCCGCAAGGAGTACGCGCCGGGCGGCTGGCGCGCCGCGACCGTGTGAGGTGGCGACGCCTCAGGCGGTCGCCGCGGCGAGCGGAACGCGACCGAGTATCAGGTCTGCGGCCTTCTCGGCGATCATCATCGTCGGCGCATGCGTGTTCGCCGCGAGTGATGGTCGGCATGACCGAGGCGTCGACGACCCGGAGCCAGTCGACCCCGTAGACGCGCAGCTGGGAGTCGACGACCGCCCCCATCGCACAGGTCGAGGTCGGGTGATAGACGGATTGTCCCGACAAGTCGTCCACGCAGGCGAGGATGTCCGTCGTCCGAATCGGAGTGCGGCGCGCTGAAGGGCGCCCGCTCGACGGCCCGGAGCGCGGGCTGCGCCGCGATCTCCAGTGCGATCCGCATGCCCGGCGACGAAGCTCTCACTGTCTTCCTCCGTAGTGAGGAAGTTGCAGACGACGCACGGCTTCGACTCGGCCATCGGCGTGCGTAGCGTGACCTTTCCGCGCGCCACCGGATTCACGAGCACGGGCCCGAAGACGTAGCCGTGGTCGTGCGGCGCGGTGAGCCCCTCGTCGTAGAAGAGCGACGGGGAGAAGTGGAACTCGACGTCCGGCGCCGGCAGGTCGGGACGCGTGCGGAAGAAACCACCTGCCTCGGGCAGGTTCGAGCTGAGCGGCCCTCGGCCCTCGCGGTGCAGCAGCTCGAAGTTCTCCGGCGTGAAGATCCCGAAGAGCGCGGGCTCGGTGCTCAAGAAGTTCAGGTTCGCCATGAAGTGGTCCTGCAGGTCGCGCCCCACGGGCAGCTGCTCGCGCACGGGGATGCCGAACGGCGCGAGCTCCTCCTCGAGGCCGATGCCGGAAAGCATCAGCAGCACCGGCGACTGGTAGGCGCCTGCGCGAGACGATCACCTCGCGCTCGGCACGAATCGTCTCGCGTATGCCGTTCCGGACGACGTCGACGCCGACAGCGCGGTTGCCTTCGAAGACGATCCGCTCGACGAAGGAGCAGTCCCTCACCTCGAGGTTCTGCCGGTCCGCAGCCGGGTGGAGGTAGGCGTCCGCCGTGCTGCAACGAAGGCCACCGCGCTGCGTGAGCTGGAAGCGGCCGACGCCGTCCTGCACCGCGCCGTTCAGATCCGGGTTGGCGGGGTGGCCCGCCTGGATCGCGGCCTCGAGCATCCGGTCGACGAGCGGGTGCATCGAGCGGCTGTCGGAGACGGACTGCGGGCCACCGACCCCGTGGTAGGCGTCCTCGCCGCGCTCGTTGTCTTCCCCGCGCTTGAAGTACGGCAGGACCTCGTCGTAGCTCCAGCCCTCGCAGCCCCGCGCGGCCCAGTCGTCGTAGTCGAGTCGGTTGCCGCGCAGGTAGATCATCGCGTTGATCGAGCTGCGAACCGCCGATCATCCGGCCACGCGGCAGGTAGAGACGCCGACCGTCGAGGCCCGGCTCCGGCTCGCCGAGCAGATCCCAGTCGAGGCTCGACTTGAACATGATCGGGAACATCGCGGGAACGTGGATCTCGGGCGCGGTGTCCGGGACTCCCGCCTCGAGCAGCACGACGCGCATGCCGTCGTCCTCGGTCAGCCGTGACGCAAGCACGCAACCCGCCGAGCCTGCTCCGACGATCACGTAGTCGGCCACCATCGCGGTCAGACTAAACGGCTGCACGCTCCCGGCCAAACCCGTTAGGTTCACCACGTGGCCGCCGACGCCGACGTGGTCGGGCTGTACTGGACGACTTCCGGCCCCGCAGAGCCGCACTATGGCCGCGAGTGGAGCCTCTTCGACCTGCGCGACCGCTGCGCCCACGCCGCGCGCGTCGGCTTCACCGGGATCGGTCTCTGGCACGCCGACCTCGAGCACGTGCTCGAGACCCGGACGCTGGGCGAGGTCGCCCAACTCCTGGACGACCACGGCCTCCCCCACCTCGAGCTCGAGTTCCTGTCGAACTGGTTCCTCGACCGCTCCGACCAGCGTCGCCGGGAATCCGACGAGTTGCGCGCGCTTCTCTGGGAGGCGGCGGCCGCGCTCCCCGCGCATCACGTCAAGGTCGGGAACATCCCCGGCACCCCGTGCGACCTGGAGACGCTGACCGACGCGATTCGCGGAGCTCTGGCCGACGCCGCCGAGCACCACGACGCCAGGATCGTCTACGAGTTCATGCCTCCCGACGTGAACGTCCACGACCTGGACACCGCGCTCGCCGTCGTCGAAGGGGCGAACGCTCCCGAACGGCGCGCTCGCGATCGACACCTGGCACATGGCGAAGCTCGGTGTCGCACCGGACGCGCTACGCGGTATCCCCACCCGCCATCTCGGCTGGGTCGAGCTCTCCGACGGACGGTGGACAGGACCTGCCCGACCCGGTCGACGAGACGATCAACCACCGCGAGCTGCCGGGCGAGGGCGAGTTCCCGATCCGCCACTACGTCGCCGCGGCCGCAGCGCCGCCGGCTAGGAGGGCCCGTGGGGTGTCCGAGGTGCTGTCCCAGAAGCTCAGGGCGCTGCCCGATCGAAGAGATCTTCGACCGCGCGTACTCGACGACGAGCGCACAGCTCAGCCGCTGACGCCTTCACGCATCCCGTAGGAGACGATTCGCGATGACGGTATCCGAGGCCGGCGGCTGCTCTACGCTGGTTTCATGCCCGACGCAATTGGCGGGTCAGCCAGGGGCTTCGCGAGGCGTATCTCAGCCTCGAAGAGAAGCCGCTCGTGATCGTGTTGCTCGCGGCGGGTGCAACGATCGCAGTGGCGGTGACCCTTGCCTCCTACGCCGGCTGGCCGCACGTGTCGCGCCTCGTCGTCGAGAGGCACTCCTGGGCGTGGCTGCTCGTCTGCCTCGCGGGGCGAGCTCGTTGCCTACGGAGGGTACGTACTGACGGTGCGAGATATGGCGCGTGTCGATGGTGGCAAGGAGCTCGACCTTTCGGCGAGCGTCACGACGGTTGTCGCCGGCTTCGGGGTCTTCGCTGCAACCCGCGCTTCGGGCGGCTTCGCAGTCGCTACTGGGCTTTCCGCCAGGCCGGGGCAACGCGAGACGAGGCGACCCGGCGTGTGCTCGGGCTGACGTTCCTCGAGTACATCGTGCTCTCGGCGGGCGCGCTCGCCGCGTCGATCCTCCTCTACTTCGACCTCGACGGGCACGCAAGCGACGGTGTCACGCTGCCGTCGCTGATTCTCCTGCCGGTCCTTGCGCTCGGCCTGTGGTTGACGGCGCCGCGCCGGGTCGATCGCCTCTCGGCGGTGCGTGGCAACTGGCTGAAGCGGACCTTTGCCGACTCGGTCGCGGGGGCAGCTCGCGTGCGTCGCCTCGTCACGAGCCCGCGCGAGCACGGTCTCGGCGTGCGTCGGCAACGCCCTCTACTGGGCCGGAGACATCCTCTGCCTCTGGGCCGCGATCCAGCTCGTCGACGGACAGATCACCGTCGCCAAGCTCGTGCTCGCCTACTCCGGCGGCTACGTCCTCACCCGCCGCGCTCTGCCGGCGGGCGGAGCAGGGCTCGTCGAGGTCGCACTGACCGTTGCGCTCACCGGGATGGGCATGCAATTCTCGCGCGCGCTCCTCGGCGTCCTCGTCTACCGGCTGTTCAACTTCTGGTTGCCGATCATCCCGGCGCTCGCCTACATGCCCGCGGTTCGCGACCTACGGGCTCGCTTCGCGCGAGCGCAGGATCAGTCCCGAGCATGAGGCCGAAGCCGGTCGACGGTGAGTCAGGCGATGTGCCGGCGCGTCCACCACGCCGCCGTGAGGATGAGCAGGATGCCGATGCCGGCGACGATGCCGAACTCGACCGCCTGGAGCTCCCAGAAGCGGCTCGCCGGCTGGTAGAGGGCGGTCATGTACACGCGGGTGCCGAGCGCGTGTGGCTGTGCGCAGATGCTCGTATGCGAGAAGAGGCCGCCAGAGCCTCCGATGCAAGGACGCGCGTGGACGGCTAGCCGGTGTCCACTCCTGTCGCTGACGAACTGATCGATCACCAGGGCGTGGTTCAGGTTCAGCCCGCCCCGGGTCGCGAGCCAGGTGGTCTTCACCGGGGAGAGCAGCCGCTGTCGGAGCCAGCTGTCCATGAACGAGCGCGCGACGACGTAGACCACGAATGCGACGAGCAGCGCCGGAACCGCTCGCCGCCACAGCGCGCCGATCACGACGGCCACGCCGAGCACGAACAGCGCATAGGCAACCGGGGCGATCCCCTCGATGTCGTAGACGTTCGGGCTCATGCGGCCGTTCAGGTGGTCGATCGGAGCACGCGACCAGGTCGCGAGCGCAATGAGACAAGCGGCGACCGCCACCGAGGCGGCCACGCCCAGCGTCAGCTTCGTGACGATCCAGCGACGTCGCGTGATGCTCTGTGTCCAGTAGAGGCGGTACGTGCCGTTGTCGAGGTCGAGCACGAACGGCGCGGCAAACAGAAGCGCCGCCAACGGCGGAACGAGCGACGACCACAAGAAGAGAAAGTTCAGGCCGTTGAAGCGCGTGAGGAACGAAGGAAGGTCGACGCCGCACGCGGAATCCGGCTGCACGTTTCCGGTGCAAGCGGCGAGACCCTCGTGCGAGTAGACGGACGCCATGTGCAGACCGGCCGGAACCGCGACGGCCGCGAGCAGGATGAGCATGCCGGCGGCGATCAGCGTCTCGACGCGCTGCTGACGCCAGCCGACCCAGGTCATCGCGCGACCGCCACGGGCGCTTCCATCCGCGCGGCCGCGCTCGTCGCGCCGAGGTAGGCGAGCACGATCTCCTCGAGGTCGACCTCGTGCACCTCCCAGCAGGTGTCGTAAACGTGGCCGTCCGCGCGCACGAGCAGCGTCGTCTGCCTCTGCGTGTGGCTCTCGCGGATCACCTGGTGGATGCGCGTGACGGCGGCCGCCTCCGTGCGCGGGCCGGTGAGCAGACGATGGCCGGCGAGGATCTCCTCGATCGGGCCGGCGAGCTGTGTCTGGCCCTTGGCGAGGATGACCAGCCGGTCGCAGATCCGCTCGAGATCGGCGACGATGTGCGAGGAGAGCACGACGGTGATCCCGGTCTCGGTCACCGCCTGCAGCACGCCGGTGAGGAACTCACGCCGCGCCAGCGGATCGAGCGAGGCGACCGGCTCGTCGAGCAGCAGCAGTTGCGGCCGCTTCGCCAAGGCAAGCGTGAGAGCGACCTGAGCCTGCTGGCCTCCCGAGAGCGTTCCGACACGCTGACGACGCGACAGGCCGAGCTCGTCGACGCGCTGTTCGGCGACCGCGTCGTCCCAGCTCGGGTTCAGCGCGCGGCCGAGCTTGAGCGTCTCGCCGATCGTGAAGCGTCGCGGCAGCGGATGGTCCTGCGCGACGAAACCGACGTGCGGGAGCACGGCGAGCGGCTCCGAGCGCGGGTCGTGGCCGAGCACGCTGATCGCGCCAGAGGTCGGCTCGATCAGCCCGACCGCGAGCTGCAGCAACGTTGTCTTGCCGGCCCCGTTTGGACCGACGAGGGCGGTCACCGATCCAGCTGGGATCGTCAGCGTGCAGTCGCGAAGTGCCCAGTTCGACCCGTAGCGCTTGGCGAGCGTTGTCGCTTCGAGGGCGGGTGCCTCGTTCATGCCACCCGGGAGATCGCCGGCGGACGAAGCGTGTCCGCAAAGAGCGCCGCGATGTTCTCGTCGTCGAGACCGGACGTACGCGCACGCCCGATCCAGCGTTGCAGCGACGAACGAAGCGTCTTCACGTCGTTCGGAGGCACGGGCGGCTGCCCACTCGCGATGAACGTGCCCACGCCTCTCCGACCCTCGACCAGTCCCTCCAGATCGAGCTCACGGTAGGCGCGCAGGACCGTGTTCGGATTGATCGTCAGTTGCTCGACGACTTCCTTGACCGTCGGCAGCTGATCGCCCGGATGCAGGATCCCCAGCCGCACCGCCTGTCGGACCTGCTGTACGAGCTGTAGGTAGGTCGGCACGCCTGAGCGTGTCTCCAGGTGAAACTCAATCATTATCTCATTCCCTAGGTAGCTAGATAAAAGGGTATCTCAACGCCCCTGATCGCGTCAAGGGCAATCGTCGCGCCGTTGCGCGGCGGTAGGCTTGAGTGATGAGCGAAGCGAGCACGTTCAATCAACGGATCGTCGAGGAGTTCAGGGCCAACGACGGCGTCGTTGGTGGGCCGTTCCAAGGGCTACCGCTGGTCTTGCTGCACCACACCGGCGCGAAGAGTGGCATCGAACGCGTGAACCCGCTTGCCTATCAGCGCCTCGGCGACGACTCGGTCGCCGTCTTCGCATCCAAGGGTGGAGCGCCGACGAACCCGGACTGGTTCCACAACGTCGTCGCGAACCCGAACACGACCCTCGAGATCGGAACCGAGCGATATGACGTGACCGCACGCGTCGCAACCGGCGATGAGCGGCAGCGGATCTGGGAAGCTCAGAAGAAGGCGTTCCCGAACTTCGCCGAGTACGAGTCCAAGTCCGGTGGCCGGGAGATCCCGGTCGTCGTGCTCGACAAGGTCACCTGAGAGAGCCCGGCCCGGAGGCCGGCGAGTCACCGGCCAGGTAGCCGCCGAGGTGGTCGATCACTTCGCGGGCATCGTCTTCGATGCCGTAGATGAACGTGGATTTGCGCCGCCGCAGCACGGGCAAGCCCAGCGCGTAGAGGCCCGGGCTGTCGACCGCACCGCCGTCGTGGCGGAGGTGGCCCTTCGCGTCGAGGACCGGCACGTCGAGCCACCGGTAGTCGGGCCGGAAGCCTGTCGCCCACACGATCGCTCGAATCTCGCCGCTCCGCAGGTCGAGCTGCAGCCTCGCTGACGACGGCACCTCGGTCGGTGCGAAGCGCTCGGGAGCAGCGACCTCGGTGTCAACCCCGTCGGTGCGAGCCCACTCGTCGAACCCGTCCAGCAGCCGTTCCATCTTCAGGTCGGCCAGCGAGAACATGTTTCGCAGACCTCCGGAGAAAAGCGCTCGACCGTCACGGACTGCCGCCCAGCGACCCACGAGCTCCACGCCCATCGAAGTGAGCGCATTGAGGTCGAGCGTCGTTCGCTCGGCCGTCCCGACGAGCTGTGGCGAGGGCAACCGCCGCGCTCGCGTGAGGTCGTCGACCTCGTCGTACCGCTGGCCCCACAGGCCGGACGCGTCCATCCACCACAGGACATCGCGCCCTCGATACGTGCGAGGCAGCCGCACATGCTCCCCGACCGAGAGAGTGACCGGCCGACCCGATTGCCTGAGCTCGGCCGCCAACTGCACGCCGGTGGCCGACGCGCCGACGATGAGCACTCCCCCATCCGGGAGCTGGGCCGGATTGCGGTACTCGAACGGAGTCAGCTGCTCGACCTCCGGCGGAAGCTCGTCCGCGAACGCCGGCACCGTCGGCCGATTGCACGCTCCGCTCGCGAGGAGCACCGTGCGCGTCCGGATCTCACCCTGGCTCGTCGTAACGTGGTACCCGTCGGCCGACCGACGCACCGAGGTGACGTTGGTGCCCGTCCGAACCGGAGCACGAGCGTGCGCGGCGAGTCGAGCGATCAGCTCGACGACTTCGGCGCTCGTCATGTAGCCGTCAGGATCGGAGCCTTCGTAGCGAACGCCTGGGAGCCGACTCTGCCAGTTGGGGCTCAGCAGCCTGAGGGAGTCCCAGCGCTCGGACCGCCACGAGTTCGCCACCTCGCCGCGCTCGAGCACGACGTGGTCGATCGACCGCTCAGCGAGGTAGTAGCTCGCGGCGAGGCCCGCATGCCCCGCGCCTATGACAACGGTGGTGAAGTGCTCGATGGTCGAACCCGTCAGGCGACCGCGACGGTGACCTCCGTCGGATTCGTGAGGGCATCGAACACCGCGGAGCGCTTCTGGGACTGGGCGACCAGCGCTTCGATCTCCTGCCTCGACGCGTCTGCGTCGATCGCGAACGTCACCTTGATGTCGTTGAAGCCGTTCCGGACGTCGGTGTCGGCGCCGAGGATCCCGCGGATGTCGTGACTGCCCTCGATCGTCGACTCGACGGAGCGCAGCTGGATCCCGCGATTCTGCGCCACTGATGCCACGCCCGCCGTCAGGCAGCTCGCCAGCCCGACGAGGAGATACTCGATCGGCGTGATCGCGTTGTCCTCGGCTGCGAAGACCTCCGGATGATCGGCGTCGAGCACGGTCTCGGTCTTGTGGCTCTGCTCGGCCCCGAGTCCGAAGAAGTTCTGGATCGTCGTCGTGCTGTGGACGCCCTTCTGCCACTTGGACGATGCCCGCCACGTGAACTGCGCGGCCTCCGGTGCCCCGATCAGGACTTCGCGCGCGTCGAGCAGTGCCTGGACGTTCACTCCGTTATCGATGGTCGTCATTGCGCCTCGCTCCCTTTACTGTCGTCATCGCCTTCCCAACAAGGAAGCTAGACATTACATCGCGGTGACTCCGTGCCAGAAGCCCGTGAGCCCACAAATGTGGCGGAGTACTCGCGCGTGTGACCCGCCCTCGAGCGGGCCACACGCACGCGTAGCGGTCCTACGACGCGGGCTTGAAGTAGCGGTCGAGCTCCCAGTCGGCAACGTTGTTGCCGACTGTCTCGCCCTGGATGACGGAGTTGCGGAAGTGGAAGCCGAGCCAGACACGCGCATCCACGACCTGGTTCTGCACGTCTCGCACGGTGTCGAAGTGCTGGGTCGTCGTGAGGACGTTCGACCCACCCTGCCCTCCCGGGATGGTCACGTCGATGTGCTTGGTGTGCAGTGCTGCCGCGAGGGTGTCGGCGAATGCTGCGGTGAAGCAGCCGTGCTGTGAGGGGTACTCCGGATGGCCAGGCAGCGCACCGAGCGGCTGCCAGGTCGGGTCGGCCGTCGTCTCCGGGTTGTTGTCCTTGTCGGCGTTCTGGATCGCCGCCGTGGGCCGCCACGCCTGGTAGAAGAGCTTCGAGTCGTAGCAGGCGATGCCGGCGTCGGTCGTGACGATGTTGCCGATGGCGAGCAGATGCGCCGCGTCAACGAGATCCATCTGATGCTGGTTGACGACGTTCTGCATCGTGACGTTGTACTGGTTGATGTTGTTGCCGACCCAGAAGTACGCGATCGCGGTTTGCTCCGGGGTCCGGACGGTGCTGTTGAGCGCCCCGTAGGCCTCGGTCTCGTTCAGGTCGCGTGCGTACTGGTGGCTCGTCAGCGCGGGCGGCGACGGTGCCCGGAACTGGTTCGGCTCGACGAGCAGGAACGGCCGCATCGTCGCCAGCCAGGGCGTCTGTACCTTCTGGCCGGGAAGCAGCTGCCATTGGCCCGGCAGGATCGGCCCGTTCTGCCCGTAGCTCGGGACATTCGGATTGTTCAGCCCGTCGCCGGTGCGGAGCGAGATGATGTCGTTCGCCGCCGCCTGGCCGAGCGCGACCCCGTCGACGACGTCACCGGTGAGCGTTGCGAGGTAGGCGTCGTACTCGGCGTCCACCGTCGGCTGCTGGTCGGGCAGGTAATGGTCGAGCGCCGTCTGCGCTGCCGCCGCGACAGCCGCTTGCACCGACGCCTCCGGAACCACGGTGAAGCTGAAGTCGTGGTAGGGCTGGTAACGGCCCTCGAGCTTCGTGACGGCGTCGTACACCGCCGCCTGCACGTACGACATGTAGACCATGCCGTCGGTCTGGACCTTCGTCGGCTGCGATGCGCGAACCGCGTTGACCGTGTACGTGTCCCAGGTCAACACCGCGTCCGGTGGAATCGCGACCGGCTTGCTGGTCTTCGCCGAGGCACTCGACAGCCAGACGGCGGCGGCCACGGCGACCATCCCCACCAGGACGAGGGCCGTCCCCGTGCGGATCATCTGTCCCTTCATCTCTCTTCCTCCTTTGTGGACGTGCTCGACGTTCTCTCGTCGAGCCCGGCGCGGAAGACGAGGAGCAGCGCCTCCTCACGCGTGAGCGCCATGCCGTGCGCCTCCTGCGCATGACGCCGGACCTCCGCGACGAGCCCCTCCTCGCGCGCGGCGCGGGCTTCGAACCCGCAATCACAACGAACGACGCTTTCCATGACTCCTGGCGGCGACACTAGAAAAGCGAGGCAAAAAGGAGGCAAGATCCTGGCAAACGCCAGGGGGTTTCAACTGAAGGTCTTTCTCGCGGGCCGGGTCAGAGTCGAGACAGGCGGATCGGTGATCGACGAGGGCCGCTTCCCGGGTCGGCAGGGGCGGCTGCTGTTCGCCTACCTCGTTGCCGAGGAGGGGAGACCGGTGCCACGGGACGAGCTCGCCGAGGCGCTCTGGGAGACGCCGCCCGCGACCTGGGAGAAGGGGCTCACGGTGATCGTGAGCAAGCTGCGCGGCCTGCTGATCGAGCACGGAATCGACGGGGCCGGGATCCTGACAGGAGCTTTCGGCTGCTACCGGCTCGCGCTGCCCGACGGAAGCTGGGTCGATGTGATCGAGGCGACGAACGCCGTTCGGGAAGCAGAGCGCGCGCTCGCGGAGGGCGATCTCGAGCAGGCGAAGAGCGCGGCAGCCTCGGCGGCGTCGCTCGTGCGCCGGCAGTTCCTCCCCGGGGAGGACGGGGACTGGGTAGAGGCGAAGCGGCGCGAACTGGCCGACGTGCACGGCCGAGCGCTGACCGTACTTGGCATGGCGTGCCTGCGTCTCGGCGATGCGCCCGAGGCGGCGCAATGGGCTGAACAGGCGATCGCGCTCGAGCCGTTTCGCGAGCTGGGGTATCGCCGCCTCATGGAGGCGCACGCGGCCGCGGGCAACCGGGCGGAGGCGCTCCAGGTGTACGAGCGATGCCGCCGCCTCCTGGCCGATGAGCTCGGCGCGTACCCCTCGCCCGAGACGGAGTCGGTCTACCGCGAGCTCCTCGCCGCCCCGACCGGCCACAACGGACAGGCGGCGGTCCCGGCGGATGTCGAACTGGCACCCGGACACCCACGTGCGCGACGCTTCAGCATCGTGATTGCCGCGGTCGTCGTCGCGGTGAGTGCCGGTGTCGCGGCAGCTGTGGTCGCGTCGAGGAGCAGCGCGACGCGCGCGACGACTGTGAGAGCCGACGCCGTCGGATTGATCGCCGCGCCTGGCCGCCGGGTGAGGGTCCAGGTTCCGGTCGGTCAGGCGCCCACGGCGGTCGCGGTGGGCGACGGCGCTGTGTGGACCGTGAACTCGGCCGGCGACGACGTCTCTCGCGTCGATCCTCGCTCGAAGAACGTGCAGACGATCCCGGTCGGCGCCAGTCCGAGCGGGATCGCCGTGTGTGGTGGCGGCGTCTGGGTGGCGAACCACGACGAGGCGACTGTCTCGTGGATCAGCGCGGAGACGAACAGGGTCGTCAGAGTGATCCATGTCAGCGCGGGGCCGACGGCGGTCGCCTGCGGTTACGGCTCGGTGTGGGTGACCAACGCCGACGATCGCAACGTGACGCGGATCGACGCGAACACCGGCGACGTCGTCGCGAGGGCGATTCCGACGAATGCCGTCGGGGCCGGGATCGCGGTCGGCGGCGGCCTCGTCTGGGTGACCGACGAAGCGACCCGGAATGTCTACGGGATCGACCCGGCGACGAACACCGTGACCGAGAAGGCGACCGTCGGCGCGGGCCCGACCGGCATCGCCTACGTGGGCGGGTCGCTCTGGGTGGCGAACTCGCTCGACGACACCGTCTCCAAGGTGGACGCGACGACGCTCCAGCAGACGGCGAGCATCGGTGTGACCGGCGGCCCGTCTTCGGTGAGCTTCAGCGGGGGTGCCGTGTGGGTGAGCTCGGAGTTCGGCTCCCGCATCGTGCGCATCGACCCCAGCCGGGCGGTCGTCACCGGCGTGACCTCGATCGGAAACCGGCCCGAGGGTCTGGCGTCAGGCCTCGGCGGCATCTGGGTCACGGTGCAAGCCTCCGGGAAAGGCCACCGGGGCGGGCGCCTCGTCGTCCTCGACGACGGCCTCGACTCGATCGACCCGGGGCTGGCGAACAGCACCAACTCGAACGCTCTCATCGGTCTCGCCTACGACGGGCTGACGAGCTTCCGTCGGGTCGGCGGGGCCGCCGGGACGCAGATCGTGCCCGACCTCGCAGCTGCGCTGCCGCAGCCGACCGCCAACGGAACGACCTACGCGTTCCATCTACGACCGGGCATTCGCTACTCGAACGGACGCCCACTCCGCGCGGTCGACTTCCGGCGCTCGCTCGCCCGCGTCCTCGAAATCGACGGGCCTGCGGCGTCATCGCTGCTGGAGGTCGAAGGCGCGCGCGCCTGTCTGCGTCGCAAGCACTGCGACCTTTCCCGCAGCGTGATCGTGCGCGGTCCATCGACGCTGACCTTCCGGCTGTCGGCGCCCGACCCCAGGTTCCCCTACCACCTCGCCTTTCTCGCCCCCATCCCGCCGGGTCTCCCCCTCCATGACGTCGGTACGAAGCCGGTGCCCGCGACCGGTCCCTACGCGTTCGAGAGCTACGTGCCCGGGCGGCTTCTCACCCTCGTGCGGAACCCCTACTTCCACGTCTGGTCGGCCGCCGCGCGCCCCGACGGATACCCGGACGAGATCGTCTACCGCGTCCTCGACAACGAGAAGCAGGTCGTGCAGGACGTGCTCGCCGGGAAGGCCGACCTGGCGTTCGAGGCGGGTCTCAGCGCCGCGCGCATTCAGCAGTTGCAAGCTCGGAATGCGCGGCAGGTCCATCTCGATTCGCAGTACGCGACGACCTACATCGCCCTGAACGTGCACCGCGCGCCCTTCAACGACATCCGCGTCCGGCGCGCGCTCAACTACGCCGTCGACCGGAATCGCATGGCGACCCTTGACGGCTCGACGCTGCTCGCACACCCGACGTGCCAGATCGTCCCGCCGGTCGTGCCCGGCTACCGGCCTTACTGCCCGTACACGATCGCACCCGACGGCAGCGGCGAATGGAAGGCACCCGATCTCGCTCGCGCCAGAGCACTCATCCGCGAGTCGGGTACTCGAGGCGACAGCGTCGTCGTCTGGTCGTTCGACTACTTCTACCCCGAGTCGCGCTATTTCGTGTCACTGCTCCGGAAGCTCGGGTACCACGCGCGGCTGCACTACATCCCGGACATGGGCAAGTACTTTGCGGCGCTGTCCAAGACGCCGAGCGTCCAGGCCGCCTTCGCCGGCTGGTTCGGCGGACAGCTCGCCATCGACTGGCTCAACCTGCTCGAATGCGCCGACACGCAGAACAATTCGGGGCACTTCTGCGATCCGCGCATCGATGCGCAAATCGCACGGCTGGCGAGGGATGAGCCAATGGATCCCGCAGGGACGACCTCGCTCGCCGCGACCGTCGACCGCGAGCTCACCAACGCGGCGCCGTGGGTGCCGCTCTTCACGCCGAGCCTCCCCGACTTGACGTCTGCGCGGGTCGGGAACTACGAGAACAACAACGGCTCGGTGCTGATGGATCAACTTTGGGTCCGCTGACGACTCGGCCGAACGCCGCGCGCAGAGGGACTCGCCCTCGCCTCCGAAGTGGGTGTTCGAGCGGCATCCGCTCCGGATCGTCCGCTCCGCGATCCATGCGGACTTCGAGGGCAACCCCCCGGCCTTACTTCTTGTTGTGTTTCTCGACCGAAGTGACCCTGTCGACGCCGGCGTCGATGAGCGCGCGATCGGTTCCGGGGCCGCCGTTGAGGAGGTCGAGGGTGTGGTCTTTGGCGATGAACGAGTCGTTGCCGGTGCCGCCGATCAGCGTGTCGGAGCCTGGCCCGCCGTTGATCTGATCGTTACCGGGGCCGCCGTCGATCCGGTCGTTCCCCCCGAGCCCCGTGATGCTGTCGTTGCCGGCGAGGCCGCAGATGACGTCGCGCGCAGGCGTGCCGACGAGGCGGTCGTCTCCGATCGTGCCGCGGATCGTGCACGGGTCGTTGGCGGAGATCGGCTGCCAGTCGGGCACCATCTGGAAGCTGAAGCCGGACACCTTGATCAGGCGCGTCTGCGCCCCACCGTCGGCGGTCATGACGAAGAGCTTGCGGCTGTCTTTCGCCGCCCGGTCGCTGACGAAGACGATCTTCTGGCCGTCGGGCGAGAACGCCGCGAGTGCATCGAGCGCCGGCGAGTTCGTGAGCTGCGTGAGGCCGCTTCCGTCGGGGTGCATCTTGTAGATGTCGAGGTTGCCCTTCTCCGCCCGGTCGGACTCGAAGACGATCCACTGGCCGTCGGGCGACCAGTTCGGGTTCTCGCTGAAATTCGGCGCGTTCGTGAGCTGCGTCTTGCCGCTTCCGTCGGCGTTCATCACCCAGATGTCGCGCTTGGAGCCGGCGACCGACTCGACGGTGTAGGCGATCTTCCCACTCCTCGACCAGGCCGGGTCCTCCTCATTCAGCGGCGAGCTCGTCAGCTGGACCGGGCTCGACCCGTCCGCGTTGACGGCGTAGACGTCCCAGTTGCCGTTGCGGTTGGTCTCGAACGCGATCTGGCTGCCGTCGCCCGACCAGGTCGGGTCGATGTCGATGCCGCGCGAGAAGGTCACCTCACGCTGGTCGCTCCCATCGGGGCGAATCGTGTAGATGTCGGCGTCGTTGCCGACCTTCGAGTAGGCGATCCGCGTCCCGTCGGGCGAGAACGACGCGCCGATGTACTGGTCGGGTGTGCCGGTCTTCGCGAGCCGAACCAGCCCGGTGCCGTCGGGATTGACGAGCACGAGTGCACCCGTCTGGTCGTTGAAGACGATCCGGCCGTTCTTGCCCGGAAACGCCGATCGTGTTGCGCTCGCCTCGAGCGCGAGAACCGCTGTCACGGAGAGACAGACGCAAGATGCGGCCGCCAGGCCGATCAGCCGGCGACGCGAAGAACCCAACATGGTTCCACCTCCCGGTTTGGAGTGAGTGGTTCGCGGCACGACAGGTCTGTACCCGCTGCGGCGAACGCCACGCCAGGGCGAGCACGGTGACGGCGACGATCGAGCGAGAAGCTTGAACTGGCGTGCCTGCCACATGACGCCTCCTGGACGGCAAGAACCTACGGCGGCTCCGTTAGCGTTCGATGACGGATCCGAGAACTCTTCTCGCGAACCTGTAAACACTGTTCGCGGAGGTCCTGACGGCGGCGGCAGAGCTCAACCGCGCGACGCGGCCGGGATGACCAAAACCGTCACGCCGTGCTCGGCTTGCACCCGATCCGGTGGTTCCCACGGGCGATGCTGGAACAGCCGCACGACGGCGCTGCCGGGTTTCTCGCCGACGATCGTCACCAGCTCTGGAGCGCTCACGCCCGGCGGCGTTCGCGGCGTGCCGTCGGGAAGCCCGCGAGTCCAGCTCACCGAGACGATCCCGTCGTCGCCGGCAACCTCGTCGTCCCACACGTAGCCGGCGGTGCCGAGCCCGGGCAGCTGGAGGGTGATCTGCTCTCCGACTCCGAGCTCGACTCGATCTGGCAGGTCGGCCATCGACACATACTGGTCCTTTCGCGTCCTTCAACCGCACCGCGTACCGAGGTTCGGCACGATGTTGCCGTGATCGAGGTCGACCAGTTCGCAGACGTGCTGGCCGCGAACGCCGAGTACGCGCTCAACTTCTCCCGGTCTGGCCTTGACGGGCGGGCGGCCCGCGGCCTCGCCGTACTGACCTGCATCGACTCGCGGATCGACCCGCTCGCGATGCTGGGGCTCAGGTCCGGCGACGCAAAGATCGTCCGCAATGCGGGCGCGCGCGTCACGGATGAGGTCCTGACGACGCTCGTGGTCGCGAGATACCTGCTCGGCGTCGGGCGCTTGATGGTGATCGCGCACACCGATTGCCGGATGGTCGCCGGGAGCGACGACGAGCTCCGCAGGACGATCAGCGACGCCGGCGGGCCCGAGACATCCGATCTCTCGTTCTCCACGTCCGCTGACCAGGCGAGAAGCGTCGGCGCCGACGTCGAACGCGTCCGCTCGTTCGCGCGCCTGGAGGGTCTGCAGATCGGGGGATTCGTCTACGACGTCGAAACGGGTCGGCTCACTCGAATCTGCTGAACCGGGCTCAGCGGCGCCGATCGACGACCCGTACGGCCTTTCCCTCGCTTCGCGGCACCGCACCGGCGTCCAGGACGTCTGCGCGGACGCGAATGCCGAGATGCTCGCGCAACACCCGCTCGACGGCGTCGCCGAGGCGCGCCCGATCGCCATCTGCGTCGGCGGCTTCGCATTGCACCGTGAGCTCGTCCAGCGCGCCGACACGCTCGACGACGAGCTGGTAGTGCGGCGCCACCTCGGGCACGGAGAGGAGCGCATGCTCGACGTTCGAGGGATACACGTTGACGCCGCGGACGATGATCATGTCGTCACGGCGGCCGCGCAGTCCGCGGATCCTCGCCGTCGTCCTGCCACAGCGGCAAGGCTCGAACGTGAGCGAGCCGATGTCGCCGGTGCGGTAGCGCAGGAACGGCATCGCCTCCTTCGCCAGCGTGGTGAAGACGAGCTCGCCCTCCTCGCCCTCGGGCAACACCGTGCCGGACTCGGGATCGACGACCTCGACGAGGAAGTGGTCCTCGTGAACGTGCAGGCCGTCCCGCGCCTCGATGCACTCTGCCGCCACCCCTGGACCGCACATCTCGGACAGCCCGTAGAAGTTCACTGCGCGGAGTCCCGGCAGTGCCGCTTCGATCTGCGCGCGCAGTCCGTCCGTCCAGGGCTCTCCGCCGAACAGGCCGAGCTCGAGCTTCAGCGCTGCGGGGTCGATCCCGGCATCCGCCACGGCCTGGGCGATCACGACCGCGTACGACGGCGTCGAGACGAGCACCTGGGCGCCGAGGTCGTGGAGGAGCGTGGCCTGCCGTGCCGACATCCCTCCCGAGACCGGGATCACCGGGGCGCCGATTCGCTCCGCCCCCTGCTGGAATCCGTGACCGCCGGTGAAGAGCCCGTAGGTGTTCGCGTTGTGCACGAGCATCCCCGGCCGGACGCCGGCGAGCGTCATGCACCGAGCCATCAGCTCTGTCCACGCCTCGAGATCTGCGCGCGTGTAGCCGACGACCGTCGGCTTGCCGAAGGGTCCCGCTCGAGGCGTGCAGGCGAACGAGCGCGGAGACCGGCACGCGCAGCAGTTCGAACGGATACCCGTCGCGCAGATCGGCCTTGCCGCTGAACGGTGCCTGCGCGACGGCGTCCAGCTCGACCCCGAAGACCGAACGCAGCCGCATACGCTGGAGCTCACGCAGCTCCGCGCGAGGCAGTCGCTCGACCGGATCCCAGACGACCGGCTCAGAGGCGGCGCTCATGCGCGTTCCAGTTCTGCTCGAGGTTTCGTACGAGTGCGGGGCTCAGATGGCAGCGGGCCTGCTCGCGGCAGAACGTCGCCATGTATTGCCGGAAGACGTCGAGAGGCTCCGCTCCGACGCGCAGCGCCCGCCGGTTGCCGGCTGCATTCACGAGGCCGGAGCTGGTGAGCGCCTCGACGCGCTCTGCCACGGCCTCATCGAGCGCGGCGGACGATTCGACGGTCTCGTCGCAGAGCAGGTCGCCGTGCGGCGTTCCGGCCTCGAACTCGAGGCCGGAGAGGATCGCCCGCCGGGCGAGCCTGTCGCCGACGGAGCGCGCGAGCCGCAGGTTGGAGGCACCTGGAAGGATCCCCTCCTTGCGCGCGGGGAGGTAGAGGCGTGTCCCGCGCGTCGCGATCACGTGGTCGACGGTGTGCAGGATCTGACAGGCGCCGCCGATCGCGAACGTCTCGACCGCGGCGACCCACAGCTTCTCGGTCGTCTGCTCCGGCTCGTCTGGCAGATGCTCCTCGCTGCTCAGGCCGCGGAAGAGCTTGTTCACATATCCGAGGTCGCGTGTGACGAAGAAGAGGTAGTCGATGCGGCCGTGATAGAGGTGCGTCAGGTTGAGGCCCGCTCCGAAGACACGGCGACCGGCGTAGCGCGGGTGGCTGACGACCGCGCCGCGAATGACGCCGATCTCGACCTCGGGGTCGAGGAGCGCCAGGTCGACGGCCACCTCGGTGGTCGGCAGCGTCTCGCAGTCCTCGGCGTTCAGGTGACGGTCGTTCCGGATCTCGAGATACGCAGCCCGCCCGCGACGCTCGACGACCGTGCCGCCGAGGTCGGCGACGCCGGTGGCGCGGAACTCGTCGAGACGTTCGAGCGCCGCCTCGGTCGGGCGCAGCATCGACCAGACGAGGTGCGCCCCGCAGCGCGGTGACGCGAGCATGAACGAGAGGAACAGGCCCTGGGCGAGCTCGAGACCCTGCTTGTCGGGCAGCGAACGCGCCCGCTCGACCGCCATCTGCGCGCGCGTCGGCACGAGCCCCGGAAAGCGGTCGGCGGCGGCGTAGACGAGCTCCTCGTCGCGGACCGCACGGTGCAGGTCGTCGGTCAACGCCGCATAGACCGCGTCTGTGTGCACGCGAAGGAACCGCGAGCGCGCAGCGTCGAGCTTCGACTGGAGCACACCGGCCGCCGCGGCCTCGACGTCGGTCCGGCTGCGGCGGGCCGGCAGGCGTCCGAGCAGATCCTCGCCGCGCGTGAGATGCGCACCCATCGCGGCGGCCGCTGTGTCGAGGGAGCCCGCCAGCTCGGGCTCGCTCGCGTGCCAGGCAGCGAGCTCCGTCAACGGGAGACCGGCTGCTTCGAGGACGGCGTCCGCTTCAGTCATCGGCAAAGACCGTACTCGTCAGCGAGTGCTGAGATGTACTCCCAGTAACGGGATTCGACAGGAAACGCACGCCCATCCGGACGTCGTATGATCCCGGAAATTCCGTATTGCCGGTAACGACCTAACGCCTGAGATCGACCCCGTCGAGGACCTGTCGTGCACCAGCGATAGGGGTGTAGTCGCTCGACACCGCCTTGCGCCTCGTCAAAAGCCGCCTCGGATACATCCTCACACCCCTATCGTTGACTGTTGGGTCCGTGGTCATACATTCCGCTCGTGGCCATCGGCGTCGCCGCATCGGTCTTCATCGACGTCCTACTCGAGGGTCCGAGCTAGGTGCTCTGGAAACGGAGAGCTCACCGAGCTCGGCAGCGACCGGTTGCCGAGCATCAACCGGCGCAAGCCGAGACGCCTGCAGGCCGAAGCGCGGTTCGCCGCAGACTCGTTCCTGACCGGCCGCAGCTCAGCGTCGCGGCGCTTGGTCTACTCGCTGTAGTCGCCGGTTCGACGCTTCTACACTGGCTGGCGGGGCGACGTCTCGGCGGTCTGTGGATCATGCCCGACGAGGGGATTTACGCGGCACGGGCGCTCGCCCTCTGGCGGGACGGGTCGCTTCCGCTGATCCACGGTCGGGGGTCCGGCTACGGCGTGCTCTATCCGGCGGTCGCCGGCTTGCCGTTCGCAGTGGCGAGCATCCCGCACGCGTACGCCTCGCTGAAGCTCCTGCAGGCGCTCGTCGTCTCCCTGGCCGCCGTGCCGGTGTTCTTCTTCGGGCGCCGAGTGATGCCACCCGGCTACGCGGTTCTCGCGGCGGTGCTGACAGTCGCCTCGCCGCTCCTGCTCTACTCGGGCCTGGTGATGACTGAGGTGCTCTTCTATCCGGTCGCCGCCGTTGCATTGCTCGGTATCGCGCGCGCGGTCGAAAGCGGGTCGGCCCGCGACCAAGCGGTTGCCTTTGCCGTGATCTTCGTCGCCGTGTTGACCCGTTCACAGGCTGCGGTCTTCGTCGGGGTCTTTGCTGCAGCGATCCTCCTCGACGCCGCGTTTGCTCGCGACCGGTCCCGTCTGCGATCGTTCTGGCCGACCTGGGTGCTCGTGATCGCGACGGCGATAGTCCTCGCAGCCTTCCCCTCAGCCGTCGGCTCCTACGCCGGCACGTTGCGCGGCTCCTACCCGATCGAGGCCGCGTTGCGACTCAGCTTTGAGCACCTCTCGTACCTTGCGCTCAGCACCGGGCTCGCCCCGTTCGCAGCGCTTGTGCTTGTCGCCTCGACGGCGTTCCGCGGGCAAGAACGCGATCCAGCGGCGCGAGCTTTGATCGCCGTGTGTCTCGCGGCGACCGGTCTGACTGTCCTGCAAGTGGGCTTCTTCTCCGCGCGCTACGCCCCGTACTTGCTCGGCCGCGACCTGGCGCCACTCCCGCCGCTGCTCTTTCTGGTCTTCGCGCTCTGGCTGGCTCGTGGCGCGCCTCGTAAGCTCGCCTCCGCCACGCTGGCTGCGTTTGCTGTGCTCTGCCTGGCGCTGCTTGCGCCTTGGAACACGCTGGTCGCGCCTGTTGCGTTCGCCAACACATTCGATCTGCTGCTGATCAATCGCGTGCACGGACATCAACCGGTGAACGTTGTAATGCTCTTCTCGATCCCGATGCTGCTCGTCTTCGTGGTTGTTCCGCGGCGCGCGGTTCTCGTGTTGCCGGCGATCGTACTCGCAGTCCTCTTCGCGGCTTCAGCGGTCGCATCGAACGAACTCGCGCAGGTTGTCAACAACGCTCAGGGTGTACTCGGCTCCGACCGGAGCTGGATCGATCGAGTGGCTGGCGACGAAGACGTCGCCTATCTCTATGACGGAGAAGCGTTCTGGAACATCGTCTGGCAGGAGCGCTTCTGGAACCCGCAGATCGACCGTGTCTATTCGATCAGGCCGACCAACGTGGCAGGCCCGATGCCGCAGACGCCCGTCTCCGTCGGCCCTCGCGGTCAACTACCGTTTCATGAGCGATACGTTGTCGCATCGGATCGCCACACCTTCATCGGCACATCGGTTGCGCACCTGCCCCAGGAAGGCCTCGATGTCAGCGGGCTGACGCTCTGGCACCTCAATGGAATCCCGCGGCTCTCGACCATCGAAGCCGGCGTCCAGCCAAACGGCGACATTTACGGGCAGGCGACGGTCACCGTGTACAACTGCCGCGACGGGGCACTCCACCTGACGCTCCTCCCCAAAGCGACGCACATCCTCCGGGTCCTACTCGACGGCAGACTCGTCCTCCGCCGTGCGATAGCCGGCGTTACCTTCTGGGACGGAACGATTCCCATCCCCTCGGATCTCTCCCGCGACAGTTGTGTGTTCACGATCGTCGGCCAGCAGCTACTCGGCTCCACACGCATCAGCTTCGAACGCCACCAATGAATGGCGTCCGGTTTGGAGTGAGAAAGCCGGGAAAGTCGCATCCTTGAAGGCGTACACCGTGAGAGCGCTGGACGAGTCGACGTGGCCCGCGTTCGCCGCATTGGTCGACCGCAACAACGGCGTCTTCGGCGGTTGCTGGTGTATGGGCTTCCACCCCGAGGGAGTTGGCAAGGAGACCACGCGTGAGCTGAACCGCAAGCGGAAGCTCGAGCGCGTGCGGGCAGGAACGGCCCATGCGGCGCTCGTTTTCGACGGTGACGACTGCGTGGGCTGGTGCCAGTTCGGCGCTCCCGGCGAACTGCCGAGGATCAAGAGCCGTGCCGCGTACGAGAAGGGCGTCACCACTCCGATCGACTGGCGGATTGCGTGCAACTTCGTCGGCAAGGGCCACCGACGGCAAGGCGTCGCGACGGCGGGACTGAAAGGGGCTCTCGATCTCGTCGCCGAACTCGGCGGCGGGAGGGTCGAGGGCTATCCGGAGGACGCAGGCTCGGTTCCCGCCGGCTTCCTGTTCAACGGCGCTCTCTCGACGTATGAAAAGCTGGGATTTGCCCGCGACCGTAGGATCGGCAAGCACCGCTGGGTCGTTGCCAAGGTCGTCGAACCGCTCGAGCGACGTCCCTGATCATCGCGACGGACATGGTCGAGCAGGTTGCCTAACGCTGGACGAAACGCGGGCGGATCACACCAATGCGCGGGACGCGCACTGTCGCCGGTGAGATGCCGCTGCGCATCGGAGCGAGCGAGACCGCGTAGAGCCCGGGAACAAGGCGCGCGGTGAACGCGCCGGTCGCTCCGATCGTGGCGCGCGTCGTGTGGCCGTTCCGGGTGAAGAGGACGAATGTGGCCTGGGGCGGCGGGTCGCAGGGCTCACCCGGGAAGCAGGTCATGACCGACGTGCTGCGGACGACCATCCCCTTCACGTTCGGGGCAGGCGTCGCCGCGACTGCGGCGGCGCTCAGCACGAAGGCGGCCGCCACTGTTGCTGCCAGGGCGCGCATGTCCCTGTTGTACCCCAAAATGGACGTCGCCGTAACACCCGGGGCCGGCAAATGCCGGCCCCGGGTTCGTGGCGCACGAAGGCAGGGATTTACGACCCGAAGAAGGTCATCACCCTGGTGACGAGGTCAGCCTTGTCGGCCGCCGCGCCGTATTCCTCCATCGGGAAGGCGAGGAACACGACCTTGTAGGTGTCGGCGAACGTCAGCGCATCCGGCTGCGGTGTGCCGGCCGCCACACCGTCGTCGGTGAACGCAGCCGTCGCCGTCCCATTCGGCGTGATCTCATCCATGAAGGCGTCGCCGAGGACGCTGTGGTCGAGCGTGATCTGACCGATCCCTTCCGTCACGGTATTGCCGGTGACACCCGTGACGAACGCCGTCGACTTGTCGTTCTGCGTCTCGGAGCCGTCCCACGTCACGTGCAGGTAGTCGTGCACGAACGGCGTCGTCCCTGCGGCCTGGTCGAGCAGGTCCTGTCCGGAGAGGAACAGGTTCCCGCCACCGTCGAGGAACGCCTTCAGCTCGCTTTCATACGGGCCGATCGGGCCGGGGTACGAGTTGCCCGTGAACCAGAACACGTTCTTGTGGGCGAGCAGATACCCCTTCGGCAGCGTCTTGTCGGTTGCGAGGTCCCACGTGCTGAACGAGACCCCGGCCGTGGTGAGCGCTGTCGAGTAGTAGCTCTGTACGTCTGGCGCGTTGCCGTCTTCGTCGACGAGCAACGTGTCCTTCGTGACCGCGATCGTCTTCACGGTCGCGCTGGCGGATACGGTCGGCTTGCCGACCGATGTCGCCGTAACGGTGGCCGTGTTGATGTCGCCGTCATTCGCGGTTGTCGGCACCGCCACGTTGACGCAGACGTTCGTCGTGTCGCCGGGCGCCACGGTGGGCGTCACGGAGATCGTCGACGTGCACGTCGAGTCGAGGAAGCTGACCGTGTACGTCCCGCCCGAGCTCGAGAGCGAGTACGAGTCGCTCGTGAACCCGAGGTTCGTGACACCGATCGTGTACGTCACGCTCGAACCGGAATGCGCGCCGTCTGTCTGCGTCGACGGAGCGACGCTGACCGAATACTGCGGCGCGATCTGCGTCACCACGGGCGAGCCGGTGGTGAACGGCCCTTCCGCCGACGTGGCCTTCAGTCCGTCGTTGGTGATCGATGTCACCTTCTTCTTGAGTGCATCGTCGATCCCGACCGACAGGTGCAGGTCGATGCTGGCGCCCGGTGCGAGGCTGAGCCCCGACCAGGTGACCGTTCCGTTCGAGGATGTGCCGCCGTTGTCCGCGGACACGAAGCTCGTGTGGTCCGGGATCGGATCGGTGAGCGTGATGCCAGTTGCCGGTCCGTTGCCGATGTTCTTCAGGGTGATCGTGTACGACAGGTTGCTCGCCGGGCCGACCGGAACACCCGCGTCGACCTTCGAGAGCACCAGCGCGGGGGCGGGAGCCGTCGTGTCGCCGATGCGATATGCGCCGCGACCGTGCGTGCCGGCCGCCATCACGCGGTGCAACGTGTCCAGGTCGATCTGCCAGACGGCAACCGTCGGCATGCCCGTCCCGAGTGGCGCCCAGTGTGCGCCGCCGTTGTACGTCACGAATGGGCCGACGTCGGTAGCGGCATAGAGCGTGTTCGGGTAGGCGGGGTCGAGCGTCAGCGAGTTGACCGGAGCGTCCGGCATGTCACCGCTGATGTTCGTCCACGACTGCCCGCCGTCCGATGTCTTGAAGACATGGCCCGGCTGCTTCGGTGTCGCTTCGTCGTAGCTGTTGTAGCCCACATAGGCGATCCGGTAGTTGCTGCGGTCGACGGCGAAGGTCGCCACCGGGCGGTTCGGCAGCCTGTTCTTCTTCGTGTTGATCTGCACCCACGTCGGTGTAGATGCGGTTTGCGCGTCCGGGCTGACCCAGACGAGCCCGTCGAGCGTCCCCGCGTAGACGGCGGTGCCGCCGCCGACGCCGATCGCCGACACGGCGCAGGTGCGCGCGCCGTTCGGTGCGGTGCCGGTGCAGCCCGATGTCAGGTCGGGGCTGATCACGTTCCACGTCGCCGTGTCCCTCGCGTCGTCGGTGCGATAGAGGCGATAGGAGCCGACGAACAGCTGGTTCGGGTCGTTCGGGCTCAACACCCACGGCACGTAGAAGTCCGAGCGGTCCGTGAGGTTGATGCCGTTCTGGATGAACTGGTTGGTGAAGAAGTTCCCGCCGTCGTTGAACCGGTAGAGCGAGTTCGAGATCCCGAAGTACGTGCCGTACACGAAACACGCACCGAGCGGACAGTCGCTGTTCGGGCTGCCGGGGCTTGGATCGACGAGGACCTGCCCGCCGTCGCCGCCCGCGACGTCGAACCATGACTTCGAGTTGGCTGATTTGCGTTGCGTGCCGTTGTCCTGCGTGCCGCCCCAAAAGCGCTCGGAGTCGGCGCCAGGCGCGACGGTCGGCACGGTCGCGATCGACGTGTACTGCGTCAGGTCGAGGCCGGTGCGATGGATCACGGCGGCGGTCGACGGATTGACGGTGCCGTTCAGGTCCTGCCAATCGGCGGCCGAGAGCGGCTGCGCTGCGGTCGGGCGACCACCGCGGTCGGGGCTGTACCAGACGCCGCCATCGTTGCCGATCAGCACTTGGGCGGGATCCGCCGGGTCGATGGCGAGCGCGTGGAAGTCCGGATGGAGATCCCAGCCGAGGTTTTCCCACGACGCCCCGCCGTCGGTCGAACGGAAGATGCCGCCCGATTGCGGGCTCAGGTCGTAGCCGAACGAACCGCCCGCGTAGACGATGTTCGGGTTGTTCGGGTCGACCTCGATCACGTTGTCGTAGAAGCACTGCGTCCCGCAGTAGTCCTCGACATTGTCGGTGTCGTTCGTGCCGGTTCCGGTCTGACTCCAGTTCGCGCCGCCGTCCGTCGATTTGAAGACCTCGGCGATGTGATGGCTGCCGTCGGGGTTGTCCCAGTCGAAGCCGGTATAGAGCACGGCTGGATGTGCGGCCGACGGATGCGAGATCGCGACCGAGAAACGCGTGTCCGCGCCGACGAAGTCGCCGGTCGGCAAGCCCTTCATCGACTTCACCCAGTGCCGGCCGCCGTCCACGCTCTTGTAGATCCCGTCGGCCCAGAACGAGGCGTAGAGGATGTTCCGGTTGAGCGGGTCGATCTCGATATCGGTCGCCCCGTTCGCTTCGGGCACCTCCCGCAGGAGCTTCCAGTTGACGCCGCCGTCGGTCGACTCCCAGATGCCGAAGCGGGAGTGCACCGGCGGGGTGACGCGGCGCGCGCCGCCCCGGCCCCGGAGGACCGACGCGTACAGGTGGTTGGGATCCGTCGGGTCGACGGCGATGCGCGACACGGCAACGCCGACGAAGTAGTCGCCGGAGATGCTCGTCCACGTGATGCCGCCGTCGGTCGACTTGAGGATCCCGGCGCCGAACATGCTGTCGCCGGAGAGCGCTCCTTCGCCCGTACCGGCATAGACGATCTTGTCGTTGGACGGCGCGATCGTGAGCGCACCGATCGTCTGGGTTTCCTGGTCGCTCGTTCGCGGCACCCATGTTCCGGAGCCCGCGTCCATCGTCCAGATGCCACCCTGCGCGCCGCCGAGGATGAACTCGCCGTTCGACGGGCGGATCGCCAGCGCGCCGATGCGGCCGCTGAGCGCATAGAAGGCACCGTCGCTGCGGGCGGTGGTGACGATCGGGTTCGGCCCGAGGCTCGACCACTCCCCAGCGAACGTGTGCGGGCCGTCGCCCGGCGCATGGCGCGCGAGCTTGCGCGCAGCTCTCGCGGCAAGGCGACGCAACTCGCCCGCGTGGCTGACGTCGAGCGGATTGTCGCCGGCGGTGCGATTGTCCGTGGACGCGATGTCGAGCTCGCGGAGCCGCGCCTCCGCCGCCTCGTCGCCCTCCTTCGGCATCGCGCCCGGTCGGAGCGTCGGCGTGTCGTCACCGCTGAAGGCAATTGCGGAACCGCCGAACACGAACAAGCAACTGAGAATGGCCACCGCTGCGATGAGCACGCGTGACGGGACGCCGATGCGAAGTCGTTTCAACTCGTCTCCCCTTTGTCCGAATCAAATTCGCGAGCTCGATCTCGCGGTTTCCACGCGGGATCACTCCCACATCCGGCGCAGCCTGTCAACCCTTGGAACCGCTGCTGATTCTCTGAGGGCGGCTCTGCCTTCACGCAGCCCGTAGTAGACGATGACCAGAGCGGCGAGCGGGTCTGCCCACCACCAACCGAGGCCGGCGTTGAGCACGAGCCCGACGAGCACCGCGACTGCGAGCAGGCCGTCGACGATCGTGACTCGCGCCTCGGTCTCGAGCACCCGATTTCCGAGCGCACGGCCGGTGGCGGACTTGCCGTAAGCGAGCGCGAACATCGCGAGCGCTGTGAGCGCAAGCCATGAGATCCCGACGATCGAGCGGTGCGGTTTGAAGCCGACGGCAAGGACGTAGAGCGACTGGGCACCGATGTAGAGCGCGAGCAGCACGAAGGCGTAGCCGATGACGCGCAGCGCCGTCCGCTCGCGGGCCTTGTCTGTGCCCGTGAGCTGCCAGACGACCACGGCGGAGGCGACGATCTCGATCAGGCTGTCGAGGCCAAAGCCGGCGAGCGCGACGGAGCGGGCGGCGGCTGCGGCCGCTAGGACGAGCACGCTGCCGACCACGTTCCAAGCGATCGTCGCGTACTCGAGCCGCAGGCCGCGCCGCAACAGCAGCCGCCGGGTCACAGCGGAGAGCTCGAGCGGTCTCACGGTCATCGCGGTGACCGTATCCCGGGTGTCGTTCTTCCGTGTTGTTGCCCGGCGCGCGAGTCAGGTCAGCTTCTCGACGCTGAGAAGGACGGCGAGCGCGAGCAGGGCGAGGCCCGCGAGCTGTCCGAGCGGGAAGACCAGGAGAATCAGCTTGAGCAGGGCTGCGGCAGGCTAGCCGAAAGGTGTTCAGACGCTCGTCCACCCCCCGGTCCACGGCGAGCGTCTGACCCGTCACGTGGCTGGATTCGTCGCCGGCGAGACCTCGACGAGCGCACGACGTGTTGCGCGAGGCACGTATGTTCCGAGCGCTCACCGCGCGTGGCGCGCGGGTACCGTGCGTCCTTCTGGAGCACGAGAGGTCGCATTGCAGTCGCTGATCGACGGATGAGTCGAGATATTCACCCGGGACTCTGCGGGACGTGCTCGTTCATGCGCCAGGTGCGCGGTCGGCGAGGCCAGATCTACGTGCTTTGCTGCAACGACGCGATTCCGGTCAAGTATCCGGCGCTGCCGGTGTCTTCGTGCATCGGTTACCGCGAACTACCGAGCGACGGATCGGCGTCGGAGTCGCCGCCCTAGGCGGCGACCGCGGCGGGTTCACGAGCACGTAGACCCTGGACTCCTCGAAGTTGGCGCTTCAGGCGGCTGCGGGTGTTGTCGTCTGAGCCGTGCCGTTCGGGCGTGTGGCTTCGGTGAGCGCGGCGTCCAGTTCGCCGCGCCCGAAGGGTTTCTGTAGGAAGGCGGTTGATTCGGTTGAGGCGAAGCGTGTGCGCACCTCCTGGGCGTTGTAGCCGCTGTAGATCACGATCGGTATGTCGGGGCGGATCTGCCGTATCCGGGCGAATGCTTCTTCGCCGTTGTAGCCGGGCATCATCAGATCGAGAATGACGCAGTCGAACCGTTTTGGTTCTTTCTGGAAAGTGCTGACCGCGTCGATTCCATCGCAGGCTTCCGTCACGGTGCAGCCGGAGGCTTCGAGCATCTTCGCTGTGATCGTGCGTACGAAGTCTTCGTCGTCTGCGACGAGCACGGCCAGGTTTTCCGGCGGCGTTGCTGTCGGTGCTACGGCGGCCTGCTTGACTCTTTCGCCGCTGGCGGGGAACAGCACTTTGAACGAGCTTCCGGTGCCTGGCTCGCTGTACATGCGCAGTCCGCCATCGTGTCCTTCGACGATCCCGCGCACGGCGGCGAGACCGAGCCCGCTTCCCGTGAGCTTCGTTGTGAAGTAGGGGTCGAAGATCCGTTCCCTCGTCCGGGTGTCCATGCCGCGGCCTGTGTCCGACACCTCCACGAAGGCGTAGAGGCCTGCTGCGAGCTCGCTTTTGGCGAAGGCGAATTGCGAGAGGTAGTCGGCATCGGCTTCCACCTCACCGACGGTCACCGAGATCCTTCCGGAATGCTCGTCGAGTGCGTCTGAGGCGTTCGTCAGCAGGTTCATCACGACCTGCCGAATCTGGGTCGCGTCGCCTTGCATCGTGCGCAGGCCGTCCGGGCAGCTGACGGTCAGTTCGGCCTTCTTGGAGATCACGCTTTCAAGCAGCGGAAGCAATTCGCCAACCAACTCGGAGAGTGACAGGGGCTCGACGACGAACTTGCCCTTGCCCGAGTAGGCGAGCATCTGTCGTGTCAGATCGGCCGCTCGTCGACCGGCGAGCTCGATTTGCGCTGCCATCTGAGCCTGGGGAGACTCGACGAGATCGCGTGCCAGCAGGTCGGCGTTCCCGATGATCCCGACGAGGAGATTGTTGAAGTCGTGGGCGATACCGCCTGCGAGCACACCCAAGCTCTCGCGGCGCTGACTCTCGCGAAGTTCGGCAAGCCGCAGCTCAGCCAGCTTGTTGCCGGTGATGTCACGCGAGATTCCGAAGAGCCCGACGATCCGGCCGCTGCGGTCGCGCAGCGGCACCTTCGTCGTCGACACCCAGGCCTCGCGTCCGTCTTGCCAGGTCTCGCGCTCCTCGATGCCGACCAGCTGTTCGCCCGTTTGCAGCAGCCGCTGCTCGTCGGCGAAGGCTTTTTGTGCGTGTTCGTGAGCGAAGAAGTCGAAGTCCGTCTTGCCGACGGCATCCGCCGGATCGTCGAGCCCCCAGCGCGAGGCCAGGGCTCGGCTGATGCGGACGAACCTGCTCTTCGCGTCCTTGAAGTAGATCTGGTCAGGGATGTGGTCCATCAACGTGTCGAGCAGATACGGGGCGTCGAGCAGCTCGTCGACCCACGGCGATCGCAGGGTGTGCACGTTGTTGTCCACGCCTAAGCATCGGCGGCGGGAGGAAAAGCCGCATCACCCATAGAGGTCTCGCGAACACCTGAACGGGACGGAGTCGAATCACCCAGTTAGAATGAGGTGGCGAGAGTGACTCGTGACAGGCTTGAGCCGACTCGAGAACGCCGGGAGGCCGGGTCGTTTCTCGGATGAGCGAATTGAAAGGAGCTCTTAGATGGGAATGAGGAGAAGGTCACGGCGCCGGGGGCTGATCGCAGGCGCGGCAATTGGCGCAGGCGTTGCTCATCACCGTGCGAGAAAGGAACAGGAGGCATACGACCAGGGGGCCGACGACGGGCAGGGGGCCGACGACGGGCAGGCGGAGACGGACTATGCGCCGGCTCCGGTGGATCCGATAGACCAGGTCGAGCATCTCGCGAAGTTGCACGAATCCGGGGCGCTGACTGACGAAGAGTTCGCGGCGGCCAAGGCAAAAGCCCTAGGTATCTGAAGGCGTCTGGCGTCAGAAGACGTCGAGACGATCCATTCTGCTAGCACGGGAGGTTGCAGGTGAGTGAGTCGCGCAAGGAAGTGCTGCTGAAGGCGCTCGAGACCGAGGCCGGCGTGGCATCGGTCGATCCGGGCACCCTCTTCACCGACGACGTCGTCGGCTGGTCGCCCTACGCGAGCGTTTCGGGTTTGACAGCGCTCGTCGAGCTCATCGCCCTCCGCGACATCGCGTTCTCGAACGTCGTCCTCGTGCTGCGAGGACTCGACGAAGTGGGCAACAAGGCGTTCGCGGAATGGCTGATCGAGGCCGATCACACGGGGCCCTTCTTCCTCGCCGAGGATGCGGTTCTGGAAGCAACCGGCAGTCGCGTCCGGTTGGCCGGCGCGACAGTGGCCGACTTCCGCGAGGGGAAGATCCGGTCATTCCGAACCTACTTCGACGACCTTTCGCTGATCGAGCAGATCGCCCGAGCCTGACGAACCGGGCGCGATGGAGCTCCACGCCGAGCACGATCCCGATCCGCTCGACGTCGAATTCCTCGAAACGCAGATCCGCCGCGAGGCGTCCGCCGCCACGGGACTCGGTGACGAGGTCGAGCTGGCGATCTTCGTGCGCGATGCCGGCACCGTCGTGGCAGGCATCAGCGGGTGGACCTGGGGCGACTGCTGTGAGCTGCAGAGCCTCTGGGTGGAGCCGAGTCTCCGAGGTCGCGGCCTCGGGACTCGGCTCATCGCTGCGGCGGAGGCCGAGGCCGCGACACGCGGATGCACACAGACCGTGCATTTCACCTACGACTTTCAGGCCCGGGCTCTCTATGAGCGGAACGGTTACGAACTGGTCGGTCGAGTCGAGGACTTCCCATCGGGGACGGACGTCCTCTGGTACCACAAGCGACTGAGCCCAATTGAAGCTCGGCCGGCCGGCCGAGCCCCCGACCCCCGCGACTACCGATCCGATCCATAGCCGCTCATTCGAGCGTCAGCTTCGAACCCGGCTCGAAACCGGCGCGGCCGCCGCGTCAAGCGCTTCGCGCACGATCGCGCCAAGCTCGGCGGCCGTGAACGGCTTCTGCAAGAAGAACTCTGCCGGGTCGAGTCGGCCGCCGTCGAGCACCGCCGCTGGTGAGTAGCCGGAGATGTAGACCACGTGGAGCTCCGGCACTCGCTCGCGGATCCGTTGTGCGAGCTCGCGGCCGTTCATTCCCGGCATCACGACGTCGGTCACGAGTAGGTCGCAAGCATCTGAGGTCGCGAGCTCGAGCGCCTCGATCGGACCTGGGGCATGGAGCACCTCGTAGCCGCGCTCCTTGAGCATCTGTGCGGCGAGGAGGCGGATGACGGGCTCGTCCTCGACGAGCAGGATGCGCCCGATCCCGGCGGCCGGTTCGAGCTCTTGCTCCTCCTGCTGTTGCAGCGGGGCCTCGCTGAAGGGCAGGTAGACCGTTGCGGTCGTGCCGTCGCCTGGCTCGCTCTCGAGCGTGATCCAGCCGCCGCTCTGCTTGACGATGCCGTAGACCGTCGAGAGGCCAAGACCCGTGCCCAGCCCGACCTCCTTCGTCGTGAAGAACGGCTCGAAGACGTGCGCGAGCGTCTCGGCATCCATGCCGTGACCCGTGTCGCGGACGACGATCGTCGAGTAGCGACCCGGCTTCGCACCCCAGCTCACGATCTGATGGTCGCCTGGAATGTTCGCCTCGGTCACCTCGAGTACAAGCGTGCCGCCGGCGGGCATCGCGTCGCGCGCGTTGACGGCGAGGTTGACAAGCACCTGCTCGAGACGACCCGCGTCGGCGCGGACGAACACTTGCTCGTCCGTGAACGAAGTCACGAGCTGCGACGTCCTCGCCGATCAGCCGTTCGAGCAGCATGAGGACCCCGCCGACGAGCGCGTTCAGCTCGAGCGTCCGGGGCTGCAGCACCTGCCGGCGGCTGAAAGCGAGCAGCTGCTGCGTCAAACCTGCCGCGCGCTCCGCCGCCTTGCGAATCTGCTCCACGTCGGCCCCCAGCCGCGGATCGTCTGTCTCCCCCCGTCCGATCCGTTCCAGCGCAAAGTCGCTGTAACCGATGATCGCCGTCAGCAGATTGTTGAAGTCGTGGGCGATCCCACCGGCCAGCCGGCCGATTGTCTCCATCCGCTGTGACTGCCGGAGCTGATCCTCGGCCTCCTTCCGCTCCGAGATATCCTCGATCATCGTCGTGACCACGCTCGGGTGACCGTCCGAGTCGCGCTCGAGCACGGCGGTGAGCTGGCACCAGAGGAGCTCGCCGTCCTTGCGGACGTACCGCTTTTCGTAGCGGTAGGAGTCCCGCTGGCCGGCCATCAGCTCCTCGTGCAGGGCGAGGTGGATGCCCCAGTCGTCGGGATGCGTGATCTTGCCGGGTGGAAGCTCCCGTAGCTCGGCCGTCGAATAACCGATCATCGCTTCGAATGCGGGATTCACTTCGAGCACGCGCGCTTCGGGATCGACGTGCGTGATACCGATCGAGGTGCCCTCGAAGATCACACGCAAGCGACCGAGCGCTTCGACTTGGGCCCGCTTCGCCTCGAACTCGGAGGCGTGGCTCATCGCGGCCGAGAGGACGACCGAGAGAAGCTCGATCGTGGCCACGTCCTCCTGGATGAAGGCATCCTTCTCGTTCCCGACGATTTGCAATACACCGATCGGTCTCTCGCCGTGGCGAAGTGGGACAACGATCATCGAGCCAATGCCGTCCCGGCGGGCGCTCTCGCGGTCAGCGCGCGGGTCGTTCTGGAGGTCGTTGGCGATCGCGGACTGGTTGTGCAGAAGCGTCCAGCCGGTGAAGCTGCTCAGCTCGAGCCCACTCCGCCTGAGCTGATTGTGGCCGGTCGTCCGGTCGCTGAGGCCGGAATCGGCACCAAAGCTGAGCCGATCGCCCTCCAGCATCATCACCGCGACCCCGTCGCAACCCATCAGCCTCTGTGTCCGCCCGCAGATCAGGTCCATGACGGCTTGGAGATCGAGGTCCGCTGCAGCGACATCTCGCTGGATCTCGATGATCTGTGCGAGCCGCTCGGTGTGGTCGCGCAGCGCGAACTCGGCGAGCTTGCGCTCGGTGATGTCCTCGAACATTGCGATCGACGACCTTCCCGGCCCGTCGCTGCGAACGTTCTCGACGACGACCCTGCACCAGATCGTCTCGCCGTCGCCACGGACGTAGCGCTTCTCAACGTCGTACCACTGGCGCTTCTCCTGATCGAACTCCTCGCGGAGGACGCGCGTGCCGCGATCGTCGCGGTGGGTCCAGACCTGCAGGTTTTCCGGCGTAATTTCCTCGGCCGGGCGAGCGAGCATCCTGACCAGCGCCGGATTGACCTCGATCACGCCTGACTCGTGATCGTTGCTCATGATCCCCGTCGGGATCCCGGCGAAGAGCCGGCGGAGACGCATCAGCGCTTCGGTCTGACTCTCACCCTCGTCGAGTGTCGGCGGCTCAACAGATCCATCATCACGCACGGAAGCAGAGTTCGAATCGGTCCGCATGGAGTTCCTATCGGTCGCCGAGCGGCGAGCCTGTCCCCCGCAAGGGGCACAAACGGATCCCCGAAACGGAGATGCCAAGAGACGAACCGGTACAAATCCGAACTCCCGGCTCGTTTCGTCAGCGGCATGGTTGAGCCAAATAGCGCTCACACGAGCGCATCGACATCCGCCATCCGGAGTACCACCTTCCCCATGCCATGACCGGTCTCGAGTCGGCGGTGCGTCTCTACGATCGCATCGGGCTCGACGACGGTGTCGACGATCGGCCGTAACGCGTCCTTCTCCACGGCCTCGCCAAGCCCGTCGAGCGTTGCTCGGTCCGGCCGGACGAGGACGCCGTGAAGCCGAATGTTGCGGTCGATCGCCTCGTCGAAATCGCCGCGCAACTCGACGATCGAAGCGGCCGACCCACCCTCCCGCACACCGACCAGGCTCGCGGCCAGCAGCCCGTGGCCCGCACAATCCGCAACGGCGTCCAACGGCCCTTCGAGATCACGGACCGCAGTGGCAACGACATCGCTGCGCTCGCGGTCGATCACGACCTCGACACCAAGCTCGCGCAGGAGCGGGTGCCACGCCCGGCTTGACGCGGCCGCGACGCGGAGACCCCGCATCCTCGCGAGCTGCACGAACAAGCGTCCAACACCGCCACTCGCGCCGAGCACGAGAACAGCCTCGCCCGATCGCAAAGCGAGACGATCGAGCAACTGGAGCGCGGTCGAACCGGTCAGGGGAATCGCAGCCGCCTCCACCACACCCAGGGCTGCAGGGCGCCGGCCGACCCAACCCGCCTCGAGCTCGACGTAGTCGGCATACGTACCCCAGCGCGTGCCGCGAACCGGACACACGCCCCAAACCGCGTCCCCGCGGGCGAACCGCTCAACCCCGACCCCGACCTCCTCGATCCAGCCTGCGAACTCATATCCCACGACATACGGCGGTTCGATGCCGGCCCAACTCGGGTCGGAGCGGTTGCTCGCATCGACCGGATTCACTCCTGCCGCCCCGACTCGAACGACCACGCGTCCAACTTCAGCCGTCGGCCGCACGAGCTCCGCCAATTCAAGACACTCCGCCGGTCCCGGCTCACGAACGACCACCGCGCGCACGTCGCAGGCGAGACTATCTCCCCCGCGTTGCGGAGACAGCGATCTTCGAAGTCTCGACGCGCGCTTTCGCGAACGAACTCGAGCTGTTAGTCTCCGCCCTGTTCCCCGTGTTGGCTTCCCTTCGGGGGTCCAGGGCGGGGGACATTTCTTTGGATACGTCGTTCGTCGTCGAGGGCACATAGCCGCTCGAAGATTTCGGCTGAAAAGTGTGCCTTTCTGTAGTTGCGGGCGTCTATGAGCGTTTTGAGAGCCGGCTCATCCAGCGTCGCATCTGCGAAGAAGGCGTCATTCACATCGGCTTGCTGGAAGCGTGCGCCGCTGAGATTCGCGCGTTCGAAATGTGCAGATTGGAGCTGTGCGGACTGGAATCGAGCTTGCGTCAGGTCGGCATCTTGGAACTTCGCCGAACCGAGATTCGCCTGGTGAAAGATCGCGCCCGCGGCCGTGGCGCCTTGGAACCGAACCTCTCGGAGATCCGCATCCGAGCCTCGCAAGCGGGCACCCTCCAGGGCGACGCCGCGTCCTTCGACTCCGCGGAGAATGACGTTGTCGAGTTGCGCGCCTCGCAACTTCGCACCGGTGAGGTTCGCAAGCTGAAGGTCGAGGCCTGAGAGATCGGCGCCGGTCAACTCGGCGTCGGTGAAGTCCACCTCGGTCACGGTCAACTCCGCGTCCGTCCGCAGCGCCTCCTCGAGCACACGTACCAGGAGGCTTGAGATCGTCCCCTCCTCTCGCACCTTCAGGTTTGCGAGCGTGACCAGGCGGACCTGGTGATGATATTCCGCCTGTTCCGGACGGAGGAACGTGAGCAGAGACACTGCAGCCGCCGCCTGGACGACAGGGCTCGGGCCTCCGAGGTCCGCCAAGACTGAGCTGAAGCGTTCATCAAGACGCCGCGTGCTCTCTACCGCCCGCTGCTCTCTGTCAAATCCGCGCTGGCGCGTGAGATTGAAGAGCGCGGTGAGCGCAGCACCGACGGCAGCGATTCCCGTCAGGAGGCCAGCATTGGTGGTGACGAACCCGCGAACACCCACGGCGTTGCGATTCTCGATTCGGAGTTGTTGGATCTCCTGGCGAAGCTTCTCCTGCTCCAGTTGTTGTTGAGTGGTCAACGGATGAGGCGCGGCGGCGGCTCCCGCTGTCGCGCAGACGCCGGCGAACACGCTGGCGAGCAGCAGGCACGTGAAAACCCGCTTAGCCATCGCCGGAGCCTGACACCCTCGCCACTCGCGCGCAAGACGGCTGGTGCCCGCGCCTCTCCTGCTTCGACGCCAGCGGAAAAGCGACCAAGCACTCGCGGAACATGCGCTCGGATTTATTACCGTGCCGCGGTGTCGCTCGTGATGTTCGACATCTACACGACCCAACCGCAGGTCCTGAGCGACCTGGATGCGGAAGCGCTCGCGAGCGCGCTCGAGCGAAATGGGCTGGCCGGGCTCGCCGGCCGGATCAGGTATGGGCTCGCGAACGACACCCTGGTTGAGATCGACCCCACTGAGCATGGCTTCGTGGTGGAAGCACTCGACGTGGCCGATCAGGGGGGCGCTGCACGGTCGGCGCAGGCCGAGACGCTCGCGCAGAACCTCCGGGCTCGCATGGCAGGCATCGAGGCTGTGTTTTCGGGCCAGGTCGGCGAGTCGATCAGGACGTCTAGACAAGGTCGGTCGAGGGTGAACGACGAGCTTCGATGATTCGTGCGGCGCTTTCGCTCTCGCCCACTACGAAGTGCGCGAAGTCTGTCTGCGACATGCGCATCACGTCCGCGTCGTGTTCCCGGAGCCGAGCTCGCAGGGCCGGGTCGGTGAGCACGCGGGCGATGGATTCCGAGAGTTCACGGACCGTTCTGGCCGGAGTGCCGACCGGCGCCCACAGCCCGTACCAGATCGGAAAGTCGAAGGCGGCAGCTCCTGCCTCGGCCAGCGTCGGCACCGTCGGAAGGAGCCGGGAGCGACGCGACGTGCTGACGCCAAGCGGAGCGAGCCGGTGTTCTCGGATGTGAGTCAGGGCGACGGAGATCGGCGACAGTGCGTAGTCGGTCCGTCCAGCCACGGTCTGGTTGATCGTGTCGGTAATTGCGTCCGTTCCGCGCGCCGGGACGTGCACTGCTTCGATGTGAACGTCGAGATTGAGCTTCTCAACGGCCAAATGCGTTGCGGTGCCCACGCCCGAAGAACTGAACCTGATCGCCCCGGGCCGGGTTTTCGCCGCCGAGATCAGCTCGGCAAGCGTTGTGACGCCAAGGTGCATCGAAGCTACGAGCACGTAAGGCTGGCTCGTGAGCGGTGCGATCGGGACGAAATCGTCCAGCGGGTCGTACGGGAGGCTGGTCTTGAACGAAGCGCTATACGCATGTGCGCTCGTGCT
This sequence comes from uncultured Thermoleophilia bacterium, assembly GCA_963757255.1. Taxonomy (GTDB): domain Bacteria; phylum Actinomycetota; class Thermoleophilia; order Gaiellales; family Gaiellaceae; genus PALSA-600. The sequence goes on from CAVWQY010000007.1 coordinate 184,070, forward strand.
CACCAGCAACGTGTAGCCGTCGGCCGGCGACGTCGCCACCAGAGCGGGCCCCGCGGTGCTTCCTGCACCGGGATAGTTCTCGACCGTGACGGGCTGGCCCCAGAGCTCGGAAAGTGGCTCGGCGACGGCTCGTGCAATCAGATCGGGGCCACCGCCGACCCCGAAGGGATCGATCAATCGCACCGACCTCGTCGGATAGTCACGTGCTCTTGTTGCTTTGTGAGAAAACAACAACCCGGAAATCTACAGGTGTCTATTCGCGGGCGTCGTGCGCAGCGCGACCAGGCTGTTCGAGCTGACTAGGCGGCGGCGACGGCGTCGGCGACAGACACGGCTTCCTCGGTGGAGCGCGAGTCGGTCAGGGTCAGAGCGCCCCATCCGGCGATGAGGCCGACCACGATCGCGAGCAGACCGTAGGTGATGCGTTCGCCGTGAAAGAACGACTCGACGAGGTCGTTTGGCCAGGTGCCGGCAGGGAGCTGGGTCGTCACGAGCGCGGCGATCGCGGTCCCGATCACGGCGGTACCGACGCTGGTGCCGACCTCCTGGGCGGTGTCGTTGAGCGCGGCGCCGATGGAGGTGCGGTTGCTCGGCATCGCGCCGATGAGTGCGACCGCGCAGATCGTCATGACGGTGCGCAATCCAACGGCCAACAGCACCATGCAGACGGCGATGGCGGCGTACCCGTGGTCGACGGCCCACGAGAGCCCGGCGAGAGAGCCGGCCAGGAAGATCGCGCCGACCAAGCAGGCAATGCGGTGGCCGAACCGGCGCACGAGCCACTCGGAGAACGGGGACGCGGCGAGCATCGTCACGATGATCGGCAGATTGGCCAACCCGGCCTTCAAGGGGCTCCATCCGTAGGCGTACTGGAAGTGGAGAATCAGCCCGAACATCACGCTGGCCATGGCGATTGACGTCCCGATCTGGGCGACGGCCGCGCCACGGATGGTGCCGCTGGAGAAGACGCCGAGGTCCAGCATCGGTGCCGCGCTTCTGCGCTCGTGCCAGACGAACGCGACGCCCGCCAGGACAGCGCCGACGATCGATCCCAACGTGACCGCGGACACCCAGCCGTGCAGCACGCCGCTCGTTAACGACCAGCAGGCAAGACCGATGGTGGCGATGCTCAGCACGCCACCGGGCAGGTCGAGCACGTCGTGGGTCAGGTCCTCGGGCCGGTCGGCCGGTACTCCCAGGCGGACGCCGATGCACGCGATCAGCGCGATCGGGGCGTTCACGACCAGCAGCCATTCCCAGCGCACGTGGGTCAGCGCGGTACCGCCGAGCAGCGGCCCAAGGATGAAGCCGGACATGCCGACAACGATCATCACGGTCACAGCGCGCATACGCGGCGCGTCATCGTCGAAAAGGCGGAACACCAGCGAGTTGGTGATCGGCGCCGTCGCCGCTGCGGCGATGCCGAGCGCGGCCCGAAGAGCGATGAGCTCCCCCGACGTTGTGACGGCGATCACGCACAGGCTGAGCAGGCCGAACACCGCGAGCCCGGCCAGCAGTACGCGCCGGCGCCCGAACCGGTCGGCAATCGATCCAGCGGTGAGCAACAGGCCGCCGAAGGTCAGCGAGTAGGCCCCGGTGACCCACTGCAGCGCGGTCGTCCCGGCGCCGAGATCGCGGCCGATCGTAGGTAGCGCAATCGACAACAGGGAGTTGTCGACCATCTCGACAAAGAACGCCATGCAGAGCGCAGCCAGTGGGATCCACGCCGCCCGCAAGGACCCGTACGTGCGGGGCGCGGCTGCGGTGCTCACGCTCGTCCTCGACCCCTTCTGCTGCCCGACGAGTCAGCTCGCGGAGTGACAGCGATGCCAGCAAGAAGCGCCTGTATCGCCCACCTAAGACGCTCCCGACCGCTCCCAGAGTAAAGCTCGTCAGCTACGTCGTGAATGTGAGGAAAGCGCCCGGCTGACATCTCGACCGCGCTGCGTTCGCGCTGCTCCTCGGCCACTGCGTCCGACGACTCGTTACGCATCACTTGCTCAGCGGCGGTCGCCGCAATCAACTGCAGAAGACGGTCGACACCCCAAGCGGCGCGGTCTGGCGGAATACCGCCATCGGCCATGTCGGCAAGCAGGCTCTCGACAAGGTCGAGATAGTGAAGGCCGCTTGGCCTGCGGGCAATGATCGAACGAGCCAGGCTCGGATGCTCGAACAGGATCGCGCCATATGCGAGCAGCGTCCGCTCGATCCTTCCCTCCCAGCCCCGCGTCCTCGGCAGAGGGAAGGCATCGTTCAACAACCGATCCAAGATCGCGCCATGCAACTCAGCCGCGTCTCGTACGTACACATACAGGGACGCCGGCCCCGTATCGAGCTCCTCGGCAAGGCGACGCATCGTGACCCGCTCCAGCCCCTCGGACACCATCAACCGCAACGCCGCCTCGACAATGCCATCACGGGTAAGTGCCGGCTTCGCCGGCCGCTCGCGACGGCTCACGGGATGGTTGGGTCGATCAGGAGACATGTGGTCACACCATAACGAACGTGTTCGTTACGAACAAGTTCGACGTAACGCGACCCAATCGGCAGGCCTGATATCGGGGTTTTACCGATGCGGAACCGAGCCGACAGTCGCATCCTCGTGGTATGCCCGCCTTGATCGCACAGCCGCTTGATCCGAGATCTGTCGCGCAGTTGAGCAACATCGAACTGGAGCAAGAGTTGACCCTCGCGACCCTCACCACCGCCCGCGAGCAACACTACGAGGTTCTCCTGCACGAACGGCGGCGACGCCGCCAGAACTCCGGCGAGCTCGAACCACAGACGGCCTGACTGCACCGCCCGCGGTCCGCGAGGTCGAAGACTACGAGTCCGGTTCCTCGGCGTCCGCGTCGACGTCGCTCGTCTGCTCCACCCCTTGCTCCCGCTGTTCTTCTTCTTCCTCGTCGCGGTGGTGGAGGCTGACGCGCTTCTCCCGCTCGTAATCGGACACGTGGGCTCCTCACTTCATTGGCCGATCGTCTCCGAGTCATATCTCACAAGGGTCGGCCGAAACGAAAAATGATGAGATCGCGGGGTTGCGCAACAAACTGGTGAACGCCTGGCGCCGGGCCGGTGACCAACGGCCACGATCGCGAGGGAACACCCGCAGAGGGTGTACATCAGAGGCAGTGGGCACCGAGGCACTGTGCGATCTGCACGTTCACTCTCCTTCTCGACGGACAGCGGGAACTATGCGCTGCGGCGAGCGGGGCTCGGCGAGTCGTTCAGCGATCCCGAGCGCGTCTACCGGGTGTGCAAGCGCCGTGGGATGCGCTTCGTCACGATCAGCGACCACAACACCGTCGAGGGCGCGCTCCGGATCGCCCATCTACCCGACACCTTTCTCTCCGTCGAGATGGAAACGGGTGGGTCACATGGGATCGTGACCCACCCGGTGTTCCGAAGATGCGGCGCTTCGTTGCCAGGGTCGCCGCCATGCACGCTCAGCGGAGTGACCTGAACGCCTCTCGCAGCTCCGATGAGAAGATCTCCGGCTCTTCCCAGGCGGCGAAATGGCCGCCCTTGTCGACCTCGTTGAAGTAGATGACGTTCGGGTAGCTCGCCTCGACCCAGCTGCGCGGCGTCCGCCAGATCTCACCGGGGAACGTCGTGAAGCCGAACGGAATCGCCGTCGCGGGCAGAGGCTTCTGGCTCGCGGCCGGAGCGTCGGGGCCGTAGGCCTCCCAGTACGACCGCGCCGCGGAGGCGCCGGTGGCGGTCAGCCAGTACAGCGTGATGTTGTCGAGGATGTGGTCGCGCGTGAGGTTGCCCGAAGGCTGCCCGTCGACGAAGGCGTGCGCGATCTTGTAGTAGGCGTCCGTATCGTGGTCGATCATCCAGGCTGCCAGAGCCACGGGGGAATCGAGCAGCGCGTAGCCGATCGTCTGCGGGCGGGTGGCCATCTCGACGAAGTAGCCGTTGCCTGACTTCTGGAAGGTCGCGATCTGTGCGGCCGCGGCCTGTTCCTCGTCCGTCTGCGTCGGCATCGGGCCGTTCAGCGCCGGCACGAGCAGGTTCGTGTGGATGCCGATCAGGCCCTCCGGTGCCTGGCGGCTCATCGCGTCCGTCACGCCGGCGCCCACGTCGCCGCCTTGAGCCACGTAGCGGGTGTAACCGAGACGGCGCATGAGCTCTGCCCACGCCCGTGCCGTCCGGCCGAGGTCCCAGCCGATCTCGGCCGGCTCGCCGGAGAGCCCGTAGCCCGGCAGGGAGGGCAGCACGAGATGGAAGGCGTCCTCGGCGCTCCCGCCATGCGCGGTCGGATCGGTCAGGGGGCCGACGGAGTCGAGCAGCTCGATCACGGAGCCGGGCCAGCCGTGGGTCATGATCAGCGGCAGCGCATTCTCGTGCGACGACTTGACGTGGATGAAGTGGACGTCCACGCCGTCGATCTCTGTGACGAACTGCGGCAGCGCGTTCAGCCGCGCCTCGATCCGCCCCAAGTCGTACTCGTCCTGCCAGTAGCGCGCGAGCGCTTGCAGCGTCTCGAGCTGGACGCCCTGGGACCGGTCGGCGACCAGTTCCTTGACGGCCAACGCGTCGCGGCGATGCGGTCGCGCATGTCGTCGAGCTTCCCTTCGGGAATGTCGATCTGGAACGGGCGGATGTCGGCGGATGTCCGGACGGTGGTGCTCATCTCGACCTCCCTTGGTCGGTAGGTGTGTTGAGTGCGGAAACGACGTGGTCTGCCTTCAGCTCGTACCTCCCGGTCGTGGATGCGTCGGCGAACGGCTCTGGCTATCCCGTCACGGCGGTCGTGTGCACGCACCGAACGCGAGGAACAACGGTCCCATGACCGCCCAGCGATACACCCGTATCCCCACGCACCCGGGAGACGCAACCACGTACTGGCGCTGACACCGGATGCTAAGCTGAACGACCACTGGCGCGAAATGAACGCGGGACGGCTGTCGTCGGCGAGACAGACCGCGACCTTGGTCATCTGACGCGGATGTTGTACCGGCGCGACTCGAACGCCTTCTAGAAAGAGATGACAATCACAAGTTGCTTCACTAACGCGCGGAATGGCGAGACGCTAGCCGAGCCCTGACGGGCAAATCCTCGTGTCACCGGACCGCACCGTGCCGTTCACCGAATCGAAATCTGCGTCTCTCGCGGAGTTCCTTCACGAGCACTGCCGCGACTCCTCTGAGCCCTACCCGTGTTCGTCGCGGACGAACTGGTAGGCGAGCCCTCCGATTGAGGCGCCCAGGATCGGCGCCGCGATGTAGAGCCAGAGTGCGTGCAGATTGCCGGAGACGAGTGCAGGGGCGATCGAGCGGATCGGGTTCATCGAGGCGCCGGAGATCGGGCCGCCGAACATCGCGTCGAGGCCGATCGTGCCGCCGATCGCGATCGCGGCGGCCTCGCCGACTGCGCGAGTGTCGGTGGCGACGGCGAGGATCACGAACATCAGGAAGGCACTCATCACCGCCTCCCAAAGGAACGACTGCGCCTGCGAGCCGGAGGGCAAGGTCGCACCGACAGAGGCGATGTTGCCGAGCGAGCCACGGAGGATCAGTGCGGCTGCGAGCGCGCCCGCGAGCTGTGCTGCCCAGTAGCCGAGCGCACGCGGCCAGGGGAAGTGGCGAGTGAGTGCGAAGGCGAAGGTGACAGCGCCGTTGAAGTGGGCGCCGGAGATATGCCCGACCGCGTAGATCATCACCATGATCACGAGCCCGAAGCTGAACGCCACCCCGATGTGGCCGAGTGCGTGGGTCTTGGCGTCGACCATGATCGCGCCGCAGCCGGCAAAGACGAGCGCAAAGGTCCCGATCGCCTCGGCGACCAGCGCCCGCAGGTACGAGCGGCTCACCCGGCCGGGAGGAGTTCGGCGATCAGCCTTTGCACGCGCTCGTCGATCTGGTCGCGAATCGTCCTGACAGCGGCGACGTCCTGGCCGGCGGGGTCGTCGAGCTCCCAGTCCTCGTATTTCTTGCCCGGGTAGATCGGGCAGGCATCGCCGCAGCCCATCGTGATCACGACGTCGGCGGCCTGGACGAATTCGTCGGTGAGCGGTTTCGGGAACTCGTCGCTCATGTCCACACCGACCTCCTCCATCGCCTCGATCACCGCCGGGTTGATCTCCTCTCCTGGCGCGCTCCCGGCAGAGCGAACGTGGATACGGCCCTGCGAGCGGAGCCGCACGAGCCCGGCGGCCATCTGGCTGCGACCCGCGTTGTGGACGCAGACAAAGAGCACCTCCGGCTGGCCGGTCGTGATCAGGTGCTCGGCCTGTGCGAGTGCCTTCAGCCGTTCACGCGCGAAGCGGTGGGCGAGCACCGGCACGAAGACGTTGATGCGAGAGCCGCCGAGCCGATCGAGCGAGTCGCCGATGTAGCGCTCGATCGTCTCGACCGAGAAGATCCCGGCGAACTCGGCCTTCAGCCGCTCTGCGGCCTGCCGAACGTGGTGCTGGGTGACCGGGTCAAGTGCCTGGCTCATCGACCGCTCCCTCGGTATCGACGCTGATCTATGTCCTCGTGGAGTGTGACAAGGACATAGACCTCCGTCAATATGCGTGCATGAAGTCGATCGCAACGCTCGCCGCCGCCTGCCCGCCCCTGCTCGCCGGCCCGCTCGACGCCGACGAAGCGGCCCGGCTCGCAGGGGCCCTGAAGGTGATCGCCGAGCCGGCGCGCCTACGGCTGCTCAGCCTGATCCAGGCACAACCCACGGGCGAAGCGTGCGTCTGCCACCTGACCGAGCCGCTCGGACTCACGCAGCCGACCGTCAGCCACCACCTGAAGGTGCTACTCGACGCGGGGCTCGTGGAACGCGAGCAGCGCGGAAACTGGGCCTACTTCCGCGTCGTCCCCACGACACTCGCCGTCCTACGCGACTGCCTGTTCTGACGACTGTCAAAACCGTCTGACGCCATGCTGTCGTACTCGAAAGAAGGAGATTATGAGCGCGCTTTATGAAGGTGGCTGCGCCTGCGGATCGGTTCGCTACCGGCTTAGTTCCAGTCCGCTCTTCATCCATTGCTGTCACTGCCTGAACTGCCAGCGGCAGACGGGAAGCGCCTTCGTAATCAACCTGATGGTCGAGGCAGACCGGGTGGAGGTGGTCGCCGGTGCTCCGCAGCCGGTCGAGGTGCCGCGTGACGATGGCAGCACCCAGCGGATCTTCCGTTGTCCGAGCTGCCAGGTGGCGGTCTTCAGCGAGTACGGACGGCCCGAGGTGCGGTACGTGCGCGCGGGCACGCTCGATCGGCCGTCAGGGGTGACACCTGACGTTCATATCTTCACGAAGTCGAAGGTGACCTGGATCACGATTCCGGAGTCGACGCCGGCATTCGAGGTCTACTACGACATGAAGGCGCTGTGGCCAGCCGCCAGCCTCGAGCGGCTCGACGCGATCCTTACGTCAGATTCCGGCACGTGAGTCCGTTCGTCAGCAGGATGCTTGGGCCAATTAGCGGTGACAACGTCAGTTTGAGTGAGGCTGAATAGCCCGACCAGGTCCGGCGTCGCGGCGTGGAAGCACGTCGTGAGAGTGCCCGCACTCGTCGTCGTGGTCCCGGCCGAGGGAATCACGCGCGCGTACATCGCGAAGCGAGCAGTGAGGCCGAAGAGCGGCGCCTTGCGCTTGACGTCGAGTCCAAGTTCACCCCTAGCGCCGCTTCCGGCGTACCTACGGAACCACTGACGCTGGCGACCGCGACTAGGGCAAGCGCTCCTGGTGGTACTTCTCCTCGTCCTTCTTACGCCACTTCGCCTCGTAAGCCTCCGCGTCGGCGAATTCCTGCTCCGTTCGCGCTCTCGCTTGAGCGTCCTCACTCGCGGGATGCTCACCCGCGGCCGTTCTGCGGCGTGTGGCCACGAAACCCACGACGAGCAAGGGCACGGCGACCACGGCAAAGGCAATCCACGGGATCACGTCGCCAGCGTACCTCGTCGAGCCGCACAGTTGAGCCAAATTGTGCTCGTAGCTCAGTTTGGGTCAGGCTGAATGAGGGTGTTTCGGGAGAGAGTTCGGGAGTAGGCGTGGATTACTGTTGAGCGATGGCGGCTGAAGACAAACGGAGAGCGCAAGAGGGCAACCGGATGCGGATCGTGGACGAGTTGCGCCGGCGTCGCGTGGCGACCCGCGGCGAGCTCGCGGATGCGACTGGGCTTTCGCGAGCGACGATCGCGACACTCGTTGTCGATCTCGAAGCCCAAGGACTCGTCGTCGAGTATCTGAACGGCGAGGCACCTGGCACGCGTGGCGCACGTGGTCGGCCGGCTCGTCCACTGCGGCTCGACACCCCCGCGGGGGCTGCCATTGGTGTGGACTTTGGCCATGACCACGTGCGGGTAGCCATCGCGAACCTCTCGTCGACGGTTTTGGCTGAGCAATTCATTGCTCTCGATGTTGACCATCGCTCGGACGTGGCGCTGAGTGCCGCAGCGAACGCGATCGACGATCTCCTCGACGAGACGGGGTTCACGCGGCGCGAGGTCATCGGCGCCGGAGTCGGTGTTCCGTCCCCCATGGATTGGCGCACCGGCATCGTCGGTGAATCGTCGATCGTTCCTGCTTGGGCCGGCGTGAACATCCGCCGGGAGGCTGCGCGGCGGTTTGACCTCGAGGTCGAGGCCGACAACGACGCGAACCTCGGTGCGCTCGCTGAAGCCACGGTCGGCGCGGGCCGGGACAGCAGAGATCTGCTGTTTGTGAAGCTGTCGTCTGGGATCGGCGCCGGTCTTGTGCTCGGAGGGAAACTCTCTCGCGGGGCGGCCGGCTTTGCGGGGGAAATCGGCCACATCCAGGTGCGGTCCGACGGGCCCGTCTGTCGCTGCGGGAACCGAGGGTGTCTCGAGACGGTCGCATCCACGGACGCTCTGCTCGCACTTCTGCGTCCGATCCACGGCGACGACTTGACGTTGGACGCGCTTCTCGATCTGAGCATCGCCGGCGACGATGCGGCCGCGCGCGTGATCCACGATGGGGGCCGCGCGGTGGGGCGGGTGCTCGCAGACATCTGCAACGTCATCAACCCAGCGGTCGTCGTCGTCGGCGGCGAGCTCAGCCGGGCCGGTCAACCGCTCGTCTCCGGGATTCGCGAGGCCATCGATCGATACGCGCTGCCCGCGTCAGCCGATGCCGTCGCGGTCGCCGCCGGAGACCTGCGCGAACGCGCAGTGCTCGTGGGAGCCCTCGCCCTAGCGATCGGCAACACCGATCGCCTTCGGTCGACGCGCCTTCCGGCACTGAGGGCTTGATGTCTGGACCGGATCACGGCGCAAAGATCGCGGGGCGCGGGCTCAGTCGCACCCGCGTCATCGGTGTCCTCCAGAGAAAGGGACTCGTAAGCCGCGCCGAGCTTGAAAGCAGTACGGGTCTCTCTCGCGCGACGGTGTCGACGGTCGTCGCGACGCTGCGGGACGAAGGACTCGTCATCGAGGAACCGCTGGCGAAGGACGAACGAGGTTCTGGGCGAGGACGACCGCCGAACCTGCTGCGATTCAACTCCGTGGCGGGCGCTGTGCTCGCAGTCGCCTTTGGCCGAGACAGTGTCCGGGCGGCAGTCGCAGACCTCTCGCTCGAGGTCCTCGCTGAAGATTCGATGCAACTCGACCTCCCCACCACCCCGATCCACGATGCCTTGGCGGCCGCCGGGGCCGTAGCCGAAGATGTGATACGAGGAAGCGGAATCCGGCGCGACCGTCTGATCGGCGCCGGTTTGAGTCTCCCCATGCCGCTCAACCTCACGGAGGACAGAGTCGCGGCGAAGGTCGTCCCGCCATGGGCGGACGCTCGACCGCGGCGGTCGTTCGAGGAACTGACACGACTGCCGGTGTATGTGGACAACGACGCGAACTCCGCGGCGCTGGCCGAGCTCCGCTGGGGTGCCGGACGCACCCTCTCGGACTTCATCTATGTGAAGCTCGCGCCGGGCGTAGGAGGCGCCATCGTCAGCGGCGGAGCGCTCTACCACGGGGCGGCGGGCTTCGCCGGCGAGATCGGGCACATACGCGTCGCCGAACACGGTCCGGTCTGCGCATGCGGGAATCGAGGCTGCCTCGGCCCATCCGTGTCGACGCGCAACCTCGTCGAGGGCCTCGTTCCGACCCATGGCCACAGTCTGACGCCGGGACATGCGCTTGAACTCCTGGCCGAAGGAGACATTGAGGCAACCCGCATCGTGCGCGATGCCGGTCGCGTGCTCGGGCAGACACTCGCGAATCTCTGCAACCTCCTCAACCCCGAGGCGATTTTGATCGGCGGCGCGATCACGACAGCCGCCGGCGAAGCGGTGATCAGCGGTATCCGCGAAGCGATCGACAAGTGCGCGCTACCGCCGAACGCGCGCAGTGTCGAAGTCCGGCTGGCGACGGTCGGGGAGCGCGGCGAGCTGCTCGGTGCGCTCACGCTCGTTCCGATCGATGAGCGTGTCATCAGCGACCTCGCTGCGCGTGCGTTCTAACTCGGTCTTCGGTGGCTCGTAGTTTGGGGCCGCCCGACGGGCGCCCCAACTCTTCTCACGACAAACGAGACGGCGGGAGGGCGCGATCACCGGCGCCCTCCCGCCGTTCGCCTTACGGCGTTCCCTGCACGCTCGGGTCGAGCGGCGTGTACGCAGACGCCGGCCCGTCGGTGCGGTAGACCGTGCCCGTCGACCAGGTGGCCGGGAGGTCGGTCAGCTTTTTCAGCGCGTTCGACTCGCTGGGCTGGCTGCCCTTTGCGCCGCAGCATTCGTCACGGAAGCGGAGCGTTCCGCCGGTGCCGAGCAGGGCGATCCAGTAGGGCTGGCCGGCACTGATCGTTGTCGTCGGCAGCGGAACGGTGTTCCAGTCGTTGCCCGACGGCGACTCGAGGTCGCCGCGTGCCAGCAGCGGACCGGGATGGCCGCCTGCGTCGGCGTAGAGGCCGACAATCAGGTCCTTAGCGGCCGACTTGCGGTCCACGAACACCGACGCGTGATCGAGTGTGCCATCGATCGGAGCGACGTTCCGGAATGCTTCAGCCTGACCCGCGACGTCATTGTCAACCTCCGACCCCTTTGCTTGCGAGCCGAGCACCGGCGCCGCGATATTGACGGCCCGCTGGAGCTTCATGTCACGCGACGACGCGCCGACAAACACCGTTCGCGGACCTCCGGCGACGATCCAGCGATGGTCGGTCGTCGACCAGTACGTGAAACGACGAAGACCAACGTGCACCTTCACCCGCTGTGACTGCCCCGGGGCGAGCGTGATCCGCTGGAACTGCGCGAGCGCACGCACCGCGAACGAGACGCCAGCGGGCGGGTCGTTCGGTGCCCCCACATACACTTGCGGCACTTCGGCGCCCGTCGTCGAGCCCGTGTTCTTGACGTCGAAGCTCACGTCAACACCGCCGTCGGCGGCGGGATCAACGTTCAGATGCGAGTAGCCGAACGACGTGTACGACAAGCCGTAACCGAACGGGAACAGCGGCGCGACGTTGTGCAGGTCGTACCAGCGGTAGCCCTGGAAAATCCCGTTCGCCGCGTAGTCGACTGTCCGGTAGGTGTGCACGCCCTGCACAGGGTCGGTCATGAACACCCCCGGGTAGAGCGGACAGTTGCCGTCGTTCGCCCCGATGCCCGTGTTGTTGTTCGGGATCACGATCGCGGCGGGGTCGCACCCAGGATCGTCGGTCGGGAACCTCGGCCTCGCGGCCGAGCCATCGGGGAACGTCATCGGCAACTTGCCGCTCGGATTCGTCTTGCCGAGGAGGACGTCGGCTGTCGCGAGACCGCCTTCCTCGCCCGGGTACCACATCTCGAGCACCGACTTCACGCCCGCGAGCCACGGCATGTACACCGGGTCGCCCGTGTTGAGAACGACGACCACGTTCGGGTTGACGGCTGCAACCGCCGAGATGAGCGCGTCCTGCCATCCGGGCAGTTCGAGCCCGGCGTTCTGGTCGTTGCCACCGCGATCGACACCCTCGGTTCCGTCGTCGAACGCGAAGATCACAACCTTGTTCGCTGAGGCAGCGGCCGAGGTTGCTGCCGCGATCGACTGTGTCTGCCAATCGGGCGGAACCCACTCGAACCGGACCGAGAGCGGGTCAGTCCCGTTGGCGTAGGCACGGAGATCGAGCTCGTGCGTCTCGCCGGCAGCGAACGTCGCCGTAAACGCTGCTTGCTGCAACTCGAGCCCGTCGTGCGACTTCGCCGTCTGGGCGAGACCATCCCACGCGGCGATTGCCGAGCCGCCGATGCCACCGGCGGCGACGCCGTACTGGGCGATGTTGATCCGACGGGCCGAGCTCGCGAGGCCGTCAACGAACAACTGGGCCGAGCTCTGGTTCTTGACGAACACCTTGAGCTGCCATCCGTTCGAGCCGGTGGGCGCCGCCGGGACGGTGAAGTGCGTCGTCCAGCGCCATGCGGTCCCAGCCGGCAGCGTGCTCGTTTCATCGGTGTAGTCGACCGTCGGATCGACCTGGTCTGTCGCGCAGGTACCGCTGCAGGCAGCGGGCTCCGACCCGGAGGGCGGTGTCACCGTAGAGATCTGCTGGCGCAGCCAGCCGTTCTCCCCCGCGAAAGACGCGTCTGCGGCCGGAAGCCCCGCGGCGAGCACGGAGGTCCCGGCAGGAACCGTCGTTGCCGACGACGGAACAACCTGACCGTCGAGGTCGTACCCCTGCACGTAGTTGACCGTCCCGGAACCGACGCTTGCACGAAGCGCAGAGAGCGGACTGGTGATCGGCTCGAACGGCGTCACGTGCGCGCTTCCGCCACCCCCCACGTACGTGGCGGTTGCGGTCGGACCCACGACGAGCACACCGTTGCCCGACGCATCGGAGCTCGTCAACGGCAGCGTATGACTGTCGTTCTTCAGCAGCGTCGCGCTCTCCTCGGCGACCTTCTGCGCCGCCGAGAAGTCCGGCGCCATCAACGTCTGGAGATCCGGACGCGCGGGAACATATGGCGTGCAATTGCCCGCAGCCGACGTGCAGCCGCCGCTCTGAGAACCGTACTGGGTCCCCTCGAGCAGGTCTGCCCGATTCATCGAAGTGAGGATGTGGAAGACGGCAGTGTCGAGAGCAGCCGACCACTGAGCCCCAGTCGTAGCCGGGACCGGCGGGTAGTTCCCGTTCGTCGGGATCGCCGCGGTGCCGTTGAGCACGGCCTGGGTCAGCGTCTTGCCGCTGCCTGGAGCCCCGCCCGGGAAGCCGGCACCCGCCGCGAAGACATTGTTGTTGAAGGGCGGGTCGGAGAGGTTACCGGGGTCCGGCTCGTCTCGAATCCCTGCGCCGTTCCCGTTCGGCATCGCGGAATCGACGCCACCGAGGATGTCGCTGAGACGGTGCACGGCGCCGAAATCGGTCAGCACCCACCCGGTGAAGCCGAACATGCCTCGCGCGATCGTGTTCAGGAGCAGATTGTTGCCGCAGGAATACGTGTCGAATCCGGTGTCGGACTGACTCGTGCGGCTGTACGAGCACATGATCGAGCCCGGATGGGCGTTCTTCACCGCCGCCTCGAACGCCTGCAGCTCCAGTTCATGCAGCGAGCGCTCGTCGAGCTTGACCGCGGTGTTCGTCCGGCTGTTCTCGAAGTCGTTTTCCGCGAGGTGCTTGAGCGTGACGATCAGCCCCTGGCTCTGGACTCCCAGCGTCTCGTCGGTGACGAGGGCGCCGGCGAGAAATGGATCCTCGCCGAGCGTTTCGAAATTGCGGCCGGCGGTCGGGATGGTGACTTGATTGATCATGGGCGCGTAGAGGACGTCCTGGTTGGTCGCCCTACCCTCATGGCCGATCACGACGCCGTAGAGGTTCGCCGCGCTCCGGTCGAATGTTGCAGTCAGACCTGCCGGAGCCGGAAGTGCCGTCTCCTGATGGCTCAGCCGAACGCCGGCCGGACCATCGGTCTGGCGCAGCGGCGCCACACCGAGGCTCTTGATGCCGTTGTTGATACCTGCCTGCCCCACGCAGCCTGCCACGAGCGCGCTGCCGGTCGCACCGGGATTGATCACAGGGAACGCGGTGGGGAGACCGGTGTTCCCACAGCCGAACTGAGGATCGGTCGTCTCGCTTTGCCCGTGAACCATCCCGACCTTCTGCGCGAGCGTCATGTCGCTCACGAGACTGTGGAGGTCGGTCTCGCTCAACGTGCCGCACGCGGGGCCGATCGGCGGCCCACCGAAGCACGGCGGTGTCGGTGGCGCGGCCGTCGCCCCGGTCGCAAGACCGGGCGAGGACGCGACAGCGAAGACGACAACTCCGGCGATCGCCGTGGCGATCGCAGCGCGCGTTCTCTTCATCTCCCAATCCCTTTCGTCGGTGACGCGAGCCGTCATGGCGACGGCGAACGCACTGGCGACCTTCGCACCCTTCTCCACGATCTGTCAAGTAACCACTACAAATGAACGGTGCAGGCGGGCTAATTACGTATTTAACAAGAATAAATAAGAGGGCGCAGAGAATCGAACTCCCTAACCGAGGCGAGCGCGGTTGTGGCTAACGGCGCGGGCTACCTGATGCCTGTGTCGACCGAGAAGTCGATGCGCCGGAAACGGCCGCGCGGCACCCAGGTGGTCGCAGGGTCGACAGGTCGTGCTTGGAGTACGCGCACGCTGTACGTGCCCGGGGTTAGCGCTATGCGGTACGCCCCGTTGGGAGACGTGCGCGTACGGGCGACCTCCCGACCCGATCGCGAGAAGACGATCATCGCGCCGGGCATCGGCGCGCTGCACGGCTCCTCGGCGATGCAGACCGGCGTGATCGGGCCCCGGGTCACCTTGCCGTACAGCCCGCTCTTGATCGTGGATCCCTGAGCGGCGCCTCCCAGGAGACACGCCGCTGCGATGACAGTGAGAGTGATCCTCATGGGCTTGATGTTCCCAAAGGAGGGCCGGCCTGACGGCCGGCCCTCGTGTTTTTACGTCCTGTTTACAGGGGTCGTCGTTACGGGGTCAGCTTGCTGATCCGCGTCGACCAGTTGCCAAGTGCCGCCCTGACGCCGGGCCCGTGACTCGCTCCACCACATGTGCCGAGGAGGTTGTCACCGGTTCCGCCACTGAAGAACGGGCCGCCCCAGGCGGTGTAGTCGCAGGTGCTCGCGATGTACTCGCTCGCGATCCAGATCGAGTTCCCGTCGACGGCTGCGGCTCCGTAGTCGCCCCAGCGCGTCCGCGGCGGGTTGCCGACCTGCGCCTTGTAGCTGGTGAAGCCATCGTCCGGTGAAGCCCCGGTGGCGACGTCGCCCCACGTGCTGACGCCGGCTTTCGCGTCGACGGCCGCATAGGCCGCGCTCGGGAACGTGGTGTCACCCGTGTCGGTGAACGCCATCACGCCGCGACCCGACGGTGTGACGCCGATCGCCGGGTAGGTGAAGTCGTGCCCGGCCGCACCGAGGTAGCCCTGGTTGTCGATCTTCCCTGCGTTCGGGTTGACGACGAAGTACTCGATGCCGGCGCGTGCCGGCCCGAGGTCGGGGTTGACCGTCGTGTCGAGGGCGCCCCAGAGCTTGCCGTTCGCCCACGTCACCTGCTGCATGCGGGTGTCGTTCGAGTCTGGGCGCGAGACGACCTCGCCGGTCGGCCCGGCGCCGACGAGCAGCCTCCAGCAACCGATGCCCGCGATGGTCACCGTCGTCGTGTCGTTCAGGCAGAAGCCTTGCGGCGCGTTCGTGCCCGGCGCGGTGCCGGACCCGGGCTGCTGCTGCTTCGGCGGAACCCCGTACTGTCCGACGGGCAGGATCTCGGTCGACAGGCTGACCGCCGGTGACGCCGAGTTCAGAGAGGTGGTGTTGGTCATCGTCCACACCACGAGCTGTGTCGACGTCCGTGTTCCAGCGGCGCCGGAGATCGGCTTCTGTGCCTCGTCGGCGGCGTTCGAGCTCAGGAAGTACTCGGTGCCGCCGTTACTGGTGTTGAACGAGCCGGTTCCGGGCGACTGCGCCGGCCAGACCGTGAAGCCGGGCTGGGTAGAGCCGGTCTCGCTCGAGGCATTGACCATGCCGGATGTGTCGATGTGCTGCATCGTCACGTTCGCTGCCCCGGCGGCGAGCTGCGCCTTCGAGAACGCGTAGATCTGCGCGCCGGCGAAGCCGTTGCAGCACCAGGGGTAGGCGTTGGTCGTGAGGTAGATGCCGTTCGAGTCGGCGCCGATGTGCGGGTAGTCGCCGAGGTACGGCCCCGGGTTAACACCGCCCGTATTGGTGCCGTCGTTCGTCACATCGATCTTGTAGATATTCCAGGCGCCCGTGGGATCGGACGTCTTGCTGACGGCCAGGTCGAGGTGATTCACATGGTTGAGGGTGTTGTTCGGGTTCCGGTCGAGCGTCAGCACGACGACGAACCAGCGCTGCGTCTGCGCGTCGTAGATGCAGCTCGGATCGGTCAGCTCGGGGCCTTGGGCTCCGGTCGTGCGGTTGACCGCCGGCGGATATCCGTAGAACGAGTTCAGGTCGACAGAGTGGTTGACATTGCGCGGGAACCCGCCAACGATGTTCGTCGCGGTGTTGTCCGGCAAGACCGACTGCCCCGAAGCGTTGTAGACGTTGAGCACGTCGTTGATCGCTTCGAGTTCGAAGCCGTTGCCGACGCAGAGACCCTGGTCGGGCGGCTCGATCGAGAACTGGTTCCCGCCGCGCGCGTAGCGCTGCTGGTAGAAGTTCAGCCCCTCAAAGCTGGTGTTGAGCGTCGGGTTCGACTTCGCCTTTTTCGCGCCGGTGACGTTCGGGCCGCCACCGGCCCCGCTCGAAAGGCTGATCGTGCCGTTGTAGGCATCCGGACTGTCCTCGTCGTCGAACGCGAACTCGTCGCCGCCGAGTACGCCCGACGACGGAGTGAACGCCCCCGTCTGCGGAACGCCTGTACCGATCCTCGGGATCTGTGATCCACTTGCCGACGCCAGCGATCCGAACACCATCGCCAACACCGCGCACAGCGCGCCCACAAGTAGCAGCCGCACGGAAACTCGCGTCATGCTTCTCTCCTTTGACCCGCGATCGAGCGAGGCCTGATATCACGGGCGCCCGCTCCGGACACGCTCTTATATCGCGGTTGGCGACCGAGCGCACACCACCGACGTACCTAAGTGTTTCCGAAATCGCGCAAGACGAGGGAGGGCGCCGCAAACGAATCCCATAGGAGGCTGCAAACCGGTCGCCGATGTGCCACCCTTCCTGCTCCCATTAAGAAAGGGGGAGAGCTCGTGAAGACAATCCTCTTGGCGCTCGCGGCCCTCGGTGTGCTCGCGAGCGCGGGATCGGCGTCCACGGCAGCATGGAGCCCCGTCGGGACGAACGTCGTCGCCAGCAGTCCGGTGGCGGGCGGCGGCTATCCCGTCGCGCCGGGCTCGACGAAGCCGCTTCCCGGCACGTGTGGGCCCCAGATGCTGAACTCGAACCACTCGGAGTCGTGGCTCGCCGTGAAGCCCGGCACCGAGGACATCGTCGGCGACTCGAAGTTCTTCATCGGCAAGTGGAGCACGTTCTACGACTTCCACCTGGGGTCGTACACCATCCTCAACGGCTCGCCGGTGTCGAACAACCAGGTGCAGGGCTACGAGTGCACCACGGTCGGCACGCAGAAGATGCCGCCGAGCTGGACGATGAACACCGACCCGAACGTCGACTGGGACACGCAGGGCCGTGCCTATATGACGACCCTGCCCTTCAACGCGTTCTGGGAGGGTGGCCTGCACCCGAACGGCGAGATCGACGTGTCGTACTCGGACGACATGGGCGCCCACTGGGTGAAGGGGAACAGCGGCAAGGCTCTGGATTCGACGAACAACCAAACGAGCCTCACGCTGGGCCACGTCGAGGACAAGGAATGGATCGCCGTCAACCACATTTTCGGGAACGTCAACCAGGACCACGTCTACGCGATGTGGACGACCTTCAACGGCGCGTCCGGTGGCAGCAAGATCATGGTTGCCGTCTCGCGCGACCGGGGACAGTCGTTCTCGAAGGCCGTCCAACTGACGACGCCTTCGGCGACGACACCGGCGAACACCTACGTCTATCCGTCGGTCGGTTCGGACGGCACGATCTACGTCGCCTTCGTCAGCGGGTTCGACACGACGAACAAGAACCGGGTCGGCCACGTCTACGTGACGAAGTCAGTCGACGACGGCACCAAATGGACCCCGTTCACGCTTGCGGCAACCCCGATCGAGAATCCGAACGGCTACTTCCCGCCGACGAAATTCAGGGACGGGATCATCGAGAACTTCGCTGCCAGCCCGACCTACCCGGGACACGTCTACCTGACGTACGAAAACTGGGATCCGGTGGCGAATCACTCCGACGTCTACTTCACGCAATCGACGGACGGCGGCCTCACCTGGTCGGCGCCGTCTCTCGTGAACGACGACGGCGATCCGTCGACCGACCAGTTCCAGCCCTCAGTGGCGGCCGGCCCCGGAGGCGCGGTCGCAGTCGCGTTCTACGACCGGCGCGAGCTGTGCCCGTCGGATCCGTCGATCATCCCGGCGCACGTGGGGGCGGCGAATACGTGCATCAACGTCTCGCTCCAGCCCTACAAGGACAGCGGGACGACGACCGGCGCGGTTCCGGTCGGCGGCAACGTTCGGGTCTCGCGGTTCGGGTGGGATCCGGACCAGCCGTCGCAGAAGGTGGACGGGATCTCGCAGTACCCGTGCACGGCGCACACCGACCCGTGCCCGACCGGTCGCGGTTTCATCGGCGACTACTTCGGGCTCGCGATCTCGAACTCGAACATCTACACGCTGTCCGTCTCCACCCACTACCCAGGGGTGGGGGTGACCGCGGACGGCGGCGGACCCGTCTACTACCAGCAACAGGTGCTGGGCGAGGTTCCGCGCTCCGCCTTCGGCACGGGCTTCTAGTCGAATCTCAGAGGGGCTGTGCCGTGCGGTGCAGCCCCTCTGATCCTTAGCTCACGCTTCGGGCTTAGTCCGTGAGCACAGCCACGTGTGCTTCATCCGACGGGCTTCACGTCGACTTCGCCGGTTCGGGTGAGGTGACGCCAGTGGGCACGCGCGCCGACGAGCGCGCTCACGGTCGACTCGATGATCACGACATACATCAGTTGCCGGTACACGAACTGCTGCAACGGCAGTGCCCAGAGCGGACCGAGTGGTTCGTTGTCCAGCCTGAACGCGTACGCCGCGAGCAGGAGCTGGAGCGCGTTGAAGCCGAGCCAGAACGCGAGGACCAGGGGTGCGTTGCCGAAGACAAGCCCGTAGAACGCAAACAGGTCGACGAGCGGGGCTGCGATGGGAAGCAGGATCTGGAACAGATCATGTAGGGCAGTGCGAGCCGGCCGATCCGTCGCTCGCGCGGATTGCGGGTGAGCAGCGCACCCTTGTGCTTCCAGACCGCTTGCATGGTGCCGTAGGACCAGCGGTAACGCTGTCGCCAGAGATCACCGAGGCTCGATGGAGCCTCGGTCCAGGCGCGGGCGTCCTGCGCGTAGACGATGCGGCGGCCGGTGCGGCCGATCGCGAGCGTCAGGTCGGTGTCCTCGGCGAGCGTGTCGCCCGCGACGCCGCCGACCTCCCTAGACTCGCCACGGCCGGTGATGGATTTATCGCTCGAGCGAATTGAGGAAGCAGCGAGGGTGATTGACCCGCTGCTGTTGAACACACCGCAATTCTCCGACCCGACGCTCTCTGAAGCACTCGGGCGCGAGGTCCTCGTCAAACTGGAGAACGTCAGCCCGGTCGGGAGCTTCAAGGGCCGCGGCGCCGACTATTTCGTCGGCGGCCTCGGGAGCCTCGATGAGCGGCTGGTCACAGCAACGGCGGGCAACTGGGGCATCGGGCTCGCCTATGCGGGGCGCCGCCACGGCTGCGGCGTAGACGTTTTCGCGAACTCCTCGGCCAGTGCGGGCAAGCTAGCGCGCATGCGCGCGTTCGGGGCGAGCGTCACCGCCGTCCACGGAGGCCTCGTCGAAGCCGACGCCGCCGCCCGGGATCTCGCAAGCAGCGTGCCGGGGCACCGACTGGTTTACGACGGCGAGCCGGCGGCGATCGCCGAAGGGCACGGCACCATCGGTGTCGAGCTTCTGCGCGCCGGGACGCTCGACACCGTCGTCGTCCAGGTCGGCGACGGTGCGCTGATCAGCGGTATCGCGCGCTGGCTCAAGGCGCATACGCCGGATACTCGAATCGTGGGTGTGTGTGCGAGCGGCGCGCCCGCGATGAAGCTGAGCCTCGACGCCGGCCACCCCATCCGAAGCGATCCGCCGACGACGATCGCCGGGGGGTTGGCGATCAGCGCACCGATCGCAGCGAGCCTCGAACGTGTGCGTGCACTCGTCGACGAGATCGTGCTCGTCGACGACGATGACATACGCGGCGCGATGGCACTGATCGCCGACACAATTGGCGTCCTCGTCGAGCCTTCCGCGGCCGCCGGCGTCGCCGCCGTCCGGCGTCACACACTGCCGGGAGAGCGGATCGCCGTCGTCCTGACCGGCGCCTGGCAACGACCGGACTGGACAAGAACAGTCAACTGACGGCCTCGCTCGCCGCGTCGCCGGCCGGCAATTGACCCCCCACGCTTGATCGGATCTGTCCGCGCGGTCGACGCTGGTTCAGGCCACTCGGATGGAACGGGAGCGCACCACCGGACTCTCATCTTCCGTCAGTCGTTCCCGGTCGGCACCACTGTCGCCGGCTCGACCATCAGCACAACGGTGCGCCCCAGGGCATGGGGACGGTGCACGACGCCGCGCGGGATCGTCACCCCCTGACGGGGGCCGAGCACGAACGGCTCGCGCCCCTCTACCTCGAGCTCAAGCCTGCCCTCGAGCACGAGAAAGAACTCATCCTCGTGCTCATGCTTGTGCCAATCGACGAGCCGACCGTCGATTACCGCGAGACGGACAACACAGTCATTCACAGTCGTAAGCGTCTGGTTGAACCACGGGTCGTGCGCGGCGCCTTCGGCGGCCAGGTCGATGTGTGTTAGCCGACCGTACTTGTCGTCGTAGCGGATGTCGTAGTTATCCATCGGATCTCCTTTTCCGCTGAGAGTGTGAGCGAATACCCGGACCTCGCGCGACGGTGCCGGCCGAGTCGGCGTCGCCTGAACGGCTCACCGTTCAAGGTCGAGCCGCGTGGTCATTCCTCGATTGCTCCGCCGATCTGCCGCGTTGATGAGGTGCTCGACGCCGCCCGCGCGATCTGGCACGTCGAACGCGAGTGTCGGCAGGAACGAAGGCGACACCGTCATCGTCGGCGAACACGATGTCGTCACTTGTGACCACGTGTGCGCCGAAACGCGCGCTCGAGCGCCTCGGGCCGCGCAGCTGGTAGGGCTTGTCGTCTAGGCGGTGGCCGAGCCGATTCCGATCCACGTCAGCCCCTGGTCGCCTGCCACCATCTGTCGGCGCACATCCGGCGGGAGATGAACAAAGTGGCCGGCGCGCAGCGGAATCTCTTCTCCGCCTGTCCGCAGTACGCCGCCGCCCGCGACCACCGCGTACACCTCTTCCTGATCGTTCCCAATGTGATCGTGCTCAGGCCCCTCTGCGCCCGCAGCCAGCTCGAGCTGATTGATCCGAAAACCGGCGACGCCGAGCTGATCCGTCAACGCACGAAAGATCCCGTTCCGCGCCTCCACCTGACTGACGTCAACCATCTGATATGAACCCACTGCGTCCTCCTTTTCGCTGTTTCGATCAGGCCGACTCCTTTTGGCTCCACCGTGCGAGGCTTCAGCTGTCCGCTGTCGGTAGCTGGGCGGCGACGCGCGGCTCACGCGGCCTCCGGCGCCGGCGCAAGCCGTGGCGGTGCTTCGTGGAGCGGGTCGGGAATGCGGTCGCCGAGTCGAAGCAAGACGGTTCCGGCCAGCACCGCGGCAAGCGCGCCACCCCACCAGACGGCATCTGGCGCGCTCTGCAGAAGAACGCCACCGATCGCTGGGCCGAGGGCCAGGGAAAGGGTGAAGGTCAGACTGTAGAGAGACAGGTAGCGGCCGAGCAGATGAGCTGGAGCCATGTCCGCGACCAGCGGCCCGAGAACGAGAATGTGCACGACTTCGCCGATTGCGAAGACGATCGCAACGCCGGCGAGGAGACTGGCCGCAGCGAGCTCCGAGTGGATCAGCGTCGCCGGCAACACCGCGAGCAGAGCGACCGCAAAAATCGCGCTTGCCGCAGCGAAAGCGTGTGCGCGTCGCATCCGTGCCACTACGCGCACCGCCGGGATCTGCGCGATCACGATGAAGGACGTGTTGACGAGAAAGATGATCCCGATCGCGCCGGGGCCGACCGGTGTATGGGTCTCTGCAAACGGCGACAGGATGTTCGAGAAGAACGTGTGGCCGACGACAACGAGCACGATGTTGAGTGCGATCACATTGACGAATAGCCGATCTCGAGCGACGGCGCGAAAGCCGGTTCCGTTGGCGTCTGCCGCTGTGACGATCTCGGCTCGCGGGCTCGGCACGGCAGCAAGCACGATGAGCGCGAATCCGGCGAAGGTGACAGCGTCGAAGAAATAGAGAATCTGGAACGAACTCAGCCGCGGCGCGGCTGCGACGATGAAGCCTCCTACGGTCGCGCCGAAACCAATGCCGAAGTTACCCGCGACGCGGTTGAGCGCGAAGGCGGCCGCTCGCTGCTCGGGCCTGATCAACCTGACCATCAATGTCCGGTTGGCCGTCCCTGCCGCGCCGAACCCGGCTCCGCCGACAATCGCGCAGGCAAACGCCTGCCAGGGACGCTCGACGAAGGCGAAGCCGGCGTAGCCAAGGGCGCTCGCCAAGCTTCCTGCGACCACGATCGCTTTGGCGGAGTACCAGTCGAGTAGCGCTCCCGTCGGCGGGGTGACGATTGCGGACGTCCCCATGGTCGCCGCGAGAACCAGTCCCGCTGTCGACGTTGAAAAGCCACGGATCTGGTGCAGATAGATGATCTCAAAGGGAAGAACGAGCCCGTAACCGAAGTAGTTGAGGGCGTTTCCCGCTTGAAGGATGAGCACGGGACGAGAGAGCCCGGTGCGCCAACCCGCGATGAGATGTGAGACGCCGCGGTTCATCCGCCTAAAGGCCGCCACTGATTGCCGTGGTCCGCAGGCTCACGGAGAAGGCGCGGCGAGAATGGCCTCGCGGCGGTCGCTCCACATTCGTCGGCTAAATATCGGTGCATGGCGAGGCTCATCGAGTCTCCTTGCGGGTTCGTTTGCCGTCCCTCGTACCGTCACGCGAAGAGGCCGTCGCGTTACGCCTTCGCGAGCAGTGTAATTTCTGAGCGGATGCTCGGTCCCGAGACCTTGAGCAGCGAGACCGCGCTCCTCGCGGCCCTCCGCTGCGGCGACGAGGACGCGTTCAGCGCTCTCGTCGACGCCTACGGCGCCGCGATGCGCAGGGTCGCGCTGACGTTCGTCCGCTCGAGCGCGGTCGCCGACGAAGTCGTGCAGGAGGCCTGGCTCGGCGCGCTCCGCGGCCTCGACCGGTTCGAAGGCCGGTCCGCCCTGAAGACGTGGCTGCTCCGGATCGTGGCCAACATCGCCCGAACCCACGCGGTTCGCGAGGCGCGCACCGTGCCCTTCTCCTCACTCGAGCTCGCACGCGAGGCAGCGGAGCACGAGCCGGCCCTTCCCACCGACCGCTTCCAAGGCCCCGACGAACGGTATCCATGCCGCTGGGTCTCGTTCCCGATGCCCTGGTCGACCGAGCCGGACAGCGCTCTCCTCTCCGCCGAGACACGCAAGCTGATCGCCGACACGATCGCGGGCCTCCCCGACGGCCAGCGGATCGTGATCTCGCTGCGCGACGTCGAAGGTTGGGACTCCGCGGAGGTGTGTAGCGTTCTCGAGCTCAGCGAAACTAATCAGAGAGTGCTTCTGCACCGAGCGCGCTCGAAAGTTCGTGCCGCGCTCGAGGGTTACTTGACCACCGAGGCCCCGTGAACACCGAGTACAGCTGCCAGGAGATGATCGAGGTCGTCACCAACTACCTCGACGACGCGCTGCCTCCCGACGAGCAGCAACGGTTCGAGCGCCACCTCTCCTACTGCGCCGGCTGCAACACCTACGTCGACCAGATTCGCGAGACGATTAGGCAGACCGGCATGGTCCCGCGCGAGGAGTCGCTTCCGCCCACGCTGCGGGAAGAGATCGTTGCTCAGTTCCGAAACTGGAAGCGAGACGAGGACGCCCCAGCTGGGTAGCGCTGGGCCAGCCCGCGTCGGCAGCCGTCGCATATCCGGCTTCGAAGAACGGCTACGAGATCGGTAGCCAGATACTGCGCGGGCGGCGGCTCGCCTTTGTACCGCGAGCGTGTCGACGACACCGAGCGCGAGCGCAAGGCCGACTAAGACGATGAGAGACCCGAGCAGCTCGCCCCAGGTCGGGTGCTCGCCGCGCACGAGCCAGGCGGTGAGGATCCCGACGACCGGCACGAGCAGGGTGAAGGGCGCAACTGTCGACGCGGGGTGGCGTGACAGAAGCCAGTACCAGGTGCCGTAGCCGAAGAACGTCGAGACGATGACGACGTAGGCGAGGGCAGCAATCCCGGAAGCATCGATCGAAGAGGCCGCGCTCTGCCAGCGCGCGGTGCCCTCGAAGATCAGCGATAGCCCGAGTAGCGGCACTGGTGCGACGACGCTCGACCACACGAGGAGCGAGAAGGGTCTCTTCGGTCTGGCTGCTCGAGTCACGACATTCCCGCAGCCCCACGCTGCTGCCGACGCGATACCGAGTGCGACTGCCTGAAGGGGGACGCCGTGGGCGCGACCGGCGGCGATCGCTCCGATACCGGCGACGGCGAGCGACACTCCAGCGACCTGGCGCAGGCTTGGGCGCTCGCCGAGTGCGACGGCGGCGAGCGGGATCGTGAACACCGGTTGAAGAGGCGCGATCACCGACGCGAGCCCCGCGGGTAGCCCAGTGTTCATCGCCACGAACAGCAGCCCGAACTGCCCGACGCAGATGAACAGGCCGACGGCGACAACCGCCAGCCAGCGCACATCTGGCCGTGGCACGAAGAAGATCGCTGGGAAGGCGATCAGTCCGAAGCGCAGCGCCGCAAAGAGAAGCGGCGGGAACGATTCGAGGCCAATGTCGATGACGACGAAGTTCACCGCCCAACAGACCGCCACGACGAGAGCTAGAACCGCGTGCCGGCGAGGCATCAGTGTGACGCTGTAACGGCTAGCGTCATGCGGCTTCAGGCAAGGGTCGGCGATCGCGCTCATTGGTCGTCAGGAGACGAGTCGGCTCGCGAGCAGGGCGGCCACCGCAGCTTTCGCATGACGCGCCGCGGCCGGATCCCGGCGAGACCCACCAACGGCGTACGCACCGTCGACGAGCAGCGTCACCTGGGCGGCCAGGTCGGCGTCTTCCACGCCCGCCTCGGTGAGGAGTTGGTGAACGAGTCCCTCCCGAGCGCGCAGATGCGCCAGCGCGGCCTCACGAACAGGATGGCCTGGGCGGTTGATCTCGAGCGATGCGTTGATGAACGCGCATCCAGCCTTCGTTTTCGTGCGGAGGGCGTTCTCGATCACATCGAAGAGCGCGAGGATCACCAGCTCGCCAGTCTCCTCGGAGCGACGCCTCGCGTTCGTCTCGAGGGCAAGTAGTGCGCGTCGGTTTCGGTCGTTGAGCGCTTCGGCGACGAGCCGATCCTTGGAGCCGAAGTGCTGGTACAGGGTCCGCTTCGTCACCCCTGCCCGGGCCGCGATCGCGTCCACTCCCGTGCCCGTGATGCCGTACTCATATGTCAGCTCGCTCGTCGCCCCGAGGAGCGCGTCGTGCGCATTTGGCCGGTCGGTCATGGCCCGTAGTATACATACCGATCGGTATACGCCCGGCTCGAGTAGCCATCATGTGCGCCGGTCCGCATTGAGCCTCCGGGACATGTGGCGCAAGCATATGGTGTTCATGATGTTGCAGTATACCGATCGGTATGTATACTGCCCGGGAAATTACGGACTACCACACTTCGAGGAGGCCCCATCCATGAAAGCTCTTATTAGCTCTGACAAGGTTCCCGCTCCCCCCGGGCCGTATTCGCCGGGGCTAACGGTGGGTGAGTGGATCTTCCTGTCCGGCCAAGGCGGCTTCGATCCGAACACGGGCAAGGTGGTCAGCGACGATCTGGCCGAGCAGACCGAGCAGACCTTCAACAACATCGAGACCGTGCTCGAGGCTGCCGGAGCATCGCTCGACGACGTCATCTCGTGCCTCGTTCACCTCGTTGACCTGGCTGACTTCCCCGCGTTCAACGCCGTCTACGAGCAGAAGTTCAGGGGAGTGAAGCCGGTACGGACGACGGTGCGCGCGGACCTCGTTGCCGGCCTGCTCGTCGAGATCACTGTGGTCGCTCGAGCCTCCTAGCCAGCGACGGAGTTTCTCAAGGCCGCCGGCTCCGGTCGGTCCTGCTCTCCGTCTAGAGCCTGTCCAGTCGATATCTCAACCACAGAAAGGACTCGTGCATGCCTCTCGTAAAGGTGAATCTGCTCAAGGGCCGCTCGGCCGAAGAGAAGGACTCGATCGCCGACTCGATTCAGACAGCTCTCGTCAGCACACTCGAAGTGCCGGAAGCCGACCGGTATCAGCTGTTCAACGAGTACGACGGGGAGAGCTTCCGTCATACCAGCGGATATCTCGGCATGACCTACACCGACCAGTTGCTGATCATTGAGATCACTTTTCTGGAGGGTCGTGACGATGAGGTCAAGAAGTCGTTGCTCGCCGAGATCAACCGCAATCTGGTCGCGGCCGGCGTGGTGGGTGGCGACGACGTGTTCGTCCTGATCACCGAGATCGGCCGCGCCAATGTCTCCTTCGGCAAGGGGCTTGCCCAGCGTGCTCCGACCTCATGACCGGCCGCTTCACTCGCCTCGCCGAGCTCTCCGTCCACGGTGCGAACGTGCAGGAAGGCCAGATCGTTCTGGTCGGGGCCGAGATCGGCCTCGAGGAGCAGGCGCGTGCGACCGCTGAGGCGGCCTACAAGCGCGGCGCCAAGTTCGTCGACGTCGTGTACTTCGATCCGTACGTGAAGCGCGTGCGTATCGAGAACGCCCACCCGGACACGCTCGGCTTCGTTCCCCAGTGGTATGGCGAACGTGTGCTCGAGCACGCCGAGCAGAATGGCGCGCGCATCAACCTGCGTGGCGTGACCGCGCCGAACGTGATGGATGGCCTCGACAAGTCGCTACTCGGCAAGGACATGCTGCCGAGCGTGAAGGAGACATTCAAGGTCATCAGCGAGCGCTCGACCAACTGGTGCTTCGTCCCGGCACCGCATCCGGCATGGGCGACTCTCGTCGATCCCGACCTGGCGGCGGACGACGCGTACGAGCAGCTTTGGCGCGAGCTCGAGCACGTGCTACGCCTCGACGAGCCCGACCCGATCGCGGCCTGGGACGAGCGCATCGCGGTGCTGAACGACTCCGCTACGCGGCTGACGGAGCGCCGCTTCGACGCGATCGATCTGCGCGGGCCCGGAACCGAGCTGACGATTGGCCTGCTGCCGACGGCGACCTGGTCGTCTGTCGAATTCTCGACCGCAAAGGGCTTGCGGCACTTCACGAACCTCCCGACCGAGGAGGTCTTCACGACGCCGGATCCTCGCCGCACGAGCGGGCACGTCACCGCGACGAAACCGCTCGTCCTCAACGACGGGACGATCATCCGCGGGCTCACTGTTCGCTTTGAAGATGGCGTTGCGGTCGAGATCGACGCCGACGAAAACGCAGAGGCGCTGCGTCGCCTCACCGGGATCGACGAGGGTGCGCGCCGGCTCGGTGAGCTCGCCCTCGTCGACGGCGAGGGGCGGATCGGCCTGCTCGGTACGGTTTTCGATAACACCCTGCTGGATGAGAACGCATCGAGCCACGTCGCGCTCGGCAACGGCTTCCCGTTCCTCGTCGAGGACGAGGACCGCGAGCGCTCCAACGAGAGCGCCCAGCACATCGACTTCATGATCGGCTCGGCCGAGATGGAGGTCGACGGCGTCACCGCCGACGGCGAACGGATTCCGGTGCTCCGGAACCACGCCTGGCAGATCTAGGGCGGGCCTCACGGAGTGGCTTTCCGAGCTCAGTGAGACCGAGGGCACCGGCGGCCGACGTGCCCCTCGGTTTTGCTGAGGGGCACTCGTCAGGGCCGGCGGCCGATCGCTCGTGATCGCTGCTGATGCGGCAAGCGAAGGTCACGAAGGCTCAAGGCGATCGAGTTGGTGTAGGGGTCAGCACCGCCGCCCGAGGGCTCGGTGCGCGCGGGCTCTACCGCACCTGACTACTGCGCGTAGGCCGCAAACATGAAGGGGCCGCCCGCTCCATAGAGCTCCTGGCCGATTGCCCCGCTGGCCACCTCTCCCTCCCGCAGATCCTCAAGAGGGATGTGCCAGCTCAGCTTGTTGCGCGGCACAAACGAGTACTCCCCGGCAGCGGATGACGCTGCGCCGGACGGCAGCAATGGCGGCAGCGAGTACTGCAGGGTCCGCGGTGAGTCCTGGATGAACGCCTTGACCAGGTTCGTTGTGTAGGCCGGCTCGTTCTGGGCGTATCGCATGTAGCTCCGAAGGCCGAGCCACGCCTCGTACTGCTCGAGCATCGCGACGTAGTCCGACCAGGGCAGTGGGTTTAGGCCCATGTACGTGTGATAGCCCGATCCCTTCCTACACAGTCCGTAGGTGCAGTCCCAGAGGCGGACCGCGTGGAAGAGGTTGGCCAGCGCGAGTACGGCGTACCCGTGATAGGCCGTGTCCTCCGTCATCGTGTAGAGCCTCTGTGCGGCGGCGGCTGTGTACGCCGACATGTGTGTCTCGTACGACAGGTCGAAGCCCGTGCCGGCCACATGAGCAATGGCTGCTTTGGACTCGTCCAGATACTGCGCATCGCCCGTGAGGTCATACAGTCCCAGCATCAACCAGGCATACCCTCCCGCAACATCATGTTCAACTTGCGAGCCTGATCCGCGGAAGTCACTGTAGGCAAAGTTCTGTGGAAACTCGTATCCGTTGACATGCGCCAGCTTGATTACCGCGTCCGCCGATTGCAGCAGCAACTTCTTGGCTGTGCCGTCGCCAGTCTGCGCGAGTTGCAACAGCGAGATCAGGTTGTTGACGAAGTACCAGCTCTCTCCCCGTGCCGACGGATCGTGGGGAAGGCTGTTCATGACGGTGCCGTACACCGGGTCGTAGTACGTGGCTAGATCGGCATCGAGCGTGGCGTCGAACGGTACTGACGTGTTGTATCGAGCTTCGTATGCCCTGATCCCTGCCAGCACGCCCGCCTGGGTCAGCAGCTCGGGGGCGGAGCGGGTGTCGGAGACGTATGAGCGCAGGTACCGATGCCCGTTGACGGTCACCCAATTCGATGGATCGGCGATGTCGGTCGCAGATTTTGCCGCGAGGGTCTGCCAGTCGGCGGCGGGAACGGACGGCTGAGCGACTGCCGAGTCGACGGTGTCCAGCGCCCGCAGATATGCCGTGGCGACGTCTGATTCAGCGGACGGGATCGCCGGCTCGAGGTAGAGGTAGCTGGAAACGACAACAGTCGGCTTCTTGTGGGGTAGCGAGCCGAGACTGCTGGACGGCGGAACGTAGCCGAAGGAGCTCCCGGACATGCCGACCAACGACCCCTTGGTGCCGGCACGCGCATAGGGGAAGTTTGGCTGGGTCACCCCCGACCGTGTGCGGTCGAAGTACGGACCGAGTGCGGTGTAGTTCGAGAAGTACAGGATCGTGCTGCCGAATTTGCTGTTGGAGAGGAAGAGATTGTTTCCGGCGACCGGGGGCGCCGCCGCGTACTCCTTCAAGGCGGCGCCCGGCGCGTGGACGAGCGTGACATCCGGACCGGGGTCTGCCGGCGCGTCTCTGCTCGGCGTGACCTTCAGCGTCAGGCCGATCAGAGCGTTACCGGCTGGTTGCCCATCACGTGTTGGACTTGAAGCCGTGAGCTCGAGCTGAAATGACGCCCACGGCGCGTTGCCGGAGAGCGTCCAGCTCGTACCGGAATGGGTAATCCTCTTGGTCGACTTGAGGAGACTTATTTTGGCGTTCCCGCCGAGCTCCCTGATTTGGAGAGCTGTGCTCCCACCGTGAGACACCACGATGGTCCCGGACTTGGGAGTAAACGCCAGCGTGTACGCGCCCACCCGCGCTTTGATCCGATTCGCGGGAGACGCTTGTCGCGCTGAGGCGGCTGCCGTAGCACCGACAAGAAGAAGGGCTGTAGCAGCAGCAAAGCGAGCTGCCTCGCGAGTGATGGTGCTCCTCATGACGGCGTCGGTACAAGGTTGGGGAGCAACAGCCTGAAGCTGTTCTGCTGGATGGACGCGGCCAGAGCCAGCCCGATGATGGTCGCGAGCGCCGTGACCGATGTGAATACCAGCGCACCCAGCCAGATGAGGGAAAGGGTCAAGCTGGCAAGCGGCCTCGACAGCATGACCACGGCGGCGTTTCGGTAGGCGAGGAGCACGCGTGCCTCCGCCTGGGCGAGCAGCAGCGGAGCGACATACAGATGAAGTCCGAGCCAGAGGAGCAGCAGAAGAGCCCAGACGAAGAACAGCGGCGCGGCGACCGCGTGCAAGCTCGTTGCCGGGTTCGCGGCCTGTGCTGCGTAGAACGCCATGTTCAGCGCGCAGGTGATGGTGACTGCAGCGGCCGATCAGCCACGCCCTAAGGCTCACCCTCCAGTACATGCGGAGTCCCTGCCATTGTTCGCCGAAATCCGGGGTGTCACCAGGCGCGAGCTCTCGCGCGAGCGTCTGGAGTCCCATGCAGGCCGGATTGGGCAACGCACCGACCAGGATGGCGATGCCCAGCGGTACGACACTCAGCGAGTGAACAAAGGACGCCACGACGATCGACACCAGGACGATCGGCAGCGACAACAGCATGGCGAGCACGTTGCCGCCGAATGACAGAGCCAGGTGCGAGAAGACCTGATAACAGGCCGATCCAACTGCCCGGGCCCGAAGCGCATCCTAAGGGTGGTAGAGCTCGCAGCTATTCAGGACGGTGCCATACCAGGAGCCGCCACAGACCAGCACGCTTCCGTTCCGCAGCAAGAGGGCCGACGCCGCGGATCGTGCCTGACGCATCGGGGCGGCGGGAGTCCCAGCGGTTGCTCCGCCCGTCGTAGATCTCAGCCGATCGCAGCACCTGCCGGCTGGCCGCTCCCCCGGCGACCAGGACGCGGCCATCGCGCAGTTCCGCACCGATGGGGGAGTCCCGCCCGGTGGCCATCGCTGCGGCCGAGCTCCAGCGGTCCGTCGTCGGATCGAAAAGGCTGGTGGAGCGGAAGGTCTGTCCCACGCGATTGACACCCGTGGCGAGCAGGACATCCCCGTTACGCAGGGGGGCAAGAACCGGATGGGCGAGTACGTCAGGACCTCGCACCGCCGTCCACCTGCCGGCTCTCGGGTCGTACACTTCTGCCCTGCCGCCATACCCGCCGGCAATCAGAACTCGCCCGTCAGGAAGAGCCAGCGCATCCTGCTGCGCATGCGGAGAGAGCGTCGGCGGGCCTGCCCGCCATGCCGGCTTGCGCGGATCGAAGATGAGAACACTGCGGGAGATCGCGCCATGGACGATCCCGCCCACCACCAGTACGCGGCCGTCGGGAAGACGCGTGGCGGAGTGCGAAAACCGAACGTCCGGTAGCGGCACCGTTGAAGCCCATCGGTCGCGAGCCGGGTCGTAGATCTCGACCGAGCTGAGCGGCTGCAGCTTCTTCCCCAGCCCGCCCACGACAAGAACACGGCCGTCTTTGAGCAGGGTCACGGTGTGGCCGATGCGCTCTTGCCGCATCGCGGCCACGGTCGACCACGTTCCAGCAGCAGTGTGATATCGCTGCACCACAGAGGTCGGACGGCCATCTTTCACGACCTCCCCACCCGTCATCAACACATCGCCATTGGCGAGGAGGAGGGCGGCTTGCGACACCTCGGGAACCGGAAGAGGAGCCGCCGCCGTCCAGGAGCCGGCTGGCTTTCGGGCCGTCCGCAAATCTGGCCGCCTTGATGCGGTCGCGCAGCATGGGTCTGGCTGCCGGCGCCGCGTGCAACGAAACGCGCCCCGATCAGGCCGACGAGAACCGCTGCAATGAGGAGCAAGGTGGCTCGAGACTTGCCAATCCGGGATAGCACTTGTGCCTGCTCCATTTCAATGTTCAAGTGCGGAGTCGTGCTCAGCCCTTGACGCCGCTCAGAGTGACGCCTTGGATGATCTGTCGCGAGGCGATGAAGTAGATGATCGCGATGGGTGCAATGGCGATCACGGAAGCCGCCATCTGCAGGTTGAGATTCGAGGTCCCGTAACGGCCCACGAAACCGTTGAGTGCCAACTCCACGGTCCAGTTATGTGGATCCTGGAGGTAGATCAACGGCCCGAGAAAGTCGTTCCACTTTCCAATGAAGGTCAAGACCATCACGGCGGCGAGCGCGGGCCGGATCTCAGGCAGGATGATCTT
This sequence comes from uncultured Thermoleophilia bacterium, assembly GCA_963757255.1. Lineage (GTDB taxonomy): Bacteria > Actinomycetota > Thermoleophilia > Gaiellales > Gaiellaceae > PALSA-600. The sequence continues at coordinate 216,403 of CAVWQY010000007.1, forward strand.
CCAGAAGATCCGTAGCGGCCCGGCGCCATCGACCATGGCCGCCTCGTCCAGTGTGTATGGAATCCCTCTGATGAACTGACGCAGCAGAAAGATGAAGATCGGCGAGCCGAAGAATGCCGGCACGATCTGAGGCAGGAACTGGAAGAGGTTGTTGTAGCCGAAGAGCGAGCCGCCGCTGCCCCAGTGGAAGAAGTTGATGAAGAGCGCGTACTGCGGGATCATCATGACCGCGTACGGGATCATCATGGTGCTGATGATCACGGCGAAAAAGACTTCGCGTCCTGGAAAGCGGAAGCGGGCGAAGCCATACGCGATCAGCGCGCTCGAGATCACTGTCCCGACCGTCACCAGCCCCGCGACGACGAAGCTGTTGATCAGAAAGGTGCTCATCGGGTACGGCAGGTAGTTCCACATGGTCGAGTAGTTGGACCACTGCCACGGGAATTTGGGCACCAAGGTGACGTTTGCCCCTGCGTCAACGGCGGTGCGGAGCGAGTTCTCGAGCATCCAGTACAGCGGGAACAACGAGACGAGCGAGATGAGCACGACAACGACGTAGGCCACCAGCTTGGAGCCGAAGCCACGCGCAGGCAGCCCCTCGTGACGGCGGGGCGGTTTCGGTACGCCGTCAGGAAGTGCCGCCGCCGGGACTCGTGCGGTGTACTCGAGCTCGGTGCTCATCAGCGACGCTCATCCTGGTAGAACACCCACCGCTTCTGGCCGAGGAAGTTCAGCCCCGTGAAGATGAGGATGAGGACAAAGAGACCGAAGGCCATGGCGGTTGCCAGTCCCATATGGGAATAGTCGAAGCCTTCGACGTAGACGTACCAGAAGGTCGTCAGAAGCGATTGGCTCGGACCCCCGGTGGCGGCCGCGCCACCGGCGAAGATCACCAGCTTGGTGAACTCCTGAAATGCCCCGATGAGCCCGGTGACGACGTTGAAGAAGATGGCCGGGGTCAGGAGGGGCAGTGTGATGTACCGGAATCTTGGACCAGCCGGTTGCGCCATCGACCGCGCCGGCTTCATAGAGCCCCTTGTCGATGCCCTGCAGTCCGGCCAGGTAGATCAGGAGTGTCTGCCCGACACCCCAGGCCGAAATCAGGATGACGGCCGGCATGGTCAGCCTCGGATTATTGAGCCAGTCGACCGGGTTGCAGGTGACCTGGCGTGGTGTCGCACTGAGCGCCGAACTTGGTGAGGAACCAGCTGACGAGCTCCGGTTCCCGGGAAAAGGATCAGCCTGAAGACGAGAACGACCGCAACCGCCGGCAGGATTGCCGGCAGGTAGAAGATCGTCCGGAAGAAGTTCAGACCGCGCAGCTTCTGATTGAGCAGCAAGGCCATGGGCAGCGCGACCAGATTGACCACGGCGACACTGCCAACCGCGTAGTAGATCGTGTTGAACACCGAGTGCCAGTACACGTGGTCGGTGAGAAAGGTCTCGTAGTTCTTGAGCCCGATCGGTGTGGGCCTTCCAGAAGGGCCCGGAGATCGGCGCCCAGTTGGTGAAGCTGATGTAGACCGACATCGCGAAGCGGGACCGCCGAAAAGACGAGAAACCCGACCAGCCAAATAGAGGTCAGACCGATTCCCCAGCGCGACTCGCGAGACCGCGACCACCAGCGCGCCCAGCCGCTCTTTCGCGGCGCCGTCCCTACCGCCGACATGCGCTATCTCCCTCCAATCCATCGGCTGTGCTCACGCGCCGCTCGAACTTGCCGGGCGTCGGCGCACGGCCCCAGCCCGAGGCCCGCCCGACGGAAGGATCCCGTGCCTAGCGCAGTAGCCCCTGGCTGGTGACGTCGGCGCAGGCTTTCGATGTCACCTCCTGAACCGACGCCTGGTCCTGCCAGAAGGGCTGCAGGTCGGTGCTGATCGACGTTCCAGAACTTGTCGTACTGCGGCACGAGCTTCGGGTAACGGCCGGTCAGGTTGCTCTGCCTGATCGTGGCCAGGAGCGGCTTGCCGTACTCGGCGACAATGGCCTTGGTTGCTCCAGAGCGCCTTCGCTCCCGGCATGTCGACGCCGTAGGCGCCGGTCACTACCGCGCCGATACCCTCGCTATCGAAGCGAGCCAGCCAGAACGCCGCATTCTTGTGACTGGGAGTTCTTGGCGATCACGAGTCCCGGTCGAGGCCATCACCGCCTGGCGAGACTTCGGCCCCTTCGGCGTCAGGACCGCGCCCCAATCGAAGTTGACCTGCGGCTTGGCCACCCGGCTTCTTGCCGAAGGCATAGTCGAGCGCCCACGGGCCCATGAACGCCATGGCATAGCGTTCCTTCTGGAACCCGCCGAAGTAGTCCGGAAGGCCGCTGGCCTGCGCCGCGGTCGGCATACCGTGGTACTTGTACGCGATGTCGTGCAGGAACTGCAGACCCGCCCGAGCCGGCTGGGCTCGTCAACGTGCACTGGTTGAGCTTGCTGTTCAGCCAGTCACCGCCCCAGCCCCACATGAATTGCTCGGTGCGGAAGTCGTCGGTGTTGAAGGCCATGCCGAACCGCAACTGAGATGTCTGGTCATGCGGCACGGAGTAGGTTCCGGACAGCTTTGAGCTGCCTTTGCCATGTCGGTGTACGTCCAGTTGTTCGTCGGGAATGCCACCCCTTTGGCCTCGAACATCTCCTTGTTGTAGAAGAGCAGGCTCTGGTTGCTGCACGTGCGCGGCAGGCCGTACACATGCCCCTTGTACGTCAGTTCGTTCACGCACTGCGCCCAGTAGGTCCCGAGCAGGTCGAGGTTCTGCTGCTTCACGAACGTGTCCAGCGGTGCGAGGGCGCCCAGGGACACGTACTGCGGAATCCGCTTCGAGGCATCGAGCTGGAAGAGATCCGGAGCGTTACCCGAGCCGATCTTCGTAGCCAGATCGGTGTCGTAGTTCCCCGAATCCCAGATCGCGTTCACGTGCAGGCCCTTGCATTTCTTCTCGGCGACCGCAATGCTCGATTTATGGGCAGCGTTGTCCCCGCTGTCGCCCCAGTACATGTACGTGACAGTGCCCGTGGCGGTACAGCGCAAGATCTGCGGCGCCCCTTGACTTGCTGATCCGGCGGCGGCCGCATGGCCGCGCGCCAACACGCTCTGGGCACTGACCATGGATGCAACCACGAGAGCCGCCCCCAGCAACACAATCAGACGCTTTTTCACCTTGAGCTCCTCCTCACCTTTGTTGGCTCCTCGCCTGTCAGCAATGACATCTGCCGCCTCGGTCGCTTGCCGATCCTCATGTGCTTGTACTGATCGTCATGTGTCTTGGCTCTGCTCTTGAAACCACTGTTCATCGGGATAATCGCTCGCGCCCTCCTGTCTCGACAGCGCGCCGAGCCCCTAGTGCCAGAGACAAACTGTCGCGGGCGTCGCGCGCGGAGACGACCATGCGATGGCTCGGCTCACGGTGTTTCGCAATGAGGTCGCGCATCCCGTCGACGATGGCGGACCGGTATGCGGCTTGGCGATCTGGAAACCGAACGTCGAAAGAGACGGCACCAGAATCCTCGCGCACCTCGAGTGAGGGGCACAGCGCGCCGGACGACAGCCTCGAGCGCCGCTGCTGATGCGTCCAGTCGCCCGTGCACCCGCTCGGGAATCCAGCCGTCGATCTCGACGTAGCCATGCTCGAAGAACATGATTCCGTGGGTGCGCTCGACCTTCTGCGGCCACGCGAACTCGTGATAGTAGAGGCCGATCGCACCGCTCACATATCGGACAGTCACCTGAACCGCTTCTTTCCGTGGTGCGCTGCCCCAGACTTCCTCCGGAGCGCCGGCAATCTGTCCATATGCATCGAAGAAATGGACGCCGTGCTCGACCAGGATGCCTCCGCTCCTCTCCGCATCCCACATCCAGTGATCGCCGGGCAGGCCCTGTGCGAAGTTCTGGAGCGAGAACGTCCGCAACGGCCCAAAGAGCGCAGAAGCAGATAGCCGAGCAACGAGCTCGAACGCGGGATGATGGCGGAGAACGTAGTCCACGCCCACGCTACGGCCGGCGAGGCGTGCAGCGTCGAGTATCTCGTCTGCTTCGCGGAGCGAGAGGGCCAGCGGTTTCTCGCAAAACACGCTCTTCCCGGCCTGCAGAGCCGGGACGGCGATTTCCGCCCGGAGGAGCGGTGGCGTGGCGAGGTGAATCGCCTCGATCGTCGGAACGTCGAGGAGATTCCGCCAATCCGCCGTGATGGATAGCTCCGGGTGTGTCCGAGGCGCGCTCCCGGCCAGATTCGGATCCGCCACTGCCGCGACTGAAATATCACCGGTCTGCCTGTACGCCTCCAGGCAAAACTGGCCGAAGCCGCCGGCGCCCGCTACCGCCACGCACGCCGGGGGGCTGAGGGGCGAAGGGTGAAGAGCGGTCGAAGGCGCGCGGTGCCCGGCTACGGGCTGCATGGAAACCTCATCCGTGGCTTGCTGAAATGGCCCGGTCGCTCCGCTCGCAGCGGGGAAGCCGGTCAGGGCTCGCCAAGTTCATAGTGTGTATGTCCACGGCGGGAGCGCTCGAAACGCTGTCGGCGCGGCAGGGGGTGATCGTGCTGATCGTGTTCGCCGGTTAACGGCTCCGCCCAGGACTATGTTCGGTCAAGACGAGCGACACCGATCTTCGCGTCAGCCATGCCGTAGAAGACGTAGTGCTTCCCCTCGATCGATTCGATTGCCGTCGGGAAGACCACGTTTCCCACTGTGCCAACAAGCTCATCCGGTGTCTCGGGCACGAGGAGCGGCTTTGGCGTGCGCGCGATCACCTGCGACGGGTCGGCTTCGCTGAGGATCAGCGCTCCTGCCGAGTAGAACACGTCGGTTTGCGGCACGAACGGGTCGTCGCCGATCTTGCCGACAACGCCGTGGTGGATCAGGAGCCAGCCCTCGTCCACTTTGATCGGCGGTGGTCCTCCCCCCACTTTGAGGCTCTCCCACTCGAACTGGGAGCCGGCCACGAAGCGGTGTCCTCTCGGGCGAGTGAGCGCCGAGATGTCCGCCCGCACATCCTCCTCCGGAACGTACGAGATCCAAATGCTTGCACGAGAATCGGTCGTGCCAGCCGGAAGGGTCGCAACCTCGTCTGTGTGTATGAACGAGAAATCCCACATCGGACGATGGATCACCGCATAGCTCGGTCGACCGTCTGGATCCGGGACAGGCTTCCGGGAAGAACAGGACGTCCTTGTTCGGATAGAGATTCAGGTCGATCTCGAGGGCGTCGTCGTACTCGAACTGGAACGGTCCCAGCCTCGCCCAACTCTCCAGATCATGCGAGATGGCGACCGCGGGTCGGGGGCCGAACGGTCCGAATGCGACGTAGGTCATGACGTGGACGTTGAGGGAAGGCATCCAGGTGATGCGGGGATCTTCGACGCCCCCGTGCCGAAGGCCGTGCTCCCAGGGGCGAACAGGTTCCAGAACGACGCCCTGCCGCTCCACCCGAGTCGGTACCCCGTCAACCAAGACCACGCGAGCCTTTCCCACGCGTGAGACGTTCCCCTCGGCGACCAACCGCGGGTAGAGATAGAGCTCACCATCGGTTCCCCACGCTGTTGCTGGATTCAGCACGCCTTCCACTTCGAACGGGGCACTGGGGTCGCGCGACATGATGATTCCGAGGCGGGTGAGCCTGTACGGGACGTTTGGCAGGTGCGTAGGACCCGACTGGGCTGTAGAGGCGGTCATTGACGTCCTTCGATCGGTTGAAGTAGCAGGTTCATAAGCGGAAGCGCTCGTTAGCGAGCGCGGATCACCAGGATCGTCGATCCAGGCGGGATCGTCACCGTCTGCGCTCCGGAGACGTTCTGCAGCAGCACCCGGTCTGTGACTTCGTCATAGAGATCCGATGCGCCGGTCAGCGTCACCTCTACTCCGACGGGGCCGGGCGTCGGGTTGTAGTAGAGGTAGGTCGGATACGACGATGTCGCGTGGAAGTCGAGTGCGTTCAGGTCTGTCCGCAGGACGTTGGAGACGTTCGTGGAACTGACTGAGCCTCCGAGGAACCCAACCCAACTCCCACCATAGAGACCGAGGTCGGTGGTGCCTTCGGCGTTCAGCCCCCACTGCTGCCCGTAGGTGGACGGGTCGCCCGTCGCGTTCGGCGTGTGGCCGTTCTCCGTCGCGCGGAGCCCCTCATACGGAATGACGTGCGCCGGGTTGTCGATGTAGTCGGCCCCGTACCGCTGATTCCCGACCGGCATCTGGTCCGGGTAGTAGAAGCGGGCTGCATTGTGGATGTTCAACATCCACCGGCCAACAGTGTCCGCGAACCTCGGGTCGTACTTCGCAGTGGCCGCAAAGAGCGGGGCGGAAAAGGTGTTCATCGCGAATGCGTAGCCACCGCCGTCGGTTTGACTGCCGATGAGGCCGTAGGCGTCGTAGCTCCCCCAGCGCTGCTGCATCGTTCCCCACCCGGGGCGTACGGCCGATCCATCGAGAATCCAGTCGAAGTACTTGCGCACGTTGTAGTCGGTGCCGAATTGCGCATTCATTCTCGCCGCGAGGTACGGCGCCATCTGGGGCAGCATCTCGTAGAAGAGACTCGAGCTCGAGCGCTCGAGGTAGTCCATCGACCACTTCGCCGCCTGGAGGTACTTCGCGTCACCGAACTTGGCATGGGCCCACAGCTCGATCGCAGCCGTGCCGGCTGCCCCGTCGCCACCCTCGTTTCGGTTGCCGGCGTTCTTCGTCCTCGTCGAGAAGTTGAATCCCTGCCCGTCGAAGTTCGCGCTCGCGCCGCCGAGAGCGACAACCTGGTCGTAGAACTTGTCGGCGATGCTCCGCAGCATCTCGGTCATGTTCGTCGCATTCGGGTACTGAGCGCCGAGCATGTAGTAGAGGACGTTCGCTGAGGTCGTATACCAGTAGCTATGACCGCCATCGAGGTCGGCCTGGCCTGCCAGGGCGGTTTGGACGGTGGGTTGGTTACGTGCGATCCCGAGGCTGGGCCAGTAGAACGTGCGCAGCATGTCGACGTAGTTGATGCCGTCCTGGTTCGATTTGTCGATGCCTACGAGGGTCGCCCCGACGACGGATGCGATCTGTCCAAGCGCTTCCTGCGTGCCGTCCGTGTCGAGCCGGCTATCGCCGTAGTAGGACGGCATCTTGTAGGTGTCACCACTCATGTTGTAATGCGTGTGATCCCACACGATCGTTGGAAACCGGCCTGGCTGCGACCAGCTGTAGACGAACGAGTCGTAATCGATCGCCCGCTGCCGCCAATCGAACGATGCGCCAGGGCTCGGCGCGCTCGGAAACAATGCAACCGCGGGCACAGTGCGGCGACTCCCTACTTCACCCGAGAACCGGTGGCCGGATCGAAAATGTGCTCGGTGCCCTTGACCAGCTCGAGGCCAACGGTGTCTCCGACGGATGGCGAGACGTGGCCGCTGTGACGCACGACGAACGGCTTGCTGTCTCGGGTCGTCTCCAGGGAGATGTCCGTAGACGTACGAGTCGGCGCCGAGCTCCTCGACAAGGGTCACTTGCAGCCGGAAGGGACCATCGGGGCTATGCGTGAAGCACTCGGGCCGGAGACCGAGTGTGACGGTCTCGAGGCCGGCTTGGTGTGCCGCAGCAAGCGTTTCTTGGCTCAGCGGTATCGCGATATCGCCGAGGAGGGCGTCGCCGCCTGGAACAAGGCGTGCCTCGCGGAGGTTCATCGCCGGCGAGCCGATGAAACCGGCCACGAACTCGTTCACCGGAGAGTCATAGAGGTTGCGCGGCGTGTCTACCTGTTGCAAGATCCCGTCCCGGAGCACCGCGACACGATCTCCCATCGTCAGCGCCTCGACCTGGTCGTGTGTGACGTAGATCGTGGTTGTGCCGAGTCGCGCTTGCAGGGCGGCGATGTGCGCACGCGTCTCGACACGCAACTTGGCGTCAAGGTTCGACAGCGGCTCATCCATGAGGAAGACACTCGGCTCTCGCACGACGGCCCTGCCCATTGCCACGCGCTGCCTCTGGCCGCCCGAGAGCGCGCTGGGTTTGCGGCCCAAATACTCTTCGAGGTCGAGCATCACTGCGGCCTCGTGCACCTTGGCCTGGCGTTCCTTCTTGTCTACGCCCCTCAGCTTCAGGGCGAAGCCCATGTTCTCTGCGACTGACATGTGGGGGTACAGCGCGTAGTTCTGGAAAACCATGGCGATGTCCCGGTCCTTCGGAGCCTTGTCTGCGACATCCTCGCCGCCTATTTGCACCGTTCCACCGCTGACCGGCTCGAGCCCGGCGAGCATGCGCAGGGCCGTCGATTTGCCAGAGCCCGAAGGGCCGACGAGTACCATGAACTCACCGTCAGCGATCTCGAGGTTGAGCTCGTTGACTGCCGGGACAGGGTTGTTCGCGTAGATGCAGGTTGCGTTGACGTAGCTCACCTCAGCCATCGCGGGTCCTTTCGATTCGGCGCGGCAACCTCTCGATCCTCAAGAACGGCCGTGCCCGCACCATCCGCTTCTCAACCCTGACCGCCTCTGCGAGGCTTCGATCGCCGTGCACGTGGAGGCAACAAGCGGCGAGGCCTGCGACCTTCATCCACGCGATGTGGTCCTCGAGGGTCGATGGTCGGTCGCCGCCCTCGGCCGGCTCCGCGACGAACTCGCCGTATGTGCCCGACACCGTGGGATCAACCCGACCCCGGGGACCCGCCAGTCGTTGAAAAGAGCTTGCTCGACTGCAGGAGCGAGTCTTCGCACTCGGAAGGGTTTGAGCTCGGTGCGTCCGAAGGTTCGGGTGAGAGAGCGGGAGAAAACACGCGATCCGTTGCCGTGCGAGAAAACAAAAACCCCAGATTTACGGGGGTTTCAAGCGGATGAAGAGACTCTGACGAACGAGCCTTCGCCCACCCGGCCTGGAATCAGGGTGTTTCGGGAGAAAGTCCGGGAGAAAAAACGCGTCTGATCAAGACAACAGCACCAGAGAGCCCTCACTCCTCAAACTCTCGGTACGGATTACGAGGTGATATCGCGCGAGCGAAACGCGAGGAGGGACACGGTCGCGGCGATTGCGCCGTAGAGGAGGACTAGGCCGAGTGAGGCGCCCCAGGAGAGTTGGTTGTTTCCGCCCGCGGCGAGGGTGTTCAGGGTTCCGCCGGGTAGATAGGAGCTGGCGCCGGAGGCGACGATGGTGATCAGGCCTTCCGCGACGAGGAGGAACCCGATTCCGATGCCGATCGCAAGCGCAGAGCTCCGGGTGAGGACCGCGAGCATGAGGCCGATGAGTCCGTAGACCAGTACGGCGAGTGTGAAGTCGAAGTACCCCTTGACGAGATGGGTGAGGAAGTCGGTCTTCCATGCCTCGACCTGGATACCTTCGAGCCGAGCCATCGGACGCGCGAGCAGGATCACGACCAGAGCCGTGACCGTGGCGGCCAACAGCGTGAAGACGGTCAGCGCGACGATCTTGCCCGCCATGAGCCGGATCCTGTTCGGCTGCGCCTGGACGAGGATGCGGATCAGCCCGGTGCTGTAGTCCGTCGCGACCGCGATCGCCCAGAGCGCGAGCAGGATCACGCCGGCCAATCTGCTCACGGTCGCCAACGTGATGAAGAAGCCCCCGGGGCTGGCGATCTGGGCGACGGTGAATGAGCCGGGACCCTGTCCGATCGCGGGCGGCTGGGCGACGAGCGTCGTCTTGGCCGAGGTGAAGATGAAGATCGAGACCAGAGCCGCAAAGCCTGCCATCACACCAATCCCTCCGAAGAGGAACGACGGCCGCCAAATTCGGATCAACTCGGATCGAAAAGCATTGAGCATCAGCTCTCGTCCTCCATGCCGCTGCTTCCGGCGCTCCTCCGACAGTTCTGCATCGGTGGCCCCGGTCAGTCTCAGGAAGATGGCTTCGAGCGTGTCGGATTCTGGGTTGAGCATGCGCAGGGTTAACCCCGCCGAATCGGCGGCCCGGAACAGCTCGGGGGAGCGGTCGGCAGGGATATCGACGACGACGTGATCGTCCGACGTCTCATACGGCCAACCGTTTGCCTCGACCAGTGCGACCAGGCGGGGCAGGTCGCTTGGGCTTTCCGTCGCGGCGATTACGCGCTCGGATCCGTGGAGCATCAGATCTTCCAGGCTGCCCGAGTAGACCAACTTGCCGAACCGGATCACCACGAGACTCTCGACCATGGCCTGGATCTCGCTCAGAAGATGCGACGAGACAACGACAGTGCGTCCGTCGTCGGCCAGGGCCTTCAAGAGCTGACGGATCTCGACGATGCCGGCTGGATCGAGCCCGTTGGTCGGCTCATCGAGAACGAGCAGCTCCGGGTCCGGCAATAACGCGGCGGCGATCCCGAGCCGTTGTTTCATTCCCAGCGAGTAGGTCGACGCCTTATCGTCGGCCCGCCCGACCAGACCGACCGTCTCCAGCACCCGGTCGATGCGCCCGCGCGGGAGCCCGCGCAACGCGGCAAGACTCCGGAGGTTGTCGCGGCCGGTCAAGGCCCCGACGAAAGCCGGGCTCTCGATCAGCGCCCCAACCCGCCCCGCGAACCGCTCGGGATGCTCGATCGACTCACCCAACACCGTGCCCGTCCCGCCACTCGCCGCGATCAAACCCAATAAGACCCGGATCGTGGTGGACTTGCCCGAACCGTTCGGCCCCACAAACCCGACAACTCCACCGGCGGCGACCTCGAACGTCAGATCGTTCACCGCGACCAGATCCCCGAACCGCCGCGTCAAACCATCCGCCGTTAGCGCATTCATCGCCCCACTCCCGTCGACACCGCGAGAGTCTAAGACAATCATCCTCGGAAGCCCCATCGGCGGCCCCTCGAGGCACGGCCCGAAGACTCATCCGAATCAGAGAACGGCGAGGCTGAATCAGGGTATTTCGGGAGAACGTTCGGGAGAAAAACGCGTCTGATCAGACAACACACCAGAGACTCCCCATTCGTCAGGGCCGTCAGGCCCAATCGCCTAGTCCGGACACAAGGTTTTTCGTGGGTTGCTGGCCAGCCTCGCCAACCGCACGCTCAACCTGGGGCGCAATGGCGGATGTCCCCGAGTTTGCGAAACCAAGCCGGTCGTGCTCGGCTTCGATTTACAACTTTGCGACGAACGCGTACCCGGGTCCCCGAGTTACACGACAGCGGGCTGACGAAGCAGGACCTACCCAACGGGCGAAACACCCAAGGCCCTCGTATGAGCGGCGGAGTCTGCCGAGGGCGGCCGACCACGTCATCTAGTAGCTGACGTCGTGAGTTGGCGTCCTCGGCGTGAACACGAACACCATGCGTTCGACTCACCCAACCGCAGCCAGACGAAAGTGCGGGATTCGAACTTCGTCCCACCGAGCTTGGGGAAAACAAGATTGTCGCTCTTCGAGAAAACAAAAACCCCCGATTTACGGGGGTTTCAAGCGGATGAAGAGACTCGAACTCTCGACCTTCTGCATGGCAACCAGGCCAGGCGGGCGGAGATTGGTTCAGGAGCCGCATGGTTAGCCAGATTGTGCTCGCAGCGTCAGTTTGAGTGAGGCTGAATTAGGGTGTTTCGGGAGAAAGTTCGGGAGAAAAAACATGCCTGATCAGACAACAGTTCTAGTAACTCCCGCACTCGTCGGGGCTCTTCGCCGAGACTTGCGGCGACGACTGCGCGTCGCGCCAGCTGCCGCCGCAACAGCCACGGTGCTGGGCTGCGGTCTCCGAGACGCCGCGGGGGGCGCGAACCGAGATCAAGTACGGCTCGTGGGTGCGGTCGATCGAGTTGACCGCGTCGTAGATCGCGGCATGGAGGCCGCGACCAGTGCCGGCACAACTGCGGCAAGAACAATCGCCGGAATGCGCAGTCCGTAGTATCGCCGCAGGTTCATGCGCGCCTCCTTCTCCGGGAAGCGCAGGTAGGCGATGCAACGGCCTCGGAGATACTCGCGGCCCTGGTCGTCTAATCCAAGAAGTTCGACCTGGCGGTCCAGCCACTCCTCATCAGCGAACAGCCCTTCCGGCAGCTTCGGCAGCTCTGTCATGATCGCCCCTCTCGTTTAACTCGTCGCAGTGAGACCGCACCCCGATTTGTTCGAAGCGGTCGGCGCTTCAGGCGGCTCGTCGGCCCGGGACCGGCGTGCCGAAGAGGGTGTCCCATTCGGCGCCTTTCAGAAGCCAGGAGAGCGCCCACGCCCAGGTGCACACCCATTCGCCCAGCAGGGTCGACCAGCGGGGGCCGCTCTGAGTCAGCGATGTGATCAGGATCCAGGCGGCTCCCAGACCCATAACGACCGCGCAGGTGTAGTGGAACGTGCGCCAAAACCACGGCGGGAGCTTCTGAGGAACCCGCGGCAGTTTCCCCTCGCGGTAGCCGAACAGCACCGCTACGACAGCGAGACAAATGATGAAGCCGGCCGATGCGCCGTAGTGGACCCACGTGACCCAGTGCTCGCCGACCAGGTCTTGCAGCGGATTGAGCGGCGGTCGTGGCGGCTTTGAGTGTTCGGCGAGTGAGGGACGACCAGTTGGACACATCGCGATCAACCAGGCGCAGAAACCGGCACCGATGCTTGCCGTGTTATCGAGACTTACTTCGCTGACTTTGTAGGCGAGGAGGAAGGCGCCTGATCCGAAAATCGCCCGACGAAGAACTCGCGCATCCCGGAGTAGTAGTAGGCGCTCATCGAGCCACGAACGAACGGATATCGGTTGAAAATGACACGGTCGAGCGTGATGAGCACCACGGGTAAGAACGACCCCGAGCGCTCCAACGCCGAGCCGCATCCAAAGGAACGTCCTGGTGTAGCGAGCGCCGTCAGGATTCGTTGCTGGATCCGGACGCAGGTGCTCCGTAAGATCTGGCTTGAAGAACTCGCGCAGCGCGGCCATCGCTAGGCGCTCACGCCGCGGTCGGTGCAGACAGTTGCTGGCGATGGAACGTGAGCGACGGGCATGAGTCCTCCTCCACGAGGATCCGTCGGCCGCAGGCGACGGCTTAGCTGCGTTGCACCTGGAGCGTCTAGTTTCGTCTCCGTCACTTGGAGATGCAACACCCGACGGTGGCGATTAGGGGGGAAAGTGGGGAGGGTCACTACGTCGGAGCCTCCCCACTCCGATCCTCAACCGCCCGCGACGACGGTGCGGCTCACGGCCACGGTCTGGCCGCCAGTGCTGCGCACCTTCAGCGTGACCAGGTGAGACCCTGGCGCCAGGCGCAGGACGAGTCGCTCGCCCGTGCCCTGGAGCTGCCCGTCGACGACCCAGCGCAGTGCCGACCCGCCGAACGCGCCGTCGGTGACGTCGTAGGCGATGCCGACGAGCGACACCTCGCCCGCCCGGACCTGCGCACCCGGGGCGACGATCAGCGCGAGAGGCTTGCCACGCGGCACCGAGAACCGCGTGCTGCGGCCCTGGCCGGTATGCACCCCGTCGCTTGCCTCGACGACGACGCGGCCGGCGCTCGTTGCCGCGAGATACGGCAGCGGCAGCAGGTACGACGTGCCTTCGAGTCCGGCAGCGAGGAGCAGCGGAGGCTTCTGCGGCTGCTCATACGTGACCGCGTACCGGAGGCCATGCGAGTCGCGGTCGGAGCCGTGCCAGCGCACGAGCAGACCGCCCCGCTCGCGAGTCAATCGCACGCCGCGCACGACAGGGGAGGCGCCAGCGAGCCGGACTCCCGCCAGCTGGGTCTTCCCGGCCACGAGCGAAACGCTTGCGGCCCCGGCCGGAAGCGGGACCTCCGCGAACACCGCGGCCCGCGGCAGCGAGCCAACGTGCGTGGCGGTGAAGCGCACAGCCACCGGCCGGCGCGCGAGGACGGCCCCACCCGCGCTTCGGACGACGAGCTCGAACCCGCCGGCCGGTGACTGCTGCAGCGGCGGGTCAGGCATTCCGGAACGGGCGAACGCGTACTGCAGCCGGGCATGACCCTTCGCGTCAACGGCTCCCATCCAGACGAACGTGCGCGCTGCCGACGCGGCGGGCGTCGCGAAGCTCGAGCTTGCGAGCCCGAGCGACGTGCCGATGGTGTTGGCCCGGATCTGGTCCCACTCCTGACCCTCGAAGAACGCGGTCGCGTCCCTCGCCACGATGTAGTACATGACCGAGGTCGGTGCCGTGACGGCGGCGCCGGTGAGCATGTCGATCGCGGGCGGCTGACCGGTCATCGGGATCAGCACCGTCTTCGCGTGCTGCGGATGGGCGGGATCGTAGTTCGGGCTCGTCGGCGCAACGGCGCCGAGGCAGTGAGCGAGCTCCTGGACCAGGATGTTGGCCTGGTAGGTGGTAGCGGGCGGCTTGAGATCCTGGGCGCCGCCTGCGGTTCGGCCGAACCAGCAGCTCGATCCGCCGCCGGAGTCGGCCGACTGGGCGAGCGTGTAGGCCCAGTCGAACCGGTCGTAGGAGGCGCTTGCGTTCCAGTTCACGCGCGCCAGTTCGGCGATATTGCGGGTCTCCGTGTCGCAGTCGAGCGTGCTCCCCACGGAGGGCTTGAGGCACTGGTACGGCGGAGCGACGTGGTAGCGCACGCCGGGGAGGATCTCGCCGGGCTTGGGCGGAGTTTCCCGCACGTCTCCGACCCCGGCACGGGTGGGCCAGATGCGCTGGAAGCTCGCCATCGTCTGGGCGAGCGTGAGCAGCGATGCCGGGCTGTATGCCCGGTAGTTGGGGTCGCCCGGACGCACCATCCAGGGGTAGATCAGCAGACGAATGTCGGCGCTCGGCTCGAGTGTCCGCGTGGCGATCGTGTCGCCCTGCTCCCCGACTCCGCCCTTCAGATGGACGTAGGCGCTGAACGTGTATGACCCGGGGCTACGCAGGTCGGTGCCGGGATGACGCAGTCGAACGTGGGCTGGCCGTCGAGCGTCACGGACGGCTTAGCGTTCACGTGCGGCGTTCCGGCGCCGGTCCAAACCGCGGGCACAGTGGTCGCCGCGGCACCGCTGTGCTCCACGCGGCACTCGGCGCTCTCGACCGCCGGTGCGCCGGTGCCGGAGAACTGCGCCTGGACGAGCGTGTCCTTGCCCGCAACGCCGTCGTAGTCGACCAGGGCACGAACATCATGGTCGATGCCCTGCGTCACGCGACCCGCATCGAGGACGGCCGTCGGGGTCGCCACGTCGAAGGTGAGGTCGTCGATCGCCCAGTCAATCGCAGCCGGGCTCCCGGTGGTGATGCGGATCCCCGCGATCCTGTCGGTCGGCGAGTCAACCACCAGCACCGCGCCGTCGCCGGCGCCGATCAGCGTCTTCGCGTCTGTGGCGATGATGCTCCCGTCGAGGCTGAGCGCCGAGAGCGTCAGCTTCCGGGTCTGCGGGGAGGGGCCGAGGAGTCCGACCCATACGCTAACCCGTTGGTGGAGCTGGGTGAACGAGGCTGCCACATCCTGCGAGCAGAAATCGACGGAGCAGAGCTCGGCGGCGACCTGCGAGCCCGAGTGGGCCCGGGAGCCCACGTTCCGGATCACCGGCTGCCGCGCGTCTCCACCCGCCACGAAGTCGACGCCGAGATCGTGATACTGGCCGACCACAGTGGCCCATTCAGCAGGGGCGGGCGGCGTGTCGAAGTCGATCACGCGGTCGCCGCTGGCCCTCAAGACATCTTGTCTTCCTAACGGGCCAGTCGTGTTGTGTTCGTGGGTCGTGATGTGTGCCGCCAGTGCAACCTCGTTCAGGGAAGCCGTTGAGCCAACCGTCGTTGCGAGAGCGATCAGCAGGGCGGCGAGGAGGAGCTTGTGCATCGAACCGTCCTTTCATGAGCAGTGACTCGCTCAAGTGTCCGACTCGACCGGCTGGGTCGCTACGGGGGCGACCCTGGACTCCAACCCGATGATTTAGGTGCGGGCGGGCTCCTCGATCCCGTGCCGTAACTCGCTCCGCGACGAGATTCCGAGCTTGCGGTAGGTGTGCCCGAGGTGCATCTCCACCGTCTTCACGGTGACGAAGAGGGCCTGTGCGATCTCGCGGTTCGACGCTCCTGCCGCGGCGCGCTCGCGCGATCCGCTGCTCGCTCGGTGTCAGCGACTGCAGGCCGGTCTGTGCCTCACGCCGCACGCGCACACCGGTGGCCGCGAGTTCCTCGCGGGCGCGCTCGCGGACGGCGATGCCGCCGCAGTCGTGGGCGAGCGCGAGTGCGCGGCGCAGCGGTTCACGCGCCGCGACCCGGTCGCCCTCACGTCGCAGCGCCGCACCAAGGTCGCCGAGCGCACGCGCGTGGTCGAGCCGCCGCGACGAGCCTGCGAGCGACTCGACGGCTCCGGTGAGCCCGGCGACTGCCTCCGCGCCGCCGCGCGACAAGCGCCTGGACGCGAAGCGCGTTGCCGATCAGACCTGGCGCGCCCCAGGCCCGGGCGAGCTCCACCGAGTCCGCCGACTCCGCCCGCGCCTCGGCTCGTCTCGCCGAGCGTGTGCGCGACGAGCGCGCGGCCCAAGCGACCATCGAGTCCGACGACGGAACGCGACGTCACGGTGACCAAGCCGACGCTGAGCGAGGTCGAAATCGGCAAGGGCCTCGACGAGGCGGCCCTGCGCGGCTCGCAGCCCGGCGCGCGAGAGCACCAGCACAGTCGCGGGCCGCACATCGGGCAGCTCCCCGAGCGCGCCGTGCTCGGAGAGGAGTTCCTCGGCCTCGTCGAGCCGGTCGGATTCCACGAGCACGTCGACGAGCATCGCAACGGACGGGCAGCCACAGCCAGTTGCGGGCCGGCGCGGCCTCGAGCGCGGCACGCGCGTCTGCCTCGGCGGCGGGAACGTCGCCCATGTTCAAGAGCACGCTCGCTCGCAGCACCGACGCGGTCGCGAAGCCTGCCTCCGCGCCGCGACGGCGTGCGGCCTCGAGCGCGAGGTCGAGTGCGCGCACCGCACCCTCGTACCGCTCGGCACCCCTCAGCACGAGGATGCACGCCAACAGCCAGGCCGCGTCGAAGCCGACTTCCGGTGACGACCCGCTCGTTCGCGAGGACGCGCTCGGCCAGCTCGGCGGCCTCGGCGGCGGAGCTGCCGGTATCCATCCGAAGGTGTGCGAGGTGTCCGAGTAGCGCGCACTCGGCACGCGTCTCTCCATCGAGGTCCGCGAACCGCTCGAGCTGCGCGGCCGCCTCCGTGGGCAGCAGGCCGCGAGCCGAGAGGAGCGCGGCATGCACGGCCTCCAGCTCTAGTGTCAGCTCGCGGTCGAGCGAGCCGCTCTCCGCGATCGAGCGCTCCACCACCGGCAAGACTTCGCCGACGCTCGGCCTGGTCGATCATCCGCGCCCAGCCGAGCGCAAGCGCGCAGCGGCCGCGCTCGAGCGGATCGGCGGCGAGCGGTGCGCCGTCTCGAGATGCTCGAACGCCTGCGGCCGTCCGAGCCGGCTCTCGACGCGGCCAAGGTCGAGCAGAGTGCTACGCGCTCGCTGTCCGGAGGGGGTTCGGCAGATCGCACGCGCAAGCAGCGGGATTGCCGTAGCCGGAGCCCCGCCGGCGAGAGCCTGGCGCGCAGCCTCGGCGAGCGTGTCGACCACCCAGGATCTCCTGCTCCGGGATCGGTCGGCAGCAGGTGCACCGCGACCTCTGCGGCGGGCGCACCGTCCGCGGCGAGCAGCTCGGCCGCGCGCCGGTGCAGGCGTACGCGCTCGCCCGCCGGGCAGCGCCGCCTCGACTGCGTCGCGCACGATCGGATGCTCGAATCGCAGCGGCCGCGCGTCCTCGAGCACTCCCATTCCGGCAAGCGCGGAAGCAGCTTCGGCGCCCGCCGACTCGTCCAGCTCCGCGAGTTCGGCGGCGAGCGCGAGCCGGGTGTCGTCGCCGAGCACCGCGGTCGCCCTTGCGAGCGCGCCGGCCGCGGCGCCGAGCCGGGAGATGCGCCCGAGCACCGCTGTCGAAACCGCCTCGGGGCCGACCGATGTCGACGAGTCCGGCGGCGCCGCCGCGAACGGCACCTCCTGCTCGACGAGCGCCTGGACGAGTTGGTCAAGCAGGAACGGGTTGCCGCCCGTTGCGGCGTGGCAGGCGTCGGCGAAGTCCGGATCGACAGCGCTGTCGGTGCGCAGGCGGAGAAACGATGCGACCGCAACCGCGGACAGCGGCCGTAGCGACAGTCGCTCCGGCGGCGTCGCTCGCGAGCTCCTCGGCGCCCGTAACGCCGGATCGCAGCGTCACGAGCACGACCAGTGCAAGCGTCTCGACCCGATGGGTAAGGAAGCTGAGAAAGCGGAGCGACTGCTCGTCGGCCCAGTGTGCATCGTCGACCACGAGCAACAGCGGCTGCCGTTCCGCAAGGTTCGCGCACAACCAGTAGAGCCCATGCAGTACACCGAAAGCCGGGTCGGCTTCGACGCCCGCCGCTGCCGCCTCCGGAAGCACGGCGCTGGCCGGCGAGAGCGGCGGCGCCGTCGAGCAGCCGCGCGCGTTCGGCGGGCCGGCGACCGCGCAGCGTCGGCTCGAGCAGTTGACGGACGACGCCGAACGGGTAGTCGCGCTCGAGCTCGGTGCCCCGCGCGGCAAGCGAGAGGAAGCCGCGCTCCGCGGCCTCTTGTCGCACAGCACGCGCGAGGCGTGTCTTGCCGATCCCGGCCGACCCCTTCGAGCACGAGGGTCGCTCCGGCACCCTCGTCGCTGCGCTATCGAGCATCGCGCCGATCCGCTGCAGCTCCCGGTCGCGTTCGAGCAGCCGGCCGACGTTCGTAACCATAGGGTCGAAGTCTAGGGTCGCCCCCGTAGCGGCCCAAGCCCGTCCGCGCCTCGACACTCGAGGGACGGACCTGAATTCACCGCCGAGCTCGCATGTCAGCTGCTCGGAGCGCGTGTTCCGCGACTGACCGGATACCTCGTCGACGCGTGAACGAGATGCGACGTCAAGTCCGAGGAGCAACTCGTGCTCCGGCTCTCGACGAGGTCGTGAACGGTGGCCGCCTCGATCTCGCCGATGAGCTCGTGCACCCGGACTTCTTCGACCACCATGCGAGCGCCAGCCGCTCGTCGGCCCGGACGGGTTCCGAGCGACGGTCGCGGCGCTGCACGACGCGTTCGCGGGGTTCCGGCTGGAGCCGCGCGACGTGATCGCGGACGGTGACAAGGTCGTCGTCCGGGCAACCGTCAGCGGCCGCCACGTCGCCGAGTTCGACGGTGCCCCGCCACGGGTCGCGAATGGTCGACGCAACAGATCCACATCTTCCGGGTCGCCAGCGGTCAGGTGATCGAGCGCTGGGCGAGCGACGACGCGCTCACAGCGATCC
The DNA here is from genome assembly GCA_963757255.1 of uncultured Thermoleophilia bacterium. Lineage (GTDB taxonomy): Bacteria > Actinomycetota > Thermoleophilia > Gaiellales > Gaiellaceae > PALSA-600. Next base: position 235,504 of record CAVWQY010000007.1, read on the forward strand.
GGCGGACGCTCGAAACACACCAAAGCGACACGAACAGGAGGTATTAATCACGACCGCTACACAGCGCCGACGATCTGGATCGCCGACTCGACGGCTCGAGGATCGGCGGAGGGTCCCAAGCGCCTGATCGATCTCGACGCCGAGGTCCGGGACATGATGAGTCAGAACTCGGTAGCCAGGATGGCTTCTCCCCACCCTCCCGGATCCAGGATGACGCCTGTAGCCGTACCGGCAGGGGCTGCCTGCGCATATACCTGAGCCTTATAGGTTCCAGGCTTAAGTGCCGTATAGACACTCTTGGTATAGATGGAATCGTAGAGGTGGCCGGCTTTTAGCGAGCCCTCGATCTTATAATTAGGGCTTAGAGCGTTCACTCTGATTTCCAATCTGATTCCATTTGCGCCGGTGACGAAGCTTGCGGAAACCGTTCCTGCAAGTTCCAACTCCAAAGCGGTGCCAGGCCGCAGTTTCTTAACGGCAAAAGAGGGGCCGATGGGCTTCATCGTTGCGTTGAGATTGTAAGCTTTGTCGTTCAGACTGCCGCTTACTGTGTAGTCAGGCATGGCGTCCTCCCTCATTCGTAGCTACGACAACGTTCGGGGAATTCGACGTCTCACTTACGATGCACTGAATGCATCTCTAAGAGTTCTCCTGCTTGAGTACTCTCGACGTCCTCGATACACCCTGTCAAGACCTCCTGTTGAGCTTGCGTGCTCTGTCCTTCTTGCGAGGAAGGGGAGAAAGTACGCGAATCGTTGCTTCCCAAGAAAACAAAAACCCCCGATTTACGGGGGTTTAAGCGGATGAAGAGACTCGAACTCTCGACCTTCTGCATGGCAACCAGGCCAGGTGCGCGAAGGCTCGTTCGTAGTCGCATAGTTGAGCCAAATTGTGCTCGTAACGTCAGGTTGGGTGAGGCTGAATTAGGGTGTTTCGGGAGAAAGTTCGGGAGAAAAAACGCGCCTGACCAGACAACAGCAAACCGAGATTCCCAAGTGAGTGCGCAGATGAGGCCGACGTTGTCGTCCGACACGGCGAACCTTGCGCTACCAGCCGACGACGATTCGGTACGGCCCGACTAGCCGAAGCAGCCTGCGCCTTCTGGGCGAGACGTAGAGGCTCCGATTGCCAACGCATCGCCGCAGTGACTTAGCGTCCGTCTACCTCCACCGACGCACCGGCGGCGTCGTTGGGACCTAGTGAGCGGGTTGCCAGTCCGACCCCCACTTGGTGGCGCGGCCGCGGACGAGCGGCCGAAGGTCTGACCCGTCTGCGTTTATGACGTAGAGGTCGGCGTGATCTTGACTCATGCCGTGGCCGTCTTGACTGGGTCGAAGACGATCTGGCTGCCATCCGGCGACCAGGCGGGTGCCGCCTCGTAGCCTGGAGAGCGGGTTACTTCTCGGACGTTGGTGCCGTCTGCGTTGGCGATGTAGATGTCCCCCAGCCATGACGCCGGCGGCGTCGTAGGCGAGCTTTGTCCCGTCCGGCGACCAACTTGGATTCAGCGCGGTGCCGTCACCGTCCAAGTCGTGGCGGTCGCTGCCATCAGGATGGATCAGCGTGACGACGCCCCCCTTGGTGATGAAGGCGATCCATTCGCCGGACGGCGACCAGACCGGCCCACTGACACCTTCTGGGTCGTCGGCGCGGGAGGTCAGCGCCCGTCGGTTCGTGCCATCGGCGTTGACCACATAGATTCCGGCATCGTCGGTGTAGGTGAGCTGTGATCCGTCGGGCGACCAGGACGGCGCGAAGTCATCTGCTCCTGGATGATCGAGCTGCCGCTCGCCGCTGCCGTCGGCGTTCGCGACGAACAAGTCCGAGTCCCCGCGAGCGGTCTTGCGATCGAAGGCGATCGACCGACCATCGGCTGACCATGCGGGACCGGCTGCGTCGTGAATCAGCGTCCTGAACCCGGTGCGGTCAGGACGAACGACCGCGATGTCCGTTCCCTGCGACGTCGCGCGGGCAAACGCGATCACCCGTTCGAGCCCGGGAAGCCGCCCGTGCAGGCACGCTCGAAGCGATCAGCGCCGCGGCGATCCCCCGACCACGACGCCACCGAGAAGAACGGCTCTGGTCGTCCTGAATCCAGTCCTCAATCCTCGCGCCTCGCCGGTCACTTATCGCATTCTCTTCGGAATCTTGGACGCTGCAAAGTGGATCCGAGGTTCCTGCCTGGGACGAGTCGCAAAGCGCCGCGACTGCTCCCGGCGCTATCCGTCGACTCGGAACCGCCTGAAGTCGGGGCGTTGTAGTCAGCGAAGATCGCTCCGCGGGTGTCAGCGACGAGGTCCTGACCACGCTCGAGGTCGCGAGATACCTCCTCGGCGTCGGGCGCTTGATGGTGATCGCGGACACCGATTGCCGGATGGTTGTGGGAAGCGACGACGAGCTCCGCAGAGCGATCAGCGATGCCGGTGGCCCGGAGACATCCGATCTCTCCTTCTCCACCTCTGCCGACCAGCCGGCAAGCATCAGCGCCGACGTCGAACGCGTCCGCTCGTTCACGCGCCTCGAGGGTCTGCAGATCGGGAAA
>CAVWQY010000008.1:0-95931 GCA_963757255.1 uncultured Thermoleophilia bacterium
AGCGCTCGAGCCCGGCCTTCGCCCGCGCGAGGCGCTCGGTCCGGAGCCGCTCGAAATTGACGCGCTCCTCCCAGTCGACGCCCATCACGCCGTAGCTTTGGATTCCCATCGTGGCCCCCTTTCAGGAGCGGAGGCCGCAGAGCTCTCGGGCCGCGGCGGCCACCGAGTCGGGTGTCGGGACGGTCTCGTCCTCGAGCGGCGGCGAGAACGGAATCGGGACGTCCATCGCGCCGAGTCGCTTCACCGGCGCGTCGAGGCTGTAGAACGCGCGGTCGGCGATCACCGCGGCGAGCTCCGCACTCACGCCGTAGCGGCGGTGACCCTCGTCGACCACGATCACGCGGCCGGTCTTCTCGGCGCTGCGCACGAGCGCGTCCTCGTCGAGGGGGACGAGCGTCCGCGGGTCGATCACCTCGGCGGAGATGCCGTCCGCGGCGAGCTGCTCGGCGGCGGCCAGCGCAACACGCACCATCGAGCTCGTCGCGACGATCGTCACGTCCTCACCGCTGCGCTTCACGTCCGCGACCCCGAACGGGATCAGATGCTCGCCGTCGGGCACCTCGCCCTTGACGGTGTAGTCCATCTTGTCCTCGATGAAGACAACCGGGTTGTCGTCGCGGATGGCCGTCTTCAACAACCCCTTCGCGTCGGCCGGGGTCGACGGGAGCACGACCTTCAACCCCGGGACGTGGGCCACCCACGCGTGCAGGCTCTGGCTGTGCTGGGCGGCCGACCGCCGCGTCGCGCCCATCGTCGTCCGCAGCGTGAGGGGGACGCTCAGCTTGCCGCCGGACATGTAGTGCGTCTTCGCCGCCTGGTTCGCGAGCTGGTCCATCACGAGCGTGAGGAAGTCGCCGAACATGATGTCCACGACCGGGCGCAGACCTGTCATCGCCGCGCCCACGCCGAGCCCCGTGATGCCGGCCTCGGAGATCGGCGAGTCGACGATCCGCTCAGGACCGAATTCGGCGACGAGCCCCGCCAGGACCTTGAACGGCGTTCCCGCCTCGGCGACGTCCTCGCCGATCACGAAGACGGTCTCGTCGCGACGAAGCTCTTCCGCCAGCGCCTCGTTGACAGCCTGCGCGAACGTGAGCGTCCGCGTCGCGACGCTAAGCGTAGACATCCTCGGTCACGCGGCTCGCGTCGGGGAACGCCGCATCGAGCGCGAACGCGAGCCCTGCGGCGATCTCTTCGCGCGCCCCGCTCTCGATCGCCTCGAGCTCGTCCGGCGTGGCGAACCTCTGCTGCTCGAGCCACGCCGCGTGCAGCGCGAGCGGGTCGCGCTCGCCGCGCCAGAGAGCTTCCTCGTCCTTCGACCGGTAGTACGCCCGGTCGACGTCGCCGACGTGATGGCCGTGGTGGCGGTAGGTGTTGCAGAGCAGGAAGGCCGGGCCGCGGCCGCGGCGCGCTCGCTCGACCAGGTCCGCCGTCGCGCCGTAGACGGCGCGGACGTCCTGGCCGTCGACTTCCTGCGCGTGGATCCCGAAGGCGCGCGGCCGGGCGAGGATCTCGCCGGCCGTCACCTCGAGGTAGTGCGTGTACTCGTTGTACTGGTTGTTCTCGCACACGTAGACGACGGGCAGCGCCCAGAGCGAGGCCATGTTCATCACCTCGTAGAGGAGCCCCTGGCCGAGCGCCCCTTCACCGAAGAAGCACACGGCAACCTGGTCGGTGCCGCGCCGCTTCGCCGAGAAGGCGGCGCCGGTCGCGATTCCCGTCGAGCCGCCGACGATCGCGTTCGCGCCGAGGTTCCCGTTCTCGTGGTCGGCGATGTGCATCGACCCGCCCTTGCCGCTGCAGTAACCGGCTTCCTTGCCGAGCAGCTCGGCGAACATGCGCCCGGCTTCCGCGCCTTTCGCGAGGCAGTGCCCGTGGCCACGATGCGTCGAGGTGATCCAGTCGTCGCGCCGGAGGGCGGAGCAGACTCCGACGGCGATCGCCTCCTCGCCGATGTACAGATGCGTCAGCCCGGGCATCTTCGCGCTGCGGTAGAGCTCGTCGGCCTGCTCCTCGAAGAGGCGGATGAGCGTCATCCGCCGGTACATCTCGAGCGCGAGGTCCGCGTCGACGTGCGCAGGCGACGCGGTCGTCGTCATCCGCGCACCTCGGTCTGCACGCCCGCCATCGCGGCGAGCACGTCGAACAGCACCGCGAAGTCCTTGTCGCCGACGCCCATGCCGTTCGCGGCGGTGAGCAGCTCGTTCGTCACCGCCGTGGTCGGCAGCGGCACCTCGAGCTCACGCCCGAGCTCGAGCGCGAGGTTCAGGTCCTTCTGCATCATGTGGCAGTCGAACCACGCCTCCTCCGGCTGCTCGAGCACGAAGGGCCCGCGGTAGGCGACCATCGGCGAGGCGATCACCGAGGCGAGCATCACCTCGACGGCCTTCTCGCGCGAAATGCCCGACTTCTCGGCAAGCAGCACGCCCTCGCTGAAGGCGAGCATCTGCACGGCGAGCGACAGGTTGATCGCGATCTTCATCGTGACCGCCGCACCGTTCGGGCCGAGGTGGAACACGCGCGGCCCGATCGCCTCGAGCACGGGCTTGACGCGCTCGAAGACGTCGGCGTCACCGCCGACCATGATCGAGAGCTTCCCTTGCTCGAGGGTGATCACCGACCCGGAGACCGGCGCGTCGACCATAGAGGCGCCGACGGCGGCGACCTTCTCGGCGAGCTCGCGCGTGTTCGCGGGGCTCGCGGTGCTCATGTCGACGTAGACCTTGCCCGGCGCGAGGCCTGCGAGGATGCCGTCCGGCCCCTCGGCGACGGCAGTCACCGCCGCGGTGTTCGTGACCATCGTGAAGGTGATCTCACTGCGCTCGGCGACCTCCCGGGGGCTGTCTGCCCAGCGCGCACCGGCCTCGAGCAGGTGATCCGCCTTCTCGGCCGTGCGATTCCAGACGGTGACCGTATGGCCGGCGTCGAGGAGGCGGCGGACGACGCCTCCGCCCATCACGCCCAGGCCGACGTACCCCAGCTCAGCCACTGCCCGCGCCCCTCTCGACGTCCGCCTGGACGCGGGCGAGGTGCGCGCGCATCTCTTCGCGAGCGCCCCCCGGGTCGCCGGCGGCGATCGCAGCGCGGATCGCTCGGTGCTCGACCACCGCGCTCTCGGGGCTCTCGGGGATCAGGACGACCGTGAAGAGCGCACGGCGGACCACGTCGCGCACCGCTTGCATGCTGTGCAGCACGAGCCGGTTCGCGGTCGCTTCGGCGACCGCAAGGTGAAAGCGAAGGTCTGCTTCGATGAACCGCTCCGCGCTCCGCACGTCCCCGAGCGATGCAGCCATCTCCGCGATCGCGGCATCCATCTCCACGACGTGCGCTTCAGACCGTCGCTCGGCGGCGAGCGCCGCTGCCTCGCACTCGAGAATGCGGCGCAGCTCGAACAGATCGTTGAGCCCGGCGCGCTCGTCCAGCGAGAAGACGAGCCGAAGCGAGCTGTTGAGCGGGGCGGCCGGGTCCGAGACGACGAAGGCGCCTCCGTTCACGGGTGTGATCACGCCCTGCGACTCGAGCATGCGCAGCGCCTCGCGAATCGAGGAGCGGCCGACGCCGAAGCTCTCGGTCAGCTCACGCTCGGGTGGAAGTGGATCGCCCGGCTTGAGGCGGCGCGTGCCGATCTGCCCCAGCAACTGCTCGGCGATCTGCTCATAGACCTTGCGGCGCTCGAGTGGTTGATAGCTCATGGCTTGTCGGACCAGCAGACGAGCGAGGAGGTTACGCCGTCCGCCCGGTGATCGCAAGCAGCCTGCGGTTTTTTGGCTCACAGAGGGACGTTGCGTGCGAAGGTTGCAACGGAGCGCGCAACGTGGTTCGATAGCGCCTCTGTCTGATGGTCTGACGAGATGGTGCCCGCATTCAAATCCGGCCGACGCAGGCCGGACCGCAGCCGAAGGAGGCTCGAGTGACCAGGAAGCCTGCTCGTATCGCGGTGCTCGCTGCCGGTGGAGTGCTCGTTCTCACTGCCCTTGCGGCAGGCAGCACCGCCGCGACACATCAACGCGCGGCCTCGGGGCCGATCAAGATCGGCATCTCACTGTCGCTGTCCGGAGACTTCTCCGACCCCGGCAAGGCCGCCCAGCGCGGCTACAAGCTTTGGGCCAAGGTCGTGAACGCGAAGGGCGGCGTGCTCGGCCGCCAGGTGCAGCTGCTGATTCGTGACGACACGAGCAGCCCGACTCAGGCGGCCACGAACTACCAGACGCTGATCACGAAGGACAAGGTCGATCTCGTCTTCGGGCCGTTCTCGACCCTGCTCACCGCGCCCTCGGCCGCCGTCGCCAACAGGTACGGCTACTCGTTCATCGAGCCGGCGGGCGGTGGGCCCGCCGTGTTCCAGGAGAAGCTGCACAACGTGTTCTTCACGCAGCCCGCGCCCGTCGTGCAGTCGGCGGACGTCTTCGCCAAGTTCCTGCTCTCGCTGCCCAAGTCGGAACGGCCGAAGACCGCGTCGTACCCGTCGCTCGACGACCCGTTCGCCTCTCCGATCGCGGACCGCGTTCGGAGCCTGCTCGAGAAGGCCGGCGTGAAGACGATCTACAAGACGATCTACCCGTCGGAGACGACGGACATGGGCCCGGTGATCCAGAAGGTCGCGTCCGGCCATCCCGACGCGGTGATCGCGGGAACCCAGAGCGAAGACGCCTACGCTCAGGTGAAGGCGATGGTGCAGCAGAAGTTCAACCCGAGGTTCGTCTTCCTCTCGAACGGCGCCAACAACCCCGCGGAGTTCCCGGGCAAGGTGGGCGCCAAGAACGTGAACGGGATCTTCAGCACCGGCGACTGGTTCCCGGAGGCGAAGAACCCGGGGAACCCGGCGTTCGTCGCGGCCTACCACAAGGCCTACGGCGCCGGCGCCATCGACCCCGGCTCGGCGGAGGCCTACGCGGCCGGACAGGTCGTCGAGGACGTCGCGGCGAAGATCCACTCGATCGACAACAAGCAGATCATCTCGACGCTGCACACCGGCAGCTGGCCGACGGTCGAAGGCGTACTCCGCTGGAACTCCGTCGGGGAGCCGCAGGGCAACGACCTGCTCGTCGAGTGGATCAACGGGAAGATGTATCCCGTGTATCCGGCGTCGATCGCGCTGCACAAGCCCCTCGTCCCGAAACCGGCCTGGGGCAGTTAGCGGCGGGCCGACGTGCATCAGGTCGTTCAGGCAGTCATCCTCGGGCTCCTGATCGGGGGCGTCTACGCGCTCATGGCGAGCGGGCTGACGCTCGTGTTCGGGATCATGAAGGTGATCAACGTCGCCCAGGGCGCGCTCGTGATTCTCGCCGCGTACCTGAGCTACGCGCTCTTCACGCACCTGCACATCGACCCGTTCGTCTCGATCCTGATCGTCACCCCGGCGATGTTCGTGCTCGGCGTGGCGGTCCAGCTCGTGTTCGTCCGGTCCCTTCGGGGGCCGGACGCACCCGAGCTCTCGCTGCTCGTCACCTGGGCGCTCGCACTCGGGATCGAGGGCGTGCTCAGCGTCGTCTTCACGACGACCTACCGCGCCACCAATCCGTCGTACGCGGATCGGTCGTGGGAGATCTTCGGCTATCAGGTCAGCGTCGTCCGGACCTTCGCCTTCGTCGCGTCGGCGATCCTGCTCACGCTGCTGTCGCTCCTCCTCACGCGCACGCGGTTCGGGCGCGCGGTCCGCGCGACCGTCCAGAACCCGACGGCGGCGACGCTGCTCGGCGTGGACCCGAACCGCATCCAGACACTCAGCTTCGGCCTCGGCGTGTCGCTCGCCGCAGCCGCGGGCGCGGTCTACGGCGTCATCTACCCGTTCAACCCCGCGAGCCACTACGACCTGATCTCGCGGCTGCTCACGATCGTCGTGCTCGGCGGGCTCGGAAGCCTCGGCGGCGCCGTCGTCGCGGCGCTCGCGATGGGCGTGATCGAGGCCGTCGTCGCGGTCGAGTTCTCGCCCACCTGGTCGGCGTTCTCCTTCTTCATCGTGCTCCTCACCTTCTTGCTCCTCCGGCCGCAGGGAATCTTCGGCGTCCGGGAGCGGACTCTGTGAGCCGCGCCACGGCCGCCGCACTCGGCCGCGGCGCTGCGTTCACGGCCGTCGCGCTCGCGTTCCCGTTCGTCGTGCATGCAGCGTGGGTCGTGAACATCGGCGTGCTGACGTTGATGTACGCCGCGCTCGCAACCGCCTGGAATCTGTTCTCCGGGTACACCGGCTACATCTCGCTGGGGCAGGCCGCGTTCTTCGGGCTCGGCGCGTACACGCTCGGGATCGCGTTCGAGCACTACGGAATCGGCTCCGGGTACAACCCGTTCTACGCGCTGCCGCTCGTGGGCATCGGCGTCGCCCTCGCCTCGCTGCCGATTGCGTGGATCGCGCTGCGGACGCGGCACATGACGTTCGCGATCGTGACGCTGACGCTGCTCTTCGTCGTGCAGCAGCTGGCGTTCAACCTGCACTCGATCACGCACGGCACCTCGGGGCTCATGCTCCCGTCGCCCACCTTCCAGATCGACAACTACGACAGGCCCTTCTACCTGGCGATGCTCGGAGTGCTCCTGCTCGGGCTCGCGTTGTGCTGGCTGGTGCTCCGCAGCAAGCTCGGGCTCATGCTGCTCGCGATCCGCGAGGACGAGGAGAAGGCCCGGGGCCTCGGCATCCGCGTCACGACCGCGAAGCTGATCGCATGGTGGCTCAGCGTCGCGCTCACCGCGATGGTCGGTGCGATCTGGGCCTACTACCTCACCTTCATCTATCCCGAGTCCGCCGTCGACCCGCTCGTGATGATCGGCGCGGTCCTGATGACGTTCCTCGGCGGTCGCGGCACGCTCTGGGGGCCGACGATCGGCGCACTCGTGCTCGTGCCGGCGCAGCAGTACACGCTCCTGAAGCTCGGCGCGAGCCAGCTCTACCTCGTGGGCTACGCGGCCGTGTTCATGGCCGTGCTGCTGCTCCTGCCCCGCGGGATCCTCCCGTCCTTGCGGAGCGGGCTCGCGCGGCTGCGCGAGCGCCAGCGGACGAAGCGGCCGCCCGTCATCCGCGAAGAGCGCGCACCGGCATGACAGCTCTCCTCGAGATCGATGGGCTGACGAAGCGCTTCGGCGGCGTGACGGCGGTCGGCGACTGTTCGTTCGCGGTGCCGGAAGGCTCGGTGACGGCGCTGGTCGGGCCGAACGGCTCGGGGAAGACGACCGCCTTCAACCTGATCACCGGCTACCTGCGGACCGACGCCGGCACGATCCGATTCGCGGGCTCCCACATCCGCCGTCCCGACCCGGTGCGCCTCGCCCGACGCGGGCTGACACGGACGTTCCAGCAGGCCCGCGTCTTCGCCGACCTGACCCTCGTCCAGAACATGGTCGCTGCGCTCCAGCAGCCGTGGCGTGCGGCGCTCCGGTCGGCGCTCCGGCCGGGCGAGCGGGCGCGCGCGCTCGAGCTGCTGGACGAGTTCGGGCTCGCGGGGCTCGCCGACGAGCCGGCAGGCAACCTCTCGTACGGCCAGAAGAAGCTGCTCGAGTTCGCGGCGGTGCTGATGGGAGAGCCGCGTCTGGTGCTGCTGGACGAGCCGACAGCCGGCGTCAACCCCGTGCTCGTCGCGCAGATCGAACAGCGCATCCGCGAGCTGAATGCGCACGGCCTGACCTTCCTGCTCGTCGAGCACAACATGAACCTCGTCATGCGCATGTGCGATCCGGTCGTCGTCCTCGACCACGGGACGAAGCTCGCGGAAGGCCGGCCCGACGAGGTTCGCACCGACCCGCGCGTGCTGGACGCGTACCTCGGCGGATGACCGCGCTGCTCTCCCTCGAGGGGGTCGTGGCGGGCTACGGGCGGGGGGACATCCTCTGCGGCATCGACCTGACGGTGGAGGAGGGCTCCGTCATGTGCCTCGTCGGGCCCAACGGCGCCGGCAAGTCGACGGTGCTCCGAACGGTGAGCGGGCTCCTCCACCCGCGCCAGGGGCGGGTCGTGCTCGACGGCGAGGACATCTCGGAGCTTGCGCCTGCGCAGGTGCTCCAGCGCGGCGTGGTGCACGTGGCGCAGGACCGGAGCCTGTTCCCGCTCATGACGGTCTGGGACAACCTGCTGATGGGCGGCCACCTGCTCGCGAACCGTGCGCTCGTCCGCTCGCGTGCGGACGCGATCGCCGAGCGGTTCCCACTGATCGGGGAGCGCCGCGCCGAGCGCGCCTGTGAGCTCTCGGGCGGCCAGCAGAAGCTGATCGAGGTCGCGCGGGCGCTGATGCTCGAGCCGCGGCTCGTCCTCCTCGACGAGCCGACGATGGGCCTCGACCCGAAGGCCCGCCACATGCTCTTCGAGCTCGTGGGCGAGCTGAATGCGGAAGGGCGGACCGTGCTGCTCGTCGAGCAGAACGCGCGCGCCGGCCTCGCGATGTCGCAGCACGGCGCCGTCCTCGACGGCGGCCGCGTCGCGCTGAAGGGAACCGGCCCGCACCTGCTCGACGATCCCCGGGTCGCCGAGCTCTACCTCGGCGGCGCGGCCGCGTAAGAGCCTCCACTCGAACCAGGTTCACCTCTGAAGCGCGGCGAGCGTCTTCGACGCAAGCAGGTCGAGCGCCTGCACCGAGAGCGCAAGGTGCTCGCGCTTCGTGTCTTCGAGCTTCGTGTGCGAGAGGCCGCGCAGGCTCTGCACGAAGAGCATCACCGTCGGGATCCCGGCGCGCGAGACCTCGGCGGCGTCGTGCAGTGGCCCGGACGGCAGCTTGTGCGACGTTCCCGAGACCTCGCGAACCGCCTCGTCGGCCAGGCCGATCAGCGTCTCGTCGAAGAGGATCGGCTCGATCGACCAGATTCGCTCCCACTCGACCTCGAGGTTCTCCTCGGCCGCGAAGAGCTTGGCGTCGTCCTTCGCCAGTTGCAGCATCAGTGCGAGCGAGTCGGCATCGAGATGCCGCTGGTCGAGGAGCTGCTCGGCCGTCTCGACGACCGAGGTGACGATGCCCGGCCTCGTCACGACGCCGCCGGACGTGCACACCGCGCCGTTTGCGACCTCGCGCGCGATCTCCCGGATCGAGAGCGCGAGCTTCGCAGCGCCTGCGAGCGCGTCCCGCCGCCGGTCCATCGGCGTCGAGCCCGCGTGCGCGGCCTGTCCCCGCCACGTGATGCGCGAGCGCTCGACGCCGAACGTGCCGAGGACGACGCCGAGCGGAAGGTCGAGCGACTCGAGCACCGGGCCTTGCTCGATGTGCAGCTCGAGGTACGCGGCGGCGTGCTCGAGCTCCGCGCGCGCCTCGAGCGCATTGTCGAGCTCCACCCCGTGCTGGCGCAGGACGTCGGGAAGCGCGAGCCCGTCGAGGTCCTTGAGGCTCCGCAGCTCGTCCTGGTCTCGCATCGAGCCTGCGGCGGCCGACGAGCCGAAGAGCGACCGGCCGAAGCGGGCGCCCTCCTCGTCGGCCCAGCTGACGAGCCGCACCGTCAGGGGCGGCTGACCTTCCTCCGCGATCCGGCGCAGCACCTCGGCCCCGGCGACGACGTTCAGCGAACCGTCGAGCCAGCCCCCGTTCGGAACGGAGTCGAGGTGCCCGCCGAGCACCAGGGCGCGGTCGGAGGCGCCCTTCAGCGTGAACCACTGGTTGCCGGCGGCGTCGATCGTCTCCTCCGCGCCGGCGCCTGCGAGCGTCGACCGCAGCCACCCGCGCGCGGTCTCCCAGGTGTCGGTCCACGCCACCCGCTGCGCGCCGTTTTCGTCGCCCGTGAGCGCCCTCAGCTCCTCGAGCTCGTCGATCGTGCGGTCGGGCCGGAGCGGCATCGGCGCGACTCTACAACGGCTCGGCGTCTGTGATATTGCAGAGCCCATGTCACATGCCGGCCATGCGGCAACGCTTCGAGGACAGACGCCGGCCCGTGCGGTTTCGCGTGAGCGCGTCACCGCGGCGGCCACGCGCGTCGGGGTCGTCGTCCTCACGCTCCTCGCCTTCTGGGGGCTCTGGGAGCTCTACCGCTACATCTGGGTCGAGACGGGCTGGACGTGGCCGTTCCCCGTCAACGACACCACGCTCCCACACGTCCACACGATCTTCCAGGCCTTCTGGCAGCCGTCGCGCGCGCAGGGGCCGCTGCTCATCTCCGTGCTCCTCCATGCCGCGTGGTTCACCGGCAAAGAGGCGCTCGTGGGGTTCCTGATGGGCGCTTCCGTCGGCTTCGTCATCGCCGTGCTCCTCGTCCACTCGCGCCTGATGCAGCGCGCGATCCTGCCCTACATCGTCGCTTCGCAGACGATCCCGATGCTCGCGGTCGCGCCGATGGTCGTCGTCTGGCTGCAGGCCGGCTGGCTGTCCGTCGCCGTGATCGCGGCGTACCTGACGTTCTTCCCCGTCGCGATCAACACGCTGCGCGGGCTGCAGTCGGCCGATCCGCGTGCGCACGAGCTCATGCGCACGTACGCGGCGAGCCGGTGGAAGGTGCTGTGGCACCTTCGCGTCCCCGCGTCGCTGCCGTACCTCTTCACCGCGCTCAAGATAAGTGCGACCGCGAGCGTCGTCGGCGCGATCATCGGTGAGCTGCCGAGCTCGATCGAGGGCGGCCTGGGCGGGGCGATCCTCAACTTCAACCAGTACTACTCGCTCGTGCCCGCGAATCTCTGGGCGACGAACCTGATCGCGGCCGCGCTCGGCATCACGTTCTTCCTCGCGATCGTCCTCGCCGAGAAGCTCATCGTCCGGCGGGCGCCGTCGAACCTCGTATGAGCGTCGTCTCGATCAACGGCCTGACGAAGACCTTCCCGAAAGGGAACGTCACCGCAGTCCAGGAGATCGACCTGCAGATCGAGCCGACCGAGTTCGTCTCGCTGATCGGCCCGTCCGGCTGCGGCAAGTCGACGCTGCTGCGCCTGATCGGCGATCTGATCCAGCCGACGGCCGGCACCGTCGAGGTGAACGGCAAGAGCGCGCACCAGGCCCGGCTCGACCACGAGTACGGAATCGTCTTCCAGGACTCGGTGCTCTTCGACTGGCGCACCGTGGCGAAGAACGTCGCGCTGCCGCTCGAGATGCTCGGCTGGGAGCGCACGAAGCGCAAGGAGCGCGTCGACCAGATGCTGCGCCTCGTCGAGCTCGACGGCTTCGGCGACCACCACCCGTGGCAGCTCTCGGGCGGCATGCAGATGCGCGTGGCGATCGCCCGTGCGCTCGCCTTCGAGCCGCCGCTCCTGCTGATGGACGAGCCGTTCGGCGCGCTCGACGAGATGACCCGCGAGCGGCTGAACATCGAGCTGCTGCAGATCTGGCGCCGCATGGAGTCGACCGTGGTCTTCGTGACGCACTCGATCTCGGAGGCGGTCTTCCTCTCGACGCGCGTCGTCGTCATGAGCCCACGGCCCGGCCGCGTCGCGGGGATCGTCGAAATCGACCTGGAGCAGCCGCGCAGCGTGGACACCCGCGAGGACCCGCGGTTCTTCGAGCACGTCACCACCGTGCGCGAGCTCCTCCGCGGGGTCGGCGCCGACGAGCACGGGTCGGTGCTGGCCGAAGGCGGCGCATGAGCGCTTCGGTGCGGTCGCGCCTGCGGGACTGGATCCCTGCGATCCTCGTGTTCTTCGCCGGGATCGCCGTCTGGCAGCTCTCGATCGAGATCTTCAACATCCAGCGCTTCCTGCTCCCGAAGCCGTGGGCGATCGTCCACGCCTCCTGGACGCAGCGCCACCCCTTGTGGAGCGCCGGCTGGCTGACGCTGAAGGAGGCCCTCGGCGGGTTCGTGATCGGCTCGAGCCTCGGAATCGCCTTCGCGGTCGTCCTCGCGCGCTTCCAGCGCCTCGGCGACGCGCTCCTGCCGATCGCGATCGCTGCGAATGCGATCCCGATCATTGCGTTCTCACCGATCTTCAACGCCTGGTTCGACCCGCTCTCGCTGGCGCCCCGCATGGCCACCGCCGCGGTGCTCTGTTTCTTCCCGGTGATGGTCAACACGCTCCGTGGCCTCACCTCCGTCCCGCCGTCCCGGGTCGAGCTGATGCGGTCGTACGCCGCCGGGGAATTCGCGATCTTCCGTCGCGTCCGGGTGCCGACCGCGCTCCCATTTGTCTTCTCGGCATTGAAAGTCGCCACGGTGCTGGCGATGATCGGTGCCATCGTGAGCGACTACTTCGGAACGTTCGGATCCCTCGGGATCACGATCAAGAACTCCGTCGCACTGTTCGACTTCGAGACGGCGTGGGCGGCAATCCTCGTCGCGAGCATCCTCGGCGTCGCGATGTACGTCGCCGTCTCGCTGATCGAACGCTACACACTCAAGTGGGATCCAACCCGCCAGGAAAGGGGAACGGCATGAAGGGGAAAACGATTCTCGCGCTCGCGGTGCTCGTCGTCACGGTCGCCGCGGTCGCTGCCGGCTTCGGCATGTCTCGCGCGCAGGCTGCGCCCAAGCTCACCAAGGTGACGCTGCAGTTGAAGTGGGTCACGCAGTCCCAGTTCGCCGGCTACTACGCGGCCGTCGCACAGGGCTACTACAAGAAGCTCGGCCTCGACGTCACGCTCAAGGTGGGTGGCCCCGACATCACGCCCGAGCAGACCGTGCTCGCCGGACAGGCCGAGTTCGGGCTCGACTGGCTACCGAACCTGCTTGCCACGCGCGAGAAGGGCGGCTCGATCGTCTCGATCGCGCAGGTCTTCGCCCGGTCCGGGATGACCGAGCTGACGTGGAAGAGCTCCGGGATCACCTCGATCGCGAAGATGCGGGGCAAGAAGGTCGGCGTCTGGTGCTGCGGGAACCAGCCCGAGCTCTTCGCCGCGCTGACGAAGAACGGAATCGACCCGGCGAAGAAGAGCGACGTCACGATCATCAACCAGCCGTTCGACATGAACCTCTTCCTGCAGGGGAAGATCGATGCAGCGGCGGCGATGACCTACAACGAGCTCGCGCAGGTGCTCGAGTCCAAGAACCCGAAGACCGGCAAGCTCAACACGCTCGCCGACCTGAACGTCTTCAAGATGGCGAGCCCGTCGGTGGGCACCGGCATGCTCGAGGACAACATCTTCTCGACCGAGAAGTACCTGAACGATCCGTCCCACAAGCAGACGATCGTGAACTTCCTCCAGGCCTCGTTCCAGGGCTGGATCTACTGCCGCGACCATGTGTCCGCGTGCACCGACATCGTGCTCAAGAACGGCACGGCGCTCGGCCACTCGCACCAGCTGTGGCAGATGAACGAGATCAACAAGCTCGTGTGGCCGAACGCGAGCGGCATCGGCACGGTGAGCCCGGCCGCGCTTGCCGCCACGACGAAGATCGCGAAGACGTACGGCGTGATCAAGAAGACGCCCGCGGGCGCGACCAACTACACGTGGGCGAGGGCGGCCTTGAAGAACCTCAAGGCCGGGGGCGCCGACGTCAACGGCGCGAGCTACAAGCCGATCACGGTGAAACTCACCGCGGGCGGCAAGTAGCGGCTCCCGGCGGGATCGGCTCGACGGCGGAGGCCGCCCTACCCGGGCGGCCTCTGTCGTTCTAGAGTTTGACGACACCGAGGCCGACAAAAAGGAGCCCCCATGTCCGTGCTCATCAAGGGAGGCCGCGTGATCACCGCGGCGGACGACTACGTCGCCGACGTCTTCATCGAGGGCGAGCGGATCACCCTGATCGGCGAAGCGCTCGACCTGGCGGCGGACAAGGTGATCGACGCGACCGGCAAGTACGTGCTGCCGGGCGGCGTCGACCCGCACACCCACCTCGAGATGCCATGGCGCGGCGAGACGACGATCGACGACTTCACCTCGGGCCACACGGCGGCGGCGTTCGGCGGCACGACGACGCACGTCGACTTCTGCATCCAGGGCAAGGGCCAGACCTTCGGCGACGCGCTCGCGGCGTGGCACGCGAAGCGCGAAGGAAAGGCGCTGATCGACAACGGCTTCCACATCGCCGTCACCGACTTGCGCGAGGGTGGAACGCTCGAAGAGCTCGCGAGCCTCCCCGAGGAGCACGGGGTCACCTCGTACAAGCTCTTCATGGCCTACAAGGACTCGCTCATGGTCGACGACGAGACGCTCTTCCGCACGATGCAGGTCGCGGCGGAGACCGGGGCGCTCGTGATGGTGCACGCCGAGAACGGCGACGCGATCGAGGTGCTCGTCGGCGAGGCGCTCGCCGCCGGCAACACCGATCCGATCTACCACGCGCTCACCCGGCCGCCCGAGACCGAGGGGGAAGCGACGAACCGCGCCATCCAGCTCGCCCGTGTCGCAGGCGCGCCGCTGTACGTCGTGCACGTCTCGTGCGCGGAGTCGGTCGAGCCGCTCGCGCTCGCGCGCGAGAAGGGCTGGAACGTGCACGGCGAGACGTGCACGCAGTACTTCTTCATCGACCAGTCGTTCCTCGAGCGGCCGGACTTCGAGGGCGCGAAGTACGTGTACACGCCGCCGCCGCGCGACAAGGCGAATCAGGACGTCCTGTGGAACGCGGTGCGCACCGACATCCTCTCGGCGATCTCGACGGACCACTGCGCCTACCTGTTCAAGGGGCAGAAAGACCACGGGCGCAACGACTTCTCGCAGATCCCGAACGGCGGGCCCGGGCTCGAGAACCGGCTGCACATGATCCACGAGTTCGGCGTGCGCACGGGGCGGATCTCGCTGAACCGGATGGTCGAGCTGCTCTCGACGAACCCCGCCAAGCTCTTCGGGCTCTATCCCCGCAAGGGCACGCTCGCCGTCGGCTCCGACGCGGACATCGTCGTCTTCGACCCGGACAAGCGCCTGACGATCTCCGTCGCGACCCACCACTCCCGGTCGGACTACAACCTGTACGAAGGCACCGAGGTGCAGGGCTCGCCCGAGGTCGTGCTGCTCCGCGGCAACGTCATCGTGGAAGGCGGCGAGCTTCACGCCACCCCCGGCACCGGTCAGTTCATCCGGCGCGCGAGGTTCGGCGAGGAGCTGAGGAGGACCGAGGTCGTCGCCGCCGTCAACTAGTCTCCGGCCGACTTCCGCCCCGATCCGCATAATCGCGGCTCAGCCCGGGTGAAGAAGGAGGCAGGCATGACCGAGCACCATCCGCGCGAGATCGTGACCGATGTCGAAGATCTGCGCGAGGACTTGGCATATGAGCGGCACGAGCTCGAAGCGTCGATCGAGCACGACTACTCGACGACGATCGTCCCCCTCGACAAGCGGCGGCCGATGTGGCACTTCATGGGGCTCTGGACGACCTTCGTCGCAGGTTTTTCGTACATGGCGCTCGGCTTCGAGCTTTACGACGGCGGATTCAGCCTCGCGAGACTGATCGGGGCGACGATTCTCGGATACGCGATCTACGTCGCGTACGCAATCTTCGGCTCCTACCTCGGCTCACGCACTGGGCAGACTCATGCGCTGCTCACTCGATCGGTGTTCGGGCGCCTGGGCTCGGGGATCGTTTCCCTGTTCGTTCTGATCGCCCCGCTCGGGTGGGTCGGCTTCCAGGCCGGGCTGCTCGCCCAACTGTGGCACGGCTTCTACGGCTGGGGCCATGTCGAGGCGATCACGATCATCCTCGCCGCGGTCATGATCTTCAACAACCTCTTCGGGTTCACGGGGATCAGCGTCTTCGCGCGTTACCTGGTCACTCCAATCCTGATCATCTGGGCGATCTACATGGTCGCGAAGGGCCTGATCGCCGACGGCGGGCACCTGGGCGGCTCCCCACAGGGCTCGCTGCCGTATTGGGTCGCAGTCGCGGCCGTGATCGGATTCGCAATGTGGGGAAACGAGCCGGACTTCTGGCGTTACGGGAAACCGCGATTCGCCTGGCCGCTTCCGACCTACGGCTTCGCGCTCATCTGGTTCGTGCTGTTCGTGATGGCTGGTTGGATGATGGCGAGGCTCGCCGGCGGAACGGCAAACGGATTCAATTTCACCGTCCATTACTCGTTGTTCGGTTTCTTCTTCCTCGCCTTCATCATCGCGACCGTGAGTCAGTTCGCGATCAACGACGGCAACTACTACGAGTCCGTGAACGCGGGGCAGAATCTCGTCGGGTCGGTTCGCAACTGGAAGCGGATCTACACGTGCCTGGTCGTCGCGGCGGGCGGTGCTGTCGCCGCATACCTCGTGAACTACAAGTTCGTCAACGGATGGTTCGACGTCGCGACGTTCCTCGCGATCACCGTTCCGTGCGCGACGACGATCATGGCAGTCGACCACTTCCTGCTGCCACGCTGGTTCCGAATCTCGCGCCCACTCGACGAGGTACCGAGTTGGGAGCAGACGCGGTTCGCGAACTGGCCGGCGATCATCGCGCTGCTGGTTGCCGTGGGCTATGGAGCGATCGCTAGCGCGATCCTGCCGTCAGGCTGGAATGTCTATGACTCAGCCCGCAACTGGGGTCCCGTGCCCCTGGAGGCGTGGCTGATTGCGGGGGGCCTTTACGCCGCACTCGTCGCGATCACTCGAGCGGCGAACGTGCGTGAACTGCTCGGGTTCCCGCACAACCTGGACGGACGCCAGATCGAGTCGGACGCGGTGATCGACATCGTCAGCGGCTCTTCCATTCCAGCGCTGGGCGGGATGGCAGGCCCGACAATGGAGCCAACAGACTGACCGTTCTCCGCAACGGGCTCGTCGACGTCGGCGCGGGGGAGTTCTCCCGCGCCGACGTCGTCGTGGCCGACGGTCGGATTGCCGCGGTCGGTGACGCCGGAACGAGCGACGGCGCGATCGACTGCAGCCGCTTCGCGGTCGTGCCGGGGATGGTCAACGCGCACGCCCACTCGAACGAGAACTGGTTCCGCGGGCTCTGGGACAACCTGCCGCTCGAGCCGTGGATGCTCTTCTCCTATCCCGTGCTCGCGGCGCCGGCGCAGAGCGCCGAGGAGATCTACGTGCGGACGCTGCTCGGCGGCATCGAGATGCTGCGCTCGGGGGCGACCTGCGTCGTCGACTTTCTCTACGACAACGAGGCCGCGCTCGAGCCCGTGGTGCGCGCGTACCGCGACCTCGGCCTACGGACGCTCGTTGCGCTCGCGATGAGCGATCGGGCCTACCACGAGACGGTCGTGCTCGACGAGGGGCTCGTCTCGCGCGACCTGGTCGACCGGATGGAGCGCGAGAAGCCGCCGTCGTGGGACGAGTGGAGCGCCGTTGCCCGGCGTGCGGTCGAGCGGTTCCACCGGCCGGACGAGGGCATCTCGATCTGCCTCGCGCCGTCGGGGCCGCAGCGCTGCACCGACGAGCTGCTCGTCGGCTCCGCGGCGCTCGCAGACGAGCTCGATCTGATGATCCACATCCACGTTCTCGAGACGCGCATGCAGGCCGTCTCGGGGCAGCAGCTCTACGGACGGACGCTCCCGGAGCACCTGGACGACATCGGGTTCCTCTCGCCGCGCGTGTGCTTCGAGCACGGCATCTGGCTCGCACCTTCCGATCTCGAGCTGGTTCGCGACCGCGGCGTCACCATCGTCCACAACCCCGTCTCGAACATGAAGCTCGGCTCGGGGATCGCGCCGGTGCCGGAGCTCCTGCGCCATGGCGTGAACGTCGCGCTCGGCACCGACGGGATGTGCTCGAACGACGGCAACGACATGTTCGGGGCGCTGAAGGCCGCCTCGCTGCTCCACAAGCTCTGGGAGATCGACTACGAGAGCTGGCTCGGCGCCGCGGAGGCGTGGCAGATGGCGACTGCAGGCGGCGCAACCGCCGCCGGCGATCCCGACGGGCTGGGTGCGATCGAGCCGGGCCGGCGCGCCGACCTCGTGCTTCTCGACCTCGACTCGATCGTCTTCACGCCGCTGAACGACCCGCTGAGACAGCTCGCCCTCGGCTCGACCACGCAAGCCGTGTCGTCGGTGATGGTCGGCGGCGAGTGGCGCGTGCGCGACGGGCGCGTCACGGGAGTCGACGAAGCCGCGGTGCTCGCCGAGGGGCGAGCCCGAGGCGCGGAGATCGTCGCCCGCCACGACGAGGGCTTCCGAATCGGCCAGGAACTGCTCGCCTCGGTGCGAGCCGGCTGGCTGGAAGCGATGCGCACCGACGTCGGCGTCGAGCGCAAGCTCGCACCGTGACCCCGAACCTGGTTCCAAAAAGCAAACCAGGTTCCGGCTCCCGCGGTTAGGCTCGCAGCGTGATCGACCTGCTGCTTCGCAACGCGCGGTTGATGGATGGCTCGCTCGTCGACCTGCACGTCGACGGCGGCCGCTTCGTGGCTCGAGGCGAGCCGCGCGAGACGATCGACGCGGAGGGGCGGCTCGTGACGCCGCCGCTCGTCGACTGCCACCTCCATCTCGACGCTTCGCTCACCGCCGGCACACCGCGCTGGAACGAGAGCGGCACGCTGATCGAGGGCATCCAGGTCTGGGGCGAGCTGAAGCCGACGCTGACCGAGCAGGACGTCTTCGAGCGCGCCTCCGAGATCGTGCGCTGGTCGGTGGCGCAGGGGACGCTCTTCATCCGCGCGCACGCCGACGTGTCCGGCGAGAACGAGGCCATGGTGCGCGGCTTGCTCCGCGTGCGGGACGAGCTCGCCGACCTGTGCACGATCCAGGTGACCGCCTTCCCGCAGGACGGCATCTTCGCGCGCGACGGCGACGAGGCACGGCTCGAGCATGCGATCCGCCTCGGGGTCGACTGCGTCGGCGGGATCCCGCACTACGAGCCGACCGCCGAGCTCGGCCTGCGGGAGGTGCACCGCGTCTTCGAGCTCGCGAAGCAGCACAACCGCCGCATCGACGTGCACTGCGACGAGACCGACGACCCGAGCTCACGCTTCCTCGAGGTGATGGCCGACGACACGGTGAAGTTCGGCCTGAGCGGCCGCGTCACTGCATCGCACTGCACGGCCATGGGCTCGTACGAGCCGTACTACTCGTCAAAGCTGCGCGGCTTCCTGAAGCGCGCCGGCATCAACATCGTCGTCAACCCGTACGCGAACTCGCTGATCCAGGGACGGCTCGACACGTATCCCAAGCGCCGTGGCTTCGCCCAGCTGAAGGAGCTCCTCGCCGACGGCGTCAACGTGTCGCTCGGCAACGACGTGATCATCGATCCGTGGTACTCGATGGGCAAGGCGGATCTCGTCGATGCGGCGCACCTGGCGCTCCACTTCACGTACATGAGCAGCCGGGAGGAGATCGCCGAGATGCTGCGCTGCGCCACCGAGCGCGGCGCGCGCACCCTCGGCGTCGAGGACGACTACGGCCTCGAGGAGGGAAAGCCCGCCGACTGCGTCGTCTTCGACGCGCCGACCGCGATCGAGGTGATGCGCCTGCGCGCGTCGCGGCGCTGGGTGATCCGCGGCGGCAAGGTCGTGGCGGAGACGACACCTGCACGGACGACGCTCCTCGGCGAGCCCGTCATGTTCACACCCGCGCCGTGACCCGGTCGCCGCTCTCCGTCTTCATGCTCGCGCTGCTCGACGGGGCGATCGGCGCCGGTGCGCTCGCAATGGCGCTTGCCCATGGCACCCACCGCGACGTGCTCGCCCACTTCGCCGTCTATTTCGCGGTGATCGCCTTCTTCAAGGGGCGTGACGCAGCGCGGCGGCTGCCGGCGCTCGTCGCGCAGGCACGGTCCTCGACCGGCACGCTCTCCACCGGCCCCTGGTGGCTGCGGACGACGCGCCTCCTCCTGGGCTACGACTCATGGTCACGCACCGAACGGTTGACGATCATCGGGATCTCGACGCTCGTCGTCCTGATCTTCGGCTGGGACGACGGCGGCCCGTTCGCGGCCGCGCTGTTTCTCGCGGTCGCCGCAGTCGACGCCGTGCTCGCACTCGTGGCGTGGGGCGCGCGCTTCTCCGCGCGCTGACTCAGCGCGTCTGCGGGAAGCCCAGGTCGACCTTCGAGGTTGCCGGGTCGGGCCAGCGCGAGGTGACGACCTTCGTCCGCGTGTAGAAGTCGATCCCCTCGGGGCCGTAGATGTGACGGTCGCCGAAGAGCGAGGACTTCCACCCGCCGAAGCTGTAGTAGGCGACGGGCACCGGCACCGGCACGTTGATCCCGACCATCCCGGCCTGCACCTCGAACTGGAACTGGCGGGCGACGCCACCGTCGCGCGTGAAGATCGCGGTGCCGTTGCCGTACGGGTTCTCGTTCACGAGCGTCACTGCCTCGTCGTAGGTGTCGACGCGCGTGACGCCGAGGACGGGGCCGAAGATCTCGTCCCGGTAGCCCTTCATCGCCGGCGTGACGCCGTCGATCAGCGACGGGGCGAGGAAGAACCCGTCGGCGGGCGCTCCCTTGCGGCCGTCGACGACGACCGTCGCGCCCTCCTCCGCGCCCGAGTCGATGTACGACGCGACCTTGTCGCGATGCTCGCGCGTGATCAGCGGGCCCATCTCCGACGAGGCGTCCATGCCGTCGCCCACCTTCACGGCCGGGATCCGCTGCTTGATCGCCTCGACGAGCGGGTCGGCGACCTCGCCGACGGCGACGACGAGCGAGACGGCCATGCAGCGCTCACCCGCGGACCCGTAGGCGGCGGAGACCGCCGCATCGGCCGCCATGTCGATGTCGGCATCGGGGAGCACGATCATGTGGTTCTTCGCGCCGCCGAGCGCCTGGCAGCGCTTGCCATTCGCGGTCGCCGTCTCGTAGACGTACTTCGCAATCGGCGTCGAGCCGACGAACGAGATCGCCGAGATGTCCTCGTGCTCGAGCAGCGCGTCGACGGCGACCTTGTCGCCGTGCACGACGTTGAACACGCCGTCGGGGACGCCGGCCTCCTTCAGCAGCTCGGCGGTGTAGTTCGACGCCGACGGGTCCTTCTCCGAGGGCTTCAACACGAAGGTGTTGCCGCACGCGAGCGCCGGCGCCCACATCCACATCGGGACCATCGCCGGGAAGTTGAACGGCGTGATCCCGGCGACGACGCCGAGCGGCTGCCGGATCGAGTACACGTCGATGCCGGTCGATGCCTGCTCGCTCATCCCGCCCTTCAGGAGCTGCGGCAGCCCGCAGCAGAACTCGATCACCTCGAGCCCGCGCGTCACCTCGCCGAGCGCGTCCGAGAGCACCTTGCCGTGCTCGAAGGTCAGGAAGCTCGCGATCTCCTCGCGCCGCGCGTGGAACAGCTCGCGTATCGCGAAGAAGAGCTCCGCGCGCTTTGCGAGCGACAGGGCCCGCCAGGCCGGAAACGCCGCCTTCGCCGCCTGGACCGCCTGGTCGACCTCCTCGACCGTCGCGAAGTCGACCGCACCCGTCTGCTCGCCCGTCGCCGGGTTGTAGACCGGCCCGGAGCGCCCAGAGCGGCCGGCGGAGCGGCCTCCCGAGATCCAGTGGTTGATCGGGTTCACGGCTGCCGGTGCGTCGATCACGTCGGTCATGCGAAGGCCTCCTCGAGTCGTCACGAGGAGCGTAGCGCGCAGGTAGCGTCGAGGCATGCCGGCACCCTCGCTCGACGAGCTCGCCGAGGAGACGACGCTGTATCTCCTGCCCCGGCCCACATTCGAGACGATCGAGCGCGACGGATTCGTCTACATCGCAGGAACGCGCAGCGCCAGCGTCCATCGGGTGCGGCTCGGCGATGTTGCGGCCGCCGTCGACTGGGCACGCGCGGAGTCCCGGCGCCGCGGGCTTCGCAACCTGACCTGGTGGGTCGGCGATTCGGCGACCCCCGTGGACATCGGCGACCGGCTCCCCGCGCTCGGTGTCGTCGTCGACGAGGAGGAGCCCGTGCTGACCGGGTTGACCACGACGTCGCCTCCGCCGACCGTCGACGGTGTCGAGGTGCGGCGCATCGAGACGCTGGCCGACTACCTGGAGGCGAGCGAGGTCGACTGGGAGGTCTGGCAGGTGCCCGAGTCGGAGCGGGTCGAACGCCGTTTGGTCGAAGCCGAGCGCTTCGGCCCCATCGAGGCCTCCGGAGTCGTCCACCATTTCTCGGCCTTCCTCGACGGGCGGCGCGTCGGGTTCGGGCGCGCGATCCACACCGAGGCGGCGGTTGCGCTCTACGGCGGCTCGGTGCTGCCGGAGGCACGCGGACGGGGCGTCTACCGCGCGCTCGTCCGCGCCCGCTGGGAGCATGCCGTCGAGCGCGGGACGCCGACACTCGTCGTGCAGGCCGGCGCGATGTCGGCACCGGTGCTGAAGGGCCTCGGCTTCGAGCCCCACAGGCAGATCCGCCTCTTCGTGGACCGCTTGTAGGATCCTGGCCATGGCTACCACCGCAGCGAACACCGAACAGGGCAAGCAGATCATCGAGGACGCGAAGCGCTATGTCCTCTACTCGTGGAGCGTGCAGGACGCGATCAACCCGATCGCCGTCGAGCGCGCCGAGGGACGTCACTTCTACGACTACGACGGCAACCGCTACCTCGACTTCGCCTCGCAGCTCGTGAACGTCTCGATCGGCCACTCGCACCCGAAGGTCGTCCAGGCGATCAAGGACCAGGCCGAGAAGCTCGCGACGATCGGCCCGCCGATGGCGACCGAGTCGCGCTCGCGCCTCGGCAAGTTGCTCGCCGAGGTGACTCCCGGCGACCTCACCATGTCGTTCTTCACGAACGGGGGCGCCGAGGCGAACGAGAACGCGATCAAGCTCGCGCGCTGGTACACCGGCCGCCACAAGATCATCGCGCGCTATCGCAGCTATCACGGCGCAACGGGCGGGGCGATCACGCTGACCGGAGACCCGCGCCGCTGGCCCGCCGAGCCCGGCCTGCCCGGTGTCGTGCGGATGTTCGACCCGTACACGTATCGCTGCTCCGCCGGCCATCCCGACCCGTGCCCGGTCTGCACGGGCGCTCCGCACCTCGAGGAGATCCTCCAGTACGAGGGCGCGGACACCGTCGCCGCCGTCATCCTGGAGACCGTCACCGGGACGAACGGCGTGATCGTGCCGCCCGACGGCTACCTGCAGTCGATTCGCGAGACGTGCGACAAGCACGGGATCCTGCTGATCTGCGACGAGGTGATGGCCGGCTTCGGCCGCACCGGCAAGTGGTTCGCCGTCGACAACTGGAACGTCGTCCCCGACATCCTCACCGTCGCGAAGGGCATCAACTCCGGCTACGTGCCGCTGGGCGCGATGGTCCTGCGCGAGCCGATCGCCGACTGGGTCCGCGGCAAGTACTTCGCCGGCGGGCTCACGTACAGCGGCCATCCGCTGGCCTGCGCGTCGGCGGTCGCCTCGATCGAGGCGTTCCAGGAGGAGGGCATCGTCGAGCAGTCCGCCGCGAGTGGCGAGGTGTTCCGCACCGAGCTCGCGAAGCTCGCCGCCAAGCATCCGTCGATCGGCGAGGTGCGCGGGCTCGGCTGCTTCTGGGGGCTCGAGCTCGTGAAGAACCGCGAGACACGCGAGCCGCTCGTGCCCTTCAACGGGACCGGAGAAGCCGCGAAGCCGATGGCAGCCGTGATGAAGCGCGCGCTCGACCGCGGCCTGTACCTCATGACCCACTGGAACGTCGTCATGTGCTGCCCGCCGCTCACGATCACGCGGGAGGAGCTCGACGAAGCGCTCGAAGTGCTCGACGACGCACTCTCGGTTGCCGACGAGTTCGTCACTTAGTCCTGCACTCCGCGATTACGCGGAGAAGCCCGACCGCTACGCGATCGTCATTCCGGGGTCATCCGTCTCGCGGTTCGACGACGGGCGTGTTTGCGTGATCCAGGGCGCGACCTGGGCGAGCGTCAGCGCGCCGAACGTCGAGCCGGACGAGGTCGAGACGCTGCTCACGGACGTCCGCTCGCTGGTCGCTGCGCAGAAGAAGGCGGTGTGGTGGATCGGGCCGTCGGCGCAGCCGAACGACATCGTCGAACGGCTCGAAGCGCTGGGCCTCCAGAAGCCGAAAGACCGCGTCGCGAAAGTCATCTCGCTCGTACGGACCGCCGAGCCGGCGGCGATCCCTGCCGGGATCGAGGTGCGGCGCGTCGAGACCTACGACGACTTCACCGCCTCGCGGCAGGTGCAGTGGGACGCGTTCGAGGTGCCCGAGGAGCGACGAGCCGCGATCAAGGCGCACCTCCGCGAGGAGTTCGACGAGACGATGCGGAACGGCATTCCGGCCGAGTTCGTCGCGTCGATCGACGGTCGCGTGGCGGCAGCGGCGATGTCGATCCCGTCCGAGCGGGGCGTCTTCCTGATCGCCGGCGCGGTTGCGCAGTGGGCGCGTGGGCGCGGGCTGTACCGCGCGCTCGTCCGCGCCCGCTGGGACGACGCCGTCGCGCGGGGCACACCGGCGCTCGTGACCCAGGCGGACCCGGCCACCTCCTACCCGATCCTCCGCGGGCTCGGGTTCGAGGAGGTGTGCGAGATCCACCGGCTTGAAGACGTGCGCTGAGCGGGGGATCATCCAGAGATGGAGTTCAACGACGGGAGCCGTGGGTACCAGGACCAATTCGACACGCGGCGCCTCGCCGACCGCATCGACGAGCGCCTCGTGCGGGACTGGATCGACGACGACGACCGCGCGTTCGTCGAGCGGTGCGACATGCTCTTCCTCGCGACGGCAGACGCCGAAGGCCATCCCCAGTGCTCGTACAAGGGCGGCGAGCCCGGCTTCGTCCGCGTGGTCGACGAGCACACGATCGCCTTTCCGAACTACGACGGCAACGGGATGTTCCTGAGCGCCGGCAACGCGCTCGTGAACCCGAACGTCGGCCTGCTGTTCATCAGCTTCGTCGAGCGCAAGCGCATGCGGCTGAACGGCGTCGCCGAGCACGTCGACGACGATCCGCTCCTGGCCGAGTTTCCGGAGGCGCAGTTCCTCTGGCGCGTGCGCGCGACCGAGGTCTTCCCGAACTGCCCGCGTTACATCCACGAGTACGCGCTCGTGAAGCGCTCGCACTTCGTGCCCAAGGCAGAGTGCCGCACACCGGTGCCCGAATGGAAGCGCCGAGAGTGGGCTCGCGATGTGCTGGCGGCCGGCGATCCGGCCAACGAAGCCGGCTAGACCGCGAGAACCGCTCCCGAGTCGAAGAGGCGCGTGAACGACTCGACGACGTTGGGATCGAACTGCGAGCCGGCCGACGCGCGAAGGCGCCGGACGGCCTCCTCGGCCGGGAGGCGTCCGCGGTACGGGCGGTCGGTGGTCATCGCATGGAACGCATCGCAGACGAGGACGATCCGGGCCTCGATCGGGATCTCGAGCTCGGCCTTCCCGTCGGGGTAACCGAGGCCGTCCCAGCGCTCGTGGCAGGCGCGCACGATCGGCCGCACGTCGGCGAGCCGGTCGATCGGGGCGAGGATCCTCTCGCCGAGCTCGGGATGCTGCTTGACGATCTCGAACTCCTCGTCGGTGAGCGGCCCGGGCTTCTGGAGGATCTCCGACGGAATCCCGATCTTGCCGATGTCGTGGAACAGCGCGCCGAACTCGAGCCGCTTCATCGCCTCGCGGTCGAGCCGAAGCTCGCGTCCGACGAGCAGCGCCATGTCGGTGATCCAGCGGGCGTGCGACGACGTGTACTCGTCGTTCGCCTCGAGAGCGTTCGCGAGTGACGCGACCGTCGACACGAAGGTGCGCTCGAGGTTGTCGTAGTGCTCGGCATTCTCGATCGCGAGCTTCGACTGATGGGCGAGGCCGGCGAGCAGGCGCAGCTCGCGCGCCTCGATCACGCGGTCGCCGAGGGTCGCCGTCAGCGCGCCGACGCGACCACGTTCGAGCTTCAACGGCGCGACGGCAAACCGCGCGATCGTCGTGGGGTCGGGAACGGCGGGCAGGCCGGCGAGATCCTCCGGCTCGAGGACGAAGGGCTCGGCATGGTCGAGCCACGCCTGAGCGAGCGCTGCGGGGAAGCGCAGGCCCGCCACGGGATCCTGGTCCGGCGTGTAGCCGAACGACGCGCGGCCGACGAGGTCGCGCGGCTCCAGGTCCTCCTGGATCCAGAGTGCGGCGCGCTCGATGCCGAGCACCCGGCACGTCACTTCCACAGCGCGGCTGAGCACATCCTCGGGCGTCTCGGCGTTGGCAAGCTCACGGCTCGCATCGAGCAGGGCGTTTGCGATCTCGGCCGCCTCGAGCTGCTTCCAGTAGAGGCGCGCCTTCTGCAGCGCGACCGAAGCCTGATAGCTGAACGAGGCCAGAAGACGCTTTCCGTGCTCGTCGAGCTCGCCGACGTCGAGGACGAGCCGCCCGCTCACGCCGTCGCCCTCGGCGAGCGCAGACGTCGTCCCCTCCGCGAGCTGCTCGCCGACCGACGCCGCGCACGCGTCGTCGAGCCAGAGCGAGGCACGATCGGTCGCGAACAACGTCGTTGCGGTCTGGACGGTGCGCCTGCAGATCTCTTCGAACGACTCGGCGCGCGAGACCTCGTCCGCGAATGCGAGCAGCGCTCTCGCGCTCTCAGCCTCGCGTCGTTCTTGCTGATAGAGCCTCGCGTTCTCGAGTGCCACGGAGGCGTGACCCGCGAGCACCTCGAGCAGGCGCACATCGTCCTCGTCGAACTGGTTGATGCCGAGCTTCGAGATCACGATCGCGCCGGTCACACGTGAGCCGTGGCGAAGGGGCACCGCCGCGAGAGACTCCTCGAGCTCTTCCGTCCCGGGAATCCGATAGGCAAACTCGCACTCGAGCGCGTTCGGTACGAGCAGCGACTCGCCGGTTTCGGCCACCCGTCCCGTGATTCCCTGCCCGACCTTGGCGGTGTAGGCGTCGGTGGCGGAGCCGACGCGCGAGTCGTAGTCGCCGATGAACGCGATCGGGAGGAGCTCGTCGCCGTCGCGCATCACGACACGGCAGTTGTGGTAGTCGATCAGCAGGCGCAGCTCGCTCGCGATCGTGCGCGCGATCTCGCGCACGTCGTTCAAGCGGTTCAGCTTGCCCGCGAGCGACTGCAGCATCTTCATGTGGGCGATCGAACGAACGCCGCGGCCGGCCGTGACGACGGCGCTGGTCGGGCGCTCCGTCGTGTCGTCGTCGTACAGAACCGTCTGGTTCTTGCCGTGCGCCTTCGCGGTCATCATCGCCGCTTCCGCGCATGCGACCAGCTCCCGCGGGTTCATCGCGTGCTGCGGGCCCTGGGCGATCCCGATCGATACGGTGATTCGGCCCACCGCGTCGAACTCGGCTGCGCGCAGGCCCTCGGTGAGGCGCGCCGCGAGGCCGAGCGCGTCGCCGGCATCGCATGACGGCATGATCACGCCGAACTCCTCGCCCCCGATGCGGCAGACGACGTCCGAGCCGCGGACCGTCTCGCGGGCGAGCCGCGCGACGTGCAGGAGCAGCTGGTCGCCGGCGCCGTGACCGTAGACGTCGTTGATGCGCTTGAAGTCGTCGAGGTCGAACATGAGCACGGCGACGGAGTCGCGCGAGCGTGAGGCGAGCGTCAGCTCGGAGCGCAGGCGCTCGTGAAAGTAGCGGTGGTTGTAGAGACCGGTCAGCGAGTCGGTCTGTGCGAGGTGCTCGAGGCGCGCCCGGATCTGCGCGTTGTCGAGCGCGAGCGCGGCTGCGTCGCCGAACCACTTCGCGAGCTCGAACTCGTGCTCGACGAACGCCGCGTCCTCACCGATGCGGTAGATGTTGAGAGCGCCTTTCAGCGCGCCGCGCGCGACGAGCGGCACCGAGATCAACGCCTCGGGCTCGATCGGCGTCCCCGGGACGTTGACGACCCGCGGATCGAGGTGTGCGCGGTTCGTCCAGACGGGGCGCGATTCTCGACGGCCCAGCCGGTGATGCCTTCGCCGAAACGCGGGCGGCTGTGCATGATCTCGTCGTCGTACGCCTGCGAGCTCGCGAACACGGGCACGAGCACGCGCCTGTCCTCGTCGACCTCGTAGATGTGCAGAGCCTCGTACGGCACGAGGTCGGCGAGCGTGGCGGCGACCCGGTCGAGCAGCGCGTCGAGGCTCTGCTCGGAGAGGACGTCGTGGAAGACCTCGGCCAGGCGCCGGTACGACTCGACGAGCGCCTCGGGGCGACTGCTCTCGTCCGTGATCGGGACGCCCGTCAGGGGCGCCCCCGCCGCAGCAGTGGACCTGGACCACCATTCGGGAGACCTCATCGGCGGCGGAGCGCTGCGCCTTGACCCTCTTTTTGGTGAGAGGGCGCTCAGAAAAGCCCGCAGGCTGCGGCCGTGTTGGGCCACGGGCCGAAACCGCGCCCCGAGCGCGTAGGCGCGAACCGCCGCCTGGAGCTGCGCCCAGACGGGCCAGGCGTCCGCCGTGCCGAACGGCGCAGGAACTCGGTCCCGTAGAGCCGCTGGAAGTCGAGGTCCATCTGGAGCCCGCCGTAGTAGCCGTTGCCGGTATTCGCAGTCCAGGCGCCCTCGTAGCGGTGGATGCAGGCGAAGTCGGCCGCGAGCCAGGCCGGAAGCGCGGCCTGCCGGCGTGGCGTGCAGGGCGACCGCGAGTGCTGCCGCCGCGCGCGCTCCTGCCAGAGCACGAGGGTCCGGCGATCGTCCCTCGCACGGGCGCTCGCAAATGCCCGCGTGACCCTGCCGGGGTAGATCTTGCGAAGGCGCAGCGCGAGCCGGCGGCTGTAGCGCAGGCGAGTCGCCAGCGCGGCGTGGAGGGCCGGCTGGGCGGGAAGCGGGACCGCGAGGCGCCGGTGGATCGTCGCGAGGGCGCGGGCCTGGGCGGCATGGGCGCGACGGCTCCCAGGCGGCGAGGGTCCAGCGCAGGTACGACCGGTCGGCGCTGCGACGCTCCGAGAACGACGTCGGCGTCCGTGGGATGCGCGCCGCCCGCTGATACGTCCAGGCGAGCGGAGCGATAGTGGTCGACGAGTGAGCGCAACGAGGCGATCGATGCGGGCGGGTCATACGGTCGAACGGCCTGGGCTCCGCGCGCGCCGCCCGACCGAGAGGACGGCGGCAACACATGCGAGTGCAGCCCAGCACCGAGGGATCTCAGCGCAACAGAAAACCGCAAAGCAAATTGTCCTCCTTGGCCCGAGGTCGAGTCCGCAGTTCGGCTATCGGGGGCGGTCCGGCGGGCGCTGGGCGTCTCGCCCGCCGAACGACCGCGGCACGGTAGCGGGCCGACCGCGGCCCACGCAGGGAAGAGTTCAGCGAAGTGTTAAGAGTCGGCTCAGCGAAAGAGATCGAGCTCAGGCTCGATCACGATCTCGCGTCCGGTCCCGTCGCCCTCAGCGCAGGCCGCGCACGATCACGACCGGAACGCCTTCTGCTTTCCCACGCGCGAGATCGGCCGCGCCCGCGATCTCGTCCGCGATCGCGACCCGGCTCGCCCGCAGCACGTAGCCGATCCGGTCGGTCGTCCCACGCAGGTCGAGGATCGGCTGGAAGCCCGCAACGCCGATCGCGACGTCCGTCGTTCCCTGCCGGAACGGCCGGCCGAACGAGTCGGTGACGATCACGCCGACAGTACGGCCCGTCAGCTCGAGCAGCCGGTCGCGCAGCGTGCGGGCGCTCGCGTCGGGATCGACGGGGAGCAGGATCGAGCGTGCCCGCCTCGGACGCGTTCGAGTGGTCGACGCCGGCCGACGCGCAGATGAATCCGTGCTGGGTCTCGGTGATCACGAGCGGGCCGCGCTCGCGGATGATCCGCTTCGCCTCGCGCAGGATCACCTCGACCTCGCGCGGGTCGCGCTCGTCGCCCGCGAGCTCCCGCGCCTTCTCGGAGGCGGTGTAGTCGTCGATGCGCACGATCCGGCCCTCGGCCTTCGACACGACCTTCTGCGCGACCACGACGACGTCGTCGTCCTCGAGCGTCGACGCGCCCCGGCGATCAGCGCCGCGAGGTCATCGCCCGGCCGGATCTCCGGCAGGCCGTGCACGGGCAGGAGCGAGATCAATGGTCGAGACCGGAGATGCGGATGCCCGTGTGCGCCTTGTAGCGCCGGTTCAGGTTCACGATCACCGCGGTGAGCCCCTCGAGCGCGCGGGCGCTCGCGAGCGGGCCGGCGTCGAGCGCGCGGCCCGCGACGAGCTTGCCCGCGAACGCAAGCGCGAGCTCCTTCGCGGCGCGCGTCGTCGCCGCAGATCAAGGCGTCCTCCTCGGGCGGCGGCCTCCGTCGAGCTTCGCGGCCGCGATCGAGTGCAGGCCGGCGGCGACGGGCGCCCGTACGACGTCCTGCATCGCGCTCCGCGAGGCTGAGCACGTCGGGTCCGGCAGCGCGCCGACCCCCTTCTCGAAGCGAATCGCGCTCGCAACGGAGAGCAGCGGCGTGTCGCCGAGCGCGTCGGCGACCGCGCGCGCCGTCGTCGAGCGCGGCGTCGGCCTTGACTGCGAGCACCGCGAAGTCGACGCCGCGCACGGCATCCTCGTTCGTCGCGCCGCGACGCGCTCGGACGGCGAGTTCGCGGGCGGTCTCCTGCGCGCGCGCGTGGCATCGCGCGAGCCGATCACGACGTCGTCCTCGCCGAGCGCGGCGAGCCGCGTGGCGAGCGCGCGGCCGAAGCTGCCCGTGCCGCCGAGCAGCGCGATCTTCACGCCGAGCGCGCCGGCCGCGTCGAGCGCGGCGGCCGCAAGCGGCGCGCCGCGTCGAGGTCGCTCATCAGCGTCTGCGTGACGACCGTGCGGACAGCCTCGGGCAACTCGGCTGCGTCGGCCTCGTCGGCCTCGTCGACCACGAGCGCGTCGATCAGCCCCGCGTAGCAACGCGGCAACGTGCGCGGGCGTCGTTCCGCCGGCGAGCCGCGCGAGCATCCGGTCGGCGGGGCCTTTGACGGCGTGGCCGCCGACAGCGGGCTGACCGCGACGCACGGCACGGTGCGCTGCTCGAGCGCGGCGCGGATCTCCGCCACCGCGAGGATCGGCGCGATCGACACGTACGGGATTGCTCGGGGCGATCAGGATCAGTCGGCCGCCGCGAGCGCCTCGAGCACACCGGGCGCGGCACGCGCTTCCGGCGCGCCCGCGTAGTGGACGGCGTCGACCTCGTCGCGATGGCCGCGCGCGACGAACCACGTCTGGAACGGAAACGTGCCGGCCGGCGTCTCGAGAAACGTGCGCACGCGGGTCGTCGGTCGCGGGCAGCAGGGCAGCTTCGAGCCCGCAGCGCGTGCGCGATCCGCTGCGGTGGCCTCGGAGAGCGGCACGCCTTCGCGCAGGAGCTCGGTGCGGACGAGGTGCAGGCCGAGGTCGCGGTCGCCGAGCCGGAACCACGCCTCGCCGCCGAGCGCCGCCACGGTCTCGAGCGCGCTGCCAGCTCTCGCCGGCGCGGCCCCAGCCCGCGCTCGTCGTCGGAGAGGCCGGTGAGCGTGTAGAGGATGCTGTCCAGATCGGGCGAGACTTGAAGGCCGAGGACCTCGAGGTC
The DNA here is from genome assembly GCA_963757255.1 of uncultured Thermoleophilia bacterium. Taxonomy (GTDB): domain Bacteria; phylum Actinomycetota; class Thermoleophilia; order Gaiellales; family Gaiellaceae; genus PALSA-600. Next base: position 31,054 of record CAVWQY010000008.1, read on the forward strand.
GTCCGCGACGTTGCCTACGATGGAAACGTTGACTGGATCGACGACACCGACGAGGCCGCGCAGGAACCGCGCGCCGCCGACGCCGCCCGAGAGGACCGCGACTTTCACGCGGCTTCTCACACGGTTCGGCCGCGGGACTCGCAGACACGCGGCGCGTGTGTGGCCCCGACGCGTGGGGCGAGGCGCAGGAGATCGTCCAGCGTGTCCACGTCATCGATCAGATTCGGCGCGTCCACGAGCCGCGACGGGCGCGAGCGCCGCGAACCGCTCGGCGCTGCCCGGGCCGTAGAGCGGCTCGAACAGGCTGGCGTCCGTGAAGGCGAGCGCGTTCGTCGTCCCGTCGGCCGCGGCGGCGAGCGCGAGGCCCGCCTGCGGGGAGCGCGCCTGCGAGCGTGAGCAGGTCGCGCGGCGGTCGCGCAGGGCAGGTCGGCGTTCACGACGAGGTAGGCGTCGCGGAGCGCTGGCGCCCGCGACCTCGAGCGCGGCCTCCACCGCCGCGCCCTGGCCGCGGCGCGGGTCGGCGACGAGCGTCACGCCGGCCGGCAGCGCCGGCGCCTCCGGAGCGACGACGAACACCGTCCCCACCGCGAGCGGCGGCGTCCAGGACGTCCGTGAGCATCGCCTCGGCGAGCAGCGTGCGCCCTGATTCGGCAACGGGTCGAGCCGTCGCTTCGGATCGCGCCTCGGAAGGGGACGACGACGATCGCCATCGCGCGGACGACACTACCGCGGCGGCTCGCCCTGGCCGCCTAGCCGCTGAGCCGCGGCCGCTAGGCGCTGACTTCGGAGAGCGTCGATCCAGTGCGTGCCACGGAGGGCCTCGACGATCTGCGGGTCGGTGTGCGCAGGGTTGAAGATGTGCGAGTCGAGATCGCAGCAGACCGCGACCGAGTCCAGCGAGATGCCGTGATCTGCACGAAGGCGTCCGGCGGCAGCTGCACCTCGCCGAGTGTGTAGTGCATGAACTGCAGCTCCGGCGCGACCTCCATCAGGACGGGCCAGTCGGGACAGGACGCGGAGCTCACGCCCGCGGAATTGGCTCGCTCTGCGCGATCTCCTGCATCGACCACGCTCCGTCGAGCAGGACCGAGCCCGTCTGGTCGCCCGGCGGGAAGACGAAGAAGCGCACCGCGTCGTCGAGGATGTGCAGCGGGTGGTCCGTCGGCATCGAGGAGCGCGAGGCGCAGATGGAAGTGCCCGTCGGCGAGCGGCAGCCGTCCGAGGCCGGAAGCGCAGCTCGCGCTCGCCCGCCCGCGCCGTTCCACCCGAGCATGCGACGTCTCCTGGGCCACGGTGCCGAGGACGAGGCCGCCCTCGTCGCGCAGCTCCAGCGAGACGCGCGGCGCCGCGACGGCAGCCTCCGCCGCGACGACCAGCCGGACGGTCGACCGGCTCGCCCGAGGCGAACTGGCTGCGCTCGTCGCCGTCGTCGTCGAGCAGCTGCGCCGAGACGATGCGCGCCTCACCGCTGCCCCACTCGCGCAGCCCGGCCTCGAGCTCCTCCGGGTTCGCGTCGGCGGCGAGCAGGCGCCGGTAGTCGGCGATCGCCTCGCGCGTCGGGCCGTCGAAGGCGACCTCGCCCTGGCGCAGCAGCATGGCGCGGTCGCACAGCCGCTCGACCGCCTGCGCGTCGTGTGAGACGAAGAGGATCGTGCCGCCGCGATTCTTGAACTCGGCGATCTTGCCGAAGCACTTGCGCTGAAACTGCTCGTCGCCGACGGCGAACACCTCGTCGAGCAGCAGCACGTCCGACTGGATGTGCGCGGCGACCGAGAAGCCGAGGCGCATGTACATGCCCGACGAGTACGTGCGCACCGGCAGGTCGATGAACTGCTCGAGCTCGGCGAACGCGACGATCTCGTCCATCACCTCGCGCACGCGCGCCCGGGAGAGGCCGTGGATCGAGCCGTTGAGGTAGACGTTCTCGCGGCCGGTGAAATCGGGATGGAAGCCGGCGCCGAGCTCGAGGAGCGACGCGATCCGGCCCGTGGCCTCGACTCGGCCCGACGTCGGCTTGATGATCCCGGAGACGATCTTCAGGAGCGTCGTCTTGCCGGAGCCGTTGCGGCCGACGAGGCCGACGGCTCCACCCGGCTCGACCGAGAGCGACACGTCGCGCAGCGCCTGCACTTCCCGCGCGACGAGGCGCCCCCGCGACACGAAGACGTCCTTCAGGGTGCGCTGCGCCTTCGGGTAGACGCGGAAGCTCCGCGACACGCGATCGACGACGATGCGGCCGGGCGGTGACGCGCTCATGCCGCGACCGCGGCCACCGCACCGCGCACGATCTCCGCGAGCACGTGGACGAAGGCGGGGTCGGCGTTCGGCATCTCGATTCGCTCGAAGCGCATGCCGAGCTCGCGCGCCCGGTCCCGCGCCTCGGTGTCGAGGTCCCAGCGGATCTCCAGATGGTCGGAGACGAAGCCGACCGGGCACACGAGCACGTCCTCGATCCCGCGGTCGTGCAGGTCGACGAGGTGGTCGAGGATGTCCGGGCCGAGCCAGGGCTCGCCCGTCGGCGACTCGCTCTGGAACGAGAACGACCAGTCCTCGACCCCGGCCGAGTCGGCGACGAGCCGCGCGGTCTCGAGCAGCTGGTCGCGGTACGGGTCGCCGTCGTCGAGGATCCGCGCGGGAAGCGAGTGCGCGGTGAAGACGACGTGCGACTCGGTGTCCGCGGATGCGGTCGGCGAGAAAGGCGATCAGCCCGGCGTCGTCGTACCAGCTCTCGACGAACGCGGCACCGGCGCGCCCCGCGACGGCCTCGTCGAAGAGGCGGCGGTAGCCGCCGATCGAGAGCGGGCTGTAGTGCGGCGCGAGCACGAGCCCGACCAGCATGCGCGCGCCGGAGGCGAGCGCCGCATCGACGGCGTCCGCGATGCGCGGCGTCCAGTGCTTCATGCCGGTGTAGACCGGCACGCCGAGCTCGGCCTCGAGCGCGGCCCGCGTCGCCTCGGTGATCGCGTTCAGCGGGTTCGAGTCCTCGATCCCGAGGCTGCGGTAGCGGGCGACGAGATCCTCGAGGTTCTCCGGGGCGATCGGCCGGCCGCCGCGGATGTCCGCGTAGTAGGCGGGGACGTCCGCGATGCGCTCCGGCGATCCGTACGCCATCAGGATCACGGCGGTGCCGCTCATCGCGCGGAGGCTAGCTCAGACACGCGCGTCGACCGTCGCCTCCTGGACGAGCTCGGTGAGGCGCGTGAGCTGGTCGGGATCGGTGCCCGGCAGCACTCCGTGCCCGAGGTTGAAGATGTGGCCCGGCCTGCCCGGCGGCGCGAGCGAGCACGTCGCGCGCGGCGGACTCGACGCGCTCCCACGGCCCGAGCAGCACCGCGGGATCGAGGTTGCCCTGCACGCCGCGTCCGTCTCCGACGACCGCCCAGCCGTCGTCGAGCGCGATCCGCCAGTCGAGACCGATCACGTCGCCGCCCGCGTGCGGACATCGCCGGCAGCAACGTCGAGGTGCCCGTGCCGAAGTGGATCGTCGGCACGTCCGGGGCCGCGAGGATCTGCGCCGACCACGGGCGCGACGAACTCGTCGTAGTCGCCGGGAGAAAGCGCGCCGACCCACGAGTCGAAGAGCTGCACGACGTCCGCGCCCGCGCGCGCCTGCGCGGCGACGTACGCGCCGAAGCAGTCGGCGAGCTTCTGCATCAGCGCGCGCCACACCTCGGGCTCCGAGTACATGAGCGCCTTCACGACCGCGAACTCGCGCGACGGCCTGCCTTCGACGAGATAGCCGGCGACCGTGAAGGGCCCGCCGCAGAACCCGACGACCGCCTGCTCGTCGGCGAGCTCGGCGCGCACGATCCGGATCGCCTCCAGGAGCGGGGCGAACGCCTCGTCGGGATCGGGCACGCGCAGGCGCTCGACGTCGGCGAGCGTGCGCACCGGCGTCTCGATCACCGGGCCGACGCCCTCGACGAGCTGGACGTCCGAGGCCCATGCCGAGGACCGGGGTCATGATGTCGGCGAACATCACCGCCGCGTCGACGCCATGGCGGCGGACCGGCTGCAGCGTCACCTCGGCGCAGAGCTCCGGCGTCTGCGCCACCTCCCAGAACGAGTGCCGCTCGCGGATCGCGCGGTACTCCGGCAGCGAGCGGCCCGCCTGGCGCATGAACCAGACCGGCGTCCGCTCGACCGGCTCGCGCCGGGCGGCCCTTGCGAGCAGCGACTCCACGCCGACTACGCTACCCGCGCCGTGTCGAAGGGACCGCTCGCTGTTGCCTGGGGTGCGCCGCCGGTGCCTGCGCCGCAGGCCGGTGCGCGCGAGCTGGTGCGGGTCGACCTCGGCAATGCCGGCACGATCGTCTGGCGCGACGGCATCTTTCTCGCCTACCACTGGCTCGACGACCGCGACAACCCGATCGTCTGGGACGGCGAGCGCACGCGCCACCCCGCCGCTCGCGCCCGGCGAGCGCGCGACGGTCGAGGCGGGCGTCCGCGCTCCGATCCCTCCCGGGCCGTACCGCCTGGCCTTCGACCTGGTCGCCGAGGGCCGCGCGTGGTTCTCGGAGCTCGGGAGCCCGATGCTCGTGTCCGACGTTCGAGGTCCGGCCGCGCGAGGGCGAGCCGAGCGTCGAGCTTCCTCCGAACGTCGAGCCCTCCGACGGCTGGCTCGAGCGCGTGCGGGCCGCGCACGCCGAGGGCTACGCGGTCGTGGGCGGTGCGATCGACTGGGCCGAAGGCGCGCTGCACCGCCGCCCGCGCGCGCTCCAGGCGTATGAGCCCGGCTCCGGGCGCATCCCCGGCTTCTCGGCGCCGCTCCTCTGCCCGTCGGTGCTCCCCGGTGTCGAGCTGCAGCGGCTCGAGGACGTCGCCGGCCTGCCGGCCTACGCCGCGCCGCGCGACGAGCCGTGGGTCTACGACGGCCGCGCCGTGCTCCGCGTGCGGGCGTAGCCGCGTCGCAGCGAACCAGGTTCGCGCCCGTCACAGCTCGACCGCGATGCGGTCGTCGACGCGGCGAAGACCCACGCGCCGAGCGCGAGGGCGACGGCAGCGGCGACGAGGAGGTAGATCACGTCGGCAAGGCGGGGCAGATGCCCCGACCAGAGCGCGTCGCGCACCGCGTAGATCGGCGGCGAGATCGGGTTGCCCCAGCGCAGCACATCGAGCAAGCGCTGGTGCCGCAGCGCGCTCGCCGGCAGCGTCGAGGTCTCCCAGAGGATCGGCGTGAGGAAGAACCACGGCAGCAGCACCGCCGTCAGCACGTGCTCGACGTCCCGGAACAGCACGTTGAGGCACGCAACGAGCAGCGACAGCCCGGCGACCAGCGCGGCAAACGCAACGGCGAGTGGGATCGCCACCCACACGGTCGACCGCCCGGCCGGCACGAAGATGAGCGAAAGCACGATGACGATCGCGATCATCACGGCGAAGGTGACCGCCTGCGTCGCGACCATCGAGAACGCGACGAGCTGCCGCGGGAAGCGCACCTTCTTGATCAGCTCCGAACTGTCGACCATCGACCGCGACGAGGACTGCAGCGAGACCGAGAAGAAGATCCAGCAGGAGAGCCCGGCGAGCAGGTAGATCGGGTAGTGAACGACCTTGCCGTTCGGGAAGATCAGCCCGAAGACGACGAGGTAGACGACGAGCAGCACGAGCGGGTTCAGCAGCGACCAGAAGATCCCGAGCAGCGAGCCCTTGTACTTCGCCTGGAAGTCCCGGCGGAAGAGGTTGGCGAACAGCTCGCGGTAGCGCAGGAGGTCGGTGTAGACCGTCATGGTCGCGGACTAGTGTAGGGACGGCTCGTTCAGGCAAACACAGCCCTAACACCGCTCTACTACCCTCGCCCACGTGAGCACCCTCGCGGCCGTCACCGCCCTCCCTGTCGCTGCTCTCGCTGTCTTGCTTCCTGCTCCGCTCGCCGATCGCGCGCCGGCTGCGGCAGACGCCGGAGTCGACGCGCTGGCACACCGCACCGACCCCGCTGATCGGCGGCGTCGGCATCTACCTCGGTTTCACCGTCGGGATCTGGCTCGCCGTGCTGCTCGGGCCGCTCGACCGCATCGACGCAGCTCGTGGGCATCTATCGCGGGCGCGAGCCTCCTCTTCCTTGCCGGCCTCGTCGACGACCTCTGGTCGCTGCCGCCCGCCGTGAAGCTGCTCGCGCAGGTCGGCGCGGCTGTGATCGTCATGTCCACGGGCACCTCGGTGCAGATCGTCGACGCCCCGATCGTGGCGATCCCGCTCGGTCTCTCTGGCTGGTCGGGATGACGAACGCCTTCAACCTGCTCGACAACATGGACGGCCTCGCCGGGAGCCTCGCCGTCATCTCCGCCGCGTTCTTCGCGATCGGCCGCCGCACTGCACCACTCGTCCGACTCGTGCTCTGCGTCTCGCTCTCGCTCGCACTCGCGGTCGCAGCTTTCTGCCGTTCAACCTGCGGCCGGGCCGCTCAGCGGTGGCGTGGATGGGCGACAGCGGCTCACAGCTGATCGGGTTCACCCTCGCGTCGCTCGGGCTCGCGTCGAGCTAGAAGGTCGCCTCGTCGACGTCGCGACGCTCGTGCTGCCGGTGCTCGTGCTCGCCGTCCCGATCCTCGACACGACCCTCGTGACGATCGTGCGGCTCCTCGACGGCCGCCCGGTGTCGCAGGGCGGCCGCGACCACAGCTCGCACCGGCTCGTGTCGCTCGGAGTCTCCGAGACCGGCGCGGTCGTGCTGCTTGCTCTGCTCGTCGGCCGCGCTCGGCGCGACCAGCCTCGCGTACAAGGCGTTCGGCAGCGGCCGCGTCGCGGCGATCGGCGTGCTGGTCTCGTTCGCCTTGCTGATCCAGTTCGGGAGCTTCCTCGCCGACGTCGACCGGGAACAGGAGCCGCGGTCGCTCTTCGCATACAGCCGGCGCTTCGCCGAGGTGATCGTCGACGGCGCGCTGATCTCGGCGTCGTTCCTGGCGGCGTACCTGCTCCGGTTCAACGGCATCGGCACGTTCAACCAGCGGCACTTCTTCTCCTGACGCTGCCGGTGCTCCTCTTCTGCCGCTTCGCCGCGCTGCTGCTGTTCGGGATGTACGCCGGCGTCTGGCGCTACGCCGGCTCACGCGACGTGCTCCGGGCGTTCGTCGCCGTCGGCATCTCCGGAGATCGTCGCGCTCGGCATCGTCGTCCTCACACAGGGGCGCTCGGCGACTTCTCGCGCAGCGTCTTCGTCATCGACTTCCTGATCTGCTCGCTTGCGATCCTCGGCGCGCGCTTCGCCGAGCGGGCGATGCTGCGCGGGCTCGAGATCGCACGGCACAACACCAATCGCCGCGTACTCATCGTCGGCGCGGGCCGCAACGGGCCGCAGTCTCCTCCGCGAGCTGCGCGAGACGCCGGGCGAGCGGGTCGTCGGCTTCGTCGACGACGACCCGGCGCTGCGAGGTCGCCGTCTGAGCGGCATCCGCGTCACCGGCAACACGAGCTCGCTCGACCCGCTGCTCGAACGCCTGCAGCCGGACATCGTCTTCGTGACGATCCCGGATGCGCCCCAGGAGCTGTTGGAGAAGATCGTGGTCGCCTGCGCCGCGCGCGAAGTGACGTGCCGGTTCGTCAAGCGCGACGTCGATGTCGATCCCCGGATCGTCCTGGCTCCCGACCGACCGTGAGCTTGGATCCCGAACGCGGCAGCCGGTCGCGACTCGACCGGGCCCTCGCCGCGTACCCGCTCGTCGTCGCCTACGTCGTGCTTCTCATCCTGTACGCCTGGCAGACGACGAAGCACTCCACGCCGTGGCTCTTCACCGACGAGCTCGAGTGGTCGGGTCTGTCGCGCGGCATCGCCCATCACGGCGTCCCCCAGCTGCGTCTGCACAACGCGCATTCGGCGTCGCTCTACTCGTACGTGATCGCGCCGTCCTGGTGGCTCGGCGCCACGGGGCGCGCCTACGCGGCGATCAAGTACGAAAACGCAGCGGTGATGACCGCATCGCTCTTCCCCGCGTACGGGCTCGCTCGGCTCTTCGTGTCCCGTAAGGCGGCGATCGCCTGCGGGATCGCGACCGCGGCGATCCCCGCTGTCGCCTACACCGGGCTCGTCATCCCCGAGTCCCTCGCCTATTTCTGGTCGACGCTCACGCTCTGGCTGACCGCTCGCGCGCTTCGCTCCCCGTCGCTTGGTCGCCGTCGCTGCGGCGGTTGCCGCGCTCGCACTTGCGCCGTTCATCAGGTCGGAGCTCGCGGTTCTCGGCGCGGGCGCGTTGGTCGCTGCCGCCGTGGCAGCGGCGACGAGCCCTCGGGGACGCGAGCTGATCGGCTCCTGGACCTGGCGGGAGCGGGTCGGCGCGTCGGTGCTCGCAGTCGGGGTCGCCGTCGTGCTCGGCGTCGTCTTGACGCACAGGTCCCACACCTGGCAGGTCGGCACGCACTTCCACGGCCGAGCGTTCACGTACGGCCTCTGGGCGGTCGGCGCGTTCGCGATCGGCGTGGGCGTCCTCCCGGTGTTCATCTCCCTGCTCTGGCTCCTCGGCGCGCGCTTTCGCTTGGCCGACGAGCGCGCCCTCGCCGCGACGCTCATCGGCGCGGTCGTGGGCTTCGGTCTCTACACCGCGGTCAAGGCGTCGTATCTCTCGACGACGTTCGCGACCCGCGTCGAGGAACGGAACCTGATCTACATCGCGCCGGTCGTGTTCACCGTCACCGCGCGCTGGCTGCTCTACGGCCGCGCCCGCGCTCGTCGCGACGATCATCGCCGCCGCCGCCGTCGGGTACATCCTCGCGACGACGCCGTACCACAACTACGAGCACTTCTACTCCGACGCCCCAGGGCTCTCGATCCTGCAATGGCTCAACCGCACGTGGGCCTTCACCACGACCGACGCACACCGGTTGCTGTTCGGCATCCTCGCGGGGTCCGTCGCCATCGTCGCGCTCCGCGAGGTTGCCCGTCGGCGCGGCAGCTTTCAGCGGGCCGGCGGCGTCGCCCTCGCACTGTTGGCCCTGGCGATCATCGGCTGGAACCTGACCGGCGAGATCACGGCGGCCAACTCGTCGAACTCGTTCTCATCGAGCGTCCGCGCCGCCCTCGTCACCCCGCCGGACTGGATCGACCGCGCGACCGGCCGGGCTCGCACGATGTTCATCGGGCAGGGCCTCGGCGGCGGCACGAACGCGTTCTACTCGCTCCAGTTCTGGAACCAGTCGATCGAAGACGTCTGGTCGGTCGACGCGAGCGCAGGTGGCCGGGGCCGGGCGTCACGCCGGACTATCCGACATGACCGGCGTCGTCGACTCCGCAGCTGCCGCTCCACTGGATCGTCGCAGGGCCCGGAGTCGAGCCGGTCGGGCAGCTCTTCGAGCGCCGCCGGCGGCCTGCGGCTCTACCGCGTCCCGCACCCGATTCGCATCGCTGCCGCACAGGGGAACGTGTCACCGGACGGATGGATGTCGACGAGCGCCTGGTACTACCGGTTCGCCCCGAAAGGCCCGCGTCGCGGGACGGCGGTCGTGACGCTGAGCCGCGCTGCGGCCTGCGGCGGCGTCCCGCCGTCGCGGATGACGATCAGGCTGACGCGGATCCGCCTGAACGCCAGTCGCGCAGCCTCTCGACGGACCGCCGCTGGCGGTGCGCCGAGTCGTCCTCCACTCGACGCCGTGCCAGACACTCTCGGTGCGACTGCCCGTGCGGGAGCCGTTCCGCATCGACGTGACGGCCGATCGAACCTTCCAGCCGTCGCCTTCCGACCAGCGGCAGCTGAGCGCACAGATCGGGTTCGCGTTCAAGCCGGACAAGCGATAGATGATCAGCGCGCGAGCAGCCGCTCGGGGTGCTTGCGCACGAAGCGCGCGATTCCGCGCCAGTGCCACAGGGTGCGGCGCGTGAGCCAGCGCTTGTCGGTCTCTGCCTTGTGCTCGTGGCGGACGACGGCCTGCGGGACGTACCAGCGCTCCCACCCCGCTTGCATCGCGCGGTACGCGAGATCGATGTCCTCACCGTAGAGCCGAAAGCCCTCGTCGAAGCCGCCCAGCTCGTCGAGCATCGCCCGGCGCAGGAGCAGGAACCCGCCGAGCATCCAGTCCGCGCGCACCGGCTCGTCGGGAGGCGACTCGTCGAGGTGGTAGTGACGGCGTTGCGGGAGCACGAGCCGAAGCGGGGTGCGCCGCACGACCGTTCCCACGATCGTCGGGAACCTGCGCCGCGACGGCTGCCACGTGCCGTCGGGATACACCATGCGCGGCCCGGCGATGCCGCAGCGTGGATGCGCGGCCATGAAGTCGCGCAAGCTTGCGACCGCGCCGGGCTCGGGAATCGCGTCGGGATTGGCGGAGAGCACGAGCTCGGAACTGGTCAGCGCTGCACCGCGGTTGACGTTGGCGCCGAACCCGAGGGGTGACGCGTTGTGGACGGCCTCGACGCCGGCGGGCACGGAGCCCGGGACGTTCGCGATCACGACGAGCTCGTCGACCTGCGGCCGCAGCGCGGGCAGTGACTCCTCGAGCTCACGCGGATGACCGTGCGAGACGACGACGGCCGCGACCTTCATGCGAGCACCCGGCGGTAGACCTCGGCGGTTCGACGCGCCGACGCTTCCCACGAGAACACCTTCACGCGTTCGAGCCCGGCGGCGGACCAGCGCTCGCGCTCGTCGAGCGCCCGGCGCAGGGCGTCGCCGAAGTCGCCGTCCTCGGCGTAGACGCCGGCATCGCCGGCCACCTCGCGCAGCGCCGCATCTCCGGAGAGGACGACCGGCGTCCCGCTGGCCATCGCCTCGAGCACCGGCATGCCGAAGCCCTCGAAGCGCGACGGCAAGACGAGCGCCGCAGCGTCGCGGTAGAGCTGTGCGAGCTCGCGCTTGTCGACCCAGCCGCGAACGTCGGCGCCGCGCGCGCGGAGCGCGCTCGCGAGCTCCGGCTCCTTCTCGGGCCCGGCGACGACGAGCGGCAGGCCCACCGCCTCCGCCGCGTCGGCCGCTGCGAGCGGGTCCTTCCGCGCCTGGACCGCTCCGACGAAGAGGACGAAACCCCCGTTCGCACCGCCTCCGGGCGAGAAGGCGGGGTCGACGCCGTGCGGCGTCACCGTCACCTTCTCGGGCGCGATCCCGTAGAGGCCGATCACGTCTCGCTTCGTCGCCTCGGAGACGGCGATCACATGATCGGCGCGCCGGACCGCGCGCGGCACGACGGTCTTGAACGTCAGGCGGTCGAGGCGACCCATCACCGTCGGGTCGTGCTCGAAATGCAAGTCGTGCACCGTGACGACCGAGCGGCCGTGCCAGCCGAGCGGCAACGCGTGCTGGAAATGGGCCGCATCCGGCCCGAGCCGCCGCAGCAGGCGCGGCAGCGACCACGCCATGCGCGTCTCCTGGAACCGCGCCTGGAGCTCGACGGGCTCGACGCCGTCGGGCACGAGCTCCGGGTGGCGCGTGACAGCCGCAAACCGAAGGTCGGGCGCGACCGTGGGGAGCTGTCGCAGGAGATTGAGCACATAGGTCTCCTCGCCCGTCCGGTTGCGCCCGAGCACGTCGGCGTCGAGCACGATCACACGAGCTCCTCGTAGACGGCCCGCGTTCGGCCGGCGACGTCGTGCCAGCTTGCGATCCGTCTCGGCGCCGGTGCGAATGCCCGACGGATTCCCTCGCGGATCGATTCGACGTCGATGGGATCGACGTACGTGGCGTCGCCGCCCGCGATCTCCTCCATCGCAGAGTCGCGGCTCGTGACGATCGGGCAGCCGCAGGCGAGCGCCTCGGCGACCGGGATCCCGAAGCCCTCGTACAGCGAGGCGTAGACGAGACAGCGCGCACCGCGGTAGAGCGCGGCGAGCTCCGTGTCGGAGACGTCGCCGAGCCAGGTGACCTCTGCCGGAGGGTCGACACCGCCCCAACCGCGCGCGCCGACGACGCGCAGCTCGCCGTCCACGGCCTCGGCGATCCGCGCAAGGTTCTTCCGCGGCTCGAGCGTCCCGACCGCGAGCGCGTAGTCGCCCTCGGCCTTCGGGCCCTCGGGCGTGAAGACGTCCTCGACCGCGTTCGGCACGACCCGGATCTTCGCGTCGTCGACGCCGAGCAGCGCGACGAGCTCGCCCCGGGTGTGATCCGAGACGGCGATCAGACGATCCGCCGCACCGACGACGCGGCGCACCGCAACACGCGAGTAGGTCGCCGTCCAGCGGTTGAACCACTCGGGATGACGCAGGACGGCGAGGTCGTGCACGGTGACGACGAGCGGCGCGCGCGAGCGGAACGGCCCGCGAAACGTCGGGCAATGCAGCACGTCGACGCCGCTCGGAGCACGAAGCCGCGGATACCAGAGCGCATCGGCGGCGACCGCGCGGAGCCGCGAGGTCGCCGGGAACGAGACCTCGACGAGGTCCACGTCGAGATGGTCGCGGAGCCCCGCGACATACCGCGCGGTGCCGGCACGTGTCTGGCGCAGTGCGGTCGTGTCGAGCGCTACGCGAATCGCTCGTACCCCTCGAGAAAGATCTCGCCGACACGGCGCCACGAGAAGCGCCGCGCATGCGCGAGCCCGAGCTCACGCAACTCGTCGCGGCGCGCGACCGCCTCGCGAATCCCGTCGGCGATCGCCTGCGGGCTCTCTGGATCGGCGCGCACCGCGGCGTCGCCGGCGGCCTCGTCCATCGACGGGTGGGCGGATACGACGACCGGCGCGCCGGAGGCCATCGCCTCGGTGATCGGCATGCCGAAGCCTTCGAACCTCGACGGGTAGACGACTGCGGCGGCGCCGCGATAGAGACGGGCGAGCTCGTCGTCGCGTGACGCGGCCGAGGCGCACGATCCCGGGCCGGTCGAGCTCCGGCTGCTCGCCCCAGCCGGCGCCGCCCGCGACGACGAGTGAGAGGCCGGTGTCGCCGAGCAGCGCGAAGGCGTCGACCAGCGTGCCGAGGTTCTTGCGCGGCTCGAGCGTCGCCACCGTGAGCAGATAGGGCGCGCCGAGCTCGGCGGCCTCACCCTCCGTCGTGTACTCCGCCCCCACGCCGGGGCTTGCGACCAGCACACGTTCGCGGGGAAAGCCCAGGGTCTCGGCGAAGTCGTCCGCCGTGAAGGCCGAGTTTGCGAAGACGACGTCGCACGTCCGCGCGGCGTTGCGGTACTTGCGTCCGTGCATCGCCTGCGTACGCTTCGTCGTCCACTGCGGGTGATGGAGCGGCACGAGGTCGTGGATCGTCGTCGCGCGCACGCCGTCTCGCTGGGGCGGGTACATCCAGTCGGTGAAGTGCAGCACGTCGAACGGCCCGAGCCAGCGTTCCGCCGCCGGATGGCCGAGCACCGACCAGGCGGTGCGCCACCCGTGTGCGCCCGGCAGCGAGGCGAGCTTCAGCTCCACGTCGAGGCCGGCGACCGCCTCGGGGATGGCGCGCTTTCCCGCGGGCGAGGTCGGGGCGAACGCGACGATCTCGTGCCCGCGCTCGCCGGCGACCTCGGCGAGCCCCGTCAGTGAGCCGCGGATGTAGTTGTTCACGCCCGTCCGCTCGTGCGAGAGCGGGCTGACGTCGAACGCGATCCTCATCGCGTGAAGTCGATCGCGAAGAAGTGGGCGCCGAGCCGCCGCGTGTCGGTATTGCCGGGCTGGACGCGAGCTGGAACGCGAAGCTGGGCCATCGTGAAGGTGACGCTGCACACGCCTCGAGCGTCCGGGTGGAGCGGCACCCGGAACGTCGGCTGCGCCGTCGGCGCGACGCTGATGCGCCCGACGACCTTCCCCGCGGTGGTTGCCGTCACGACTTGCGGTGTCGAGAAGAGGTGCTCGTCCGTCCCCAGCCGCACCGCCAGGTGCCCGCCCGTGCACTGGACTCGGCGGTAGGTGACGTGGCGTCCCGCCCACGTGTCGGGGAAGAGCCCGGTGACGCGCGTCAGCACGACGAGCGGCCCGTCGACACGGTAGAGGACGAGACCGATCCGTGGGTCGCGGGCGACCGGCTTGCCGGCGATGTCGATGTACGAGACGGCGTACCCGACGTGAGGCGGGCGTCCGGTCGCGGTGACGAGGGTGCCGTCGGGCCGCTCGCGAACCGGCGTCTCGGGAAGGCCGCCGTCGGCGGCGTCGGGCCCGTCGACGGTGTAGACCGTGCCGACGCTCCTGGAGAAGAACTCGTTGTTCCAGAGCGGCCGCGTCTCGCCGGTGTAGTGCCAGACGAACGCCACGCTCCCCTCGCCGCCCCCCGTGGCCCGGTCGATCCAGTTCGGGGGCGACACCCTGATCCCGGCCCAGAGGCTGCCGACGGACGTCTGGTGGATGCCGTGACGCCCGTTCTCCACGACGAGCGACGAACCGATGAAGTAGATCGCAGCGAGTGCCGAGAAGCCGAGCGCGAACTGTCGCGGGACGAGGACGAACGCCGCCGCAGCGACGAGACCGCAGCCGAGTGCCACGAGCCGGAGCGGGCCGAAGTGGATCCCATGGTCCTGCACCCACCACCAGGGCAGCAGTCCGAAGGTGTCCGAGACCGCGGAAGGCCCGACGAACCGGGCGAACGGAACGGCGACGGGAAGCACGCCGGCAACGAGCGCCGCGGCGATCATCGGCCGGCGACCGCGGCCGATCACACCGTCGCCTGCGAGCGCGACGAGAGCGATCAGCATCAGCGGCACGAGGTAGAAGTCGTTGCGCTCCTCGATCCGAAGTGATTGCACCGACGCGAACGTTGCGACCTCGACGACGAAGAAGACGGCGAGCGGGAGCGTCGCAGCGGCGTAGGCGCGGGCTGCCGGGCTCGCGCTCCGCGGAGCGAACCAGAGGGCGAGCAGCGCCGCGAACGGCACGACCCCGACGTAGAGGACGAGCTCGGCGATGTGCCACAGCGTGTAGTGCAGGACGCCACTCAGCGTGTAGCCGCTGTGCGCAGCCGCCCGATACGCGCCGAGCAGCTCGAGCGGCGAGCGGCCGCGGGCGACCGTCCCGACGAGCGCGAGCACGGCGAGACCTGCCGCGATGCCGTAGAGCGTCGCGTACCGGCGGAGCCGCACGCGGAGGTCTCGCTCGATCCAGCCGTGCAGAAACGGCGCGACGAGCACCGCGGGGACGAAGGCGATCGCCTGTGCCCGGGTCGCGAAGCCCAGGCCGCAGAGCGCGAGGAGC
The DNA here is from genome assembly GCA_963757255.1 of uncultured Thermoleophilia bacterium. Lineage (GTDB taxonomy): Bacteria > Actinomycetota > Thermoleophilia > Gaiellales > Gaiellaceae > PALSA-600. The sequence continues at coordinate 46,077 of CAVWQY010000008.1, forward strand.
AGGACCTGTCGCCCGGGGGTCGGGCGCTCGAGCGTGAGCACGAGGACGAGCGTCGCGAGCAGGAAGATCGGGTAGAACGCGTTCTCCGTCATCAGCATCCCCGTGTAGAGGAGCGACGGGATCAGGAGCGAGAGCGCGGCTGCGACGAGTGCGAGGCGCGCCGTGACGAGCCGCCGCGCGAGGAAATACACGGGCACGGCCGCCAGCGACATCACGACCGCGTTGATGTCCTTCGCGGCGGCGTACGCCTGCGGGACGGAATGGAAGAGGCCGAACGCGGGCGCGATCAGCGCCGGGTAGACGAAGCCGTAGCCGTTGCTCGGCACGCCGCGAATGAGGAACTGCGCCGTGCGCCGCGAGCGACTTCGCGAGCTCCGAGTAGATGAGCTCGTCGACCATGATCCAGGGCGTCACGATCCGGTGCCCGAGCGACATGCGCACGACCGACGAGACGAAGACCATCGCAACGAGCCACGCCCAAGCCGGCACGGAGACCGCGCGAGCCCGCACCGCCGCCACCGCGCTCAAGCGCACCCGCCCCGCGAGCCATGTCCGGGGGCAGCCACCGTCACGGAAGTGGAACGCGCACGGCCGATTCCCCTGCTCACAGGGCACTTCTCCGGGTGGCAGCCTCCCGCACAGAAGTGCCGCGAACGTTCCACAGGCTCACGCGACGATTCCCGCGTCGACGGCGGCTCGGGCCAGGGCCGGTGCGTCGTCGATCCCCACCTCCGCCGCCGCCTCGGCGATGCGCCAGAGCACCGCGTCGTTCACCGCGTCGGCGCCGGCGGCCACCTCGAGCGCCGCGGCGTAGGCGTCGGCGACCTTCGGCAGCGCGTGCTCGCGCTCGACGTAGGCGCGCGCGGCCGCGCCGAGGGAGGGGCCGTGGTCGGCGGCGACGCCGAGCGCGGCTGCGATCACGCGCACCTCGTGCTCGTCGACCGGCACCTTCAGCACGGCGTCGTCGGGCAGCTCGCTGAACCAGCCGACATCCGAGACGAGCAACGGCTTGCCGAGCGAGAGCGCGCGGATCACCGAGCCGGAGGTCTCGCCCATGGTGGGATAGCGGAGGTTCACGAGCACGTCGCACGCGGCCATCAGCGACCACATCCGCTGCTCGGGCACGTAGTCGAGGAGCTCGACGCCGTCGGTGAGCCCGAGGCGCTCGAGTCGGCGGCCGACGTCGAACCGCTCGCCCGCCGCACCGACGAGGAGCAGGCGCGCACCGGGCCGATCGCGGCGAAACGCCGCGAAGGCCTCGAGGAGCTGCGGGATCCGCTTGTTCATGTTCAGAAAGCCGAAGCAGCCGATCAGCGGGTCGCCCGCCACGTCGGCTGCCGGCTCGGCGATGACCGGCGGCCACACCGGGTGCGGGATCCGCCACAACCGCCCCTCGTACCCGGCGCCGCGCGCACGCTCGGCGACGTAGCCCGAGTGCACGATCAGCCCACGCGCCTGGTCGAGGACGACGCCGGAGAGCGGGAAGCGCTCGGGCTGCGTCTCCCAGAGCAGCGGCAGCAGGTTGTCGAGGACGCCGAGGCCGAGCAGCCGTCCCGGCACACCGAGCTCGCGTTCCATCGCGTCGAGGTAGCCGCGAGGGTTGCCACGCCCGATCGTCGTTCCGGCGATCAGATGGTGGAGCACGAACTCGTGCAGGACGACGACGCCGGGCCGCGCACGCAGCGCGTCGAGGATCCAGCCGTGCGCATCCGGGTCGTTGCCGATGTGGTAGAGCGCGACGTCGGCTGCCGGCGCGCGCTTCCCCTGCTCGGCGACGACGACGTCGACGCGCTCGCGCAGCGCCGGGAGCAGGAGCGCCGAGTAATCCGCGATCCCCGAGCGCGACGGCGGCAGCGGCGAGTAGTAGGCGACCTTCACGAGAGGAGTGCGTCGATGCACGTGTCCCACGTGACGCGCTCGGCGACGGCCTTGCCCGCGAGGCCCCACGCCTTCGCCTCGTCGGCGTGCGCGGCGAGGTACGCAGCTGCGCGGCCGAGCTCTGCGGCGTCAGGCGCGACGACGACCCCGGTGCGGCGGTCGTGCACAACCTCGAGCGGGCCGCCGGAGTCGGTCGTCGTCAGCACCGGCTTCGACGAGAGGAACGCCTCGTACGGGACCATGCCGAAGTCCTCGTCGACGGGCGCGTAGTAGACGGCGAGGCAGCGTGCGTAGAGGTCGGCGAGCCGCTCGTCGTCCACGCGTCCCGCGAACTCGACCTGGCCGTTCAGCCCCGACGCGAGCTGCTCGAGCCGTTCGCGATCGGGGCCGTCGCCCGCGATCACGACCCGCAGGCTCGGCTCGGTCTTCGCGGCCTCGATCAGCAGGTCGATCCGCTTCGCGCGGTCGAGGCGGTTCACCGAGAGCACGAAGCCCTCGGAGTCGGCGGTGCGATAGGCGAGCGTCTGCGGCGGATGCGGCAGGAGCTCGGCCTCGACGCCGTTGAAGCGCAGCAGGCGGTCGGCGACGTTGCGCGAGGTCGCAAACACGCGGCGCGCCTCGCCAAGGGCGACCGAGTCGAGGCGCTCGACCGCGCGTCGTGTTGCGCGATCCTCGGGCGACTCGGAGAACTGCCCGAGCTCGGTGCGGTCGTAGTCGTAAGCCTGCCGGAACTGGTGGAGCACCCAGGCGACCTTGTTCGGGTGGCGCACGCAATAGGCCGGGAACTTCGTCGCGATCACGCGGTCGATCGGACGGCCGTCGGACTCCGTCAGGTCGACCAGTCGCCAGAGGAACGCCTGGTCGAGCACGCGCGTGCCGGGATACCACTTGAACGGGATCGTCACGAGCTCCGTCTCGTGACCGCGCCGCCGCAGTGCCGCGACGAGATCCTCCGCCATCAGCTCTGCGCCCCCGCGGACGAACGGCACCTGCGGGGCGCACACGGCGACCCTCATTTCGACTCGAGCCGCTGCAGACGCTCGTCGATGTCGTCGAGCAGCTTCAGCACCGCATCGTTGAACGCACGCTGGTCGGCGAACGCGGGCTCGACGTACCAGCGCATGAAGCGACGCAGGAACAGCTCCGGGCCCTGCCTTCCCGACGATCGGCCGCTCGGCCGAGACGGGCCAGAGACGCTCGGCCTGGTCGCGCACCGACAGCCTCACCTGGGCGGGCGGCACGTCCGAGCCGCGCGGCCCGGCGGCATGGATCTCCTCCTTCAGGCGCGCGAAGAGCGCGGCGACATCGGTCGTCTCCTCACCCTCAGGCATGCGCCGGAGTGTAAAGACCCCGCATTACGGCTCTGTAAGTGGTGGGGCGCAGCTGAAGAGCCGGGGGGCGGCAAAACGCCGCCCCTAACGTACGTCGATGTAGATGACTTCGATGGCGTTGTTGCCGTAGCCCAGTCGGTTCCAGATGGGGACTTCCGGCTGGACGTTTCCGGCGGCATCGGTGGCACGTGCGCGGAGCGTCTTGCGCCCCGGTTCCGCGGGCGCCCACTCGAACGACCAGTTCTGCCATTCGTATGGGCCTTTGGGCGTCTCCAGGTGCGCTGGCAGCCATTCTGATTCGCCGGTGAGGCTGATGTCGACATTCGTCACTGGCCCGGTGCCCGACCAGGCTTTCCCGCGGACGAGGTGCTTCGCGCCGCCGTCGATCGCGGTTCCCTGGCGCGGGAAGGTGATACGCGCGCGTGGCCGCATCACTGTGACGCGCTCGGACGGCCGATCGGCCCACTCGTACATGTAGTGCCCGGTTTCGAACTCCCCGATGAATGGCTGCGTGAGCACCTCGATCCGCTTCAACCATTTGACTGATGCGACGCCGTACCAATGTGGCACGATCAGCCGCACGGGCGCGCCGTGATCGGGGTTGAGCGGTTCGCCGTTCATTTCGTAGGCGAGCAGGATCTCGGCAGCTGGATCGGCTGCATGCACGAGCGTCAGTGAACGTTCGAAGGAGAGGTCGGAGGCATCGATGTCTTTCAGCACGGGGTTCAGGATGTACGACCCGTGATCAACACCGGCGAAAAGCACCTCGACTCCGGTGTCGAGCGGCTTGGCTCGCTCGATCACTTCGTGGAGCAGCGCTCCCTTCCAGCGGGCCGTTGAGACGGCATAGTCGCCCCACGGCTCGCCGGCCGGCAACGGCCGCATCGCAAGCCGCCCGTTTCCAGCGCACTCAAGGGTCACGACTCGCTCGATCGACCGCATCGCTTTCAAGTCGTCCAGGCTGAGCGTGAAGGGGTGCTCGACCGCGCCGCCGATCTCGACTCGGCCGTCGTGGTTTGGCACGGGGAAGTTGCTGCGAACGTAATGCAGCTCGGTTGGTGTGATGTCCGCCTCAAGCGCCTCAGGCGGCGCCTCGGCGTTGAACGGCTGCCCGTGGATCATCGTCAGCGCTGCACGTTCGCGTTCCAGATCATCTGCCAAAGTCATGTCGGTCTCCTCGCATGGACTGCTGTGGCTAGTAGTCAGGGTCTTGGAAGATCGGGTCTCGGTCGTCGTTGAAGGCGCCGATCCCCTCGATCCGGTCGGGGTGCACGGCCGAGCGCCAATGAGCTTCCATCATGATCGCGATCGCCTGTTCGATCGGCTGGCCTTCACCCAGCCGCACGGCACGCTTCACGGCCTGCACGGCGGTCGGCGAGTTGCTCGCGATCTTCTCCGCGATCCGGCGCGCTGCGTCCATGAGCTCGGCTTGCGGATAGACCTCGTTGACCATCCCGAGCCGGTAGGCCTCCTCGGCAGTGATCGGATCGCCGGTCAGCAGCATCTGCAGCGCCTTGCCCGGCGGCAGTACGCGCGGCAGGAAGACCGGCGAGCCACCCCCCGCCGAGAGGCCGATCATCGCTTCGGGCTGGCCGAAGGTGGCGGTGTCGGAGGCGATGATGAAGTCGGTGCTCTGCGCGATCTCCGACCCGCCGCCGTAGGCAATGCCGTTGACGGCCGCGAAGATCGGCGTCCGCAGCTCTCGTAGCGTGTAGAGCGTTCGATCGAAATCCTGACGTTGCCGAAGCCAGTCCTCCTTCGTCATGTTCTTGCGTTGTCGGAGGTCGCTCCCAACGGAGAAGGCCCGATTGCCAGAGCCGGTGATGATGACGACCCGCACGGCCGGTCGAACCGCGATCGACTCCAGAACGTCAGTCAGGCGAGCACCCATCTCGGTCGTGATGGCGTTGTCGGCGTGCGAGCGATTCAAGGAGATCACCGCGATCGCGCCGTCGGCGAGATAGTCAGTCAGAACGGGATCGTCAGGTTCGTCCCCGGTTCCGAAGGAGGTCCGAAGTCGAGAGCTTTCCAGCGGTCGGTTATGTCGAGCTTGAGGACACGGCGTCTCCTAGGTGTCGAGCTCGGCGAGCCAGCGCAGGCCTCGCAGGCCGGGGGCAAAGCAGTATTCGCCGCCGCGCGTGAGAACGAACGGCGGCACGTCCTGCAGCCGGCGCCGGATCGGCCGCTGTGGGATCGTGAACACACCCGACTCAGTGGGGCGACCAACAAGCGGATCGACTTCCTCCGGGGCGCCGATGAAGATCCCGTCATTCAGCCACTGGGTCTTGACAAACTCGAACTGGCGCTTGAGGTGCGAGCCGGCAAAGACGAAGACGATGCCTCGCTCCAGGCCGTCGTCCTCGAGCACGCCGTCGGGAAGCATCGGGCCGTAGCTCGTGCCCCGTCGGATCATGCGGTGCAAACGGACGTTGACGCTTGCCCTCGCCGTCAAGGCATCGCGCGGATTCGCCCGGCGGGCGTGAGCGCCGGGCGGGCACTTGAGCCCGCGCGGGTCATCGCCGTAGAGAGAAGGCATTGTTCCGTGTGGAGTCAGCGCCGAGCTCAGGCATCATCCTCGTCGGGGGCGACCGCCAGCGGCGCGCCGCTCTGCCAGCGCCCGACGATCTTCGCCCCGAGCAACGCTTCCTCGTCCCGCGCGGCCCGCCTCTCGCGGAGGTACTGGCGGTATGCAGCGACGCGGGTGTGAAGCTTGCGAAAGACGAAATAGGTGCCGTTTCGGCCGAGCACGTCGGGCGTCGGCATCGGCGGCAACTCGCCTGACTCGTCCGGATACCCGAGGACGAACTCACCCGCCTTGATCGCCGCGCTGATAGGGGTTCGTCGCCGGCGATCCCGCTGCCGTCGATCGCCGGCTGGCCTATGCCGTCCTTGAAGCCGAACGACGTCCGTCCCGTCGCCAGCTGGTAGCAGTCCTGCCGCCAGATCACCTCGACGCCGGAGAGATCGGCGTGCGCTCGTCGCGCCCGCGCCGCCACCTCTTCGAGCCGGTCGCTGTCCGGCGCGAGCACGCTGATCGCAACATGCACGTCTGCCGTCCCGAGCGGCCGTTCCCAATTCTCCGGCGCGCTCTCGCCGACGTCGCCGATCTCAGCCGCGCGCGCAGCCATCCCTGCTGAAACTCAGGTGCAAAGCTGTCCAACGACTCCTGCGGCACGCCGAGCTGCTTCAGCCCTTGATAGGTGAAGGCGACCGTCGCGCGTGCGTCTCGAACGGGGTGAGCCGATCCGGCCTGCGTCGACGACGGTATGAAGCCGGCGCACGAGCTCGCGCCCTGCAGCGCGATCGTCGATGCGGAGAAGCAGATAGCGGCCGACATACGGGGAGGGGCGTTCCTGCAGAGCGCCGCTCTGGATGTCGTCGAGCTCGACTGCGACTGCGGAGTCGCAACCGGAGCTGCCGCCACTAGTGGTGCTCCGGTGGTTCGGGCGGATCCGGGTTGGGAGTCGCGAGGTACGGAAACGTCTGCATGGACGGCCTGCTCGACTGGTCGACGCCGTCCCGCACGGGCGCGCCGTTCCCTCCGGTGATGACGAACGTGAAGAACGTGTCCATCACGTCGTCATTCAGGGTCCGGCCGCCACACGTCTCGTGCGGCCGCTTGTCGCGGGCTGCGCGCTCGATCTCGAGGAACGACCCTTGTTCGGCGTACGGACGAGCCGTGTCGACGACGAGGTAGTCGGCAAGCCATAGCTCCGTCAACGGGTGACCGTTGTCGTTGACCGGCCAGTCGGTCTTCCCGTCGAGGCCGTCCCAGAAGGCGAGGTTGGCGTTCAGGCGGGCTCGGTACGCGCCCTTGTACGCCTCGGCGAGATGGAAGCCGTCTTCCATGTTGTAGAGGTCGCGAATCTCGAGGTCCTGGTTCACGGGGTCGAACTGCTTCGGCGCAAACAGCATGTTCTTCACCTCCGGCCGACCGACGCGCTCGATGCGGACGTTGAACTTCCCGCGCGTCAACGTCTCCGCAACGACACCGACAAGCTTGTTGTCGCCGAGGAAGCGTCGCACAGTCGATCTCGACGACGAGGCTGAGGACGTTCTTGCCATCCATGAAGATCGCGCCGTGGTCGGTGAACGCGAGCTGCTCGGTCGCAATCGTCTTGAGTGCTGCGGGAGCATCGAGGATGAAGGGGTCCCAGCGCACTCCCGCGAAGGCGCGCATCCCGTCGAGCTCGCCGCCCGCTTCGTCGTTGACGACGAACGACACCTGCTCCCCGCCCGGACCGGTGCACGACACCTTCCTGCACGCGGTTGGCATCGGGCTCCGAGAAGACGCAGTCGAAGACGCAGTTCCTCGTTCCTGAACGGCAAAGGGCGACGCGCGTCTCGGCATCGCGCGGAGACAAGGGACGAAGCACGGAAGCGATAGATCGAGACCTTCGGAGAAGCGGCTGCTCAGGCGGCGCGAACGGCAACGTGTTCATGACGAGCACGAGGTGGCCAGTCGCGCTCGGGGCTCGGAAACGCGTAGACGTCGGTGATGTCAGCGATCGGGTCGGCCAGGGCGCGCGGCCCCGAGATGTGGTCAGACAACTCGCACCCCCGTGCACCGGCCTAGTCGGCGGCCTCGTCGAGCAGCGGCTTCAGCGCCGGATGCTGAAGCGCTGCAGCGGCCGCCGGATCGTCGAGCACGCGCTGGAAGGCTCGTTCACGCGCTGCGCCTTCCGAATCTCCTTGACCGTGCCGCCGTAGTTCCGGGCGTAGGCCGCCGCGGTCTGCTCGGCGCCAAGGATGAATGCATGAAGCGCCGCCATGTCCGGGAGGCCTTCGTAGCCCTCGGTGCGCTGGAAGGTCGCGTCGAACAGCGCCAGCGTCGCCCCCGTGTTGAAGAAGTCGTCCATGTAGGCGTCCCACGAGCCGTCGAAGCTGGTCGAAGAACGCCAGCCGCGTGTCGTCGTCGAAGAGCACGAACCTGGCCTCGTGAATCGACACGATCGGAATGTCGTAGTCACCCGGCCGGTAACCAGGGTGATCCTGAAGAGCCGTCGAGCGCCTGGCGCAGCGCCTCAGCGTGGCCCGCCTTCACGCGGAACACCAAGACTGAACTCGGTCGTCGGCCCAACTGTCACACCCGGCCGGGCACCTTCGATCGGTTGATCGGACATCACGCTCTCCTCAATCGCTTCCCCGCCCCCGCGCACGGAGGATAACTCGTCCTCCAACGCACATCCTCGCAAAGGTACTCGCCGACGGAGAGGACCTCGCGCTCGGCCTGTGCGTCCCCTCCACCTCTCTCCTAACCGTGGGCGGGGGCACCGCGGCCCGGGCGACCGAACGAGAACTGCCGAGCACGACCGCTCCGGCGCACGCAACGACGAGCGCGAGCACGAACGGCACGCCGTGGTAGGGCCCGAAGCCGGCGTGGGTGAGAAACGGCGCCGCCGCGGCCGGCAGCGTCATCTCGAGCCCGAAGGCGACCGGGATCGCGCGCGTGGCGGGCCACACCTGGAGCGCGGTCTGCTCGGAGAGCAGTGCCGACCAGGTCGCGATCGCGACGCCGAGCCCCCAGGCGGCCGCCACCGCGAAGTGACGGTCGGCCAGCGCCCCGTCGACGAGGGCCGTGCCGAGGCCGACCCAGGCCCAGCCGAGCCCGGCCGAGACGCTCGTCGGGAGGCCGTCCGCGCGTCCGAGGACGCGGAGCAGGTACGGCAGCGCGGTCACCACCACCAGCGCCACGCCGACGGCCCACGTGCCGCCCGTCGTGAAAGCGCCGGTCTCCGACGGGGCCGCCCAGCCGAGCACCGCGACCGCCGACGCGATCGCAATCGCGCCTCCGATCTCGCGCGGGCCGACCCGCTCGTGCAGCATGCGCGAGCCGAGCACGAGCAGGACGATCAGCCCGAGGCCGAGCGCAGGCTGCACGAGCGAGACCGACGCGAGGGCGAGCGCGCCGGCCTGGAGCCCCCAGCCGACGATGCCGACGAGCGCCCCGATCACCCAGACGCGCTGGCGGACGAGCCCCGTGAGCAGCGAGGCGCGCAGCGCGGACTCGGGGGGCGCCTCGCGCGCCTCGAGCGCCTGCAGCGCCGCCGAAAGCGCGTAGAGCGAGGACGAGATGGTCGCGAAAGCGACAGCGATCAGTTCGCGCATGACGTCAGACTACGATCGCGCGATGGTCGGCATCTCGCTCCTCACGCTCGTGCCGGGTCAATTGGGCGGCAGCGAGACCTACGTCCGGGAGCTTCTGAGGTCGCTCGGCCGTGTCGGCGAGCTCGAATACCGCGTGCTTCTGCCTCCGATCGCGCCCGACGCGGCCGAAGGTCTGCCGGCTGAGGTGGCAACCGAATACCGGCGCGCTCAGACGATTCCCGAGCGAATCGCCGCGATGGCAGCCGCCGCCGCGCGACCGGGACCGCTGCGGGCGAGGCTGCGCGACGCGGATGTCGTCCACTACCCGCTGACGCTACGCATCCCGCCGGTCGCGCAGCCGTCGGTGGTCTCGCTGCTGGATCTGCAGCACCTCGACATGCCGCAGCTCTTCTCGCGAGGCGAGCGCGCATTCAGACGAGTTGCCTGGCATCGCTCGATCCGCTCCGCCGACCGGGTGATCGTGATCAGTGCGTTCGTGCGCGACCGCGCGATCGACTTGCTCGGCCTCGACCCGGGGCTGATCCGCGTCGTCCATCTCGGCATCGACCACGAGCGCTTTCACCCGGGCGACGCCGAGCGCGAGGCGTTCCTGCTCTACCCGGCGCGCAACTGGCCGCACAAGAACCACGCTCGCCTGTTCGAGGCGTTCGCACTCGTCCGCAGGGAGCGGCCCGACCTACGGCTCGTTCTCACCGGCGGCGGCGCCTACGACTCGCTGCCGCCTGGTGTGGAGGCCCTCGGCCACCTCGACTTCGCACAGCTTCCCGACCTCTTCCGACGGGCGAGCGCACTCGTCTTCCCGTCGCTCTACGAGGGATTCGGGCAGCCGGTGCTCGAAGCGATGGCGTGCGGCTGCCCGGTCGCCTGCTCCGACGCTGCGTCCCTCCCCGAGGTCGCGGGCGACGCCGCCCGCCTCTTCGATCCGCGCGAGCCGGCGGCGATCGCAGCTGCAATCAGAGACGTGCTCGACCGGCCGGCCGAGTGGAGCGCCCGCGGCCTTGCCCGAGCCGGTGCGTTCTCGTGGGAGGCGACGGCGCACGCAACCGACGCTGTCTACCGCGAGCTCGCCTGACGGCGCCGCAGCCTTACGGATCCCGCATACAGGGACGCTACGCTTAGCCGATGCTCGGGGGCGACAGGATCTGGCTCGAGAACGAAGTGAACGATCTTCGCGCCGAGTTCGGTGACGCGTACCGCGACCGCACGGTGCTCGTGACCGGCGCCGACGGCTTCATGGGCTCGCATCTCTCGGAGGCGCTCGTTGCCCTCGACGCGAATGTGATCGCGTTCGTCCGCGCGACCTCGTCGGGCGCCCTCAACAACATCGCGCACCTGCAGCGCAGGCTCCGTGTCGTCTTCGCCGACCTCACCGACAAGACCTCGATCGACTACCTCATGCGAGATCTCGCACAGGCGCCCGACAAGCCGTACATCTTCCATCTCGGCGCGCAGGCTCACGTGGGCGAGTCATGGCACCGGCCGTACGAGACCGTGATGACGAACACGATCGGCACGCTCAACCTGCTCCAGTCGGTGGTCGACCAGGGTGTCGAGCTCGAGAAGTTCGACACGGCCGGCACCTCGGAGGAGTACGGGAACGTGGATGAAGCGGTGTCGCACCAGCACGACTTCGACGAGTTCGGCGGCCTGATCCTGCACGAGCGCTCGCCGATCAACCCCAAGTCGATCTACGCGACCGCCAAGGTCGCGGCCGACTTCCTGACGATGAACTACCACGACGCGTACGGCGTCCCGGGCGTCGTCACGCGCATGTTCAACAACTACGGGCCGCGCCAGAACCCGCGCTACGTGACCGGCACGATCATCACGCAGGCGTTGCAGCGCCCGGAGATCGAGTTGGGGGCGCTCGACCCGCTGCGCGACTTCTGCTTCACCACCGACGGCGTTCGCGGCCATCTGATGGTCGCGGCCCAGGGCGTTCCCGGCGATGTCTACGTCTACGGCCAGGGCATGAACATCTCGATGGCCGACTGGTGCCAGCTGATCCTCGACACCGGCGTGGCGAACGGCGCCTGGCCCGACGACCGTCACGTCGTGACCAGCGAGAAGCGCCTGCGCCCCGGCGCGACCGACGTGATGGCGCTGCGCGTCGGCTACGAGAAGCTCCACCGCGAGACGGGCTGGAAGCCGAACGTCTCGTGGGAAGAGGGGGTTGCCCGAACGATCGAGTGGTATGCGGGAAACCGCGAGAAGTGGATCGGCCGCGTCGACTGGATGACCCAGGAGCGCGCCCCGCAGCCGTGAGCCGCGTGCTCGTCACCGGCGGCGGAGGATTCCTCGGCTCGCACCTCGTCGAGCAGCTCGAGCGCGACGGACACGAGATCGTGGTGCCGCGCCGCCGCGACTACGACCTGACGCGCTTCGACGACACCGAGCGCCTCTTCAAGGAGGCCGCTCCCGAGCTCGTCTTTCATCTCGCGGCGGAGGTCGGCGGCATCGGCGCGAATCGTGCGAACCCGGGCCGCTACTGGTACGCGAACCTGATGATGGGCGCACACGTGCTCGAGCTGTCGCGGCTCCACGACGTGCGCAAGCTCGTCGTCGCCGGAACGGTGTGCGCCTACCCGAAGTTCACGCCCGTGCCGTTCTCGGAGGACGACCTCTGGAACGGCTACCCGGAGGAGACCAACGCGCCGTACGGCGTCGCGAAGAAAGCGGTGCTGGTCGGTGCGCAGGCCTACCGCGAGCAGTACGGCATCGACGCGATCTTCCTGCTGCCGGCGAACCTCTACGGGCCGCGCGACAACTTCCACCCGACGAACGCGCACGTGATCCCCGACCTGATCCGCAAGATGCACGAAGGCGACGGCGAGGTCGTGCTCTGGGGCGACGGCTCGCCGACTCGCGAGTTCCTGTACGTCGACGACTGCGCCGAAGGCCTCCGGCTGGCCGCGGAGCGCTACGACGGGGCGGCCCCGGTCAACCTCGGCACGGGCGTCGAGACGTCCATCCGCGAGCTCGCGGAGACGATCGCCGACCTGACGGGCTTCGACGGAGAGATCGTCTGGGACACGTCGATGCCGAACGGCCAGCCGCGCCGGCAACTCGACGCGACGCGTGCCGAGGAGCTCTTCGGGTTCCGGGCGCACACGTCGCTCCGCGACGGGCTCGAGGAGACGATCGCGTGGTACCGGAGCTCTTCGCCCGTCAACGCGTAGCAGTCGCGCTCGGCGCGCTGGCCGCGGTCGAGATCGCCGTCGTCGTCGCAATCGCGGCGACGCACTCGACCGACGGCGCCGCGTCGGTCGCAATCGCGGTGGTGCTCGCGCCGGTCGCGGTCGCCCTGACGGCGCTGATCGCCCACCGGATCGCCGGCGAGCACTTCGCAGTGGCCGCGGCGGCCGTGTACATCGTCCTGCCCTTCCTCGGCAGCCGCTACATGTTCCCCACCTACCGCAGCACCTTCAACGCGAGGGCGCTGCCGGCGCTGGTGGGGCTGCGCGAAGCGCAGCTCTTCGCTCTTGGCGTCGCCTGCGCGGCGGTGGTCGCGTTCGCCCCACGCGTCGTCGCCGGAGTGGGAGGTCTCGTCGCATTCGTCGTCGCAGCGGTCGCGTGGATCGGCCATACCGGCGCACTGATCCCGGGCCTGCACGAGACCGCCTGGAGCATCACGCTGCTCAAGTGGTTCGTGCTCGCCGGCATCCTCGGAGCCATGATGCGGTCGTTCTGGCTCGGAACGGCGCTCGGGGGCTGGCTGGTCGCCGCAATCCTCTGGGCGGCGCACCGCGGCTATGACGACGCCGTTTTCTGGAGGTCGCTCGCGGTCGCCACTCCGGCCGCGGCCGTGCTGCTCAGCTCGTTGGGGCTTCTGGTGCCGCGGCTTCGACCTGCGGCGCGTCGGGCTCCTGCTCCGAGCGAGCGCTGAGCTCGAGCAGCGCGACGCGCTGCGCCAGGATCACGTTCTGGTCGGCAAGCTTCGAGATCACGGTCGAGTAATGCAGAAGCACGGCGAGCACGAACAGGAGCGCGACCGCGAAGAGAACTGCGGGTGGATACGTCTGCACGCCGAACCAGCCTGCGATCACGTTGAGTGCGCCCCGCCACGCCGAGAGCGCGAGCAGCACGAGCCCTGTCAGCACCCAGAGGAGGGCGTACCGCTCGCGCAGCCGCCTCGAGCGGATCAGCTCGAAGACGATCAGGAGCAGAAGCAGCGACGCCGCCGTCGCGGCGAGCGAAACGGTGAGCGGCGTCTGACCGGAGGCGATCACGTGTCCTCCAGCGGCGTTGCCTTGCGCCGCAGCGAGCCGATCACGATCGCGAGCATCACCTTCGCCATGTAGTACACCGTCCGGAGGCCGCGGATCGACGAACGGCCCGCCGCACGCTCGCGCATCTGCACCGGGCACTCCGCGAGGCGGAGGCGGTTCTTGTGCGCCATCACCGCTGCCTCGACCTCGGGATAGTCATGCGGGTAGTCGGCGGCGAACAGCTCGATCGCCTTGCGGTTGAGGACCTGAAAGCCGCTCGTCGTATCCGTCACGCGCTGCGCGGTGAGGAGTGACACGGTGCGCGCAAGTATGCGGATGCCGACGCGCCGGGTCACCGACGACCGGTAGCCGCCGGCGTCGACGAACCGCGAGCCGATGCACATGTCGGCTCGGCCTTCCCGCACCATGTCGAGGAGCGGACGGAGCTCGGCCGGGTCGTGCTGCCCGTCACCGTCGACACGGATCGCGAGCTCGTAGCCGTTCTCCGCGGCGTAGCGGAACCCGGTCTGGACGGCGCCCCCGATTCCGAGATTGAAGGGAAGCGTGACGACCCGCGCACCGCGTTGCCGGGCACGCTCCGCCGTCGCGTCGTGTGACGCATCGTCGACGACGAGCACGTCGACGGCAGGATCGAACGCAGCCAATTCGTCGATCACGATCCCGATTGCGTCCTGCTCGTTGAACGCCGGGATGATCGCGATCGTCTTCACGCGGCCTCTCCGAGACCGACCAGGTCGAGGAGCCGCCGCGCGCGGTGACGGTAGGTGTGCTCGTCGAGGACGCGCTCGCGGGCGCGGGCTCCCATCGCCGCAGCCTGCGCCGGGTCGGCGAGAAGCTCGCGATACGCAGCGGTCGCCTCGTCTGCGCTGTGCACGACGAGGAGCTCCGACCCCGGCTCGAACCAGCGCTCGATTCCTTCGTACGGGTTCGAGACGATCGCGGCGCCGGCAGCGGCGAGCTCGAACGGCCGGCAGCTCGACGATGCGTACACGCTCGCGTGCGAGCGACGCGTGATGCAGAGGTTGATGCGCGCCTCGGAGATCGCTCGTGCGAAGGCATTGAACGGCACGTCGCCGATCGTCCTCGCGCGTCCGGTGTTGCCCTGGAAGTCGCGGCCGCCGAGCGCGAAGTCGACCTCCGTGAGCTCACCCGACGGCGTGCCGACCATCGCGTCCATCCAGTCGCGGCGGAACTTGTCGCCATAGCCGTAGAAGAGGACGTCCATCTCCTTGGCCACCTGGTGCGGTGCAAAGAATTCCGGGTCGGCCCCCCAGAACACCGCTTCGGCCCGGCGCGCGCCGAGCTCGCGGAGCCGCGCGAGCCCGCCCTCCGAGTTCGAGACCAGCAGGTCGTACTCGGACGGATCAGCGTCGTGGTACCAGTTGAATCCGGTGTCCATGCCGCCGAACTCCGGCAGGCTCATCGGCACGTCACCGTCGTAGAAGACGACCGGGATCCCGAACCGCTCGCGCAGCCCCGTCGGGATTCCGCGCAGGTGCGCCATCGGCACCGTGAACACGATCACCGCGTCCGGCCGTTCGCGCTCGACGAGCGCTTCCAGATGCCGCTGCCAGCGCGGCGTCACCCAGCGTCGAATCACCTCTCGCGTCATCCTGTCGCCCTTCGAGTCCTCGGGGCTCTCTTCGGCGCGACGCAGGTAACGATCCCCCTTCAAGCCGCGCGAGCGTGTCTCGCGCACGCGCGTACGACTCGCCCTCGAGGTACGTCGGGTTGGGTGCGGTCCGCCACCACGGCGACTCGACGGGCCGCCCGCGATACGGGGTGACGAGGAGATCGGCGCCTTCCTCGTACAGGCCCTTCCAGAGCTGCCACCACGCGGGCGTGCAGCCGTAGCGAAAGTCGAGGTCGATGGCGGACGCGACAGCCAGGATCTTTGGCGCGCGCATCGCGGAAGTGTGGCAGAGACGGGTTACGGCACCGTAAAGGGCCCGGGCGCTCCGCTATGGCGTTGTTCTTCGGTCAGCCGCCAGTTTGCCCAGACAGGCGAGAACACTGCGCAGATCAGCGAGATCGTTATGACGGTGAACAGGTAGCCGACGATCGTGAGTGCGACGCCGAACGATCCGAACGCCTTGCCGTTTTGATTCAACGGCGGCGCCAAGAACAACGGCGAGACCGCGGCCGTCCCGCCGAGAAGCACGGCGGCGAGCAACGCGCCGGGAAGGAGGGCGCGTAGCCCGATCGTTCGATGGAGAAGAAAGCGCGGCACCCAGAGCCAGAACACTGTCGACGCTGCGAGCCAGACGGGCACCAGGATGAGCCAGCCTCGATCACGGAGTTGCTCTGCGGACACGATCACAAGAGCGATTGCGCCGCTGAAGACGAAGAAGAAGATCACGAAAAGCCCCTGATCGGCGATCGACCCGACATCGACCTGCCAGGCTCGGGCGTAGACATCCTGATAGATCTGGCCGATCCCGATGCCCCACAGCAGGAACCCGAGGATCACAGCGATCGATGCCGCGAGCGCATTCGCGGAGGCGCTGCCGAAGGTGTCATGAACGAGAGTTGCGGTCGCGCCGTTCAGCTTCAGGTGCGTGATCAAACGCTCGGCGAAGAGGTTTGCGTCGCTCCGGGAGGGATGGAAGTACGCAAGGGCTATCAACACGGTCGGTAAGACCGAAAGCGCCGAGTAGACAGTTGCCGCGCAACTCGAGTTGCGACTTGCAGCGAGGTAGCCGCGGAACCACTGCCAGGCGAGCCGGCCCAATGGCGTATCGGCACGGCGGCTCAGCCAGTCCTGCACGGCCTTGACCCGACCGCCGCGCGCCACTGACTCGGCGTTGCCCACGCGAGCGACGATAACCGAAATACGACCGGGAGATTCTCGAGCTGGTCGGCGGCTAGACCCCTGGCGTGGCTTTGATCTCGCCGTTGCTCACGGCCTTCGTCAACGTCTCGTAGTCGCGCTCGTTCTGGTCCGCGTACGACTCGGAGAACAGGGCGATCGCGCGGTCCAAGCTGTCGCTCGCGCCGAGGTAGCCGGCGATAGCGATCGCGTCACCGGAGCGGGCATGAGAGCGGGCGAGCTCGGTGGCGCAGGCAACGGCGTACTGCTCCATCAACTGCGGCTCCATCACGTCGACCAAGGCAGAGCCCTTCGCGTCCCACAGCTGGCGAACGTAAAAGTCGCGTTTGACATCGTCCACGCCTTCGGCGCGGATGTAGCCCAGCATGATGTCGCTCGCTGCCTGGGTCAGGCGCTGACCCTCGACCACGCGCTGGCCGTGGTTGGCGAAGTCGCTCTTGCCGAGGAACGGCTCGAGCACCGAGGCCTCCGCCTCCTTGAACTGAAGGAACAGCGGGTCGTCGCCGTCGCGGCCGAGCAGCAACATGATGAAGGCGCGCGTGCCGACGCTGCCGACACCCACGACCTTGCGAGCCGCATGGACGTAGCGGAAGCGCTCGAGCAGACGGCGGCGGTCACCGGGCAGCGTTCGCCGGTATGAACGAAGCACGCTGTGCAAGAACGCTTCGAACTCGTGCATGCGGTCGCCGAGCACGTCCTCGATCGGCGTTACCACGGGAGGGTCGGCGACGATGCGCGGTTCGCCGTCGACGATCTCGGTCAGCTTCGCAAACGCTCTCAGGCTGTCCTTCGCCCGCGTCTTGGCGAGGTTCTTGTCTGCCCGCTTGCGCTCCTTCGCGTTAGCGAACCGCACGGTCTGGGAGAGCAGGTCCTCGACGTCGACGCGCGTGTACCAGAGGTCGAGGTTGCGCATTCCGGCGTATCTGTTGATCGCCTCCCGGTAGGAGCGGCCGACGGCGAGATTCACCGCCTCACGCTGCTTGTCGTTGAAGCCGCGGTCGCGCCCTGCGACGGCGAAGCTCGCGGCGAGTCGTTTCACGTCCCATTCGAACGGGCCGACATGTGTTTCGTCGAAATCGTTGATGCTGAACACGAGCCGGCGGTCGGGCGCCGCGAATGCCCCGAAATTCGACAGATGCGCGTCACCGCAGAGCTGCGCCCGCAGGGAGGTCTTCGGCATGGTCGACAGGTCGGATGCCATCAGGTACGCCGCACCGCGGTAGAACGTGAACGGCGAGACGAGCATCCGTCCGTACCGGATCGGCACGAGCTCCGGGACGCGAGTCTGCGCTTGCTGCTCGAGGAGGTCCACGGGGCTCGGCCGGTCCGGCTGCGGCTCCCAGGCTGCGTGCGTCGAGCGAGGAACCTCCGCCCGAGCTGCCTTGCCCTTCGCCGTGCGCTCCGCTTCGCTCAGGTGGACGACTCGACCCGACTTGCTCGACTGATCACTGAGTTTGCGGTCCGACGCAGTATTCGTGCTCATGGCGCTTGCCCTCCTGAACTTCCGGCAGTTGGCGATTCCCGTGGAGCTACAGGCTTAACACGAACTCCGGATCCGCGGCTCATCCGAAACGGATGACCAGACCATCCCATCGACCGACCCGCGAAGCCCTGGCCGGCGGAGACATGTCTGGCGTCTGACCCCCGACATGGCCCAAAGGGAGCTGTCGAGTGTCACGAGCCTGGCGCAGCCTCGCGTCGATCTGGCTCAACCATGCGGCCGCATTGCCCTCTGCGGACGTGTCCGGGGGTCTGACCCCGTTTCTTGGTTTGAAGCGCTCCTAGTACGCGCCGCGACGGGCGAAGACCACGAACGGGGTCTTGAGGAGGATCGAGATGTCGAGCCAGATCGACCAGTTCTCGAGGTAGTAGAAGTCGAGCCGCACGAGGTCGTCGAAGCTGAGGTCCGAGCGGCCCGCGATCTGCCAGAGACCGGTCACGCCCGGAAGCACGTTGTAGCGGCGGCGGTGCCAGGGATCGAGCAGCGAGTAGTCGCGCAGCGGCAACGGCCGCGGGCCGACGAGCGACATGTCGCCGTGGAGCACGTTGAGGACGTTCGGGATCTCGTCGATCGAGTAGCGGCGAAGCACGCGCCCGAGCCGCGTCACGCGCGGGTCGAGCCGGATCTTGAACAGCGCGCCACTCGCCTCGTTCGCCTCCTCGAGCGCGGCCTGGTGGTCGGCTGCGCCGGTCACCATCGTGCGGAACTTCAACATCCGAAAATCGCGCTCGCCGAGCCCGATCCGGGTGTCGGCGTAGAGCACCGGCCCACGGGAGGTCAGCTTGATCAGGATCGCGATCAGCGCCCAGAACGGCAGCCCGAGCACGACGATCGCGCCGGCGACGACCAAGTCGAACGACCGCTTGACGGCCCACTGCGTGCCCGCGAACGTCGGCGGCCGAAGCTCGAACAGCGGCACGCCCTGCCCCGGCACGTACTCGCCGCGGTCGATGAGCAGCTCGGTCGTTCGCGGAGCCACTCGCACCTTGACGCCGCGGCGATGGGCCTCCTCGACGATCTCGAGCATGCGGGCCTCGGCGATCCCCGAGTCCGCGACGAT
The DNA here is from genome assembly GCA_963757255.1 of uncultured Thermoleophilia bacterium. Taxonomy (GTDB): domain Bacteria; phylum Actinomycetota; class Thermoleophilia; order Gaiellales; family Gaiellaceae; genus PALSA-600. The sequence continues at coordinate 65,014 of CAVWQY010000008.1, forward strand.
CAGCTCGTGGAGCGCCGCGCCGTTGCCCAGGATCTCCTCGACCTCGGGCCCCATGGCGACCTCCCCTACGAACTCGTAGTCGATGCCGCCCCGGCTCGCGCCGAGCGTCTGCTTGAGATGGAGACGCTGCTCCTCGTCGCCGACGAGCACGGCGCGGCGCCGCACCCCCGCCGCGCGGAGCAGCGTGCCGCTGAGCGTCTCGTAGCTGGCGCGGAACACGGCGATGAGCGAGGCAACGAGGACTGCGCCCGTGACGTAGAGCCCGAAGGTGGTGAAGTGCTGGCCGGTCCCGATGGCGAACGCGAGCGACAGCGCGGCGACGAGCATCACGCTCGGCGCGACGCGCGCCGCGCCCTCGCGCACCTCCCTCGGCGCGTAGAGCCGCGCCTGCCAGAAGACGAGCACGAGGACGAGAATCAGAAACGGCAGCCAGTTGACCTCCTGGTTCCACAGCAGCCCCCAGAGCACCGGGTGCGGCTCGAAGAGAACCGCGCGGATCGCGAGCGCGAAATAGACGCCGAGGATCAGCCCTCCGATGTCGATCGTGGCGAGCACCAGCACGCTGAAGAGCCGGCGCCCGAGCGACTTCAGCGAGGTGCCGGCGAGGAAGAACGGCCGCGCGGAGCGGACATCCTCGGCGACCCCGCCCGCCACCGGGGTTGTCGGGCCGTCGCCCACAACCGGCCTACCCACGGCGCGATCCTATCTCGCCCATCACGGCGATCACCGTCTCCACCCAGTGGTCGAGCGAGTGGTGCTCGACCACCCGACGGCGCAGCTCGGCCCCCGTCGCCGCGCGCAGCTCGTCGCCTCCCCCGGCGACGCCTCGCAGCGCAGCCGCCAGCGCAGCCGGATCGCCGGGCGCTGCGAGCAGCTGAAGAGGCAGCCCATCGAGCAGCGGCGCGAAGGCGGCGTTCGTCGAGACGACCGGACGCGCGCAGGCAGCGGCCTCGAACACCACCTTGTCGAAGGTCGACCCGGACCGAGGCTCGTTCGGGCTGACCAGGACGTCGATCGAGGCCAGGAGAGCCGGGATCTCGCCCCGGGCGACCGGTTCCAGCAGCTCGACCCGCGATTGCAACCGCTCGTCGCCGGCGATCCGGTCCGCGAGCTCCTCGCGATGGGCGCGCTCGTCAGCGTTGAGAGACGGGCCACGAATCTCCAGCGTGGCATCCGTCCCGGACTCCACGGCGAGCGCGAGAGCGTCGAGGAGCGTCCCCAGCCCCTTCCAGCGGGCAGTCCGGCCGAGGGCGAGCAGCCGCAACGGCCCCGGGTGCGGCGAGGGCGGAGCGGCGGCGAAGCGCTCGACGTCGATCGCGTGGCCGATCCCGCGAAGCTTCGGGGTCGCGAACGGGAAGCTCGCGCGGTCGACGCTGAGCACCACGTCGACGAGCCGAGTGGCAACGCGCAGCGACCGGCTCGCCTGCCAGTGCGTGTACCAGAGCGCAAGCGGCAGCCGACGTGCCCGTACGGCAGGCGCAGCGAGCACCGCGAACTGCGGGACCATGTGCACGAGGACCGCGTCGGCATCGCCGAGCGACGAATGGAGCGCCCGCTCGAAGCGAACGCCCCGGCCCAGCTTGCCCCTCGCCTCGAACGTCCGCACGCGTGCGTTCGACGGAACCTTGTCCCAGCGCACGTCGCGCGCGACGATCGCGAGCTCGTCGACACGAGACGCCAGCCCGCGCACGAGATCGAGACTCTGCTCGAGCGCGGCGTGGTCCACGTCGAGCTCTTGCGTGACGAACACGAGCTTCATCAGCGCTCCCCGCAAGCACGCCGTCGACGAGTTCGCGGTAGGCGCCGGCGAAGCCTTCGGGTGTCTGGTGCCAGCTGCGATACGTCTCGCGTGCCGCGGCGCCGAGCCGGACGCAGAGCTCATGGTCTTCGAGCACGCGCTGCAGAGCCGCGACGAGCGCATCCGTGTCGTGCGGCGGTACGAGCAGCCCTTCACGCTCGTCGGTGACCATGTCGGGGATCCCACCGCCGTCTGTGCCCGACAACCGCCCGCCCACGCGCGAAGGCCTCGAGCACGACCCGCCCGAGGCCCTCGGGGTACGACGGCAGCACAAGCGCCCGCGCACTGTCGAGCTCAGCCGGCGACCTCGACGGGCGCAAGCTCCGGATGGTGCACGACCTGGCCCGGCAGATCCCGCACGAGCGACTCGACAACCGCATGACGCGAGCCGCGTCCGACGATCACGAGCACCGCGTCAGGGAGCTCGCGAGCCGAGACCCGCCGCCACGCCGCCGCAAGCCCATCGACGTTCTTGTACGGCTCGAGCGCGCCGACAAACACGACCCGGCGCTCAGCGGGAACCGGCACCGTCGGCGAGTCGGCAAACGCCGACAGATCGCTGTACGCCAGAAACGTCTTCGTCGGCGGCTCGACCCCGAACCTCCTCGACGAGACGCCCCGTGAACGACGAAACCGCGCGAGTCGCGTCGGCGCGACGCAAAGCCCGACCGTGCCGTCGCATCCGCAAGCACCGACACGACCCTGCGCGCCCGCGAGCCATAAAGCCGCGTGAACGTCCGCGGATCGCCGTGGAGCTCGACGATCACCTTTGCCCCCGAGCCGGCAAGCCTCCGCCCCAACAACGCCGCGGCCCCGACATAAGGATCCGAAGCGACGATCGCTTCGGCAGGAAACGCCCGCAACTCCCGGGCGATCTCGAACGGCAGCGTCGGAAAGAACACCCACGAACGGCTCCGGAAGAAGACGGAAACGCGCGTCGCCCCCGCCCGTGCCAGCATTGAGCGCGCGCACGTCGAACACCTCCGACAGCGCGTCCCACTCGACGAGCCAGCCACGGCGCCAGCGGAAGCCGAATACGACCCCGACTCACGAACAGCACACGAGGCCCGCTCACCGAACCGCCCCCTCGAGGAGAGCTTCGAGCCGTCCGTAGATCGCTTCACGGCCGATCGCCGCGACCGAAGGCTGAGCGGCGGCGGCGAGACGCTCGCGCAGGTCGTCGTCCTCCAGCACGCGCGTCATTGCCGCCGCGAGCGCAACCGGATCGTTGGCCGGCACGAGCAACCCGTTCTCGCCGTCGTGGACCACCTCGGGAACGCCGCCGACGGACGTCGAGACGACAGGCGTCCCCATCGCCAAGGCCTCGACCGCGCTGTGCGGAAGGTTCTCCCACGCCGACGACAGCAGCGCTGCGCGCGCTCCCGCGACGTACCGGAGCGCATCGTCGCGTGAGAGCGACCCGAGGAACTGCACCCGGTCTGCGACCCCATCTGCCCGAGCGGCTTCCTCGAGGCGCGCACGCTCCGGGCCGTCGCCGACGAGGACGAGCCGAGCCGCCGGCACGCGTGCGAGCGCTGCGAAGGCGACCGTCAGCGCCTTCTGCTCCGTGAGACGCCCGACGAACACAAACGTTCCCGGCGGCAACGGCTCCGGCAGGACGTCGCGCGGCGGTGGCGCCGGGTTGACGAGCACGTTGATGCGTTCGTCATCGAGCCCCCAGCCCCGCGCGATCGCGGCGAGGTAGGTGCTCGGCACCACGATCGTGTGCGCGCGCCGAAGCGCTGCAGTGCGCAGCGCCCTCACTGCCCGTACGCGCGGGTCGGACGTCGTCTGGAACGCCTCGAGCGACCCGGAGAACAGTCCGTAGCGCCGTGCGCGTTCGTAGGCCGGATCCGAGACGAGCTTGGCGACGAGCGGTCGGCGCGCACCCGCCGACGCGGCCGCCGCGGCGGCGTACGTCGCCGTCGCGTAGACGACGTCGGCCCGGCGCGCGAGCCGCAGCCCGGCGAGGGTGACCTGCGGGTAGCGCACGACAAACGGCCGGCCGCGTGCGATCGCCTCGACGGGCACGGGGCGCTCCGTCGGCTCCTTGTCGGCCATCGTCACGACGCGCACGTCGTGGCCGCGATCGCGGAGAAAGCGCGCGAAATCCGGGCCGTGTGTCGCGGGTCCACCGACGTCGGGCGGCCAGATGCCCGTGAGGAACACGATCCGCATCGGGCTATCGTAGGGACGGCGTGGCGGATGTCCGGAACATGGCTCTGTGGTCGCAGCTGCGCTCTCCGCGTTTCGCGTTGCTGCTCGTCACCCTCGCCCTCAGCCTCATCCGGGCCAACGACCAGCCGGGGGTCGACATCGGCTTCGGCGGCACGACGGCGACGGTCGTCCCGGGCGACCTCGCGCTCGCCGCGCTCGCACTCGTCGCGCTCGTGGAGCTTGCGCGGCACCGTCCACCGCGGGTGACCTGGCTCGCGCTGGGCTCGGCGGTCGTCTTCGGCCTGCTCGTCGTCGTGACGGGGGCGGCGAACGGTGCGACGGCATTCGTCACCGGGACGAAGCTCACCGAGCTCGCGGCGCTCGGGCTCGGCACCTTCGCCCTCGTTCACCGCAAGGAGCAGCTGGAGGCGATCGTCGACGTGCTGTTGCTCTACACGCTCGTCGCGGACGGCATCGGGCTCGTGAAGTTCGTGACCGGTGGTGGGGGCCGGCAGGCGTCGTTCCTCGGCGAGCACGACTTCGCCGCGCTCGCGACGCTGCTACTGGTCTACGGTCTCACGCTGTTGCTGGCGCGCCGGCGCGGCCGGCGGGCCGCGCTGGCGATCGTCGCCGGCAGCATCGGCTGCGTGCTCGGCGCCGCGCTCGCGAGCCTCCTCGGCCTCTACCTCGGCGCCGCGGTGCTGATCGGCGTCGCTGCACTCCACCGTCACCTCGACCTGCGGACGTTCGCTGTCACCGCCGCCGTGCTGGTGGCCGTCACCGGGGGCACCCTGGAGATCCGCTCGGGCAGTCTCGGCTTCCTGCAGTCGTGGTTCGGAAAGCCGGAGTCGACTCCGGGCCAGTACGCGTCGAGCTGGAGCCAGCGGCTGATCTTCGCGTACGTCGGCGGCCGGATCTTCATCGACCACCCCATCCTCGGCACGGGCTGGTGGGGCGACCTCCCGCCTTCGGAGTACGCCCGCTACCTCCCCGATGCGCGCCGCCGCTTCAGCGACCAGCCCGCCGGATACTTCCCCAAGCCGGATGGCGAGTTCATCCCACAACAGACCTTCGACGAGGTGCTCTACGAGCTCGGCATCGCCGGCGGTCTCGCCATGCTGGGACTGTTGGTCGGGCTCGGCCGGGCCTCGGCCCGCGTCGTCGCGCGCGCCAGGGGCGCGCTTGCGCCGCTGCCGGCGGCCTGGCTCGCGGCGGCGATCGGCGCGCTCGCCGGGGAAGGGCTCTTCGGCGGAACGCCGCTCGTCTCCATGTTCTGGCTCGTCGCCGGCGTGTGCCTCGCGCTCGCCGCAACCCCGGAGGCCGCCGGATGAGAATCGTCCACGTGATCGCACGGCTGAACGTCGGCGGCGCCGCGCTCTCGGTGCTCGAGCTGGCCGCGGGCCAGCAGCAGCACGGCCACGACGTCCTCGTGGTCGCAGGGACGATCCCGCCCGGCGAGGCGTCGATGGAGCACCTCGCCGCCGAGTTCGACGTGCCCTACCTCCGACTGCCCGAGTTGCGGCGCGAGCTGTCGCCCCGCCACGACGTGGCCGCGGCGCGGGCCCTGCACGCGCTCCTGCGCGAACGTCGGCCGGACGTGCTGCACACGCACACGTCCAAGGCCGGGACGACCGGGCGGGTCGCTGCGGTGCTGCGCGGACGTGCGCGTCCGAGGGCGGTCGTCCACACGTACCACGGCCACGTGCTCAGCGGCTACTTCAGCCCGCGCCGCGAACGCGTCTTCCGGCTCGTCGAACGAGCGCTCGCGCATGTCACCGATGCGCTCGTGGCCGTCAGCGACGAGGTCCGTGACGATCTCGTGCGTCTTCGCGTCGCGCCGCGCGACAAGTTCGCGGTGATTCCGTACGGGTTCGACCTCGACGCTCGCGTCGACTCGTCGAGCGCGACGCGGGCGGCCAAGCGCGCCGCGATCGGGCTCGACGACACGTTCGCGATCGGCTGGGCCGGCAGGCTGACCGAGATCAAGCGGCCGCAGGACCTGATCCGGGTGCTCGCGCTCGTCCCCGGCGCGACGCTGGTCCTCGCAGGCGACGGCGACCTACGTGAAGACGTGGAAGCCCTGGCGCACAAGCTCGCCGTCGCCGAGCGCGTTCGGTTTCTCGGCTACACCCGCGACATGGGCTCGTGGTACGCGGCGTTCGACGCCTTTCTCCTGACCTCGGCCAACGAGGGAGCGCCCGTCGCGGCGATCGAGGCGCTCGCGGCCGGAGTTCCGGTCGTCGCGACAGCGGCCGGCGGCACCGGCACGGTCGTCGACGACGGCGAGACGGGGTTGCTCGCGCCGGTCGGGGACGTCGACGCCCTCGCTGCGCATCTGCAACGCCTGCGGGACGACGATGCGCTGCGAGCGCGGATGGGCGCAGAGGGCGCACGGCGGATGCGCGAGCGCTTCTCGTCGGCCCGTATGGCCGACGACGTCGAGCGCCTGTACCGGAGGATTCTCCAGGCGTGAAGGTGCTGCACGCGACGAAGGTGCAAGGCATCGGCGGCGCCGAGCAGCATCTGCTGACGCTCTTGCCCGCGTTGCGCGAACGCGGGATCGATGCGCGGTTCCTCTCACTCGACGCGGGTGCGGACGCCGACCGGTTTCACCGCGCGCTCGACGCGCGGAACGTGCCGTGGCGACGCGTGCCCTGCGGCCACGACGTCTCGCCGCGTCTCGCGGCGTCGTTCATCTCGGCGCTCCGCGCGGAGCGGCCCGACCTCCTGCACACGCACATGGTCCACGCCGACGTCTACGGCTCGGTCGCAGCGCACGCGCTTCGGTTGCCGTTCCTCTCGACGCGCCACAACGACGACCGGTATCTGCTCGGGCCTTTCAAGTACGTCGACCGCGCCTTCATGTCCGGTGTCGCCCGGATCGTTGCGATCTCGGATGCGGTACGCGAGTTTCACGTTCGTGCGGGCCTGCCCGCGCAGAAGCTCGTCACGATCCACTACGGCCTCGACGAGCTGCCGGCTGCGGAGTCCGAGCTGACGCCCGAGGCGGCGGGCATACCGCCGGACGCACCACTCGTGCTCGCGATCGGGCGCCTGATCGAGCAGAAGGACCACGCGACGCTGCTCGGCGCGTTCGCCCGCGTGCGGGACGACATCCCGGATGCGAGGCTCGACGATCCTCGGCTGGGGGAGGCTCGAAGAGGCCACGAAGGCTCGCGTGCGCGAGCTCGGGCTCGAGGATGCAGTGCTCCTGCCGGGCCGGGTCGAGCCCGCAGCGTGGCTCGCGCGTGCCGACGTCTTCGCGCATACGTCGCGCTGGGAGGGCTTCGGGATCGTCCTCCTCGAAGCGATGCTCTCCGGCCTGCCGGTGGTCGCCACGCGGGTGAGCGCCGTCCCCGAGATCGTCGTCGACGGCGAGACCGGCATCCTCGTCCCCGTCGGCGACGAGGTCGCGATCGCCGCGGCGCTCTCCGCGCTGCTGGCCGATCCCGAGCGGCGGCAGCGCCTCGGCGAGGCAGGCCGTGGCCGCGCCCGCGCCGAGTTCTCGGTCGCGCGCATGACCGACCGCACGATGGCGCTCTACGAGAGCGTGGGCCGGTGAGGGAGGTCAGCCTGCGCGCGTTCACGCGCGGTCACCCGTCGCCGGAGCGCATCGGCCTCCTCTCGATCTGGTTCCACCACCACAACAACCCTCGCTACGCCGAGTTGCTGCCGCGGCTCGAACGGCTCGACGCGTGCCTCCTCCGCCTGCCGGACGCTCGCATTCGGCGTGGGGTCGGCTTTCGCGCGTTCGACGCGTCGAAGCCGCTGCTCTATCGCGGCGTCTTCGGGCTCGCGGGGCGCCGGTACGCAAATCTGCTCACACTCGACTTCGAGCAACTCGCGTCGTGGCCGAACGCGGTGGTGATGGACGCCGACGACCCGCTCTTCACGCCGCGCGAGGTCGAGTTGCTGCGGCGCCCGAGCCTCCGCGCCTATGTCGTCACCGCCGAGTACGCCGCCCGGAAGTACGAGGCCCTCGGCGTCGACAAGCCGTGGATCGAGATCCCGCAGGGCGTGAACCTCGCGGCGGCGACTCCTGAGCTCCGCAGCGCGGCAGCCGTGCGCAAACAGCCGGGCGAGGTGGTGCTCGGCTGGATGGCCGCGCATCTCCTGACCGCCGGCGACCGCGACTCGGACAACCCGCTCTACAACATCGACCACCTGCTCGAGCTCTGGGACGACGTCCACGCGCAGGTTCCGAACGCGCGGCTCTGGCTGGTCGGCGGCCCGAGCGAGCGGGTGCAGGAACGGCTGCGCGGTCGCGGCGACATCGAGCTGATCGGCCGTCTGCCTCGCGAGCAGGCGCTTGCGACCGCCGCGTGCTTCGACCTCGCTCCCTATGCGCGCACGGCCGACCAGGGCATCCGCGCGGCGAAGGTGTCGGAGTTCATGGGGCTCGGCGTGCCGACGGTCTCGTACGACTACGAGGTGACGGCCAACCTCCGCGAGACCGGGGCCGGCGTGCTCGTGCCGGACGCGCGGTCCTTCGTGGAGGCCGTCGTGCACCTGCTGACGGACGACGCCGCACGGCAGGAGCTCGCCGCTGCGGCGCTGCGCGCCGGTCGTGCCCTGGATTGGGACGTTCTGGCGCGGCGCTTCGAGGAGGAGGTGCTCGACCGCTTCCTACCGGCCCCGTAAACGTGATTCCGGTACGTTGCGCGTCCGATGCCGACGGGAGAAGCATCGCCAGAGAATCGGGCTGACGAGGTCGCAGGAGAGCCGTCCGGGATGAGCGTCGTGATCCTGGCCGGAGGGCTCGGCACACGCCTCTCGGAAGAGACGGACACGCGCCCGAAGCCGATCGTCGAGGTGGGCGGCCACCCGCTCCTCTGGCACATCATGAAGCACTACGGAGCCCACGGGTTCCGCGAGTTCTTCATCGCGGCCGGCTACAAAGGCGAGTCGATCAAGCGCTACTTCGCCGAGTACACGGCGCTGAACGGCGACCTCACCATCGACATCGGCCGGGGCAAGGTGGAGTCGCGGGCCGAGCCGGCAGACGACTGGCTCGTGCACGTGATCGACACCGGCGAGACGACCGGCACCGGCGGCCGGGTCCGGCGCCTCGCGTCGCAGCTCGGCGGCTCGACGTTCATGACGACCTACGGCGACGGCGTGTCCAACGTCGATCTGCGCGCACTGCTGGCCTTCCATCGCTCGCACGGGAAGATCGCGACCGCAACCGCCGTGCGGCCTCCGGCACGGTTCGGCGGCATCGTCTTCGACGGCGACCTCGTGGTGGACTTCAGCGAGAAGCCCCAGATCGGCGAAGGCTGGATCAACGGCGGCTTCCTGGTCTTCGAGCCCGCGCTCTTCGACTATCTCGACGGTGACGAGTCGAGCCTCGAGGCGGACGCGCTCGAGCGCCTGGCCGAGGACCGGCAGCTCGCGGCCTACCGCCACGGCGACTTCTGGCAGTGCATGGACACGCTGCGCGACAGGCGCCTGCTGGAGGAGCTCTGGCAGTCGGGCGAGGCTCCGTGGAAGGTGTGGTGACCGCGTCGTTCTGGCGCGACCGGCCGACGTTCGTCACCGGCGCCACCGGGCTGGTCGGGGGCGTGGCTCGTGCGGCGTCTCGTCGACGCCGGCGCGGACGTCGTCTGCCTGGTGCGCGACTGGGTGCCGCAGTCGGAGCTCGTTCGCGACGACCTCATCGCGAAGGTCCGCGTCGTCCGCGGCGACGTGCGCGACCAGCCGCTGCTCGAGCGCGTCCTCGGCGAGTACGAGATCGACACGGTCATCCATCTGGCGGCGCAGACGATCGTGACGATCGCGAACCGCAACCCGATCTCGACGTTCGAGACGAACATCGCCGGCACCTGGGCGCTGCTCGAGGCGTGCCGGCGCAGCCCGACGGTCAAGCAGATCGTGCTCGCGTCGTCCGACAAGGCGTACGGCGACCACGAGGAGCTCCCCTACGCCGAAGACGCGCCGCTGCAGGGCCGGCATCCCTACGACGTGAGCAAGTCGTGCGCGGACCTGATCGCCACCGCGTACGCCGACCACGTACGCGTTGCCGGTCGCGATCACCCGCTGCGGCAATTTCTACGGCGGCGGCGACCTGAACTGGAACCGGATCGTGCCCGGCACGATCCGCTCGGTGCTCCGCGGCGAGCGGCCGGTGATCCGCTCCGACGGGACGTTCGTCCGCGACTACTTCTACGTCGAGGACGGCGCCGCTGCGTACATGCTGCTGGCGGAGTGGCTCGCCGACGCATCCCGAAGCTGCACGGGCGAGGCGTTCAACTTCTCGAACGAGGAGCAGATCACCGTCACCGAGCTCGTTCGGCGGATCCTCGAGCTGATGGAGTCGGAGGCTCGAGCCCGAGATCCGCAACGAGGCCTCGAACGAGATTCGAGCGCAGTATCCTCGAGCGCCGAGAAGGCGCGCACGATGCTCGGCTGGGCGCCGCTCTTCACCCTCGACGAGGGCCTCCGGCGGACCATCGAGTGGTACACCGAGTTCCTCGGTGCCGCGCATGACGACCGCGACGCTGCCGGTCGTGCGGCTCGGCTGACCTGCATCCGGTCCTCTCGCTCGGGACGACGCCGCTGGCGAACTCGCTGCTGACGCGAAGCGCAGCTCGGCGAGCCCGAGCCGGCGTATCCGCTCGACCTCGTCCTCTGCCGCGTCTGCGCGCTCGTCCAGATCACCGAGACCGTGCCGCCCGAGGAGCTGTTCCGCGACTACCTCTACTTCTCGTCGTTCTCCGACACGATGCTCGAGCACCCGAAGGCGCTCGCCGACTCGCCTCGTCGCCGAGCGCGGCCTCGGCCCGCACAGCCTCGTCGTCGAGGTGGCGAGCAACGACGGCTACCTGCTCGCAGTACTACCGCGACCCGGCGTCCCCGTGCTCGGCATCGAGCCCGCGCGGAACATCGCGCTGGTGGCGCGAAGAGCGCGGGATCCCGACGATCGCCGAGTTCTTCGACGCGACGCTGGCGCGCCGAGCTCGTCGACGACGGGAAGCGGGCCGACGTCTTCCACGCGAACAACGTGCTCGCGCACGTCGCCGACCTGAACGGCTTCGTCGAGGGCATCTCGATCGTGCTCGCCGACGACGGCGTCGCCGTGATCGAGGCGCCGTACGTGAGGGACATGATCGACAACTGCGAGTTCGACACGATCTACCACGAGCACCTCTGCTACTTCTCGCTCACCGCGCTCGAAGCGCTGTTTCGCAGGCACGGGCTCGCGGTCGCCGACGTCGAGCGGATTCCCGATGCACGGCGGCTCGCTCCGCGTCTTCGTCCGACGCGAGCGAAGACTGGTCACCGTCCCCGGCGGTCGTCGACCTGCTCGGCGAGGAGGCCGCGTGGGGCGTCGCCGACCCTGCTCCGTACCGACGCGTTCGCGCTGCGCGTGACCGAGCTGGGGGAGGAGCTGCGCGCGCTGCTCGCCGGGCTAAGGGGGACGGCGCCCGGATCGCCGCCTACGGCGCCGCGGCGAAGGGGAGCACGCTCCTCAACGTCTTCGGGATCGGCGCGGAGACGATCGACTTCGTCGTCGACCGCAGCACCGTCAAGCGGGTCGCTACACGCCGGGTGTCCACCTGCACATCGATCCGCCGGAGCGGCTCCTCGAAGAGATGCCCGACTACCTGCTGCTGCTCGCCTGGAACCTCGCGGACGAGATCATGGCGCAGCAGGGCGAGTACCGGCGGCGCGGCGGCCGCTTCATCGTTCCCGTTCCCGTCCCGAAGGTGGTGTGAGGTGATCGACGGCGTCGAGGTGATCCCGCTGCGTCGCATTCCGGACGAGCGCGGAACCGTCATGCACATGTTGCGCGACACCGACCCGCACTTCCGGGGCTTCGGCGAGATCTACTTCTCGACGGTCTACCGCGGCGTCGTCAAGGGCTGGCACCGTCACCGCGAGATGACGCTGAACTACGCGTGCGTCCACGGCCGGATCAAGCTCGTGCTCTTCGACGAGCGCGACGGCTCGTCGACGACGGGCGAGCTGATGGAGCTGTTCCTCGGCCCCGACGACTACAGCCTCGTCGTGATCCCGCCGGGCGTCTGGAACGGGTTCAAGGGGATGAGCGACCCCTACGCGATCGTGGCGAACGCGTGCACGCACTCCCACGACCCGTCGCGGAGCGAGCGGCTCGATCCGTTCCAGAACCACATCCCGTACGACTGGGCCGTCAGGCACCACTAGCCCGTGCGCGTGCTCGTGACCGGTGCGGCGGGCTTCGTCGGATCGCGCGTCACGCGCGCGCTCGCAGCGGCGGAGCTCGACGTGCACGCGGTCGTGCGCGGCGAGCCCGGCCCACGGCTCGAGGGTGTCGCCGGTGTCGGCCTCGAGCGGTGCGACCTCAGCGACCCGGCCGCCGTCGCAGAGCTCGTCGCCCGTGTCGAGCCGGAGCTCTGCATCCACTGCGCGTGGATCGCCACGCCCGGCGTCTACCTCACCTCGCCCGAGAACACAACGCACGAACGAATTGCAGGTGACCTCGCCGAGGCGCTCGTCAAGCACGACTGCGCACGGATCGTCGGCGTCGGCACGTGCTTCGAGTACGCGCCGAGCGACGCGCCGCTCCGCGAGACGAGCCCGCTCGGGGCGACGACCCCGTATGCCCGCGCGAAGCTGGCCGCGCTCGACCGGATGCAGGACGCGTGTGCGGGCTCGGCAACGACGCTCGCCTGGGCGCGACTGTTCTACCTCTACGGGCCCGGCGAGGACCCGCGCCGGCTCGTCCCTTCCGTCGTGCTCGCCCTGCTCGAAGGGCGGCCCGCCCGCACGACACCGGGCGAGCAGCTACGGGATTTCCTGCACGTCGACGACGTCGCGAGCGCGCTCGTGGCGGTCGGGCGCAGTGAGGTGACGGGAGCGGTGAATATCGCTTCCGGCGGCCCGGTTCCGGTCCGGGAGCTCGTCGAGACGCTCGGCGCTCTCACGGGGCGGCCCGAGCTCGTGGAGCTCGGAGCGCTGCCGTATGCGCCGGGCGACCCGATGGTCGTCGCCGGCGACAACGACCGGCTGGTCGAGGAATGCGGCTTCACGCCGCGCTTGACGCTCGCCGACGGGCTCGAGGAGACGGTGCGCTGGTGGGCCGCGCGCCTGGAGTCGCGATGAGCGGCGCACGCGTCACCGTGGGGATCCCGACGCACAACCGTGCCGGGTCGCTCGAGCGCGCGGTGCGGTCGGCGCTCGCGCAGGACGTGAGTGGGCTCGAGATCATCATCTCCGACAACGCGTCCACGGACGGCACGGCCGCGCTGTGCGACGAGCTCGCCGCCGCCGATCCGCGCGTACGGGTCGTGAGACACGCGACCGACATCGGCGCCGAGGCGAACTTCCGGTCGGTGCTCGAAGCCGCGCGCGGACCGCTCTTCATGTGGCTGGCCGACGACGACTGGATCGACGCCGGGTACGTCGCCGCGTGCGTCGCTCAACTCGACGAGCACCCCGACCACGTCGTCGTCTGCGGGCGCGGCAGGTACTACCGGGGCGGAGAGCAGGTCTTCGTGGAGCGGCCCGTGAACCTCCTCTCGGGCTCGGCGGGCGCCCGCGTCGTCGGCTTCTACCGAACGATCACGCTGAACGGGCCGTTCTACGGCGTGATCCGCCGGGCGGAGCTGCTCGCGCTGCCGAAGCGGAAGGCGGTCGGCGCCGACTGGCTCATCGTCGCGGCGCTCGCGTACCGGGGCAAGATCCGGACGCTCGACGACGTCTCGATCCACCGCTCCGTCGAGGGGACGTCGGTGGACGAGAGCTCGCTCGGCCGCGCGTACGGGCTTTCGCGGAAGCAGGCACGGCACTGGTACTTCGTCGTCGCGAGAGAGGCATTCGTGAACATCCGCAGCGCGCCGACATACGACGGCATGTCTCGCGCGGCTCGCAGCCTGCTCGCGCTGGAGGCCGCATCACTCGTCGTGCTCCGGTTCGGCCCGAAAGCCGTCGTCGCACCCGTGCTCGCGCGCCTGGGTGTGTTCGAGCGGGCCCGCCGGATGCTCGAGCGGCGGCGACGCTAGCCGACTCGGCGGAGGTAGGCGTCCGGCCAGTGCGTGACGTTCTGCCCGAGCGTGCTCTCGTTGAACGGCCACGGCGGCTGCTCGAGCACGAACTCCGGATGCTCGTGCGCGAACTCGGCCGCGGCGGCAGCGGGATTGTCCTCCCGCCAGGACGGCGTCCCCAGCGGAACATCGTGGAGATCCCGCATCAGCCCGTCCGTCGCGACGATGTAAGACCCGGGCGAGACCAGTGAGTGATACGCCTCGAGCTCGCCCCGCACATGCGCCTTCGTGTGATTGGAGTCCAGGATCACGAGAACCGTCTCGCCGTCGTCGACGAGGTCGACAGCCTGGGCGACCGTCTCCGCCGACGTCGAGTCGCCTTCGATCAGGGTGACGAGCGCGGCGAAAGGGTGCGCTTCGATCGCGGCCCGGTTGTGGGGACGGATCTCGATGTCCACGCCGATGACACGGCCATGCTCCATCGCCTTGCAGAGGGTCGCGTAGAAGATCAGCGATCCCCCGTGCGCGACTCCGGTCTCGAGGATCACGTCCGGGCGAACGCGCCAGATGACCTCCTGGATCCGCACCAGATCCTCGGGCAACTGGATGAGGGGCCGCCCCATCCAGGTGAAGGTGTACGGGTATTTCTGATTCCAGCCGACCTTCACCCACTGGTGCGAGACGATCTCGAACGCCTCGTCGGAATAGAGCGCCAGCGACCTCGAGTCGCCGCCGTCCTCGACGGTGAGGCTCTCTGCGTCGGTGTCGATGATGATCCGTGGCATGGGAGGTCAGGCAGCGAGGACGGTGCCGTCGTAGGCAAGGCCATCGAGGGTCAACGCGATCTCGTCGGTGTAGTTCGGATTCGCGACGAGAATGAGCGCAAGCTCCATGACTCGGGGGTCTTCGGGCGCAATGATAGGGATTCGCGTAGCCGGGATGAAGCAGCCTTGCTTCGCGGGGTTCGTGTCGACGACGAAGTTCGGCTGCATGTCGCGCAGCCGGTTCGCGAGAGCGACGCACTTGGCCCCGGCGCCCCAGATCGCCCAGCCCTTGGCCGAGTCGTGGCCCCTGAGGAGGAGACCGAGGGACTTGACGGCGGCCTCGCAGTCACGGCTGAACTGCGTGAGCTCGACGACGCGCGGAGGAAGCGGAGGTATCTCCGTCGACGGCGCGCCCCGCAGTTCGAGCACCTGGTACTGCCGGCCGAACGCCAACCGATGGCGGGCGACCGAGAAGCCGGCGAGGCGACAAAGGTACTCCAGGCACGATTCGGTGAAGTAGTTGCAGTGCTCGTAGAAGACGTCCCAGAAGCACGCGTTTCGAGCCGTCCACTCGAAGCTTGGGGTCTCGATCACGGCCACGGCGTTCCCGCACTTGTCGGCGATCGCCCTGAGCTCGGCGAGGAACTCTCCGATCGCGCCGATGTGCTCGACGACATGCCGGCACACGATCAGGTCGAACTGCTCGGAGACCTCATCCGCGGAGACGTACCGGTCGACGAATCGAACCCGTCCGCCGAGCGCCGTTCGCGGTCCTTCGTATGACGTGTCGTAGCCGACCCCCTCGGCACCTGCCTCCTCGCAGAGGAGCGTGAGGAAGTCACCCTGGCCGCACCCCACCTCGAGGATGCGCTTGCCGTGTAGAGCGTGTCGCGTGATCAGGTCTGTCGCGAGGCCGTCCATGTGGCCGCGGAACATCGGGGAACAGCTCTGGCGGTTCTCGTACCCACCGTCGTACGAGCTCAGGCTCGGATCCAGCGCGATGTTGTAGACGAGGCTGCAGTGGTCGCACTGGACGAGGACGACGTCTCTTCGCGTGATCGACATGGCGGCCTCGGGAGATGCAAGGAGGTAGTTCGAGACCACCGGCTGGCCCTTGATCCGATACGGCTCGGAGGCGCCCCGCCCGCCGCAGCCCGGACAAAGCTGTGCGCCCGCAGCTTGCGGGCGAGACTTCGTCACGGTCGGTCGGCCGGCATCAGGGTCACGGGCCGCAGGATCATGCCAGAGCCCGCAGGTAGCGCCACGCGTCGCGCAGCGGAGCCGGACGAAGCACGGCCAGCACGGCGGCGTAGAGGCCAAGGCCGACGGCGGCGGCACCGAGCGGCCCGAGCACGAGCGACGGAGGCACGAACGCGACGAGAGCGAGGAGCGCGATCGTCGCTGCGGCGATCGTCAGACCGCGGGAGGTCGGACGGATCACGTCGAGCTCGATCAGCAGGCCCGCGAGCACGAACGCCGTCGTCGCGGCGAGCGCGAGCGAAAGGCCGTCGAGCCCGAGCGTGACCTGGCCGATCACCGCGAGCGGGACCTGGACGACGATCGTCAGGACGGCGAGCAGCGGCAGCCGGCGTCCTGCTCCGGTCACGAACAGGAGCGGGAAGGTGAGCGAGACGCCGACCGAGACGACCGCCCAGAGCGAGAACACGACGACGAGCCGCCCCAGCGCCGCCCCGACCGACGCCTTGTACCCCGAGCCGAGCAGGTGGTGGATGATCGTGCCCCCGGCCAGCCCGAAGACTCCGGCAGACGCGCCGATGACGACGATCGCGAGCCACGCGGACGAGACGATGTGCCGCGAGATGCGGCCGCGGTCGAGCCCCGCCCGTGCGAGCGGCACCGAGGTGACGAGGCCGAGCGAAGAGCCGGTGACGGCCACCACCGCCGACGCAATCAAGTAGGCGTAGCCGAAGCTCGTCACCGCGCCAACGCCTTCGCGTCCCGCGAGCGGCACGCAGATCAGGTAGATCCCCTGGATCGCGAAGGGAAGCGCGATGCCGCGTCCGATCTCCGCGAGCCGCTCGCGGAACGCGAGCGTCGCGGGACGGATCGCCTGGGCGGGCATCGACTGGGCGACCGCGCGCCGGGCGAGGACGGCGAGCGGGAAACAGACCGCGATCGCTCCGTTCAGCGCCATCCCGTGCGCGAGAGCGGCGATGCCGTCGGCATTGACGCGCGCGAGGATGTACGCGAGGCCGACGATGCTGCCGAGCACGTAGCCGAGCGCCGGGGTGAGGTAGTCGTTCAGCGAAGCCAGCGAGCTCGCCGCCAGTCCGGCATACAGCTGCAGCGACGCGGCGAGCACCATCCACGGAAGCACAGCTGCCGCGGCCTTGATCGTCGCCTCGGTGCCGCCCCCGGTCAGGAGCCAGGCGAACGGATGCGCGGCGACCAGTGTGAGCAGGAGCAGCGGCACCACGAAGAACGCGAGCGTCACGGCGTAGGCCGCGACCTCCGAGCCGAGCTTGCGCTCCTCGCGGGCCCGCGCAAGCGGGGGCAGCACGATCACGCGGATCCCATTGGCGGCGAGGAGGACGACCACGAAGACCGCGTAGGCGGCAAAGAAGCCGTCGGTCTGCGCCGTACGCCCGAAATCACGGGCGACGACGATCCCGACGATCCCGGCAAGGCCGGTTTGCACGGCCATCGCGAGGCCTGTGACGGCTCCGCTGCCCAGGGATCCGAGGCGTGTCGAGGTTTTCTGCTTGTTCATCGGATCGCGGCTACGGTGTCAGCCTAGAGAGAGGCCCACGTGAATGACTCCGGTCCCATCAGGGTGTGTGCCAGAGACGAACAGTGGCTCGTCGACTACGGAAGCTACGTGTGCGGGTATTACGACACTCGCGCGGAGGCTCTAGCGATCGCGATCGACGCAGCCCGCGACGAGCACCGTGAGCTCGTAGTGGATGCCGTCGCGCCTACGGCACCTCTACAGCCGGCGTAGGCGCGCGCCGCCACCAGAACTCGCGGGCGAACTGCGCCCGCTCGCTCGCGGCGAGGCCGAAGCGCCAGAGCAGCGCAGCGGCGACGACCGCCCACAACAGGCCGAGAGGCGTGAGGGCGAGGAGCGTCTGCGGGTCCCAGAGGCGCGCGACGCCGACGAGCACGACAGCCGCGGCGATCAGAGCAGGGATGACGGGACGAGCCGCCGCGCGCACCAGTGAGCGGGTGGGGATCGACGCGGCCGGCGCGGCGATGCGCGGGACGATCCAGGCGAGCGCCACGATGTCGGTGACGAGCGTCGAGAGCGCCACGCCCCAGATGCCCCACGTCCAGGCGAGCAAGAACGACAGCGCGAGATTCGCGAGCGTGATCACGATCGAGACGATCGCGATCGACCGCTGGCGCCCGACGGCGATCAGGAACTGCGTCAGCACGTAGAACGGCTGGTGGACGAGCAGCACGGCGGCGAGGATCGACATCACCGCGTAGCTCTCGTGGAAGCCGCCGCCGATCCAGGCGTGGATCAGCAGATCCGGGATCAACAACAGCGGCAATGCAAGCAGCAGCATCAGCGCGGTGCCGGCGCGCAGCCCGATCAGCAGGAGGCGCCGCTGCCGAGCCTCGTCGCCGGCGCCGTGGAGCTCGGCGAACGCCGGGAACATCAGAGACGTGGCGGCAGTGCCGATCCCGAAGACGAGCGCGAAGAGCTT
Source organism: uncultured Thermoleophilia bacterium (assembly GCA_963757255.1). Classification (GTDB taxonomy): domain Bacteria; phylum Actinomycetota; class Thermoleophilia; order Gaiellales; family Gaiellaceae; genus PALSA-600. The sequence continues at coordinate 83,369 of CAVWQY010000008.1, forward strand.
CGCCGGCACGGAGTAGGCGCCGGAAGCAGCCGAGCCGAGCACGATGCCGACGACGATCACGTCGGTCGAGAAGACGATCTTCTGCGCGACCTGAACGAGGAAGTTCGACGAGCTGAACGCCGTGAGCGCGCGCAGCCGCGCGCGGGTCACGAAGCGGCGCGCGATCCGCAGGTCCGGCAGCTCGCGCCGCAGCCAGAGGAGCGGCAGAGACAGCCGCAACACGGTCGTCGCGAGCGTGAGCGCGCCGAGCAGGACGAGCCCGCCCCCGCGGGGTATCAGCAAGGCGACGAGCCCGAGTACAGGACGAGCGAGACGAAGTTCGCAAGGTTCTGGAGGTCCCACCGCTGGCGCGAGACCAGCAGGTTGTTGAAGAGCCCGAGTGGGAAGCGCACGGCGAGCGAGAGGACGACGAACATCGTCGTGACCCGCGCGTCCCACACCAGGTCGTCCGGCGCGCTCACGGCCAACGGCACGATCCACGCAAGCACGAGGCCGACCGGGAGCGTGATCAGGCCGATGACCGCGTACATCGCAAGGCCGGTCGAGGCGATCTCGTTGAGGTCGTCGGGCGCCTTGCGGCCGCTGCGCCTCCGCGGCGAACCGGATGATCGACGGCCCGACGCCGAAGTCGAGCACCGAGAGGTAGATCGTCACCGAGCCGATGAACGACCAGACGCCGAACGCCGACTTGCCGAGCGAGTGGATGACGACCGGCGTGACGACGAGCCCGGACACGATCGCCGCGGCGTAGACCGCGTAGACGCCGAGGGTGTTCCGGCGCAGCAAGCGCACTAGAGCCGCCGGTCCCGTGAGGTGTTCGTCCGGGACATGTAGGGGTCTGACCCCCGACATGTCCCGTCGGGCGCTGTCGAGTGCCACGGATCTGCCTCGAGCACGCTCGGAAACGGCTTGGTTGTGCGGGCGACCTGTCTGGGAGGGCCGTGTCCGGGGGTCTGACCCCGATTGGGGGCTCGACGTGTCCGCATCAGACGCGGGCGACGACGTGGAAGTTCGGGATCAGCGATCCCGGTACCGGGTCGCGCAGCATCGCGCTCCGGGCGTCGAGCGCGGCGCCCAGACGGTTCAGCAGCCAGACGGGAGGCCGCGCGAGCGCGGTCCGTCGCAGCGCGATCTCGACGAACGTCCCGAGGAGCATCGCGAGGCCCGACGCGGTCCCCGCGGCGGGCTCGACCGACACGCTCGACCACTCGGCGTTCTCCTCGAACAGGCGCCGCAGCCCCGTGTGCGTCCAGCGCCAGTAGTCGACCGGGGACGGGTGGTAGACCTGCACGCCGTGCGTCGAGGCGAGGACGCGCCCGCCCGGCGCCGTCACCCGCCGCAGCTCCCGGACGGCCTGTGCGGGGTCGTCGGCGTGCTCGAGCACCTGGGTGCAGAGAACGACGTCGAAGCTCGCGTCGGCCACGGGAAGGGCCTCCACCGGCCCCAGGAGCTCGGCGGCCGGGTTGGCGACCACATCGACCCCGACGTACTCCGATGCGACATCCACGAAGAACGGCCGGTACGGCTTCACGCCGCAGCCGACGTCGAGCACGCGCACCTGCGGGCCTGCCCGCAGCTCCTCGGCCTGAGCGCGGAGCCACGTCGCGAGCGCGTGCCTGACGACCCAGGTCGGCGAGCTCTGCGGTGGGTCCCGGCGCTCTGCACCCGGCCACTTCGCGATCTGGTCGGCCCATCGGCGGCCAGATTACTTCGGCAGGTGCTGGAACGCGGCGAAGCTCGGCTTCTTCACGCCGCGCGCCGTCTCGAGCCCCGACTGCCAGCCGGTGACGTTCGGCTCGTCCTTCAGCAGGAACCAGAGCATCATGTCGATCCGCGGGTTCTTGCGGGCGATCGCGAACGCCTGCTTCAGGTACGCCGCCTGCTTCGCGTACGACACGCCGAAGAGCTTGTCGGGCGGGTTCGTCTGGTAGCCGTACTCGGTGAGCCAGATCCGCTTGTTGCCGTAGAGCCGGGTGACTTCCTTGATCAGGTCGTTGATGTTGCCGAGCGTCACCGCCGTCGCCGGAGCGCCCTTGGCCGTGACGGGCTTCGTGGTCGGCTGGTCGGTCGGCCCCGCGTAGTACGGATGGTGGGCCCACGCGTCGAAGGTCTTCAGGCCGGCCTTCTTCACCGCCCGCAGGAACGCAAGCGGCGAGACCGACGGCCTCGCGGTCGACGGGTTGTTGTTGCCGCGCGGCGCCGTCACGCCGCAGCCGACACGCTCGCCGGCGAAGAGCGTTGCGTGCACGCCCGTGTAGATGGCGTTGCAGATCTTCGCGTAGTCGACCGCGCTCTGGATCGTCCAGCCCGTTGCGGTCTTGCGGTACTGCGGCGAGAGGAAGATCGGGTTGTTCGGCTCGTTCCACGCGAGCCAGTCCTTGACCGCCGGCAGCGTCACGCCGCTGGCGTCGGCATAGGAGCCCCCGTAGCGCTTCGCGGCGGCGAGCGCGAAGTTGCGCAGGTCGGTGCCGACGGTCGGCACGCGATTGAGCCCCCGGCCGCCGTTCGCCCAGCTCGGCGTGCCGTAGATCGTGAAGAGCACGTGCATGCCGTACTGCTGCGCGAAGCGCACGGTGCGGTCGTAGAGCTCCCAGTCGTAGGCCGGGTCGGCGGGGTTCGTGGCATGCGCCGGCCGCCGCCTCGCAACGCCGTAGGGGCCGCCCCAGTAGAGATCGAGCCGCACCTCCTGCACGTGCAGCGTCCTGAACGTCGCGAAGGTCAGCTGGGTCGGGCCGAAGAGGATCTGCGCCTCGTCGTAGATCCCGACCCGCAGGTAGCGCGACGCGCTCGCCGGCTGCGCGGTCGCGGCCAACAGAGCCGTCAGGGCGACGGCGATCGCGATGCTCACGCGGCGCATCGCTACACGCCGACCGGGTTCGCGCCGAGCGACTTGACCCAGCGTCGCAGTCCTTCGTCGAGGTCGATCTCCGGCTCCCAGCCGAGGATCTGCCGAGCGCGGGTGATGTCGGGCCGCCTGACCTGCGGGTCGTCGGTCGGCAGCGCCTCGAACACGACCTCGCTGGTCGAGCCGGTGACGCGGATCACGGCCTGGGCGAGCTCGAGCATCGTCAGCTCGTGGTCCGGGTTGCCGAGGTTGACCGGCAGGTGCTCGCTGCTGGCCGCCAGCAGGAAGAGGCCGCGAATGAGATCGTCGACGTAACAGAGCGAGCGTGTCTGCGAGCCGTCGCCGTAAACCGTGAGCGGCTTGCCGCCGAGCGCCTGGTTCAGGAAGTTGACCGATGCACGCCCGTCGTTGCGGCGCATCCGCGGCCCGTAGGTGTTGAAGATCCGCGCGATGCACGTGTCGACGCCCTGCTGGGCGTGGTAGGTCATCGTCAGCGCCTCTGCATACCGCTTCGCCTCGTCGTAGACACCGCGGGGGCCGATCGGGTTCACGTTGCCCCAGTAGGTCTCGGGCTGCGGGTGCACGAGCGGGTCGCCGTACACCTCGCTGGTCGAGGAGATCAGGAAGCGCGCCCGCTTCCACTTCGCCAGGCCGAGCGCGTTGTGGGTGCCGTACGAGCCGACCTTCAGCGACGCGAGCGGAGCGCGCAGGTAGTCGACCGGGCTCGCGAGTGCGGCGAGATGGAAGACGTAGTCGACGTCCTCGTCGATCGAGATCGGCGTGACCACGTCGTGGTTGAGGAACGTGAAGGCGTCCCCGCGGATGTGCGCGATGTTCTCGAGCGACCCTGTCGCAAGGTTGTCGACGCAGATGACGCGATGGCCCTGCTCGAGGAGGTGATCGCAGAGGTGCGACCCCAGAAAGCCGGCGCCGCCGGTGACGACTGAGGTCGGCATGCGGCCGAATCGTACGCGCGAAGCGGTTTTTCGGCCTGTTTCCTTACGAACCTTTTTCATACCGGGCGGCGGCCGTGGTTCCGACCGGGGCCGCCGAAGGTGGGTTTGTCAAGCACGACCAACCCTTTCAAGGAGAACACAGACATCATGAGGCAGCGGATCATCATCACCATCGCACTTGGTAGTCCTGGCGCTGGCATTGGCCGCGGGCAGCCCTCGGCGCACCGCTCACCACCACGGCGACGGTCACCGGCACGGCCGGGATCAGCCTGAACCTCCCGGCCAACCCGTCGATCACCGACACCCTCGACGGCACCGACCAGACCGTCAGCTACGCCCCCCTGCTCGGCGTCGTCGATGCCCGCGGCAGCGGCGCCGGCTGGAACCTCCAGGTCTCCGCCACCACCTTCTCCGACGGCGCAGGCCACACCCTCGCCCCCGGCACCGTCAGCTCCGCCGTCCAGGCCTGCGTCGCCGGCAGCACCTGCACCGCCGCCGTCAACAGCGGCATCACCCTCCCCCTGACGATCACCGCGACCGCAGCGAAGTTCTTCAACGCCGCCGCCCTCAGCGGCCTCGGCAAAGTCAACGTCACCCCGACCATCGCCGTCGCGATCCCCGGTAACGCCTACGCCGGCACCTACACCTCCACCGTCACCCTCGCAGCAACCACCGGCCCGTAGCACCCCCCTTCCGAGACATCCTTCCGAACAAGGCTCCGTCCCACGGCACCGCTGCCTCGAGGACTCTGCCCCCCACGCACCACCGAGCGCCCCGGACACCCCGGGGCGCTCCTCGTTTGTGGGCCGATCTGAGATAGCCTCGCCAGGCCGCCCGGCCCCGGGAAGGCGCGCAGTGAGAGCCTCGGGTACCCCGCGGGCGATGTTCATGAAGGCGATCGAGCACGGCAACCTCCTCGTTGCCGAGGCAATCGCACGCGAGCTCGGCACGGTCACCCTCGCCGAGGCGCTCGAGATCGTTGCGCTGATCGCCCAGAAGGACCCGCACCGCCACGGCCGCGCAGGCGCCCGCTGGGTGCGCCGCTACCTCGAGGAGCAGCGGGCCGCCGGGCTCGACGACGTCACCTTCGTGACCGGCTGCCTCTCCGCTCTCGGCGGCCCCGAGCACGGCACGGCCCTGACCGCCCTTCGCGCCGTGAGCGAGTCAGCCGCCCGGCGGACGCCGGTCCGCCGCGCGCGGCCTCACGGTGAGACGGCCTGATAGTAGAGCTGCGGGAGGTAGCTCCCGTCGTGTCGATAGTCCTCCGAGTGATGGACGGCGTCGATCACGCCGCGGTTGGCGTCGCGAGCGGGGTCCCAGCGAACCGACACGGAGCCGTCCATCGGGCTCGCGGCATCGAGCACCCTGTACGCCGACCACGGCTTTCCCGCGCGCTGGACGAGGTAGCCCCAGTGGATGTTCGCGTCATGACCCAGGAAGACGTAGACGTCGTTGCGCCGGCTGTAGAGCTGCGGGGAGTGCGTGATCCCATAGCCCGTCGCGGGCGGCGAGTCGTCGACCCACTGGCCGGCGCGGAGCAGCCGGACGACGGCCGTGCTCACCGCCTTGCCCGCGCTGTCGGTCGTGCCGCGGAGGTACAGGACGTAGGGAACGCCCGAGGCCGTGACGACGATGCTCGGCGCTTGATCGTCGGTCTCGTTGCTCAGCACGTTCGGGCTTCCATGGTCGACGACCTGGGGTTGCCCCCACGCGCCCGTCGAGCTCTGCCGCGCGTACATGACCGCACTCCCACCCGACGCGCTCAGCGGGTCGTCGAGCCACGTTGCATGGATGTTCCACGCCGAATCGGTGGCGAGCTGAACGTGGATCGGAGAGCGTCCGTGCGCGACCACGACCGGCCGCGACCACCCGCCCGCGCCGAGGGCCCGTGACAGGACGTCGTTTCCCGCGCAGTAGACGACATGCGGCCGATCGAGCCGATCGAGCACCAGCCCGTAGGAAGCCCAGTTCCGATAGACGCGAGCGGTGGTGGCATAGAACCCGGGATTGGAGACCGCGCCGCCGCCGAGCTGGCGGCGAGGCCCCCACAGGTTCGTCACCGTCGAGAAGGTCTGGTAGTAGACCTGGCCGACGGCGTCGTCGACGTAGACCAGGTGCGCGATCCCCCGCCGATCGAGCCGGACGTCCGGGGCGTAGAGGGAGTGCGTGCCCGTCGAGGTCGGCCGGTGCGCAGGATCGGCCTCGGCGAAGGCACGTGGCAGGCCCGCGCTCGTCGCGCGGTACGCGTGGATCACGCCGGGGCCCGACCCCGCACGCTGGGCCGTGTCGTCCGGCGCGAAGACATAGACGACGTTGCCGCGGGTGCGAACGACCTGACGCACGGTGTCCTCGGCGATACCGGGGCCAACGACGACGCGCGTGCCCCGCTCCGCGGCGACTGAGCCGCCGACAGCCACGCTGAGCCCCGCCAGGGCGATGAGACCGATGATCGCCCGCTTCACCCTCGGAGGATCCCACACATGGGGGGTTTCCCAGAATCTCCCGTCTTCGCGAGCCGCAGGTTCTGATTGGATCGCACGCGTGCTGGCGCGGTTCGGTCTCGGGCTCGCAGTCGGCGGAGCACTCATCCTCCTGGCTGCCTTCCACGGCGGGTACGCGCCCGCCGCGTGGGGTTGGGGCGCGCTGCTCGCGTTCTGGGTCTCGATTCTCGTGCTCGCACTCGGATCGCAGCCCGTGCTCGACCGGGCAGCCCTCGCCTTGTTCGCTGCGTTGCTGGCCGTGGTCGGGTGGACCGCCCTGTCGGCGACGTGGTCGGCGAGCGTTCCGCGCACGATGCTCGACCTCGAGCGTGATCTGCTGTACGTCGCGGTCGTCTCCGCAGCGCTCCTGCTGTCGCGCTGGACGCGCCCGGTTGGACTGATCTCGGGCGTGACAGCCGGCGTCGTGATCGTCGTCACCTTCGCGCTCGCCCGCTACCTCATCGCCGCCCCGCGGTTCGATGCGACGCAGGGCTATCTGCTCTTTCGGCCGATCGGGTACGCGAACGCCCTCGGCGGCCTTGCTGCGTTGGCCCTCCCGCTCGTCGTCGCGTTCGCAGCTCACGACTCGCGAGAGCGCGTGAAGGCCGTCGCAGGGGCATCGGCGGTCGTGCTGGCTGTCGCGCTCTACCTGACGCAGAACCGCTCGGGCTGGCTCGCTCTCGGCGTCGCGCTCGTCATCTGGCTCCTGCGAACGAGCGCGCCGGCGACGGCAGCCTCGAGCGCGCTCGTGCTTGCCGTTCCGGCAGGCTCAGCGGTGGCTTTCGTCGCAGCGCTCGGCCTGTTCGACACGCATTCGCAATCAGCCGACCTGGGCACGCGTCGCCTGGTCGCAGGCGGTGCAGTCGTGGTTCTCGCCCTCGCCGCCGGCGTCCTTTCGACGCGTGTGCGACCGCTCAGGTTGCAGGGACGGGCAGTCGTCCGCGCCTCCCAATGTGGGGCGCTGCTCGTCCTCGTGGCGATCACGGCCGCGCTGTTCGACCTCGGCGACAGGGCGCACTACTGGCGCGTCGCCTGGCGCGTGTTCGAGAAGCATCCGCTGCTCGGCAGCGGCGCAGGCACGTTCGACGAGCAGTGGTTTCGCTACCGCGACGTCAGCCGGACCGTTCACGAGGCACACAGCCTCTACCTCGAGGCGTTGAGCGAGCTGGGAATCGTCGGCCTCGTCATGACTGTGCTGCTGCTCGCCATTCCCGTCGTCGCCGCACGACGGGCTCGCGATCCACTGCTCACCGCCGCCCTCGGGGCGTACTGCGGCTTCCTCGTTCACGCCGGGTTCGAATGGGATTGGGAGATGCCGATCACGACGATCTCGGGGCTGTTGCTGGCGTGTGCACTGGTCCTCTCGGCCGCCCCGGGGCGTCCGATTCGCATCGGCAACCCGATCCGCACCGTCGCAGGCATCGCGACTGCCGCGCTGGCGGTATTCGTCGTCGTCACCCTGGCGGGGAACACGTATGTCGTCGCGGCCGAGCACAGGGTGGCCGCCGGCGATCTCAACGGCGCAGTAGCCCGAGCGGGACGGGCCAGGCGGCTCCTGCCGTGGGCTTCGGAGCCGTGGCTCGTCCTCGGCGATGCGAGGTCGCGGAGCGGCGATCCGGCCGGGGCCCAGGTCGCGTTCCGGCAAGCGATCTCGCGCGACCCGTCCGACTGGGAGCTGTGGCTCCGCCTGGCGGCGGCCTCCAGCGGACACTCCCGGAGCGTGGCACTCAGCCGGGCGAACGAGCTCGACCCACGACTGCGAGCGGTGATCGCCAAAGCCCCTTAAGCTGTCCCGAACAGGGGTCAACTGGTCGTTGTCCGACCGACCACAACATGAGATCGAGGAGGTCTCTCATGCAACTTCACCGGCGCTCAGCGGCGAAATTCACCATCGCGGCGGTAGCGACGATCGGCGTCCTCAGCGGCGCCGCCTATGCAACAGGGCTCGCGGGATCGGCGAGCTCGATCCACGCGTGCGCGAACAAGCGCACCGGAGCTCTCAGGCAGGTCGGATCGAGCAGCGGCGTGTCGCAAGACCGAGCGCGCGGTGAGTTGGAACGTCGCAGGGGCGCGCGGCCCAGCCGGGGCACGGGGCCAGCGGCGCCGCGGCGCGCCGGTGCGCGGGGCCTGGCCGGCGCTACCGGTGCCTACGGGCCTCAGGGGCTGCCACGGGATTGCCGGGACCAACGCCACCCTCGCGCTCGCCTATCCGTCGGCCCAGTTCAACAATCCCGCCGCAGGCCAGTACGGCACGCCCAGCGGCATCAACTTCGGCGAGGTTCCGTGCACGAGTGGGAAGAAGGTCGTCGGCGGCGGCGTCCACACCTCCTCCTGCGCCCAAGTCGTCGACGAGTCGTACCCGACGGACGGCTTCAGTACGAACCCCGGGCAGGCGGGATGGGGCGCGACCGTCAAGAACGCCTTCGGCAACAGCGACGCGACCTTCACGGTCTTCGCGATCTGCGTGAACCCGTAGCCAGCCGGTCGAGGGGGAGGGGTACCCCTCCCCCTCGACCGCTCAGACCGGATTCCTTCGCGCGAGCATCCGGCCTCACCCCGAGGCTCCCGATACTGCGTGAACAGGATCCCCGGTTTGCGGAAGGCTCATCACCCCACCCTGCACCGCCCGCTGCTCGTTCTCGGTGCGCTCTGCTTCGCGGCGCTCGCGATGTCGAGCGCAGCGGTCGCCTCCGCCCTCGCGCCGACCGCCACCCTCTCTGGCGCGATCGGCCTCAGCATGGCCCTGCCTGGCAACCCGTCCCTCGGCAACACCCTCGACGGCAGCGACCAGACCGTCGAGTACTCGGCGCTCCTCGGCGTCCTCGACGCACGCGGCACAGGCGCAGGGTGGAACCTCCAGATCGCTGCCACCGCCTTCGACGACGGCTCGGGGCACACCCTGCAACCGGGCGCCGTCTCGGCGGTCTCGGCGGCCTGTGTCGGCGGAAGCTCCTGCACCGCAGCGTTGAACTCGATCGGCTACCCGCTGACGGTCACTGCCACCCCCGCGAAGTTCTACGACGCCACCGCCACGACCGGCATGGGCAAGGTCGACGTGACGCCCACTGTCGGCGTCGCAATCCCGGGCAACGCCTTCGCCGGGACGTACACGAGCACGGTGACGCTGGCCGTCGCAACCGGGCCGTAGAGGCAAAACACGGCTGGTCAGCCCGTTCCCCCCGATTTCCTACCGAGTCCACCGTCTGAATCACCGCCGGAATGGCAATAGTTCATTCGAGATGTCCCGGTTGCTCAAGATCGCCGCACTCAGCCTCGCAACGGCGCTCGTCGCTGCCGCGGTTGCGAGTGCTGCCACCATCACGGTCAATCGGCACGGTCACGGCCGGCGCGACCTTGTCGGTCGCCCAGAACGGCGCCGCACCCACATTCGCCGTGACGCTCAACGGCGTCGACCAGACGCCGACCTACACTCTTGCCGTCACCACGATCGATGCGCGCGGCCTGGCGGTGGGCGGCGGCTGGAATCTCACCGTGACCTCCACCCAGTTCAAGGACGCCTCGGGCCACACGTTTCCGACGACCGCCTCGACGATCACGGGCGTCACCACGGCCTGCGGCACGAGCTCGACCTGCACCGTGCCGACGAACAGCGTCCCGAACACGAACCTCGGCATTCCCGCCGCCGCTGTGGCACCGGCGGCCGTCAAGTTTCTCAACGGCGCGACCGCAACGGGGCTCGGCACCGTGAACGCGAACGCAGCCGTCAGCGTCGCCGTTCCGTCGAACGTCTTCGCGGGCACGTACACGAGCACGGTCACCGTCTCGATCGTCGCGGGGCCGTAGCCCGGCCGCCATGAGGATCCTGCTGATCATTGCCGCCGCTCTGATCGTCGTCCCCTCGGCGACCGCTGCCTTCACCCTGACGATCACGACCGGGAGCCCGACAACCGCGCCCGGGGTGACGCTGAACGGGGTCGACCAGACGAAGACCTTTCCGATCGTCGCCTCGATCGTGGACACCCGAACCCCTCCCACGGCGGGCTGGAACGAGACGGCCGCGGCGACGATCCCCACTGTCAGCGGACGGGTGCTGCCGGCACTGATCGTCACGGCGGTTTCGGCGACGGGCGCGACGACCGCACCCACGAACTCGATCACCTGGCCGATCGTGCTTTCCACGACGGCAGTCAAGGTCTTCAATGCCGCGTTTAACACGGGTAAGGGGACGATGGCCGTCACTCACACATTCCAGATCACCTACCCCTCGAACGCCCTGCCCGGCACCTACTCGTCGGTGGTCACGCTCTCCCTCGTCTCCGGGCCATAGCATCCGCAACGTGCGCCGCCGCCTCGGCATCCTCACACTGCTCGTGCTCGCCATCGCGCCCGTCGCGCAGGCAGCCAACAACGGTCCCGTCTTCGGCATTCGCGCCGTCGGCAACCCGAAGCTCGGCTACTTCGTCTACTCGGTGGCGCCCGGCGGCACGACGCACGGCGCGATCATCGTCTCGAACACCGGCAACCGGGCTGGGACGGTGAAGCTCTACAGCGCCGATGCGACCACGGGCCGCACGACCGGCACCGTCTACCTGACCGACAAGCCGCCGACTCACACGGGCACGTGGGTTCACCTCGCGACCAACTCGCTGACACTGCGCCCCGGCGCTCACGCCACGGTTCAATTCACCGTGCGCGTCCCGGCGAGCGCCCCGGCAGGCGAATGGGTGAGCGGCCTCGTGGCCGAAACGAGGCAGGCGTCTCAGGGACCGAAGACGACGCACAAGGCGAACGTCCGCATCCGCATCCGCAACCTGACGATCGTCGCCGTGCAGGTGAACGTCCCCGGCCCCCGGGTCGTCTCGTTCGTCGTCGGCTCCGTCGCGACCGGCGGGCAGAAGGGCTTCCAGCAGGTGATCGTCCACTTCGCGAACGCCGGGAACGTGCTGCTCAAGCCGGCCGGCTCGGTCACGATCCTCGATTCGAGCCAGAAGCTCGTCGAGAAGCTCGTCTACAAGATGGACACGTTCCTGCCGAAGACGGGCATCGACTACCCGGTGCTGCTGAAGAAGGCACTCGCGCCCGGGGACTATTCGGCGGTCGTGCGAGTCGTCGTGCCCGGCGTCCCCGGCGCGGCCGGGAAGACAGTGCTCGCGACCCGGTCGTTCTCCGTCTCCAAGGCGGACGTCAAACAGGTCTTCACCTCGACCACGCCGACCCAGGCGCCGCCGACCAGCAGCTCGAAGAGCAGCTCGACACCCTGGGTCGTGATCGGCCTCGTGACGCTGTTGGCGCTGGCGCTCGTCGCGTTCCTCGTCTGGCTGTTCCTGTGGCTCAAGCGCACCGCGTCACCGGAGGAGCGGGCGATCCGCCGCTCCGCATCCGCGGCCGCCGCGGTCGAGGCCGCCGACGCGGGAGGCCAGGCCGACGAGCCTCCGCCCCCGCCTCCCGCTCCGCCTGCCGCCCCGCCGCCGGCCGAGCCTCTGCCCGCGCCGCCCGCGCCCGCCCCGCCCGTGCCCCAGGCGGCACCCCCGCCTCTCGCGCCTCTGCCGCCCGTGCCGGTTGCGCCGCCCAAGGTGGAAACCGCCCCTCCGTGCGACCACCTGTGGGAGGTCGCGTACGACCGCGGCCAACTCGGCGGCGACGGCGTCTGGCGCTTCCCGCACCAGTGCCGCACGTGCGGCCTCGAGCTCTTCGCGACGGACATCGCCGACGCGAGCGCCCAGGCCGCCTCTCAGAAGGTCTGAGCGGTAGCCGAACCGCGGTTCGAACTCATGAACCAGGTTCACAGCCCGAACCTGGTTCCCGGAGGGGCGTGAGCTCACCCGAACCGGGTAGGCACGCACCGTGGCGGCGGGAATAGACCCGGAGGCCCGCACACCGAAGGATGAGTAAGTGATTCGGCGCCTTCTCATCTGCTTCTTCGCGGCCCTCGTGCTGGCTGCCCCGGCTGCCGCCGGGACGATCATCGTGAAGCTGACCTTCGTCCCCGGCAAGCTCGCCGCGTCCGCCGCAGTGGCGACCGCCACCGCCGACCGTTCGATTCAGGTGCCCGTGACGATCGCCGATGCCCGCGGAACCGGGAAGGGCTGGACGCTTCGCGTCTCGGCCGCCCGCAACGTCCAGATCACCGGCATCACGGCCCGCTGCGCCGCCAACTCGACCTGCACGCTTCCCGCAGCCGTGACGACCCCGTCCGGCAACGTGGTGCTCCAGAGCGCACACGACACCGGGATGGGCGTCATGAACCTCGTCGTCACCGTCGCGGCGCTGAAGAGCGGCTCGCCCGCAACACCGCTCGCCTTCAGCGTCTCGTAACCACTC
>CAVWQY010000009.1:0-59583 GCA_963757255.1 uncultured Thermoleophilia bacterium
CGGAGGTTCGACCCGAATGGGAGAACGGCATGTGTCGTCCAGGCGCGCCGGTCACTTCCACTGGGCGGCGTCCCCTGCGAGCTTCTCGACCTGCGGTGGCAGCCGGTGGCTCGCGAGGTCGGCGAGGGTCACGTGCTCGAGAATCGCGCGGATGTTCGCGCGCAGGGCGACCCAGACCGCCTTCAGCGACTCCGCCGAGTCGCTGTATTCGACGGCCGGCGGCCGCACGCCGCGCACGGTGGCGAGCGGCCCGCTGACAGCGCGGACGACGTCGGCGATCGTGATCTGATCGGCCGGCCGCGCCAGCCGGAAGCCCCCGTCGCGGCCGCGCTGCGCCTCCACGAGCTCGGCGTGCCGTAGCTCGATCAGGATGTTCTGCAAGAACGCGGTCGGGATCGCCTGCGCCTGGGCGATCTGCTCGCGCTTCAACGGGCCGCCGTTCGCGATCGCAAGCTCGAGTGCGGCGCGCACCGCGTAGTCCTCCTTGGCGGTGATCCGCATCGAGTCATCTTGACCGAGCGGCGCGCAAGCGGCTCCGCAGGCTCGATTTCCCCGCTAATCGCTAATGCTTGACATGAGAAGTTCTTATCCACTAATGTCAACTGAGTTAGTCAACAAAGCCCAGTTGGGCCAGATCACACGGGGGAAGACACATGACTCGAATCCATCGACCGCTTCGCCGCCGGGCCACACTCGCGGCAGCCGCGGCGCTCCTCGCCGGCGTGGGCGTCTGGGCGTCCACGGCGTCGAGCAGCGCCGCCTCCCACGGAACGCCGCTCGTGGACACGCTGCCGCTCCAGCCGACGCCGATCACGGTGCTCCAGCGGAGCAACGAGGACGCCCCCGGCTACGTGTTCGTCGCACCGAAGGCCGGAGGGCCCTCGACCGCGCAGCAAGGCCCGGAGATCATCGACGACCAGGGTCGGCCGGTGTGGTTCCACTCGCTGCCGGCGGGGGAGCAGGCCTGGGACTTCCGCGCGCAGCGCTATCACGGCAAGCCGGTGCTCACCTGGTGGCAGGGCTCGAGCCACACCGGCGTCGGGCACGGCGAGGGCGTCGACTACGTCGTCGACTCTTCGTACAACGTGATCGCGACCGTCAAGGCCGGGAACGGCTTCGACGCCGACGGCCACGAGTTCGTGCTGACGCCGCAGGGGACGGCGCTGATCACGATCTACCACCAGGTGCCCTACGACCTCTCGTCGGTCGGCGGGCCCGCGAACGGAACGGTGTTCGACGGCATCGTCGAGGAAGTCGACGTCGCGACCGGTCGCATCCTCTTCGAATGGCACAGCCTCGACCACGTGCCGCTGAGCGAGAGCGAATCGCCGGTACCGACGTCGGCGTCGACGCCGTACGACTACTTCCACGTCAACGCGGTCAACCTCGACCAGCACGGCAACCTGCTGATCGACGCGCGCAACACGTGGACGGTCTACGACGTCAACCGCCATACCGGGAAGATCAATCTGGCGGCTCGGCGGGAAGAAGAGCGACTTTCAGCTCGGCCCCGGCGTCGCCTTTGCGTGGCAGCACAACCCTCTGCCGGCCGGGCCCGACACGTTCCGCCTGTTCGACAACGAGGCCGCACCGACCGTCAGGACGCACTCGCGCGTGATCTGGATCCACCTCGACCAGCGCGCGAAGACCGCAACGCTCGTCCGCTCGATCGAGCATCCGGCGGGGCTGCTCGCGGGCTCCCAGGGCAACGCCGAGGCGCTGCCGGACGGCAGCACGTTCGTCGGCTGGGGGCAGACCGGGCGAGTCTCCGAGTTCGACAAGGACGGCGCGCTTCTCTTCGACGCATCGGTGCCCGCCGGGTTCGACGACTACCGCGGCTACCGCTCCGTCTGGAACGGCGACCCGGACGTTGCGCCGACGGCAATCGCCACGCACAACGCCGACGGAACGACGACCGTGCACGCGGTCTGGAACGGAGCGACGCGCGTCGCCGACTGGCGTCTCCTCGCCGGCTCGGATGCGTCCTCGCTCACGCCGGTCGCGGTCGCGGCCTGGAACGGGCTCGACACGACGGTCACGCTCGGCGGCGCGCCGGGCGAGGTAGAGGTCGCCGCACTCGATGCGCACGGGCACACGCTCGCGACCTCGCAGCCGGTCGCTGTCGGCTGAGAACCGGGCAGAGCCCGGAGCGTGCGGTCGGCGGGAGAGGGGGGCTCGCCGGCCGCACGTGGCGCACGAAGCGCCGACGCGGTATCGTTTGGGCCGTGAGCACGTTGGCGCACCGCTTCCTCTCGGCCCCCCAGGGTCTGCTTGCGCGCCTCCTCCTTCCCCGCTAGGGGATCGAGTGACTCGACATATCCGTCCGCGCTCCCGCACACCGGGAGGAGTCCGCCTTCGTTGAGGAGATCCCATGCCGATGCCGCACTGGAAATACCGCCCCTATTCAACCGTCGACCTGCCTGACCGCACCTGGCCCGACGCCGTGCTCGACCGCGCCCCGATCTGGTGCTCGACCGACCTGCGCGACGGCAACCAGGCGCTCGTCGAGCCGATGGACTTGTCGCGGAAGCAGGCCATGTTCGACCTGCTCGTCCACCTCGGGATCAAGGAGATCGAGGTCGGCTTCCCGTCGGCGTCGAAGACCGACTTCGATTTCGTGCGCACCCTGGTCGAGAACGACCTCGTCCCGGACGACACCACGATCGCCGTGCTGACACAGGCACGGCCGGAGTTGATCGAGCGGACCTTCGAGGCGATCGACGGCGCGCGGCGCGCGATCGTCCATCTCTACAACTCGACCTCGACGACCCAGCGCCGCGTCGTCTTCAAGCTCGACAAGGACGGCATCACCGAGCTCGCCGTGCGCGGCACGATGCTGTGCCGCGAGCTCGCCGAGAAGACCGACACCGAGCTCGTCTTCCAGTACTCGCCGGAGAGCTTCCACGGGACCGAGCTCGACTACGCACTCGAGATCTGCGAGGCAGTGATCTCGGCCTGGGAGCCGACGACGGCGCAGCCGATGATCATCAACCTGCCGACGACCGTCGAGTCGTTCCCACCGAACGTCTATGCCGACCGGATGGAGTGGTTCGGCCGCAACGTCTCGCACCGCGATGCGATCGTGCTCAGCGTCCACCCGCACAACGACCGCGGCACCGCGGTTGCGACGGCGGAGCTCGGGCTGATGGCCGGCGCGGAGCGCGTCGAGGGAACGCTCTTCGGCAACGGTGAGCGCACGGGCAACGTCGATCTCGTCACGATCGCGCTCAACCTGCTGACCCAGGGAGTCGACCCGCAGCTCGACCTCTCGCAGATCGACCAGGCGAAGGCGGTCGTCGAGGCATGCAACGAGCTCCCGGTCCATCCACGCCATCCCTACGCCGGCGACCTCGTTTACACGGCGTTCTCCGGCTCGCACCAGGACGCGATCAACAAGGGCATGGCGGCGCAGGAGCGCAGCGGCTCCGAGGTCTGGGACGTGCCGTATCTCGTGATCGACCCGATGGATGTCGGCCGCACCTACGAGGCGATCGTGCGCGTGAACTCGCAGTCGGGCAAAGGCGGCGTTGCCTACCTGATGGAGACCGAGCATCACCTGCAGCTACCGCGTGGCCTCCAGATCGACTTCGCGCAGAAGGTGCAGGCGGTGACCGACGCGCGCGGCGGGGAGGTGACGCCTGCCGAGCTGATGGAGATCTTTCGCGAGCACTACCTCGACGTCGAGAGGCCGTACGAGCTCGTGTCCTACGTCCACTCGAGCGGCGATGAGGACCAGCTTGCTTTGCGCCTGCTCGTCGACGACGAGGAACAGGAGGTCGAGGGCGTCGGCAATGGGCCGATTGCAGCGCTCGCCGACGCGTTCGAGCACTCGTTCGGCATCACGATCCGGATCCGCGACTACCACGAGCACGCGATGGGGGATGGCACGAACGCGAATGCCGCTGCCTACGTCGCGGTCGACGTGGACGACGAGGCGGTCTGGGGCGTCGGGCTCCACTCGAGCGTCGCAACGTCGTCGTTGCGGGCGGTGATCAACGCCGTCAACCGCGCCCATGCGGCGCGGCAGGCGATGGTCTCGGCGGCCACCGCGTTCGACGGCATGTAGGGCCCGACCATGTCCATTCGAGCTATGTCCCGGGGACAGTCCCCGGGACATGGCTGTTTGGCCATGCGCGGCTCGCCTGGGAACGCAGGCTCCGGGACGTGTCCGTTCAAGACGTGGCTGGGGGACAGTCCCCAGGACATGTCTGTTCGGGCGTGGGCGGCTCGGGCGTCGGCGGGAAGGGAGCGGCGTTCAGGCGGCGACGGCGCGCCGGGCGAGCTCGGTCCGCACGAGCGGCGCCACTTCGGTGCCGAAGAGCTCGATCGCGCGCATGATCTTCTCGTGCGGCATCGCGCCGACGGTGAACTGGAGCAGGAAGCGATCGTGCTCGAAGATCTCGTGCTGGAAGAGGATCTTCTCGGCCACCTGCTCCGGGCTGCCGACGACGAGCGCGCCGCGCACGCCGAGCATCGCGTCGTAGTCCGCACGGCCGAGCGGCGACCAGCCGCGCTCCCGGCCGATCTTGTCCATCATCGACTTGAGCGGCGGGAAGTAGTCGTCGGCGGCCACGCGCCCGTCGTCCGCGATGAAGCCGTGCGAGTTGATGCTCAACTGCGGCCGCTCGTGGCCCGCCTCGGCCGCGGCGCGGCGATGGAGCTCGGCGAACGGTGCGAACCGCTCCGGCAGGCCGCCGATGATTGCGAGCGCCATCGGCAGGCCGAGCCTCCCGGCGCGCACGGCCGACTCGGGCGTGCCGCCGACCGCGACCCAGACCGGGAGGGGATCCTGCTGCGGGCGCGGGTAGACGCCCTGGCCGGTGAGCGGCGGGCGGTGCCTACCCGACCACGTCACGCGCTCGTCGTCGCGGAGCGCGAGCAGCAGCCCGAGGTTCTCGGCGAAGAGCTCGTCGTAGTCGTCGAGCGAGAAGCCGAAGAGCGGGAACGACTCGATGAACGAGCCGCGGCCGGCCATGATCTCCGCGCGTCCGCCGGAGAGCAGGTCGAGCGTCGCGAAATCCTGGAAGACGCGGACGGGATCGTCCGAGCTCAGTACCGTGACCGCGCTCGTGAGCCGGATCCTCGAGGTGCGCTCCGCCGCCGCGGCGAGCACGACGGCCGGCGCTGAGACCGCGAACTCGGGCCGGTGATGCTCGCCGACGCCGTAGACGTCGAGGCCGATCTGGTCTGCGAGCTCGACCTCCTCGAGTAGGTCCCGCAGGCGCTGCGCAGGGGTGACCGCCCGGCCCGTGCGAGGGTCGGGGGTGACTTCCGCGAAGGTGTAGATCCCGAGCTCCATAGATAGTTGCGAACGCAAGTATACCAGCGCGTTACGGTTAGGGGCCCCGCGGGGTACGACCAGAGGGCGGTTAGCTCAGCTGGGAGAGCATCTGCCTTACACGCAGAGGGTCGCAGGTTCGAGCCCTGCACCGCCCATCCATCACCCCGGCACGGAGAAGAGAGAGGACGTGTATGGCATCGAGTTCGAAGCGTCAGACAACCATGGCGAAGATCGCCCGCGAGCAGTCGGTGCGCGAGAAGCGCGCCCGCAAGCAGGAGAAGAAGGACGACAAGAAGCAGGCGGCGATCGACGCGCTGACCGCCGAGGCCGAGGGCGCACTCGAAGCCGACGGCGACACGGAAGCTGAGCCCGGCGTCGAAGGTGACGCCGAGGCCGAAGCGGCCGACGCCACGACGACCTAGCTGCGCCGCTCGACGAGCTCGTACAGGTGCCCGTCGGGCGCGCGAAAGTGCGCGTAGCGGAACCGTTCGTTGCCGATGGCATCGTCGACCTCGACGCCCGCGGCGCGGAGCCCGGCAAGTGCCTCGTCGAGGTCCGCGACCAGGAAGCCGAGCGTTCGCGAGGTCTCGCCGAGCTCGCGCGGGCCTGCGACCGCGAACGTCGAGCCGTCGGGCAACTCGAACATGTCGGCGTCGGCTCCCGCGACGGCAGCCGGCGCGAGGCCGAGCACGCCGGTGAGAAACCGCGTCATCTCCTCCCGGCGATCGGTCGCGGTCCCTGCGAAGACGAGGCCGAGGATCTCCATGCGCCGAATCTAGCGCGAGGTCTGTACGGTCAGCCCGTGGAGCGCACCGACGCCGAGCTCGTCGCCGCCCTGCGCGCGGGCGACGAGGAGACGTATCGCATCCTCGTCCGCGAGTGGCATCCGTCGCTGCTCCGTGTCGCGCAGATCTTCGTCCCGTCCCGGGCGATCGCCGAGGAGGTCGTCGGGGACACGTGGCTGCGCGTGCTCGGCGCGCTCGACCGCTTCGAAGGGCGCTCGTCGCTCAAGACCTGGGTCTTCCGGATCCTCGTGAACACGGCGAAGACGCGCGCCCAGCGCGAGCGGCGCGTGATCCCCTTCTCGTCGCTGCAGGATCCCGGTCGGGTCCCCGAGGCCGCGGTCGATGCGGATCGGTTCCTGCCGGACGATCACGAGCACCATCCGGGCGCCTGGGCTTCACCCCCGCGCGACCTGCCGGAGGAGCGCCTGCTCGCGGCCGAGACGCGCGAGCGGATCGCCGCGGCGATCGAGAGCCTGCCGGCGAACCAGCGGGCCGTGATCACGTTGCGCGACGTCGAGGGCTGGAGCTCGGAAGAGGTGTGTAACGCCCTCGACATCACGGAGGTCAATCAACGGGTGCTCCTCCACCGCGCCCGCGCGAAGGTGCGCAACGCGCTCGAGGACTACCTCGCCCTGGACACCGTATGACCGACACCGAAGCCTTCAGCTGCCAGGAGCTCGTCGAGCTCGTCACCGACTACCTCGAGGGAGCGCTCTCGCCTGCCGATCTGCGGCGTTTCGAGGAGCACATCGCAACCTGCGACGGGTGCACCGAGTATCTGCGCCAGCTGCGCGAGACGATCCGGCTCGTCGGCGCGATCACGCGGGAGGACGTCTCGCCCGAGGCGGAGGCCGAGCTGCTCGCGGTCTTCCGCTCGTGGGCCACGGCCTGACCTACGGGAGCTTGCAGGGAGCGCCGATCTGCCCCGAGAGGTAGATCTGCGTCACTTGCACGCCGGCGTGCCGGGCGAACGGATAGGTCAGTTCGGAGGTCGGATCGCCGTAGACGTAGGAGGAGCCGGGCGCCGTGAGCTTGACCTCCGAGAAGCCGCCGTGGGGGACGCAGACGGAGACGTTGGTTGGCACGCCGGTGCCGCTCGCCGTCCCAGTCACCTTCCCGGTGTTCGAGACCAGCGTGAACGGGCGCGAGGCGACGTTCACCGGTGGACGCACGTAGACGGTCAGCGAGCGGGTCACGTCCCCGGTCTGCCCGGGGTAGGCGAAGACGCGGATGCGCCCCGCTGCGTGGGGCTTCGTCCAGCCGTCGTCGTAGAGCCCGGTCGTCAGCCAGTCGGCACGCCACGGCTGCTCCGGCTGAACGAGAAAGACGCCGCGGTCGTTCAGGAGGACGGTGCCGGCGATGTGGAACCGGGCATCGCCGATCGCCTGCGCGACGTCTCCCGGCGGTGAGACGCTCGCCCGCCCCGTGCGGTCGAAGTGGAGCTCGAGCTTCGGGAACGTTGCGGGTGTCCAGCCGTACTGGCCCGGGACCCAGGCGCTGCGGTCGACCGACTTGTTCCAGAACTCCAGGTCCCACCAGAAGGCAACGCTCGACCAGTAGTCGCCCGGGAGCGTCGGGTAGGGCACCGCAGTGACGTGCGCGTTGCGGCCGACCGTCTGGTCGACCCAGGCGAACGTGTTGGCCTGCGATGTGGTCAACGACCTGCCCGCGGTGCCGTTGACGCGGAACAGCCGCACGAAGGCGTACGCCGTCTCGGCGGGGAGGGCGACGAGCGTGAGGACGGCCAGGAGCACGGCGAGATGTGCGTGTCGCAGGAGGAGTGCTCCCTCGAGCACGAGCAGCGCCCCGACCACTGCGGCTGCGATGAGGAAGATGCGCGCGCCGCCGAGCCCGCCGAGCGAGCCGCGGAGGTAGTTGTCGAGCATCGCGACCGGTGTATCGACGTTCAGCTTGTCGAACAGCGGCAGCGGGTCGCGCGCGAAGCCGTAGACGAGCACGACGAGCGGGACGGCGAGTGAGCGCCGCGGCCACGTGTCGCTCGCGAGTGCGGCCGCGAACGCGACGAGGATCAGCGGCACGATGTAGAAGAGATACCGATCGCGGACGACCCCGCCGCCGAAGCGAAGGTCGAACGACGCGACCTCGATCGTCAGCAGGACGATCGCCACGGATGCGAGCTGTGCGAAGATGTGCCGTTCGCGTGTCGGCGCGCGCACGGCATTCGATGCGAGCCACGCGCCGCCGACGAGGAAGGGCAGGATCCCGAGCCCGAGGGCGATTGTTGCAAGGTGCTGCGCGAACGAGCGGACGATATGCAGCGGCAGTGGATTCCCGTGCGCGGTCGTCGCGTAGGTCCCGAGCACGCTGTGCCCGGTCGCGATGACGGCGAGCGCGACGACCGCGCCCGCCGCGTACGCGAGCGCGAGCGCCCGGTGCTCATCGAGGGCCTTTCGGAAGTTGCGCTTGTCCAGGACGATCACCGCCGGCAGTGCGAGAGCGAGCACCGCAAACTGCGTTCGCGCGACGATCGCGAGGACGATGCAGGCAGCGGCCACGACATCCCTGCGGCGCGACGGTGCGACGACGGTCGCCTGGAATGCGAGCACCGCCCACAGGAAGACGGGATACGCAGCGACCTCCGTGAGCAGGAACGACGAGAGAACGATCCACGGCACGACCACCGAGAGCACCGCGACGAACGCCGCCGCCCAGACCGGCCCTGCGACCCGCCGCGCAAGGAGGTACGCCGGTATCGAGGCCGAACTCATGACGAATGCGTCCAGAACGTGCGCACGATGCAGGCCCTGCGCGACGTCACCGGTTCGAAACACCGTTGCGAGAAGCAGTGGGTACAGTTGGTTGACGTTCGCTACCAGCTCGCCGTGGATGCGCGGCAGCGGCGAATGCAGCCGAACGACGCTCAATGCGAGCCGTTCGTAGAACAGCTCGTCCGTCATGACGAACCAGTCCGTCACGCGTCCCGTGATCGCCGCAAGCCCTGCGCCGAGCGCGAGCCAGAGCACGATCGGGACGAGCCCGAACCGCTCGAAGGAGGGCTGCCGCACGTCCGTAGCGTAGTTACGGGCAAGGACACGGCTCTTTACAACACCCTCAAACGACCTCGCTACTTTTTCCGAGTTCGCTCCCGCGCCCGGGGAAAACACGAAGAGGAGGACCGCCTGTGCTGAAAGCCTCACGCTTCGCACTGATCGCGTTCATCGCACTGCTGGCCATTCCGGCTGCCGCCGCACACGCTGCGACGCGGATGCCGATCGGCTTTTTCGACGACCCCTCGTTCCGCTGGTCGCCGACCCGCACCGACAATCTTCGCGAGGCGGCCGCCACCGGCGCCTCGGTGATCCACACGACGGCGTCGTGGCCGGCGCTTGCGCCGACGAAACCCACGCACGCAACCGACGGGAGCGATCCCGCCTACCGGCTGGGTGACCTCGACGACCTCGTCTTCCAGGCGAGCCTCTACGGCCTGCGCGTGATGGTGAACGTCACCGGCACGCCCAAGTGGGCGAACGGCGGCAAGGCGCCGAACGTGATGCCGACGCGCGTCGCCGACCTGACGGCGTTCACGCGCATGCTCGCCACTCGATACAACGGCAACACCGGTCACGGTGCCGTCGACCTCTGGTCGATCTGGAACGAGCCGAACCTGCAGCTCTTCCTCACGCCGCAGTTCGCCGGCAAGAAGATCGTCGGACCTGCGAACTACGCGAAGCTCTACAAGGCCGCCTACGCCGGGATCAAGGCGGGCAATCCGGCCGCGAAGGTCGCGATCGGCGAGACGTCTGCGCGGGGCCGCGACAAGCCGCTCGCAGGCGTCAGCGCGTCGATCGCACCTGGCACGTTCGCGAGGCTGCTCTCACAGCAGAAGGGCCTGAAGTTCGACGCCTGGGCGCATCATCCGTACCCGACGTCGCCCAACCTGCCGCCGATGCAGAAGGTCCGCTACCCGAACGTGACGCTCTCGACGCTGCCGACGTTCGAGGCCGACCTGAAGAAGGACTTCCACCGCGCGGTTCCCATCTGGATCACCGAGTACGGCCATGAGACGAAGCCCGCCGAGCCGCACGGCGTGACGCCTGCCAAGCAGGCGGCGTACGCGAAGCAGGCTCTCACGATCGCGAAGAACGATCCGAACGTGCAGATGTTCATCTGGTTCGTGTTCCGTGACAGCAAGGGGAACCCGTGGCAGAGCGGGTTGTTCTCCGCGAACGGCGCGGCGAAGCCCGCGTACAGCGCGTTCGGCGCCGTCGCGCGCCTGATCGACGGGACGACGTCGTCGGCGAAGCCCGGCGTTCCCGCACGCGTCACGGTGTTCGTGCCGTACCTGTCGCACTACGTGGCGCCCGGTGCCCAGATCGGGATCACCTACACGGTGCTCGACGGCACCAGGCAGGTCGCGGCCGGGCAGCCCGTCGCGACGCTCGCCGCCGACCAGTCGATCACCTTCACGCCGGTCTTCAAGCCGGTGAAGGGACACACCTACACGGTGAAGGTGGTCGCCAACGAGCAGAACGGCCACACCGAGCAGCGCACCTCGGTCGTTCGCGTCCTCTAGCACTGCCCTGTCGCCCCGGTCGGTGACCAAACGGTCGCCGACCGGGGCCGCACGGCCTCAGGCGCGCACGAGCCGGAGGACGATCGCGACCGCCAGCACGGCCGCGGCCACGCCGGCTCGCCGCGAGGAGGATCCCCGAAGGCCCCGACACTGCTGCCGTGGCGAGCAGCAGGAAGTTCACGAAGAGCGCGGTGAGGATCAGCAGCGCGAGTGTGATCACCCGTCGCACGACGAGGGCCCGTTCCGCGCGAACGCGAGCGTCGTGCTCGATCGACCACGACGCAAGCTCGGCCGAGAGCAGCAGCAGGACCCCGACCGCGGCAGCCCAGCCGTCGACGAGGTCACGCCCCTCGCGGCCGCTCACGTAGCCGGCCCCGGTCGCGAGCACGGCCCACGGGATCAGGTTCGGCCAGCGGAACACGATCGCCGAGCGCCAGGACCACGAGCCCGAGCGACGCGGCACCCGCTGCGAGGTCCCCGAAGCGGCCCGCGCCGGAGGTCGAGTAGGCGCCCGCCGCGGCCAGCGCGGCGAGGGCTCCGAGCCCGGTGATCAGGCGTGCGCGTGCCGGGCGTAGCGACGGAATTCGCGCACCTCCTCGAGGACGGCTTGCAGGGGAACATCAGCGGTCCACTCCGTGACGGCGACGCCCGCACTCTGGAGCCGGTGCCGGAGCGCGTCGCGCCGCAGCCGCCAGATGTCGTAGGCGACCGCGTCGAGCCCGCTCGCGGGACGCTTCGTGAACGGCACGGGCGAGACGTCGATCACCGCGAGGTCGTAGCCGCGCGCGCGCAGGTCGAGCAGCGCGCCGACGGAGCGGGCATCGAGCAGAGGGGAGAGCGCGATCACGAGCGCGCTCGGCGGCAGCGCGCGTCGCGGGATCACGTCGATCTCCTTCCAGTAGTACGAGAGGAAGATCTGCGTGTCGAGCAGCGCGTCGATCGATGCGGTACAGCTGCACGAGGCCGGTGCCGGGGACGAGCCAGCGCAGGATCCCCCCGAAGCTGATCAGCCCGACGCGGTCGCGGCGGCGGCCGTAGGCATCGGCGAGCGTCGCGGTCGCGCGCACGGCGAGATCGAGCGTTCCCTCGCCGCCGAGCCGCGCCTCCGCGAACGAGTCGACGAACAGGATCACGTCGGTGTTGCGCTCGGGGTGGCTCTCGTTGACCCAGAGCTCGCCGTCACCGCGCCGGGCGCTCGCACGCCAGTTGATCCGCTTCAGCGGATCGCCCGGCGCGAACGGGCGCACGTCGGCGAACTCGATTCCCTCGGCCTTGTGGCGCGAGACCTCGTTGCCCGCGAGGGCCTGCGTCTCGCGCGGCTTGAGAATGCGGCGCAGTACCTCCTCGCGCGGATAGACGCGCAGCTCCGGGCGCGGCCCGGCGGTCGCCTCCCAGACGAGGAACCCGAGCGGGTCGTGTGCGCGCACGTAGGTCGGGCCCGCCACGTGCCCACCCCACCGCACCGCGCGCAGCGTGAGGTCGAGCTCGCGCCGTTCTCCGGCGCGCGAGGTGGAGCGAGACGGGGTTCGTCCCGTCGGTGACCTCGAGGCCCGGCGGGCAGCCGGACGTAGACGTCGAGCCGGTCGACCGGCGTCGCCGAGCGCAGCACGAGCCGCGCCTCGACCTCGTCCCCCTCGAGCGCGCGCTCCGACTCGAGCGCGACCTCGACCTCGAGCTTCGGCGGCGTCGCCAGCGCCAGGCCGCCCGCGAGCGCGAGCAGGAAGGGCGCCGACAGGGCGACGAGCTCGGGCCGTGCGAAGACGAGCGCGGCCAGCAGGCCGACCGCCGACAGGCCTGCGTACGCGGCGAGCTTCGGCGACGCCCAGCGCGTCACGCGCGCGCGAGGTCT
Organism: uncultured Thermoleophilia bacterium; assembly: GCA_963757255.1. Lineage (GTDB taxonomy): Bacteria > Actinomycetota > Thermoleophilia > Gaiellales > Gaiellaceae > PALSA-600. The sequence continues at coordinate 12,450 of CAVWQY010000009.1, forward strand.
TCGGCCGCCGGTGTCGGCACGGTGTCGAGCCGCTCGCGGACGACGTCCTCGGCGGACACGCGCTGCACCCACAGCTCCGGGCGCAGCGTCAGGCGATGTGCGAGCGCCGGAACCGCCACGGCCTTCACGTCGTCGGGCGTCACGTAGTCGCGCCCGTCGAGCGCTGCGCGGCAACGCGAGAGCTTCAGCAGCGCGAGCGAGCCGCGCGGCGACGCGCCGACCTGAATCGACTGCGCGTTTCGGGTCGCGGCGACGATGTCGACCATGTAGAGGCCGACCGGCTCCGAGACGTAGACCTTCTCGACCGCAGCCTGCATGTCCAGCAGCGTCTGCCGGTCGACGAGCGGCTCCAGCTCGATCTCGTCCTGACCGCGCTCGGCGCGATTGACGAGCACCAGCCATTCGTCCTCGCGGGCCGGATAGCCGACCGACATGCGCAGCAGGAAGCGGTCGAGCTGCGCCTCGGGCAGCGGATAGGTGCCCTCGTACTCGATCGGGTTCTGCGTCGCGAGCACGAGGAACGGCGGCCCGAGCCTGCGCGTCTCGCCTTCGCTCGTCACCTGGCGCTCCTGCATCGCCTCGAGCAGCGCAGCCTGGGTCTTCGGCGGGGCGCGGTTGATCTCGTCGGCGAGCAGGAGGTTCGTGAAGATCGGGCCGGGCCGGAATTCGAAGTCGGACTCGCGCTGGTTGAAGACCGACGAGCCGGTCACGTCGGACGGCATCAGGTCGGGCGTGAACTGGATGCGCGAGAAGTCCATCGACGTGACCTGCGCGAACGAGCGCGCCATCAGCGTCTTCGCCAGCCCCGGGTAGTCCTCGATGAGGACGTGGCCGTCGGCGAGCACGCCGAGCAGCAGCAGCTCGAGTGCGTCGCGCTTGCCGATCACCGCCTTCTCGACCTCGTCGAGCAGCCGGTTGGCGAGGCGTCCGACCTCGTCGAGGTCCATGTCTACATCCTCTCAAGGTCGGAGACGAGAGCGCGTAGGTCGTTCAGGCTGATGCCGCGCGCGTGACGGTTCACGGGCGCTGGGCGGTCGGGGCGCAGGAGCTCCCACCAGCGTCCGAGCGTCTCGGGGCTCATGACGCGGCCCGTGCGCTCGAGGCGGGCCTGGGCGATCTGGCGCAACTCGGGGAGGAGGCGCATGTGCAGGTCGTAGGCCGTGGCGGCGGCGAGTGTCACGTCGCGCTCCATCCGCTCGACTTCCTTCACCGGCTTGTCGCCGCCGACCGACTCGCCGAGGGCGCGGTCGAACTCCGAGCGGTGCCGTTTGGGCACGGCGTCTCCGGCGGCTGCGACGACGCCGAGCATGATCAGGCCGCCGACGACGAGCACGTATGCGTGCAATGCCACTCCGCGCACGCTCGGCTGTCCGAGCGCGATGTAGATCGCCACGATCGAGAAGACGACGAACAGGATCACGAGATCGAGGAGATGCCGTCTCACGCCGCCGCTTCCCGTAGGCCGTCGCGGATCGCACCCAGCGCGTCGATCGCGTCGCGCTTCATGCCGTCGTCGATCGCGTGGCGGCTGAACTTCGCTTCCTCGAACAGGCCGGTCAGCTTCACGACCGCGTCGGATCTCGAGGTGAGGCCGCCGAGGATGCGGCCGAGGTATTCCACCGGTGTCTCGCTCGGCTTGCGGCGCAGGCCGTGGCGCGCGAGCACGCCTTCCATTCGCGCGTACGCGGCGATCACGGCGCGGCGCGCGTCGGGCTCGGCCTCGAGGTCGCCGATCGCATCGCCGATCGTGGCCGCGAAATCCTCCGCCACGGTCGGCTCGAGCGGCACCGCGGTGCGCAGCGTGCGGCGGCGGTGGCTGCGGTACACGAAGAAGCCCACGATGCCGAGCACGAGCAGAGCCCCCGCGAGCACGGGCCACTCGAACGTCGGCTCGAATTGCGAGGCCGTCGTGCCGTGGTGCGCGGCCTTCGGGTTGAGAGCTTTCAGGGCCTGCGGATTCAGATTGAGGATGTGATTCAGGATGTGCGAGTGGTGGCGCTTCAGGTACAGCACGACGAACGCCAGCACACCGAAGATCGCGAGCGTGAGGAAGTTCTGGAGGACGCGCGACGTGAAGCTCTTGCGCACGACCTGGCCCTCGCGCGCCCGCATGAAGAAGATGTAGACCGCGACGGGGATCATCAGCACGAACACGATCAGGAACGCGGTGAACGCATAGTCGACGTACCCCGGGGTCGGGCTCGCCTTCGACGCGCCGCCGAAGCCGCTGCGGCTTGCGAACGCGACGATCGCCAGCAGGGCGAGCAGGCCGAATGCGACGACCGCGAGGCGGAGTGTGCGGCCGCCGGCCGGCTCGAGAGGGGGCTCCATGCGCTCTGAAGTTAGACGCCCGCCGGGCGGGTTGGTTTAGGCGCGGGTTAACGCGCGGGTAGATTTGCCCTGTGGGCACACTCGACGGCAAACGCGCGGTCGTCACCGGCGCGTCCAGCGGGATCGGCGCCGCGACCGCGCAGGCGCTCGCGGAGGCCGGGGCGCGGGTGTTCGGAGGCTCCCGCGCGACGGGTTTCGACGTCAGGGATCCGGCGAGCTGCCAGCGGTTCGTGGAGGCGGCCGTCGAGGAGCTCGGCGGCATCGACATCCTGATCAACAACGCAGGCCTGTCGCGGGGGCGCGATCCGTTCTGGGAGTCGAGCGACGACGACGAGCGCGAGGTGATCGAGACGAACGTGCTCGGTCTGATGCGGATGACGAGGCTCTGCCTGCCGCATCTCGTCGCCGACGGCGGCGGGCACATCGTCAATCTCGGCTCGGTGGCGGGGATCTGGTCGTACGCGAACGGCTCGTCGTACGTCGCATCGAAGTTCGCCGTGCACGGCTACACCCGCGCGCTGCGTGACGACCTACAGGGCAAGCCGGTGCGCGTGACCAACGTCGCGCCCGGGCTCGTCGAGACGAACTTCTCGAACGTGCGGTTCAAGGGCGACGAGGAGAAGGCGCGCGCGGTCTACGCCGACGTCGCGATGGGCGGCCCGCTGAACGCCGAGGACGTCAGCGACTGCATCATGTTCGCCCTGACGCGGCGGCCGAACGTGAACATCGACGAGATCGTCGTGCTCGCACTCGCGCAGGTCTCGGGCGTGAACGTCCTGCGCGAGAGTTAGAGCGCTTCGGCTTCTCGGCGCTTGTCCCAGTAGCGCTTGAGCCCCTGCCAGCACTGCCAGAGCGGTGCGATCTTGTCGTAGGACTCCGCCTCGGCGCCGGCGTCGGCTCGTGCGAGCTCGACGAACTCGTCCAGCTCCATGCCGCTCCCGACCCGCTCGGCCCATCGGTCGAGCTCGGTGTCGAAGCGGTCGAGGTGCGCGGCCACGTCCTCGTGGACGCCGAAGTGGATCAGGGCGAGCCGGTCGGGTGAGCGCTTGCGAATCGCGTCGACGGTGGCGTGCCAGAGCTCGACGTCGATGTCGGGCGGCGGTGAGACCGGCAGGACGTAGTCGGAGCCGGGCATGCGCACGCCCGTTGCATCGCCGGCGAGCAGCGTGCCGTCGCGGAAGTAGCTGACGTGGTGCGAGGCGTGCCCCGGTGTCGGGAACGCGTCCCAGCCGAGCACGTCGCCGGTCGCGAGCCGGATGTTCGCCTCGGGCACCGGCGCGAGCTCGCCCCAGAGCACGTCGAACGCGTCGCCGTAGAGCCGCCGCGCGGAGCGCTCGAGCCGCGAAGGGTCGACGAGGTGCGGCGCGCCGACCTCGGAGACCCAGACGGTCAGTCCGGGATTCCGGCGCACGATTGGGCCGACCGCGCCGGCGTGGTCGAAGTGGATGTGCGAGAGCAGGAGATGGCGCAGGTCGCGGAGCTCGAGCCCGTGCGCCGCGAGCCCCGCTTCGAGCGCGGGCAGTGTCGTCGTGGGCCCGCAGTCGAAGAGCGCCGGGCCGTCGGCGGTGTCGATCAGGTAGACGCCGACCGCCTGCTCGCGGCCGCCGAAGTGCAGGTCGATAGGTCGCATCAAGCCTCTAGGAGGCGCGAGCCGGTGACGGGCTCCTGACGAGTGCGGCGTCGAGGTCGGCGATCAGGTCGCCGGCCGACTCGATGCCGACGGAGAGGCGCACGAGGTTCGCCGGCGGCGCGAACGGTGCACCGGCGGTCGAGGCGTGGGTCATCCGTGCCGGGTGTTCGATCAGGCTCTCGACGCCGCCGAGCGATTCGGCGAGCTGGAACAGCTTGGTGCGGGCGACCAGGTCGACCGCCTCCTGCTCGGACTCCGCGAGGAACGAGACCATGCCGCCGTAGTCGCGCATCTGGCGCCGCGCGAGCTCGTGCCCGGGGTGGGAGGGCAGACCGGGGTACAGCACGCGCTCGACGGCTTCGTGGCTGTCGAGGAACTCCGCGACCAGCCGCGCGTTCTCGCAGTGCTGGCGCATCCGCAGGGCGAGCGTCTTGATCCCACGGAGGACGAGCCAGGCGTCGAACGGGCCCGGGACCGCGCCGAGCGACTTCTGCAGGAAATAGAGCCGCTCCGCGAGGGCGGGGTCGTTGACCGCGATGAACCCGCCGATCGTGTCGCTGTGCCCGCCGAGGTACTTCGTCGTGGAATGCACGACCGCGTCGGCGCCGAGGTCGAGCGGCTGCTGGAGATAGGGCGTCGCGAAGGTGTTGTCGACGACGACGGTCGCGCCGACTGCGTGCGCCGCGTCGGCGGCGCGCCGGATGTCGATGATGTTCAGGTTCGGGTTCGACGGCGTCTCGATCCAGACCATGCGCACGTCGTCGCCGAGGTAGGACGTGAGGTTCTCGTCGAACTCGTCGGCGGGGACGTACGTGAACTTGTAGCCCTTCGGCTCGTAGACCAGCGAGGTCATTCGGTAGACGCCGCCGTAGACGTCCGCGATGAGCACGACGCGCTCGCCGGGGTCGACGAGGTGCATCAGCGTGCTCGTCGCACCGATCCCCGAGCTGAACGCGATTCCGTGCGCCGCGTTCTCGAGGCTCGCGAGCGCGGTCTGGAGCGCGGTGCGAGTGGGGTTCGCGACGCGTGAGTAGTCGTAGCCCTTGTGCTCGCCGACCGCCTCCTGCACGTACGTGGAGGTCTGGTAGATGGGCGTGATGATCGCGCCGGTCGCCGGGTCGGGCTCCTGCCCCACGTGAATCGCGCGCGTCTCGAAGTCCAGGCCGTCGAAGTCCATGCCGCAGCCTAGCGCCTGGTGTCTGACACCCTGTTCGAGCTACGAGATCGCCATGCGGTGCGAAGAGGTGTCTGACACCAGTTCGTCCTGCGGCGCGACCTCGAACGTCGGACGGGTGTCAGACACCGCACGTCCGGGGACAGTCCCTGGACGCGTCTCGACCAGACATGTCCTGGGGACTGTCCCCGGGACATGTCGCCTGGGGACAAGTGTTGGGTCGCGTCCGGAAGCGCGAATTGCGTTGGGCAGAGGCAATGCCAGATGCGTCTCGACCGGACACGTCCTGGGGACTGTCCCCGGGACATGCGCTTTCCGGCCTAGTCGCGCTCGACGCGGTCGAGGCCGAGGACGCGGGCCAGACGGGCTGCCGCGCGCTCGAGCTTCGCGTCCACGTTGCCGCGCACCTTCGGCTCCGGCGTGAACTTGCGGATCCGCAGGATGCCCTCGGCACGGTCGGCTTTCAGGTCGGCGCGCCCGAGGAACCGGTCGCCGGCCAGCAGCGGGAGCACGTAGTAGCCGTACACCCGCTCGGGCTCGGGCTTGTAGATCTCCAGCACGTGGCTGAAGCCGAACAGCCGCACGAGCAGCGGACGGTTCCACACGAGGTTGTCGAACGGGCACACGAGCACGGGCGGAGCGCCTGCGCCGTCGAGCTCCGTGCCCGGGAGCGTGTAGAAGTTCGGGCCGCCGTCGGCGGGAACCAGTTCGTCCAGTCGCCCTTCCGCGACGAGCCGGTCGAGCTCGGGCTGCAGGCGCGCCCGTCCACCCGAGAACCGCCAGTGCTCGCGAATCGCCGTCTCGGTCAGCACACCGCGTGCCTCCACCGCCAGCAACGCGAACGTCTGCAGCATCTCGGCCTCCGTCGGCACGGGGGCTTCCAGCCAGCGCTTCGGGATCACGCGCTCGGCGAGGTCGTAGGAGCGCTGGAAGCTTCGCCTGCCCGAGATCACGAGGACACCTCTGTCCCAGAGCGCGTCGAGCACCATCTTCGCGGGCTTCCAGTTCCACATCCCGCCGCGGCCCGCTCCTTCGAAGTCGCGGGAGCCGAGCGGCCCTTCCGACCGGATCCGCTCGAGCACCGGCTCGACGAGCTCGGCGTGCTCGGTGAGCGCGCGGTCGTGCGTCCCCCAGTGGCCGCCGCCTGCCATCACCCGCCCGAAGTACGGCCAGAGCTCGATCGGCAGCAGCGACGCTTCGTGCGCCCAGTACTCGAAGACGCGCCCTTCGGCGAGCAGGCGCGGCACGACCCCGTCGTCGAACGAGCCGACCCTCGACGAGATCGTGAGGCGGTGGGCGCGGTCGACGGTGGAGATCGAGTCGAGCTGCACGGCGGTGAGGCGGCGGATCGTCGCCTCCACCTCGTCCTCTCCGGCCCGCCGGAACCGCGCCGCGTAGCGCCTGGCGGCTCACCATCAGCCGCCGGATCGCCGCAAGGCTCACGGCCATTGCACGTCCCGCACGCCCAGAAATCGCGCGAGCGCCCGCACCGGCTTCTCGATCGCGACGGGCTCATGCTCCCAGTGCACCGCATGCACGCGCAGCACATCGTCCTTGCGATCGACCTCGGGATCGATGCGTCCCACGAGCCGGTCGTTGTGCAGCACGGGGAGCACGAAGTAGCCGTACTTGCGCTCGGCCTTCGGGACGTAGATCTCCAGCCGGTAGTGGAAGTCGAAGAGCGCCTCCGTACGCGTTCGATCGTGGATCAGCCGGTCGAACGGTGAGAGCAGCGTCGTGCGTCGCACGGGGCGGTCGTCGGCGTCGGGATGCACGATCCACTTGCCCTTCCGGAGCACGACGCCCGCGGCGCGGAACCGCGCCTCCTCGAAGTACGCATCGGCCTCGGCGTGAGGGAGCGCCGCGACGTCGCCGTACCAGCGCTCGGCGAGATCCCAGAGCCGTTGCTTCCCATTCCGGCCGACGACCGCAATCTCGCCGCCGTGCATGAGGAACTCGAGCATGCGGCCGACGTTGCGTTCGCCCGCCCAGCCGTCTGCAGGCCAACGCACGGTCGCGCGGTCCTCGAGCTCGCGCGAGAGCATGGGGCCGTTTCGCTCGAGCTCCTCAGCACGTAACGCCTGAACGCCGCATTGGCCCGAAGCCATTCCCGCACGCGCCGCGGCCAGAGCGTGTCGCCTTCGGGCCAGCGCTGCATCCGCGACCGGAGCGCGGGCAATGACTCCTTCGGGTAGACGAACGCCGCCCACTCGAAAAGCTCGCGCTCGGCGAGCAGCCGCCCGAGCTCGCCCTGGTCGTAGTGCCCGAGCCTGCTCCAGAGCACGAGGTACTGCGTCGGCGCAACCCGCGCCGTCGGATCGAGCTGCAGCCGCCCGAGCCTGCGCACGCAGTCGAGCACGGTATGCATGCTCCCGTCGAGCACCTGTGCGCGCACGGCGATGCGCCGGGCCTGGGCGAGGGAGTCCGAAGCCACCGGCTCAGCGGTGGGCGAGATAGTCCAGGAGATCCGAGCGGGTCACGACACCGACGGGATTGCCGCGGTCGGCGACCACGACCGCATTCGTCCCGCCCGTGAGCGCGACGACGATCTCGTCGATCGATGCATCCGCGTCGACGGTCGCGAGCGGTCCCTGCATCGCGGCCGCAACGTCCTCGTGGAGCGCGTCCGCGTTCTTGAAGACGCGGTCGAGCAGCGCGCGATCCTGCAGCGACCCGATCACGTCGGCGAGCGACGCGACCTCGCCGTCGCGCACGACCGGCAGCTGCGAGATCGAATAGCGCTCCATCACCGCGATCGCCTCGTCGACCTTCTGGTGCGCGGAGATCGTCACGAAGCTCGGTGTGTCGCCCTGCTTCGAGCGGAGCAGCTCGCGCACGGTCGGCGCCGGCGCCGAGCGCTCGAGGAAGCCGTGCTCGAGCATCCAGTTGTCGTCCAGGAACTTCGAGAGGTACGAGCGGCCCGAGTCGGGGAGGATCGTCAGCACCTGCGAGCTCGGGCCGAGCCGCTGCGCGTACTCGAGCGCGCCGGCGATCGTCGACCCCGACGAGCCGCCGACGAGCAGTCCTTCCTCGCGCGCCATCCTGCGCGCGGCCAGGAACGACGCGCGGTCGGAGACGCGCACCCACTCGTCGACGACGTCGGGATCCATCGTCTCGGGCCAGGTGTCCTTCCCGATCCCCTCGACGAGGTACGGGTGCAGGTCGCCTTCGCTCTTCGCCGTGTAGACCGAGCCCTCGGGGTCGACGCCGATGATCTTCACCTCGGGCTTGTGCTCCTTGAAGAACCGCCCGACGCCGCTGATCGTCCCGCCTGTGCCGACCGAGATGACGATCGCGTCGACGTCGCCGCCGGTCTGCTCCCAGATCTCCGGTCCCGTCGTGAGGTAGTGCGCCTCCGGGTTCGCCATGTTCGAGTACTGATCGGGCTTGAACCCACCGGGAATCTCCTCGGCGAGGCGCGACGAGACGGAGTAGTACGACTCCGGCGAATCGTGCTCCACCGCCGTCGGCGTGATCACGACCTCCGCGCCGTATCCGCGCAGCATCGCGATCTTCTCCTGGCTCATCTTGTCGGGCATCACGAAGATGCAGCGGTAGCCCTTCTGCGCCGCGGCGATCGCAAGGCCGACGCCCGTGTTTCCCGACGTGGGCTCCACGATCGTCCCGCCGGGCCGCAGCTTCCCGTCGCGCTCGGCCGCCTCGATCATCGCGAGGCCGATGCGGTCCTTGTTCGACCCGCCCGGGTTCAGGAACTCGAGCTTCGCCGTGATCACGCCGGGCACGTCCTGCGAGATGCGGTCGAGCCGGACGATCGGCGTCGAGCCGACCAGCTCGAGGATGGTGGGATACGTATCGGCCATCCGCGGCGCAAGCCTACAGCGGGTGGCTGGGCACGGTCAGGTCGCCGCCACCGCCTCGCCGCGCTCCTCCACGGTCAGCTCATCGGGCCGGATGAGGACGAGTGTCGCGATGAGCCCGACGACCGCGATCCCGACCATCACCCAGAACGCCCACTGCGACCCGCTCGTGAAGGCGTCTGCGAATGACTCGCCGGTCTTGACCAGGTGGTTGAAGTGGGTGAGCGAGACGGAAGAGGTCACGGCGACGCCGATCGCGCCGCCGATCTGCTGGGCCGTGTTGATCAGGCCCGAGGCGAGCCCCGCCTCGCGGCTCTCGACCCCCGCGAGCGCGGCGATCGACACGGGGATGAACGCGAACGGCAGCGCGAAGCCGACGAGCAGGTAACCGGGCAGGAGGTCCGACCAGTAGGACGCGTCCACCGGGATCTGCGTGTACCAGAGCATTCCGGCGATCATCGCGACGAAGCCGACCGCCATCACCGGCTTCACGCCGACCCGCGTCACGAGCGCCTGGGCGACGCCGGCCCACAGGACCGCCGTGCCGGCGGTGGCCACGAACGTGACGCCCGTCTCGAGCGCGCTCCAGCCGAGCACGTTCTGCACGTACAGGGTCAGGATGAAGAAGTTCGAGAACACGACGGCGCCGAGCAGCAGGCCCGCCACATTCGCGCCGGCGACCGTGTGGACGCTGGAAGATCCGGAACGGCATCAGCGGGTCCTTCGCGCGCGACTCGATCACGAGGAACGCGACGAGCAGCAGGACCGCGGCCGCGAGCCGCGAGAGCGTCCAGCCCGACAGCCATCCGTGCACCGGCGCGTTCGACACGGAGTAGACGAGCAGCGCAAGCCCCGCGGTGACCGTGATCGCGCCGCCGATGTCCTGCGTGCTCTCGCGGCCCGACCGGCTCTCCCGGACGTACCGCGGTGCCAGCGCGAGCGCGATCACGCCGACGGGGACGTTCACGAAGAAGATCCACTCCCAGCCGAGGTACTTGGTCAGCACACCGCCGGCCAGCACGCCCACTGCGGCGCCCGAGCCGCCGATCGCGCCCCAGATGCCGAGCGCCTTGTTGCGCTCGGGCCCCTCCGCGAACAGCGTCGTGATGATCGAGAGCGCCGCCGGCGAGATGATCGCCGCGCCGAGGCCCTGCAGGGCGCGCGCGCCGATCAGCACGCCTTCCGACCAGGCGAGCCCGCAGAGGAACGACGCGATCGTGAACAGCGCCACGCCGAAGTAGAAGACGCGCCGGCGACCGAGCAGGTCGGCTGCGCGCCCGCCGAGCAGCAGGAAGCCGCCGAAGGTGATCGCGTAGGCGGTGATCACCCACTGGAGGTTGTCGCGCGAGAAGTGGAGCGACCTGCCGATCGACGGCAGCGCCACGTTGACGATCGAGACGTCGAGGACCGTCATGAAGAACGCCGCGCAAACGATCGTGAGCGCTTTCCAGCGCAGCGGGTCGAGCTCAGCCATTGGTGTATCTCCCCTTCGACGTGGGTCTTACGCGGACTGCTAATCCGTGGAACCAACGCTGCGCCGCGTGAACCAGTGTTCGGGCGCTAATGACGGAAGTGGCGGCGGCCGGTGAGCACCATCGCCGCGCCCGCTGCCTGCACCGCTGCCAGGACTTCGGCGTCGCGGCGGGAGCCGCCGGGCTGGACGATCGCTGCGACGCCCGCGTCGAGCGCGAGCTGCGGGCCGTCGGCGAAGGGGAAGAACGCGTCGCCCGCGAGCACCGAGCCGGCGACGTCGTGCCCGTTCTCGCGCGCCTTCTCGATCGCGATCCGTACGGAGTCGACGCGGCTCATCTGCCCGGCGCCGACGCCGATCGTCTGCAGGTCGCGGACGAGCACGATTGCGTTCGACGCAACGTGCTTGCACACGCGCCACGCGAAGAGCAGGTCGCCCCACTGCGCCTCGCTGACCTTCCCGCAGGCGACCTCCATCGTCTCGCGGTCCTCGATGTCGGAGTCGCGTTCCTGGACGAGCAGGCCGCCGAGCACGCGCTTGTAGTCCCGCTCCGCGGGCGTCTCCGAGCGACGCTCGCGGTCGCAGAGGATGCGCAGCCCCTTCCTCGAGCGCAGCGCCTCGACAGCGCCGTCGTCGTACTCCGGTGCGCGGAGCACCTCGACGAAGTGCTCGGCGATGCGCCGTCCGAGCGCGGTCGAGACGGGCCGATTCAGAATCGCGACGCAGCCGAAGGCCGAAACGGGATCGGCGGCGAGGGCGCGCTCCCAGGCCTCCTCGATCGTGCCGGCGATCGCGACCCCGCACGGGTTGGCGTGCTTGACGATCACGACGGCCGGCAGCGCGAACTCGCGGATCACGCGCCGGGCGCCTTCCAGGTCGACGAGGTTGTTGTACGACAGCTCCTTGCCTCCCAGCTGCTCGACTTGCGAGAGCAGATGGCTCCGTGCGCCCGCTTCGCGGTAGTACGCGGCGGCCTGGTGGGGGTTCTCGCCGTACGAGAGCGCCGTGACCTTGTGGAACGCGAGGGTCAGCTGCTCCGGGAACTGCTCGGTCTCGCCGAACCAGTTCGCGATCGTCGCCTCGTACGCCGCCGTCGTCGCGAACGCATCCGCGGCGAGGCGACGGCGCGTTGCGAGCGTCACCTCGCCCTGCTCGCGCAGCTCGCGGAGGACGAGCTCGTACTGATCGGGATGCGAGACAGCCGCCACGTGCGCGAAGTTCTTCGCCGCGGCTCGCAGCATCGACGGCCCGCCCACGTCGATCATCTCGACCGCCTCGGCCTCGGTGACGCCCCGGCGCCCGGCGACGGACGCGAACGGATACAGGCTGACGCAGACGAGATCGAAGAGCTCGATCTCGTGGCGCGCCAGCGTCTCGACGTCCTCGGGCAGGTCGCGCCGCGCGAGGATGCCCGCGTGGATGCGCGGATGCAGCGTCTTCACCCGGCCGCCGAGCATCTCGGGCGCCGCGGTCACCTCCTCGACGCGCGTCACGGAAAGGCCCTGCTCCTCGAGAAACGCAGCCGTGCCGCCCGACGACACGAGCTCCCAGCCGAGGTCGGCCAGCCCGCGTGCGAGCACCTCGACGCTCGACTTGTCCCAGACGCTGATCAGCGCGCGCACAGTTCTCTCACCACCTCCGGTAGTAGTCGGTGCTCGACCGCCTGGACGCGGGCGCGCAGGGATTCGATCGTGTCCTCCGGCCGCACCGGAACGCGCTCGGACCTGATCACCGGCCCGGTGTCGATTCCCTCGTCGACGTAGTGGACGGTCGCCGCCGTCTCGGCGACTCCCGCGGCGAGGACGTCCTCGATCGGACGAGCGCCCGGGAACTCCGGGAGGGGTGCCGAGTGCGTGTTCACGATCCGGCCGCCGTAGTAGGCGAAGAACGGCTTGCGGAAGAGGTGCATGTAGCCCGCGCAGACCACCAGCTCGACGCCGTGCGCCTGCAGCCAGCGGGCGAGCGCGATGTCGCGCTCTTCGCGGCTCGGATAGTCGGCGGCGTCGAAGACCGCCGTCGGGATGCCCGCTGCGTCCGCACGATCGAGCGCACGCACACCCGGCTTGTTCGAGGCCACGGCGACGACCGGCAGGCCGCCGTCGATCAGCGCCTGCAGGTTCGTGCCGTTGCCCGAGACGAGGACGCCGATCACACGATCCGTCCGATCACGGTCTCGCCGGGCTGCGCCTCGGCGACGACGGCGCACCAGCCGATGCCGAGGTTGAACACGCGGCGAAGCTCGTCCTCCTCGACGTGCCGCGCGAGCCAGGCGAAGACCGGAAGCCGAGGCCAGGCGTCCCAGTCCAGTTCGGCGCGCGTTCCGGCGGGCAGCACCCGGGTCAGGTTGCCGAGGATCCCACCGCCCGTCACGTGCGCGAACGCCTTGGCGCGGCCGCGGAGCGAGCGTGCGACGTCGAGGTAGAGGCGGGTCGGAGCGAGCAGGTCCTCGCCGTCGTAGTCCTCCTCCTCGAGGACGCGGCGGACGAGCGTGAAGCCGTTCGCGTGGACGCCCGCCGATGCGAAGCCGACCACGACGTCGCCCGGGACGACGGTCGAGCCGTCGATCAGCTCGTCGCGGGCAACGACGCCGACGCACGTCCCCGCGAAATCCAGCTCGCCCTCGGCGTAGATGCCGGGAAGCTCCGCGGTCTCCCCGCCGACGAGCGCAACTCCCGCCTCGCGGCAGACGCCCGCCGCGCCTTCGACGAGCGCGGCGACCTCTTCGAGGTGGATCTCGTTCGCGGCGACATAGTCGAGCAGCATCAGCGGCGTCGCCCCGCACGTGAGGACGTCGTTGATGCAGTGAGCGGCGAGGTCTGCGCCGCAGTCGGCGAGGCGTCCGCGCGCGCGGGCGAGGATCAGCTTCGTGCCGACACCGTCGGTGGAGGCTGCGAGCAGCCGCTCGCCGTCCAGCGGATGCAGACCGGCGAAGGCGCCGAACCCGCTCGCCCCGGTCGACTCGACGGCGGCACGTAAGCGCTCGACGACCGAGTCGGCCGTCGCCAGCGAGACTCCCGTCGCTTCGTAGCTGTGCTCCGTGCTCTTCAGAGCGCTGAGTCTACGGCGGCATTCGGTCAGCTGAACCGTTCGCCGTACAGCTCGGGGCGGCCGTCGGGGCCGCCTTCGAGGAACGCCACCGTCGTCTCGCCGACGAGGACGGTGTCGCCGTCCGCGTCGAGGCCGAGCATGTCGGCGAGCGCGTCGGCGTTCGCCCGCGGGTCGCTCACGCGCAGCTGGAGCTCGGTGAGCTGGAACTCGTCCTGCCCCTCGAGCAGCTTGTCGATCCACTCGCGCGGCGGGTGTATCTCCAGGCGGAAGCCGGCGTCGGTGCCGACGAACGTGCGGCGGCCGCCGTGCTCCTGGACGCGCAGGTCCCGCTCGAGCGCGCGGCCGAGCACGGCCTGGAATTGCTCCTCGTCGAGCGCGAGCCCGAGGTGGTCGACCCGCGGGATCCGCCAGTGCCCCGGCTGCACGACGACATTCACCGAGCCGCGCTCGAGCTCCAGGAGGCGGGGCTTGAACCCGTCCACGTCGAGCTGCTCCCAGGGGACGCCGGGCTCGAGCGCGACGTGGTCGTCGCCGATCCGCCCGTACCGCGCGACGAGCTCGAAGCCGAGCTTGCCGAGGTAGCGGGCCTCGACCTCGCGCAGCTCCGAGGTGACCAGGTGGTAGTGGAAGAGATGCACTCCATCTAGTTTTCCATCACGTGGGTTCCCCGTCGCTGCTCACGCCCTGGAGCTTCGAGCCGCTTCAGATCGTGCCGACGATCGTCGCTGCCCTCCTGTACCTGCGGCGGACGCGCACGCTCGCCGAGCGGGGGCAGCCGGTGTCCCGGTGGCGGCAGGCGAGCTTCTGGACGGGGATCGGGCTCGTCGTCCTCGCGCTCAACTCGCCGATCGACGCGCTCGGCGAGGAGCACTTCTTCTTCCTCCACATGCTGCAGCACGTCATCATCGGCGACCTCGCGCCGCTGTTGCTTCGTCATGGGGCTGACCGGGCCGGTGCTGCGCCCGGTGCTCGAGGTGCTCGTTCGTCGAGCGGCTGCGCGTGCTCGCCCACCCGTTCGTCGCGCTGCCGGTCTGGGCGGTCGACCTCTACGTCTGGCACATCCCGTTCCTCTACGACGCGGCGCTGCACCACGACTCGGTGCACGCGCTCGAGCACTTCCTCTTCTTCACGTGCGGCTGCCTGATGTGGGAGCCCGTCGTCGAGACGCTGCCCGCGCCCGCGTGGTTCGGCACGGGGATGAAGATCGGCTACATCGCGGCGTGCGCCTGATCGAGACGATGCTCGGCAACATCTTCATCTGGTCGAACTCGGCGTTCTACAGCGTCTACCGGCACGCGCCGGAGTGGGGCATCACGCCGGTGCACGACCTGAACCTCGGCGGCGTCGTGATGATGGCCGAGGGCTCGATCGTCACCCTCGGCGTGCTCGCGTGGCTCTTCCTGCGGCTCGCGTCGGAGAGCGAGCTGCGGCAGCAGCTGATCGAGCAGGGCCTCGATCCGCGGCAGGTGAGGCGCGCCGTGCGCTACGGCCGCGCGAAGGAGCTGGAGGTCTAGACGGTCGCTTCGAAGCGGTGCTTCGCCGCGTCCGGCGGGATCTCCGTCGGGTAGTCGCGGGTGAGGCAGGCGCGGCAGAGTGCGCTCGCCGGGCGGCGCGTCGCGGCCTGCAGGCCCTCGAGCGAGAGGTAGGCGAGGGTCGTCGCGCCGATCGCGGCGCGCACCTCCTCGACCGTCGAGTGCGAGGCGATCATCTCGTCCTCCGACGCGAGGTCGATGCCGTAGTAACACGGTGAGACGACCGGCGGCGACGAGACGCGCACGTGCACCTCGGCGGCGCCTGCGTCGAACAGCATCTGCACGATCTGACGCGTCGTCGAGCCGCGGACGATCGAGTCGTCGACGACGACGAGCCGCTTGCCCTCGACCTCGGCGAGCGGGTTGAACTTCATGCGGATGCCCTGCTCGCGCATTCCCTGCTCGGGCTGGATGAACGTGCGCCCGACGTAGCGGTTCTTGATCAGGCCCTCGCTGAACGGGATCCCGGTCGCGCGCGCGAAGCCGATTGCCGCGGGCGTGCCCGAGTCGGGGATCGGCAGGACGAGGTCGGCCTCGACGGGCGACTCGGCAGCGAGCCGCTCGCCCATGCGCACCCGCGCGCCGTGCACCTCGACACCTGCGAGCCGCGTGTCGGGGCGGGCGAGGTAGAAGAACTCGAAGATGCAGAGCGCGCCGTTCTCGGCCGGCTCGAGCGCCTGGATCGACTGCAATCCGTCGTCGCCGACGACCACGACCTCACCCGGCGCGATCTCGCGCTCGAACGTCGCGCCGACGAGGTCGAGCGCGCACGTCTCGGAGGCGACCACCGGGTCGTCGCCGAGCCGGCCGAGCACGAGCGGCCGGAAGCCGTGCCGGTCGCGGAACGCGAAGAGCTTGCCGTCGGCGAGGCCGACGACCGTCGCTGCGCCCTCGAGGCGCGCCATCGCCGCGACGATCGCGTCCTCGAGCGGGCGCTCGTCGTCTGCGATCAGCGCCGCGATCACCTCGGAGTCGGAGCTCGACGCGAGCGGCTTGCCGACCTCGTCGCGCAGGGCGGTGGCGTTCACGAGGTTGCCGTTGTGGCCGAGCGCGACGGTGCGCACGCGGCCGTGGTGGAGCAGCGGCTGCGCGTTCGCCCACGCGTTCCCGCCGGTCGTCGAGTAGCGCGTGTGCCCGATCGCGAGCTCGCCCCGGAGCGCCGAGAGGCTCCGCTCGTCGAAGACCTGCGCGACGAGCCCGAGGTCGCGCACCGCGGTCAGGCGCCCGTTCTCGCTGACGGCGATCCCGGCCGACTCCTGGCCGCGGTGCTGCAGCGCGTAGAGGCCGAAGTAGGTGAGCCGCGCGACGTCCCGCGAGGGGGCGCGCACGCCGAAGACGCCGCACATCTAGCGGACCGTCCCGAGCTCGACGATGTCGTCCCAGGGGATCTCGACGCCGGGCGCGGCCGAGACGATCACGCCGTCGCCTTCGACGACGTCCGCGTCGGCGGGCAGGCCCGACCAGGCCGCCGCCTCGCGGAGCGCGAGCGCGACGCCGCCGTCGGAGACGTCGTGTGCGAGAGAGAAGAGCTCGGCGTGGCGCCACATGAAGTGCACGAACCCGTGCCCGGTTCCGCGCAGCAGAACGATGCGGTCACCTCGCTGCCAGCGGTCGGGGATCCGCGTCACGTCGCGGACGAGCCCGACGCAGCCGACGACCGGCGTGGGCGGGATCGGGCTTCCGCCGGTCTCGTTGTACAGCGACACGTTCCCCGAGACGACCGGGATGCCGAGCGACTCTGCGGCGCGCGCGATGCCCTCGATCGCCTGCGCGAGCTCCCAGCCGATCTCCGGCTTCTCCGGGTTGCCGAAGTTGAGGCAGTCGGTGAGCGCGAGCGGCTCGCCGCCAGCGCAGGCGACGTTCATCGCCGCTTCCAGCACGGCGCGCCACCCGGCCTCGAGCGGGTCGCGACAGCCGAGCGGCGGCCCGTCCAGCGAGACCGCGATCCCGCGGGTTCCGTCGACGCGCAGCACCGCTGCGTCGAGCCCGGGCCGGCGAACGGTGCGTGACCCGACGAGGTGGTCGTACTGCTCGAAGACCCAGTCCTTCGGCTCGTCGTTGACCGGATCGACGGCCGCTCGCTCGACCGGGTGCGGCGTGCGATCGACGTCGTAGCGCGGGCACTCGTCGGTGAGGAACGTCGCAGGGATCGAGCCGACGAGCTCGCCGTCGTGGAACGCGCGCAGCTCGCCGTGATCGGTCACTTCGCCGATCACGGTGCACGGCAGCTCCCACGTCTCGCAGACGGCACGCACCTCCTCGATCTGCTCGGGTGCGACGACGGCGACCATGCGCTCCTGCGACTCGGAGATCATGATCTCCCACGGCTCGAGATCGTCCTCGCGGAGCGGGACGCGGTCGAGGTGCACGTCGACGCCCATGCCGTCGCACGCCATCTCCGAGAGTGACGAGGCGAGCCCGGCGGCGCCGCAGTCCTGGAGCGAGAGGACGAGGTCGCGCTCGACGAGCTCGAGCGACACCTCGATCAGCGCCTTGCCGCGGAACGGGTCGCCGATCTGCACCGACGGGCGCTTCTCGTCGGAGCCCTCGAGATCCTGCGAGGCGAGCACGGAGGCGCCGCCGATCCCGTCGCGGCCGGTGAAGGCGCCGTAGAGCACGAGCGCGTTGCCGACTCCCTGCGCCTTCGCCGAGAGGACACGTTCGGTGGGGAGGAGGCCGACGCACATCGCGTTCACGAGCGGGTTCGCCGCGTACGCCTCGTCGAAGCCGCATTCGCCGCCGACGTTCGGGACGCCGACGCAGTTCCCGTAGTGGCCGATGCCGGCGACCGCCCGCCGGAAGTGCCAGTCGGGAGCGCCGAAGCGCAGCCCGTCGAGCAGGGCGATCGGGCGCGCTCCCATGGCGACGATGTCGCGCAGGATCCCGCCGACGCCCGTCGCGGCGCCCTGGAACGGCTCGACCGCCGACGGATGGTTGTGCGATTCGGCCTTGAACGCGACAGCGATCCCGCCGCCGAGATCGATCACGCCCGCGTTCTCCCCGGGCCCCTGGAGCACGCGCTTGCCGGTGGACGGGAGGCGCTTCAGCAGGCGCGCCGAGTGCTTGTAGCCGCAGTGCTCGGACCAGAGCAGCGAGAAGACCGCGAGCTCGAAGTCGTTCGGGTCGCGGGCGAGCAGCCCACAGATACGATCGAGCTCACCGTCTGTGAGACCGAGCGCACGGTGGAGAGGCTGCTGGGCGACCGAGCTCAGGGGGCCAGTGTATCCAGGGGCCCCGACGACCCTCGTCGGTCTCACGAAAGCCGCCCGACGACGGTTGCAGAGGGGGAGGATGAAGAGCCGCTACGGACTGATGCTGATCGCGCTGGCCCTGATCTGGGGGAGCTCGTTCATGTTCATCAAGGTCGCTGTGCGCGAGCTTTCGCCGGCGACGCTGATCCTCGGCCGGATCGGTCTCGCCGCGGTCGTGCTCGCGATCGCCGTGCCGATGCTCGTCGGCGGGCGGGTGACGCGCACGGAGCTGCGGCGGCACTGGCGGGCGCTCGCGATCGTCGGGCTCCTGAACACGGCGCTGCCGTTCTGGCTGCTCTCTTGGGGGGAGACGCGGATCGACTCGGGGCTCGCCTCGATGATCCAGGCGTCGCTGCCGATCTTCAACGCCCTCCTCGCCTTCGCGTTCTTCCGCGAACAGCGTGTCACGGGCCGGCGGCTCGTTGGCGTCGCAGTCGGCTTCGTCGGCGTTGCGTTGCTCGTCGGCGCACAGCCGGAGGGAAAGATCCTCGGCGCGCTCGCGGTCGTCGGGATGGCGTGCTGCTATGCCGGCGGCGGGCTGCTGACGCGGCGGTACCTGATCGATGCCCGGCCGCAGGTCGTTGCGCTCGGGACGTCGGCGATCGCCGCACTCGCCGTGCTGCCGTTCGGAGTCGCGCAGGCGCCCGGGCACATGCCGGGCTGGAAGACGCTTGCTTCCGTGGCGGTGCTGGGAGTGGTCGGAACTGCTTTGGCGTATCTGCTGTTCTTCACGATCATCGCCGGCCGGGGCGCCGGGTACGCGTCGTTCGTCACCTATCTCGTGCCGCCCGTGGCGCTCGTGTACGGCGCGCTCTTCCTGAACGAGGGGGTCGACCTCGTCGCGCTCGTCGGGCTGGTCCTCATCTTCGGCGGGGTCGCGCTCGGCACCCGAGCGCCGAAACAGCCCCGCGTGGCGGGCGTGAGCGCCGAGCCGCGGTTCGCCGCGGGCCCGTCCGAGCCGTCGTGATCACGCTGCGGCGCGCGACGCCCGACGACGTCGACTGGCTCGTCGAGCTCTACACCGACGAGGAGACCGAGCCGTTCCTCGGCGGCCGCAATGCACACGACGCGGCATCGATCGGGGCGGAGGTCGAGCGTTCGCTGCACGAGCCGCAGAAGACCGGCCGGATGATCATCGAGGCGGACGGTGAGCGTGCGGGGGCGATGGCGTTCGACGAGCGGAGCGAGGCGAACCGGATCGTCCACCTCGGCGGTCTGGCGGTACATCCCGCGTTCCGCGGGCGGGGCGTGGCGGACGAGGCAGCGCGGCTGTTGCAGCGCTATCTGATCTTCGACCTCGGTTTCCACCGAATCGAGCTCGCCTGCTACGGCTTCAACGAGCGCGCGATCAGGCACTCCGAGCGTGTCGGCTACGTGCGCGAGGGTGTGAAGCGGCAGGCGTACCTCCGCCACGGCGAGTGGCAGGACGCGGTGCAGTTCGCGCTGCTTCGCGAGGATCTCCAACCTTAGGATGTCCGCATGACAGCCAGCTATCTCCACACCATGCTCCGGATCACCGATCCGGCCAAGAGCCGCGCGTTCTACGAGGCGCTCGGCATGGAATTCCGCCGCGAAGGGCCGATCGTCCGGAACGGCGAGCTCGAGGCGACGCTCTACTTCTTCGGGTTCCCGAGCCAGGAGGAGGAGCTCGAGCTGACGTTCAACCACGACGGCAGCACGTACGAGCTCGGTACCGGCTACGGCCATATCGCGATCGGCGTCGACGACCTCGACGCGACGCTCGCGAGCCTCGCCGAGCACGGCATCGAGCCTGAGCGCGCCCCGTACCAGGTGCGCGAGGGCGGCTCGTGGCTCTGCTTCGTGCGCGACCCTGACGGCTACCGGATCGAGATCATCGGCCGCTCGGGCGAGTAGCTCCTTGAACGCTCAGGCGCGAGCGACGCCGGTGGGAGACAGGCTTCGTCCGTTGTGGGACTTCGACGACCTCGATGCGAGCGAGGGACGCTTTCGTGCGCAACTCGGGCGGGAGACGACGGACGGGGGCCGCGCCGAGGTGCTGACGCAGCTCGCGCGGGTCGAGGGCCTGCGCGGCTGCTTCGAGCAGTGCGACCTGCTGCTCGACGAGGCGGAGGCGCTCGGTGGGGCCGAGGCGCGGGTGCTGCTCGAGCGCGGGCGGCGGGAGCGCTCGTCGGGGCGTCCAGGGGCAGGCAGCACACAGTTCGAGGAAGCGTTCCGCCGGGCCCGCGAGAGCGGCGAGGACGTGCTCGCGGTCGATGCGGCGCACATGATCGCGATCGTCGGCGACAGCGAAGCATGGACCGCGCGCGCGGTCGAAATCGCCGCCGCGTCGGACGACCCGGGTGTTCGCTACTGGCTCGGGCCGCTCTACAACAACCTGGGCTGGTCGCGCTACGAGACCGGCGACGCCGAGGGTGCGCTCGAGGCGTTCCAGCTCGCATTCGCTGCCCGCGAGCGTGACGACCCTCGTCCCTACGCCCGCGAAATCGCGCGCTACGCGATCGGCAAGGCACTGCGCGCGCTCGGGCGGGCGGACGAGGCAGCAGCGGCACTCGAGCAGTGCCTCGCCTGGGCAGCCGAGTCAGGGGTGGAAGACGGGTACTTCCACGAGGAGCTGGCCGAGGACTACGCCGCGCTCGGCCGCGAGGCCGATGCCCGCGAGCAGGCTCGCCGCGCGCTCGACCTCGCATCCGACGACGACGACCCGGCTCGCCTGAGCCGTCTCCGCGACCTGGCGGGCGCGGCCGGCCGAACCGGTGTCTGACACCGGTCCTCGCAGACCGCTCTGATCACGGCGAGGTGGTGTCAGACACCTTTTGCGGCCTTCTCAGGTCGTCGGCGCCTTGTCGAGGAAGCCGAGCACACACGCGATCCGTCCGTCGGGCTCGGTCGTCGCGACGTCGAAGCCGATCGCGAGCGGCTCGCCGCCGGCGGCAGGTACGAGCTCCCACGAGAAGCGGACGATGTTGTGGTGCGCGTCGACCTTGCGGTCGGCGAGCCGGAACACGTGACCCTGTGTCTGCTGCTGGACCGCGCCGATCAGGTCGGAGATCTGATCGGCGCCCGCGACCTCTACCAGCGGGTCGACGTACTCGGCGTCGTCGGCAAAGACGGTCGCAACCGCGGCTCTCCGCGTCTCCGAGTCCGCTTCGTTCCAGGTATCGATGTACTGCTCGACGAGCTTCGCGGCATCCATGGTGGGTGCTCCCTTCGGTGTTGGCGTTTCGACGAAGATGCCTGCGGCCTCGCGCGACGTCCATGACCTCCGAGGTAGGCGTCGAGGCGAATGCCGCTGGCTACGATCGGCGAGTGGCCGTGACTGCGAGTCGTCCGCCGGTCGGCGCATTGCTGCGCGAGTGGCGCCAGCGCCGCCGGCTCAGCCAGTTCGAGCTCGCGCTGCAGGCGGGCGTGTCCTCGCGTCACCTGAGCTTCGTCGAGACCGGCCGCTCGCGGCCGAGCGCGGAGATGGTGCTCCACCTCTCCGAGCGGCTCGACGTGCCCCTGCGCGATCGCAACCGCCTGCTGCTCTCGGCCGGCTACGCACCGGCCTTTGCCGAGCGTGACTTCGATTCCCCGGAGCTCGATCGGGTACGTGCGGCGCTCGATCAGGTCTTGCGTGGGCACGAGCCCTATCCGGCGCTCGTCGTCGACCGCCACTGGGGCCTCGTCTCGGCCAACGGAGCGCTCCGGAAGCTGCTCGACGGCGTGGCGGGGCACCTGCTCGAGCCACCGGTCAACGTGCTGCGTCTCAGTCTGCATCCCGAGGGCCTGGCGCCTCGGATCCTCAACCTCGGCCAGTGGCGGGCTCATCTGCTCGAGCGCCTTCAGCACGAGGCGGTCGCGAGCGGCGATCCGGCGCTGACGGCGCTGCACGACGAGCTCGCCGCCTATCCAGGAGCCGACGATGGCGACGACCTCCTGCTGGACCTGGCCGAGATCGCGGTGCCGCTGCGCCTCCGCCACGGGGATGCCGAGCTGGCGTTCATCAGCACGAAGACGAGCTTCGGGACCGCGCTCGACGTGACGGTGGCCGAGCTTTCGATCGAGTCGTTCTTCCCAGCGGATGCGGCGACCGCGGAGGCGATGCGCACATGATCGAACAGGTGCGTCTTGGCTCGACCGGTCTCTCCGTCTCGCGGCTCGCGCTCGGGATGATGAGCTTCGGAGACACATCCAGACGGGGATGGGTGCTCGACGAACAGGCAGCCGAACCGATCGTTCGGCGCGCGATCGAGGGCGGGATCACGTTCTTCGACACGGCCGACATGTACGCAGGCGGCGCGAGCGAGATCGTCACCGGCCGGCTGCTGCAGAAGCTGATCTCACGCGACGAGGCGGTGGTCGCAACGAAGGTCTACTACCCGACCACGGAGGGCCCGAACGGCTGCGGTCTCTCGCGCAAGCACATCCTCGCTGCGATCGACGCATCGCTCGCGCGGCTGGCAAATGGACTACGTCGACCTGTACCAGATCCACCGTTGGGATCCCGGCACGCCGATCGAGGAGACGATGGAAGCCTTGCACGACGTCGTCAAGACGGGCAAGGCGCGGTACATCGGTGCAAGCACGATGGCCGCTTGGCAGTTCGCGAAGGCGCAGGCTGTCGCCGAGCGCAACGGCTGGACGCGGTTCGTCTCGATGCAGAACCACTACAACCTGCTCTATCGCGAGGAGGAGCGGGAGATGATCCCGCTCTGCGTCGATCAGGGCGTCGCGGTCGTCCCGTACAGCCCGCTCGCGCGGGGGTTCCTGGCAAGGCGCCCGGGCAGCGGCGGCTCGACCCGAAGCGGCTCGGACCCCGTCCAGGACGATCTGTACGGGCGCGACGAGGACGTGGCGCGTACTGCAGGCGGTTGCGGCTCGTCGCCGACGAGCGCAGCGTCCCCGCCGCTCAGGTTGCGATCGCCTGGCTCCTCCACCAACCGGCCGTGACGGCCCCGATCGTCGGGGCAACGAGCGTCGATCACATCGAGGTCGCGCTTGCAGCGACGGAGCTGACGCTCAGCGACGAAGACGTCGCCGCGCTCGAGCGGTGGTACCGGCCACACCCGATCTCGCGTGAGGAGCCGAGCTGATGCAGAGGCTCGCCGTCGAGCTCGACCGGGACCTGCCCCGCGGCCGCGGGCTCGTCCACGGAGCGCTGCTGCCGGCAGCAGTACGCGTCCCGGCACTGCGGCGCCACTTGCTCTCGGTGCTGTCCGCACGCTTCGCCGTAGCGCGTCGCTATCGACCCGATCGCCTCGAGCGGCCGTGATGCCCCGAAGCCCTTGATTTGCAGGGGGTCAGCAGGCTACGATCGCGGGCCGGTCGTCCGGAGAGGTCGCACGCGAACGTTTGGGAGAAGGGGGAACCATGACGGTGTTCCGGCAAGAACGGCGACACGAGCAAGAGAAGCGCCTCATCACCGCTCTGCGCGCTGCGTCGGCTCGGCGGCGGCGGGCGTACAGCAAGCGGGATCGGTCGGCGCCGAGAGCGTCCACCACGT
Source organism: uncultured Thermoleophilia bacterium (assembly GCA_963757255.1). Lineage (GTDB taxonomy): Bacteria > Actinomycetota > Thermoleophilia > Gaiellales > Gaiellaceae > PALSA-600. The sequence goes on from CAVWQY010000009.1 coordinate 36,169, forward strand.
CGCCGAGGGACATCGCTAGGCGCGCTCAGCCTCTCCAGGGAGGCAGTTCGAGCGCCCGTTCGTAGGCCGCGCGATCGTGCACGGGCTCGCCGTGCGAGATGATCACCCGTTCGAACGGCAGTTCGAGCAGCGCGCGAAGCGCGGGAAGAACGCGCTCGTCGTGCCACGGCGTTCCCCAAACGAGCAGCCGGCCGTCGCGCTCGGTCAGCGCGTCGGCGAACACGATCGTCCGCTGCGTCGGGCAGCCACACCGGCGTCTCGTTGCGGCCTCTCCCGTCGTACAGCGCCAGCGAGCCCGCCCGGTAGCTCGGTGCCCGGCTCGATCGGCTCGAGCTCCGTCTCCGGGATGTTGTTGCGCCAGAAGAGGTAGGGGCCGTAGGCGCGCGCGCCGTAGCGGCGGACGAAGACATCGACGTCGCGGACGTGATCCGACTTGAGGATGAGGACGACGGTCGCCGCGTTCGCGTCGAGACGCTCCCAGAGCTCGGTCGCCTCTTCCGGCGGCGCCAGCGGATCGATCAGCACCACCTCGCCGCCGGTCGTGACGCATGTCGAGCTGACGAGCGGCTCCCAGCCTGCGTCCGCATGCCAGTCGGGGTATTCGACCCGCCATACCCACAGATCCGGAGCGAGGTCGCGGAGCTCCCAGGTCATCCGGCGATTCTCTGTCAGCCGGTCTCCAGCGTCCAGTAGAAGTCGGCGCCCGCGGCGATCGGCCTCGCGACCTGGCTGAGCGCGGCGCGGGCGTCCCTCGGATCGAGCTGCGCGACGAGCGCGACCTCGGCCGTGGCGAGCGGCTCGTTCGCCCAGGCGAGCAGCTCTTTGACCTCGCTTCGGCTTCGGACGCCTCGTCAGCTGCGGTGCGAGGTTGGCGATCGCGGTCTCGTGCGCCTCGACCGGGTTGAAGCCGGGAACGCTCACCGATGCGGTCGAGGCTCCGGGCAGGGAGAGCTCGTAGCTCGGTGCCGTGTACCTCCGTTGCTTCCTCGGCCCGCCGAGCTTGTGGTCGAGGGCGCGTGCCGCGGGCGACGGGTTGCGCGCCGCGTCGATGTCGGCTTGCAGCGCCGCCTCGACCTCCTCGCGCGCGCACCACTCGTCGAGCTGCGCCGGTTCGAGCCCGCAGTCGCGTGCTGCGCCTGCGATCAGCTCCGGGTCGTCGAGCAGTCCGCCGAGCATGACGCGAATGCGCAGCCGGCGCAGGAGCGGCTCCTCGGCTTCGGGTGCGTGCAGGCGCGCGGCGACCACCGCGCGGCACGCGGGCTCGGACGATGCGGTCCGAGGGTACGGCGCGGGGTCGATCGGCATGCCATAGCGACGCTGGAGCCCCGGCGCACCCTCGGCGAGCCGCTCGGCCTCGCCGGGCTCGAGCGTGAGCACGATCATCCGAAGCCGCCAGTCGAGCTGGTCGCCGTAGTGCCACCGCAGGCGCATGCGCACAGGCTCCGCGGAGAACGCAAACGGACAGGCTGGGTCGGTGAAGAGCGTGACCTCGAGCCGCATTCAGGCGAGGCTAGATGAAGGCGACTTGCAATGAGCGGCGCGGGTCGACATGGTCGACGCATGGCGACGTGGATCAACTGGGTCGGGAACCAGGAGTGCAGCCCTGCGGAGCGCGCCGCGCCGCAGAGCGAGGACGAGGTCGCGACGCTCGTGGTGGACGCGGCGCACCGGGGCCTGCCGGTGCGCGTCGCAGGGGCAGGTCACTCGTTCACGCCGGTCGTCACGACCCCGGGCCTGCTGCTCGAGGTCGGCGGACTGGGGGGCATACGCTCGATCGATGCCGACCGGCGCCGTGTCGTCGTGGGGCCGGCGACCACGATCGGCGCCTTCGGCGTGCCGCTCTGGGCGGCCGGGCTCGCCCTCGCCAACCAGGGTGACATCATCGAGCAGCAGATCGCCGGCGCGGTCTCGACCGCGACCCACGGCTCGGGCCTCGGTCTCGGCAGCTTCTCGTCGTCTGTCCGGCGTGTGCGCGTGGTGACCGCCGACGGTGCGACGGTGGACATCGGCGAGGACGACCCCGAGCTGCTCCACGCCGCGCAGGTCGCGGTCGGCATGCTCGGCGTGTTCACCGAGCTCGAGCTCGAAGTGGCGCCCGCCTACCGGCTGCAGGAGCGGGTCGAGCGCTGGAGCTGGGACGAGGCGTGGGGGGCGTTCGACGAGCTGGCGAGGTCGCACCGCCACTACTCGTTCTTCTGGATGCCGTCGGAGGATTCGGCCGCGCTCTACGGACTTGCCACTCCGGGCGTGCAGATGGCCGACCGGTGCCACGTGAAGATCTACGACGAGGTCGACGACTCGGTGCTCGACTCGTACCAGCCTCACCACCGTGTCGGCCCAGCGCATGTGATCTATCCGATGATCTACGAGCCGAACTTCCACGAGCTCGAGTACTTCGTCCCGTTCGAGCGAGGACGCGACGCCCTCGCCGCGATGCGCGAGCTGATGCTCGCGAGCCTCCCCATGTCGGTGTTCCCGATGGAGGTGCGCACCGTCGGCCGCGACGAGGCGCACCTGTCGCACAGCTACGGCCGGGACACGGTGGTGATCTCCGTGTCGGGGACGCCGGGGACGGACTACGAGCCGTACCTGCGCGACGTCGACCGGCTGCTCGGCGAGTTCGACGCGCGCGTGCACTGGGGCAAGCTGCACTTCCTGACGCGCGAGCAGCTGTTCGCGCCGGTATCCGAAGGCCGGCGCCTTCGTGGAGACGCGCCGGACGCTCGACCCCGGTGGCGTCTTCCTGAACGACCACCTGCGCCCGCTCTTCGAGTGACCCGGCAGATCGTCTTCCTGCGCGGCATCAACGTCGGAGGTCACCGTCGCATCCCGATGGCCGATCTGCGTGCGCTTCTCGAGCGCCTCGGCTACGAAGGCGTGCGCACGCATCTGCAGAGCGGGAACGTCGTGCTCGAGAGCAAGGCCTCGCCGAAGGCGCTCGGCTCGGCGATCGAGCGCGGGATCGAAGACGGGCTCGGACTCCAGGTCGAGGTCTTCGTCCGCACGCGCGACGAGCTCGCCGAGGTGATCGCGCGCGACCCGCTCGGCAAGGTCGCGACCAACCCGTCCCGCTACCTCGTCAGCTTCCTCTCCGGGAAGCCCGCCGCGGCACGCGTGCGCGAGGCCGCTGCCGTCGACGTCGCGCCCGAGCAGTTCGTCGTCATCGGGCGCGAGATCTACGCGTGGCACCCGAACGGAGTGCAGGCGTCGAAGCTCGCGAAGGTGCTCTCCGAGCGGCGCCTCGGCGTGACGGCGACCGCGCGCAACTGGAACACGGTCACGAAGCTGCTCGCGCTCGCGGACGAGTCCTAGCGTCGAGCCGCTCTCGAAGGCGCCGAAAGAGTGTGGATAACCGTATTGGTGGCGCGACGGCGACGTGTCACGATGCGCTGCGATGACCGTCCTGATCGTCGACGACCACCCGAGCTTCCGCGCCAGCGCGCGACTCCTCCTCGAGTCGGAGGGCTACGAGGTCGTCGGGGAGGCCGTCGACGGCTCGGCTGGGCTGCTCGCTGCCGCCGAGCTCGAGCCCGAGCTCGTGCTGCTCGACGTGCAGCTGCCGGACATGGACGGTTTCGAAGTTGCCCGGCGCCTGACGCGCGGCGGCGGCGGGCCGGCGGTCGTGCTCGTGTCGAGCCGGGACGGCTCGGACTTCGGAACGCTCGTGGCCGAGAGCGGCGCCCGCGGCTTCATCGCCAAGGGCGATCTGTGCGGAGCCGCGCTGACCGCGCTGCTCGGATGACGAGCGCCTACCGGCTTCGCATCTGGCTCGGGTGCGGCGCGGCGGCGATCGCGCTGACCGCGCTCGTGGTCGTCGTCACCGCCACGAGCGATCACGTCAGCGGCAGGGGCCCTTCCGCCGCGCTGGAGGCCGTGATCGGGCTCGCATTCGTCGGCTGCGGCCTGCTCGCCTGGACGCTCCGGCCCGAGAACAACACGGGACGGCTCCTCGTCGCAACCGGCTTCGCCTGGGAAGCCGGGACGCTGACGGCGTCGAACAACGCCGTCCTCTTCACGACGGGCGAGGTCCTCTCCGCGCTCGTGCTGGCCGTCTTCGTGCACCTGCTCCTGGCCTATCCGTCAGGACGCCTGCGGAGCCGGTTCGAGCGGCGGCTCGTCGTCGCGTCATACGCCACGGCCATCGTCGCCAACGTCCTCGACCTGCTCGTCGACCCGCACTCACGCTGCGACAAGTGCCCGACGAACGTCCTGTTCCTGACCGCGAGCCCGCGGGCCGCGGGCGTCGTCACCGCACTGACCGACATCGTGGCGCTGTTTCTGCTCGGCGCCGCAGCGGTCGTCATGGTGCGCCACTGGCGCGCCGCGAGTGCGGCTGCCCGCCGTGGGCTCGGCTCGATCCTCGCTGTCGGCGGCGTGACCGTGCTGCTCCTCGCAGTCTCGTTTGCAGCCGACCCGGTCTCGCACGCGGCGCGCGAACTGCTCGCCAACGTCGGGCTGTTGATCTTCGCAACCCTGCCGTTCTTCATCCTCGCCGTGCTGCTCCGCAGCCGGCTCGCGCGCGGCGGCATCGCGGACTTCCTCGTCGACTCGAACGAGTCGCTCTCGGTCGGCTCGGCTCAGGCGCTGCTGCAGCGTGTGCTCGGCGACCCGAGCTTGCGGCTCGGAGTGTGGTTCCTCGAACGCCGCACCTTCATCGGGGCCGACGGCGAGCAGTTCTCCAGTAACGCGATCGCGGAGAACCGGGTCGCGATCGGGCTCGAAGACGAGCTCGGCAGGCCGCTCGCGCTGCTCGAGCACGACGAGGCGCTCCTCGACCAGCGTGAGCTGCTGGAAGGCGTGCTCGCGGGCGCCCGGCTGGCGTTCCAGCGCGAGCGGCTCCAGTGGGAGCTCAAGATGCAGCTACGCGAGCTGAAGCGGTCGCGGGCGCGGCTCGTCGAGGCAGCCGACACCGAGCGCCGGCGACTGGAGCGCAACCTGCACGACGGTGCACAGCAGCGGCTCGTCTCGCTCTCGATCGCACTGCGGCTCGCGCAGTCGAAGCTTCGCTCCGACCCCGCGGTCGCGGAGCAGGTGCTCGCCGACGCGTCCACAGAGCTCGCTCATGCGCTCCAGGAGCTGCGCGAGCTGGCGCGCGGGCTCCACCCGGCGATCCTCGCCGACCGCGGCCTCGTCGCAGCCCTCGAGTCGCTCTCGGAGCGCTCGGCCGTCCCGGTCGACCTCACGATCAGCTGCCGTGACCGGATGGCCGAGCCGGTCGAGGTGGCGGCGTTCTACGTCGTGTCCGAGGCGCTCGCGAATGTCGCGAAGTACGCGTGCGCGACGGACGCGCGTGTGACCGTGACCAAGACCGAGACGACGCTCGAGCTGGAGGTCGCCGACAACGGCATCGGCGGCGCCGATCCCGCCGGAGGATCCGGGTTGAGCGGCCTCGCCGACCGCGTCGATGCGCTCGACGGCTCGCTCGAGATCGTCAGCCCGCCGGGCGGCGGGACTCGCGTCCGTGCCGCGCTGCCGCTCGTCGTACACTCGCGCGAGTGAGCGTCACCCTTCTCTTCACCGACATCGAAGGCTCGACCGCGCTCGTCCAGGAGCTCGGGGACGACTATCCGGACGTGCTGGCGGAGCACCGGCGCGCCGTCCGCGAAGCCGTCCTCGCCCACGGCGGCGAGGAGCTCGATGCCCGCGGCGACGAGTTCGCCGTCGCGTTCGCGGACGTCGCGGCGGCCGTCGACGCGGCGCGCAGCATCCAGGAGGCTCACCGCGATCGCGTGCGAGTGCGGATCGGCGTCCATAACGGCGAGCCGCTTCGCGTCGACGGAAGCTACATCGGCGTGGACATCCATCGCGCGTCGCGGATCTGCAGCGCAGGGCACGGCGGGCAGGTGCTCCTCTCGCAGACTGCGCGCGACGCAGCGGGCGACACGTTCGAGCTGATCGATCTCGGCGAGCACCGGCTGCGCGGCCTGAACGAGCCCGAGCGGATCTTTCAGCTGGTGGCGCCCGGGTTCGACACCGACTTTCCGCCGCTGAGGGCCGAGGCGAAGGACACGAGGCTGGGTGCGCGCACGCGTGTCGTTCTCGCGGACGACTCCGTGCTGCTCCGGGAGGGAATCGCCCGGCTGCTCGAGGACGCGGGATTCGAGGTGGTCGGCCAGAGCGGCACGGCGGACGATCTGCTGCTGAAGGTGCGCTCGTACGCACCGGACGTCGCGATCATCGACATCCGCATGCCGCCCACACATACGGACGAAGGGCTGCGGGCGGCGCAGGAGATCCGGGAGCGCTTTCCGGGCACGGCGGTCCTCGTCCTTTCACAGTACGTCGAGTCCGGCTACGCACTCGAGCTGCTGCAGTCGAGCGCGGAGGGTGTCGGGTACCTGCTCAAGGACCGTGTTGCCGACGTCGGCGAGTTCGCCGCGGCGGTGAAGCGGGTCGCCGACGGCGGCTCTGCGCTCGACCCCGAGGTCGTCTCGATGCTGGTCGGCCGCCGCCGCGGCGACGACCCGCTGGGGCGGCTGACGCCGCGCGAGCGCGAGGTGCTCGAGCTGATGGCGGAGGGACGCTCGAACCAGGCGGTTGCCGAGCGGCTCGTCGTCACCCAGCGTGCCGTCGAGAAGCACGTGACGAGCATCTTCGGGAAGCTGCGGCTGCCGACCGACGAGCAGGACCACCGCCGCGTGCTCGCGGTGCTCGCGTACCTGCGCCGCTAGGCCGCCACCCCCACGAGGGGGGTGCGGCTACCCGCACGTCAAGACACCGGTAGGCCGTGTTCTCGCGCGAGGCCGCCGCAGCGATGTTCTCCGGGTCAAGCAAATCGATCCGGAAGGGACGCCATGTCACCTTTGCAGCAGTCGAACAACCTTGCGGCCCGGATGGGTCGCTGGAGCGCACGCCACTGGAAGACCGCGGTCTTCGGCTGGCTCGCGTTCGTGGTCGCCGTCGTCGCCATCGGCATGGCGGTCGGCCAGAAAAACGTCAAGCCGGAGGACACGAACGTCGGCCAGTCCCATCGTGCCGACAAGCTTCTCGAGCAGGCCGGTTTCGGTCAATCCGACCCGCAGACGGAGATCGTCCTCGTCCAGAGCAAGCGCTCGACGATCGGCGACCCCGCCTTCCGCGCGACGGTTCAGGCCGTCGTCGACGCGGTCGCGTCGTCGCACGCGATCAGGAACCTCCGCTCGCCGCTTGCGCCGGCACATGCCGATCTCGTCTCGCGCGACAAGCGCACGGCGCTCGTCGAGTGGGACATGAAGGGCACCGAGGCCGTCGCCGAGACCCGCATCGACGCACTGACGAAGGCAACTGCCGCGGTCGCCAAGGCGCACCCGGACTTCTACGTCGGTGAGGCGGGCTCCGTCAGCTCGAACAAGGCGCTCAACGCCGAGTTCGGGAAGCAGCTCGGCCAGGCGGGCGAGCGATCGATCCCGCTCACGCTGATCGTGCTGGTGCTCGTCTTCGGAACGCTCGTCGCAGCGTGGATTCCGCTCCTGCTGGCGCTGTCAGCCGTGATCGCGACGATCGGGCTCGTTGCCGTCGTGAGCCACGTCATCCCGATGGACAACAACGTCAGCGCGGTCGTCCTCCTCGTCGGGCTCGCCGTCGGCGTCGACTACACGCTCTTCTACGTGAAGCGCGAGCGTGAGGAGCGTGCCGCGGGCAGAGGCCACCGTGCCGCCCTCGAGGCAGCCGCGGCGACCTCGGGCCGCTCGGTGCTCATCTCCGGCCTCACCGTGATGGTCGCGATGGCCGGAATGTTCCTCACCCGCGACAAGACGTTCATGTCGTTCTCGGTCGCGACGATGCTGGTGGTCGGCGTGGCGATGATCGGCTCGCTGACCGTGCTCCCGGCAATCCTGTCGAAGCTCGGTGACCGCGTGGAGAAGGGCCGGATCCCGTTCCTCGGGCGGCTCAGGAGGCAGGGCGGCGAGAACCGGGTCTGGACGAAGCTCCTGACCCCGGCGCTCGACCATCCGGTCGTCGCGGCAGTCGCGTCCACCGCCGTGCTGCTCGTGCTCGCAGTTCCGGTGCTCAACCTGCACACCGCTCAGTCGGGTCTCGACTCGCTGCCGCGGAGCCTGCCGACGGTCGAGACGATCGACCGCATCCAGGCCGCCTTCACCGGCGAGGCCAATCCGTCGCTCGTCGCCGTGCGTGCTCAGACCGGCACGCCGGCCTTCGCCGCAGCGGTGCGGAGCCTGGATGCGAAGGTCGCAGCGACGCCCGGCATGCACGGGCCGGTCAACGTCGATGTCAACTCGTCGCAGACCGCAGCGAGGATCGAGATCCCGCTCGACGGGAACGGTGTCGACGACACGTCGAACCGGGCGCTGCTTCGCCTCCGCAACGACGTGCTCCCGGCGACGCTCGGCAAACTGCCGGACGCGACGTGGGCGGTGACCGGCGGCACTGCGGCCTCCTACGACACGAACCAGGCGATGAAGCAGTCGGCTCCGCTCGTCTTCGGATTCGTCCTGCTCCTGGCGTTCGCCCTGCTGCTGGTCGCGTTCCGGTCGGTCGTGATCGCGGCAAAGGCGGTCGTGCTCAACCTGTTGTCCGTGGGTGCGGCGTACGGCGTCGTCGTGGCCGTCTTCCAGTACGGCTGGGGCGAGAACCTGCTGAACTTCAAGTCGAACGGCGGGATCGCCCAGTGGCTGCCGATCTTCATGTTCGTGATCCTGTTCGGGCTCTCGATGGACTATCACGTCTTCATCCTGAGCCGCATTCGCGAGGCCTTCGACCGGGGGCTCTCGACCGAAGAGGCAGTCGCGCACGGGATCAAGACGACGGCCGGAACGGTCACGAGCGCAGCGGTCGTGATGGTCGGGGTCTTCTCGATCTTCGCGACGCTCCCGATCATCGACATGAAGGAGATGGGCATCGGCCTGGCGGCCGCTGTCCTGATCGACGCGACGCTCGTCCGGGCGGTGCTGTTGCCCGCGACGATGAAGCTGCTCGGCGATCGCAACTGGTATCTGCCGAGCTGGCTCGGCTGGCTGCCCCGGCTCGAGCACGAGCCTGAGCCGGCTGCCGCCGCCGCGTAGGCATGACACGGGCTCGGGCCGCAGTTCCTGCGGCCCGAGCCCGTCTCGGTGCGTAGTCGTTAGATTCGGAGCATGCTCCTCTACGACAGTCCCGTCTCGGGCAACTGCTTCAAGGTGCGCCTGCTGCTCGCGCACCTCGGGATCCCGTACGAGCGCACCACGGTCGACGTGGCCGACCGCTCGAACCGGCCCGGCCTGCTCGGGGGTCTCAACCCCGCTCTCCGCGTGCCGACCCTCGTACTCGACGACGGCCGGCCGCTGGCCGAGTCGGGGGCGATCCTCTGGTACTTCGGCGAGGGGACGCGTTTCGTTCCGGCCGACCCGTACGACCGGGCGAAGGTGCTCCAGTGGATGTTCTTCGAGCAGTACGACCACGAGCCCGCGATCGCGGTCGTGCGCTTCTGGCTCGCGTACTCCGGCCGGCCGGAGGCGTTCGCGGATCGCGTCGACGAGCGCACGGCGGCCGGCTACCGCGCGCTCGACGCGCTCGAGCGCGGCCTCGAAGGGCGCGGCTGGCTCGTCGGGGACGGGATGACGCTCGCGGACATCGCGCTGTACGCGTACACGCATGTCGCGCACGAGGGAGGGTTCGAGCTCGATCGCTATCCCGCGATCGCCGGGTGGCTCGGCCGGGTGGCGTCGGAGCCCGGTCACGTCACGATCGACGCCTGAGCGGGCTTGAAGCCTTCGGGCCAGGGGCGTACTCTCGTTGCAAGAGAGAATTGCCCTCCTGCGGCTGGGGCTTCGTCGAAACGAGGTCTCGATGACAAGCACGATCGATCCACCGACCAACGTCGACCAAGCCGTCGACGGGGAGCCCGAGCCGCACGGCGCGCATCTGACGACGGGGCAGTCGGGCGCGGTCTCCTTTCCCGATCTCGTACGTGCGCACTTCCAGTGGCAGCAAGGCGGAGAGGCGGACGCCGGGCTCGAGCAGCGCTACAAGAGCGCGCTCCAGAAGTTCCAGGCCAGTGAGGGTGAGCTGCGCTACGCGTACTGGGCGACGAGGCGTCCCTCCGCCGTGGCGTTGACGATCAAGCCGCGGGGCCGGATCGCCTCGTTCCTCACCGACAACGACGCGATCATCCGGCTGCATCGAGTCACCGACTGGGTCGCGCGCGAGCGCGCGATCGCGGACCTCATGCATCACTGCGACACGCTTGCGATCAAGGTGTCCGAGGTACTCCGCGGCACCACCGAGCGGATCGCCATGCAGTGGATCTACGCGGTGCAGAGTCACCTGCTCGGCTTTGTCGAGCGAACGCAGGGGCGCGCCACGGGGAAGGAGATCGCGGCCCTCGTCTCCGCGCAGGAGCAGGAGTTGATCCAGATCGAGAAGTACTATTCGCGCGCAGGCGAAAAGGCTGCGCGCATCGTGTACTTCTGGGGAATGATTGCCGGCGCGGTGATCGACGGGCTCATGGCCGCGGTGCTCGCCGCCCTGCTGTGGGCGACAGGCTGGCTCGACCACGCTCACGCGAACTCGATGGAGACCTTCTTCATCTGTTACGTCGCCGGCGGCCTGGGGGCGATCGTCAGCGTGCTCATGCGCATGAGCTCGAACTCGTTTCGCGTCGACTACGAGGTCGGCAGAGCGACGATCAGACGGCTCGGCAGCTTCCGTCCGTTCATCGGCGCGATCTTCGGCATCGCCGTCTACTTCCTGATCAAGAGCGGTATCCCCAACGTGCAGTTGCCCGCCGACCAGAATCAGGCCTTCTTCTTCCTCGCTGCCGTTGCGTTTCTCTCAGGGTTCAACGAGCGCTGGACCAACGTGCTCTTCGGGAAGGCCGAGAGCACCATCGCCGCAAGCCTCGGCAGTCAACCGGCGAAGACCACGCAGGAGGACGACGAGGAGGAGTGAGTCGCCCGCGAGGCGCACTCGTCTGCGCCCCCGTCACTCGATGGTGACGGCGGCCCCTGTGAGCGGGCCTGCGCGCAGTCGCACCTGGGCGCCGCGCGGGAGCGTCCCGACGTAGCGGAAGAAGCCCGCAGCGCCGCCCTGCACGGTGGCGAGCGTCTTCCAGCCCGTCGCAGTGTGCTGCTCGATCTGGCCGGCCGAGCCGGCGGCCGGTGCACGCAGCTGGCCCCACAGCGACGTTCGCGTGCCGCTCCTCGAGACCTCCGCGAGCGGGACCTCGAACGCACCCAGTGCGGGCTTCGGCGCGTTCGTCAGGGTCACGAGCCCGCTCTGGAAGCGCGCGATGTTCGGCTCGTCGCGGTAGAGGAAGTGGATCAACAGGTCGACGCGCGGCGTGTGGTAGGCGACGTAGTCACCTTCGCTCAGGTACCGCGCCTGGAGCGCGAGCGAGACGCCGAGGAACTTGTCGGGCGGGTTGCTCTGATAGCCGTACTCGCTCAGCCAGATTCTCGCGTTGCCGAAGTCGCGGGCCACGAGCGTCACGAGCTTGTCGATCGTCGCCATCGTGATCGTCGTGCAATGACCGCAGCCGCCCGTGAGCGGCGTCTCTCGCTTTGGATCGAGCGGATAGGGGTTGTGCGCGTACGCGTCCAGTTGCGCGTGCGCGGCGTGCATCCCGGCGATCCAGGCGACCGGCGAGACGCCGCCGGTCGAGCCGCGGGGCGCCGTGCCGCCACCCGCGACCTGCGCGCCCGGGATCGTCGCGTGGATCGCCCTGTACGCCGGGTTCAGCAGGCGGATCGTGTAGATCACCGGGCTCGTGGGCCGCAGCCAGAGGCGCTGGTTCGGCTCGTTCCAGATCAGCCATTTCTTGACCCACGGATAGTGCAGCGCCGCCGCGGTGGCGAAGTCTGCGAAGGGGGTGGCGGAGGTGGGGGCGACGTTCGCGGCTCCTCCGCCGTTCGCCCAGCCGGGTGTGCCGACGAGTTGGAGCACGACGGTCATCCCGTGGTCGCGGAGCCCGTTCAGGACTGCGTCGTCGCTCGTCCAGTGGTATGCGGGGTCGGCCGGATCGGCGCCGTCGGCCGGCTTCGTGGGCGCAACCTCGTTCCAGCGGACGGTGAACCGGACGACTTGGGTTCCGAGGTCGTCGAGCCGGGTGAGACGCGACTCGAGCGTCCCGGGGCCGTTCAGGAGCCACGCGTCGTCGGTCAGCCCGTACTTCACGCCCGTCGCGGCTGCCGCCCGCTGCGGCGCGAAGGCGACGCCGGCGAGCGCCAGCAGAACGACGAGCAGCATGAACGTGACGAAGCGAGCCATCTGGGAGGATTCGACGCGATCGACCGTCAACAAACCTCCCGAGGCGCAAGTTTCACACTTTCGTGACAGAGGTGTCTCCCACGTGTTGCAGTTTGCAGGCTAGGTTCGAGTCCATGCCGAAGACAGCGACCTCGAAGACGACAACAGGCAAGTCGGCACCACGAAAGTCAGCAACACCGTGGGGACAGGCGACGCTCATCGAGAGTGTCGCGGTGTCGCAGCAGGCGGGAGCGCGGCGGTTCAGCTCGGTCGTCGAGCTCCTCGAGAACGACGTCGGCGAACGGTTCGTCCGATTCGCGTACTCGACGGCGGGCGTTGGGCGGCGCGGCCCGGTCACGTTGCGGGAGCGGGATGTCGAGCGCCTGCATGCGGCGCTCGCGAAGAAGCCGGAGCTCGCGGGCGCGCTCCGTCTCGGAGGAGGCGCCTAGACGGCGGCGACGAGCGACAACCGAGCAGCATCGACCAGCGAGCCGAGAATCAGCGCTCCGTCGGTCGAGCCGAGCAGCGCGTCGACGGCGTGCTCCGGATGCGGCATCAGCCCGAAGACGTTGCCGTCGGCGTTCAGCACGCCGGCGACGTCGTCGATCGCGCCGTTCGGGTTGGTCCCCTCCGCGTAGCGCACCGCGATCCGGTCGGTCTCGGCGAGATGCGCGAGCAGGTCGTCGTCCGCGAACCAGCAGCCCTCGCCGTGCTTCACGGGGATCGTCAGCGACTGGCCCTCGGTGCAGCGCGACGTGAACGGCGTGTCCGCACGCTCGACCGTGAGCGGCACGTCGCGGCAGATGAAGGAGAGCGATGCGTTCGGGCGGAGGGCGCCGGGGAGCAGGCCGGCTTCGGTCAGCACCTGGAACCCGTTGCAGATCCCGAGGACGAGCCCTCCCTCGCCCGCGAAGGCCGCGACCGCCTGCATGACGGGCGAGAACCGGGCGATCGCACCGCAGCGGAGGTAGTCGCCGTAGGAGAACCCACCCGGGAGCACGACTGCTGCCGTCGCGGCGGGCAGCTCCGCTTCCGTGTGCCAGATACGCGGCGCGTCGGCGCCGAGGCGCTCCAGCGCGAGCTGCGCGTCGCGGTCGTCGTTCGAGCCGGGGAAGACGACGACCGGGACGAGCGGCCGCTGCTCGCTCACGCTGCGGCTCCGGTCCGCTCGCCGTGGAGCTCGATCGCGTAACTCTCGATCAGCGGGTTCGTGAGCAGCTGCTCGCACATCCGCTCGAGCTGGGCGAGCGCCTCGTCGTGGTCGTCGGTCGCGAGCTCGACGTCGACGAGCCGGCCGATGCGCGCGTCGCGCACCTCGAAGCCGAGGTGGCGCAGCGAGCCCTGGACGGCCTGACCCTGCGGGTCGAGGATGCCCGGCTTCGGCCGGACGAGGACGGTCGCCTTCACCGCAGCACGACGCTCGGGTCGGCGAGGTAGGCGTCGAAGCCGATGCCGGTCAGGTGCTCGAACGCCTCGACGTACCGGGCGCGCGTTCCGGACACGACGTCCTCCGGAAGCTCGGGGCCGGGCGCGGTCTTGTCCCAGCCGAGCGTCTCGCAGTAGTCACGGACGAACTGCTTGTCGTACGACGGCGGCGTGCCGCCCGGGTGGTACTCGGCTGCGGGCCAGAAACGAGACGAGTCGGGCGTGAAGGCCTCGTCGCCGAGCACGAGGCGACCCTGCTCGTCGATCCCGAACTCGAGCTTCGTGTCGGCGAGGATGATCCCGCGGTCGCGGGCATAGTCGGAGACGAACCCGTAGAGGGCGAGCGCGGTCGCCTCGACCTCGTCGAAGCGCTCTTCGCCCACGAGCGCAACGGCGGCGGCGCGATCGATGTTCTCGTCGTGCCCGCTCTCGGCCTTCGTGGCCGGCGTGAAGATCGGACGCGGGAGCTGCTGTGACTCGGCGAGGCCTTCCGGGAGCGGATGCCCGCAGACCTCGCCGGTTGCGCGGTAGTCCTTCCAGCCCGAGCCCGCGAGATAGCCGCGAACCACGCACTCGATGGGCAGCATCTCGAGCCGCTTGCATTCGGTCGACCGGCCGTCCTCGCGCAGCGCGATCAGATGATTCGGGACGAGCTCGCTGGTGCGGGCGAACCAGAAGCCGGAGAGGCCCGTGAGGACGCGGCCCTTGTCGGGGATCTCGGTCGGGAGAATCACGTCGAACGTGGAGATGCGATCGCTGGCGACGAGGAGCAGACGGTCGTCGTCGAGCGCATACAGCTCGCGGACCTTGCCACTACCAACGTGGAGCGCGGCTTCAGACATGGATGGGTTCCTCCTTCGGAACGAGGCGGTGGAGACGGTCGAACGTGCGGTCGAGGTGCGCGATCGTCGCGCCGAGATCGAAGACGTCGGCGAGCGCGGCGTCGTCGAGTTGCGAGGTGATCTCGGGGTCGGCGCGGACGAGCTCGGCGAAGTCGCGCTCCTCGTCCCAGGCGCGCATCGCGTTGCGCTGCACCAAACGGTAGGCGTCGGCCGCGGTCGAGCCCGCTCTCGATGAGAGCCAGCAGCAAGCGGTGGGAGAAGAAGAGCCCGTGTGACGACCAGAGGTTGCGCTCCATGCGCTCGGGATAGACGACGAGGCCGTCCATGATCCAGGCGAAGCGGTCGAGCATGTAGTCGAGCGCCAGGAAGGCGTCCGGAATGACGACCCGCTCGGCCGAGGAATGCGAGATGTCGCGCTCGTGCCACAGCGGCATGTTCTCGAGACCGACGACCGACGCGGCACGGACGACCCGTGCGAGGCCGGAGACGCGCTCGGCGACCTTCGGGTTGCGCTTGTGCGGCATCGCCGACGATCCCTTCATCCCGGCCGCGAACGGCTCCTCGACCTCCCGTACCTCGGTGCGCGCGAGGTGCCGGATCTCGGTCGCGAAGCGATCCAGTGACGTGGCGCAGATCGCGAGCGCGCAGAGGAGCTCGGCATGGCGGTCGCGGGAGATCACCTGGGTCGAGACGGGATCGGGCTCGAGCCCGAGGCGCTCGCAGGCGATGCGCTCGACCTCAGGGTCGATCGCCGCGTAGGTGCCGACCGTTCCGGACAACTGCCCGACGCGACACGTTTCGAGCGCGTGCTCGAGGCGCGTGCGTGCGCGATCGAGCTCGAATGCCCAGCCTGCGAGCTTCCAGCCGAACGTGGTCGGCTCCGCGTGGATGCCGTGGGAGCGGCCGATGCAGACGGTGCGGCGGTGCTCCTCGGCGCGCTGCGCGACGGCGACGAGCACCCGCTCGACGCCGCCCAGGATCAGTGCGCCGGCAGCCCGGATCTGCAGCGCGAGGGCGGTGTCGACGACGTCGGAGGACGTCAATCCGTAGTGAACCCAGCGTCCTTCGGGGCCGAGCTGCTCGGCGACGGCGTCGACGAAGGCGGCGAGATCGTGGTCGGTCGTCTTCTCGATCTCGGCAACGCGTTCGGCTGACGGCGGAACCGCGTGCGCCGCGAATCGCGGCGACATCCTCTGCGGGCACGGCGCCGACCTCGGCCCAGCCGTCGAGCGCTGCCAGCTCCACCTCGAGCCAGCCTGCGAGCTTGCCCTCGTCCGACCAGATCCGAGACATCTCCGGGCGGGCGTAGCGGGCGATCACTCAGGACAGTGTAGAGCCGGGCCAGGAGGGCGGAGTCAGCTCGGGCCGAGCAGCGCCAGGATCCGCGCGGCGAGCACGGCGGCGTTCTTCGCGTTGTCGACACCAACCGTGGCGACGGGCACGCCGGGCGGCATCTGGACGATCGAGAGCAGCGCGTCGAGCCCGTCGAGCACCGACATCGAGGAGCGCAGCGGAACGCCGATCACGGGCAGCTCCGTGTGGGCCGCGACGACGCCCGGGAGCGCGGCGGCCAGCCCGGCGCCGCAGATCAGCACCTTCAGGCCGCGCGCTGGCGGCGGACTTCGCGTACTCGGCGACCGCGTCGGGCGTGCGGTGCGCGGAGCGCACCTCGAACTCCCAGGGGATCGCCGCGGGCGTCGAGCTCGTCCAGCGCCGCCTGCATGCGCGCACGGTCCGACTCCGAGCCGACGAGGATCCCGACGAGCGGCTCAGCCACCGGCCACTGCCGCGATGTCGCGCCGGAACTGGACGCCCTCGAAGGACACGCGGTCGACCGCTGCGTACGCGCGCTCGCGTGCGGCGCTGAGGGTGGGCCCGGTTGCGGTCACGGAGAGGATTCTGCCTCCATTCGTGACGACGCGCCCGTCCCTCGCGGCAGTGCCGCCGTGGAAGACGAGTGCGCCGGTCGCCTCGGCCTGCTCGAGGCCCGCGATTGCGAAGCCGGCGTAGTCGCTTCGGTCGGGGTAGTCCGGCCCGGCGAGCACGACCGTGACGGCCGCGTCGCCGGAGGCGGCGAGCGAGATGCCGGAGAGATCGCCGAGCGCCGCGGCGCTGAGCGCCGCCAGGAGGTCGCCTTCGATCCGCGGCATCAGCACCTGCGTCTCGGGGTCGCCGAAGCGGGCGTTGTACTCGAGCACTTTCGGTCCGTCGGGAGTGATCATCAGTCCCGCGAACAGGCAGCCGACGAACGGTGAGCCGCGCTGCGCGAGCTCGTCGATCACGGGCTGGCAGAAGCTGCTCGACGAGACCTGCGGTGTCCTCCAGCCACGGTATGGGCGAGTACGCGCCCATCCCACCGGTGTTGGGCCCGACGTCACCGTCTCCGATCCGCTTGAAGTCCTGCGCGGCCGCGAGCGGGACGAGCCGTCGGCCGTCGGAGAGGGCGAAGAGCGAGACCTCGTCGCCTTCGAGCAGCTCTTCGATCACGACCCCGCCGCCGAGTGCCGTCACTGCGCGTAACGCGTCGTCGAGCTCCTCTGCCGTCCGGCAGACGAACACCCCTTTGCCGCCCGCCAGGCCGTCTGCCTTGACGACGCAGGGAACCCGCGCAACCGACAGCGTCGCGGCGGCCGGAACGCCGGCCGCTCGCAGGACCTCTTTCGCGAACGTCTTCGACCCCTCGATGCGCGCGGCCTCGGCGCTGGGGCCGAACACCGGGATGCCGTTGCGCCGCAGCTCGTCTGCGACTCCCGCGACGAGCGGCCCTTCGGGCCCGATCACGACCAGCTCGGCTTCGATCGTCGAGGCGAGGCCGAGCAGCCCGTCGCCGTCGTCGGCGCGCAGCGGGTGGCAGATTCCGAGCTTCGCGATCCCGGGGTTCCCGGGCGCCGCGTGCAACTCGGTGAGGCTCGGGCTCTGTGAGAGCCGCCAAGCGAGCGCGTGTTCGCGCGCTCCCGATCCGACAACGAGCACGTTCACGGCGGCGAGTCTACCCCTGCGGATTCCGGGCGCACACTCCGCCGCCCCCAACGCGTCACACTTCCGCCACCTTTGGTCTGACCACCGGACGTGCCTCGAGCGGTCGGTGGCCGATCGCGGCGGCGCCGCTTCGGCACACGGAAGCCGTCGTGGCCGCCGTCGCCGCGAGGCGAGATCTCGTCACACTTCCGACACCTTTGGTCTGACCACGGGACGTGTCGCCGAGGGCGATGGCTACTACGGCGCCGTGTCGCGGCGGGGGTCGGAGCCATTGTGGGCTCGGCGGTCGGCGTCGATTTGCCGGCGGCGCTGCTCGTCCGGGTCATTGCGCGCGCTGCGCAGGAAGACCCAGGCAAGCGCTGCAGTGGCAATGACTGGCACGAAGATCGAGAGCCCGACGATCACCTGCGTCCAGGTGCTCGCGGTGTAGGCGATCACGCAAGCACGCGCTCGCGCGCCGCGCCGACCCCGACCAGCTCGATCGGCACGTCGAGCGCCTGCGACACGAACTCGACATACGCGCGCGCCGCGGCGGGCAGCCCGTCGACGGAGGTCGCATCGTCGAGCGGCTGCTGCCACCCCGGCAGAACCTCCCACACCGGCTCGGCGTGGTGGAAGTCCGACTGGTGCGAGGGGAAGTGCGCCGTCTCCGAGCCGTCGCGCTGCTTGTAGCGCACGCACACGGGCAGCTCGGCGAACTCCGACAGCACGTCGAGCTTCGTCAGCGCCAGCGACGTGATCCCGTTCACCCGCACGGCGTAGCGCAACGCGACCAGGTCGAGCCAGCCGCAGCGGCGAATGCGTCCCGTCACCGTCCCGAACTCGCCGCCGAGGTCGCGCAGCCGCTCCTGGTTCGGCCCGACGATCTCCGACGGGAACGGCCCTTCGCCGACGCGGGTCACGTATGCCTTCGAGATCCCGAGCACGCGGTCGATCCGCGTCGGGCCGATGCCCGATGCCGGTGGCGGCGCCCGACGCGATCGGGTTCGACGACGTGACGAAGGGATACGTGCCGTGGTCGAGGTCGAGCATCGTCGCCTGCGCGCCTTCGAACAGCACGCGCTTTCCCCTCGTCGAGCGCGGTGCTGACGAGCAGCGACACGTCGCCGACGAACGGCGCCAGCTGGGCCGCGAACCCGGCGTACTGCGCCCACACCTCCTCGAGGTCGAACGGCTCGACCTCGTAGATCCGCTCGAGCCAGAGATTCTTCTCGGCGAGCGCCACCTCGATCTTCTCGCGCAGGATCTTCGCGTCGAGCACGTCCTGCACGCGGATGCCGATCCGCGAGGCCTTGTCCGCGTACGTCGGCCCGATCCCACGCCTGGTGGTCCCGATCTGCAGGTTGCCGAGCCGGCGCTCCGACGCCTGGTCGATCGTCACGTGCCAGGGCATGATCAGGTGCGCGTTCCCCGACAGCACGACGATCGACGGGTCGATGCCGTGCTCCTTCAGCAGCGCGACCTCGTCGAGGAACACCTGCGCGTCGACCACGCAGCCGGCGCCGATCATCGACTGCGTGCCGGAGACGACGCCGCTCGGCATCTGGCGGAGCTTCCACGTCTCGCCGTCGACGACAATTGTGTGCCCGGCGTTCGGGACCGCCTTGATAGCGGCACACGACGTCCGAATCCTGGGCGAGCAGGTCGACGATCTTGCCCTTGCCCTCGTCGCCCCACTGCGCGCCGACCACTACGGTCGCTGGCACGTCGCCCAGTCTAGTGCGTCAGGGAGTCGGCTCCCGGCATAGAGGCTTCAGTACGCGCGGGCGAGAGCGCGGGCGACGCGGCGGACGACGATGCGATGGCCGCGGCGGCAGGTGGTGAAGCCGACGTCGGCGTCGCTGCGCAGCGTTCCGTGCACGACGCAGCCGTCGGCGGCCAGCGACTCACGGGCCGCCAGGCACGCCTCGCACGGTTCATCGAAGGACGTTGCCTCCGGTCCGAGCCAGACGTGCTGCCGCTCGATCACCTGAGCTGCAGCTGCCTGTCGTCGTGACGTTGCAGGCCGGGTGGCCGCTCGACGCGCCGCAGCACGACCTCGTGCCCCGCGGCACAGCGCGCGACCGCGATCTCGCTGTCGGCGGCGACGTTGCCGCTGACCCGTGCGCGCGCCAGGGCGTCGCTGAACAGCACCCCGGTCCGTCGCGCTCCCTCGAGGCAGTGCTCGCACAGGCACGAGAACGAGGTAGCCGACGGCGCGAGCCAGACGGTCGTCTGCGGAGGCCCGTTCACGCGGCCGCCAGGTCTGCGAACTTCGCGTAGCGCTTCTGGAACGCGAGCTTCTCGCTGCCGGTCGCGCCGTTGCGGTGCTTGGCGAGGATCAGCTCGGCGATCCCGGCGGACTCGGTGTCCTCCGGGTTGTAGTACTCGTCGCGGTACACGAACATCACGAGGTCGGCGTCCTGCTCGATCGAGCCGCTCTCGCGCAGGTCGGAGAGAATCGGCCGCTTGTCGTGGCGCTGCTCGACGGCACGCGAGAGCTGCGAGAGCGCAACGATCGGCACCTCGAGGTCGCGCGCCAGCACCTTCAGCGAGCGGGAGATCTGGGAGACCTCCTGCACGCGGTTCTCGACGGACATGCCGCTCGTCATCAGCTGCAGGTAGTCGACGATCACGAGCGCGAGATTCGGCTCGCGCAGCTTCAGGCGCCGCAGCTTGGAGCGGATCTCCATCATCGTGATCGAGCCGGTGTCGTCGACGTAGATCGGCGCCTTCGCGAGCTTGTCGCACGCGGCGGTGAGGCGCGGCCAGTCGTCGACGGCGAGCTTGCCCGTGCGCAGGCGCTGCGACTCGACCTTGCCCTCCGCGCACATCAGGCGCTGCGTCACCTCCGACTTCGACATCTCGAGCGTGAACAGCGCGACGGGCTGGTCGTGCCGCACGGCGACGTTCGACGCCATGCACGAGCGCGAGCGCCGACTTTCCCATCGACGGCCGCGCCGCGATGATGATCAGGTTGCCGGGCTGGAACCCCGACGTCAGCCGGTCGAGGTCGCGGAAGCCGGAGGGCGTGCCGGTGATGTCGCTGCCTGCCTCGTAGAGCTTGGTGATCGTCTCGAACGATTCCTTGAGCAGGTCGTCGATGTGCGCGAACTCGCTCGTCACCCGCTGCTGCGAGAGGTCGAACACGATCTTCTCGGCGCGGTCGACGAGCTCGATCGTCTCACCGGGCCGGTCGAAGCCGAGCCGCGCGATGTCGTTGCCGGCCCGGATCAGCCCGCGCAGCGTCGCCATCTCGCTGACGATGCGCGCGTAGTGCGACGCGTTCGACGCCGCCGGCACGAGGGCCGCGAGCTCGTGCACGCGATCGGCGCCGCCGACCGCGTCGAGCGTGCCGGCGCGGTCGAGCTCGTCGACGACGGTGATCGCGTCGACCGGCTCGCCCTTCGCGTAGAGCGCGAGGATCGCCTTGTAGATGTGGCCGTGGCTCTCGCGGTAGAAGTCCGCGGCGCTGATGTTGGTGGACTCGGTGACCGCCCCGATCGCCAGCGGCGAGAGCATCATTGCGCCGAGGACCGACTCCTCGGCATCGAGATTCTGCGGCGGGATCGGGGCGGTCGCGAGTGCCTGGGCAGGCGTTGCCATCAGCGGGTAGTGAACCCGCCCTTGGGCCTCACCGGAAGGGCTGTGGGTAACTGGCCTATGGGTGCCGGAGGACGGGATATGCAGGGAGTATAGAACGCATGTTCGTGTCGCGATAGTGGACAGAACGGACGGTATTTGCGGCAAGTTCAGCCGGAGATCCACAGGCTTTGGGCGGGTTGTGGAAAGCCGGTGGGCAGTCGTCCACAGGCCCGTGGAAGAGCCTGTGGACGACGAGAGAGGGACGGGCGCTAGGGCGCTTCGTCGGCCGCGGGCGCGTCGTCCGCCGGCAGCTCGTCCGGCGGCTCGTCGGCGAGCGTCGGCGTCGGCGTCGGCGTCGCCGTCGACGACGGCGGCTTCCACCCTGGCGGGCTCGGCCGGGGCGTCCTCGTACAGGTCGGCCGCGGCGGCTGCCGCCGCGACTTCGGCTGCTGCTGCCGTCTCCTGCGCCTCGAGCTCGTCGAGCTCCTCCTGGGGCGGCAGCTCCTCGCCCTCCGGCGCGACGACGAGCTTCAGCTCGGCGGTCACGTCGGTGAAGACCTCGACCGGCACGGTGTAGCGGCCGATCCGCTTGATCGCGTCCATCGAGAGCTTGCGGCGGTCGACGCGGATCTTCGCGTCCTCCCAGAGCCGGTCGGCGACGTTCGTCGCGGTCACCGAGCCGAAGAGCGTGCCGGTCGGGCCTGCCTTGACGTCGAACCGCAGCTCGAGCGACTCGAGCTTCGTCGCGATCGCCTTCGCCTCGTCGCCCGTCTTCGCCTCGCTGCGAGACCGCTGCTCGGCGCGCTTGTCGAGCTCGCGGACGAGCGCCGGCGTCGCCACCTCGGCGAGCCCGCGGGGCAGCAGGAAGTTGCGCGCGTAGCCGCGCGCGACGTTCACGACCTCGCCGCGCAGGCCGAGCGAGTCGACGTCCTGCTTGAGGATCACTTCCATGGCGATGACTACTTGTCGCCGACGTACGGCAGGAGGGCGAGCTCGCGGGCGCGCTTGACGGCGACCGCGACCTGGCGCTGGTGGCGCCGGCACGCGCCGCTGATGCGGCGGTTGCGGATCTTGCCCTTCTCCGACACGTAGCGCCGGAGCTCGTTGACGTTCTTGTAGTCGACCTCGTCGACCTTCGACTTGCAGAAGAAGCAGGACTTGCGGCGGCCGGGCCCGGTGGGCGCGGCGCGCTTGCCGCCCCTGCTCGAGCTGCGGTCGCGATCGGAATTGTTCTTCGGTGCTGCCACAAACGTCTCCTTAGAACGGAATGTCGTCGTCGGCGCCCTGGAAGTCGGCTTCGGAGCCGCCTGCCGCGCCTGCGGGCACGAACTGGTTGCCGCCGCCTTCGCTGCCTCCGCCGCCGCCGTCGCGGCTGCCGAGGAACTGGACGGTGTCTGCGATCACCTCGACCGCCTGGCGCTTGGTGCCGTCCTGGGCGTCCCACTCGCGCCACTCGAGGCGGCCGTCGATCCCGACGGGCCGGCCCTTCGAGAGGTACTGCGCGCAGTTCTCGCCCTGGTTGCCCCAGACCGTGATGTCGAAGTAGTTCGGCTTCTCGGTCCACTCGCCCGAGGTCGCGTCCTTGCGCCGCGTGTTGACCGCGATGCGCAGGCTGCAGACCGCCATGCCGGACGGCGTGTGGCGCAGCTCGGGGTCGCGGGTCAGGTTGCCGACGAGAACGACGCGGTTGATGTTGGCCATTGTTTTCGCTCCTCTCCTACGGGACGACCCAGGCTACTCGTCAGCCTCGGCGCTGTCATCGGCTGCGACGGCGGTGGCGATCCGGTCGCCGTCGTCGTCGGACGGGGCCGCGACGGGCGGTGCGCCTGCCGGGATCTGCGACGGCGGCTTGGTATGGCCGTCCTTGACGCGCCGGAAGGCCCCGTAGCGGATGACCCCGTCGGTGATCTTCAGGACGCGCGTGATCTCCTCGAGCGTCTCGGGCGGCGAGCTGAAGAGGAGGAGGTGGTACACCGCCTCGCCCTTGTGCTGGATCTCGTACGCGAGCCGCCGGCGGCCCCACGGCTCGTGGCCGTCCCAGGTGCCGCCTGCTCCCTCGACGGAGTCGCGGATGCGCTGGATGATCTCGTTGCCCCGCTCTTCAGCGAGCTCCGGGTCCAGCAAAAGCATGATCTCGTACTCGTTCATAGGCCCGAATCTCCCTTCTCATGGACTGAATCGGCCGCGCCCCTTGTGCGCCGCTTCGGGTGACGGCGCGACGGGCGAGGCGAGAAGCGGCGGCAGTGTAGCATCGCCGCGATGAAGCGCCTGCTTGCGCTCCTTGCCGGCGGCCTGGGGCTCGGCGCGCTCCTGCGCCGCCGCAGCCGGCCCGCCGTTTCGCCGTCGCCGGCCGACGATCTGCGGGCGAAGCTCGAGGCCGTGAAGGCGCCCGAGGGCGAGCCGCCGGCCCCCGAGCCGGCCGACGTCGACGCCCGGCGCGCGG